>NZ_NFJR01000009.1 GCF_002159975.1 Barnesiella sp. An22 | reverse complement strand
CGTGGTTTATACCCAAAGAAAACAGTCAGCAGTACCGTCCGGGCCAGTAGGGACGCACGGACCGTGCGTCCTGAATCTCCCTTTTCTTTTCCCGCAAAAGAAAAGGGAAAATCAAAAGAAAGCTCCCGGCTGATGTCCGAAAGCTGAAAAATGACTGCGAGGTCCGGGGAAAAAGAACTCGCCGGGCTCGCTTTGCAGCAGCCGTTCGGCTGGCTATACAGCTCCGGGCCCTTCGACTGATTCGCTTCGGCTCAAACATCTTTTTCCCTTGTTCGTCCCTCTCCGTCATTTTTCTTTCCGCTTTCTCCCATAGGCCGGATGGCTTCGCGCTTCGGTCATGCCGCACTTGGATGCGGCATCTAGTCACACCGACAAGATTACCCGTAAGATTCACTTTCCTGGACCCCGCATCGGGTGCGAGGTGACACGGTGCGCATCGAGTGCGAGGTGACACCCTTAGTCATACCGCGCCCCGACGCGGAATCCAGAAATATCCGGGGAAGAGTCACTGTTGCTATTCCTCTTATGTCATGAACTGGTCCCCGCATCGAGTGCGGGGTGACACAAAAGAAGCGCCCCCCCTTTGCTCTTCTATCTTTTTTCTAATAGGCCGACGGGTTGGCGCTGGTTAGTCGATTTTTGCGTGGGGATAGTTTGGTTTTATCATAATGTTGTGGGGTTGAAGGCTATTTACGAAGAAAAAAATCAAAATCTTTTGTTTTTCAAATAAAAAGCGTGTACCTTTGCAGTCCGATTATTACCCAAATTTGAGAAAATTTGAATGGCAGTCGTTATTCCTTTGGCCGGGAATGTATGCACTGCTGTTATTTAAGTGTTTAATTATTAAAACAATAAACGGTGGATACTTTAAGTTATAAGACCATTTCTGCAAACAAAGAGACCGCTAAGAAAGAGTGGGTTGTAGTAGATGCAACCGACCAAGTTTTGGGTCGTCTGTGTGCAAAAGTTGCTAAGATATTGCGTGGTAAATACAAACCGTGCTATACTCCTCATGTAGATTGCGGTGATAACGTGATTATCATCAACGCTGACAAAGTGCAATTGACGGGTAAAAAATGGACTGATCGGGTTTATCTGAACTTTACGGGCTATCCCGGTGGTCAGAGAGAGCTCTCTCCTGCTGTTCTGATGAAAAAAGGAGAATCGAAATTATTCAAACGTGTGCTGAAAGGTATGCTTCCCAAAAACAAACTGGGCGCTCAACTGCTGAGAAATGTATATATCTATGCAGGTAGCGAGCATCCCCACGCTGCACAAACCCCCAAAACAATTGATATTAACACCCTTAAATAAGTAATATGGAAGTAGTTAATGCATTAGGCAGACGTAAAGCCGCAGTAGCACGAGTATTTGTGAGCGAAGGTACGGGTGTAGTAACCATAAACAAAAGAGAGTTGGCCGTTTACTTCCCCTCTTCGATACTTCAATACATTGTAAAGCAACCGCTCGAAAAACTGGGCGTTGCCGAGAAATATGATATCAAAGTAAACCTGAACGGTGGTGGTTTCAAAGGCCAGGCCGAGGCTCTGCGCTTGGCTATCTCGCGTGCTTTGGTAAAAATCAACCCCGAAGACAAGTCGGCCCTCAAAGCCGAAGGCTTCATGACTCGCGACCCGCGTGCTGTTGAGCGTAAGAAACCGGGACGTCCCAAAGCTCGTAAGAGATTCCAGTTCAGTAAACGTTAATATGCGACGGCCCTGTGCCGAAGATATATTTGTGTTTAGTATCCAAATCGCAAGGACTTTACCCTATTGTGGGGTAAGCTACCTTGAGGTTGTATAAGTAGAATGTAAACAAATTAAAATCAAACCAATGTCTATTACAACTTTTGACCAATTATTGGAAGCCGGTGTTCACTTCGGACACTTGAAAAGAAAATGGAATCCCGCTATGGCTCCTTACATCTTCATGGAGCGTAACGGTATCCACATCATCGACTTGTACAAAACCGTAGCCAAAATCGACGAGGCCGCTGCTGCCTTGAAATCGATTGCCAAATCGGGCAAGAAAATCCTGTTCGTAGCTACGAAGAAACAAGCTAAACAAGTGGTTGCCGACAAGGCTTCTGCCGTAAATATGCCGTATGTGATCGAGCGTTGGCCGGGTGGTATGTTGACCAACTTCCCCACAATCCGCAAGGCTGTGAAGAAGATGTCGACCATCGACAAGATGGAAAAAGACGGTACGTTTGACAACCTGTCGAAACGTGAGAAACTGCAAATCTCTCGTCAACGTGCCAAATTGGAGAAGACGCTGGGTAGCATTGCCGACCTGAACCGTCTGCCGTCGGCCCTGTTTGTTGTCGATGTTCTCAAAGAGCATATCGCCGTACGCGAGGCCAACCGTCTGGGTATCCCCGTATTTGCCATGGTCGATACCAACTCCAACCCCAATGACGTAGATTTCGTAATTCCTGCCAACGACGATGCTTCGAAATCGATCGAAGTTATCCTCGACGCCGTTTGCGGTGCTATTGCCGAGGGTCTGGAAGAGCGCAAAGCTATGAAAGAAGATGCTCCTGCCGAAGGCGAGGAGGCTCCTGTAAAGAAAGAGCGCAAAGCTCGTATCTCGCGCAAGAAAGCCGATGATGCCGAGGTTGCCGATGCCGAGGAAGCTCCTGAAGCCGAAGCTAAAGAAGTAGAAGAATAAAAATAATCAAAAGACAAAGAGTGAAGTCAAAGAACCGACTCCACTCTTTGTTTGTTTCTAATTTAAAGAATAGGAGATTAAGTATATGGCTGTTACAATGGCTGAAATCAGCAAGCTGCGTAAACTGACGGGTGCCGGTATGATGGATTGCAAAAATGCATTGACCGAGACCAATGGTGATATTGAAGCTGCAAAAGAGATTATTCGTAAAAAAGGTCAGGCCGTCGCTGCAAAACGCGAAGACCGCGAAGCCTCTGAAGGTTGTGTTTTGGCTGCCGCTAAAGGCGATTTCGCTGCTATCGTTGCCTTGAAGTGCGAAACGGACTTCGTGGCTAAGAACGAATCGTTCGTAGAGTTGACCCGTGCTATCCTCAACGCTGCCATCGATGCAAAAGCTGCCAATATGGACGCTGTAAAGGCTTTGGAAATCAACGGTACTCCCGTTGCCAACCTGATTGTTGACGAGATTGGTAAAACGGGCGAGAAGATGGAACTCGGTTACTACGAGGCTATCTCGGCTCCCTATACCACGGCATACGTTCACCCGGGTAACAAACTGGCTACCATCGTAGGTTTCAATTTGGCCGATACCGACTATCAAGTTGCTCACGACGTAGCCATGCAGGCTGCCGCTATGAGTCCTCTGGCTGTTCGTCGCGAGGATGTTCCTGCCGACGTGGTAGCTAAAGAGCTCGAAATCGCTAAAGAGAAAGCTCGTCAAGAGGGTAAGAAGGAAGAGATGCTCGACAAGATTGCTCAAGGTCGTCTGAACAAATTCTATCAAGAGGTTTGTCTACTCGAGCAATCGTTCGTAAAAGATCCGAAGCACAACATTCAACAATATCTCCAAACCAGCAACAAAGAGCTTACGGCTGTTGCCTTCAAGCGTGTTACTCTGAACGAGGAGTAATCAAGAGATAGGGTTACCGAATATAGAAAACGCCACATCATGCGATGTGGCGTTTTTTTGTATTTGAATTTCGAATCGATTGCATCGACAAACAAGTTGGCGTACTATCGCACCACCACCTTCACGGTGCTGGTCGGTGTCGATACCAGGTAGAATCCCGCAGGGAGTGGCAGGGAGCCGTGGCCGGCGATATGTTGCTCGCTTACGAGAGTGCCGTCGAGGGTATGGATGCGGAGGTTGACAGGCTGTGAGGCTTCGAAACAGAGAGTGCCTTGGGTACCCCACAGGCGAGTTGTGGCCTCGGTAGAGGTAGCTGTAACGGCCGACGGGGTGTAGTAGTCGCTGATGTGTATGTTGTCGATGTCTATGCCGTTGGCCGACGGGTCGGTCTTGGCAATCTTGATGCGCCAGGTGCCGGGGCGCATAATCTTGAACTGGTATTCGGTGAGTTCTTTTTCAATGGCAATGCCGGTTTGCACGGTCTCCCAGCTTTCTCCTTGGTCGTTGGAGAGGAAGATGCCGAACGAGGCGGCTCCTTTGTCCTCTTTGTAGCGGGCGGCCCACAGGCGGATATAGCCTATGCCGTCGGGTTTGTCGTCGAGCATGCAGATATAGCCCGGACTGCCGCTGGTCGATTGGGTGAGGCGCAGGTGAGCAGCGGCGTTGTCCCACTTCATGTCGTTGGAACTGTCGCCGTAGGTAGCACCCGCAAATTCCCACCGACAGGTCTCGCTGCTGGTGTAGGTGCCGCCGTTGTACATTTGCTCTCCGGCGGAGATATAGGCTTTTTTCGTCTCGAAAGTCTCGTAGAAATTCCAGTAGTGCGACTCGTCGTCGAGCGGTTCGGCCGGGGCAATCCAGTCGGTAAGGTTCTTGATGCCCGGCAGTGTGAAGTAGTCGGTGAGCGTACCTTTCACGGTGAGCTGCTTGCGCCAGTATTGCGGGTTTTCGTCGAGGTTGTAGTTGTCGACATAGTCTTTTATCTGTACGGGCATCATTCGGCTCAGGTCCATCTCGTCTACATCGTCGGCAATCAGGTAGGCCGAAGTACCGTCGAAGGGCGGAGCCAGGTAGTAGAAATGCTTGTTGTTGGAGTAGTCGCGATATTCGCCTACGATATATCCGCTCACGTAGTAGCTTTTCTGGTTGTTTTTCTTGACGAGGGCCTGCGATACGGTGAGGGGCGATTGGGCCGAACTGCCGTCACCGGCCATAACCGGGAGGATAGAAACGAGTAAGATGATAAACGATAATAGACGAAGTTTCATGGGAAATCGAGTTTTGGTCTAGGTGGGGCAAAGGTACGAAAACCCCTCGATTCCGGCGCAAAAGGTTTAAAACAAAAAAAATTGATTGTCATCACGACAACCAATCTTTGTTAACCTTAATTCTAATACCATGAAAAACACATTGCAAATGTACGCATATAATTTTATATGCAAGCAAAAAGTAGAAAAAAATCGCTGGTATTTAACATTATTTTTACAATCAGGGGTTTTTGTGGCAATATGACAGGCGATTGTTACAAACGTGTTACAAAATGCTTTGCTCTTTGTACTCTTTCGAGCTAAAATTTTGCATAAAAAGATGACCCATTACCCTCTAATATTGTTATGATGCTGTATAGTCATTCATTCAAAAAAGAGTCTTATGAAGAAAATCTTGTGCAGTTTTATGGTTTTGTTCGCTTGGGTAGCGATGAGTTCTTGCGACGATGACAAGCGGGTAGACTATCAGTATCTGCCGGCTGCCATTCACCAGTTTGTCGACAATTACTTTGCCGATGTGCAGGTGCTCAAGGCCGAGGAGGAGGACGATGAGCCCCGCTATAAATTGTGGTTGAGCAACGGTTTTGAGTTGAAGTTTTACCGCGACGGCGGTTGGCAAGAGGTCGACGGCAATCTGCAGGTGTTGCCTTCGGCGTTGCAGATAGGCATCCTGCCGGGCAATCTGCTCACCTATACGGCTACGCAGTACCCCGATGCCGGCATCGTAGAGGTGTCGCGCTACAGGTGGGGATACCAGATTGAGCTGAATACGGCGCCCGTCACCGAAGTGAAGTTCAACAACGACGGCGAGGTGACCACGACCGGCGGAGGGCGTTGACCCCCTCTCTTTCGGGCAATTCCTTTGCAGGTTTACCGTTTGCGTCGATAAGTGACAAAGGTGTAGGGGTAGGCGTGCCGTTCGTCGGCAGGCATCTCCTGCACCTCTTCTTTTGTCCAGAGGGCCTCGTCGATTGGGGGGAAGAAGGTATCGGCGTCGGCAAAGGTGTGGTGTATGTGGGTGATGTAGAGGGTGTCGGCCCGGTTGATAGTCTCGTTGTAGAGGGTGGCCCCGCCGATGATGAAGATGCGTTCGTCGGACGACAGGGAAGCCACCTCGTCGAGGCTGTGCACCACCTCGACCCCCGGCCACGAGAGCTCGGGATTGTGGGTGAGCACGATGTTGCGTCGGTTGGGCAGAGCCCCTTTGGGCAGCGATTCGAAGGTGCGGCGCCCCATCACCACGGTGTGGCCCGAGGTGAGGGTCTTGAAATGTTTCAGGTCGTTGGGCAGATGGCACAGCAACTGCTGGTTGCGACCGATGGCACCGTTGTCGGCTACGGCGGCGATGAGGGCTATCGGAGTCATGGGCGTCATACAGATACTTTTCCCGCAATGTGGGGGTGCGGATTATAATCGGTAAGTTCGAAATCTTCGTATTTGAAATCAAAAATGCTCTTCACGTCGGGGTTCAGCTTCATCTTGGGGAGCGGACGCGGCTCGCGGGTGAGCTGCTCGTGTACCTGCTCGAGGTGGTTGTTGTAGATGTGGGCATCGCCCAGCGTGTGGACAAACTCGCCCGGCTCGAGCCCCGTAACCTGGGCTACCATCAGAAGCAGCAGGGCATACGAGGCGATGTTGAAGGGTACACCCAGGAAGATGTCGGCGCTGCGCTGGTAGAGTTGCAGGCTCAGTTTGCCGCCGGCCACGTAGAACTGGAAGAAGGCGTGGCAGGGGGGCAGATTCATCTGGGGCAGGTCGGCGACGTTCCAGGCGCTCACGATGATGCGTCGCGAGTCGGGATTGTGCTTGATGGTCTCGATGGCCTCGGTTATCTGGTCGATGTGCCCGCCGTTATAGTCGGGCCACGAACGCCATTGGTAACCGTAGATGTGGCCCAGGTCGCCGTTCTCGTCGGCCCATTCGTTCCAGATGCGTACGCCGTGCTCCTGCAGATATTTCACATTGGTGTCGCCTTTGAGAAACCACAGCAGTTCGTAAATAATCGACTTGAGGTGCAGTTTCTTGGTGGTGAGCAGGGGGAACCCGTCGTGCAGGTCGAATCGCATCTGGTAGCCGAATACGCTATGGGTGCCGGTGCCGGTGCGGTCCTCCTTGAGCAGGCCGTGGTCGAGCACATGTTGCAGTAGGTCGAGGTATTGTTTCATGTCGTGTATCTATGCTTATTTGATTTGCAGCAAGCGGCTGAAGCCGAGGCACGAGATGGAGAATCCCAGTTTGCAGCCCCGAATCATGTCGCCCTGTATGGCATTGAAATTCTTGAATTGTTCGCGGTTGATAAAGATTTTGGTCCGAATCGACGCAGTGAATATCTCGCGGTGTCCGCGCCAGAACGAGGGAACCATCGATATGGTGTTGGAGAAGCGGTAGTCGAAGCAGATGCCCGCCGTCCAGTTGAAGTTGGCGTAGGCCAGCGTAGCCCGTTCGTTGCTGCCTTCGGGGATTTTCACCTGATCGGAGTAGCCCGACCAGATGCAGCCGGCGTAGGGCATGAGGGCGAAGTATTTGGTCGAAATCAACTGTTGGCCCAGGCTGAGCGAAATCGAGGTGTAGGAGTTGTGCCCGTTGCGCAGCCACACGTCGTGGATGTTGCCCTTTTGTACCCGGATGTCGCGGCGCGTGCGGGCCATACCGGCCGAGAAGTCGCACAACAGGTGGGTATTGATGTAGCCCAGGTCGAAGCCGAAGTGTATCTGCCAGGCGGGGTCCCAATAGTGTTCGATGTCGCCCACGGGCCACGATGCCCCCGTACCCAGGTAGAAGCCGTAGCCGAACCGGCGGGGCGAGATGCGGGGTATCGACGGGGCGGGATTCTCGATGAGCTCTTTGGTTACGTAAAACTCCCACTCTTGCAGTTTCTCCTCGTTTTGTCCGTGTTCGGTCTCCTCTTCGGCCTTCTGGCTTTGCTCCTTGTAGAGGTCCATATACTGGCGGGTGCGGTTGTCGGCCTCGATGCCCACCACGCCCAGGTTCAGCTCGGTCTGCAACCGGCGGCGATAAAACTCGAGCAGGTCGTATTTGAGCTGGAAGAAACGCAGTTGATTGTCGGTGCGCATCGTCGAGTCGGCAAAGGAGTGCCGACGGTCGAAACAGGCTTGGGCCTCGTTGCGTACCGTGCTGGTGTTTCCGTCGCGGTTTTTGGTCTTCTCGATGCGCAGGAAGGCGGTGAAAGCCGCGGGTACGCTTTTGAGACTGAGCGTATCCTGAAAGTCGTCCCAGGTCAGCTTGCCCTCGTTCCAGAACTTATAGTCGGCAAATTCTTCGGCCCGGGTGTATGCCGGGAGCAAGAGCACTGTCAAAAGGAGAATCAAAAACCGTTTCATAGGAGTAGAATTTATTGATTAAAGAGATTCGAGTATGCGTTTCAAAACGACCTCGGCCGAGATTTCGCGGTTGGCCGCTTCGGGGATAACCAGCGACTGGGGGCTCTCGATGACGTCATCGGTCACGATCATGTTGCGCCGCACGGGCAGGCAGTGCATGAAGAAGGCGTGGTTCGTGAGGGCCATCTTTTCGCTGTCGACCGTCCAACTACGGTCGGTGCTCAGCACCTTGCCGTAGTGCGGGTCGGCATAGGCCGCCCAGTTTTTGGCGTAGATGAAGTCGGCACCTTCGAAGGCTTTGCGCTGGTCATACTCCACGCGGGCCTTCCCCACGAAGCGCGGGTCGAGTTCGTATCCCTTGGGATGGGTGATGACAAACTCGTAGTCGGTCTCGTTCATCCACTCGGCAAACGAGTTGGGTACCGCTTGCGGTAGCGCCTTGGGGTGAGGCGCCCAGGTCAGCACCACCTTGGGGCGTTCGGTCTGCTTGTGCTCCTCGATGGTGATGAGGTCGGCAAAGCTCTGCAACGGGTGGCGGGTAGCCGCCTCCATGCTGAAGACGGGGCGTCCCGAGTATTGGATAAACTGGTTGAGAATCTTCTCTTCGTAGTCGTCGCGCTTGTTTTCGAAGCGGGCAAAGGAGCGTACCCCGATGACGTCGCAGTAGCAGCCCATCACGGGGATAGCCTCGAGCAGATGCTCGGGTTTGTCGCCGTCCATCACCACGCCGCGTTCGGTCTCGAGCTTCCAGGCGCCCTGGTTCACGTCGAGCACCATCACGTTCATGCCCAGATTCATCGCAGCCTTCTGGGTGCTCAACCGGGTGCGGAGGCTCGAGTTGAAGAAGATCATCATCAGGGTCTTGTCCTGTCCCAGGTGTTTGTAGGCGAAGCGGTTGGCCTTCACTTCGAGGGCCTCGCGGACGGCAGTTTTCAAATCGCCTATGTCGTGTACGTTGGTGAAGTGTCTCATAATCGTAGTTTATTCGCGGGTTTGTCCGTTGCCGGAAATGATGTATTTATAGGTCGTCAGTTCGGGTAGCGCCATGGGCCCCCGGGCGTGCAGTTTCTGGGTGCTGATGCCTATCTCGGCGCCGAAGCCGAATTGACCGCCGTCGGTGAAGGCCGTGGATACGTTGGTGTAGACGCAGGCGGCATCGACCTGCCGGGTAAAGCGGCGCTTGTGTTCCTCGTCCTCGGTTACGATACACTCGCTGTGTTTCGACGAGTAGCGGGCAATGTGTGCCAGAGCTTCGTCGAACGAGGCGACGGTCTTGATGGCCATTTTGTAATCGAGAAATTCGGTGCCGAAGCTCTCGGCCGTAGCCGGTTGCAACAGTTCGTCGGGGTATTGTCCGGCGAGGGCGTCACGGGCCTGCGGGTCGGCATAGATGATGACCTGCTTCTCGGCCAGCGGAGCGCAGAGTGCGGGCAGGTCGGTCAGCCGTTTTTGATGGACGATGAGGCAGTCGAGGGCGTTGCACACGCTCACCCGGCGGGTCTTGGCGTTGCACACGATGCGGCGTCCCTTCTCCAGGTCGCCCGCCTCGTCGAAGTAGGTGTGGCATATCCCTGCCCCGGTCTCGATGACCGGCACGAGGGCATGCTCGCGCACATAGTTGATAAGTCGGCTGCTGCCCCGGGGGATAACCAGGTCGACTTTACCCACAGCTGTTAACAACTGGTCGGTATAACGGTGGTCGTTGGGTAGTAAAACGGCTGTATTAGAGTCTATTCCATGACTTATCAACACCCTGTTGATAATGTTGATAAGTGCGGTGTTGGAGTCGTGGGCGTCGCTGCCGCCCTTCAGGATGCAGACGTTTCCCGACTTCATGCAGAGGGCGAAGACGTCGAACGTCACGTTGGGCCGGGCCTCGTAGATGATGCCGATGACGCCGAACGGAACCGACTCCTTGTCGATGTGCATGCCGTTGGGCCGGTCGTACGAGGCCAGCGTGCGTCCCAGCGGCGAGGGCAGCGAGGCCACGCGTCGCATATCGGCAGTGATGCCTGCCAGCCGTTCGCGGGTCAGCATCAGCCGGTCGTACTTGGGGTCACTCTCCGACATCCGTTCCAGATCGCGGCGGTTTGCCTGCAGAATGTAGTCGACCTGCCGATCGGCCTCGTCGGCCACGGCACAGAGCACACGGGCTATCGTGGCATCGTCGATGAGGTTCAGCTTGTTGGCGGCCACCCGGGCATTGTCGAGAATATGTGACAGATCGGTAGTCATGGCTGTGATATGTGTATTTGAACAAAAGTAATCTTTTTTTTCGAGTACGGGAATAAGATTGCCGTTAAAGTTGCTCGAGGTAGAGATAATCGCAGTGGACGAGCGGTCGGGCTCCCTGCTTGCCGATGAGCTGGCGGGCCGACTCGCTGTCGAACGCGACACGTCCCACCCCTATGGTGTGGCCGTCGGCATCGACAATGCGCACGATGTCGTCGCGCTCGAAGTCGCCTTCGACCCGGGTCACCCCGATGGGCAGAATGCTGGTCGCCTGTTGCGAGTGAATGGCCTCAACGGCCCCCGCGTTGAGGTGCAGCCGCCCTTTGGCAAACCCCTCGGAGTGGGCTATCCACCGCTTGATGCTCGAGATGGGCGTGGGCGAGGGGATGAATCGGGTGCACACCTCGGTGCTCCCCTCACGCAGCAGGAGGGGCAGGATGTTTTCGCGCTTGCCGTTGGCGATGATTACCTCGATACCCTCGTCGGCTACCTTGCGGGCAATGTGGCTTTTGGTCGTCATGCCGCCCCGCCCGAACGACGAGCGGCCCGACTGGATGTATTGCGACAGCTCCTCGCCCGGTCGCACCTCGGTGATGACCCGGCTGCCCGGCTCGCCCGGTGTGCCGTTGTAGATGCCATCGATGTTGCTGAGGATGACGAGCGTCTCGACGTCCATCATGGCCGAGATGAGGCCCGACAGTTCGTCGTTGTCGGTAAACATGAGCTCGGTCACCGATATGGTGTCGTTCTCGTTGACGATGGGGATGACGCGGTTTTCGAGCATCACCTCCATGCACTGCTTTTGGGTGAGGTACTGTTGCCGGGTCGAGAAGTTCTCCTTGGTGGTGAGCACCTGTCCGCAGGCGATGTGATGCTCGCGGAAGAGCTCGTAGTAGCGGTTGATGAGCTTTGCCTGCCCCACGGCCGAGAAGAGCTGCCGGGCCGATACCGAGTCGAGCTTGCGGTCGATGTGCAGCTCGCTGCGGCCCGAGGCCACGGCCCCCGACGAGACGACAATCACCTCGAGGCCGGCCTTGTGCAGGTCGGCAATCTGGTCGGTGAGGGCCGACATGCGGGTGATGTCGAGCGTGCCGTCGGGGCGGGTGAGCACGTTGCTGCCTATCTTCACGGCAATGCGTTTGCAGTTGTACCTCATGGCTGTATGGCAAATTGTTGTACGGTCTCGATATAGCTCTTCCACTCGGGGTCGCTCTCGGCTCCTATCCGTATGGGCAGGGGCGGATATTGGGCGAAGGTCTCTTCGACGATGCGGCCGAACTCCTCGGCCGACGTGCCGTAGTATTCGTAACGGGCAGCCCGGTTGCCGATGAAGATGGCGGTGAGTATGGCCGCCTCTTCATCTTCGAGCTTCTGGCGCAACTGCTCGTTGAGCAGGTCGAGCCCCCGGGTCTCCTTGTCGGTCGGCAGCCCCTTGCCGTCGCCGCCGTATGGCCACACGAGGGCGATGCGGGTGGTATACCGCCCCGACTGCCTGAGGGCGTCGAGAAACAGCCGGCCCCGTACGATGAGGGGCATCCCCTCGCTTTCGGCATCGGCCACGAACCATTCGTTGCTTGCTTGCATGGTCTCGGTTTTTATGGGGTTATTGAGCTTTTTCCTTATTGTCCTTGTCGCGAATCTCTACCCGGCGTATCTTGCCGCTGATGGTCTTGGGCAACTCGTCGACAAACTCGATCACACGGGGATACTTGTAGGGAGCAGTCACCCGTTTTACGTGGTCCTGTATCTCCTTGACGAGGGCCTCGCCGGCCTTCTCCTTATAGGCGGCCGAGAGCACGATGGTGGCCTTGACCACCTGTCCGCGTATCTCGTCGGGTACACCGGTGACGGCGCACTCCACTACGGCGGGGTGTGTCATCAGGGCACTCTCTACCTCGAACGGGCCGATGCGGTAGCCCGACGATTTGATAACATCGTCGGCACGGCCTACGAACCAGAAGTAGCCGTCCTCGTCGCGCCAGGCCACGTCGCCCGTGTAGTAGATGTTGTCGTGATAGACCTCGCGAGTTTTTTCGGGGTCGCGGTAATACTCCTTGAAGAGGCCCAGCGGCTTGCCGTGGTCGGTACGGATAACGATTTGTCCCTGCTCGCCATCCTCGGCGGGGCGACCGTCGGCCGTGAGCAGGTCGATGTCGTACTGCGGGTTGCGTATGCCCATCGAGCCCGGTTTGGGTTCTACCCAGGGGTAGGTGGCAATGGTAAGGGTGGTCTCGGTCTGGCCGAAACCCTCCATCAGCTTGATGCCCGTGAGGCGCAGCCACTCTTCGTATACCTTGGGGTTGAGGGCTTCGCCGGCGATGGTGCAGTATTGCAGCGACGAGAGGTCGTATTTCGTAAGGTCTTCGCGGATGAGGAAGCGGAAGACGGTGGGCGGCGCGCAGAACGAGGTGATGTGGTAGTTGTGTATCATGTCGAGCACGTCGGCCGGTTTGAACTTCTCGAAATCATAGACGAAGACGTTGGCTCCGGCAATCCACTGTCCGTAGAGCTTGCCCCACACGGCCTTGCCCCAACCCGTATCGGCCAGGGTGAGGTGCAGGCTGCCTTCGTGCAGGTTGTGCCAGAAGGAGCCGGTGATGATGTGCCCCAGCGGATAGGTGAAGTCGTGGGCTACCATTTTGGGTTCGCCGGTGGTTCCCGAGGTGAAGTAGAGCAGCGAGATGTCGTCGTTGCTGTTGGGGTGCTCGGGGCGCACGAAGGGGGCAGCCGCCTCGATACCCTTGTGGAAGTCGTCCCACCCTTCGGGGATAATCGGGCCTATCGAGATGCGGTGCTGCAACGAGGGCGAAGCAGGAAGTGCCCGGTCGATATGGCCGAGTACAATCTCGTCGCCGCAGGCTACGATGGCCTTGATGTCGGCGGCGTTGCAACGGTAGATGATGTCTTTTTCGGTCAACAGGTGGGTAGCCGGTATACACACCGCACCCAGCTTGTGGAGGGCGATAATCGAGAACCAAAACTCGAAACGGCGTTTGAGGATGAGCATCACCATGTCGCCGTGGCCGATGCCCAGCGATTGGAAGTAGGCGGCCGTTTTGTCGCTCTCGCGTTTGATGTCGGCAAAGGTAAAGTCGATGCGTTCGCCCCGGTCGTTGGTCCAGAGCAGGGCCTGCTTGTCGGGCTCGATGCGGGCCCATTCGTCTACGACGTCATACCCGAAGTTGAAATTCTCGGGTACCTTTACCTTGAAATTCTGCATGAAGTCTTCCTGCGATGAGAAAGAGGTCTTATCTAAAAAGCGTTCTAACATAATCGTGTATATGAGAGAGGAATGTCCCCTTCGATTTCGTTTTGATGTTTATAAATAAATAGGTCGTTTCGTGGACCGTCAGAAGATGATGGCCAGAAACTTGACCGGCTTTTCGCCAATAGCTTTCATGCCGTGTGGCCGGGTGGAGTCGAAAATAATGCTGTCGCCCTCGTGGAGTACCAGCTCTTTTTCACCGATGCGCAGGTGCATGCTCCCCTCCATCACGATGTTGAACTCCTGTCCCGGGTGGGTGTTGAGGGTGAAAGGCGCTTCGGGAGCCGTAGGCTCTACGGTCACCATGAAGGGGTCGGCCTTGCGGTTGGCAAACCCGGCTGCCAGCGACTGGTACTTGTAGGCTTTGGTGCGCTCGATGGCTACCCCTTTGTCTTTACGGGTGAGGAAATAGGCGTTCATGCGGGGCTCGTATCCAAACATGAGTGCCGGCAATTCCACGCCGTAGTGGCGGGCTATCTGGTGCAGAAAACTCACGGGAATATCTTTTTCGCCCGACTCGTAACCGCGGTAGGTCTCCACGTCGACGTGGCAGGCGGCGGCTATCTCTTCGGGCGTGAGGTCGAGTGCATCTCGCAGCCCTACCAGCCGTTCGGCTATCTGTTTTATCTCTTCGCTCATAGTGCAAATGTTTAAAAGAGGATTAAATAACTCTTACAAAATTAGCAAAATGAGAGAGCAAAAAAGAAAAATGCAACAAAAAATAGAAAAGACGATTCTATTTTGTAACTTTTATTAAGAAAAGGTATACAAGGTAATAACCTGGGTTGCGCATTTGCAAAACCGGTGTGCAGGTTCTACTCCTGAGGCTCGGCCTGGGGCACATACTGGTAGGCTCCGATGTCGACCCGGTCGGTACGAAGGTTGCCATACATGTCTTTGTCGAGGGGGGGTACGGCAAATGCCGGGTCGCCCTTGCCGATGGCCTGCGACTTCTCGGAGCCCAACTCGTAGTTGTAGTAGTAATGCTCCTCGCCGGTGGCCTTGAAGAGGGGCATGCCGCCCCACACGGTGTTGATGAAGTTGTCGTCGTCGGTACCCATGGAGTTGAAGAGGCACGAGCGGAAGAAGACGTGACTGCCCATGAAGTCGATGCCCGACACCTCGGAGGTCTTGCCGCAGAGAATCGAGTTGTTGAAGCTGGCCCGCAGCAGGGGCAGACCGCCGTCGATTGAGTCGGCTGCGGCGCAGTAGTTCACCGTGACGATGGGCGAGGAGATGACGTCGTAGAAGTAGTAGTTGACGATGGTGCAGTGGGTGAAGTCGGCTATGCCGCCCGTGAGCGAGAGTACAGCCCCGGCAGCATCGGACAGCTCGCTGTTCCAGCAGTAGAGGCGGCTGTAGTTCGAGGTGATGAGGTTGCCCGACGAGTTGCGTATGCGCGAGTTGGCAATCTCGAGGCGCATCTCTTCAGTGGCACACGAGTCGAGCACGATGCCCGAACTCATGCCCCTCACATAGGCATGGGAGATGACATTGCCCGTGCTTTCGGGGTAGAAGTGTATGCCGCCCCACTGTCCGCCCAGATTGTCGTAGGGCAGGTCGGCAAAGAGGCGGTCGAGCCGGTCGCCCCGTATCTGTATGGGAGCCTGCTGAGTACCCTCGGCCTGCAGGCGTCCCTGCACCAGCAGCGAGGCCCGGTTGTGGAAGTGCAGCCGGGTGCCCGGGTCGAGTTGCAGTGTGGCACCGGGAGCCACCACCAGACTGTCGTAGATGAGGTAAGGGCGGTCGGCCGTGAGCCGGGTGTCGGTAGTGAGGGTCTCACCCCGCTTGATGATGACGTCCTGTCCGTAGGCGGTGAGCTTCACATCCTGCTGCACGCCGTTGGTGAGGAAGACGATGGAGTCGACGATAAAGATGGGGTTGTCCTGGTTGGTGGGGTCGATGTTGGCCTCGACAAAGACATAGAGGCTGTCCTTGCCCCGGATTTCGACATCGGTAAAGTAGTCGCCCGACATGCCGTCGACATTGATATGGAATCCCGAGTGTTCGGCGTCGGCCAGCTTGATGCTCGAGATGTTGAGCGATTTCTTGTTGGGGTTGTAGATGCGGAACGAGCGGGTCGAGGTACCTATCGTGGTGAATACCGTGTCGAAGGCGACCGTGTCGGTCGAGAACGCAAGCACGTGCGACGGGCTCGTGGTGAAGTCGTCGTCGATGCAGCCGGTCAGCAGCATGGCCGCCAGCAGGCATAACGAAGTGATGGCAACGGTTATCGCTCTCATAGTATTATAAAAACGGGCTTTGTGCGGCTTTATTGCAGGGGCCGGCCTATTTCTTTGAATGGCTCCTGTTTTCGGCCGCAGGCAAAATTCAAATTCGGAAACTTGGTTTCCTGCTGTTTTTTCGCTATATTTACCACATGGATATTTCTGTTTCGAGACAGAGGGGATAAGGGAAAAATCATTTCTATTTTACGGACTGGTTGCACAAGGAGCATAGGAGATAACAGGCTTTGGCAAGAAGGGGCGCGAGACGCTCCGCTGTGGCATTCGGTGTGTGGCTGCAAGGGGGAATCGGGGAGAGGACGAAACGGATAGCCAGTGTAAAATGTAAAACGAATATGTGATGAAAAGTGTATGTTATGGAGCGACCGATGTGGGGCGTTGTCGACAGAACAACGAGGATACCTATCTTCTTCAGCCTGTGGGTGACGACAGTCATCTGTTGGCTGTCGTGGTCGATGGCCTGGGTGGGCACGAAGGGGGCGAAATAGCCGCAGCTCTGGCCGCCAAGTGTATGGTAGACTATCTGGAGGGGCTGTCGGTCGAGGAGTTGGGACTCGATGCCTTGAAGCAATCGGTGATATATGCCAATAATTCGATTGTGTCGCAACAGGCCAATCCCCGGTGGTATAACATGGGGTGTGTGCTTACGGCCCTCCTGTTCGACTTCGGGCAGGCGGTCGCCTACCTGTGCCATGTGGGGGATACGCGTTGTTACCAATTCGGAGAGGGGGCATTGACCAAACTGTCGCGTGACCATTCGCTGGTGGGTATCGAGGAGGACGAGGGCCGCCTGACCGAAGAGGAGGCCATGCACCATCCCCGGCGCAATGTGATTACGCGGGCCTTGGGACTGGGGCGGCTGGACTGGACGACCGACTACTTCTGGACGGCCACTATTCCCGTAGAGCCGGACGCGCAATATCTGCTCTGTTCCGACGGGCTGTACGACATGCTCCCTACCAGGGCCATCGCACAGGTGCTTGCCGAACAGCCCACCGCGAAGCAGCGGGTCGAGACCCTGATACGGCAGGCCAACGAGGCCGGCGGGAAGGACAACGTCACCGTGGTTCTGGTAGAGACTCGCCCGTGAGGCGAGGATGGATGCTTGCCGAAACTTGTACATTGTATATCCATGTTCCCGCAATCAGATAACCGGCACGTCCTGCCCGAGAGTTCTCTTTTTCATATCTGCGGGTGTTTTGTTTGTGTTGTTGCAAAAGAGCACTATTTTTGTAGAAGATAATTCTAAAAACAGAGATTATGCTACTGACGACAACGCCCACGGTAGAGGGGCGGCGAATTGTGACCTATTACGGAGTGGTAACCGGCGAGACCATTATCGGTGCCAATGTGATGCGTGACTTTCTGGCCGGCATACGCGACTTTTTCGGCGGCCGCTCGGGCGCCTATGAAGAGGTGCTGCGCGAGGCCAAGAACACGGCGCTCGAGGAGATGTCGCGCGAGGCGCAGAGACTGGGAGCCAATGCCGTGGTGGGTATCGACCTCGACTACGAAACGGTGGGCGGTTCGGGCAGCATGCTGATGGTGACGTGCAGCGGTACGGCCGTGCGCATCGAGTAGAAACAATTATGCTATCGGTTTGTCTATGAAATACTATCTGATTGCCGGTGAGGCTTCGGGCGATTTGCATGCCTCGAACTTGATGAAGGCGTTGAAACGGGAGGACCCCGACGCCGAGTTCCGTTACTTCGGGGGTGACCTCATGGCCGCTTGCGGGGGTACGCTGGTGAAGCACTACCGCGACATGGCCTACATGGGTTTTATCCCGGTGCTGATGAATCTCGACAAGGTACTGGCCAACATGCGCCTGTGCAAACAGGATATTGCCGCCTGGCGTCCCGATGTGGTGATCCTGGTCGACTACCCGGGTTTCAACCTGAAGATTGCCAAGTATGTAAAGACTCACTTGAATATCCCTGTCTATTACTATATCTCACCCAAGATATGGGCCTGGAAGGAGTGGCGGGTGAAGAGCATCCGCCGCTATGTCGACCGACTCTACTCCATCTTGCCCTTCGAGGTCGATTTCTATGCCCGCCACCACTATGCGGTGGAGTATGTGGGCAACCCCACGGTCGACGAGCTGGCGGCTCGTCCTCAGGCCGACGAGACGTTCGACGACTTTGTGACCGAGTGCGGGCTGGAGCGCAAACCCATTATCGCCTTGCTGGCCGGTAGTCGGGTCTCTGAAATCAAGGACAACCTGCCTATGATGATCGAGGCGGCCGAGGCTTATCCCGAATACCAGTTGGTGGTGGCGGGGGCTCCCGGTATCGCACCCGAGCTGTATGCGCCCTATGTGCAGGGTCATCGGGTGAAGGTGGTGCAGGGCAAGACCTACCGGCTGTTGCAACAGAGCCGGGCGGCACTGGTCACCTCGGGCACGGCTACGCTCGAGACCGCCTTGCTGCGGGTGCCGCAGGTGGTCTGCTATTGGGTAGGTGGCGGCAAACTGTTCTACAAGACGTTCGAGAAGATTTTGCGGGTGCCCTACGTGTCGCTGGTCAACCTCATTGCCGATGCTCCCGTGGTGTGCGAGCTGCTGGGCTACCGGGCTACGGTCGAGAATCTGCGTCGCGAGTTGGCTTGCCTGTTCGACGAAGAGAATCGCGAGCGCATGCTGGCCGGCTACGATCTGGTGGCCCGTCGGTTGGGTGCGCCGGGTGCGCCCGAGCAGGCTGCCCGCTCCATGGTCTCGGCTCTGCGAGGCTAAATCAATCTTGTTTTTTCAGCCCTTCGATGAGGGCGTCAAAGGTGGTGAACGGCTGCACTCCGGCAGCGGTGCGCAGGGTGAGCGTGTGCGCGTCGCTTACCGTCAGGCGGGGGAGTGAAGAGGTGTCTTCGTCGGGAGCGATGCGGCAGCCGTAGCTGTTGCGGTTGAGGGCGTTGACCGTCCAGTGGAGCAGGGTCTCGTCGGATGCTTCGACCACAATCTCCTTTTCCCATTGTACCGAGGGGTAGTAACTGCCGTGTGCGCGGTCGAAACAGATGTCGCGGCGGTCGAACAGCGTGTCGAGATCGCCGTTGAGGATGAGGTCTTCGGTCACACCGCTGCACAAGCCTTGCCCCTTGCGCAGCAACCACAGCCGGTCGGCCAGCACGAGCGCCTGCTCGATGTCGTGAGTCGACAGCAGTATCGCTTTGTGTTGCGTAGTGGCGATGCGGTGCAGCAAGGTCATGGTCTCGATGCGGCTCACGGCGTCGAGAAAGGCGGTGGGCTCGTCGAGAATCACCAGCGGGCACTCCTGGGCCAGCACTTTGGCAATCATTGCTTTTTGCTTTTCACCGTCGGAGAGTTGCGCCATGTAGGTGTCGGCTTTGTGGGCGATGCCTGCGGCCTCGATGGCCTCGTCGACCACCTGGCGGTCGTGGCGGTCGAGCCGTCCGAAGAATCCGGTGTGAGGCTGCCGCCCCAGCGATACCATTTCGTAGACGGTGAGTCCGCCGGTCTGGGTCTTGTCGGTGAGCACCACCCCGATGAGGCGCGAGAGTTCCCGCTCCGAGAGTGTCGACAGGTCGCGCCCCTCGAGTGTGATTGTGCCGGCCAGAGGCGGTTGTGCCGCGGCCAGGGTGCGCAGCAGCGTCGACTTGCCCGACCCGTTGGCACCCAGCAGGCAGGTGAGCTCGCCCCGATGCAGCGCAAAGGAGAGGTTGTGGTGAATCTGCTTCACCCCGTGGTGCCCCGTGCGGTAGCCGATGCTCAACGCTTGAGCCGATAGTATGGCGGTCGTGCTCTCCATCAGTTGAAATATTGTATTTTACGTTGGTTGATAATCACATAGATGATGACCGGGGCCCCCAGCACCGGCGTAATGGCGTTGATGGGCAGGATGCCCGACTCGCCGGGCAGGATGCAGATGAGGTTGCACAGCAGCGTGGTGACGGCCCCGCAGAGCAGCGTGACGGGCAGCAGGGTGTTGTGGTTCGAGGTGCCCAGCAGCAGGCGGGCGATGTGCGGCACGGCCAGCCCGATGAACGAGATGGGCCCGCAGAAGGCGGTGGTCGATGCTGTGAGCAGTCCCGTGACGATGAGCAGCAGGTTGCGGGTGAGCTTGATGTTCACCCCCAGGTTGGCGGCGTAGCGGTCGCCCAGCAGCAGGGCGTTGAGCGGTTTGATGAGTAGGATGGCGATGGCCAGCCCCACCCCCACCGAGAGGGCGAAGTAGGGCAGTTGTTCGCCGGTGACGCCGCTGAAGTTGCCCATGCCCCAGATGGTGTAGGAGTGTACCCCCTCGGCTGTGGAGAAGTAGTTGAGCAGCGAGATGACCGACGAGGTGACGTATCCCACCATGATGCCCACGATGAGTAGCATGATGTTGTTTTTGACCAGAGTCGAAAAGAAGAGTATCGTGCCCAGCACGATGATGGACCCGACGAAGGCCCCCGCGATGATGGCGGTAAAGCCCGTGAGGGTAGTCGATTGGGTGAGCCCCAGGCTTCCTCCGAAGAGGAGCATGACCAGTGCCACGCCCAGACTGGCCCCCGTGTCGATGCCCAGTATCGAGGGCCCCGCCAGCGGGTTGTTGAAGGCCGTTTGCAGCAGCAGGCCCGCCACGGCCAGCGCGGCTCCCGAGAGCAGGGCGGCCACCATTTGCGGCAGGCGCGACTCGAGTACGATGAAGCGCCACACCTCTTTTTCGCTCTCCCGGCCGCAGAGAATATCCCACACCGCCGAGGCCGGTATCTGCACCGACCCGAACCACAGGTTGGCGGCACACAGGGCGACCAGCAGTACGATGAGCAGCCCGATGAGGCGCTTGGCACGTGAGGAATGGCGAGGCTTGTTCATTCGGCTAAGGGTTGGAAGTAACGAAGTTGATAGTGGGGGAAGCGATCGGGGTGGAAGAGGGCCGCCAGCTCCTGCAAGAGCAGGTCGGGACGGAAGGGTGTCTCTTCGTAGTAGTTGCATTCGGCCGTGTTGCACCCGTAGATATTATGATTGCGGAAGGCCTTGAAACGGGCATAGGGAGCATACTCCTTCTGCAGGGCGCGGTAGGAGAGTTGTCCCACGTTGAACGACTTGATGAGCCAGATGTCGGCCTCGCCCGCCCGGTTGAATACCGTTTCGAACGAGAGGGGGATGGAGCCCGACTCGCCGTTGTCGCTCCAGGGGTACGCGCCGCCGGCGTCGGCAAAGAGGCGCGCCATGTAGCTTTTGCCGCCCGGCATGTACCAGGCCGAGCCGCTTTTCAGTTCGCTGATGACCATCGGTCTCGAGCCGCTTTGTTCCAGTTGCTCCTTCAGGGCGTTGTATCGCTGTTCGATTTGGGCAAAGAGCGAGTCGGCCTCGGCCTCTTTTCCGTAGAGCAGCCCCAGCAGCTTTATCCACTCGGCGCGGCCCAGCGGAGAAGTTTCCAGATAGTCGGCACACTCGATGATGGGGATGCCCATCTTGCCGATGCGTCCATAGCCCGCATTTTCGAAGGGCGAGAGCAGAATGGCGTTGGGCGAGAGTTCCATCACCCGCTCGATGTCGGGGCTCATGGAGTTGCCGGCGTCGACCAGTTTGCCCTGGCTGGCCCGGTCGAGCAGGGCCGGAGTCTTGATGTAGGCGAGGTCGCACACACCGCCTATCCGGTCGAGCGCACCCAGCAGCTCGAGGGCACTGGCGTGAACCGACGAGTAGACCAGTGTCTTTTCGAGGGGAGTCCTCACCACCGTACCTTGCGGCAGATTGGCAGGCAGCTCTTCGTCGCGGGGCACGAGCAGATAGCGGTGCAGCAGTCGGGTGGTGTCCCAGGGGTTGGTCACGGCCACGTCGGTAAAGCCGTCGTGACGGGTAATCGACAGCAGGTCGGCGTAGTGCACGAGGGTATCGTTGGCCGCCTCCCCGCCCGACTTTTGAGTCTTGGGGTTGTGGCACTGCACCGTGAGGAGCAGCAGGGTGGCGAGAGAAATCAGTCGAAACAGTCGGTTCATGGCGGGTATCGGTTTTTAACGGGGTTGATAACCTATGTATTTGCCGGTAAGGCCGTTGCTCATCAGGTATTGAGCCGTTTGCAATATCGAGAAGGAGTAGTCGCGCAGCGATTGGCGGGCCGCCGGGTCGGCTATGTCGCCGCTCTGTTCGATGGTCTGTTTGTGGGCGAGCAGCCACTCCTGGTTATCCTTGGGTTTATAGATGTAGAAGAGCGAATCGTTCACGCAGCCTACGGCATCGTCGGAGGTGAAGACCACCGCCGGACGCTTCTCGCGCAGCAGGTCTACGCCGAAACCGTTGTTGACGTAGTCGATTTGCAGCAGCCCCAGCAGCGTAGGAGCTATGTCGGTCTGTCCGCCCAGGTCGTCGATCTGGCGCGGCTCGATGGTCGAGGGGGCATAGATGAGCAGCGGCACGTGGTTGAAACTGAGGGGCATGTCGCTGCGAGGTGTCCCTACCAGCTTCCCGTGGTCGCCCACAAAGACAAAGATGGTGTTGTCGAACCACTCCTCCCGGCTGGCCTGGGTGATGAACTGCTCCAGAGCGTGGTCGGCAAACTCGACGATGCGCAGCTCGTCGGTGTTGTTGCGGGCCTTGAAATCTTTGGGCACCACATAGGGCGGGTGGTTGCTGATGCTCAGCAGGGCGGCAAAGAAGGGTTTACCCTCGCGGGCCGTCTGGGTGAGTACCGGCAGGGCATACTGGTAGAGGAAGTCGTCCTGCACGCCGAAGCTGTTGACCACCTTCTCCTTGGGATAATCTTCCTGGGCAAAGATGCGGTCGAAGCCGTTGGTGCGCAGGTAGCCGTTCATGTTGTCGTATTGCGACTCGTGCGTCATGAAGAAGAGGGTGCTGTATCCGTTGTCCTGCAGGATGGTGGGCAATCCGGCAAAGAAGGGGATGACGGCCCCCTTCATCGAGTTGCGTTTCATCAGAGCCGGGTAGGAGTACAGCGTGGAGTGGATGGCGTGGTTGGTGTGCGTGCCGGCCGAGAAAAATCGGTTGAAGCAGAGCGATTTCGTAGCGATGGTGTCGAGGAAGGGGGTCAGCTGCCACGGATTGCCGAAGTGCCCCATCAGCTCGGCCGACATCGATTCCATGAAGATGAGCACCACATTCTGGCGGGTCGGTTCGCCCGGGTTCTCTACCCGGCGGGCGATGGGCGACACCTCGGGCAGCGAGTCGGCGATGTGGTATTCCCGGCGCACGCGGGCGATGGCCTCCTGGTCGTCCATGAGCTCAATCTCGCGGTTCTCCGATTTCGAAGCCTCCAGCGAGCTGCGCAGCAGATTGAAGGCCGGGCTCACACCCAACTGATTCAAAAACGTATTGTTGCAATAGTAGGCCGCACTCACCTTGATGGGGTTGTAGCCCACCCGGCCCCGGATGCCGAACATGCAGCCGCCTATCAGCACGATAGAGCCCAGCAGCATGAGCAGCTCGTTGGGCCAGTGAAATTTCTCGTCCGATACCCGATGGATGTCGAGGCAGGTGCGTTGCCGCAACCAGCGGAGCAGAAAGACGAAGAGAATCGAGAGGGCGAGGAAGAGCACGAAGGCGACGATGTAGGAAAACTCGCCGAACATCAGCCCCAATGTGGTACCCGCGTAGCCGAACCAGTTGAATATCGAGGCGTTGATATGCTTGAAGAAGTAGGCAAAGTAGGGTATGTCGGCCGCCGATATGGCAAAGGCCAGCACGTAGAAAAGGGAGAAGAAGATGCCCACACCCCGGAACAGCGCCTTCCCGTAGTACCCCAGCAGGGCACATATCGATACCACCGTGAGCGGCAGTATCATGATGTAGCAGGCCACCACGTTGTCGAGCCACACGCCCCGGGCGAAAGCCTCGGCACGGGTGAGTACCGACAGGTTTTCACCCGCCAGGTAGTCGTAGCCTTGCATGAACAATATCAGGCGGAACGCGGCAAAGAAAAGAAGCCCCAGCAGATGTATCGAAACCAGATAGCGCAGGGCGTACAAATATCGTTTCATCGGTCGTATTGCTTAAACAACGCTGTAAAGATAGTGAAAGGAGAAAGCCGAGGCAAATGAAAACGGAAATTCCTGTGGTTTGTGCCGCCCCCGCACTGGCTGCAGAGCCAGCTTGGGGCGTGGGGAGAAGTCTCTTTTGTTGGCACGATTCCGCATCGTAGCGTGGAACAACCGCACCCACATCCGCGTGGAATATTCGGGCAGCGGAGTCCGGCTCGGAGAGATATGCCGGTCTTACCGGGCCGTAATGTGGAAACAGCCCTGCCGAACCTCGTACTTCACATAGCATTTGTGGTTTTTGCGCAGATTGTAGAGCACCTCGCCCAGCAGCAGGCGCAGGCGGTCGGAGGGGACGAAGCAGGTCGAGTCGGTCACGTTGTAGCGGTTGTAGGCAATGTCGAAGGTGGTGCCGTAGCGGTGGGCCGAGTTTTCGCTGGCGTTGGTGTTGCGCCGGCGCAGCGAGCGGATGGACTCGTCGGAGCGGAGGGCACTGGTGAGGATGATTTGCCGTCCGCCGGCACCGCGGCTCTCGAGCGAATCGTTGAAGTTCTTCCCGATGGTCATCAGCAGCCACTTGGTTCTGGGGGTGAGGTAGGGAATCGAGTGGGTGAGCTTGTCGACCGAGTAGTATTCGCAACTGTCTATTTTGGCCAGCTTCCAGAAGCCCATGCTGCGGGCCTCGTCTAGCGACTCGAGCGGGGCGATGCCGTTTTTGCGGGCAATGGCCAGGTGCTGGTCGTTGAGGTCGTTGAAGAGTTTGCGGAAACTGGTGTACTGGATGGGGCTCTTCGGCCAACCGGTGGGGCGGGGCTGGGTCTGCTGCTTCACCTCGAAGGTGTCGATAAAGGAACTGTCGGGGTAGTCGGGCTCGACCTGCTTGCCTTTGCAGCCGGTGATGAGGAGGGCGAAGATGACGAATATCGGTAGTAAGGTGTGACGCATGAGGTGAGGCTTTTCCGGGGGATTATCGAGCCGGATAGCCGACTGTCTGTGTCAATATTACTTTCTGGCGTTCATTCAGTTTCAGTACCTGGGCCAGTTCGGCGGCATCGAACGAGCCGCGCACCACGCTGCCCAGTCCGGCCGAGGCACAATAGAGATAGATGTTCTGGGCTATGAAACCGCAATCGACAAACATCATGTCGTTGCCCGGAGCCTTGTCGAGGTCGGCCACAAAAACGATATTGAGCGGAGCCGTCTGGGCAAAAGGCTGTTTGCCGGCACTCTTGCGGAAGTCGCCGGCGGCTACCTGAGTCAGCACGTTTTGACGGGCATCGTAGCAGTAAGCCCCCTGGGCGGTGATGACATAGAGCGAAATCTCCTGCCGGTTGAGGGCCGAAGGTGCCGTGCGTTTATCCTCCCGGTTGTATCCCCAGGCGGCCCACAGGAGGTCGGCCATGGTTTGCGGCTCGATGGCCCGGGTGGTATCGAACTGGCGGGTAGAGGCCCGTTGGGCGAGTACCTGCATGAGCGGTTGGCCTCCCTGTTTCTGGGGGGCGGGGAGCTCGATGTTCTGGGCCATGGCCATCATCGGGCTCGCTATGAGGAGCGACAAAAGTAAACCTTTGATTTTCATACTGCTTGGTTTTGAGTGCGACGAACAAAGATAACGATTTATTCGGTAGAGCCCTAAAATAAAAATGTAAAAATTATCAAAGTCGAAGAAAATAAAAGAGTTACCCTTCGGGTGAATCGAGCGGAAAGTTGTACTTTTACACCACATTTTTTCAGGCGATGAAATCGAGCATGTTGATAAAGGTACGATTATTCGTGGCTGCGCTGGTGGCCGCGCTGGCAATGAGTGTACAGGCCCAGGTCGAGAACCGCGACTCCCTGCAGGTGAGTCTGCTCACGTGCGGCCCCGGTACCGAGGTGTACGAGCTTTTCGGACACACGGCCTTGCGGGTCAGGCAGTTGACTCCCGGCGGATTTGACTATGTGTTCAACTATGGCATGTTCGACTTCAATGCCCCGGCCTTTGTGTGGCGGTTTACCAAGGGCGAGACCGACTATTGCCTGGGTGTGAACGACTTCCGCACCTTCCTGTTCAACTATGTGATGCGCGAGTCGCGGGTCGACGAGCAGATTCTCAACCTCACGCCCGAGCAGAGCCAGGCACTCTTCTACGCCCTGCTGGAGAATGCCCAGCCCCAGAACCGCGTCTACCGCTATAACTTCCTCTTCGACAACTGCGCCACCCGGCCCCGCAACATGGTCGAGGCGACCCTCGGCAATCGGGTGCGCTACCACGAACCCGAGGGCGAGTTGCCCACCTTCCGCGAGGAGATCGACAGCTACGCCGAGCGTTGCCCCTGGCTCATCTTCGGCATCGACCTGGCCCTGGGTGGCAGTCTGGACCGCCCCATGACTTACCGCGAACAGATGTTTGGCCCCGAGGTGCTGAAAGAGGCCTTCGCCCGGGCCGAGATTCAACTCGCGCCCGACTCGGCTGCCGTGCCGCTGGTGAGCCGCACCGAGGTGCTCTACGACCCCGAAGTCCCGGCCCGTCCCGGTGTGACCCCCTTCTACCTCACCCCTCTCTTCGTGGCCTGGTTGCTGGCGGCGATTGTGGCGGTGTGGTCGCTCTGCGACATCCGGCGGGGACGTTGCTCGCGGGTACTCGATACCGTGCTCTTTACCGCCTACGGATTGGGAGGAGTGATTGTCTTTTTCCTCATGTTCGTCTCGGTGCATCCGGCCACCTGGCCCAACTATTCGGCCTTTTGGCTTCATCCCCTGTGGTTGTTGATGGCCCTCTTCATTTGGTTTAAATCTCTTAAAAATATCGTTAGATACTATCATTTTGCTAACTTTGCGGGGCTGTTGATTTTTCTGGTGCTGTGGCACTGGATTCCCCAGCAGTTCAACCCGGCATTCATTCCGCTGGTGCTGGTGTTGATGATGCGTTCGCTCACCTGGCTGTGGGTGGAGCACGGCAAGAAGCGGAATTGAACAGATATGAAAAAAAAGGTATTAGCAACACTTCTGCTCTCTTTGCTGGTTGTACCGCTGGTACAGTCGGCCGACCAGGCACCGCGTCTGGTGGTGGGTATTACGGTCGACCAGTTGCGCACCGACTACCTGATGGCCTTGCAGCATCTTTTCGGAGAGAAGGGCTTCAAGCGATTGATGAAGGAGGGGGTGGTTTGCGAAAACTTGGTCTACGACTATCCCAATGTCGACAAAGCCTCGGCTACGGCCACGCTCTACACGGGCACGATGCCCTTTTTCCATGGCATCCCCTCGGAGCGGTTTTTCAATACTACATTCCAGCGCGAAGAGTTTATTCTGAACGACCCTTCCAAGATAGGCAACTATACGCAAGAGACCTTTTCGCCCGAACGGCTCAAGACCTCGACCATCAGCGACGAGGTAAAGATTGTGAGCGGCGGCCTGGGGCGCGTCTATGCCGTGGCTCCCGATGCCCAGCAGGCCATCATCAGTGCGGGTCATGCTGGTAACTGTGCTTTCTGGATAAACGACCGTAACGGCAAGTGGGCCACCACGACCTACTACCGCGATGTGCCGGCCTATATCGAGCAGTTCAACTACGGACGTTCGCTGTCGGCTCGCATCGATACGCTGGCCTGGACGCCGGTCTATACCCCCGACCTCTATACGGCCATACCCTACCTGACCAACGATTTTTCGTTCAAGCGCACCTTCTCGCACGACAACCGCGACCGCTTTGCCCAGTTCAAGACAACGGCGCTGGTCAACCGCGAGATTACCGATGTGGCCGTGGAGTTCCTCGACAAGGGGCTTCTGGGACGCCGGGGCGTGCTCGACATGCTCAACGTCGGCTATACGGCCGGGGTCTACCTGAACAAGACCGTGCAGGAGTACGGCCTGGAGTTGCAGGACACCTACGTGCGCCTCGATCGTGATCTGGCCCGGCTGCTCGACGAGATAGACAAGAAGGTGGGGCTCGACCATACCGTCATCTTCGTGGCCTCGACCGGCTACTTCAAGGGCGAAGCCAAGGAGTCGCCCATCTACAACATACCCTCGGGCGAGTTCTATCCGCGCCGTGCCGTGTCGCTGCTGAATGTCTACCTGATGGCTCTTTATGGCCAGGGCGACTGGGTCATCGGCTACCAGAACCGACAGATATTTCTGAATCGCAAACTCATCAAGGAGCGCGACCTCGATGCCGACGAGATGCGCGACAAGGCCGCTTCGTTCCTGATACAGATGGCCGGTGTACAGGATGTGTACACCATGCAACGGCTGTTGCTGAGCTACGGTACCGACCGGCTTGCCGCCATGCGCAACGGCTACTGCCCCAAGCTGTCGGGCGACCTCGTGCTCGATCTTTGCCCCGGGTGGGAGGTGGTGTATGAGGACAATGTCGACACCCGCGAGTATGTGCGCATCAATGCCATACCGGCCCCCTGCTTTATCCTCGCTCCCGATGTGAAGCCGGTACACATTGCCACGCCGGTGCGGGCTACGGCCATTGCACCCACCGTTTCTCGCCTGCTGCGCATCCGTTCGCCCAACGGTTCTTCGTCCACTCCGCTCTCCGAAATTCAATACTAATTTCTTCCTTTTTGCGGAGTTAGCAAAATTTGCATTATTTTTGCAGGGTTCTATAAGGTTCCCTGCGGGGAAGAACCTTTTATTAACGAATAAAACAGACACTTTATATGGGATTTAACGATTTATTGAAAAAGCTGTTCGGCAACAAGTCGCAGCGCGACTTGAAAGAGATAGAGCCTTATATCCAGAAGATTAAGGCCATATCGCCCGAACTCGAAAAACTGACGAACGACGAGTTGCGTCATCGCGTCGATGTGGTGAAGCAGCATATCCAGGATACGGTTGCTCCCGACCGTCAACGCATTGCCGAGCTCAAGGAGCATGTCGAGACGCTCGACTACGACAAGCGTGAATCGACTTGGGAAGAGATTGACAAAATCGAGAAAAACATTCTGAAGAAAATCGAAGATGTGCTCGACGAGTCGCTCCCCGAGGTTTTTGCCATCGTGAAGGAGACCGCCCGCCGTTTCTGCAACAACGAGACTATCGAGGTGACCGCCAACGACTTCGACCGCAACCTGGCCGTAGACCACGACTTCGTGCATATCGAGGGCGACAAGGCCATCTATGTGAACCACTGGATGGCCGGTGGCAACGAAGTGGTGTGGGACATGGTACACTACGACGTGCAGCTCATCGGTGGTGTGGTACTGCACAAGGGTAAGATTGCCGAGATGGCTACCGGTGAAGGTAAAACGCTGGTGGCCACGCTGCCGGTATTCCTCAACGCCCTGCCGGGCAACGGCGTGCACGTGGTGACGGTCAACGACTACCTGTCGAAACGTGACTCGGAGTGGATGGGCCCGCTCTACATGTTCCACGGCCTGTCGGTCGACTGTATCGACAAGCACGAGCCCAACTCCGAAGCTCGCCGCAACGCCTACAATGCCGATATTACCTTCGGTACCAACAACGAATTCGGTTTCGACTACCTGCGTGACAACATGGCCAGCTCGCCCCTCGACCTGGTACAGCGCATGCACAACTACGCCATTGTCGACGAGGTCGACTCGGTGTTGATCGACGATGCCCGTACGCCGTTGATCATTTCGGGTCCCACCCCCAAGGGCGACGACCAGATGTTCGAGCAGTTCCAGCCCAAAGTCGAGGAGCTGGTGAAGATGCAGCGTACCCTGGTAACCAAGCTGCTGGCCGAGGCCAAGACCAAAATCGCCTCGGACGACAAGAAGACCCGCGACGAGGGTGCCGTGCTGCTCTACCGTTGCTTCAAGGGTCTGCCCAAGAACGGAGCCCTTATCAAATACCTCAGCGAGCCCGGTATCAAACCCCTGATGCTCGAGACCGAGGCTATCTATATGGCCGACAACAACCGCCGTATGCCCGAGATTACCGACGACCTCTACTTCGTAATCGACGAGAAGAACAACAGCATCGACCTTACCGATAAGGGTATCGATGTGATGACCGGCAAGTCGGACGACCCCAACTTCTTCGTGCTGCCCAACATCAGCGAAGAGCTCTCAGACCTCGAGAATCAAAACCTCACGCCCGAGGAGAAACAGAACCGCAAGGACGAGCTGCTGCAAAACTACGCCATCAAGGCCGAGCGGGTTCACACCGTGCATCAGTTGTTGAAAGCCTATACCCTCTTCGAGCTCAACGACCAGTATGTGGTCATCGACAACAAGGTGAAAATCGTCGACGAGCAGACCGGCCGTATCATGGAGGGGCGTCGCTACTCCGACGGTCTGCACCAGGCCATCGAGGCCAAGGAGCACGTGAAGGTCGAGGCCGCCACGCAAACCTTTGCCACCATCACGTTGCAGAACTACTTCCGCATGTATCACAAGCTGGCCGGTATGACCGGTACCGCCGAGACCGAAGCCGGTGAGTTCTGGGACATCTATAAGCTCGATGTGGTGACTATCCCCACCAACAAGCCGGTAGCCCGTATCGATATGGACGACCGGGTATACAAGACCAAGCGTGCCAAGTACAACGCCGTAATCGAAGAGATTGTGAAGATGGTCGAGGCCGGACGCCCGGTACTGGTAGGTACTACGTCGGTCGAGATTTCGGAGTTGTTGAGCCGTATGCTCACCATGCGCAAGATCAAGCACAATGTGTTGAATGCCAAATATCACCAGCGCGAGGCCGAAATCGTGGCCCAGGCCGGACAGACGGGTACCGTGACCATCGCTACCAACATGGCCGGTCGTGGTACCGATATCAAGCTGTCGCCCGCCGTGCGCGAGGCCGGAGGTTTGGCCATCATCGGTACCGAGCGTCACGAGTCGCGTCGTGTCGACCGTCAGTTGCGTGGTCGTGCCGGACGTCAGGGCGACCCGGGTTCGTCGGTATTCTTCGTATCATTCGAAGATACGGTGATGCGTCTGTTTGCCACCGACCGCGTGGTGAAGATGCTCGACCGTCTGGGCCTCAAGGAAGACGAGATGATCGAACACCGCATGGTATCCAAGTCGATTGAGAACGCCCAGCGTCGCGTCGAAGAGAACAACTACGGTATCCGCAAACGGTTGCTCGAATACGACGACGTGATGAACGCCCAGCGTAACGTCATCTACACCAAGCGTCACCACGCCTTGATGGGCGAGCGTATCGGTATCGACATCATGAACATGTTCTACGATACCATCGAGTCGCTGGTCGAGGCCTACAACGGCTCCAACGACTACGAACCGCTGTCGATGGAGATGTTCAAGATATTTGCCGTAGAGATGCCTTTCGACGAAGAGAAATTCCGCTCGATGCGCAAGAACGAGATTATCGACAGCCTCTACGAGGCCGTGGTCGCCACCTTCAAGCGCAAGGGCGAACGCATGGCCGAGATTGCTCACATGAATATCAAGCCCTTCGTAGAGATGCGCGGTCTGTCGACCGGCATGATACGGGTGCCCATCACCGATGGCAAACGGGTGTTTGGTATCGCCTGCGACATCAACGAGGCCTACAAGAGCGAATCGCAGTCGGTGGTTAAGCAGTTCCAGAAAGCCGTATTGCTGATGACTATCGACGAGGCTTGGAAAGAGCACTTGCGCGAACTCGACCAGTTGCGCCAGTCGGTACAGAATGCCAGCTACGAGCAGAAAGACCCGCTGTTGATCTACAAGCTCGAGTCGTTCAACCTCTTCAAGTCGATGGTCGAGGCGATGAACCGCAAGGCTATCGCCATCCTCATGCGGGGTCAGATATACATCCAGGAGCCGCAGGATGTGCGCGAGGCCGCTCCCGAACGTCGCGAGGATTACAGCAAGTACCGCACCCAGAAGGACGACTACCCCGGTCAGGCCCAACAGCCGGCCCAGCAGGGTCAAGCCCAAGCTCAGGCACAGGCCGCCGCTGCACCGCAACAGCCGCGGGTTACCGAGCCTATCAAGGCTGCTCCCCGCGTAGGCCGCAACGATCCCTGTCCTTGCGGTAGCGGCAAGAAATACAAAAACTGTCACGGGAGAGGACTTTAATCTCCCTTTTGCCATACGCACGCAGCAGGCGACTCTCTTCGGAGAGCCGCCTGTTGTATTTTTGTTGAATAGCTTTTAAGGTCGGGGGGGAATACCTTAGAAGGGGTAGCCGATAGCCAGGTGGAAGGCGAGGCTGTTTTTGAATGAGGTCATGTTGTAGTACCCTTTGCGGCCGGTCTCGTAGGGGGCGTGGATGCCGATACCCAGATCGCCGCGTATCACCAGCATCCCGATGTCGTAGCGCAGCCCCACGCCGGTACCCAGGGCGATGTCTTTGAGGAAGGTGCGACCGTCCAGCTCGCCACCCGGGCGGTTGGGGTCGCGCTTCAGCAGCCAGATGTTGCCGGCATCGACAAAGGCGGCGCCGTGCAGGTCGCCCCAGATGGGGAATCGGTATTCGAGGTTGGCCTCGAGCTTGAAGGTACCCGTCTGGTCGAAGTATCCGTCTACATCGTCCTGCGGCGGCAGGTAGCTGCCGGGGCCCAGCGAGCGGATGGTGAAGGCGCGTATGCTGTTGGCTCCACCGATGTAGAACTGTTCGCTGTACGGAACCTCCTGCGAGTTGCCGTAGGCATGTTCGGCCCCGATGAACAGGCGGCCTACCAGCCAGTGGTCGGGGCGGAAACGGTGGTAGTAGACCATCTCGGCGCTCCCCTTGACAAACTGGGAGAAGCTGCTGCCGAAGATGCGTTTCTCGCCGTGTTGTCCCAGCAGCGAGGTAATGCCGCTCAGGATGTTGCCGGCCGACATGCCCATCAGTTGCCATACGAAGCGATTGTCGACTTCGCGGCCGTAGGAGGTGTCGTAGGTATAGGTGTAGCTCGACGAGGGGATGAACTGGTCGCGGAAGCTGAGGGCGATGGCGGGGTTCTCCTCCATGGTCTTGTCGAACGACTCGGTGGTATTGAGCAGTTTGGTATAGACCAGTTTGAAGGGGGTGACCGAGTGGCCGGCCCGCAGCGAGGTGCGGTACTCGTAACTCATCGACCCGTTGAACGACACCATGCGGAAGTAGTGCGGCCGATTCATCAGGTTGGCACCCAACTGGAACCGCGTGTAGGCGGGGTATCGGCGGGTGCGGGGCATCTGCGGCAGGAAACCGGGCACGATGCGGGGGAAGGAGAGCGACGAGTTCAAGCCGAATTCATAGGAGTTGAAGAGCGATGCCTTGCCGTGTTGCGAGCCGCCGCCCGTCTGCCACTCGTAGCTGCCGTTGAGTTTCACCGAGAGCTTCTCGCCGCCCCCGAAAAGGTTGTTGTGGTTGATACCGAAAATCAGTCCCGGGCCTATGTAACTGTTCGACTTGGACGAGACGTTGGCCTCGATGGTGGCCTCGAGCGGCACGTCGAAAGCCGCCTGTATCGTAACGTCGAGCGAGTCTCGTTGCGCAAGCGAGTCGAGCGGGGTCACCTCGACGGCTACCGAGCGGAATATGCCCAGCCGTCCCAGATTCGACTGGGTGGTGTTCTGCGTGGCTACCGAATAGATGGTGCCCGGTCTGAAGGTGATGTTGCGGGGCAATATCCACTGCTTCAGGTGGACAGGCTTGCGGTAGACTACCGTCAGGTGGGGATACCGGATGGTGTCGGGCGTGCCGCCGCCGTCGGCCCGTTGCAGGTTCACGTGGATGTGCCCCACGTAGTAGGGTTTGAGCGCCTGGGTAGGGATACCCTTCTTGAGGGTCATGCGCAGCGCCACTTTGCCGGGCGAGAGGGTCGTATCGGCCAGATACTCGATATACTCGGGACGGAAGTAGAAATAGCCGTTGTTGCGCAGGGCGCTGGTGATGCGGTCGCGTTCGGCCGAGAGCGAGTCGAGGCAGTAGCGGTCGCCGCGTTGCAGCAGGGATGCGCTGCTGATGCTGTCGATAAACCGGGTGAGGGGGGTGGTGGGTGCAGGCAGCTCGATGGTGTCGAGGGTGTAGGGCGGCGGCACCTCGACCTTGTACGAGATGCGGGCCTTGCGGGGGTTACGCTTGTTGTAGATGAGTTCGTAGTCGGCCTCGGCCCCGAAGTAGCCGTTGTTGCTCAAGATGTTCTTGATGACATTCATGCGCAGTTCTGGCTGTACGCTCGAGACGAGCACCGGCTCTTTGGCCAGCTTTTCGTAAATCCAGTGCTTCAATCCTTTGTCGCTTTTGGGTTCCAGATAGTTCCACACCCAAAGCCCGATGGGGAAGGGGGTGCGCACGTAGGGCGAGAAGAGGGGATTGTTGGGAGCCACCGAGAGGGAGGTCTTGATTTCGGACTTCACGTTGTCGGCAATCTTCACCCCCGAGTCGGGGATAATCTCCATCTTCTTCACGCCGGTATAGAGCACCTCGTCGTCGGTGAGGCGACGGGTGGTGGAACACCCGATGAGTATCGCCGTGGCCAGCAGGGCGACAAAGAGGTAGGCAAGGGTCTGTTTCATGGTGCGGCCTCCTTTCGGCTTTTGCGGGAACGGAAGAGCTCCCAGAGGTTGACCAGCCGTTTCTTCACGACGAAGCCCACGCCGGTCTGGGTGATTTCGCCCTCGAGAATACTCTCGTAACCCGTGTGGCGGAATACCTTGATATACATGTTGTCGCGCTGGTTGAGGTAATATTCCAGCGAAATATCGTCGATAAAGTTCTCCTTGAAATTGACGTCGGCATTGTCGTCGGGGCTGAGGCTACCCCCGATGACCACCTTCACCCGGTTGTTGAAGAGGCTCTTGGCCGCCCGGTAGGAGTAGTCGGTGCGGGTGTTGATGCCCGAGGCGTCGGTGTAGGAGTCGATGCCGAACGAGAGGTCGATGCCCTTCAGCCCCTGGGCCCACTGGTTGAGCTCCTTCTCGAGGAACGAGTTGAGCGGGTTGCCCAGCAGGTCGCTCCGCGTGGTCGAGGTGCCCGGCCCGGTGTAGGTATTGTAGATGAGCAGACTCATGGCTTGCGAGGCCCGCTGCTCGGCCGTGAGCGAGGTGAGCTGGTTTTGCAGGGTGAGGTCTTCGGGGGCCGAGAGGTCGAACGAGACCGAGAGGTTTTCGAGCGAGTTCTTGATGAGGATGCTGATGTCGAAGTTGACCTGCCGCGAGTTCTTGTCGTCTTCGGTAATGGTGGTGCGCACCGTCTCGACGGCGGTAATAGACATTTGCGGGTCGGCAATGTCGCCGTTCCACGAGACGAAGCTGCCGTCCTGTATCTTGAACAGCTTCTCCGAGATGATGGGCGGGTTGTAGCGCACGAATCCGCCCGAGAGGTTGTAGCGGCCCGAGAACCGGCTGTCGCCCAGGGTATTCATCGTGTAGGTGAGGTTGCCGCCACCCTGAAGATCGATGCGGTTTTTGCCGTCGACCGAGAGGTTTACCCCCATCTTCACGGTGGGCGATATGTTGATGTTGACCAGGATGTCCATGCCCATCATGTTGCTTTTGGGCAAAGTATCGGCCTCGATTACTTCGGTGCTGTCGTTGAACGAGACGAAAGTGACGATGTTGTTCTCCTGCTGTTGCAGGGCAAAGGGCGAGTCCTGCATCACGTAGGTCACCTCGGTACCGGTGAGCAACCCCACGTTGCCGGTTATCTTCAGGCCGTCGAGGGGGCCGTTTACCCGCATGTCCATATCGGCGATGACCGAGCCGTAGAGGGTGGCCTTGGTGCTGCGGCCCGACTTCACGGGCTGGAAGGCCGAGGCGAAGATGTGCAGGTCGGTGTTGATCTTCTCCAGATTCCGGAAGTCGACGTTCCCGTCGATGTGCAGCGGGTTCTTGTTGGCACCGGCAATTTCGTAGTTGTCGAACAGCAGCACGTTCCGGTCGATGCGTATGGGGTTGGGCGAGAAGCTGAGGCTGGCCCCCATCGATTTGGAGCTGGCCGAGGCCTGCTCCATCTGCAAATAGCCGTCGAGCTGGGGAGCCGAAGTGGTGCCGCCCACGGTCATCTGCCCGTTGAGGTATCCCTGCAACTGGGCCATGTCGGCCGGCAGAAAGGGGTTGGCCGTGGCCAGGGGGAGGCTGTCGACCGACAGTTGTAGCGTCACGGGCGATTCAGCCTTGTCGTCGAGCTCTCCCGACAGGGTCAGTACCTGCACGCTGTCAATCTGCAGGGCGGCCTGAGCCTCCTGCCGACCGAGCGAATCGAGCCGGTAGTCGACCTTCAGGTCGAAGTCGCCCACCCGTCGCTTGCCGTAGTAGAATTGCGATACCTCCAGGTTGCCGGCTACCTGGGTGCCGCTCTGCGGGAAATCGACCAGCAGGTTGGCCGAGACGCTGCCTGCAATCTGCGGCGAGAAGGGTGACAGTGCCAGCCAGGGGGCAATCTCCATGCCGTTGATGTCGACCTTCAGAGGCTCCTGCCGGGCCAGGTCGTGGTCGGCGGGCGAGCCGTGCAGGGTGGTGACAATGAGGTGACGGTCGCCGTGGGTGAGGGCGATGTTGGCATCGAAGTGGTGCCGGTCGTAGTGGTAAGCCAGGAAGTTGTCGGGGTTCAGGGTCCAGGTTTCGAAGCCGATGATGGGGTTTTTGGGGAAGAGCGAGACCTTCACGAGCGAGTCGAGGAAGTCGACCTGGCTACCGATGCGGAATCCCTCCTGTCCCTGCCGGTTTTTCTGCACGCAGAAGAATTTGGTTGTATTGCCCGACAGGAACCCGTTGAGGTTGACCGAGGCCAGTTGGTCCAGATTGCCGGGTTTGTTGCCCACCTGGAGCGAATAGTAGAGTCGCTCTTCGCGTTCGTGCCGTTCGAACAGCGAGAGCTGTATGGTGTCGATGACGATGCCGCTCGCCGAGAAGCGGTCGATCTGACTCCTGGCATTGAGCAGGGAGTCGTTGGCCGCCGTGAGGCTGAATTGCGAGAACCCCATGCCTGCCCCCTGGAGATATTGTTGCACCAGGTTGTTGCGTTTGGCACTGGCCGTGAGTTCGAAAGGGGGCAACGCCTGGTGCAGTGCCTCCATGTCGAGCCGTTTCTTCTCCTGCACCGAAGCGACGATGGGCATCGCGTCGCTAAGTTTGGCCAGGAATGGCGTGAGCCCCGTAGCCGAGGTGAAGTTCACCGCCAGGTCGCCGCTTTGCAGCGAAGCCTGTATGCGGGTCGAGTCGGTTTGAGCCGCGAGCGACAGCTTGTCGGTCTGCAGTCGCCCGGTGGGCAGCAGGAGCGACAGCTTGCTGAGGTCCAGGGTCGCCTGGTATTGCTCCTTCTCTGGTTCTACCTGCCCCGACAGCGCTATCGAGGTCGACATCTGGCAGGTCTCGGTGGTGAGTCGCAGCGCGTGGAGGTCGGTATGGATGTCGCCCGAGAGGGCTACGAGGTACTGTTGTGGAGAGATCGAGCCCGACAGGCTGAGGCCGACGAGCAGGTTGGGGTCGGTGCAGGCGATGTGGCCCGTGGCCCTCCCGCGGTTCACGCGGGCGTCGACGGTCAGTCCCGAGTAGAGATACCCCGCATATTGGGCGGTGTCTACCTCGAGGTGGGCCGTGAGTCGGGCCAGCGAGTCGAGCGGATTGTATCGCTCCCCTTCGATTCGAGCCGAAGCCGAGAGTACACCCAGCGAATCGTGCGGCAGGAAGGCCGAGAGGGGGAAGCGGTCGATGTGCAGACGCCCCCGGTATTGCTGGCTGCGGGTATCGAGTCGGGCTCGCAGTGCGATGCTGCCGTCGCCCGTTGAGAGTCGGGCCCGCGATTGGATGGTCGGGCCGGCCAGGGTGGCCCTGCCCGAGAATCGGGTAGGGGGAAGATGGAGGCGATGGCGCAGCGAGTCGGGTATGAATTGGGCGATGAGCGGCGACTCCCTGAGGGCGATGCCCCATTGCAGTTCGCCGGCCAGACGCTCGGTATCGGGCAGGTGTTGCACGCGCCCGGTGGTGCGGGCATTGAATGTGCCGGGCAGCGACAGGTCGCCCCGGGTGAGGAGCAGGTCGCCCAGCGTGCCGCCCACGGTTATGTCGGTGTGCAGCGTGCTCGAGAGGAGCACTCCCCGGGTATAGGAGTCGTATTGGGGAAAGAGTCGGATGAGGTCGCCCACGGCAATGCGGGCTTGCAGCTCGGCCTCGACGGGAGCCTGGGGCGACTGGGTGAAGATGTCGCTCCCCGCCTGCAGTTGGGCCGAAATTTCGGAAAGGGCGGTTTGCAGGAGGAAGTCGTGCAGGGCGATGCCGGTCGAGTCCATCGCAAAGACGCCTTGCGTGTGGGTGACGGCCAGCCCCGAGCGTTCGACAAAGGCAAGCTGTTTGATAGGTACCCGTATGGCACTGCCCTGGTTGTAGAGCGAGTCGATGGCAATCTCGATGCCGTTGAGCGACAGGTAACCCGGGTCGAGCCCCTTTTGTGGAATCTTCGTCGGCAGGGCATAGAGGGCGCTGTTTTGGTGCAGCCGCAGTTGTGCTATCCGCACGGTCCACGGTGGCGAGACCACCGTGTCGGCAGCCTCTTCGGAGGGAGTGGTAGTTTCGCCGGTCTCGCCGCTGCCCGGGTAGTAGCGGTAGTCGCCCCGGTCGATGGTCGCCTCGGCCACATCGACCTGCTGACGATAGAGGTCGATGTATCCCTTCCGCAGGGTCGCTGTCTCAATCGAGGCGTCGAGCTGCTGGATGGTGGGCTGCATCTGCATGGCGTAGTGTATCTGCGACAAGCCTATCTCGCCGACCGAGATGCGCCAGTCGAGCGGGGCGCTGGCGGTATCGGTGGTGTCGGTCGACTCGCCCGCGATGTCGAGGGCAATGTCGCCACCCTGGAGCTGGAGCGAGGGCAGCTCGATGAGCGAACCTTTCAGGTCGACGCGGGCCTCTTGGGTAGCAAACCGTTCGACGCGAGCTGAGAAGGTGAGGGTCGAGTCGGCATTTGCAAAGCGGAAACGGGTGGCGTGCAGGGCGATTTCGGTGACATCGACCTCGCCCTTCAGCAGCCGGGCCGGGGCGATGCCTACCTGTACGTTGCCACTTTGCAGCAGGGTGTCGCCCGGAGCGGTGAGCAGCAGGATGTCGTCGATTTGCAGCTTGAAGGGGAAGCGCAGCGACAGGTCGCCGATGGTCAGTTGCATGCCGGTCGACTGGTTCACGTAGCGGCATATTTCGGTTTTCCCCCATCGTTGCACGGCCGGTATGTAGATACACAGCGGCAGGGCAAGCAGCAGCACGAAAAGCGAGGCAAGGGTGATGGCAATATATTTCAGTGCTCTTTTCATGAGGGAGGAATCTTTTTCAAGTCTCTGTATTTACACCCTATTTAACGGTTTTCCAGTGACTGGATTATAAACATTGGCTTCGAGAAATTTGTTTTGAGAATATACCGAAAACCTAAAAAACGAGGTAAATATATGAAAAATTATTTGTATCTTATCGTTTTGTTCACAACGATTGCATTAGGCATAGGGCCGAGCCGAGGCGAAAACAAAACGACCAATCGGAAAATCTCGCTGTCGGAGCTTCCACAATCGGCGCGTCAGTTGTTGCAAACCTATTTTCCAGGGGCTCGGGTATTGCAGTGTGTACACTCGCGCACGTGGAACGAATACGGGGTGAAGGTCTCGGGTGGTTACGACCTGGAGTTCGACCGCAAGGGACGTTGGGAGGAGATCGATTCGCACGACAACCCGTTGGCTCCCGAGCTGGTGAAATTGCTTCCCGCACCCGTGGGCGAATATCTCGAGCAGCATTACCCCGGTGCGAAAGTCGAGAGTATGGAGCAGCGCAAGAATCTCTATAAGCTCACACTTGTCCATCCCGAGACCCATCTCTATTTTTCGAAAGCGGGCGAGTTTGTCAAGGCCCGGAACGATTGACGATTATCGGCCCGAGTAGGTCATGCCTATCCCGATGAGCTTGTCGTAGCGTTCGCCCGGTGCGCGGTGGTATACCTTCACCAGATACTCGTTGACCGTCTGGTAATAGTTGCCCTCGACAGGAGCTGCCGTGGCCGAGCTTGCGCCGTCGGGCAGGAACAGATACTGGTAGTTGTAGGAACCCTGTTTCAGAAGCAGGGTTTTCTCGTATTGGCCCGTTTCCGGGTTATAGACCATCTCGTTGTAGGGGGTGTAGAGATGGTTGGTCATCTCGCCGTCGATATAGATTTTGCCGCCTGGTATGGGGTCGGAGTCGAGGGTGAAGTGCACCACGAAGTAGTCGGCCTCGGTGTCGCTGTCGTTGGCACCGCTCTGGCGGATGACGAAGCGTCCGTTTTGAGTCTTGTCGTAGAGGTAGCTCGTCTCGGCCCGGGGCTCCGTGGTAGTCAGAACCACGTGGTAGTAGGGGTCGAAGTGGTAAATTTTCGAGACACCCAGCCCGGCGTAGCGGGTGGCTACCATCTCGAACCGGCGGAACTCGTTGCCCGCCTCGAAGATGAGGTTGCGGTCATGGTCGAATATGACCTGGTTGCCCTGTACGCGCAACGGCCGGGTTACAATCACCTCCTGGTCGCGCCGTCCGTTGGGGGTGACGCTCACCTTCAGTTCGTTGTAGGGGTTTTGTATGCGGTAGTTGTTGGCATTGAGACTGACGCTCACCTGCTGGTGCTCGCTGTTGTAGTCGATGTCGGTACGCGAGGTGACGCTGGGGGCTACCAGAATATCGTTTTCGTAGACCGAGAAGCAGACCTGCAGCAATATCTGTTCGGGTTCGTTCTCGGGGTAGACCAGCAACACGTAGTTGCCCGATGCCTTGAACTGTACATCCTCGTTGGGGAGGGTGAGGCTGTAATGCACATAGTGAGCAAAGGTGGCGATGGAGTAGTCGAAGGTTTCGATGGGGTTGGTGTTGAAGCCGTCGAGGTATTCGAGCTCCGACAGGGCCGAGGGTCGCCAGTCGGCATTGCAGTGTATGAGACTGTATTGCAGGTACGAGGCCTCCTCGGTCATCTCGTCGAACGAGATGGTGATGTGCTCGTTGCTGTTCAACTCGATAATCGGGGGGAAGAGGTCGCGCCCCTCGACGTCGGTGCGGATGGTCTTGAAGCGGTCGCTGAAGGCGCGGGTTTCGTAGACCTCGTTCGAGAAGTTCTGGGCCAGAACGGTCAGCGGACTCCACAGGGCAATCGCGGCGAGCAGGGCGTACAGTCTGTATTTCGGTTTCATAAAGTGTCGGTTTGAAAGTTCTTAGTGGCAAATGTACGAAATTTTATGCCGGTTTCCTAATAACTGTTATACAAATGGAGCAATTATCGCGTAATATGAAAATATTGGCTATATTTGCGCGCAACTTGACATGAGAATTGAATAAGAAAGACGATATATGAATTGTAAACATTTGACTATTGCCTGCGCATTGTCCGTGGTTTCGGTGTGCGCTTGGGCCGGAGAGAACAAGAAAGATTCCGTAGGGTATCAGTTTACCGTTACGAAAGAGTTGAAAACCAATTCGGTGAAAGACCAGAGCCGCTCGGGCACGTGCTGGAGCTTCTCGACGCTGTCGTTTATCGAGGATGACCTCTTGCGCCAGGGCAAGCCGGCGGTCGACCTCTCCGAGATGTTTATCGTTCGCAACGACTATATCGAGAAGGCCATCAAGTATGTACGCATGCACGGCAGCATCTCGTTCTCGGCCGGAGGTAGCGCCTACGACGTGCTCTACATTATCGATAAATACGGTGTGGTTCCCGAGGAGGTCTATACCGGCCTGAACTACGGTACCGACAAACACCAGCACGGTGAGCTCGATGCCATTCTCAAAGGCTATGTCGATGCCGTTATCGCCAACCCCAACAAGAAGCTGTCGTCGGCCTGGCTCGACGGATTCAAGGCGGTGCTCGATACCTACCTGGGCAAGGTGCCCGAGAAGTTTACCTACAACGGGGTAGAGTACACGCCCAAGTCGTTTGCCGAGTCGCTGGGTATCAAGTCGAGCGACTACATTCCGTTGACTTCGTTTACACACCACGACTTCTACAAACCTTTTGCCATCGAGGTGCCCGACAACTGGTTGTGGTCGCAGTACTACAACATACCCCTCAACGAGCTGATGGAGACCATCGACTACTCGATTGACAAGGGGTATACGGTGATGTGGGCGTCGGACGTGAGCGAAAAGGGATTCCAATACCTCAAGGGCTTTGCCGTAGTTCCCGTCGAGAAGAAAAACGACAACCTCTCGGGTACCGAGCTGGCCCGCTGGGTGAAACTGTCGAAGGCCGAGAAAGAGGGCGAACTCTACAAATTCGAGGAGCCCGAGGAGGAGATGGTCATCGACCAGAAGGTGCGCCAGGAGGCTTTTGACAACTACGAGACAACCGACGACCACGGCATGGTGTTCGTGGGTACGGCTGTCGACCAGAACGGTACGAAGTACTACAAGGTGAAAAACTCGTGGGGGACCGAGCAGGTGTATGGCGGATTCTTCTATGCGTCGGAGGCCTTTGTCAAATACAAGACGATGGATATTCTGGTGCACAAGGATGCCGTCCCAGCCAAGATTCTGAAGAAATTGCATTTGCAGTAAAGATATGAAACGGCGCTTAGGTGCCGTTTTTCTGTTGGTGTTGTGCCTGCCGTTATTGACTATCCCCCTTTGTAACGACAAAGTGGTGGACCATTATATCGATAAGATATGGTTGCACCGGACCAATACGATAGAGAAGCTGCACGAGTTTGAAGGAGAGTATAAGAATTTCGAGTGCGATGTGCTGTTTGTACCCGAGCTGTCCGATTTCAGAACCGGGCACGACACCCCATCGTCCGAGTCGCTCGGCCTCTATCTCGATTTTCTGGGCAAGAATCCCGGTCGGGAGTTGTGGATAGACCTGAAGAATCTGAACGAAGCCAACAGCCGGCAGGCCGAGTCGCTTCTGACTGCCATGCTGGCCCGCTCGGGTGCCAGCAAGGAGCAGCTCATTGTCGAGTCGCGCGACTGGAAGGCCCTGCGCCATTTCACACAAGAGGGGTATTATACCTCGTGTTACCTCGATATACCACATCTCGACGAGATGAGCGACCGCGAGCGAGGCGAACGGCTCGACTCGATTCAGCAGATAGCCCGAAGCGGAGCCGTCGAGGCTCTGTCGTTCCCCGCATCGTATTATGGATTTTTGAGAGATCTCGATTTTTCGGTCGATTTGCTCACGTGGGAGCACCGCCGTTGGGCCTGGCAACTGCCCTTCTTCTCGCGCTCGAGAGCCATCCTCAAGGATGGCCGGGTGAAGGTGGTGCTGGTCAAGGAGAAGGGGCACTATCACCAGTGAAGCCGCGTGTAGAGGGCGAGCAATACCTTGCGGTAAATCCAGGCAACAGCCAGGCACAGAGCTAGGTAGAGCAGCCCCGACCATTCGGCAGGTAGCGGCTTGGCATAGATGAGTATCTGTTGCCGCACGAAGGCGTGGGTGATGAACAGTGCGGCCGACAGTCCGCCCAATACCAGAGTGATTTTGTAGAGAATGCCTCTCTTGAAAAGCGGCAGAACTGCCGTGAAGGGGAAGAGCACCAGGGTCGAGCTGAATACCCACAGATAGGGGTTGAAGAGACTCAATACAAAGAGCACGCACCCCAGAGCCACCCAACCCCACGGGAGCCGCAGCGGATGCCGGGCTGCGAGTATGCCGATGCAGAATACCGGCAGCCACCCCACAAAGTTGTAACGGAGGGTAAAGACGAGGTCGTTGCAGCCCAACCCTTGAAGCACAAGCAGCAGTGCCCAGGCGACGGCCGAGGCAATCCACACCGCCCGGTCACCGGCCCGGCGCAGAAACAGCACATAGATAACATAGAGTTGAAAGGCCATGCCGAAGTACCACCACGGACCGGCAATGACGAAGCGGTCGACCAGGAAGTTGGCGGTAAAGGTAAGCATCGCCAGCAGGTCGGTCCATATCTTTTGATTCTCCAGATACTGATAGGTAATGTGGGTGTGGCCCGAGTAGCGGTCGAGCAGGAGCAACAGGGCCATGGGGACTATCCACTTCCACAGTTGCGTGGCCCGGTGCAGCAGAATGCGCCACCCCGCATCGGGGCTCTGTCCGTATCGCTTGGCCAGTCCGTAACCGCTCACGAAGACAAAAACCGATACTCCGTAATGCCCTAGAAAAGAGAAAAGCGACAGCACGATGGTGCGCAGGTTGCCCCTGCCCAGGGTGTCGACAAACCGTTCCACGTTATCGGGGATATATTCAAACTCGCACTCGGGCGGGAACTCGGGGAAGGTGTGGAAAAAGTTGTGTAGGACAATGAGTAAAATGCCTATACCCTTGAGTACCTGAGAGTCGGAGCGGTCGTATTGCAGCGTGGGCATGGCGGCATCATGCTTTATCCAGCTCTTCGTTGAGCTTTTCGCCGATGAGGCGGGCTGCCGAGGCTACGTAGTTGGCACAGGGTCGGCGCTTGTAGTAGGCTTCGGTGCGAGGTTCGGGTGTAGGTTCGTCGCTCTTGTGGTCGAGCCCGAGCAATTCGCGGCAGATGATGGAGCCGTTGAGTGCTTTGGAGCGCGCCGCCAGATCCTGCACGGCCGTGTAGACCACTTTCCGTTTGGCCAGATCGCCCGGCTTGTCGTTTTTGTAGTAGAGTCCGGCAATCATGAACATGCCGCTCACGGCACCGCACACCTCGCGTAACCGGCCCATGCCGCCGCCCAGCGGGGCGCTTATCGAGGCAGCCAGTTGCTGGTCTACGTCAAACAGGTCGTTATAAGCCAGTACGACCGATTGGGCACAATTGTAGCCCTCGCAAAAAAGTTGGCGAGCCTTCTCGGCTCTCTGTTCTACATCTATCTTTTCCATGCTTGTTTTTATGATTTACCATTGAATAGGCTCGATGCCGTGGGCCACCAGATATTGGTTGGCCTGGCTGAAGTGATGGTTCCCGAAGAACCCCCGGTGAGCCGACAGGGGCGAGGGGTGGGGCGATTGCAGCACCAGGTGCCGGCTGCGGTCTATGAATTCGCCCTTGCGTTGGGCATAGGCTCCCCACAAGATGAAGACCAAGTGTTCGCGCTCCTCGGCCAGTTTGTGGATAACGGCATCGGTAAAGGTCTCCCACCCTTTGCCCTGGTGCGAAGCGGCCCGATGCGCCTCGACCGTGAGCGTGGCGTTGAGCAGCAATACCCCCTGGCGTGCCCAGCGGGTGAGGTTGCCGCTTTGAGGTACGGGAATACCCAGGTCGCTCTCGATCTCCTTGAAAATATTCTGGAGCGAAGGGGGGAAGGGCACGTGGTCGTTGACCGAGAAGCAGAGTCCGTGAGCCTGATTGGGTTCGTGGTAGGGGTCTTGTCCCAGAATCACCACCTTCACCCGGTCGAAGGGGCAGGCATCGAACGCCGCGAATATCTGGCTGCCGGGCGGGTAGACCGTTTTGGTGGCATACTCGTGACGAACGAAAGAGGTCAGTTGTTCGAAATAAGGCTTGTCAAATTCGGGTTGTAACCGCTGTTGCCAACTGGGTTCGATGCGAACATTCATAATCTTTTTTATATAAGATTTTAACCGTAACTGTTTGCAAAGCTACAAATATTTCTTACTTTTGCCACGCAATTAGGGGGAGATTCTCACCGACGAGGCGTACTTTTCTCCCGAATCGTTTAGCGGCACCCGTAGTTCAATGGATAGAATAAAGGATTCCGGTTCCTTCGATTGGGGTTCGACTCCCCACGGGTGTACAAGGCGTTCCATCGGGCTCTTCCGGTGGAACATTTTTTAATATCTCTCCCTCAAGTTTGTATTGCGAGCTTCCCGATAAAATCCATACCTTTGCGGCATGAAAAGTAAGCAGATAGATTGGAGCCGTACCGACGCTCTTATTTTCGATATGGACGGCACCCTGTGGGACGCGGTCGACACCTATGCCCGCATCTGGAACGAGGTCTTTGCCCGGGCGGGCCGCGAGGTTCACGTTACCCGCGAGACACTCATCGGCAACATCGGGAAACCGATTCCTCGCATTATGGAAAATCTTTTCCCCGATATAACCCCCGACGAGGCGGCCCGCTTCTCGGCCGAACTGGCGCAGGAGGAGCCCGCCTTGCTGTCGCGCTACGGAGGCACGCCCTATCCCGGGGTGGTCGAGGGGCTGGAACGGCTGTCGCACAAGTACAAGCTGTTTCTGGTGAGCAACTGCGACTCGCACACCTTGCCCGTGTTTATGGCCTGCATTGGCATTACTCCCTACATTACCGAGGGGCTCGCTTTTGGCAACACGCACAAGCCGAAGGGCGACAACATGTTGTTGCTCAAGGAGAAATACGGATTGCAGCAACCGCTCTACATGGGCGACATCGACGCCGACGGGCAGGAGACCCACCGCGTGGGTCTGCCCTTTGTCTATGCGCGTTACGGCTTTGGACAGACCGACGACTACGAACTGGCCTTCGACTCGTTTACCGATTTTACCGAATTCTTTTTAAATTGTAAATAAGCTATGTTCTCGAGTGAATTTCATGCCGAGATTTTGCGGCGTTGTCAAAAAATACAGGCGGGCTTGCAGGCCGTGGGGGCCGATGCCGCCTTGATTCACACCAATGCAAACCTCTATTACACGTCGGGTCGGGTGTTCAACGGTTACACCTATATCCCGGCCGTGGGCGAGCCGCACTATTTCGTACGTCGTCCCGTGGGGTTGAAAGGCGACAGCGTGCACTATATCCACAAGCCCGAGCAGATACCTGCCCTGTTGACCGAACTGGGTATGCCGCAACCCCGGCGTATCGCGCTGGAGTGGGATGCCTCACATGGCGATTATGTGCGTCTGGCTGCCGTATTCCCCGAGGCCGAGGTGGCGAACGCGTCGGCTGTGATGCGTGGGGCGCGGGCCGTGAAGACCGAGTATGAACTGGCCCGGTTGCGCGAGTCGGCCGTGAAGCATGCCGAGGTGTACCACCGCATCGAGTCGATTTATCGCGACGGCATGACCGACATCGAACTCCAGATCGAAATCGAGCGTCTGTTGCGTCTGCACGGCAACCTGGGGCTCTTCCGCATCAACGGGCAGAGCATGGAGATATTCATGGGCAATGTGCTTTGCGGCGACAATGCCGACACTCCTACACCTTACGATTTTGCCATGGGCGGAGCCGGCATGAGCTGCTCGATACCGGTGGGTGCCAACGGTACCCTCATGCGTCCGGGCATGGCGGTGATGGTCGACATGTGCGGCAACTTCACCGGTTACATGACCGATATGACCCGGGTCTATTCGATAGGCGAACTGCCTCAGAAAGCACTCGATGCACACCGCTGCTCTATCGAGATACACCGCCAGATGAGCCAGATGGGCAAGCCCGGCGTGGCTGCGTCCGACCTCTACCACAAGGCGGTCGAGATAGCGCACGAGGCGGGGCTGGACGACTACTTCATGGGTCACACCCAGAAGGCGGGTTTCGTCGGTCACGGCGTGGGCATCGAGGTGAACGAGTCCCCGGTGCTGGCTCCCCGCTCGAAAGAGGTGCTGGCCGAGAACCAGGTGATTGCCATCGAGCCCAAGTTCGTGATTCCGCACGTGGGGGCCGTAGGCATCGAAGATACCTATGTGGTTACTCCCGACGGTTTGCAGGCCATCACACAGGCCCCGGTCGACATCTTCCCGCTCTTCTGATTCCTTCCCCCCCCCTCTCTGGGGGTGAGCGAAACGATATTTTCCCTTTTGGGGATTCCTGTCCCGGCAGAGTTGTCTGCCGGGACAGTTTTTTCAGGAGCGGGCCGGTGTGTATAAGTTGTTCAAAAAACATCGGCCGGCGGCTTCGTTCTCTGCGAATATCTTTGTACCTTTAAGCCCACGAATCTAAATCCAGTCTCATATATGCAACCCTTTGTTCATCTGCACGTTCACTCCCAGTACTCTATTCTCGACGGACAGGCTTCCATACCGGCGCTGGTCGACAAGGCCATGAAAGACGGCATGAAGGGCCTGGCCCTGACCGACCACGGCAACATGTTCGGGATAAAAGAGTTTTTCAATCTGGTGAAGAAGAAAAACGGTGCGGTGAAGGATGACATCAAAAAGATACAGAAACGCATCGATGCCATCGAGAAGGGCGACGAAACGGTCGACGACAAGGAGGCCGAGCTGGCCTCGTTGCGCCAGCAGGTAGCCGACCTCGAAGCCAAGATATTCAAGCCCATCCTGGGTTGCGAGGTGTATGTGGCCCGCCGTCGGCTTACCGACAAGGAGGCCACTCCGCGCGAGGTGCGCAGTGCCGTGGTCAACGAGGTGAACGGCATCTCCATCCGCAAGGGTGCCATCGATGATGGCGGTTATCACTTGATTGTGCTGGCCAAGAACCTGAAGGGGTATCACAACCTCATCAAGCTGGTGTCGAAAGGGTGGACCGAGGGTTTCTACTCGCGTCCCCGTACCGACAAGTACGAACTCGAGAAATATCACGAAGGGCTCATCGTCTGCTCGGCCTGTTTGGGTGGCGAGATTCCCCGCAAAATACTGACGGGCGACCTGGCGGGAGCCGAGGAGGCCATCCTGTGGTTCAAGCGGATTTTCGGCGACGACTACTACCTGGAGTTGCAACGCCACAAGGCCACCGTGCCGCGGGCCAACCACGAGACCTTCGTCTTGCAAAACGAGGTGAATGCCCACCTTATCGAGATGTCGCGCAAGCACGGCATCAAGCTGGTATGTACCAACGACGTCCATTTTGTCGAAGAGGAGAATGCCGAGGCGCACGACCGCCTCATCTGCCTGAGCACGGGCAAGGATCTCGACGACCCCACCCGCATGCTCTATTCCAAACAGGAGTGGCTGAAGACCCAGCAGGAGATGAACGACCTCTTTGCCGATGTGCCCGAGGCGCTCGCCAATACGCTCGAGATTCTCGACAAGGTCGAGTTCTACTCGATAGACCACGCCCCGCTTATGCCTACCTTCCCCATTCCCGAGAGCTTCGGTACCGAGAAGGAGTATCGCCGCAAGTTTACCGATGAAGATATTTTCAACGAGTTTACCCGCGACGAGAACGGCAATGTGGTGATGGACGAGGAGTCGGCCCGCAAGAAAATCGAGAAGCTGGGCGGTTATGAGAAACTCTACCGTATCAAGCTCGAGGCCGACTATCTGAAGGAGCTCACCTTCAAGGGGGCACACGAGCGCTATGGCGAGGAGCTCTCGCCCGAGGTGCTGGAGCGCATCACCTTCGAGCTGCACATCATGAAAACGATGGGTTTCCCGGGTTACTTCCTCATTGTGCAGGACTTTATCAACGCCGCCCGCACCGAGCTCGACGTGTCGGTAGGCCCCGGTCGTGGTTCGGCCGCCGGTTCGGTGGTGGCCTACTGCCTGAAGATTACCCAGATAGACCCCATGAAGTACGACCTGCTGTTCGAGCGGTTCCTCAACCCCGACCGTATTTCGTTGCCCGATATCGATGTCGACTTCGATGACGATGGTCGCGGACGGGTGCTGCAGTGGGTGACCGAGAAGTATGGGGCCGAGAAGGTGGCCCACATCATCACCTACGGTACCATGGCCACCAAGTTGGCTATCAAGGATGTGGCGCGGGTGCAGAAGCTGCCGCTCTCCGAGTCGGACCGCCTGACCCGCCTCATTCCCGACCGCCTGCCCGAGAAGAACGGCAAGGCTCAAAAAATCAATCTGAAAAACTGTATCGAAAATGTTCAGGAGTTGAAAGATGCTTGCAACTCGAGCGACCAGCTCCTGGCCGATACGATGAAATATGCCCAGATGCTCGAAGGCAACGTGCGCAATACCGGCGTGCATGCCTGCGGTGTCATTATCGGCCGTGATGCCATTACCGACTGGGTGCCTGTGAGCACGGCCGACGACAAGGAGACCGGCGAGAAGATGCTCGTGACCCAGTACGAAGGGAGCGTGATCGAGGATACCGGCCTCATCAAGATGGACTTTCTGGGGCTGAAAACCCTCTCGATTATCAAGGAGGCGGTCGAGAACATCCGGCAGACCCGACATATCGACCTCGACATCGATTCGATTCCCATCGACGACCCCAAGACCTACGAGCTGTACAGCGCCGGCCGCACGACCGGTACCTTCCAGTTCGAGTCGGCCGGTATGCAGAAGTACCTGCGCGAGCTGCATCCCACCACCTTCGAAGACCTCATCGCCATGAATGCCCTCTACCGGCCGGGACCTATGGAGTATATCCCCCAGTTCATCGCCCGTAAGCAGGGCAAGGAGCCTATCGTCTACGACATCCCCATCATGGAGAAGTATCTGAAGGATACCTACGGCATCACCGTCTATCAGGAGCAGGTGATGTTGCTCTCGCGTCTGTTGGCCAACTTCACCCGCGGTCAGTCCGACGGTCTGCGTAAGGCCATGGGTAAGAAGTTGAAAGACAAGCTCGACGCCTTGAAGCCCCTCTTCATTTCGGGCGGCGAGAAGAACGGTCACAAGAAGGAGGTGCTCGAGAAGATTTGGGCCGACTGGGAGAAGTTTGCCTCCTACGCCTTCAACAAGAGCCACGCTACCTGTTACTCGTGGGTGGCTTTCCAGACCGCCTACCTCAAGGCCAATTACCCCTCGGAGTACATGGCGGCCGTGCTCAGCCGAAACCTCAACAACATCACCGAAATCACCAAATTCATGGACGAGTGCAAGGCCATGAAGATTCAGGTGCTGGGCCCCGATGTCAACGAGAGCCAGTACAAGTTCTCGGTCAACAAGAAGGGAAACATCCGTTTCGGTCTGGGGGCCATCAAAGGGGTGGGCGACTCGGCCGTGCAGGCCATCGTGCGGGAGCGCGAGGCCAACGGTCCGTACAAGGGCATTTTCGATTTCGTCGAGCGGGTCAACCTCTCGGCCTGTGGCAAGAAGACCATCGAGTCGCTGGCCATTTCGGGGGCCTTCGATTCGTTCAAGGAGATTCACCGCGAGGACTTTTCGGCCATGACCAGCAAGGGCGAGCCCTTCCTCGATACGCTGGTACGCTACGGAGTGAAGGTACAGAGCGACAAGCTGTCGCAGGTGGCTTCGCTTTTCGGCAGCGACTCCTCTATCGTGACGACTCCGCCCGAGATACCGCGGGGTGTACCTCTCTCCGACATCGAGCGGCTCGACAAGGAGCGCGAGCTCGTGGGCATGTATCTCTCGGCTCACCCTCTCGATGCCTATAAACTGGAACTGCTCTACGGTTGCAACACCCGTATGACCGACTTGAAGAACCGCGAGGCGCTGCTCGACAAGGAGCTCACTTTCGGCGGCGTGGTGGTCGACTACCGCACCGGCATCGGCAAGCGCGGCGGGCAGTATGGATTCATCAAGATCGAAGACTATTCGGGGGCCGACGACATCCCTCTCTTCGGGCAGGATTTCATCGACTACGGCAAGTTCGGTGCCAACAACGGCACCTTCGTGTGGGTGCGGGCCCGCTGTGTCCCCTCGAAGTATACCCCCGGACGCATCGACCTGAAGATACTCGAAATGAAACTGCTCTCGGAGCTGAAGGGCACGATGCTCAACTCCATCACCATCGAGATGCCGGCTCGCCTCGTGAAGAACGGTTTCATCCAGACCCTCTCCGACTTTATGCCGCCGGCTCATCAGCACAAGGCCGAACTCAACTTCAAGATTTACGATTCGGAGCTGGGCAAGTCGGTGCGGTTGCGCTCGCGGCGTCGTCCCATGATTACCGAGGAGCTCATCGATTTCCTCAACGAGAACGAAGAGGTGACCTTCAAAATAAATGAATAATCGTTTGCGACTCAACCACAGAATACCTAATTTTGTTCCGTAATACGTGATAACGATAAATTATAAACAGATAGAACTATGGCATTGAAAATCAATGATGAAAATGCAAAGGAGCTGATTGCTTCGGGCAAACCCGTGGTAATCGATTTCTGGGCAGAATGGTGTGGCCCTTGCCGGGCTATCGCCCCCTCGGTCGACGAACTCGCCGAAGAGTATGAAGGCAAAGTGATTATCGGTAAATATAACGTCGACGACGATTCCGATATCAGCGCCGAGTATAGCATCCGCAATATCCCCACGTTGCTCTTCTTCAAGGAGGGTAAACTGGTAGATAAGCACGTAGGTTCTGCCTCGAAGGCCGACCTCGAAGCTAAGGTGAAGGCTCTGCTCTAAGCGTGGCAGAAAAAGCTAACACGGGCCGACTCGAAATCAATCGAGCCGGCCCGTGGTGTATTTGTGCGCGTCACTCCATACCCCGATGCGCATTGTGTTACCCCGCACTCGATGCGGGGTCCAGCTTTGGAGGTGGTAGTGGGTGGAGTAGGGACGCGCGGCTCGTGCGTCCTGAGTTATACCATGCCCGGGTATTTCTGGATTCCGCGTCGTGGCGCGGAATGACACAGACGTCGCTACTTCTGGCTACCGCATGATGCCTCGCTTACAGTTTCAGATACTCCTTGAGCGCCTCGACATACTGTTCGAACGCATCGCGGCCCCGTTCGGTAATCTGGCAGGTCGTGCGGGTCTTTTTCCCTACAAACTCTTTCTTCACCCCAATGTATCCGGCCGACGCCAGTTTGTCTATCTGCACGCTCAGGTTGCCCGCCGTGGCGCCCGTCTGCTCTTTCAGGTAGACGAAGTCGGCTTCGTCTACCGAGAGGAGTATCGACACGATGGCCAGTCGCAGTTGCGAGTGTAGCAGGGGATTCAGTTCGCGCAGCATCACTTACGACATTTAGCGTTCAGGTTATGCCCGGGGATAACCATCATAATCAGAAACGAAATACCAAAGTAGAGGTGCCAGGTGGCAGGTACGTGCTGCAAGGCAGGCAGGGTCATCAGCATGTAGATGGCAAAGACCAGTCCGAAGAGCGGCAGGTAGGCCAGCACCGAGTCTTTAATCACCAGCCCCGTAATCGAGGTACCTATACCGCAGTAGATGAGGGCCAACGGCATCATCAGTCCGAAGTTGACACTCCCCAGGGCATAGCCCAGAATCATCATCGTCAGCACGGTGATGACGAAGAGGGTGCCTATCACCTTCCACGTCTCGTCAATCATGCGGTCGGTATAGGTAATCACCGCGGGGCGGTGCTTGCGGTCATGTACGGTGGTATAGATAAAGGGGGCAAACATGAGGAACCAGGCGGCGGCCCATACCGAGTTGCCGGTTGTGCTGACCAGCGCAAAGACCACAACCGCAAGCACTACGGCCAGGTAACCGTAGAGCAGAAACCGGTTCCCACTGCCGGTCCCGATATTCTTCCGGCTCTGCCGAATCATTTGGGTGATGAGCTCCAGGCTCTCCTTTTCGTTCAGTTTTTTCTCTTCCATACGTTCAAATTTTAAGGTTTACAAATTGGTTTGTTTTATAAACTATATAGCTATATGGTTTCTCTTTAGGGAATATTGATGCTGCAAATATAAATCGGTTTATAATATAAACCAAATATTCCGGAATATTTTTTTATGCGAGGGTGAATTTTTTTTGAGGGAGGAGGAGCCGCTCTGCATCCGATGGGGTCTTTGTGTCACCTGTACCCCGATGCGCACTGCGTCACCCCGCACTTGATGCGGGGTCCAGCTTCTGGAGGTGGCAGTGGGAGGAGTAGGGACGCACAGCTTGTGCGTCCTGAGTTCTTGCCCGGATAATTCTGGATTCCGCGTCGTGGCGCGGAATGACGAGAGGGTCACCCCGCACCCCGATGCGCATAGTGTCACCCCGCACTCGATGCGGGGTCCAGCTTCTGGAGGTGGCAGTGGATGAAGTAGGGACGCACGGCTCGTGCGTCCTGAGTTATATCTTGCCGGTATTTCTGGATTCCGCGTCGCAGCGCGGAATGACGAGAGGGTCACCCCGCACCTTGATGCGCACAGTGTCACCCCGCACTCGATGCGGGGTCCAGCTTCTGGAGGTGGCAGTGGGAGGAGTAGGGACGCACGGTTCGTGCGTCCTGAGTTATATCTTGCCGGTATTTCTGGATTCCGCGTCGTGGCGCGGAATGACGAGAGGGTCACCCCGCACCCCGATGCGCATAGTGTCACCCCGCACTCGATGCGGGGTCCAGAGGGTGCAGGCGGAGGATTTATTTACGTAGTCTCTTGCCGGTATTTCTGGATTCCGCGTCGTAGCGCGGAATGACCGAGAGTATCACCCCGCACGCGATGCGGGGTCCAGAGAGTGCAGGCGGAGGATTTATTTGCGTAGTCTCTTGCCCGGATATTCCTGGATTCCGCGTCGCAGCGCGGAATGACAAGAGTGGCCGGTATATCCTTGGATATTGTGCTGCAAAACGTCAGGGTCATTTTCTGTGTAGAGTAGCGGTACCCCCGCCTTTATCGGGCCGGGAGGAGGCCAGCCGGTTGAGGAGTGAGGGCGAGGACTGTTTGAGCGCAGCGAGTTCCGCAGCCCCCGAAGGCGGCGCCAGCCTCCGAACGAGATAGCCCGATAACAGCAGCGGCGCTTCTTGGTTCGTTCTTCTCGCTGTAGAGAAGAATGAACATAGTGTGTCACTCGCCCCCGATGCGGGGTCCAGCTTCTGGAGGTGACAGTGGGAGGAGTAGGGATGCACGGCTTGTGCGTCCTGAGTTATATCTTGCCGGTATTTCTGAATTCCGCGTCGTGGCGCGGAATGACCGAGAGTGTCACCCCGCACCCCGATGCGGGGTCCAGAGGGTGCAGACGGAGGATTTATTTACGTAGTCTCTTGCCGGTGAATCATGGGGTTTTGTGCTTAACGAGAGGCAGAAAGGTGATGCCAATTTTGTTTTTTTAAGAAAAAGCACTACTTTTGTTTCGTTCGCCCGAGGGGCGGGCAGACATATGACGACATAAAAAGCGCATTGGCTTTTCTTTCTTACTGATGAAACTTGGCGGTTTTAAGAGAAAAGGAAGAGCAAAGTTGATGTTCGCGCTGTTCATACGGCGTGGGCGTTTGCATCATCTCTTTTCTCGGGTACGCCAAGACCTCATCAGTGGATAGTGCAAATTGTCCACGTTTTTTTTGTCTGGAGTAGCACTAAGTTTAATCCTTAATATTTACTGTTATGAAGACAAAAATTTTTATGATGATGGCGTTGGTTACCCTGCTGATGGGGGGTAATGCTTGTACGGAGGAGGATAAGGGGCTCGCTCCGGATGACGGTACCTCATTGGGGAATGGTGGTGATGCAGTTCCCGATCCAGAGGGGACAATCCTTGTTTCGGTTCGCAATGAGAGTAATGGAAAAACTATTGTCAAACTCTCGGAAGTAGGAACTTTTTACATAGATGAGGGTGATAATTTTGTCTCATCATCTACTTATATAGAATTTTGTTCGGTAGGAGCGGTCAATAGCTTGGGTAATATACGTGCTGTCCCTGATAAGGGATGGGCATCGCGAGTCGCTGTACAAAAAGGATGTGGTTATTGGGTGCGAGCTAAGATTAATGATGATAATATATATGATGATTATATATATGCTCGATTGTATGTAGATGACTACATTTTATCGGCTATCAATACGATATTAGGAGCCTATGTCAAATATCAGTCTCCATATACGCCTGTAAATCCAGAAGATTTATTAGAATACTTTCCAGATAAGGCGTTTAAGGATTATGTGCTTCGCGAATTTGATATTGATAATAATAAAAGATTAACGCGAAAAGAGGCCGATTTAGTAACGAGTATTAACTGTGTAAAAATGGGAATTTCATCTTTAAAAGGGATTGAATTTTTTACGAATTTAACATCTTTGGAGTGTGATAGCAACCAATTGACCACATTGGATATGAGTAAAAATGTATTGTTAAATTGGTTATGGTGTGATGCTAATCAGTTGACTTCTTTAGATGTGGCCTCTAATATTCGGTTGAGATATTTGTCTTGTAATGATAATCAATTAACCTCCTTGGATGTTCGTTCAAATCAGAGGTTAGTATTTTTAGGATGTAGTAACAATAAATTGAGAGCGCTCGATGTGAGTAAAAATCCAGAAATATATTATTTGTCTTGTTGGAACAATGAGTTAACAGAGTTGAATATAAGTGCCAATATTCTATTGGAGCGTTTATACTGTAATGATAACCAGCTGAGTTCCTTAGATGTAAGTAAGCATAGTGTATTATCGTCTTTGACCTGTGGTAATAACTTATTAACTACATTAGATATCAATTCAAACCAGATGCTAAAAAGTTTATCATGCTATAATAATCAAATACAGGCATTGGATTTGAGTAAGAATACACAACTAACGCATGTATGGTGTAATGGAAATCAATTAACTTCATTAGATATAAGTGAAAATAGAGCTTTGGAAAGGTTTATGTGTGCAAACAATCCGGGAGATGGATTGGTATTCCTTATAACCGCATGGTTCGATAATTCCAATATTCCTGAAAATTTTTCGAAAGGAAGCTATACTTATGATGGTAAGGCAATAACTATTCAGTATATACTCAAAGATTGAGACAGAATAAAGAAAAGGAAATTCAATAGCAAGGATGGTCCTAAGAATATAATTATTATAGAGAAAAATTTATGAAAAGAAAGATTATACATATTGTGGTATTTTTTGCTTCGTTGTTGAGTTTGAATCAAGTACATGCACAAGCTTGGACTTCATTTGGCTCTACTGTTGGATTGGAACTCAAACAAAATAATGCTTCATATGAAAGTGCGTTTAGTCCAGATGTAGAACTGGGATTTCGATGGCCTACAACTGTAGGTTTTGGCGCTGTTGTTGATTTGCGATGGATAAATACCGAGAAAATAGAATGGTTCAGTGATTATAAATTTATATGGGATGTCTATGTAGGGCCATCGTTCTTTTTCCGATTTGGTGACGATTATAGGACGGGAATTCTCCTAAATACATTTTTTGGATATTCTACCTCGGGGGCTTGGTTTGACCCAGATGTTAGTTCGGGCTCTTTTTCTATCAAATTATCGGCTGATCTGGTTATCAAAGGTGTTATGATAGGTGCCTTTTGGTATCCTTTGAAACAACATGTCGAGGGGAACAGTTCTTCGTCCAAATATGGGGGCAACATGAGGTTTGGCGAATTTGACATGCCTTCGAGATTTGGATTGAGGATAGGGTATGTATTTACCTTTAGCTAAGTTTATAAAGTTTTTACAACATACAACAGGCGAGAGACTCTTTGGAGAACCTCCCGCCTGTTGGGCTTATTCAACAATAACTAACTGTCTGTTTGTTACAAGATGCCTTGTGCCATCATGGCCTTGGCCACTTTCATGAAGCCGGCGATGTTGGCGCCCTTCACGTAGTTGGTGTAGGTATCGCTCTCTTTGCCGTAGCGGGTACACTGCTCGTGAATGTCGTGCATGATTTGTTTCAGTTTCTGGTCCACCTCTTCGGCTGTCCAGCTTATCTTCATGGAGTTTTGCGTCATCTCCAGTCCGCTCACCGACACGCCGCCTGCGTTGGCAGCCTTGCCCGGAGCGTAGAGAATCTTGGCGGCGAGGAACTGCTCGATGGCCTCGGGGGTCGAGGGCATGTTGGCGCCTTCCGACACGGCGAAGCAGCCGTTGGCCAGCAGGGTGCGGGCGTCGTCGCCGTCGAGTTCGTTCTGGGTGGCGCTGGGCATGGCGATGTCGCACTTCTCGCCCCAGGGCCGTCCGCCCTCGACATATTTGCAGCCATACTCCTCGGCATATTCGCGGATGCGGCCGCGGTAGAGGTTCTTGAGTTCGAAGATATAGGCCAGTTTTTTCTCGTCGATACCGTCGGGGTCGTAGATGTAGCCGTCGCTGTCGGACATGGTCACCACCTTGGCACCCAGTGCGATGAGCTTCTGCACGGTGTATTGGGCCACGTTGCCCGAGCCCGATACCGTAACCACCTTGCCCTTGAGGTCGATGCCGCGGGTCTTGAGCATCTCGAGCAGGAAGTAGACGTTGCCGTAGCCGGTGGCTTCGGGGCGGATGAGCGAGCCGCCGAACTCAAGGCCCTTGCCCGTAAAGGTTCCCGTATTCTCGCGGGCCAGCTTCTTGTACATGCCGTACATGTAGCTTACCTCGCGGCCGCCCACGCCTATATCGCCGGCGGGTACGTCGGTATCGGGGCCGATGTAGCGCCACAACTCGGTGACGAAGGCCTGGCAGAAGCGCATGATTTCCATGTCGGATTTACCCTTGGGGTTGAAGTCCGACCCTCCTTTTCCGCCACCCATGGGCAGCGTGGTGAGGGCGTTTTTGAAGGTCTGTTCGAAGGCGAGGAACTTGAGGATAGAAGGATTGACCGACGAGTGGAAACGGATACCTCCCTTGTACGGGCCGATGGCGTTGTTGTGCTGTACGCGATAGCCCATGTTGGTTTGCACGCGGCCCTGGTCGTCGACCCAGGTGACCCGGAACGAGAAGATGCGGTCGGGGATACACAGGCGTTCGATCAGGTTGTAGCGGTCGAACTCGGGGTGTTGGTTGTAGACCTCTTCGATCGTCGACAATACCTCTTCGACGGCCTGGTGGTACTCCGGCTCGTTGGGGAACCGGCGTTTCAATTCGTTCAATACTTCTGTTGTTTTCATCGATAAGTATGTTTTTTGGTTTGATGGAATGCTATTCCTGGTGTAACACGTTGCAAGCGTGATGCTTTCTTATGGCGACATCGTGTTGTGCAGTGCCTCGATTCCGTAACAAATTGTGCTGTAGAATAGCGGCTCGGCTTTATTTGTGCCGACAAAGATAGTAAAAATAAATAAAGTGAAAGCCTTTTTGGATAAAAACTTTCATTTTACAAAGAAAATTGACGGAATAATATCTTTTTGAGCGAATTATCGCTCGAAATGTGAGAAATCTCTCATAATTATACTATTTCTCGACCGGTTGCAATCCCATGGCGGCTGCGGTCTCGAGCATGAATTGGCGGGCCGGCTCGTGTTCGTTGGGAATTTTGCCGTCGAGTATGGCCTCTTTGATGGCCGAAAGCAGTTCGCCTACCGGGCGCGAGGGGGGCAGCCCGAAGGTCTCCATAATCTCTTCGCCGCGGATGGGCAGCTTCATGTTGCGGATGCTGTCCTTCTCTTCGATTTCGCGCAGTTTGGTGCGCACGAGTTCGAAGTTGTCGAGAAACCGTTTCACCTTCTCGCGATTTTTCGAGGTGATGTCCGACTCGCACAGCAGCATCAGGTCGTCTATGTCGTCGCCCGCGTCGAAGAGCAGCCGGCGCACGGCCGAGTCGGTAACCACCTCTTCGGCCAGGACGATGGGCCGCATGTGCAACCCCACGAGCTTCTGTACATACTTCATCTTGTCGTTGAGGGGCAGTTTCATACGGCGGAAGATACCGGGTATCATCTTCTCGCCCACGTAGTTGTGGTTGTGGAAGGTCCATCCCAGCCGGGCATCGTAGCGTTTGGTGCGGGGTTTGCCTATGTCGTGCAGCAGAGCGGCCCACCGCAGCCACTCGTTGCGGCTGCGCAGCGCTACGTTGTCGAGCACGGCGAGCGAGTGGTAGAAGTTGTCTTTGTGTCCGCGACCCTTGACGGTCTCTACCCCTTTGAGGGCGGCCACCTCGGGGAAGATGAGGGGCAGCAGCTTGCAGTCGTCGAGCAGGATGAATCCCTTGGAGGGGATGTCGGAGCGGATGATTTTGCCCAGTTCGTCGATGATGCGCTCTTTCGAGATGATTTCGATACGCGAGCGGTTGCGCTCGATGGCGGCGAAGGTCTCGGTCTCGATGCGGAAGTTGAGCTGCGTGGCGAACCGTATGGCCCGCATCATGCGCAGGGGGTCGTCGCTGAAGGTGATGTCGGGGTCGAGCGGGGTGCGGATAATCCCTTTTTCGAGGTCGTCCATACCGCCGAAGGGGTCGACCAGTTCGCCCCAGCGGTCGCGGTTCAGACACAGGGCCAGGGCGTTGATGGTGAAGTCGCGCCGGTTCTGGTCGTCCTGCAGGGTTCCGTCCTCGACTACCGGCTTGCGCGAGTCGTGGCTGTACGACTCCTTGCGGGCGCCGACGAACTCGATTTCGAAATTCTCGCCCCGGCGGTTATATTTCACCTGAGCCGTGCCGAAGTTGCGGAAGGTCGAGAGGTGAGCCCGTTTGCCCAGCCGGGCGGTGAGGGCCTCGGCCAGTTCGATGCCGCTGCCCAGGGTGACGATGTCGATGTCCTTGGAGGGGCGGTTCAGAAAGATGTCGCGCACATAGCCGCCGATGACGAAGCAGGGGCGGTTCATCGCGTCGGCCACCTCGCCGATGAGGTGGAATATGGGTTGATCGAGATGATCGAGAATAAGCTGATTGTCGGCTTGCATAATCGTGGGGTTGAATTGACGGTAAAAATACGACTTTTTCGCCATTGTGGCAAATGCCGCCCGCCGTTAATACCAGTCGAGGCGGTCGTAGGAGTTGCCCCGCTTGTCGTACTTGAGGTCTTGCAGCAGCGACGACTTGACGCTGATGTGGAAGTTGTACGACTTGTAGGGGCCCACGGGCACGAAGCTGGCACTCATCGACCAGCAGTGCAGGTCGCGGGTGATGTTACAGTTCATGTAGGCAATCTTCTTGGCCTCGAAGTCGTAGCTGGCCGAGAAGTTGAACGACCAGTTTTTCGTGAGGTTGATGTTGCCCGAGAGGCTGAGGTTCTGGGTGAACTTGCCGTTGTACTCCATCTTCTTTTTGTTGAAGGTGCCGTAGCCGTAGTTGACCGAGTAGTTGATCGAGAGGCTCCACGGCACTTCCCAGATGGCATATCCGTCGGGGCCGAACTGCACATCGTCGTCGCCCGACGAGCTCTCCTCCTCGTCGTTGCTCATGTTGGGGTCGGGTGGCATGTTGTTCTGTGGCAGGTTTTGCTGCGTCTTCTTGGTGTCGGAGCCCTTGTCCTTCTTCTTGAACGTATCGTTGTTGAAGGTGTAGGAGAACGAGGTACCGGTGCTCGAGAGTCGTCCCAGTCCCTTGCCTACGGTCCAGCGGGGCTTGTTCACCCGCACGGGGTTGCCGTAGCTGTCGAGCTGGTAGGTATAGGTATCCCACGTGGCGCTCATCTGCAGGTTGAAGTTCTTGGTGAGCTTGATGAGAATCGAGGTATTCAGGTTGCTCCACTTCATCGAGTCGGCAGCCATGTTGTAGCTCATGTTGGCCGAGAGGTTCTCGATGAGCGATATTTTGCGCACGCCGGTCGAGTCGCGGTCCGACTTGACCTTCATCTCCAGATTGTTCGATACGGCAAACGAAACGGTTCCCTGCTTGCCCTGCGACACGGTGCCGTAGATGCCGTTCGAGAAGGGGGAGTATTTGGTGGTTACCGTTTCGCCCAGCGAGTTGACGTAGGAGTAGGAGTCCCAGAATCCGTAGCGGGGCGAACTGAAGTCGGGCGCTGCGCTGAACGATACCGAGGGGGTGAAGATGTGGCGGATGGCCTGCACCTTGTCGCCGAAGATTTTCCACGGGGTGTAGAAACCGTAGAGTTTGGTATCGGCGCTCAACGAACCGTAGTAGTTGTAGACGTTGTAGAAGCCGTAGACCGTGTCCTGCACGACGCGGGCCTGCTGGGTGTCCCACGACTGCATCACCTTGTTGGAGTACATGCGGTCGGTAAAGTTGAAGCTGGCGGTGAGGTTGAGGTATTTGAATACGTTGAACGTGGCCGAGATAGGTATGTTGTGATACATGCCGTTGCGCCAGTCCTTGATGAGGTTCGATTTGAGTATCTGGTCCTGCTTGGTGAGAATCGAGTTCTGGAACCGGCCGCTGTACGACATCTGTATCTTTTCGTACCAGCGCTCGTTGCCTACCACGGTTTTACGCTTGAAGGGGTAGATCTGGCCCATCGAGATGGTGAGGTTGGGGAACGAGACATTCAGCGTAGAGTCCTGTGTACGCTGGGTGACGTTGGCCGTAGCCGAGAAACTCCACACCGAGTTGGGGATGCGGTAGGTCATGTTTACCGTCGAACTCTTGGTGTTCTCGGTGAAGCTGTTGGCGTTGTAGTAGCTGTTCAGGTCGTTGCGGGTGTAGCCGCTGGTGGTGTAGTTCACACTGGCCGAGAGCGACATGTTGGGGTTGTTCTTGGTGTCCTGGGTGTGGGTCCAGGCCACTTTGAAGTTCTTCATCTTGGTGTAGTCGGGCAATCCCTTGTCGCCCGTGATGGTGGTGATGAAGCTCAGGTCTACGTTACCCGAGTATTTGTATCGCTTGATATAGGCCGACTTGGCATTGACACCCCACGAGCCTTTGGTGTAGATTTCGCCCGTGAGAGCCAGGTCGACGTAGTCGTTGATGGCAAAGTAGTAACCGCCGTCGCGCAGGTAGTAACCGCGCGCCAGCTCGTCGCCGAAGGTGGGCATGATGATACCCGACGAATACTTCTCGGTGAAGGGGAAGAAGCCGAAGGGGATAGCCAGCGGCAGGGGCACGTCGGCCAGCACCATGTAGGCGGGGCCGGTGACGATGTTCTTTTTGGGGCGCACCTTGGCCTGGGTCAGTTGCAGGTAGAAGTGGGGGTGTTCGTGGTTGTCGCAGGTGGTGTATTTACCGTCCTTCATGTAGAACTCGTCGTTCTCCATTTTCTTGGTCTTGCCGCCGGTGAGGTAGCCTTCGCCCTGCTGGGTGACGATGTTGGTGATGTATCCCTTCTTGGTCTTGAAGTTGTAGTGCATGGTCTCCGACTCGTATTCGCCGCTCTTGTCCTTGAACACGGGTCGACCCACGATGTCGCCTACCGAGTCGGGGCGGCCTACGGCATAGACCAGGCTGCTGTCCATGTTCATCTCTATCTGGTCGGCGTTCAACTCCATGCCGTCGAACTGTACCACGCCTTGGCCATACATGTACACCTCGTTGCCGTGGGTGAATACAATCGAGTCGTTGGCCTTGTAGTCGACGACCGAGGTAAGTCCGGCTTTCTTCTTTTTGGGAGCTACCGAATCGGTAGCCAGCGAATCGGCCGCCAATGAGTCGGTGAGCAGCGAGTCGACCCCGAGCGAGTCGATGCCGAGGCTGTCGGGCAGTGCCGGTAAGGTGAGTCGGGCTGCCCCGGTGCTGTCGCCGCCGGGTGTAGTGTCGGATGCAGCCGGTTGATTATAAGAGGGATGCCTGTCTTGCGCTATGAGCGACACAAACAGGGAAGAGAATAGCAGCGATAGAAGTATGGCGTATTTCTTGCTCACTTTCGGCATCGGGGTGTCCATCTGTAATCAACGTGCAAAAATACACATTTTCTACGACTTATCGGCTTTTGGACTTTATTTAATATATTTTATTCTCTGTTGGGTAGAGTGGCCGGCGGGCTTGAACGACAGTCGGTCAGAGGAACAGGGCGGCCATCTCTTCGAACCGACGCAGCGAATCTTCGCCATACCGGGCTACGCTTTTGCGTACCTTGTCGAGTGGTTTTTCGCGATCGGGATTCGACTTGGAGTAGAACTTGTCGGCAAAGCAGACGAGCTTCTCCTCGAGGCTCACGGGGCACATGTCGCGGTGGGGCAGCGGCAGGTTCTGGGCGATGATGTCGGCCACGGTGAGGCCCGTGCCGGTGTGGCGCTCGCACACGAGGGCGTGGCGGGGATAGCCGTCGGCCCGCATGAGTTCGGCCCCCAGCACGCCGTGGCAGATGTAGGGCTGGTCGCCCGTGCAGTAGATGGAGGGGGCGTTGGTGAGGAATACCCCGATGTCGTGAATCATGGCGGCCTCGTAGACGAAGTCGAGGTCTATCTCGAGCTCGGGATGAGCCTGGGCCAGCTGCAGGGCCTTGTCGGCCACCAGGCGGCTGTGCGACCACACGCTGTTGTATAGCGGGGTGCCGGGTTGGTAGTATTTGTTGAAAACGGCTTGAACGTCCATGGTGATGTGTGGTTATAAAAGCAGCAGCCCGAAGCGGATGCCTTCGAGCTGCCTGAATATGAAGCGGGTTTGTAATTACTCGACGATGGTTACCCAGTTGTGGGTATCGGGCTCGTCGCCATATTGGATGGCACGCAGCTTGTGATAGAGCTTCTCGCAGATGGGGCCGGGTTTGCCGTCTTTGGAAAACACATACGACTTGTTCTCGTCGAGGTCGTCGATGCGGGCGATGGGGCTGATGACAGCAGCCGTACCGCAAGCACCGGCTTCGTCGAACGTGGCGAGTTCTTCCTCGGGTACCTGACGTACTTCGACCGTCATGCCCAGGTCTTCGGCCAGTTGCATGAGGCTCTTGTTGGTTATCGAGGGGAGAATCGAGCTCGATTTCGGCGTGATGTAGCTGTTGCCCCGGATGCCGAAGAAGTTGGCCGGACCGCATTCGTCGATATATTTCTTCTCTTTGGCGTCGAGGTAGAGCACGGCCGAGTAGCCCATGGCGTGAGCCTTTTCGCCCGATACCAGGCTGGCTGCATAGTTACCGCCCACTTTGTAGCGGCCGGTACCGAGCGGTGCGGCACGGTCGTATTGACGCAAGATGACCATCGGGGTGGGTTTGAATCCCTCTTTGAAGTAGGGACCTACCGGCGAAACGAAAACGATGAAGAGGTACTCTTTGGCCGGTTTCACACCTACCTGGGCCGATGTACCGATGAGCAGCGGGCGGATGTAGAGCGAAGCGCCGCTTTCGTAGGGAGGCACGAAGCGCTCGTTTTTCTTGACAACCGTCAGGATAGCCTCGTTAAATTTTTCGGTGGGCAACTCGGGCATCATGATGCCGCGGCACGAGCTTTGCAGGCGGGCGGCATTCTCGTCCATGCGGAAGATGCGGATTTTGCCGTCTTTCCCCCGGAAGGCCTTCATACCCTCGAAAGCCTCTTGTCCATAGTGCAGACAGGTGGCTGCCATGTGTATTTCGAATGTTTGAGAGCTGGTAACCGTGATGTCGCCCCATTTTCCGTCCTTGTAGGTGCATCGTACGTTGTAGTCAGTGGGCATATAGCCGAATGACAGGTTTGACCAATCGATACTTTCCATAGTTTCGTTGTTTTTGTGTTTGACTTTATAGGGACAAAGATAACGATAAAAGCCGAAAATTAAAATTTGAAACCGATTAGTTTGGTCTGACTTTTCAGCTATTTTTCAACGAAACTCAGACTCTTCATGCCGGGCGTGGAGCTGGTTGGTGTTTACAGGGGGGCAGGGGCTGCGCAGTCGGGGGGACAATTACAAGGCCACTTTCTGGGTCTTGCCTTCGATCTTGACCAGATAGATGCCGCGGGTACCGATTTTCAGCTCCGATATGCCGGGGTTGATGGTGCGCTCGGTAACAATCTGTCCCAGAATGGTATATACCGTTACTTTCACCCGGCGAGGTGTGCGTATGTAGATATTCCCCTCTTTGCTCGAGACTTCGATTTCGGGGGCTCGGCTGGAGCCGTCGGTGCGGTCGTCGTCGCTGAGGGCCCATGCCGATTGGCTCGTCCAATCTTGAGCGAATGCCTGTGGAGCGGCCGAGCAACCGAGTGCCAATGCAATGAGAATAGCGTATAGATGTTTCATGACGACGACAATATCTTTTGCAAAGATAACCTTTTTTTGCGGAATGGTGCAGGATAAGTCGTTAAATGTGGCCCCTTTGTCCCTAAAATTTGTAGGTACGCTTGGGATTTTTGGGGAACCACCCCTTTTGCACCCGCTTCTCCTGGTCGAAGAGCTCTTTGATGGTCCAGAACGACGAGAAGGCAAACACCCCCGACAGCGACGAGAACATGACGTTTTCGAGGTACAGCGAGGCGGCGATACCGGCCAGTCCCAGCAGCAGGAATATCCACCAGCAGCGGGTGCCCCAGTGGTACTCGGCTTTGACTACAATCGGGTGAAACAGCCCGATGATGAGAAAGGTGCAGACTCCGATAACGAGTCCTTGCAGGTGGTTGTCGATGATGAAGTCCATAACGAAACGGTAAAAAAGGTTGTCTACGGTTTTTGTAGCCTCGCAAGCTGTGCCGGTCGTGCCGGGGTATTTGTTTGCGGGGTGTGCAAAAATAAAAATTCCCGTTGAAAGTAAAACTCTCGAACGGGAACTTAGTTCGCTTAAAATCTATAATTCTTTGAAACAGCTCCGGGGTGCCTGGCATACCGGGCATTTGTAGTCGTCGGGCAATTCTCCTTCGTGTATGTATCCGCACACTTCGCACACATACCGTTTGGTCGAGGTTGTGGTTTGGGGTGCTTCGGTAGCGGGGGCTTTCTCCTCCTCGACATAGGTAGGGGCGTTTTTGGGAGCCCGACCTTTAATCACCTGGTGATAGTAGGTATAGGTCATGGGGGTGCCGTCGTCGGGCAGGGTGTCGATTACGCGGGCAAAGAAGACGTCGTGTGTCTCGTTGTCGGCCACATGCAGCAGCTCGCATACGATGTGGCCCGAGAATTTACCCTTGAGGATGGGCACGTCGTGTTGCCACGTGTAGTCGCGTCCGTCGTATTTGTTGCGGTCGCGTCCGCTCTGGAACCCGAAGGTGGTGATGAGGCTCGTGTCGCTCTCTTCGGCCAGGATGGCCAGGCTGAACCGGCGGTGGCTTATGATGGCATCGTGGGTATAGTTGTTTTTGTTCATCGAGATGGCCACGATGGGATTTTCGCTGGTCACCTGAAAGCAGGTGTTGATGATGCAGCCGGTGGGCCGACCCTTGTCGCTGGTCCCCACTACGTAGAGGCCGTAAGTTATTTTTTGCAGGGGTGTTATGTTCATAGGAGGTAGCGTGGTGGTAAACAGCATCGGCCTGCCCCGACAGAGCAGGCCGATGGTAGTTTACGGGGGATTGATACTGAATTAGTAGTTGTTCTTTTTGCGTTCGAAATAGGCGCGCGGGTGTGCACAGGCGGGGCAGGCTTCGGGAGCCGTTTTGCCGCGGTACACATATCCGCAGTTGCGGCATTGCCATTCGATCTCTTCGCTGTCGGAGAATACGGTGCCGTTCTCGACATTCTCGAGCAGTTTGCGGTAACGCTTCTCGTGCTCGGCCTCTACCTTGGCCACGTTGCGGAAGGTGAGGGCAACGGCGGGGAAGCCTTCCTGTTCGGCCACGTCGGCAAAGTGGGGATAGAGGTCTACCCACTCTTCGTTCTCACCCTCGGCGGCAGCCTTCAGGTTTTCGGCTGTGGTGCCGATGACACCGGCGGGGAACGATGCGGTAATCTCGACCATACCGCCTTCGAGGTATTTGAAGAATTTCTTGGCGTGCTCCTTCTCCTGTTCGGCCGTCTCCATGAAGATGGCACTAATCTGTTCAAAACCCTCTTTCTTGGCCACGCTGGCAAAGAAGGTGTAGCGAGTGCGGGCTTGAGATTCGCCGGCAAAAGATTTCAGCAGGTTCTGCTCGGTTTGGGTTCCTTTGATACTTTTCATGACGTTTCGTTTTTTGTTGATGTGTTTGTTATTTCTGGTGCAAATATAATTAGAATGATTCTAAAACTAAAATTATTATAGATAAAAATGGCCAGATTTAAGATAATTTCAGATTCGGGGGTAAAGATAGTCGCTTTGTGGAAAGAAAAAAATAGTTGGAGCAATTTAACAAATTCTTACTATCGTTCTCGGGCGGTAAGGATAGCGGTGTGCTGCTCAACTTGTGCCTCGACTATATCCGCCGCCGGCAGCCGGGGCGTCGACTGGGAGTGTTTCATATCGATTACGAGATGCAGTATCGCGAGACAATCGACTATGTAGACCGGGTATTGGCCTCCAATGCCGATGTATTGGATGTCTATCGGGTGTGTGTGCCTTGCAAGGTCTCTACCTGTACTTCGATGTTTCAGAACTACTGGCGGCCCTGGGAGCCGTCGAAACGGGAGTTGTGGGTACGCCCGTTACCCGCGGAGGCTTATACTCAGGACGATTTCGATTTCTTCGACGATACCCTGTGGGACTATGAGTTTCAAATCAGGTTTACCGAGTGGCTGCACAGGCGCAACCGGGCCGGTCGCACTTGTTGCCTGATAGGCATACGTTCCCAGGAGAGTCTGAACCGATGGCGCACCGTGCACAGCGACCGCAACTACAAAAAGTATAAAGGGCTCCAGTAGATTCGCGAGATGAAGCATGGCATTTTCAATGCCTACCCCATACACGACTGGCTCACGACCGATATTTGGGTGGCCAACGGACGTTTCGGCTGGGATTACAACCGCCTTTACGATCTCTACTATCGGGCGGGTGTACCTCTCGAGAAGCAGCGGGTGGCCAGCCCCTTCATTTCGCAGGCGCTCTCGAGCCTGCATCTCTACCGGGCTATCGACCCCGACATGTGGGGCAAGATGGTGAGCCGGGTCAACGGGGTCAATTTCGCCGGGCTGTACGGCCGGTCGTCGATGATGGGCTGGTATTCCATCAAGCTGCCGCCCGGCATGACGTGGGAGGGGTATCTCGACTTCCTGCTGAAGACGTTGCCCGAGCCGACTCGCCGCAACTACCAGCGAAAACTGGCGGTGAGTGTCAACTTCTGGCGGGAGAAAGGGGGGTGTCTCTCCGATGAGACCATCAAGAAGTTGGAGGCGCTGGGTATCCCTATTGTCGTGGGCGACCACTCCAACTACAAGACCAACAAGTGGCCGGTGCGGATGGAGTATCTCGACGACATAGACCTGCCCGAGTTCAAAGAGCTGCCGACCTTCAAGCGCATGTGCATCTGCATACTCAAGAACGATCATACCTGCAAGTACATGGGTTTCTCGCTCAACAAGGTCGAGAAGAAGCTGAAAGATCAAGTGATGGAAAAATATAAAGCGTTGAAGTAGAAAATGAAAGAGTATAAAAGTCCGGTGTATCAGGTCCGGGCGGTACCTGTAGAAAAGGTGGTGGCCAATACCTATAATCCCAATGTGGTGGCTCCGCCCGAGATGAAACTGCTCGAGCTCTCGATTTGGGAAGATGGCTATACGATGCCCTGTGTCTGCTACTATTTGCCCGAGACCGACCAGTACGAACTGGTGGACGGGTTTCACCGCTACAAGGTGATGCTCACCTCGCCGCGCATCTACGAGCGGGAGAAGGGGATGCTGCCGGTGGTGGTCATCGACAAGGATATTTCGAACCGCATGGCCTCGACCATACGCCACAACCGGGCACGGGGTACGCATTGTGTCGAACTCATGTGCAAGATTGTCTCCGAACTGACCAAGGCGGGCATGTCGGATAGCTGGATTATGAAGAATATCGGGATGGACAAGGACGAGCTGCTGCGCTATAAACAGATTTCGGGTCTGGCCGAGCTCTTTGCCGACAAGGAGTTCAGCCTTACGAAAGAGATATAGAGCAGAGCGCAACATACAACAAAGGGAGCTCCGTCTGGGGCTCCCTTCGTTGTATGTAAACCGGTTGAGGTGTCATTTCGCATGACCTGCCGGCTGGTGCATGCCGGCCAACAGCAGGTGGTTCTGGCGGGCATAGTCGAGGTAATAGCGGCGTTGCTTGATGGCCGATTGCGGGTCCATGTCGTAGGCGGCGCAAATCTCGGGGTGGGCCAACTGCAGGGCGGCGCCATGCACAAGGTCGCCCACGATGAGGAACTTGCCGGCCCGGTAGGCGGTGTGTCCCGGGGTGTGCCCCACGCAGTCGAGGGCTACCACGCCGCAGGGCAGCGTGTCGCCGTAGGCCACGAGGTGAAGCCGGTCTTTATAGGCCTCCATCGTAGCGGCTACTTGAGTCTTTTTGTCGTCGGGCATCTGCATCCAGGCGTCGTACTCCTGTTGGGCGGCATAGACTTCGGCCTTGGGGAAGACGACCGTATCGCCCTTCATCATGCCGCCGATGTGGTCGCCGTGGAAGTGGGTCAGGTAGAGGTAGTCGATGTCGGCGGGAGTGACTCCGGCGGCCGACAGATTGGTGAGCAGACGGCTGTCGGGTGCTCCCATACCGGTGTCGAACAAGATGCGTTTACCGTCGATCTCCAGCAGGAAGGCGCTCACCGAGGCGGGCACTCCCTGGCCGATGTTCAGGCTGTCGATGAGCGTTTGCGGCAGTTCGCCGAAGAGGCGCAACTGCATCAGCCGCTCCTGGGCATTGTCTCTGATTTGGGTTAGTTTCACTCCGTCACACTCGGTGGTGACGCTGTCGGTACAGGCAAATACGGCCTCCGTTTCGTCGGTAGCCGATGCCTGCTTTTGCGACGAGCTGCAACCGGCTCCGCACAGCGAAGCCACCAGCATGCTCGAAAGCAGGAATACACTTTTTCTCATCATCGTATGATTGGTTTTGTGGGTTGTCGATGAGGTAAAAATAAAACATTCCGTGCGGTTTGTCAAGCGAAATTTCTCTCGTTTTTTGTCGAGGGCAAGAGCCGTGACACAACGGAGCGGTTGGTCAGGGGGGCGTGCCTGTCGCTACGAAACAAAAGCAAAGCGAGACCGGCCGGAGCCCGTCTCGCTTTGTATGGGATTGTTGCAAGGAGGTCGATTACATGATGCCTCTTTCGCGCAGTTTCAGTTGCCATTTCCACGCCGAAGCCAGCGTATCTTCGATGCTCTCTTGAGCCGTCCAGCCCAGCACCTTGTTGGCCTTTTCGGGGTTGGCCCACACCTGCTCGATGTCGCCTTCGCGGCGGCCTACGATCTTGTGGGGAACTTTCACACCCGTAGCCTTTTCGAAGGCAGCGATGAGTTCGAGCACCGATACGCCGCGGCCCGTGCCCAGGTTGAAGATTTCGATAGCCTCGGGCGATTTCTTTTCGAGCATGCGGTTCATGGCGATGACGTGAGCCTTGGCCAGGTCGACTACGTTGATGTAGTCGCGGATACACGAACCGTCGGGCGTGTTGTAGTCGTCGCCGAATACACTCAACTCCTTGCGGATACCCATAGCCGTCTGGGTGAGGTAGGGGATGAGGTTTTGAGGCACGCCGTTGGGCAGTTCGCCGATTTCGGCACTGGGGTGAGCACCGATGGGGTTGAAGTAGCGGAGGATAATCGATTTGAACGGAGCGTTGGCATGAATCGTATCCTTGATAATCTCTTCGCTTATCTGTTTGGTATTGCCATAGGGCGACAGAGCCGGTTTGATAGGAGCCGTTTCGTCGACCGGCAGCACGTCGGGCTGACCGTAGACGGTGCACGACGACGAGAATACGATACCCTCTACACCATACTCGGGCATGAGTGTGAGCAGGTTGATGAGCGACAACAGGTTGTTGCGGTAGTAGAGCAGCGGTTTCTGTACCGATTCGCCCACGGCCTTGCTGGCGGCAAAGTGGATGATACCCTTGATACCCGGATTCTCCTCGAAGAGTTTACGCAACGCCGCGATGTCGGTACAGTCGGCCTGTACGAAGGTGGGGCGTACACCCGTGATGCGTTCGATACCGTCGAGAACCTCGATATTCGAGTTAGACAGATTGTCGATGATAACAACTTCGTAGCCTGCATTCTGCAGCTCTACGGTCGAGTGGGAGCCGATATAACCCGTCCCCCCGGTAACCAAAATTTTTCCCTTCATGACGATTGGTCTGTTATTAAGTTTCTTACTGAGCTACAAAGATAGTGAAAGGCGAGAGCAAAAAAAATTAAGTTTGCTTGAATTTTTTTTGCCAAGCCGCATCCTCTCTTCTGGAAAGAGAAGAAAACTTCTTTTTCAGTGAACGCGTATCATCTCCTTAGAACTGCGAATAGATGAAGGGCACCAGTTCGCTCGAACGCACCTGCAACACAAAGAAGAGCACCAGGGCCAGGATGGCGGCCTTGACCACCAGCGGCGACCACGAGAGCTCGCGTTGCAGCCATTGCGACCAGCGGTGCGGGGCAAAGTGCAGCAGGTATCCGGCCACGAGAGTAACGAAGATAACGGCATATCCCGAGACGAAGGCGGGGATGGCTTCGGGGCGGAAGTTGGTGAATATCTGGGTCAGTATCTGCCAGGCGATGTCGAGCGAAGGGGCGCGGAAGAATATCCACCCGGCGGCTACCACATGGAAGGTGAGCAGCACGTTGAGGAAGTGGCGGAAGTGCCCGGCCCGATAGTTCTTGGCCACGGGGAAGATACGCCGGTAGAGTTTGTGGATGATGAGCATCAGGCCGTGCCAGGCTCCCCAGATGACAAAGAGCCACGAGGCACCGTGCCACAGACCGCCCAGCACCATGGTGATGAAGAGGTTGAGATAGGTGCGCACCGTACCCCGCCGGTTGCCGCCCAGCGAGATGTAGAGGTAGTCGCGCAGCCAGCTCGACAGGGAGATGTGCCACCGCCGCCAGAACTCGGTGATGGAGCCCGACTTGTAGGGCGAGTCGAAGTTGATTTTGAACCGGTAGCCCATGAGCAGGGCGATGCCGATGGCCATATCGGAGTAGCCCGAGAAGTCGCAATAGATTTGCAGCGTGTAGCCGTAGACGCCCATCAGGTTCTCGAACCCGGTATAGAGCATGGGGTTGTCGAAGATGCGGTCAACGAAGTTGACGCTGATGTAGTCGGAGATGACTACCTTCTTAATCAATCCGCACATGACCAGGAAGAGCCCTTCGCCCAACAGCGCCGGGGTGATGTCGAGCGGCCGGTGTATCTGCGGCACGAAGTCTTTGGCCCGCACCACGGGGCCGGCGGCCAACGGCGGGAAGAACGAGAGGTAGAAGAGGTAGTCGCGGAAGCTGGTGACCGGAGCCATCTGCCGGCGATAGAGGTCGATGATGTAGCTCAGCGAACGGAATGTGAAGAACGAGATACCGATGGGCAGCACGATGTCGAGCGGTTCGAACGGCTGGTGCGTCAGGTCGGCAAAAGTCCCCAGCAGCAGATTGGTATACTTGAAGTAGCAGAGCATGCCCAGGTTCACCACCATGCTCGCCAACACGCAGAGCTGCCGCAGCCCCTTTCGCGAGAGCCGCCCCAACAGCCGCCCCAGCGAGTAGTCCGAGAGGGCCACCACGACCAGCAACAGGAAGCAGAGTCCGCTCGACTTGTAGTAGAAATAGAGCGAGAAGAGGATGACAAACCCGATGCGCAGGGCCTCGCGATGGGCCAGCAGACGGTATATCCACATGAACCCGATGAAGAGAAAGAGGAAGAGCCCGGTATTGAACATGAGGGGATTCTGCCCGTCGTAGACGAACAGCGAAGCCACCTTCGACCAATCGATACTCTCCGCAAAGGCGGCCACGTCGGCCACCCGATTATTGAGCCACTCCATTATCCACATAATCTTGATAAGCATTCATAAGTGTGCGATACAACATTTCGCCCTGTATGCGATAGCCGGTCTCGGTACAGTGCGTGCGGTCATAAGCCATGAGCCCCGCCTTGCGCCACGCCGTCGATGAGCCCTTGCCACCCGATACCTCGTACCAGTCCCAGCAGGCCAGATGGTGGTCGGCGGCATAAGCCTTCAGGGTCTCCCGCACCAGCGTGACCCGCGAGTTGGGCGAATAGTAGACCCGGCGGCGCTTCTTCACCCAGCGGGTACGCCGGCGGGCACACTCGGCCGGGGTCGTGAGCAGAATCAGGGCCTGCGGGCAACTCGCTTGTAGCGGAGCCACCACGGCATCGATCTGTTTATAGAGTTCGTCGCGGGTCAGCGAGGTAGAAAACGATTCGTTGGTGCCGAGCGAAATGACGATGAGCCGCGGTGCCAGGGCGGCCACCTGCTCGGCAAAGTGAGGTATGGCGGCGTAGCTGCTGTAAAAAGCACCGTTGTTGCCGATGGTATGGTAAAGGATACCGCTCTCGCCCGTCTCGAGACTCGCCCCGTAGATGGCCAGCCGTTCCTCGCCGGGAGCAATCTGTCCCGAGAAGTGGATGCTGCACACCGGGTCGTTCCACGAATAGCAGGTGAGGAAGGGGCTGCGAGCCTCGCCCGTGACCCGATAGGGTTCGGAGATGACTGCCGGGAACGAGTCGGTAGGCTCGTGGAAGAGGCGCACCCGTCGGAACCCCTCGCAATCGTCGGTCTTGCTGAGGGTCGAGACCGTAAGGTCTATGCGGTTGGTACGAGGCACGATGGCTATCCCCCCGATGCCCGGGGTATAGGCGCTGTATTTGCGACCCACACAGCGGGCGAAATTCCAGGCACCGTCGGCCACCACCGAGTAGTCGTGCGGCTCGTTGGTCTTGGCCAGTTTCAGTGGCACCACCAGCCCGCGTCCGGCATCGCCGAAACGCCGTTGCAGCGGCAACCGCACCGCCTCGGTGAGGTAACCCGCCTGGATGTGCGAGTCGCCTATGTGTACGATAGAGACCACGCGGGCCGTCGAGTCGGAGCCGTTTTGCAACGAATCCATCTCGGCAAAGAGCGGCGACCAGTCGGCCCCGTTGAAGTCGATGAGGTTCTTCTCCTTGTTCAGGAACGCCGGTACCGATACGGTGTCGCCCACCCATTGCGCGCGCAGCGGTGCGGCACACATCAGCAGCAGAAGAGATGCTATGAGGTGACGTATTTTCATAACCCGTTTCGGTTCAAGCTGTATTCCAGCGATTTGACAAACTCGCCCGCCAACCGTCGGCCCCCTTTGTGGTTGATGTGCGTATAATCCTTGTTGGCCTGTTTCTGGGCTACATAGTCGGCCATGCCGTTGAGGCCGCCCATGGCGGCAAAGGTATCCCAGAAGACTACGCCGGCATTTTTGGCCGCCAGCCGTTGCGCCCGCGAGAGAGCCAGTACGGCCGGCATGGTGGTAAACGACCCGTTGAGCTTGCGGCTGCGGTCGCCCACACCCATCAAGATGATGTCGGTATTCGGGTAGCAGGCCTTCAGGTGGTTGATGACCGCCACCATCTTGCGGGCATACGACTCGTAGTGAAGTATCTCGGGGGTCATTACATTCAAGCCATATTGCAGCACGATGGCATCGTAGGGGACGATAGCCTCCATCTGCGTGCAGCGAGCGGCCGGGATAGATACCAGCGACAGACCCGAATAGCCGCGCGTCGAGATGTTGTCGACGGCAATGCCCTGCGTATCGTCGAGCCATACGCCTATGGCTGTAAAGCCGGCAATGGCGCCGGTGCGCACGTCGAAGCGGTTGGTCTTGCCCTCCACCTCGAGCGCCTGGATGTCGGGCGAGCCGGTTACGGCATAGCTCTGCCAACTGCCATCGCCTGTCTTAAGGTCGACCGAACAGTCGTTGCGTGCCACGAAGAGGAACCGCGAGACGGTCCAACTGTCGGCCCGTTCGATGCGTGTGGTTCCCCGGTATTGTGCCCGGGCCCCCTCCAGCGGCACGAAATATTGTTGTTGCAGCGGCATCAGGCTCCAGTCGGCCTCCCGGGGCTTGAGCACGCTATGCACCTCCCAGCCGTTGCCCGACTGGACTACCGAGCGGCGGAAGCCCGGGAAGTCGGAGTGCATCGACACGTAGCCGACTCCGCATCCGCCATACTGCTTTTGCAACTGGCTGCGGACATCCTGCGTGAAGATGTCGGCCTCGATAAACGAGTCGCCCAGAAAGGCAATACGGACCGGGCGCCCCAAGGTAGCGCGTTGCTCCATGGCTGTGAGCAGATGCGACAGGCCGTTCCCGTCGGGCGAGAAGTCCTCGAACAGCACCACCTCGCCATCCTTGCGGGGCGGCGCGTCGACCATCGAGGTGTCGAGCCGGGCCGGTGCCGCCACGGCTGCCCGCGGGGGCGTGAGGCTGTCGCCCGGTGTCACTGATTTCTCCACCACCGAGTCGGCCGGCTGTTCCTGAGCCGCAAAGAGCGAGTCGCTCTCGGCATCGTGCCACACGGCATCGCCCGGCAACTCGAGCATGGACTCGTCTACCCGAATATCAGAAAAGAGATCGATAGGTTTTGTCGTGAAACCGCCCCATTCCATCACAGGCAGTTTTGTCAGGAGGAATAGAAAAACTACAGCTATCACCAACAGGGCCACCACATGCCCGCTTGTATGTTTGGGGGAGTTGCTCCCCGCTTTCTTTTTCTTCACTTTGGCTTTCAATGAGAGCACAAAGATAAACAAAGCATCTCACGATAGGAGCGGTCGAGCCGAAAAAATAACGGTGCCACCGCCCCGGATTTGTTTTTTTCGGAATATTTTTATAATTTAGCTTTTACTTATGTTTACACTCGCCTTGATGCCCTTTACCGACTGGGTCTATCTCGTAGTCTATACGATATATGCCATCACCATACTGGGAACGATTGTGATTGTCATCACCGAAAATCGTAACCCGGTAAAGAGTCTGGCGTGGGTCATCGTGCTCACTTTCCTTCCCGTGGTGGGGTTGGTCTTTTATATCTTTTTCGGACAGAATTTCAAGGCCAAGCGCATGGTGTCGCGACGCATCAAGCGCAAATTGCGCAAGCGCGACTACCATTCGATTGTCAATATCGACGAGCTGCCGTTGAACGAGGAGAGCAAGCAGGAGATCAAGCTTTGTCACAGCCTGTGCAGCATGCCCTACTACTCGGGCAACCGGGTGAAGATCTTCACCACGGGGCAGAGCAAGTTCGACCAGTATCTGCAAGATCTGGAGGCAGCCCGCGAGTACATACACATACAATACTATATCTTCGAAGACGACAAGCTGGGTTCCCGCGTGAAAGAGGTGTTGCTGCGATGTGCCCGCCGGGGGGTACAGATACGGGTGCTCTACGACGACGTGGGGTGCTGGTCGGTCAAGAAGCGTTTTTTCAAGGAGATGCAGGAGGCCGGCATCGTCGTGCGTCCCTTCCTCGAGATAACCTTCCCCCAACTGGCCAGCCGCATCAACTACCGCAACCACCGCAAGATAACCATCATCGACGGCCACATCGGCTACATCGGCGGCATGAACATCGCCGACCGCTACATCGAGGGGCTCAAGTGGGGCATCTGGCGCGACACGCATCTGCGCATCGAGGGGCCGGCCGTGCAGGGACTGCAACTGCTCTTTGCCGTCGACTGGAGTTTCGAGTGCAAAGAGGTGTTGTCGGCGCCGCACTTCTTCCCGCCGATAGAAGATCGGGGAGAGAGTGGTATCCAGATTGCGCCGGGTGGACCCATAGGCGAGTGGTCCAACATTGCCATGCTCTTCCTGAAAGCCATTACCAACGCTAAAAAGGCGGTCTACATACAGACTCCCTACTTCCTGCCCACCGACAGTCTGGCTAAGGCATTGCAGACGGCAGCGCTGGCCAAGGTCGACGTGCGGGTGATGATACCCGAGCGGTCCGACTCGCAGATACTGCGCTTCGCCTCGTTCTCCTACATCGCCGAGATGTTGAAGGCGGGAGTGAAGGTCTACTTCTACCAACCGGGACTGCTCCATGCCAAGACCGTCATTATCGACGACGAACTCTGCACGGTGGGGTCGACCAACTTCGACTTCCGCAGCTTCGAACACAACTTCGAGGCCAACGCCTTCATCTACGACCGCGAGGTCAACAGCGAGATGAAGCGCATCTTCATCGACGACCAACAGCACTGCCGGCGCATCATCCTGCACTACTGGCGTCACCGCCCGTTGTGGCAAAAGGGACTGGAGTCGATCATGCGGCTGTTGAGCCCGGTATTATAGCGGTTGTTCCAGAAACTGTTCGCTCACATTGACGAGCCACACCTTCTCGGTAGCCCGGGTAAAGGCGGTATAGAGCCAACGGTAGAAGTCGAGCGAGAGAGCCGCCCCCTGCTGAATATACCCCATGTCGATATAGACGTGTTTCCATTGGCCGCCCTGCGCCTTGTGGCAGGTAACTCCGTAGGCATATTTCACCTGCAGAGCGTTGAACCACGGGTCGGTTTTGAGGCGTTTGAACTTCTCGCGCCGGGTGGTGAGGTCGTAGTAGTCGGCCATGACCTGCGTGAACAGCGCCTCCTGCTGTTCGCGGGTGAGCGAGGGGGAGTCGCTTGAGAGGGTATCGAGCAGAATCCTGGCATCCATCTCGACCTCGCGATCGGGGAAATAGAGCAGTACATCGGCAAAATGAAATCCGTACAGTTCGGTGCGTCGGGCCACCCGCACCACCCGGGCCACGTCGCCGTTGGCAATGAAATCGAGCTCCTTGTACTCCTTGCCCCAGAAGTAGTTGTTCTTGGCCACCAGCAGCAGGTCGCCGGCGGTGAGCTCCTCCTCGCGATAGAGAATCTGGTTGCGGATACCCTGGTTGAAGATGTTGGCCCGCTTGTTGGAGCGGGTGATGACGATGGTCTCGTCGAGCCCCACCCGGTCGTACGAGTCGGAGATGCGCTCCACCAGATACTCGCCGCTAAGGGCCTCGACGTCGGGGAATCCCTTGACCCGGAGGCGGGGCATGGGCAGTGGTACCTGCTCCATCTCCTCGCGCAGACGGGTGGCGTTGCTGAGGATACCCGACTCGGCCGCCTGCCGCGCCACCTCGCGCAGTTCATATTCCCACACGGTGAGGCCATACCCCTTCAGCACCGCAGCGTCGAGGGCCGGGCTGCGCTCCTGACCTACCGGCGGCAACTGGGCCGTATCGCCTAGCAGAATCAGGCGGCAATGTTCGCCCGAATAGACATACTCCACCAGGTCGTCGAGCAGCCGGCCGGTACCATACACCGCACCCTCGCCCGACGAGTTGGCAATCATCGAGGCCTCATCGACGATAAAGAGGGTGTGTTTGGCCAGATTCTCGCCCACGAGGAAACCCTCCATGTCGGGCGAATAGCTCTTCTGCCGGTAGATGCGGCGGTGTATCGTATAGGCGGGATGGCCTGCGTAGCGGGCAAAGACCTTGGCCGCCCGTCCCGTAGGGGCAAGCAGCACCACCTTGCTCTGCAACTGGGCGAGGGCCTTGACCAGCGCCCCCACCAGCGAAGTCTTGCCCGTGCCGGCATAGCCTCGCAGCAAAAAGAGCGTGTCGTTGTGCTCGTCGAGCACAAAAGTGGCCAGCATCTGCAGCAATTCGCACTGCTGCCGGTTGGGGGCGTAGGGCAGATAACTCTCTATCTGTTGAACAAGCAGGTCGGTAATCATGGACGAATGCGATAAAGTGTATCACAAAAATAGTGTTTCCCGTTTTCTTTTCTTACATTTGTACGATTTAAATGGCGAAAATGTCTGTGCCCCTCTTCGCCGGGAGTGTGCGATACCCCCGTGCCGGAACGTGGCCCAGACCTCAAAAAAACAGAATAGCAAAGATGGAACCGATAGCGGCATTGAACCAGTTGATGAAAGAGAGTCACAAGTACATCCTCACGATGTATGCCGACGGTTCGTACCTGCACATCTTGTTGCAGCACACCGAGAATCGCGACTCGATTGTGACCGAACGGCTGCCCATCGGGTCCACTCAACAGTCGCTCGAGGAGGCAGTTTTTTCCCAACCCGTCCTCACCCGGGCCTTCGAGAAGGTCTTCTTTCTGGTCGACTCGCCCCGCTATACCTTCATCCCCAACGCTTTCGCCTCGGCCGACGACAACCCGCTCTACTTCAAATTCTGTTTCCCCGACAGCGACGGCACCGCCGTAGCGGCCGAGCTGCCTCATACCGGAGCGCAGATGCTCTTTGAGGTAGATACCGAGCGGCTTTCGTTCATCCGGCGCACCTTCGACCGCCCCGTCGTGCTGCACCGGTTGGCTCCCGTGTGCGAATACTTCTACCGCAAGAGCCGGCTGGGCTACAACGCCAAACTCTACGTGCACTGGGGTAACGACTCGATCGACCTGTTTGCCTTCAACCAACAGGGATTCCTGCTGGCCAACAGCTTTGCCATGCACCACGTGAACGACGGCATCTACTACATTCTGAATGCCTGGAAACAATTGGGATTCAGCCCCACCGACGACGAGCTCTCGCTCTCGGGCAACCACCAGGAGCTGCGGCAGCACATCATTCCGCTCATTCGCAAGCATCTGGCTTTTATCACCCTCACGAAATTCCCCTCTCACCTGCCGGCCGGCGACGAGAGTCTACCCTTGCCGCTGCGGCTCATCACCGCCTATACTCGATAGAGTGGGGCTTCAATCCCCTCTCTGCCTGCGGTATTGCGAAGGGGTACAACCATATTTTTTCTGGAAAGAGCGGCGGAAGGTCGAGACCGAATTGAACCCGCTCAAGAGGGCTGTCTCTTCGATACTGCCCCCGAAAGCCGCATCGCCGAGAAGCGACTTGGCTCGTTCGAGCCGGAACGAGTTGATGAAGTCGTAGAAGGTCACCCCCAACTCGTTGTTCAGGCAGTTGGAGAGGTAGCTGCGGTTGGTCCCCATCTCGGTGGCCAGGTCGTTGAGCGACAGCTTGGCGTTGAGAAACAACTCCTTTTCGCGGATATACTCCTCGAGTTTCTGACTCATTGGCGACGAGCCGTTACGCAACGGTTCCAAGGCCTCGGCTTCGGGTGCTGGGGCGTTTTGCGGCACATCGGGTATCCACTCTTGCCGCAGACTGTAGTAGAGCACTACCGACCACAGCAGGGTCGAGGTGGTATAGTAGACGAGGTCGCCCAGATGGCTGATGTGGGTACAGGTATAGAGCCAAAGCAACAGACAGAGGGCCAGAATAATCATGCTGTTGATGAGCCAGCGCACATTCACCCGCTCGGTGTAGGAGTAGTTCTCGCGCATGAACCGGTTGTAGTTTCTCACCTTGGAGACGATGAAGAGTACCACGACCAGACAGAAGAGGGCCATATAGATCACACTCCCTACGTAAAAAGCCGATGCACCCGTTGTGGCAAATCCGGCGGTGAGGAGTACCAACGGCAATTCGAACTGCACCACCCGCTTGAGGCTGAAGAAGCCGGGGTAGAGAATCTCGAGCAGGAAGAGGGCGCAAAACGGTACTGCCCACATGTCGAACGACAGCAACAGGGTAGAGTAGTAGTACGACTCGCTCACCGAGTCGACGTAGAGCAACAGGTCTTTTACATTCTGTACACCCCACAGGCAAAACAGGTATCCTAGTACCTGCAATGGTCGGTTGGTGCCCCGAAAGAAGGCCAGATTGATTCCAAAGTAGATGAAAAAGGCCGATGACAAACCGTGTGCAAAATTGGACAGACTTTCGATAAACAGCGTGTTTAGAACCATTCCCCCGTGGTGTTTGATTATGATATTTTCATAGACTCAATGGAATTGCAAATATAGTGTGCCACGCTATAAAAATCAAGAGAACTTGATTTTATGCTCTCGCCTTTCGCTATCTTTTCAGAAGAGAGGATGCGGCTCGGCATAGTCAAATTTGAAAAACAAGTTTTCCCGTTTGCCTCTGCCCTCACCTTTCACTATCTTTGTATCATAAACCAAAGAGCAAACAGCATGCGAATCATCAGCGGTAAATACGGGCGTCGGCGGTTCGATGTCCCCACTAATATCAAGGCTCGGCCCACGACCGACTTTGCCCGGGAGAATATCTTCAACGTACTGGAAAACCTGATCGACTTCGAGGGCATCGAGGCGCTCGACCTCTTTGCCGGCACGGGGGCCATCAGCTTCGAGCTGCTCTCGCGCGAGTGTGCCCGGGTGGTGTGTGTCGAGATTTACCCCACGCAATACAACTTTATCCGCAAGGTGCAGCAACAGCTCGGCGACCGCAACCTCACCCCCATCAAGGGCGATGTCTTCAAGTTTGTACAAAGCTGCCGCCAGCAGTTCGACCTGGTGTTTGCCGACCCTCCCTACGACTTGCCCAAGCTGGAGACTCTGCCGCACGAGGTGCTGTCGCGCAACCTCTTGAAACCGGGCGGTATCTTTGTACTCGAGCATTCGAAGAACAACGACTTCTCGTCGCACCCGCTCTTCGACCAGCACCGCAGTTACGGCAGCGTGAACTTCTCGATTTTCCGTCAGCCCGAGGCCGAGGCCTCCGGGGCGACCGACTCCCCGGACCTCTAACCGGGAGTGAAGCGGCTCGGCCCGCATCGTTATCTCCAGCCCTTTACACGAAAACAGAAGGGCTTCGCCCGGCCCGACGGCCACAGGCAAAGCCCCTTTGAAAGAAAGAAAATAAGAAACTCGTGTTATTTGGTGCGCGTAACCGTGTGCAGCACATGGCCGGTCTTGTCGAGCATGTAGAGGCTCAACTCCTGGTCCGATACCGATACGACTGAGAATCCCGGTTCGGGGCTGCAATATTGCGTTCCCTCGATGGGGCTCACCTTGCGGCTCAGCGAGGCCGACGAGTTGACCACGTAGTCGACCGGGCTGTCGGGCATCTGTATGTGCTGGAAGTTGTGAATGTGCCCGGCGATATACATGTCGACACCATATTTCCTCAACAGCGGGTCGAGACGCTCCTGCAGGTTCTCGCGCTCGATTTCGTCCTTGGGAGTCTGAGCATAGACGGGGTGATGGCCGATGACCACCTTCCAGGTGTCGTGCGAGGCATTCAGCACCGAGTCGATCCAGTGAAGCTGGGCCTGCATGTCTTGGGCGGCCACGTCGCGATACGACTCTTCCGACTCCTTGTGGTATTTGTCGATAAGCGGTGCCGTGTCGATAAAGACCACCTTGAGCGTAGAGCTGTCGCCCACCTCGAAGGTCTTGTCGTAGTAGCGGGCCGGCATGCACCAGCGGCGGCTTACGCCCGAATAGTCGAGTACGGCCTGGGTGTTGCCCCGGTATTCGTGGTTACCCAGCACGGGATACCAGTCGAGCATCAGCTCGGGGTGCGAATAGATGTATTCGTAGTTGGTATTCCACAGAGGGTCGTCGACGCTGGCCACCCCCTCGAAGTGGTGAATGTCGCCGGCGGCGGCTACAAACTCGATGCCTATCTCGCCGGCCGTCTCGCCCATCTGCTCGGCAATGGGCTTCTGGTCGTAATAGCCGTTACGTCCCATGTCGTTGGCTACGATAAAGTTGAAGTTATCGTCGATCGACTCGGGGAAGGTGCTGTTTTGCGTGTCGTTGGTCTGGCGGCACGACCAGCCGCACAGGATAATCCCCACCAGCAGCAAGGCCGAAAAGGTGCGGACATGTCTCAAAAAGAATCTAACGGATTTTTTCATTTCGCTTCGTTTATTTGTTTTTATCATTTACTTGTTTTTTAGAACTCCCATTTTACACCGATGTCGAAGGTCGACTTGTAATACTCGAGCTGTGCCATGTACTGCTTGGAGCCCTGGTAGTAGCGCAGCGGCTGGTTGGTGAGGTTGTTGGCCTCGGCAAAGATGCGCAGGCCGTCGGCAATGCGATACGAGGCGTTGGCGTCGAGGAAGAGCTGCCCGTCGTAATAGCGGTCTTCAAAAGCCGTGCTGGCCACCTCGTCGAGATACCCGGCGGTGTAGTTCAAAGAAACACGTGCCGAGAAGCGATTGTTCTCCCAAGCCAGCGAGGCGTTGAACATGTGCGGAGCCGTGCCCGGGAAGCTCACGTCGGTACGCTCCTCGCCGTCCTCGTTGTAGATACCTTTGGTAATCGAGTGGGTATAGGTGTAGTTGAGCATCACGCTGAAGTTGCGCATGAAACTCGAGGCAAAGAAGTCGAGCTTGCGCTGGAAGGCCAGCTCCACACCGAAGAGGTGTACCTGGTCGCCGTTCAGGGGGCGCAGGAACTGCCACTGCTCACCGGCCGGGATGGGGTTGGGCAGGTTGGGGAAATCGGCGGCAAACTTCTCGGTCGTATAGTTGGCATCGAGGTAGTTGTAGATGAAGTTGTCGAGATTTTTGTAGAAGAGCCCGGCCGAAACGATACCCACCGACTGGAAGTAGTATTCGCCGATGAGGTCGGCGTTGTAGGAGTAGGTGGCCTTCAGGTCGGAGTTACCGGCCGAGATTTCGCGGTCTTCCGATTTTACATCGGCAAAGGGAATCAGGGCGTAGTAGTTGGGGCGGGCGAGTGCCGTCGAGAAGACACCGCGGAGCACCATATTCTTTCGGGGTGTGTAACAGATGGTCACGTTGGGCAGCACGTTGGTGTAGCTGTTTTTCACGTTGCGCAAGTCGGCGTTGGCATAGTCTTCGTCGAGCACATAGTTGCCCTCGTAGTCGACCCGGGTATGCTCGATGCGGGCCCCCACGATAAAGGTGAGGTCGGGGGTAATATCCTGGTCCCAACGCAGATAACCGGCGTAGATTTGCTCCTTGGCCTTGTAGTTGTTGACCAGATACTCCGACGGGTCGGCCTCTTTCTCGAAGAGAGAGGTGTTGTTGAGGTCGACATTGCCCAGCCATTTTTTGGAGACGAACGAGCCCGGTATGTAGCGGTCGCCCTGTGTCAGCGGCGAGTTGTAGGTGACCGGTTCCATGTCGCCCAGCGAGGGGAGACCGTCGATGGGGGTATATTCATAAAAGTTGTTGTTGCGCTCCTTGCTCTTGATGCGAGCTTTCAAACCGAAGTGGAGACGACCCTTTTGCGATGCGATGGCCGAGAGAGGTACCCGGGCGTTGATTTTGGCCGAGTATTCATCCTCGTCGGTATAGTCGTGCTGTTCGGTGAGCTTGTCGAAGGCAAAGAGACTCAAGTCTTGCCCGGGAGCCGAGATAAAGGGCAGTCGCGGGTTGGTCAGATCTTGTGTGAGCGAAAGTCCCTCTTGCGTATACTCGATGTAGCGTTCGTGCGGACGGTCTTCCTGAGCCTTGGCATAGCTGAGGTTCCAGTCGAGGTCGAACCGGGGCGAGAGCAGGTGCGTACCCGTGAGCGAATAGGATTGCACCCGCTGGTCTTCGAGACGGGCGTTCTTGTTGCGGCAGTTGTCTATACCGCCTTTGGTCTCGCGGGTGATGTTACCCGTGTATCCGGTAATCGCCTGCGTAGCCTCGTCGTATACGGGCTCCACATCCTTGAACTGGGTGCGGAAGCGGTTCTCCCTGTCGTCGCGCCAGTTGTACATCAGGTCGGCAGCCAGCGTGTTGTTGGCATCGATTTTCCAGTCGGTATTGAGCGAGATGCTGCGGCGGATGCGTTGCACGTCGTATTTGCGAATATCCATCTCTTCGAGGAAAATATTCTGGGCGTCGTCCTTGCCCCACACCCCTTCGATATTGTCCGAACCGTAGCTCTTGTTCATGTACGAGGCGCTGAGTACCACGCCCACCTTATCGTCGGCAAAGCGGTTGGAGTAGACAAACGAGCCCGACCCGGTAGCCCCGTTGCGGATGGGGTTGAAACCGCCCAGTGCCGTGAGCGAGATGCGCTGCCGGCCCGATGCGGCGCGAGTCACCAGGTCGACCGAGCCGCCTATGGCATCGCCATCCATGTCGGGAGTAAGGGTTTTGTTTACCCGTATGGTCTGTATCATGTCCGAGGGAATCAGGTCCATCTGCACCTTGCGGTTGTCGCCCTCGGCCGAGGGGATGCGGTTCCCGTTCAGAGTCACCGAGTTCAACTCCGAAGCCAGACCCCGTACGATGATGTTGCGGGCCTCGCCCTGGTCGTTCTGCATGGTGATACCCGGTACCCGTTTCAGCGCATCGCCTATGTTCGAGTCGGGGAAACGGCCCACCTGGTCGGCCGAAATCACGTTGGTTACATTGCGGTTGGTCTTCTGCTGGTTGAATGCCTTGGCCTGTCCGCGAGCCTGGTCGCCCATGACTACCACCTCGTTCAAGACTTTCGAATCTTCCTGCAACTGAAACTCGATGACCGAGTTTCCTCCCTCTTTTACCGTGACGTCCTGATACGCCGTCGTATATCCTAAGTAAGTGACTTCGACCCGATACTCCCCGTCGGGAACATTCAGGAACTCGAAGTAACCGTTTTTGTCCGAGACTGTGTAGCGGTTAAATTTGTCCAGTCGCAGTACGGCGCCCGGCAACGTGTGGTGCTCGGTCCCCTCTTTCACCGTACCCGAAATAAGTCCTGCTGCTTGTGCAACAGCAATTTGCACGAGAATAAAAATCAATGTGAATGTCCTTTTCATACTGTTTTTCCGTTGGTTATATGCTGCGCCAAAATTATCGGGCCCGTGCAACATTTGTGTTACAACTGTTTTAAGCCTAAGCAACATTCGTTATACATTGATGCTACAACTCGTTTATTATCAGTGAGGTTGGCTAAACGAGAGAAGGGTATGAGCCGGGGGGGACAAAAAAAATCCCCAGGCCCGAAAACAATCGGGTCTGGGGATACTATCGGTCACGACGGGCGGCCTGCCCGCCGGATACATTTTTCGGTTACAACAATTTCTGCAGAAGCTCGGGCACCTGGATGTCGCAACATTGCAACCGGGCGAGGCAATCGGCTCCCTCGGGCGAAAGCGAGAAGTACATCTGCCGCTTGTCGTCATCGCCCAGGCTGCGCTGAATGAGCCCCTTTTTCTCGGCCGAGCGAATCACCTTCGAGGCGTTCGACTGGGAGAGGTTCAACTGTCTGGCAATATCGCCCGACGACAGTTTGGGGCAATCGCTCAAGGCACACAGCAGGGAGCCCTCGTTGAGCCCGAGGCCGTAGCGCTTTTCAAACCGGGCTTCAAACTCGGTGATGGCCCGGTATACATCGCGTATCTTGCAAAACGATTCCATACGCTTACTTGATTTCATACATGGCCTGTTTGAAACACGAACGAACACACTTGCCGCACTCTATACACTTGTCTGCATCGATTTGCGGCAACCCGAACCCCACCTGGCTGATGGCCTGCCGGGGGCAAAGGTCGATGAGCGGGCAGCGATGGTTCTGCGGACAACGGTCTTTGTCTACTACGATTGGCATATCTTTTTTTCCTCCTTTCTTTACACAAAAGTCGAACCTGCTGTGGGCCTCTCTGCCCCGGTCGATACGACTTTTGTATCGGTTTACAAAATTACATTTTCTTTTCCAATGCAGAACAAGACCGGGAGTCGCTTTTGCCTGCGGGCAAAACGAAGGGGGAATCTCCCCGTGCGGGAGACTCCCCCTCGCCGATAGGTTCTGCGTTATTTGATAGACTTGGTTTGCAGCACTTGTCCGTCGGCCATGGCCCGAACCAGATAAACGCCGCTCGACAAGTGGTCGACATCGAGGGTCGATTGATTTTCACAACCGGCTACCTGACGTCCGCTGGCATCGAAGACCACGATGCGGTCTACCTGCTCGGCCGAGCATACTACCTGACCGGCACTTACCCACAAGCGGCCGTCGGCTGCAACCGACTCTACGGACGAACCGCCTTTGACTATATCGCCATAGAACCCGATGTTGTCGATCGAGAGCATGTAGCCGTCGGTCGTCGTCAGACGGATGGCTACGTAGATGTTCTGTCCCTTATAGGCGCCCAGGTCTACACCGCGGGTGCTGGGATTGGTGGCGAAGTTCTCGTCGGTAACCGTCAGAATCGAGGTGAAGCTCTCGGGCTCGGCATCGGTGGTCGATACCATAATCTCGTAGTCCTCGGCAAAATCTTCACCGGCATCGCCCGACATGGCCGACCATACCATATCGGCATTGTCGGAAGTAACCCCGATTTGGGGGAAGATGCACCAGCGGTCGGCCGGAACAACCGTCGTAAACCACGAAGCAGCGGTAAGCATCCACGAACCGAAGGTGGGGTGCTCGTTGATTTCAATCACGTTCCACGGCTCGTTGTTGGGGAATATGTCGTTCAACGACGAGTTGACCGTGGCACCGTCTTCGGCTCTCAACGTCAGCTCTTCGGGAACGGTTCTCGTTTCGAAGTCGTAGTACATGACCGGGTTCTTCACTACGGTGAACTCGACTTCGAGAGTATTGTTTTCGAGATTCTCGCTGCCCTCGTTCTCGATGGTAATCGTCAGCGTGTGACCGCCGGACGAGAGGCTGGCCAGGGCTTGCTCGCATACGTAGTTTTTAGTCTCCTGAGGTTCGATGCTCTCGATGTCGAAGGTCTCGACAACCGTACCGTCGACGGCAACTTCGACCGAGGCATTGGTAATCGTGTTGACCGAATTGTTGATTACCGAGAAGGAGATGTCTTGCGACTGTTGCGACGATACATATTCGTTGACCGGCGAGGTGAGGTTGGTCACAGCTAGGTCGTTGCCGAGCATGTCGATCTCTTCGAGCGAAATGTCGTCGATGCAAATCACATTCTTGTTAGCATCGCTGAAGGCGTGGAAGCCAAAGTAGTAAACCCCGTCCTCCTCGATGTGGACTACACTGGCCGACTCCATATATTCGTCGGTATTGAAGGGGGCATACTCTACCACCTTCGTGGTCATGGCTTCGGGCGTAGCCTCGGTACCATAGTATACGGCAAATTTCTCGTCGTAGGAGAAGGAAGAGTACCAGAACTTGAGACTGTAGTAACCGGCTTTCAGTTGAATGGGCTCCAAGATGAACCAGTCGTCGCCCACGTTGTTGCTGCTGTACCAATATATCATGGCATAGTCGCCGGTACGGGAGAACGAAGAGAACCACGAGTTGGCCTCGATTGCCCAGCAACCGTTACCGCCGTCGGCTTCGTCGAAGTTCAGGTCGAAGTATTTGATGGCTTCGCGGCTGTATGCATCTTCAAAACCGTTGAAGTAGGGTACTTTGGCCGGACCGAAGTGACGCACGCTCACCGTGCTGGTATCGTTGTCGGCAATATCGTCGTTCTCCAGATTGCTCCAGGCTTTGATGGTATACGAACCCGATTCCGAAAGGTCGGCCTTGGTCTCGAAGGTATAGATATACGACTCACCTGCACCGATGGTTTCGGCAATCGTCTCGGTTACGGCCGGTTGCTGGTCGATCTGATTCAATTAGTTATCATAGGGTAAATCCATCCGATACCAGGGCCGCCGATTTTTTTCTTGTATCTGTCCCGTCGCAGCAAACGATATTCATCTCCACGGCAACGGTAGAAGCCGTGGAGATGAAAAAGCGACACCTCTTTCGCAGTCCCCGCTCGGGAGAACGTGGCTTCATGGGGTTATTTCTTCAGCAATACCTTGTCGATAGCCTCCTTGAACGAACTTTTGGGCATGGCTCCCGTAGCCATCTGCGGCTGCTCGCCCATGGGGATAAAGAGTATCGAGGGGATGCTTCGTATCCCGAACAGACCGGCCAGCTCCTGTTCCTCTTCGGTATTCACCTTATAGATATAGATTTGTCCGTCGTACTCTTCGGCCAGTTCCTCGAGTATGGGTGCTACCATTTTGCAGGGGCCGCACCACGAGGCGTAGAAGTCGATGATGGCCGGCTTGTCGCCCAGGTATTTCCACTCATTGGGATTGGTTTCATAATCCATCACTTTTTTCAAGAAATCGGCTTTGGTCAATTCAATCGTTTTCATCTTGTTCTCCTTTTTATTATTTTTATCATTGTTCGTCGCTTGGGTTTCACAGGCGGCCAGCAGAAGCGCAACCAGACTCACCGCCCAAATCATCAGTCGTTTATTCATAACTTTTCTCTTTTTTAAATGAACTCATCAATAATCCGCCTATGGCTGCTCCCCACACCGTGCTGGTCCAGGGCGATGCCGTGATGGGGCAGGTGCCGCTGGCGCAACCTACATACCGCCAGTAAAGGTATCCGCCTACGGCTCCCAATATCAAGCCCAGAGCCAACAATCCGTATCGCTTCATCCAGCTCTTCATCACTTGCTTTTTGTCCTTTATCTCTATATTTGTTTTCATAAGAAAAATATTCCATTAGAAATTACTTTGCAAAGATGTATATTGTTTTCCATATAAACAATATTCCTATGGAAAATATTTATGGATATAATATCTTTTAACACTCTCGGCTATTCCGGGACATCTGCAGGGAGGGTATCTGGGAGACTGTCGAATAAAAAAATCCTCCGCACCGGGTGAGGCGCGAAGGATTCTGTTACAAGGTTTTAGCGGTAATCTTACAATTCGAATTTGTACATGCGGGCCAACCGCAACTGGTATTCATACTCGAGCGAGAGCCGGTTGTCAAACGCCTCGTAGAGCTGGGTCGCATCTACCAGATATTCGACCATCGATATTTGTCCGGCCGTGAGGGCCTTTTGCAGCAGCCCCAGGTTGTTCTGGCGCATCAGCAGGTCGTAGCGGGCGTGGTCGCGTTGCAACGATACGGCTTCGTCGTAGGCGGTCTGCAGCTCGGCCAAAGCCTGTTGCTCGCGATTGTTCACGGCAAAGCTCCCGGCCAGAGCCTGGGCCTTGGCCATCTTCACCTTCTTGCGATTGGCAAAGAGGGGGATGGAGATACCTACCGAAAGACCGTTGAACCGCTCGCCCAACTCATAGGCATGGCGGTAGCCCAACTCAAACTTGGGCAGCCACCCGGCCCGGTTGAGGGCCACCGACTTGTCGGCGATGAGGCTCTCCTGGCGCAGCAGCTGCAGCTCGGGGTCGGCCTGCAGGGCCTGGGCTTTCAGGTCGTCGAACGAGGCGGGCATCGCTGCCTGCGGGTAGTCGGCCAACGTCTCGAGGCCCCCTTCGAAGGGTTCGCCGCCGTTCAGCGCCCGCAGTTGGGCCAGACAGGCCGAACGGTCGTTGCGCAGCCGTGTGTTGGCGGTGGTGACGTTGAGCTGTTCGATTTCGATTTTGTTCACGTCGAGTATGGCGGCATCGCCCGTCGCGAGTCGTTCGCGATAGAGGGCGGCCAGCCGGTCGGCAGCCGCCTGCCGCTCCTCGCCCAACTGAATGCAGCGGTTCAGATAGACGATGCGCAGGCACAACTCCTTGGCCTGCAACAGCACCTGCTGCCGCAACAGTGCCTGCTGCCCGTCGTAGAGGCTGCGCTTGAGGTTGCCCATCTGGTTGCGCTGCACGTAGAGCGAGGGGAAATCGAATGCCTGCGACACGGTGATGTCGTATTTGCGGTCGCCGGCATTCTGGGCACCCCACAGGTGCTCCAGTTCGAAAGTTGGGTCGGCGAGCGAGTTTTGCGACGACACCTCGGCCTTCTGGCTCAGCACCATCTGGGCCCCGGCCTTCAGCTGGGGATTGTTGGTCTCGATACTCGACAGAATATCGGCCATCTTATTTTGAGCTCCTGCACCCGCAACGGCGAGTGCGCAGAGCAGGAAAAGCGTTTTTCTCATCGGTTTTCTTTTTTACGGTTCATAATCCAATAAACGACCGGCACCACAAAGGCGTTGAGGAAGGTCGAAGTAATCAATCCGCCCAGAATCACTTTGGCCATCGGGCTCTGTATCTCGTTGCCCGGCAGGTCGCCGCCCAGAGCCAGCGGGATAAGGGCCAGGGCCGAGGTGAGCGCCGTCATCAGGATAGGGTTCAACCGGTCGAGCGAGCCGTGCAATACGGTATCGTGCAGCGTATGTCCCTCGGCCAGCATGGTGTTGTAGTGCGACACGAGCAGCATGCCGTTGCGGGTGGCGATACCGAAGAGCGAGATGAAGCCGATGATGGCGGGGATACTGATTTCGCCCGTGGTGAAGCGCAGGATAAAGACGCCGCCGATGAGGGCCAGCGGCAGGTTGAGCAGGATGACGGCCGACTGCGACGCGCTGCGGAACTGGTTGTACAACAGCAGGAATACCACCAGCAGCGAGAAGAGCGACACAATCGAGAGGGTGCGCGAGGCGGCGGCTTCGCTCTCGAACTGTCCGCCATACTCGATGAAGTAACCCTCGGGCAGGGTGATGGTCTCGTCGATGCGTTCCCGGATGTCGTCGACTACGCTATGCAGGTCGCGGTCGCTCACGTTGGCCGAGATGACGATTTTACGTTTCACATTCTCGCGGTTGATGGTGTTGGGGCCGGTGGCCGACTCTATCTCGGCCAGCGTGCTCAACGGCACTTTGCCCATCTGCGTGTCGATCATCAGGTCGCCGATGCGGGAGGCCGTGGCCCGTTCGTCGTCTTTCACCTTGACCGTGAGGTCGAAGGTACGGCTACCCTCGTAGACCTGCGAGACTACCTCGCCGGCCAGGGCCACGTCGATAAACTCCGAGAACTCGGCCAGCGTTACCCCGTAGCGGGCCAGCATCTCGCGCCGTGGCGTAATCTTCAGTTGCGGCCGTTCGATTTGCTGCTCGACATTCAGGTCTACCACGCCGTCGATGGTCGAGATATTTTTCTTGATCTGGTTGCCCAGCATGAACATGCGGTTGAGGTCGTCGCCGAAGAGCTTGATGGCGATGCGGGCCTGTGTACCCGAGAGCATGGCGTCGATGCGGTGCGAGATGGGCTGCCCGATTTCGATGTTGACACCGGGCAGAATCGAGAGTTTCTTGCGCACATCGGCTACCACCTCGGCATGCGAGCGGTCTTTCAGTTCGAAGGGGGCTTCGATTTCCGAGGTGTTCACACCCAGCGCGTGCTCGTCGAGCTCGGCACGTCCCGTCTTGCGGGCCACGGTCTTGATTTCGGGCACCTCGAGCAGCAGTTGCTCGGCCCGGCGGCCGATGTTGTCCGACTCCTCGAGCGAGATGCCCGGCAGGGTGCTCACGTTGATGGTGAACGACCCTTCATTGAACGACGGCAGGAAGCTGCGGCCCAGGGTAAAGAAGGTAATCAGTGCCGCTACAAAGAGCACGATGGTGCCGCCCAGTACCTCGCGGCGGTGGCGCAGCGACCACTCGAGGGCCCGCTGGTAATACTTCTTGAGGGTGCGGGCCACGATGGGTTCGCGGCTCATCTTGTCGTCGCCACCCTTACCCAACAGGTAGCTGCAGAGTACCGGCGTGAGGGTGAGGGCCACGATGGTCGAGGCAAACAGCGCCACGATGAAGGCGATACCCAGCGGTACCAGCATGCGCCCCTCCATACCGGTGAGGAAGAAGAGGGGGATGAAGGTGACGATAATGATGAGCGTCGAGTTGAGGATAGGCATACGCACCTCGCGCGAAGCCTCGAATACCACGTCGATAACCCGCTTGCGCTCGCCGGGCGGCAGCTTGCGGTTTTCGCGCAGGTGCTTGTAGACATTCTCCACGTCGACAATGGCATCGTCGACCAGCGACCCGATGGCGATGGCCATACCGCCCAGACTCATGGTGTTGATGGTGAAGCCCATGAAGTGCAGGGCCAATATCGAGAAGAGCAGCGAGAACGGCAGGGCAACCAGCGAGATGATGGTGGTGCGCACGTTCATCAGGAAGAAGAAGAGCACGATGACCACGAAGAAGGCCCCTTCGTAGAGCGACTTCTTCACGTTGTCGATAGAGCTCTCGATGAAGTGCGACTGGCGGAAGATGTCGGTCGATACGGTCACGTCGGCCGGCATGTTCTTTTTCAGCTCGTCGACCGACTCCAGCAGCTTGTCGGTCAAGTCGAGCGTGCTGGTGTTGGGCTGCTTGGTGACGGTGAGCAGCACGGCCGGATGAGCCTCGACCGAAGCGCACCCCAGCTTGGGCGCCTTGTCGCCAATCTTCACCTCGGCGATGTCGCCCATCAGGATGGGGACACCGTCGACGCGTTTCACCACACCCTTGGCAATGGCGTCGACATCGGTCGTAGCCACGGCACCGCGTATGATGTATTCGTTGCCATATTCATAGAGGATGCCGCCGTTGGCATTGCGGTTCATCTGGCGGGCAGCGGTCAGCACCTCGTCGAGCGAAACCCCGTATTGTTTCATGCGGGGCAGGTCGAGCAGAATCTGGTACTCCTTCATCTCGCCGCCGATGACGGTAACCTGTGCCACCCCACCGATGGAGAGGAGGCGGGGACGAATGGTCCAGTCGGCCAGCGTGCGCAAGTCGCGCATCGAGGTCGAATCGGCCGTGAGGCCGATAATCATCATCTCGCCCAGAATGGACGACTGCGGGCCCAGCGTAGGGGTACCTACCCCCTGGGGCAGGCTCTCGCCCACGACGGCCAGTTTTTCGGAGGTTATCTGGCGGGCCCGATAAATATCGGTACCCCAGTCAAACTCGACCCACACGACCGAGAAGCCGGTGGTCGACGACGAGCGCACCCGACGCACGTCGGTGGCACCGTTGAGGGCCGTCTCTACCGGGAAGGTAACCAGGCGCTCCACCTCTTCGGGAGCCATGCCCGGAGCCTCGGTCATCACCACGACGGTGGGGGCGTTCAGGTCGGGGAATACGTCGACATCCATCTTGAGCGACGTATAGATGCCTGCAAACATCAACAGTATCGAAGCAACCAGCACGAGCAGCCGATTGTTCAGCGAATATCGGATAATCTTGTTCAACATGGCTGCGGCGGATTAGTGGTTGTGGGAATGACCTTCGGGAATGACACCGCTGTGTGCGGCCAGTTTCACCTGATAGACACCGCGGGTAACCACCCGGTCGCCCTCGTGCAGACCCGAGAGGATGCGCACGTTGGCCCCGTCGGTATCGCCCAGCGTGACCTCTTGCTTCTTATATCCCTCTTCGTCGAGACGCAGGTAGACGAAGTAGAGTCCCTGCTCCTCGGTGAGGGCCGAGACGGGTACCACCAGGGCATTGTCGACCGGCGTAGAGAGCAGATAGACCTCGACACAGGCACCGGGCACTACATCGCCCCGGTTGTCGAGTTCGAAGACCACCGGCACGTAGGCACCGCCGGCCAGGGAGCCGCGGCCGTAGCTCAGCAGCTTGCCGTTCAGTTGGTCGAGGCTGTATACCTGGTCGTCATACGAGGTCTTGAAGTGGGCCGATGCGATGGTAGGCAGTGCCTTGTAGTAGCGTTGCGGCACCTCGGCCCGCAACTGCAACCGGCGGTTTTGCGAGAGGGTCATCAGCGGTTGTCCCATCTCCACGAAGTCGCCGTCGTTCACCAGAATGTTTTTCAAGTAGCCGCTCATGGGAGCCTGCACGGCACTGCCCGTCCCGTTTCCGCCGATAGCCTCGTAGGCCAGCCGGGCGGTCTCGTAATCCTTGGCTATCCGTTCGTACTCCTGGCGCGAGATAATCTGGTCTTTCACCAGTTCGCTGGCCCGGTCGTAGGCCTTGCGAGCCGTCTCGTAGTCGATATGGGCGCGTTGTGCCGGGTCGCCTGCGGCCAGCTTTTGGGCCGAGAGGCGCAGCAGCACGCTCCCTTTCGATACTTGACTGCCGTCGGTGATATGCCGTCCGGCCAGCGAGACCACGCCCGACACGGGGGCTACGACCGTCATCTCGTCGCCCTGGGCGGCCGAGAGAGTACCCGAGCAGGGAATCACGCTGTGAAACTTCTCGGGCTTTATGGTTTTGGTGGTCAGGCCGATGGCTTCGGCCTCGGCTTTTTTCAGGATGATTTCGTCGCCATGGCCTTCGGCTTCGTAGTCGTGACCTTCGTGCTCGCTGTGCTCATGGTCGTGCTCTTCGATGTGGTCGCTGTGTTCGTGGGCTTCGCCATCGGTGTGCGACGAGCCCGAGCAGCTCCACAGAATATACGATAAGATTGTGATTGTCAATAATATGTTTCGTTTCATAGGTATTGCTTTAATATTGAATAAACAGATGTTTCAATCGTTACGGCCATGTCGGTGGCCGCACGTACGCATGGCTCGGCAGTGCATGATGCTCTGCGAGACAACACGATTTCAAAACTATATACCTATGCTACGGGAGGGGCCCTCAGAGCGAGGGTCTGGAGAAAGACGGCCGTATGCAGCCGTTCGACATAGATGCCATACGTGGGCGACTCGTCGGGGATGTCGACGACCCAGTCGGCCAATACGGCCCAGGTACCCAGCAATATCTTGACCGGGGCAAACCGAAGGGTTAGGTGCTGATGCAACGATGCCAGATCGACCGGTATCTTGTAGGCAAACCAGTTGCAGCCGGTGCAATCGTCGGTCTCTTCTTCGGCGCTTTTGGCGTGGGAGTCGTCGCTGCCGAGCAGGTTGAACTCGAGGCATATCATGCCGTTGGCGTGGTGATGATGCGGAAGTGTCGTAGAGAGCACTCCCAGGCAACCGGCCAGCAACAGACATACTATTTTCAGCTTCTTAGCCCACATAAAAGATAGATTTGCAACGGCAAAGGTAAGGCACAATCCCCGGGAACGGGATATTACCCCTGCAGTTTCAATCGAGTTTTAAATTTATTTAATATTATTCCTCGTCCAGGTCGTCGTCGAAATCGAAGTCAAAATCGAATCCGTCGTCGGCATACTGCGACTCGAGGAACTGTGCCATCTGTCGGCCGTCGCGTTTCGTGGGGCGTCCCAGCCCCTTCTGCCGGTTGACAAAGCCGCTGATGCGCACCATGTCGAGCAGTTCGTATTGCTCGGGTGGGGTGACATTCTCGAGATAGCCCGGCACCAGTTTGGCCCCCATGCGGTTCTCGGCCAGAGCCAGAATCTTGAACGAGTAGGTCACGGGCGGCTTGCGCACCTGTATCGTGTCGCCCACCTTGACCGTGCGCGAGGGCTTCACCCCTACGCCGTCGACCATCACCCGGCCCTTTTTGCAGGCCTCGGTAGCGATGGTGCGGGTTTTGAAGATGCGGGTGGCCCACATGAACTTGTCGATTCGTACCTCTTCTTTTGCCATAGTTGCTACTTGTTGTTATACTGGTTCATGGTCTGCTGTACACCGGCCAGACAGAAACTCTTGATAATTTCGCCGGCCCGTTCCAGCTTCTCGGGCAGTTGTGCCTCTTGTTCCGGGGGGAAGGCCCCCAGCACGAAATCGATCTGCCCGCCACGCGGAAAGTCGTTGCCGATGCCGAACCGCAACCGCGAATAGACCTGCGTGCCCAGTGTCTCGCAAATGTGCTTCAGTCCGTTGTGACCGGCATCGCTGCCTTTGGGTTTCAGCCGCAAGGTGCCGAAGGGGAGAGCCAAATCGTCGACCACGACGAGCAGATTTTCTACGGGGATATTCTCCTTCTGCAACCAGTAGCGCACGGCGTTCCCGCTCAGGTTCATATAGGTCGAGGGCTTGAGCAGCACGAGGGTACGTCCCTTGATGCGAAGCTCGCAGGTAGCTCCGTAACGGCCGTCGGTAAAAACGAGATTGGACGCCTTAGCCAAGGCGTCCAATACTCTGAATCCTATGTTATGCCGGGTATTCTCGTATTCGTAACCGATATTCCCCAGCCCTACAATCAGATATTTCATCTACAAAAAGATGGTGTTTGATTAGTCTTGTTTAGCTTGAGCACCACGAGCGGCACGCGTCAGGTTAACGGCGCAAACCACAGCATTCTTGGCGTTCATCAGTTCCAGACCCTCGAAGTGGAGCTCGCCTACTTGCAGCGTCTTGCCCAGACCCAGGTTGTCGATGTTGATAACCAGACGTTCGGGGATGTTGGTGTAGATGGCTTTCACTTTGAGTTTTCTCATCGAGAGGCTCAGTTTACCACCGGCACGTACACCTTCGGAGTGACCTTCGAGTTGAACGGGAACTTCCATAACCACCGGTTTCTTGTCGGTAACCTCGAGGAAGTCCATGTGCAGAATAGCGTCGGTTACGGGGTGGAATTGCAGGTCTTTCAAGATGGCCATTTTCTTCTCACCGTCGATGTTCAGTTCTACGGCAAAGATATCGGGAGTGTAAACCAGTTTGCGAACAGCGTCTTTGGTTACAGTGAAATCGGTAACGATAATACCTTTTTTACCACCCGTGAGTTCTACCAGTTTTTCGCAGGGTTTCAGGGTGCCGGTGTAAGGCAGGTCTACCAGTTCGCCACCGTTGAGAACGGCAGGAATCAGGTTTTGTTTACGCAGGCCTTTTACAGCTTTCTTGCCCAGATCGGTACGGGCCGTACCATTCAGTTGAAATGTTTTCATTGTTTTGTTGTTTTGTGTTACTCAAAATTAAGTGATTTCTCTTGCTCCTTAATTTCCCATCACACGGAATTTTCAAAAAGCGGGGCAAAGATACGATATTATTTTCTAATGTACAATAGCTTAGTTGATAATTCACAGTGCTTATGTGGCGGTTGTCGTCGGTAGCCGCGGTGAGCGCGTGGGCGGACCGTGGTGTGGTGACGGTCTCGAGGCGGCAGTTAAGGCAGGTCGTCGAAAGGGAGCCGCAGTTGTATGCCGTCAAGACCTGCCTCGAGCGAGTTGCCTACGCCTGCGCCGATAAGTCTGATTTTGTGTCCCCCGAAGTCGCAGGCCGCGAGCAGCTCCTGCGCCACGCGGTAGAGTGTGGCCAACGAGTCGACCGGGGTCGGTAGCGTCTTCGAGCGGGTGATCTGTTTGAAATTGTCGAATTTGAGTTTCAGCACCACCGTCTTCCCCTTGAAACGGTGGCGTTGAAGCCGTCCCCATACCTCGTCGCACACCTCGCCCAGGTCGGCCGCCAGCCGGGCGCGGTCGTCGGTATCTTCGATAAAGGTGGTCTCGGCGCTGATCGATTTGCGTATGCGGTTGGGCACCACCTCGCGGTCGTCGATGCCGCGGGCATAGCCGTAGTAGAGAAGTCCCGCCTTGCCAAACTGGCGCATGAGCGAGGCGCGGTCCCACTGCCGCAGGTCGGCCCCGGTGAGGATACCCAGCGCGTGCATCTTCTGGGCCGTCACTTCGCCGATACCGAAGAACCGTTCGATGGGCAGGGTGGCGACAAACGCCTCGATTTGAGCAGGAGCGATGGTAAAGAGCCCGTTGGGCTTGCGGTAGTCCGAGGCGATTTTGGCCAGCATCTTGTTGACCGACACCCCGGCCGATGCCGTGAGTTGCGTCTCGGCCAGAATGCGGCGTTTGATTTCGCGGGCCACCAGCGTAGCCGACCGCTCGTGCGACACGTCGAGAAAAGCTTCGTCGAGCGACAGCGGCTCAATCAGGTCGGTATAGTCGGCAAAGATGCTGCGTATCTGCATCGACACCGCCTTGTAGACCTCGTGCCGCGGTTCCACGAAGATAAGCTGAGGGCAGAGCCTCCGGGCCTGAGCCGACGAGAGAGCCGAGTGCACGCCATAAGGACGAGCCTCGTAGCTGGCCGTAGCCACTACGCCCCGCGGGCCGCTGTGCCCCACGGCGATAGGCTTGCCCCGATAGACCGGGTTGTCGCGCTGCTCGACCGAGGCATAGAAGGCATCCATGTCGATGTGTATGATTTTCCGCATAATGCAAAGATAGTGAAAGGCGAGAGCAGAGGCAAATGAAAACTTGTTTTCAAATTTGACCATGCCGAGCCGCCTCCTGTCTTCTGAAAAGATGGCAAAAGGCGAGAGCAGAGGCAAGTCGATACGCGGGTCCGAAAATTTTTCGCAAGAAATATCAGAAGAGATGGCTTGTCAAATAAACTTAAAAATTGTGATAATTTTGAGAAAATAAGAAATATTCCCCCTGTTTTTGTCGCTTTTGTCGGGAATTATCTATATTTGTATAGAATTTGGTGAGATAATGGCCGGAAATTCGAAAGACATAATAGAATCGCTTATCGCTAAGTTTCACGCTATTAGCGATTTATGTAAGTCTCTCGAAGAGGAGAACGGGTCACTCAAAGACCGCTTGGCGCAATGCGGGCAAGATATGCAGGCATTGCAGCAACGATACGACGAGCTGGAGAAGAGGTATAACAATCTGAAACTCTCGCGATCGATTACGGCACAAGAGGGGTCGAGTGTCGCCGAAACAAAGGCCAGATTTGCCAGGTTGGTGCGGGAAATCGATAAGTGCATCTCACTCTTGAACGAATAGGATGCTATGAACGATGATAAATTAAAGATAACTCTGAGAATTGCCGACCTGAAAAACCCGTTAGCCTTGCGGGTCGATTACGGTGCGGACGAAAAATATTGGAGAGATGCCGCCGACTTGTTCAACAAGCGATGGGCTTTTTACCGGGACAAGTACAAAGACGGACTGATGGATTCGGAATCGGTAATGGCGATGGTCGCCGTCGAGATAGCTCGACTCTACTGCGAGATGGTACAAGATCGCAAGAACCTGCTGGCCGATTTGAAGAGACTCGAAGTCGAGGCGGAACAGATATTAAACGAGCATACCGTATAGAATAGCGGTATCGAAAAGAGAGATAATTCCTGCACTGCAGCAGCTCCGGAGGTGGGCGGCTGGTAGTGCTTTTTTTATAATTATAATTTAGAAACGATGAATTACATACTACTAATCTCCGCAAGCGTAGGCGGTCTCGTGATAGGCGGTCTCGTTGTATTTCTGGTGAACCGCTACCTGTTGGCGGCTCGCTCCAAGACCATCCTCGAAGAGGCCGAGAAAGAGGCCGAGGTCATCAAGAAAAACAAACTGCTCGAGGTGAAAGAGAAGTTTATCCACATGAAGGCCGAAATGGAGAAGCAGGCCAATGCCCGCAATGCCAAGATACAGTCGGCCGAGTCGAAACTCAAGCAACGCGAAATGCAGCTCTCGCAGCAACAACAGGAGTTGCAACGCAAGAAAAGCGAGACCGAGGCCGTGCGTGCCAACCTCGACAGCCAGCTCGAACTGGTAGAGAAGAGGAAACAGGAGCTCGAGAAACTCCACAAGTCGGAAGTAGAGCGTCTGGAGCACCTCTCGGGTATCTCGGCCGAAGAGGCTAAGGAGCGTCTCGTCGAGTCGCTCAAGGAGGAGGCCAAAACGCAGGCTGCCTCGTATATCAACGACATCATGGACGATGCCAAGATGACCGCCAACAAAGAGGCCAAGCGCATCGTGATACAAAGTATCCAACGGGTAGCCACCGAAACCGCTATCGAAAACTCGGTAACGGTATTCCATATCGAATCGGACGAAATCAAAGGCCGCATCATCGGTCGCGAAGGCCGCAACATCCGTGCCCTCGAGGCTGCTACCGGGGTCGAGATTATCGTCGACGATACCCCCGAGGCCATCGTGCTCTCGGCCTTCGACCCCGTGCGTCGCGAGATTGCCCGTCTGGCCCTGCACCAGCTGGTAACCGACGGCCGCATCCACCCTGCCCGTATCGAAGAGGTGGTAGCCAAGGTGCGCAAACAGATTGAAGAGGAGATAATCGAGACCGGTAAACGTACCGCCATCGACCTGGGTATACACGGTCTGCACCCCGAGCTTATCCGCCTGGTGGGCAAGATGAAATACCGCTCGTCTTACGGTCAGAACCTGCTGCAACACTCGCGCGAGACGGCCAACCTCTGTGCTGTCATGGCTTCGGAGCTGGGTCTCAATCCCAAGAAAGCCCGTCGCGCCGGTCTGCTGCACGATATAGGCAAGGTGCCCGACGAGGAGCCCGAATTGCCGCACGCCCTGCTGGGTATGAAACTGGCCGAGAAGTACAAGGAGAAACCCGATATCTGCAACGCCATCGGCGCTCACCACGACGAGACCGAAATGACCAGCCTGCTGGCTCCCATCGTACAGGTGTGCGATGCCATTTCGGGTGCACGTCCCGGCGCCCGTCGCGAAATCGTCGAGGCCTACATCAAGCGGTTGAACGACCTTGAGCAACTGGCCCTCTCGTATCCCGGCGTATTGAAGACCTACGCCATACAGGCCGGCCGCGAGTTGCGCGTGATTGTGGGTGCCGACAAGATCGACGATGCCGAAACCGAAAATCTGTCGACCGAAATCGCCAAACGTATTCAGGACGAGATGACCTATCCCGGACAGGTGAAGATTACCGTCATCCGCGAGACGCGGGCCGTAAGCTTCGCCAAATAAGCCGGGCGACGCCATACCGCTCCATTCCCCCATTTATCAACCAACGACGAGGCCGTAGGGCGTTACCCGAACCGCTGTTTCGAGTACGGTCTGGGGCCTTGTCGGTGTTAACGATTTACCCAACATGGACCATACAAACGACAATCATACTACAAACCCGTCGGAGAAGCCGCAGCTTACCTCGGCCAACTGCCGCCGCAAGGGGGCGAAGCTCGAGGTCTACGACTGGCTGGCCGACATTCCCGAGTCGCACGACGACACCGACCTGGTCGAGGTGCGGTTCAAGAATACCCGCAAAGGGTACTACCGCAACACGACTCACATCCGGCTCGTGCCGGGCGATCTGGTAGCCGTCGAGGCTTCGCCGGGGCACGACATCGGCGAGGTGACCCTTACCGGCCGGCTGGTGTTGCTGCAGATGAAGAAGAACAACGTCAAGATCGACAATCCCGAGCTCAAGCGGGTCTACCGCAAGGCCAAGCCCAACGACCTCGAGAAGTTCGAAGAGGCCAAGGCCAAGGAGCACGACACCATGATCAGGGCCCGCAAGATTGCCGAGGACCTGCACCTCGACATGAAAATCGGCGACGTCGAGTATCAGGGCGATGGCAACAAGGCCATCTTCTACTACATCGCCGACGAACGGGTCGACTTCCGCCAGCTCATCAAGGTGCTGGCCGAGGTCTTCAGGGTGCGTATCGAGATGAAGCAGATCGGTGCCCGTCAGGAGGCCGGACGCATTGGCGGTCTGGGTCCCTGCGGCCGTCAGTTGTGCTGCTCGGGCTGGATGACCAATTTCGTGTCGGTAGCCACCAGTGCCGCCCGCTATCAGGACATTGCTCTCAATCCGCAGAAACTGGCCGGGCAGTGTGCCAAACTGAAGTGCTGCCTCAATTACGAGGCCGATGCCTACGTAGAGGCGCAGAAGCGGCTCCCCTCGCGCGAGATTCCGCTCGAGACGAAACTCAACACCTACTACCATTTCAAGACCGATATTTTCAAACGCGAGATGTCCTACTCGACCGACAAGTCGATGGCGGCCAATCTGGTGACCGTGAGTGCCGAGCGGGTGTTCGAAATCATCGCCCTCAACAAGCGGGGCATCAAACCCGATACCCTCGAGGCCGAGGCCGGAGCTCGTGCTCCCGAACGCCGCGACTTCGAAGATGTGGTAGGACAGGACAGCCTTACCCGCTTCGACAAGGCCAAGAAGAAGAAAAAAGGCAACGGCGGCGGAAACAACGGCAACAATGGCGGCGGCAACAACAACGGACGTCGTCAGCAGGGTGGCGGTGAGCCGCGCAACAAGTCGGGCAACGGCAACAATGGCGGCAACCGCGGGCAGAACAAGCCTCCGCGCAACGGCAAGAAGGGGGGCGGAGGCAAAGAGTCCAACGCTCAGCAGCCCAACGGCCAGCAACCCCGTAAAGAGGGGGGCGAGAATGCCGCACCCAAGCAACAGGGAGCACCCAAACAGCAAGGGGCGCCCAAGCGGCCGGCACCCAAACCGGCCGCTCCCGAAAAGCGCGAAGAGAAAAAAGAGTAAGACCGAGGCAAACGATGAAACGAAACGGGTTGTATATAGGATGTGCCGCGCTGTGGCTGGCGAGCTTGCTTTCGTGTGGACAGAACGATGTCTACAACGAGTTCAATACGCTGCCCAAGAACGGTTGGTTCAAACGCGACGTACAGCGGTTCACCCCCGAGTCGCCCGACTCGACGGGGCGTTACGACCTCTTCCTCACGCTGCGCCATAATGGCGACTATGCCTACCGCAACCTGTGGCTCTTCGTCTCCTATACCGGGGCCGACGGCCGGCAGAAGACCGATACCGTCAACTGCGAGCTGGCCGATGAGTTCGGTCGCTGGTCGGGTGGTGGCTGGGGCTCGTACTACCAGCAGGAGTTGTTGCTCGACAATCGTTTCCGTTTCGGTCGCGACCAGGTAGTGACTATCCAGCAGGCCATGCGCGACGACCGCATCCGCGGCATCTCCGACATAGGTATCCGCATTGCCCCGCATAAACCTTGATTGTAAACTCGAACAGCCTCGTCACCACGAGGTTGTACAAATACCACCAGAGAGGTGTGTCGACCGGTTCTCCGGCAGGCACACCTCTCTCGCATGTAGTGGCATACTCTTTTTGAACCGGATTCAAAAAGGGATAGGCCGCCCTTTGCTCTCGCAAGAGGCGGCCCGAGTTCTCAAAAATTAAAAGATGCAAATTGAGACTTGTATATTATTGATTCTCTTCCTGGAATTTTTGGTTCATCTTCAGCAGGTTGATGGTGTAGGCCACCACGTTCTGCGACTCTTGGATGACGGTGAGGTAGACGATGCCCACCTTGATGTAAGACACCTGTTCACGCATGTTGCGAATCTCCTCCCGCTTGAGCACACCCAGCTGGTTGATGAGCTGGTTGCCCCGGTTGTAGAGTGTGGAGTACTGGCTTGAGTTGTTCTCTTCGACAAGCTCCCGACTCTTCTCCAGGAAGCCGACAATCTCGGGAGCAATGGCACCGAAGTTCTCCTTCTGGCTCTTGTCGAGCGGGTTGAAGTTGTTGTCGGTGTGCTCCAGACACGGCTCACACATGCGCTTGATGGCGTGGATAATGTCGTAGGAGAAGTCGTTGCCCTGGAAGTAGTAGAGACCCTTTTCCAGACCAACCTGATCGCTCAGGTGCGATACGCCTATGGTCCCCAACCGTTTCACCTGTTTGAAGTAGCTGCGCTCGGTCTCGATGTCGCCCATGGCCTTACGCAAGGTGCGGTAGCTCTCGTGCAGAAATCCCGTAGTTACCCGGTTGTAGAGGTCGGCGCTCCACTCCAGCACTTTGGTGTACTCTTCGCGGCTGAACTGGCGCAGCAGCACCAGCGCCTCTTCCTTGTCTTTGTTGGCCACCAGCTGTTGGGCTAGCGAGCTCTTTTTCTCTTGTTTCAGTTTCTTGTTATAGGTGATTTGGCTGTGGATAAGCATGTAGGCGGCGAGGGCGCTCAGCAGGATGATGGCGATGGTACCACCGTAGTAGACAATCATCGTAACGATGAAGCAGATGAGGAAGGCTGCACCAGCCGTGATGAACCATCCGCCCACTACCGAGATGACACCCGTAATGCGGTATACGGCGCTGTCGCGTCCCCAGGCCCGGTCGGCGAGCGAGGTACCCATGGCCACCATGAAGGTAACGTAGGTGGTCGAGAGGGGCAATTTCAGCGAAGTACCCAGGGCGATGAGCAGACTGGCCAGCACCAGGTTGACCGAGGCCCGCACCAGGTCGAAGGCGGCGCCGTGCTCGAGTATCACTTCGTCCTTGTCGAACCGGCTGTTGAGCCAGGCCCGGGCTTTGGGCGGTATGCTGTTGATGATGTACGACGAGGTGTTGGTGGTCATGCGCACCAGTTTACGGGCGATAGGCGAGGTACCGAAGTTCTCTTCGCCGGTCTCCTGACGCGAGAGGTCGACCGAAGTCTTGATGACGTTCTGTGCCTTTTTCGAGGTGAACAGGGCGATAACCATGATGATACCCGAACCGATGAGGAATACCGGCGGTGTCTTGGCCGAGTCGAGCAGCGTGGTCATCAGGTATTGGTCGGGGGCTGCGCCGCCGCCATTGGCCACATAGTCGGTGTAGGCCGAGAAGCCGGCCAGAGGCACACCGATGAAGTTCACCAGGTCGTTGCCGGCGAAGGCCAGAGCCAGGGCAAAGGTACCCAGCAGCACAACCACTTTCAGCACATTCACGCGGCACCATGTGAGTATCTGCATCAGCACCGTAGTGGCCACGAAGCAGCAGCCCAGCAGCATCGTGGTGTTTTCGTGAATCCATTGCCGGGTATCGGCGGTCATCAGGGTCGACTCTTTCAACCCTTTGAAAAGGATGAAATAGATAATCGTCGTGGCTGCAAAACCGCCGAACAGCGCACCGAAATATTTAAGTTGCCGCCGATAGTTGAACTTGAAAATCAGTCGGGCAATATACTGTACGATAACACCGAAGAAGAAGGCGATGGCCACCGACACGAATATGGCGACAATCACTTGCAGCGCCTTGTCGGTGTTGATGAGGTCGCCCATCTGCAGCAGTCCGTTGCTGTTTATCGTTTTGATGATGGCCAGCGCAAAGGTACCGCCCAGCAACTCGAATACCATCGAAACCGTGGTCGAGGTGGGTAGACCCATGGTGTTGAAGACATCGAGCAGCACCACATCGGTGAGCATGACCGCCAGCGATATACACATGATTTCGTTCAGGTAGAAGTACTGTGGCTGGTATATGCCGTGTCGGGCAATATCCATCATGCCGTTCGACATGGAGGCTCCCACAAAAATACCTACGGCAGCTATGGCCATAATCATTTTGAACGAAGCGGCTTTCGACCCGATGGCCGAGTTGAGGAAGTTGACGGCATCGTTGCTCACGCCGACCGACAGGTCAAAGACGGCGATGAAGAAAATAAAGATGACGATAATCAGATAGAATGTTTCCATAATCTCCAATTTGCATGTTTTTTGGCATCGCAAAGGAACGATTTTCATGTTACAGAATCGTTACAAACGTATATCTATCTTATTTCGTTTCGGCGAAATGTAAGGTGCAACGGGGTGAGGTGTAGCCTTTTCCCGTTTTCTTAGAGAGGCAAGAAGCCCTGGTCGGTCGGGTGGGGTGATGAGTTGTGGGGAGCGAGGGGGCGGTGGAGCGTTCTTCCGGGTGAGGTATATGCAAGTCGAGGGCATCCCCGTGTGGGAAGCCCTCGATTGGATGGTGTTCGGTTGTTCTACCGATTATTGCTTTTTCGCTTTTGTGGTTTTGGTCGAGCGGGCAGCCGCTTTTCTTTCCGTCTTCGGTTTTTGGGCAGTTTGGGCGGTTTTCCGGGTCGAGCTTTTTTCGGTCGCTTCGGGGGTGTTGCCTATCTCTTCGGGTCTCTTCCAGCGAAGAATTTGAGCCGAACGGGCCGGCAGGTAGAGCAGCAGCCACTCCTTCTTCTCTTTTTCGAAGAGCGGGTCGCGCCGTGTAAAGTGGGGAACGCTCTTGTCTACGAGTCCATATCCACCGAATTCGGTATCGTCGCTGCTGAGCAGGGTGGTGTATTCGCCGGCGGGGGCCAGAATGCCGTAGCCGTTGAACGACTTGCAGGGGTGGAAGTTGAAGACGAAGAGCAGGTCGTCGCGCATGAAGGCGAGCACCTGGTCGCCATCGTTTTCGCACAGTTTGACGATGGGGGTCTGCTCGAACTTCTTCTTCTGGCTTACCAGATGAATCATGGCCTGGTCGAAGGCTCCGAGGTACTGGTACTTGAGGTCTTCGCGGTCAACGAGGTCCCACTGGCGGCGGGCATATTTGTAGGACCAGCCGTTGCCCTGGCGGGGGAAATCGATCCACTCGGGGTGACCGAACTCGTTGCCCATGAAGTTGAGGTACCCGCCGTTGATGGTCGAGAGGGTAACGAGCCGTATCATCTTGTGCAGGGCCATGCCCCGGTCTACGACAAAGTTGGTGTCGCCCTTGCTCATGTGCCAGTACATCACGTCGTCGATGAGGCGGAATATGATGGTCTTGTCGCCCACGAGAGCCTGGTCGTGGCTCTCGGCATAGTTGATGGTCTTTTCGTCGGCCCGCCGGTTGGTCAGTTCCCAGAATATGGCGGTAGGTTTCCAGTCCTCGTCCTTCTTCTCCTTGATGGTCTTTATCCAGAAGTCGGGGATACCCATGGCCATGCGGTAGTCGAAGCCGATGCCACCGTCCTTGAATTTGGCTGCCAGGCCCGGCATGCCGCTCATCTCTTCGGCAATGGTGATGGCGCGCGGGTTTACCTGGTGGATGAGTTCGTTGGCCAGAGTGAGGTAGACGATGGCGTTGTCGTCCTGCCCGCCGTTGTAGTAGTCGTCGTACGAGCAGAAGGCCTGCCCCAGCCCGTGGTTGTAGTAGAGCATCGAGGTGACGCCGTCGAAGCGGAACCCGTCGAAGTGGAACTCGTCGAGCCAGTATTTGCAGTTGGAGAGCAGGAAGTGAATCACTTCGTTCTTGCCGTAGTCGAAGCAGAGCGAGTCCCACGCCGGGTGCTCCCGCCGGTTGTCGCCGTAGAAATATTGGTCGTAGGAGCCGTCGAAGCGGCCCAGACCCTCGACCTCGTTCTTCACGGCGTGCGAGTGCACGATGTCCATGATGACGGCGATGCCGCGCCGGTGAGCGTCGTCGATGAGGGCCTTCAGGTCGTCGGGGGTACCGAATCGCGACGAGGGGGCAAAGAAGCTCGACACGTGGTAGCCGAACGAGCCGTAATAGGGGTGCTCCTGTATGGCCATAATCTGTATGGCGTTGTAGCCGTCGGCATCGATGCGAGGCAGAATCTTCTCGCGAAATTCGTTATAGGTGCCCACCTTCTCCTCCTGCTGGGCCATACCGATGTGGCATTCGTAGATGAGCAGGGGCGAAGTCTTGGGTTTGAAGTTGGTCTTGGTGAAGGTAAAGGGCTGTCTGGGGTCCCAGATCTGAGCCGAGAAGATATAGGTCTCGGGGTCTTGCACCACGCGGGTAGCCCAGGCGGGTATGCGTTCGCCCTGCCCGCCGTTCCAGTGGACCGACAGCTTGTAGAGGTCGAGGTGATGCAGTGTCTTGAGGGGAAGCTTGATTTCCCACACGCCGTTCCCGATAGCCAGCAGTTTGTATTGAGGTTGTTCTTTCCAGTCCGAGAAGGTACCAATCAGGTAGATGGCGTTGGCGTTGGGAGCCCATTCGCGGAATACCCAATGACCTTTTTCTTTGTGAAGGCCGAAGTAGAGGTATCCGTCGGCAAATTCCGAGAGGTTGCCGCTGCCGTTGGTCAGTTCGGCCATTTTTTCTAAGGCACGGTTATGACGGCCTTCGATTGCCTGTTTATAAGGGGCCAGCCAAGGATCGTTTTTTATCAGTTTCAGAGTTTTCATAGGGCTGTTTTTAAGGAAGAACGACATGACTGCAGGAGCGCATTGATGGCGCCTCCCTGCCGGTTGAAACAGGCCGATTGCCGGGCTTGGTAGAGAGGAATTTCCGTACCTGCATCCCAGTCGACTTTCGTCCTATTCCTACATGCAAAAGTAATAAAAAAACCGATATATGAAACTTTTGGAGCGGAAACATTGTGAAGGGAATGTGAAAAAGTTTTTGCCCGATTTTTCCCTGGGAGATAGGATGCGGTTCGGGATAAAAAATACTGAAACAAGTTTCGATATTTTATTCTCCGCTCACCTTTCACTATTTTTGCACCACACATATAATATTATAGTCGCCATAAGAAAGGGATATGGCGAGCCATATTACAGAAACAGTAGTAGAGATGTCTAAAATGAAAAACAATCGAGTGAAACCATTTTTTATAGTGGCTTTGTGTGTGTCGTTGGCTGCATCGCTGTATGCCCGGCCGCGCACCGTGCAGCAGGCACAACAGATAGCCAGCGAATTTGCAGGCAGTGCCGGCAATCTTAAAAAGACGATGGGGACCTCGACGCGGCTCGCCTATACCCGCAGCGGGGATTCGCAGCCGTTGTTCTATGTCTTTAACCGGGGGGAGGGTTTTGTTATCGTGTCGGCCGACGACCGGGCTCCCGAGATTCTGGGGTATTCCGATGCCGGTCCGTTCGACATTGACAGCCTGCCCGACAACTTCCGGTATTTGTTGAATTCCTATGCCACCGAACTCGAGTCGCTTGCTGCTGCACCCGAGGCCGTCGCCCTCTCCGCGAAAAAGGTAGAGCGCTCCACACAGGCCACGGGCAAGTCGGTGGCTCCGTTGTTGGGCAGTATCCTGTGGGACCAGGGCGATCCCTACAATCTGCAATGCCCGGTGATGAGCGATGGCGGCAGGTCTGTGGTGGGCTGTGTGGCTACGGCCATGGCTCAGATTATGGGGTACCACCAGTGGCCCGAGAAGGGAACCGGAACGATACCGGGGTATACCACGCGAAGCCAGGGTTTGGTGATTGACGAAGAGAATATCGAGAATACCTATTACGATTGGGACCATATGACGCCCGCACCGGGCGAAGAGCTGCAGGTGCCCGTGGCCGATTTGCAGGTCGGCACCTATCTGTTGCGGGTACGCACGGCTCAAGAAGTGAAGACAACCCAATTTATCAAGAAATAGAAACCTTATGAAACCGATTATTTTTCTTTGTTCGGCCATGTTGATTCTCAGTGCAGGATGCAAAAGTTCCAAACCGGTTACCCAGGCTCCCGAAAAGACCTCCTCGGGGCAGGTGCTCACGGGGGCGAAGCCTGCCCAGGCTCTCCCGTCGGCTATTGTGTATAAGACGACACGCGACTTCAGCGACCATGTGCCGGTGACACTCGATGCCCGGCACGAGCATATCGTGGCCTATCCGGCTCCCTCCGATCTCTATTATCAGGGCCGCCTGGCCAAGCCCACCGCACTGGCCGACGGCTATTGGCTCGACAACCGCGGTATCAACGAGCACGTGGCTTTCCTCGACTATACCTATGAGGAGTACAGTGCTCTGGAGCAGACGCCTACCGTGCAGCAGCTCGAGGCTCGTATTCTGGAGCGCTACCCGCTCACCGAACTCTACGTGTGTGGCAAGCGGGGTAGCTATGCCGATGAGGTGGCAGAGCTCAATGCCTTGATAAAAGATGGTTTTCCCGGCTGCCGCAAGGTGGAGTTGCCCCGGGATATGAGCCGGGTGTCGGCTCCCAAGTTGTAGCGGGTGAATCGTGAACAGGTACAGGGCGAGGGTATGGCGAAGGCCGTACCCCCGTTTCCGTTTCGGGGGGGTATCGGGTAGTCGAGACGAATACCTCGTGCTTATACGTGTTCGACAGGCTGGTCGGGCAGGAGGTCGGGGGTGTAGCCGCTGCGGATGCGCCACTCCTGCGGATAGAGGTTGTTGGCCCGGTTGCCCAGATTCTTGACCCACCCGAGGGGGAAACCGCGGTAGGCGACGATGAGGTATCCGCGCGGCTGGTCGGGTGGCAGCACGATGCTCTCGCGGCGCAGGTAGGCCAGGGCCGTAGCGAGGTCGGCTTCGAAGCGGGGTGTCTTTTCGGGGTCGAGAGCCGTCGAGAGAGCCAGCGAGGGGTGAGGAATGTAGTCGCGACCCTTGACGGTAGCCAGAGTGACACCGGCCTGCAGCAGGGTGAGGTGCCGGTCGAGCAACTGGTAGTCGGCCCGGTATTCGCGGGGGATGGCCAGGAAACTGTCGCCGCGCGACACAAAGTCGAAATCGTCGGGACGAGCCAGCCGTTGGCACCATTCGTCGGGCACGGGAGTCGCCGGGGTGGTCTTCTTCCCCTTCTTGTTGCGTTTGCCGGCCGGTTCGTCGAGCAGCCGGGAGTGCGAGTCGTCGGGTTCGCCGGGTTTCCGCAACACCGCCATGAAGAGCCCTTCGCCCCGTGTGAGATGCGGCATGAAGCGGTAGGCCGTCACACCCGGTACGAGAGCCGAAGCGATGCCCCAGGCCGGGTCGGTATCGACCGTGAGCGGGGTGGCTCCCAGCTCTTTCATCAGGTAGAGCACCATCTCTTCGTTCTCCTCGAGGTTGTAGGTGCAGGTGCTGTAAATGAGCACTCCGCCCGGCTTGAGGGCCGGCCACACGTCGGTGAGGATTTGCCGCTGGCGTTCGGCGCAGCGGTCCACCCCGGCAGGCGACCACTCGGCAATGGAGTCGGGGTCTTTGCGAAACATCCCCTCGCCCGAGCAGGGCACATCGGTAGCCACCACGTCGAAGTAGCTCTCGAGACGGGCAAAGTCGGCCGCCTCGTTGCGGGTCACCACCGAGAAGGGAGAGCCCCATTTCGTCAGGTTCTCGGCCAGGATATAGGTGCGGTTGGGCACCACCTCGTTGCTCACCACCAGACTGCCGGCCGGGAGCGAGGCGATGGCATCGGTCGATTTTCCGCCGGGTGCGGCGCAAAGGTCGAGGTAGCGCACCGGGGTGTGTATGTACTGGTCGATGACCCGATGCAGGAACATCGAGGCTGCCTCCTGCACATAGTAGGCCCCGGCATGGAAGCAGGGGTCGAAGGTGAAGGCCGGCCGTTCGGGCAGATAGTAGCCCTCTTGCGACCAGGGTACCGCTTCGCCCAACGGTCTGCCCGGCCAGCATTTGGCCGGGTTGAGCCGGATGCTCACCGGCGACTCGGTAGCGAGCGCCTGTTCAAAGCGGGGGTAGTCGTCGCCCAGCAGGCGGCGGGTGCGGTCGATAAACGAAGAGGGCAGTTCTGTCATAATCGGGTCGAGGAAATTTTCACGATTCGACAAAGATAGGTATTTTTGCCGATAGATTTTGTAGCCCTCAAAAAAGTCGTTATGCTCAAAGCCGCTTTATACCTCATACCCGTACCGCTGGGCGATACTCCCATCGACCGGGTACTGCCCGCCTATAACCGCGAAGTGATAGCCGGAATCAGCCATTTCGTCGTGGAGAATGTGCGTTCGGCCCGTCGTTTTCTCAAGAAGTCGAACCCCGATATTTGCATCGATGCCCTCACCTTCTACGAGTTGAACCGCCACACCCCGGCCACCGAGGTGAGCAGCTACCTCAATCCGTTGCGTCAGGGCCAGCCCGTGGGGGTTATTTCCGAAGCGGGGTGTCCGGCCGTGGCCGACCCGGGAGCCGATGTGGCGGCGATTGCCCAGCGCGAGCATCTGCCGGTGGTGCCGTTGGTGGGCCCGTCGTCGATACTGATGTCGCTCATGGCCTCGGGCTTCAACGGCCAGAGCTTTGCCTTCCAGGGCTATCTGCCCATCGAGGCCGGCGAGCGGGCCAAGCACATCAAGCAGCTCGAGCAGCGGGTCTATGCCGAAGACCAGACCCAGATATTCATCGAGACTCCCTACCGCAACCACAAGATGATCGAGGACCTCGTGCGCACCTGTCGCCCGCACACCCGCCTGTGTGTGGCGGCCAACATCACCTGCCCCGACGAGAACATCCGCACCCTCTCGCTGAGCGAGTGGGCCAAGACCTCGTACAACTACCAGAAGACCCCGGCCATCTTCCTGCTCTACAAATAGGGCGGAGTGCCTGCCGGGCTTCGGGAAAAAATTGTCGGAATCGCGGCAATATCTTTGTGGCCGATAATTTTCTATTGTGCGGCTAAAAAACTATCTTTGTACCCCAAGGAGAAAAAAGGATATGAGCTTGCAATTTCTGAGCTTGGCCAGCGGAAGCAGTGGCAACTGTTATTATTTGGGAACGGAAGATTATGGCATACTGATCGATGCCGGCAAAGGTGTACGCACCATCAAAAAGGTTTTGAGGGAGTATGGCATACCGTTTGAAAAAATCGTGGCCTTGTGCATCACCCACGACCACGCCGACCACATCAAGGCGGCCGGAACCTTGGGCGAGAAATTCGGAATCCCCATCTATACCACCGAGACCATCAAGAACGGCATGAACCGCAACTACTGCATGGTCGACAAGGTATACAGCGCGCACCGCGCCATCATCAAGGAGGTACCCTTCAAAATCAGAGACTTTACCATCACCGCCTTCGAGGTGCCCCACGACGGGAGCGACAACGTGGGCTTCCTTGTTACGTACGGCAATCTGCATTTTGCCTTTGCTACCGACCTGGGTACCATCACCCCGACGGCCGACAAGTATCTGCGTCAGGCCAACTACCTGGTCATCGAGTCGAACTACGACGAGGCCATGCTGCAACACGGCACCTATCCGCCTCACCTCAAGCGGCGCATCCTGGCCGACAACGGCCACATGGACAATGCCCGCACGGCCGACTATCTGGCCCGTATCTATACCCCGGCGTTGCGCAACATTTTCCTGTGCCACCTCAGCGGCGACAACAACCATCCCGAGCTGGCTTACAAGACCATCGAGAACCGGCTGTACGAGGAGGGTATCCGCGTAGGCAAGGATGTGGAGCTGGTGGCGCTTACCCGCAACCACCCCTCGGCGCTTTATACCTTCGAGGAGCCCGACGGGCAGGAGTAGATGCTGCTCTTTTTTTACGAATTTTGCACATTGCCGAAAAATTTTTTGAAGAATCCTTTGCAGGTTTCTCGAAAAGCCTTACCTTTGCACCCGTTCCTTATGGAATGACTCCGTAGCTCAGTTGGTAGAGCAAATGACTCTTAATCATTGGGTCGAGGGTTCGAGCCCCTCCGGGGTCACAGACAACGGCGCTTGCATCACGATGCAGGCGCTTTTTTTATGCCTTTTGCGCTCGGGGCTCCCCACGGGAAAGGGGGGCGGCAGTGGAAAATCTTGGGCGTTTTGTCGACCACGCCTCTAAGCCGGAATTTGTAAAAATAGAAAAAATGTCTATTTTTGTTCAGAGCGAAGAGGCTGAACCTCTTCCCCGGCAGCATTCCTGCTTGGGGCGATAGGGCTCTTTTTAATACCGGTTGATAAAAGGGGATATATGGACAGAAGCTGTTACCTGGCACAAGATAAGGCCACCGATGTCTATCGCATGGTGCGTGCGTTTGTCATCTATTTGATTTTGATTTGCATTTTGCCGTGGTGCAACTTCGGGTTGTGGAACCTGATCGACTACTCGTCGATGAAGGTCGGGCAGGTGCGGGAGCGGTCGCACGAGGTGACCTTGCGCTGGAGCACCGACTTGCGGGTTGTGGATGCCGACGGCCAGGAGCAGGTGCGGCGTTTGCCGGCCGGTACGCCGGTGCGGGTGTTGGCTATCTGCTACGACCTGCCCGACGAGCGGGTGCTGCTTAGTTACAAGCCGTGGGCCGAGTATCAGATAGAGTTGCGCGACGGAACGCGGGGGCTGGCTGTGGTGCCCGAGACGGCTACCGGGCTGGAGGTGAAGGTCGAGGCCGACGGTCGACTGGAGTCTCGCCGGGTCGTGCGGGTGGAGCGGTTGGCCGAGAATCCCATGAAGTCGGAGACGAAACGGAGCGACTATCCCTACCTCTATGTGCTCGATAGCGGCGAGAAGCTGGCTTTCGAGCCCCTCTACTGGCCCATTCGCGGGCAGATGCCCGTCTATACCTGGCGCAGTCCCGACAAGGAGTATCTCATTGTCGACCGGCTGGCGGTCTTCGACCGGGACCTGGACCGGCTGAAGGGTGACAGTCTGGCAGCTATCGAGGCGTTGTACGAACCGGCGCAGAGCGTGGTGGTGAAGGGGAGCCGCAAGTATGCCTTCCTGCCCAGTGTCGATGTGTTGCAGAACGACTCGCTGCTGTACCGTACACTGATGCTCGTCTTCGAGAATGATACGCTGGCCGATTACCGTATCTCGGGGCAGTCGACCCGGTCGCTGCCCTTCTTCTCGCACCTGATCAATTCGCACATTCGCTACAACCCCAACTATGTGCGGGCCGGCTATTATGCTGCCTATCCGCTGGGCGAAGGGGTGGGGAGCCGGTTGCTGCCGCTGTGGGCCGCGCGGGGCGTGGTGGGGCTGGTCGATGCCGCGCTGTTGCTGCTGTTGGCCTTCGTGGTGTCGTGGGGGTTGCGCCACACGGTCATCTATCTGCACCCGCTCTCCAACCGATGGCTCAAGGTGGTGGGTGTGCTGTGCATCCTGGTGGTCTATCACCTCTACCTCTTCTATTTCTCGATGGTGTCGGTCAACATGTTTTTCGTTTACGTAGCCTTGATTCTCTCGGCGATGTTCTGGAGTGCCGATGTCAATGGCCGTTGTCCCTACTGCCATACGGTCAAGGGGTTGAAGTTCCTGGGGCGGGGCGATTTGAAACGGGTCGTTACGGTCGATGAGTACGACGACAGCCGGCTGCTCTCGCGCAAGGTCGAGCGGCAGGGCGACAAGCTGGTCGTCTCCGATACGGTCGACGAGTTTGTGACGCGCGAGACCTCGGTTGTCGAGCACTACTATTCCTACTACCGTTGCTCGTGCTGCAACCGGTCGGTACGGTTCAAGGGCAAGCGGCTGGTGGGGAAGGAGGTGACCTATCGCGACCGGGAGGGCCGAAAATAAAAAAACACCTGCAAGCCGATTGCTTACAAGTGCGGACTTATATGTTGTTTTTGGTGAGTGGTGGGCGTTGACGGATTCGAACCGCCGACCCTCTGCTTGTAAGGCAGATGCTCTAAACCAGCTGAGCTAAACGCCCCTGTTTTGTTGCGGCTTGTGACCGCCACGCAGGGATTATCTCCGACCGTCAAACGATTTTTTTGCCTCTCGGTTGTCCGGCCTTGGTGGTGGGCGTTGACGGATTCGAACCGCCGACCCTCTGCTTGTAAGGCAGATGCTCTAAACCAGCTGAGCTAAACGCCC
>NZ_NFJR01000008.1 GCF_002159975.1 Barnesiella sp. An22 | reverse complement strand
TTGCCAATAGTAACGGAGGAGAGTCCACTACACTTACAGAAAGCATAATCTCCGATACTTGTGACAGAATTACCAATAGTAACTTGTGTTACAGAGCAGCCACTGAAAGCATAATCCTTGATTTCGGTTACGCTTTCGGGTATGACTAAATCCGTAACCAAGGTGTTGTCGATATATAGGTTATGGGCGTAATACAGCGGGTTGGCTTCATAGTCGTCAAACCTAATTTCACACCATCCAGCCTCATCGCCTGTATAGTGCACAGCCGTAAGCGCAGAACAGTCTTCAAAAGCAGCGGATCCAATGCTCTTTACAGAATTGCCAATAGTGATGGAGGAGAGTCTCGAGCAACCATTGAAAGCATACTCACCGATGCTTGTGACTGAATTACCAATGGTGACAGAGGAGAGGTATAGCGTGCAATTCTCGAAAGCATGCTCACCGATGCTTGTGACTGAATTGGGGATAGAGACGGAAGAGAGCCTATAGCACCATTCGAAAGAGTAATCTCCGATTGTTGTAACGCCGTCTTCTATCACTACTCTTTCGATATATGAATTATTTCTGCTATACCATGGAGCACCAGATTTACTGTAATCCTTCATCGCTCCCGTGCCGGATATGGTGAGTACACGAGTCTCTGTGTCGAGGGAGTAGGTGACATTGGGACCACAACTACCGGTGTGTACACTGGCATAAAGACAGTTCATGGCTACTACAACGAATAGCAACAACATGTAAAATCGTTTCATTGAAATGACATTTATGGCACTTCAGTCCCTCAAGTGCCATGATACTTTAACACGAAGCGTGGAACTGCAATACTACCACTTCTGATTTGGAGGTCGTAGGAAAAACCTTTAGCACGGATGTGGTAATAGCAGCCCACGCTATAGCGTGAGAACCACTATGCTATCCTTGTGCTAAATTTGAAAGTTTCCTACGTTTCCAAATCACAAGATGAGCATAACGCTTCTTCTTATTCTAACATGTCTTGGATAGATAATATTCTATCACTGCAAAAATAGTGAAAGGTGAGAGCAGAGACAAAAAGAAAACGAAGTTTTCATTTTTAACTATGCCGAACCGCATCCTATTTTCGTGGAACAAAAATAGTAAAAAGTTGTGATAAAACGCTCAATTATAGATAAATTTCCGCACGTTATTTCTTAGCCCCCCGCACTGCTTATCGGGTGGATACCGCATCAGGGTGCGGTATGACCTGCACGTCACCCCGCGCTGCGACGCGGGGTCCAGAGTGGGACGTAAAAGGAATGGATTTGGCGGACTCTCCTGCCTGATCTTTTCCTGGATACCGCATCGGGGTGCGGTATGACCGAGGGCGTCACCCCGCGCTGCGACGCGGGGCCAGAGAGGAACGTAAAAGGGAATGTATTTTGCGGGCTCTCCTGCCCGAGCTTTTCCTGGATACCGCATCAGGGTGCGGTATGACCTGCACGTCACCCCGCGCTGCGACGCGGGGCCAGAGAGGAACGTAAAAGGAATGGATTTGGCGGGCTCTCCTGCCCGAGCTTTTCCTGGATACCGCATCGGGGTGCGGTATGACCGAGAGCGTCACCCCGCGCTGCGACGCGGGGCCAGAGAGGGACGTAAAAGGAATGTATCTGGCGGACACTCCTGCTCGAGCTTTTTCTGGATACCGCATCGGGGTGCGGTATGACAGCGCGTCACCCCGCGCTGCGACGCGGGGTCCAGTAGAAAGGATCGATAAAGTTGAAAAACAACTTTTCCCGTTTGCCTTTTCCCCTCACCTTTCACTATCTTTACATAAGACAGGATGCGTCTCGGGATAAAAAATATCTGAAACAAGTTTCGATATTTTATTCTCCCCTCGCCTTTCACTATCTTTTCAGAAGAAAGGATACGTCTCAGCATAAAAATCAAGCGAGCTTGTTTTTCTGCTTTCGACTTTCACTATCTTTCCAGAAGAAAGGATGCGTCTCAGCATAAAAATCAAGCGAGCTTGTTTTTCTGCTTTCGACTTTCACTATCTTTGCATACTGCGAAAATAGGAGTCGGTTCGGCAAAAAGCTCAAGTAAACTTGGCTTTCTGCTCTCACCTTTCACTATCTTTGCACCACGGCTTTGCGGAGGGGCGGAAGTGCCGCACCTCGTCGGGAGCCGCGAAAGGGAAACTATTCGTATGGATCAACAATACTCTTCGGTTCTGCTCGAAAATGCAGTGAGCGAGTTTGCCAAGCTGCCGGGCATCGGCCGCAAAACGGCGCTGCGCCTGGTGCTCTACCTGCTGCGGCAGGAGGAGGGCGAGGCCGAGAAATTCGGGAATACCATCATCAAGCTGTGCAAGGAGATCAAGCACTGCCACGTGTGCCACAACATATCGGACACCGACACCTGCGCCATCTGCAGCGACCCGTCGCGCGACGCCTCGACGATATGCGTGGTCGAGAATGTAAAGGAGGTGATGGTGGTCGAAAATACCCGTCAGTTCCACGGGCTATACCATGTGCTGGGGGGGGTCATCTCGCCCATGGACGGCATCGGGCCGGCCGACCTCGAAATCGAGAGCCTGGTCGACCGTGTGGCGGCCGGCGGTATCAAGGAGGTGATTCTGGCCTTGAGCGCCACGATGGAGGGCGACACGACCAACTTCTACATCTTCCGCAAACTGGCTCCCTTCGACGTGAAAATCACCATCATCGCCCGGGGTGTCTCGGTGGGCGGCGAACTGGAGTATACCGACGAAATCACACTGGGCCGCTCCATTCTCAACCGCACGCTCTTCAGCGAAAGTTTCAAGGGATAGCGCACACTATTTCGGGCGGGGTATCGTTATACATTATATAAAATAGAGGAGTCGCATTCTGTGGTAAAAATCAGCATCGTCATCGTCAACTACCGGGTGAAATACTTTCTGGAGCAGGCGCTCCGGTCGGTACGGGCTGCCCTGACGGCTCACCCCATGGAGGCCGAAATCTTCGTGGTCGACAACCACTCGCAGGACGACTCGCTCGACTACCTGGCCCCCCGGTTCCCCGAGGTGCGATTCATCGCCAATACCGAAAACGTGGGATTCGCCCGGGCCAACAACCAGGCCATGGAGCTGGCTACGGGACAGTACGTCCTGCTGCTCAACCCCGATACCGTCGTTGCCGAAGATACGCTGCACGAGGTGTGCCAGTTCATGGACTCGCACCCCGATGCCGGCGGTGTGGGGGTGAAGATGCTCGACGGCAACGGCCGTTTCCTGCCCGAGTCGAAACGGGGATTCCCCACGCCGTGGGTCTCGTTCTGCAAGATTTTCGGACTGTCGGCCCTCTTTCCTCATTCGCGCCTCTTCGGCCGCTATCACCTGAAATACCTCTCGCCCGACGAATGTCACCAAATCGACATCCTGTCGGGGGCCTTCATGTTCATGCGCCGGGCCACGCTCGACAAGAGCGGTCTGCTCGACGAGAGCTTCTTCATGTATGGCGAGGACATCGACCTCTCCTACCGGCTGGTACTGGCGGGGTACCACAACTACTACCTGCCCACGCCCATCATCCACTACAAAGGCGAGAGCACCAAGAAGGGGAGCCTGCGCTACGTGCGCATCTTCTACGAGGCGATGCTCATCTTCTTCGAGAAGCACTACCCGCATTACAGCAAGGGGTACTACCTGGCGGTGAAGTTCTCGATCTTCTTCCGGGCCATGCTGGCCGCCGCCCACCGCATCGTGCTCCGTCCCTTCCGCCGGCAGGGCGAGGGCGACAAGCGCGAACGGGGCGAATGGTATATCCTCTCCCGTGAGTCCGATCGTGTAGCCGGCCTCATACCCGGCACTCCCCGCGCCACGGCCATAGAGTCGATGCAACAACTGCCGGCCCCCCGCAAAGGGTCGCCCCTGCGCTACATCGTGCTCGACTCGGGGCTGCTCACCTACCGCCAGATTATCGACATCGTGCAACAGGGTTGCCACGACCGCAACCGGTTCCTCATCTACAACCCGCAAGCGCAAGTCATTGTCTCACCCAAAGAAATCCATACCCGGCCATGAACTACCTCACTGGAAAACAGATTGCCCTCCGGGCTCTCGAACCCGAAGACCTCGACATCCTCTACCGCTGGGAAAACGATACCACGCTGTGGCAGCACGGCTGCACCGTAGCGCCGCTGTCGCGCTACCTGCTCAAATGCTATATTGAGAATTACACGGCCGACATCGCCCGCGACAACCAGCTGCGACTGATGATTGTACGGCGCGACAGCCTCGAGCGGGTGGGACTCATCGACTGCTTCGACTACGACGCCTCCAACCGGCGGGCCGCCATCGGACTGCTCGTCGACCCGGCCTGCACCCGTCAGGGGTTGGGCCGCGATGCGCTCGAGACCTTCATGGAGTATGCCTTCCGATTCCTGCATCTGCACCAGCTCTATGTGCATATTGCCGTGTGCAACACGGCCAGCCTGGGGCTCTTCCGCGCCTGCGGATTCAGGGAGTGCGGCCACCTGGCCGACTGGGTGCGGCTGCCTCACGGCTATACCGATGCCCTCGTATTCCAGAAAATCAATCCCGCAGAAAACGACTAATTGAGCGACGGCTCTTGCGGCGAGTTGAGCCACAACAGATACCCCTCGCCCATGCTGCGCACCGTCTCGCGCCAGAAAGTATCGTCGGTCGCCGCCAGACAACTGGCTGCCGACTGCATGGTGGTGACCGCCCACGACTCTTGCCGCAGCTCGCCGTCGAGCTGGCCGGGCGACCAGCCGCTGTAACCGATGAGGAATTTCACGTGGCGGCACACACTCTCGTCGCTGCGCATGAAGTCGAGCAGCATGTCGAAATCGCCATTGGCAAACAACCCCGGCGCCACCTCTACCGCCCCGGGCAGCGAGGCGATGTCGTGCAGGAAAAACAGGTGGTCGGTACCCACCGGACCACCGCAATAGACCGGTATCGAAGGGATGTGTCCCACCCCCTCGAGCAATTCGTCCAAATGGTATTGTGTAGGGCTGTTGAGCACGAATCCCACGGCCCCCTTTTCGGAATATTCGGCCAGACAGATGACAGCCCGGCGGAAACACCCCTCGTCGAGAAAGGGCTCGGCTACCAGCAGAGCTCCCCGATGAGGCTCAATCAGCTGTCGGCGTATATGTAACGACTCGATGTGCATATCTCCTCCTGTTTGTATCTCTACAAACTTACAAAAAAGTGGCGGAATTTGAAACACCCGAGACGATTTTCGTCTCCTCATCGGACAAAACGCTATGTAGAACAGGTATAAATTAACGATTATGCTACCCCAAACGATATAACCTAACTCAAAACACTCTATATTTGCACTGTTTTTATCTCACTTTGCAATGAACGAGACCGAACAAATAAGCGACATCGACCGGGAGAAAAAAGCGGCCCGGGTCACCTGGGTGGGATTCTTTACCAACCTCATCCTCTCGGCTGCCAAAATCGTGGCCGGCGTAGTGGGCCGAAGCAGCGCCATGGTTGCCGACGGTATCCACTCGCTATCCGACTTTGTGACCGACTTTATCGTCATCATCTTCATCAAAATCTCGTCCAAGAACGAAGACAGCGGCCACCCCTACGGACACGGCAAATTCGAGACCTTTGCCACCATGCTCATCAGCTTTGCCCTCTTCATCGTAGCCATCGGCATCTTCTACTCGGGCAGCGTGAAGATATACGAGGTGCTCAACGGGCGCACCATCGAGCGGCCCACCTACCTGGCCCTCATCATGGCCGCCGTATCGATTGTGGTGAAAGAGGGGCTCTACTGGTATACCATCATCATCGGGCGCAAAATCGAGAGCCCGGCCGTCATTGCCAACGGCTGGCACCACCGGTCCGACGCCTTTTCGTCGATAGGTACCCTCATCGGCATCTCGGGCGCCATGTTCCTGGGCGAACGCTGGCGCATACTCGACCCCATCACCTCGGTTATCGTGGGCATATTCATCATTGGCGTGGCCTACAAGCTGGCCCGTCCCAGCATACAGGAGCTGCTCGAAATGTCGCTTCCCCAGGAGATCGAGCAAAACATCGAGCAGAAGATACAGGCGACCCCCGGGGTCATCACCTTCCACCACCTGCGCACCCGCAAGAACGGCAACGCCTTCATCATCGACATGCACATCAAGGTCGATGCCCGTTCGTCGATTGTCGAGGCTCACGACATCGCCACCCACGTAGAGAACAACCTCAAGGCCGCCTTTGGCAAACACACCCAGGTAAACGTGCACATCGAGCCCTACCAGCCTAAAGCCTGAGCAGCCCCCTGTGGTTACCACCGCAAGCGGGGAGGCACACAGCCGCCACACGCCACACGGTCAGAGCAACCCCAGGTCCTTGGCCACGCGGCACGCCTCGATCGAGTTGCGCACCTGCAACTTGGCCAGAATCTCCTGCCGATGCCGGCTCACGGTATGGACACTGATTGAGAGTGTATCGGCTATCTGCTTACTTATCAACCCCTTGTCAATCAGCCGAAGTACCTGAATCTCGCGGTCGGACAAAATCTTGGACTCGCCGCGCGCCCCCAGCTCGACCACGGCCCCCGTGACCGTATCGACCAGATGGCCCCCGCCCGGCCAGTCGAACGACAGCGGACCATACAGGCACAACGCCAGCCACAGCGAGTTGTTGAACGGGTCGGACACATAAAACATGCGGTGGCACACCCACAGACAATCGCCCGAGGGCGACCGCATGCGCAACTTGCTCACCAGGCAGTAGTGCTGGCGCCTCTCCCTGGGCAGGCGCTTCACGAAGTTGAAGAAACGCAACTCCTGCAAATACTTGTCATACAAGTCCTCGCGAGGGATCAACCCCAATATGTTCTCCTCCCAAATCGAGGCTATCGACTCTTCGGTGCCGGGGCGCTTCAGATTGAGCGTCCTGGCGAATCCGCCATAATAGAGGTAGCTCACGTTGGCGTGCATGTCGCTCAAAACCGACACCGTACCCTCCAGCAGGCTGTAGCTGCGAGCCACCCTCTTGTAGCGCTCCAGCTCGTCGAGGTAACGGCGCCCCTTGGCACTGTCCTGCTTCAGAAACAGACTGTTAAGTTTACCGACTATATCCACGATAGAAAATGGTTATTTATAATCATTGTATATTCTATTTCAGCTCTATACATTTGCAAATATAAAAAAAGTAATGGTTATTTACTACTTATAGACATATACAAATGAAACGCTCAATTCTGTTAACCCTTGCCGTGCTGCTGGCAGCCGCCACGGGCATGGCCCAATCGTTAGAAAAAATGCAATGGTTCAACGAACCCGAACAATGGGAAATCAAAGACAACACCCTCTCCATGTTTGTAACCCCCAAGACCGACTACTGGCGCATCTCGCACTACGGCTTCACCGTCGACGATGCCCCCTTCTACTACGCCACCTACGGCGGTGAGTTCGAGGTCAAGGTCAAAGTCACCGGCGACTACAAGACCCGATTCGACCAGGCCGGCATCATGCTGCGCATCGACCACGAAAACTACATCAAGGCCGGCATCGAGTTCGTCGACGGCAAATTCAACCTCAGCACCGTGGTTACCCACCACACCTCCGACTGGAGCGTCATCACCCTCGACAAGGCCGTGCCCTACATCTGGATCAAGGCCGTGCGCCGTCTCGATGCCGTCGAGGTGTTCTACTCGTTCGACGACAAGGAGTACACCCTCATGCGCAACGCCTGGCTGCAAGACAACACCCCCGTTCAGGTGGGCGTGATGGGTGCCAGCCCCGACGGCGACGGATTCCGCGCCACCTTCGAGCACTTCAAGGTAAAACACCTGCCCGACATGCGCCGCCTCGAATGGCTGAAAAAGAACAGTGCCCAATAAGGGACAAGTTGCTATACGTCCCAATCCCGCGAGCTCCTCACCCCCGACGAGCCCGCGGGATTTTCTTTCTCCGTCCCTTCCCCGCCGGCATGCCGCGCCACAACGTGGTGGCGTTCGTCATGCCGCGCCACGACGCGGAATCCAGAGATACCGGCAAAATTACCCGCAAAATACATTTTCCTTTGTGACACTTGCCTGGACCCCGCATCGCCGTGCGGGGTGACACGGTGCGCATCGGGTGCGGGGGTATCCTCGCAACGGGGTGACTCCCTCTTTTTATCAACAGGCCACGGCGGGGCGGGGCGGACGACCGAAATTTGCAGCAGAACCACTTAAATGCAAATTCCGACATGAACGAACGCAACGTAATCAACGGCACCCTAGCGTCGTATCTGGCTTGGGCGGCCGACCTGGTCTCCCCCATCCGCTGGTTTCTGCTGGCGGCGCTGGCTCTGGTGCTGGCCGACCTGAAATTCGGCATCGATGCGGCCCGCCACCGGGGCGAGGTCATCCGCAAGAGCCGGGCCGTGCGACGCAGCATCAACAAGATTATCGACTACATCTGCTGGATACTGGTAGCCACGAGCTTCGGCCAGGCATTCGGCACCCCCTTCGGCATACCGGTGCTGCCGGCCATCGTGCTGCTGGTGGTCTACGGCTGCGAAATCAACTCGTGTTTCAACAACTACTTCGAGGCCCACGGCAGCCGGTTGCGCATCAACATCTTCAAGTGGTTCAAGGGCAAGAGCGACATCATCGCCCCCGACGAGGACGACGACAAGCCGGACGACACCCCCAGGCCCCCGCACGAGACAACGCCCTGAATGACCGTTCGATAACAATAATTTACGCCAAATCGTAGACGTTTTCGCCTAAAGTTTTGTATTTTTGCGAAAATTTACAAACTTACGTCTATGAATATTCTCGATCTGAGCGAACAAGAGATCATTCGCCGCAACAGTCTTGACGAGTTGCGCAAAATGGGCATCGAGCCCTATCCCGCAGCCGAATATCCGGTAAATGCTTACTCTCAGGAAATAAAAGATAATTTTGTCGACGGTGCCGAAGAGCCCCGTCAGGTATCTATCGCCGGCCGCATCATGAGCCGCCGCATCATGGGCAAGGCCTCGTTTATCGAGTTGAAGGACTCGGTGGGCCGCATCCAGGTATATATCTCGCGCGACGACCTTTGCCCCGGCGAAGACAAGGAGCTGTACAACACGGTATTCAAGAAGCTGCTCGATATTGGCGACTTCGTGGGTATCCGCGGTTTCGTATTCCGCACACAGACGGGCGAAATCACCGTACACGCCCAGGAACTGACGGTACTCTCCAAATCGCTGCGCCCGCTGCCTATCGTCAAGATGAAAGACGGCGTGGCCTACGACTCGTTCGAAGACCCCGAACTGCGTTACCGCCAGCGCTACGTCGACCTGGTAGTAAACGAGGGAGTAAAAGATATTTTCATCAAACGTACGAAGGTCTACACCTCGATGCGCGAGTATTTCAACGCCCGCGGCTATCTGGAGGTCGAGACCCCTATTCTGCAATCGATTCCCGGCGGTGCCGCCGCCCGGCCCTTCATCACGCACCACAACGCCCTCGACATTCCGCTCTACCTGCGCATTGCCGATGAGCTCTACCTCAAACGCCTCATCGTGGGCGGCTTCGAGGGGGTATACGAGTTCTCCAAGAACTTCCGCAACGAGGGTATGGACCGCACCCACAACCCCGAGTTTACCTGTATGGAGATTTACGTCTCGTACAAGGACTATAACTGGATGATGGACTTCACCGAGAAGATGCTCGAGAAGATTTGCATCGACGTGAACGGTACCGACCAGATCAAGGTGGGCGACAACGTCATCAGCTTCAAGCCGCCCTTCAAGCGCATCACCATGCTCGACGCCATCAAGGAGCACACCGGCATCGACATCAGCGGCATGAACGAAGCACAACTGCGCGAGGTGTGCAAGCAGATAGGCGTAGAGATCGACGAGACCATGGGCAAGGGCAAGATCATCGACGAAATCTTCGGCGAAAAATGCGAAGGCCACTACATACAACCTACCTTCATCACCGACTATCCCATCGAGATGTCGCCCCTCACCAAGCGTCACCGCCACAACCCCGAGCTGACCGAGCGCTTCGAGCTCATGGTCAACGGCAAGGAGCTGTGCAACGCCTACTCCGAGCTGAACGACCCCATCGACCAGCGCCTGCGCTTCGAAGAGCAGCTGCGTCTCTCGGAGAAAGGTGACGACGAGGCCATGTTTATCGACAACGACTTCATCCGCGCCCTCGAATACGGCATGCCCCCCACGTCGGGCATGGGTATCGGCATGGACCGCCTCGTGATGCTGATGACCGGCCAGACCACCATACAAGAGGTGCTCTTCTTCCCGCAGATGCGTCCCGAGAAGGTACAGAAACGCGACAAAGAGGCCGCCTATACTGCCATAGGTGTACCGGCTCAATGGGTAGCCCCCATCCAGAAAGCCGGCTACCTCACCGTAGCCGACCTGGCCGAGGCCAACCCCAACAAGATGCACCAGGAGATTTGCGGCATCAACAAGAAATATAAACTCGACCTGGCTAACCCCACGGTCGACGACGTAAAAAATTGGGTAGAAAACGCAAATAAATAATCCTCCAAAAAGCCCTATCCTATCACATGACCATTCCCGGTAAAATAGCGATCATGGGGGGCGGCAGTTGGGCTACGGCGCTGGCCAAGCTGACGCTGAACAATGCCGACAGCATCCTGTGGTACATGCGGCGCGACGACCGTATTGCCGATTTCAAGCAAACCGGCCACAACCCGGTGTACCTGTCGGATGTCGCCTTCGACACCTCGCGCATCCACTTCAGCTCCGACATCAACGAAATTGCCGAAGCGGCCGACACCCTGATACTGGTGACGCCCTCGCCCTACATGAAGGCCCACCTCAAGAAGCTGGACACCGACATCAGCGGCAAATTCGTAGTGACGGCCATCAAGGGCATCGTACCCGACGAGAACATGATTGTCACCGAGTATCTGCAAACCTTCTATCACGTGCCCGAATCGCAGTTGGCCGTCATCGGCGGCCCCTGCCACGCCGAGGAGGTGGCCCTCGAACGACTCTCCTACCTCACCGTGGGATGCAACGACCTGGAGCGGGCCCATGCGCTGGCCAACGCCCTCAACGGAGCCAAACTGAAAACCATCGTCTCGACCGACGTCAGAGGCATCGAATACTCGGCCGTGCTGAAAAACGTCTACGCCATTGCCGCCGGCATCTGCCACGGCATGAAGAGCGGCGACAACTTCCAGGCCATGCTTGTCTCCAACGCCCTCAACGAGATGAACCGCTTCTTGCGGGCCGTATCGCCCTGCGAACATCGAAACATCAGCGACTCGGTGTACCTGGGCGACCTGCTGGTGACCGCCTACTCCCGCTTCAGCCGCAACCACAATTTCGGCTCCATGATCGGGCGCGGTTATTCGGTCAACGCCGCCAAGATGGAGATGGAGATGATTGCCGAGGGATACTACGGCACCAAGTGCATCTACGAGATAAACGAGCGCTACCACGTGAACATGCCTATCCTGCAATGCGTTTATGATATACTATACAAAAAGGTATTGCCCCGGCATGCCATCGAAAATATTTACGATACATTTCTATAATCAACAAATAGAGTCAAAGCTATGAAATCAATCGAATTGAACATCGAAAAAGCTTTAGGAACCGTATCCAAGAGCGACGTCTTCGCTTTGCAAGACAAAGCTGCAAACGGCATCGAAATGCTTCACAAAGGTACCGGCAAGGGTAACGACTTTCTGGGTTGGCTGCACCTGCCCTCCGAAATAACCGAAGCCCATCTGGCCGACCTCGAAGCCACAGCCCAACAGATGAAAGAGCGCTGCGACATCGTAGTCGTTATCGGTATCGGCGGCAGCTACCTGGGTGCCAAAGCCGTAATCGAGGCCCTCTCGGATACCTTCGAGTTCCTGCACCACGAACATAAAAACCCCATTGTCCTCTTTGCCGGACAGAACATCGGCGAGGACTACCTGTATGAACTGCAAACCTTGCTGAAGGGGAAATCGTTCGGCATCGTCGTTATCTCCAAATCGGGAACGACTACCGAGCCGGCCATCGCCTTCCGTCTGCTCAAGGAGCAACTCGAGGCTCAAGTGGGCAAAGAGGAGGCCAAGCACCGCATCGTGGCCATCACCGACGCCCACAAGGGTGCCCTGCGCAAACTGGCCGACACCGAGGGTTACAAGACTTTCGTCATCGCCGACAACGTAGGCGGCCGCTTCTCGGTACTCACCCCCGTAGGTCTGCTGCCCATCGCCATCGCGGGCTTCGACATCCGCGCCCTCGTGGCCGGTGCCGTTGCCATGGAGAAGGCTTGTGGCGAAGAGGTTCCCTTCGAGCAGAACCCCGCCGCCATCTATGCCGCTACCCGCAACGCCCTCTACCAGAGCGGCAAGAAGGTCGAGATTCTCGTCAACTTCAACCCCAAACTGCACTACTTTGCCGAGTGGTGGAAACAACTCTACGGCGAGAGCGAAGGTAAGGACCACCTGGGCATCTTCCCCGCTTCGGTCGACTTCACGACCGACCTGCACTCGATGGGTCAATGGATTCAGGAGGGCGAACGCATCATCTTCGAGACCGTGCTCTCGGTAGCCCAGATGAAGCACACGGTTACCATCCCCTCGGACCAGGAGAACCTCGACGGCCTCAACTATCTGGCTGGCAAACGCGTAGACGAGGTGAACAAGATGGCCGAGCTCGGTACGCAAATCGCCCACGTCGACGGCGGTGTGCCCAACCTCAAAATCGTGGTTCCCGAACTCACCGAAACCTATCTGGGCCAACTCATCTACTTCTTCGAGAAGGCTTGCGGTATCAGCGGCTACATCTTGGGCGTGAACCCCTTCAACCAACCGGGCGTAGAGGCTTACAAGCGCAACATGTTCGCCCTGCTCAACAAACCCGGCTACGAAGAGGAGAGCAAAGCCATCCAGGCTCGCATCTGACCATCGCACTTCTGGTGACAATTATAAAGCAAAAGCCTGCCGATTTTCGGCGGGCTTTTACTTTATATAGCTTTTCAGTAACATTTTTCCATATATTTACCTATCTTTACGGGGTAAACTTTATTCGTTCGAGCTATGAAAAAACTGATTGCTCTTCTGTGGGCGCTTTATGGCCTGCAAGCGACACAAGCCGCCATCGAATCTCCCGTCGCTCTCCCGGCTACCGATGTGACCACCACCTCGTTCACAGCCAACTGGCAGCCCGTCGAAGCGGCATCGGGCTATCAACTGAATGTTTTTGCCTACACAATGGCCGATTCGGGTACCCCCGAGACCTCGATTACCGAAAGTTTCGAGGGGCTGGTCCCCACCACGCTGGGATCGAAGCGCAACAAATACATCGACTTCGACCGGTCGACCCTGCCCGAGGGGTGGAGCCTCGACGTAACCGGCGGCTCGGTGCGCCAGCTCTACACCACGACGGTCGCCACCGACACCACCTCGGTACACTCGGGCACGATAGCCCTCGCCTTCGATTCCGAGCGCGACTCGATAGTCACCCCCATCCTGCCGGCTCCCGCTTCACGGTTTTCGTTCTGGGTCAAGAATGCCAACGGCAACGGCACCGTAGCTGCCTACGGTTACGACGGCAACCAGTGGAGCCTGCTGGGCGAAACCTCGACCATCTACTACCCGGCTGGCGGCATCGTGGAGTATAGCCGCGAAATTCCCGTGGGGTGCATCCGGTTCAAAATCACCTACACCGACGAGGCTCCCGACATGAACAGCCCCACCGCCATCGACGACATCGCCATCACCTACGGCGGAATGGTCAAGACACGCGACTATCTGATAGAAGGGTTGGAGACCACAAACACTTCGGTCCCCGTAAGCGGTCTGCAACCCGATACCGACTACTTCTATACGGTACAGAGCATCCAGGGCAACGAACGCTCGGCCGAGTCGAACATCGTCGATGTCTTCGGCTTTGCCGGCTCCCTCGAAACACCCCGCCTCAACGACTTTACCGAAGTGCACGGCGGGCAGTACACCGCCAACTGGAGCACCGTAATCGGGGCCGACGGCTACGTGCTCTACAACATCTATACCCACACGGCCCAACGCGACGAGCCGGGACAGACGGTTCTCTATGAGAACTTCGACGCCTTCACCGGCGGCACCGTAGAGCTACCGGTCGACGACATGGGCGGCACCAACTACGATGACTACACCACCGTGCCCGACTGGTCGGCCTTCTACGGCTGCTGGACCGGCGGCATGCTCGGCGGTATCAGCATCTCCACCCCCACCATCGCCATGAGCAACACCGGCGGATACACAGCCAAGGCCCGCATCTACGGAGCCATGGGCGACCAGGTCGACTTCAACAACTACTACCAGACGGGGAATGCCGAGAAAAAGAGCGTCACACTCTCCCACCCCGGCTACAACGAGGTCACGATTACCTTCGACCACAGCAGCCCGACGACCAGTCTCGAAATCTACTTCCGACAGAGAGACTATACGCAAGAGATGTATCTCGACGAACTCACCCTCACCCAGAACCTCTCCACGGGCGACAGCTTCAGCTACAACTACGACTACCGGCTCGTCGAGGGACGACGCATCAACAGCTATACCTTCACCGACCTGCCCCAGGCGTGGGGCGACCGCTTCGCCTTCCGCATGAGTGCCTATGCCGAATCGGACGGCAAGCTCTACCAGTCGTCGTGGACCGCGCTGACCGAGGTTCCCCTCCCGGCCAGTGTCGAGAATCTCGAAAGCGACCCCGCCGGGGTGAAGGTGATGACCCGTCCCGGCGGCCTCGTCGTACGCCTGCAAGCCTCGTGCCCCTTGACGGTCTATAACCTGCAAGGGCAACTGGTACGGCAACAGCCGGGCCTCGAAGGCGACAATACCCTCGACCTGCAACCCGGCCTCTACCTGCTGCGCTGCGGCAACCACACCCTCAAGGTGGTGGTACCGTAACCCGCCGGCCGGCCAATTCTACACACAGATAGACACATACCTGACAGAAAAATCGAAGGGGCACCGACCGATACCGTTGTATCGTGCAGTGCCCCTCTCGTTTACAGGTCGCACAGATTAGCGTACCAGCACTTTAAGATTAGCATAATTCAATCCTTTTTCGTCGCGCAACACGACCACATAACAACCACGCGCCAAGGTTATATCGGTACTCCCGACAAAATTGCGCTGGGCAACCAGTCGCCCGTCAAGGGCAAATATATGGGTCTGCAAAGCCACTGCAGTCGTGGTGTGCAGCGACAGCGTATGATTCCACGCATACCAGGTGAGGCCGCCCAACTCCTCGACGGGAGCGATGCCGCTGCCCCCGATGGTCTCCTCGGTATCGACGCGCATCTTCATCCGATTGAGGTCGAGCGTGATGATACACGGGTCGGTGGCAGCCACGGTAAACTTGTAGTCGTTGCCCTCGACAAACGAGTTGTACTCATAGACTACGTCGTGCTCCTCACCGGGGTGAACCGGCTCGTCGCGGGTCGTGGCCACATAGCAGCGTTCCCAGGTACCCCGCCGGCGCAGGAATTTGAAATCGCCGCCCTGCACCTCGCCCTGCCAGCGGTATACACCGTCGGCAATGGGGTCGAGCACCATCGGGTGCGAGTTGTCCCACCCACAGGGCATGGCGGCACCTGCGGCAAATACCGAGAGGGGGAAGGGATCCTCGATCAGGTCGGGTTCGAACTTCTCGACCGTCATGGTCATGTGGAGCAGATCGACCTTGATTTCGTAGTAGCCGTCGCCGCTGCGGTCCGAGGCGATGCTCCATTTGTTATCCTCGCCATTCAGCCGCATGTCGAGCGGTTGACCTATCTTGTCGGCAATCGGGCAGTCGCCCGTGAGCGCCGGGTGATACTTGTCGTCCCATGTCAAGTGCGGTATGAACATGAAGCTGCCACACTCGTCGCCCTCGTCGTTGTAGCGCATCACCCCTTTGTAGTAGAATATATAGGGATACTGCGTATCGGGAACGAGTTGCTTGGCATCCTGGAATTTCCAGAACTGAATCTCGCGGTTGAACGGGCCGCCGATGATGTAGAGATTCTTCGGCAACTCTATCCGCTCGGCTTTCAGACTCTTCTCCTCACCGTCGACGGTAAGGGTGAGCCGGTATACATCGGTCTTGTCGGCATAGCGGATGCTCATGCCCCGCTCGTCGGGGTCGGCCTCGTGCAGGGGTATGGAGTCGCCCAGAGGGTTGTTGCTGCCACACTCCTGAATATACTGGGTAGTACCGTCGGTTACCTTGAAGAGATCTTCGACCATAGGCCCTACATACTCAAACCGATTGGCGTTGTCGCTCACCGGCGAGAATACCACCGGACTCTTCAGCTCGGCCGTATCGCCCACGAGTTTCCATTCGGCGCCTGCTGCCGGAAACATGCCCCACAGCAAGGCAAAAGCAACTATATATTTACCTGCTTTTCCCATAACCGCCTCCTCCTTTTATTCAACGGTGAGGGTTATGGTTTCGCTGCAAGCCGTAGCGGGTACCGAGATGACAATCTTCTTACCCTCGGCGTCGTATTCATAGTCGGCAGCCGTACCGTCGGCGTATGTTACCCGGGCAGGAGCCTCGTCGCGAGCCAGAATCTCGAGGCGATAAGAGCGCGACTGAGGCATGCCCTCGAACGAGCCGGTGCGCGGATAGATGGTGCAGACGGTCTTCTCTCCGTCGCTCTGCTGGGTGATGCGGGTAAAGGTATAGGCGGTTTCGTAGTCGGCACTGTTGCCGGCATCTTCGTAGAAGTTGAACTCACCCTCGGCACCCGGAGCAAATTGCAGAATCAGCGTTTCGGGGCGCTCCTTCAGGTGCATGATGCGCGGGTAGAGCGGCACGATAGCCCCCTCGCGATAGTAGTAGGGAATCTGGTCGCGGGTAAAGGTGCGCGTCACCACACGACCGCCGTCGAGCACCTGGCCGGTCATCACCTCGTACCACTTGCCTTCGGGCAGCCAGATGGTCTTCTCGCTCTGGTTCGTACCGTTGTCGGTAGCCGTGATGGGGGCAGCCAGAATGTCGTTGCCAAACATGTACTGACCCTCGTAGCGGTAGGCCTCGTCGGCCTCGGGATAGTCGTAGTACATGGGGCGGCAGATGCCTACGCCCGTGTCGTACGACCAGCGGGCCATCGTATAGATATAGGGGATAAGGGCGTAGCGCAGATAGATGGCATCGCGCATCTGCTCGAAGTTCTCATATTTCCAGATACGGCGCTCGATGTGGCCGGCAGCCGTCGAGTGGGTGCGCAAGATGGGCGAGAACACGCCGTATTGAATCCAACGCAGGTAGAGCTCGGAGTTGTTGGGCCAGTCTTGAATGTGGCCGCCGATGTCGTGGCTCCAGTAGCCATAGCCTACATTGGAGGCGGTAGCGGTGAAATAGGGCTGGAAGGCCAACGACGAGAAGGTCGAATGCGAGTCGCCCGAGAATCCGATAGGATAGCGGTGGTTGCCCAGTCCGCCCCAGCGGTGGAAGATGAAGGGACGGTCCTTGCCTTGCAGCTTCTTGTCGTTGAAGAAGACATGGTTCAACCAGAAGGTGTTGCCCAGGTTGGGTTCGTTCTGGGCAATCATCCATTGTTGCCAGTCGACCCACCAGAAATCGACGCCGATATTCTCGTGCGGGCGCAGAATGTGCTCGAAGAAGGCTTCGTAGAAATCTTTGTTCTCGATATTCCAGCGGATGGTACCGTCGGCATTGGTCAGGCTGTCGGCCGTGATGTCGGAATAGCGGTTGGACAAGTCGGCATACAAAGCCTCGTAGTTATCCTCTTTAGGGAAAACACCATCGGCCGGGTGCAGGTTGAGCGTCGTGTTGAGGTGCTGCTCGTGCAACCAGGCGATAAAGCCGGCCGGGTCGGGAAAGAGCTCCTTGTTCCAGCTCCAGCCGGTCCACTCGGTACCGTTGGTATCGCCGGTCTTGCCGTTGCGGTGCCAGTCCATATCGATGACGAGCACATCCATGGGGATGTCGCGCGAACGGATGTCGTTCACAATATCCCGCATGTCCTGCTCGGTATAGCGTTGATATTTCGAATACCAGTAGCCAAAGACGTAGAGCGGAGGCAACGGCATTTTACCGGCAATGCGGGTGAAATCGTACAAAGCCCGCTTGTAGTCGTGACCGTAGCCCATGAAATACAGGTCCAGCGAGTTGGGGTCTTTGCGTTGGGCCACCCAGTCCATACCCCCGTCGGGGTCTTTCTCGAACATCAGGCTCAGGCTGCCATCCTTGCGGGGCTCGCGCTCGTCGATTACCGCCCAGCCCGACCGCGACAGCAAACCGTTCTCGAGCCATTCGCGCACATCGCCCTCGGCATTGTCGAGGGTACGGGTGGTACCTTTCAGGTTATAGGGGTCCTCTTTCCCGGGATACCACACCTCTTCGGCACCATTCACCTCGAAGGCTATCTGCAGGTTGTGGTCGCAACGGTCATTGTTCACCGGGTAGGTACCCAACTTGTACTGCAGCTCCAGCTTGTCGGTCGTGATATAGAGGTAACCGTCACGCTCTTCTTGCGTGAAACGGGGTACCGGCAAGTTGCGGTTGATGACCACAAACGAAGCCCGATCTTCGAACTGTTTCTTTTCGCTGTATTCGATACGAATCATTTCGGGAGTCAACACCGTGAAACGCATGTTTCCCGATTGGACAATGGCGGCCTCGTTGGCTACCGGATTGTTTTGTGCCCAGCCTCCGAACGAGAGCAGAAGAGTGGCGGCACTTAGGAGCATTTTTTTAATGTGATTCATGAATCTATAAATTTAAATAGATGTTTAAGGTCATTACACTTTTATGACAAAAAAAAGGCAACCAACCCTTATAGGCCTTTTGAAAAAATTTCGCCGTGTAGCCTAACAGACTCAAAGAGAATAAAAATAAATAGAAAAAGAAGAGGCCACCCCCGCGAAGGGGTAGCCTCGGTACATGCTGTTACAATGCGTTATCGGCAACGGCGAGCGTCAATCTTCCGACTCCAGCTCGGCGTCATACTCTGCGGCATCGCCCACCGTATCGTCGTCTTCCAACGCTTCAGAATCGGTAAGGATAGCTTTGACAAAGGTCGGTTTTTCGTTAAACAGCACCACGGCCGACTGATAACCGTCGGGGGTGATAAACTCCACCCGGGCCACGGTGCCCAACACCTCGGCCGTATCGCGACCGGCATACTGGGCCAGCGACTCGTACGACCCGATATAGTCCTCGACGTTCACGCCCACAAACTGGTCGTAAGCCGCCTTGGCCTCTTCGTATTTACGGATGTAGGAGAAGTCGCGCTCCTTGTCGAATTTCACATAGGCCTCGTGATTTTCGGGCAAACGCTCCATGGCCAGTTTGTAGCCCTCGATTTTCGAGGCATAGTTGCGGTCGTTGCCATGGGCACGCTGGGCCTCCTGCAGTTTGCGGGCATAGTCGGCCCGGCGGGCAAACTGGCTGTTCTCGTCGAGCTTGTAGTTGTGCTCGGCCACCTCCATCTCGTATTTCAACTGTTGCTCGGTAGATACATAGGTATCGATTGCCGCTTGACGACCGGCCCGGAGGCTGTCGGCAATAGTCACCTCGTGCAGGGCCTCGACCTGAATCGAATCGACCTGGTCGGGGGTCAACCCCTCATCGGCCGACAAAACCCACGTACCGGCTTTCAGTTCCGATTTTACATACTCTTTGAACGCGCCGGCATAGTCGCCGTCGGCTACGTTGCTCCCGCAAGCACACAGAAGCACGCTCAATGCACAAGCCGGGAACCATTTTCTGATAACTGTCTTCATATCTCAACTATAATTTTTCACAAAAATAGTGAATGCTATTTTATAATCAAAAGATAAATCGAAGCATTCACAAATTTCCTCTTTGGCAAATTATTTCAAAAACTCTATTTTTGTATAAACAAACTACCGATAGAAGATGTGCGAAATTGAAGCTATCCAAAACTACCTGATCAAACATAACGCCGCGTGCATCGACCCCAAGGCCGCTCTCATCGACATGGACGGCGTGCTCTACGACTCGATGAAAAATCACGTCGAGGCCTGGTATCGCACCCTCACGCCCATGGGCATCCGCTGTACCCGCGACGAGTTCTACCTCCACGAAGGCCGGACGAGCAGCAGCACCATACGCTGCCTGTTCGAGAAGCAATTCGACCGGCATCTCTCCGACGAGGAGTGCGCCCGCATCTACGACATCAAGAAGAGAATCTTTGCCGAACTGCCCGAAATTGTCCCCATGCCGGGTGCCGACCGCATGCTGCAACGCCTCCTGGCCAACGGCATACGCCCCGTGCTCGTCACCGGGTCGGGACAGAGCTCGCTGCTCGACCGCCTTGACCGTGACTATCCCGGGGTATTTGCCCCCGATTGCAAGGTGACGGCCTTCGATGTGAAGATAGGCAAGCCCAACCCCGAGCCCTACCTGATGGGGCTGACCAAGGCCGGCGTCAAGGCCAACGAGGCCATTGTCATCGAAAACGCCCCGTTGGGTGTCACGGCCGGTGCTGCCGCCCGGGTATTCACCGTAGCCGTCGATACCGGACCCATCGAGGCCCAGGCCCTCACCGAGGCCGGTGCCGACCTGGTGTACCCCTCCATGCCCGACTTTGCCGACCGGGTAGACCACCTCATCGAAATCCTGCGTACCACCAACCGATAACCCCCTTTGCCCTATGGAGCCGCAAAAACTGATATTTACCGCACAACCCGGCGAGGCACTCACTCGTGAAATCGAACGCATCGCCCCCGACAACCTCTTTGTCCTCTGCGACACCCACACCCGGGCCCTGTCGTTGCCCCTGGTGGCCGAGTCGCTCCCCCCATCGACCCGCTACATCGACATCGAGGCGGGCGACACACACAAGACCCTCGAGGCTCTCGCCCACGTGTGGGACGAACTGAGCCGCCACGGGGCCAGCCGCAAGTCGCTACTCGTGAATCTGGGCGGGGGTATGGTCACCGACCTGGGCGGATTTGCCGCCGCCTGCTTCAAACGGGGCATCCGGTTTATCAACATGCCCACGACCCTGCTGGGCGCCGTCGATGCGGCCGTAGGTGGAAAGACCGGCGTCAACTTCAACGGACTGAAAAACGAAATCGGCGCCTTCCGTCCGGCCGATACCGTAATCATCTCCACCCGGTTCTTCCACACCCTGCCCCACGAAGAGCTGCTCTCGGGCTATGCCGAGATGCTGAAGCATGCCCTCATCGACAGCCCGGACTCCTACCGGGCCCTGCTCGACTTCGACCTCGCGGCCCCCGACTGGGACCGTCTGCTCCGGTTGCTCGAAGAGTCGGTGCAGGTGAAACAGCGCATCGTTGCCCAAGACCCCCTCGAGACCGGCATACGCAAGGCCCTCAACCTGGGGCACACCGTAGGACATGCCTTCGAGAGCCTGTCGCACCGACGGGGTACGCCCATCCCCCACGGCTATGCCGTAGCCTGGGGACTCGTGTGCGAGCTGCTGCTCTCGCACCACTACCTGCGATTCCCTTCCGACCTCATCACCGGCCTGGCCCAATACATCTACCGCCACTACGGAGCCTTTGCCATCACCTGCAAAGACTACGAAACCCTCTACGAACTGATGACCCACGACAAGAAAAACGAGGCCGGACACATCAATTTTACCCTCTTGCAGGCCATCGGTCACCCCGTTATCGACCAGCATGCCGACAAGGAAGAGATATTTGTTGCCTTCGACCTCTATCGCGACCTGTTTAAATTATAAATTTATCTACTCTCATTTACAATCAGTTATGAGAAACAGCAAAAAAAGTTGCAAAAAAAGTCCACAAAAATTTTGTCATTGTAAAAAATAGAGCTACTTTTGCATCACCAAATCAGCGGGGTGTAGCTCAGCCCGGTTTAGAGTACGCGTCTGGGGGGCGTGTGGTCGCAAGTTCGAATCTTGTCACCCCGACTGAATGAAAGGCTTGATAATCAAGTGATTATCAAGCCTTTTCTTTTTATCCACGCCTAACCCGCACCCCGCGGGAGGGCTGCATAAGGGGGAAGGGAACAACACCGATACTCTGAAATTCATACCCTACTCCTACTTTTGATTGCAATCGGCAAAGACCGGTAGAAATGCAAAACATTCATATGCGGGTACAACTATCCACAATCTATCTATTTCGAAACAGGCGCAAAAGAGTTATTTTTGTAGAGCTAAAAACAAACACTATGAAAGTTTTACTGATTAACGGAAGCCCCCATAAAGAGGGGAATACCTTCATTGCCTTGTCGGAAGTAGCCAAGACTTTGGAAGCCAATGGTATCGAAACCGAAATCGTATCCATCGGCGCCAAGGCGGTTCAAGGGTGCATCGCCTGCGGACGCTGTAGAGAGTTGGGCCGGTGCGTATTCAATGACGAATTGTACAACCGGGTGAGAGAACAGCTGGAGGGTGCCGACGGCATCGTGATAGGGTCGCCGGTCTATTATGCCGGTCCTAATGGTTCGCTGTGCGCATTGCTCGACCGCCTGTTCTACTCCGCCGGATCATTGCTGGCCTACAAGCCGGCAGCCGCGGTTGCCGTGTGCCGCCGCGGAGGAGCCAGCGCCACCTTCGACCGGCTGAACAAATATTTTACCATCAACAACATGCCGGTAGTCTCGTCGCAATACTGGAACAGCGTGCACGGCCGCACTCCGGGCGAGGCCTCGCAAGACATCGAGGGGCTGCAAACCATGCGTACCTTGGGCCGCAACATGGCGTGGATGTTGAAGAACCTGAAGCAGGGCGGAGAACCCATTCCCGAGCAAGAGCCGTGGACGCCGACCCACTTCATCCGCTAATACATTCTCCTCATCGGTCCCGACTGGGGCCCGCTACATTATATAAATATTACATAGTAGAGCAATATGCCGACACCCCCCGCTTGTAACCGATAGAGAAGAGAGTCCAGAATTTTGTCTAAATACCCGGGCAAAATTCTGGACTCTCTTTTTCGGCAGCAAACAGAATCGAGCCGTCCCATACAGCCCCTGTCCCCTCCCTTTGAAGAGAGCCCTAAAAGGCCTACTTTATCTATCATGAAACACTCCAACTCGAGATAACCCCCTCATCAACAAGGAATCGTCTCAATTACGCTTTTATTTTAATTATATATTGGAAACACTTTTTATATTTAAAAAGCGAACTTCTACCAGAAAATTTACTACTTTTGAATATCTGAAAGAAACACAAAGACTCGAAACGACACTAAATTATCCTTAATAATCTATATCAAACCATGTAATTTTAATCGTTATGAGAAAAACATTTTTAGGAGTACTCGTTTTTATGAGTCAACTGATTTTCGCTCAAGGGATTGAGGTAATCAGTACCCAAGCTCTCAAACTCGACGGGCAAGGCGCATTTCTCCCGAAAATAAGTCCCAAGGGAGATTATATTCTGGTAACCGGCGACGACATGAGCGGGTTAAGAAAATTCGATCTCGCCACCGGCGAGCTCTCCACTATCACCAACGACCGCAGCGCAGGCTTCAACGCACAATTTGCCGGCGACGGCTCGATGATTGTCTACCGCACAAGCGAATACAAAGGCCGCTTGCGCTACTCTTCGCTGAAAAGCCTCGACTTGAAAACCGGTGAGACCAAGCAACTGATCAAACCGACCCGCAACCTCGAAGGGGTGAGCGTCGAAGGGGGTACGGTGCTGGCCGTAAACAATGGCAAACTGGTGACCAAACGGCTCTCGGGCGAGAGACTGAAAACGGTTCCGGCTATCCCCAGCATCAAAAACAGCCAACTCTACATCACCGTCAACGGCAAGACTCGCCAACTTTCGCCCAACGGCACCAACGTGGGCTATCTGTGGCCTTCGGTTTCGCCCGACGGCAGCAAGTTGCTCTACTACGTCATCGACGAGGCCAAAGCCTATGTCTGCAACATCGACGGCTCCAACCCCGTTTCGCTGGGCACCCTGCGCGCCCCGGTATGGATGGGCAACGACTGGGTAGTAGGCATGGTCGACTACGACAACGGCGAAGTTGTGACCTACTCGCAAATATTTGCCGTTACGGCTCAGGGGACAAACCGCACGGCTTTGACCGACCAATCGCAAATCTGCATGTATCCTTCGGCATCGGACGATGCTTCGAAAATTGTTTATACCACTCAAAACGGAGAAATTTATTTAATGAAAGTCGCAACCTCTAAATAATTATCACCATGAAACTCAATAAACTTCTTGGAACTGGTTTGGGTGTAGTGTTGGCCCTGTCGGCCAGCGCAAGCGACCTGAACGAAGCTCGTATATACATCAACCCGGGACACGGCGGCTGGGGACCCAACGACCGCCCCATGGCCACCATCAACTATGCACAATTAGACACGCTCGGTTTCTTCGAGACCAACACCAACTTGGTTAAGGCTCTCTCGCTGAAAGACGAGCTCGAAAAAGCCGGTGTGGGATACGTACGGATGTCGCGTACCGTAAACGGAGTGGTTGCCGAGGGTGACAAGAACAGAACCGAAAACGACCAATATACCGAGACTCAACCCGGCGAAAGCGGCACGCAACAACTGGTTACCCTCTCGGTAATCACGCAAGATGTCGAGGCCAACAACATGGACTACTTCATCTCGATACACAGTAATGCGGCCACCGAAGGCACCAGCACCAACTACCCGCTGCTGCTCTACCGCGGTACCGACAATGCCTCGGGCAACGGTCTGACCAATGCCCGCGAGATGGCTCTCGATGCCTGGCAGTATGTCAACAAAAACGACATCACCTACAAATCGGCCTATACCAGCGAAACGTCGAACAACAGCCGGGGCGACATCTCGTTCTACGGCAGCTCATCGGCCAACAGCATGGGCTACACCGGCTATCTGGGCGTGCTGAAACACGGCTGCGACGGGTTCCTCAGCGAAGGGTGTTTCCACACCTACCAACCCGAGCGTCAACGCCTGCTCAACAAAGACTATTGCAAGCAAGAGGGCGTACGCTACGCGCGGGCCATCCGGGCCTGGTTTGGCGACAACAGCGAGACGCAGGGCTGCATCATGGGTACCGTGAAAGACAAATACAACAGCCTCGAAAACGACCTGTATAACTACAAGGTAAACTCGGTCGACGCCTATGCACCGCTCAACAACGTGACCGTGGTTCTGCAGGATGCCGACGGCCAGGAGGTTGCCCGATACACCACCGACAACGAGTATAACGGTGTATTCGTATTCACCGACCTCGAGCCCGGTACCTACAATCTGGTATTCGACATCGAAGGCTTCTGGCCCGAGACCGAGCCCATCGAAGTGGTGGCCAACGAAACGGCCTTTATCAACCAACGCCTGACCGACCTCGAGCACGAGGAACCCTCTGACGAAGAGGTGGTAGAAGAGGTACTCGACTATCCGCACCCAGAACAGGATGGCGATATTGCCGCTGCCGGCTACTACAACTTCACCAAAGACCTCGAGCTCAACGACGTGGCTGCTCTCGAGGGCCTCACCGTACGTCGGGCTATCCTGCGCGACAACAAATACTATGTGCTGGCTGTCGATGCCGACAAGGCTCCCAAGCTGATGGTACTCGACCCCGCCACGGGAGCCCTCATCAAAGAGATGAGCACCGAGGGTATCGTGACCGAAGGCTACAACGGTAAGACCATGCCCTACGTCCTCTCAGACATCGGCTTCACCACCGACGGTGCCATTATCGGTACCAACTCGACCATCATCGGTAAAGAGAACAACGCATACCAGACGGGCGACTTCTACGTATACAAATGGCAAGGCGACGAGACTACCGCTCTCGAGGATGCCAAGCCCGTCGTGCTGGCTACCCTGGCCACCAATACCAGCAACAGCCTGGCCGCATCGGGCAACAACAACTCCAACTTCATTGCCAACACCATTGCCGTGAGCGGCTCGAGCGACGAGTTCCAACTCTACTTCGACTCGCACCCCGGCAACGACTGGACCACCGACTACGACATGCGCTACCTCTGCTGGAACTTCAAGAACGGCGAGTGGATTGGCTACCAGAAAAACAATGCCGACTTTACCGCTCCCCAAATCGGCGAAGCCGCCCAAATCGTACTCTCGCCCCTGGCCAAGAGCCGCTTCATCATCGACGGTACCATCACCAAGCCGCAAGAGTTCATCATCGACTGGATGAGCGAAACGGGTGTCATCCTGGCCGAATTCTCCGAAGATATTCCGGTTGAATCGAAGGGTGCCAACTACTTCCGCTATGCCGACAAGATTTACATGAGTGCTCCCGTCTGCGAAGAGAACGAAGGCACCTACTCCTATAAAGTTCGTCTGTACGATGTAACCAACGGCATCGACCACGCCCAGAACGTAGGCGATACCGAGGCTGCCATCACCTCGAGCGAACTGCTGCCGATGAGCAGTGCAGGCGTAGTCGACAATGCCGACATCGACCTCTACCTGATGGTAGGCAACGACGTGGTACGCTACACCACCAAGGGGGTAGAACAAGCCGCATCGCCGGCCCGTATCTATGCCTACGACCTCTCCTACACCGAGAGCGAAAGCAGCTACACCATCCACTTCAAACTCAACGAAGACGCTACGGCCGTCGACCTGCTCCTCACCAATCCCGAGAGCGGCGAAACGGTAGAGACCATCTCGCTGGGTGCTCTGGAAAAAGGTGAAAACGAAACCACCATCAGCCGCACCGAACTGCCTGCCGAGCAACTCAACTGGAGCATCAAGGCTACGGCCGACAACGTGACCCGCTTCACCAAGGTTTCCGACGACAGCGCTCTCTATCAATACTACGCCCCCTACGGTGTAGCCATCGACAAATCGCCCGAGAGCGACTACTTCGGACGCATCTACGTGACCAATACCGCAGCCGGTACCGTCAGCGCCGGTAACCCCGCACAAGCACAAACCTCGAGCGTAGGCGTATATGTACTCGGTGCCGACATCAGCGACATCACCAACCAAGGCTCTACCGCCTACAAGGGCACCATCTCGTGGAGCGGAAGCACCGGTATGGGTCCCCGCAAAGCTGCCGTAGCAGCCGACGGACGTGTATTCCTGTGCGACGCCAGCGCCGATAACGCCGGTATCTACTACATGGATCCCGAGACCTTCGAAATCACTACCCTGTTCCCGGGTGCTACCAACAACGCAGGCAGCCTCTCGATCGACGGTACCTACGTATGCGGACAAATCACCGCTGTGGGCGTGCGTGGCGAAGGTGCTTCGACCCAACTCTATGCCATAGACAAAACGGCATCGGGCAGCTCGTGGAAGAAGTTTGTCAACGTCTACAACATCGGCGAGAGCAACACCTGGACGGCCGCTCCCAACGAGTCGAAGGCGGCCAGCAGCTATGTAGGCAACGACAACAGCAGCGTGGTACCCGTTTCGACCGGTTACTGGGCAGCCAGCTACCGCGGTGCCGGCAGTAACTCTACCGCCAACCCCTGTATGTTCTATTACAGCGACCAATACGGTGATGCCGTATTCAACTCGGCCGAACCGAACATCATCAGCGAATCGTCGCAAAACGGTGCTTTGGCCGTCAACGAGAAAGAGTCGCTCGTGGCTCTGAGTGTCAACGGTGGCGTAGGCATATACTCCTACAAGATGAAAGAGGGTATCCCCGAAGTAACCGAAGAGTTCAAGATTGTGATGCCCGAAATGGGTGGCTATGTCAACGACTTCGAGTTTGACTATGCCGGTAACCTCTACGCCGTTTCTAACTCGGGCGAACGCCTGTCGGTATGGGCCATGCCTACCTCCGACAACAGCTGCATCACCCCGGCCAAGAAGTCGCTCGTACTCAACAGCGTCTACACCGGTATCGAGAATATGGCTGTCGTTACCCGCATCGCTCCCAACCCCACGACCGGTCTCATCCACATCTCGGCTGCTGCCGAAATAGAGACTGTCGAGGTTTACAACATAGCCGGTGCTCAAGTAATGCGAGTAGCTAACGTAGGAGCCAACACGGTTTCGATCGACCTCGCCGATCTGGCCAGCGGCATCTACTTCGTGAAAGTAAACAACGGCAAGGCCGTGAAGGTAATCAAGAGATAACCACTTTTTTCAATAGCAATCCGGCCGTCGTGCGACGGCCGGGCCTCTCTTAAAACCCTCAAGGGGTTGTGCCGATACGAAATCGGGCACAACCCCTTGCAGTTTATATATACCAAAGGATTCTACAACGCGACACCCGCTACTTCGAACGGCGCAGGAAATCCAGCCGCACAACCGGAATCAACCGGACTTTGAAGCTGTGCCACAGCCCCGTGTGGGTCTGGCGCAAGGCCAACACGGCAAAGCCCAGCGAACAGAGCGAGCAGACGAAGAAGATGAGCCCCGTGGTCGTGAGAATGTCGCCCAACCCTACCAGGGGCGAGACGATGCCGCCGAAAGCGAACCCGGCAGCCCCGAAGAGGGCCGAAGCCGTGCCCGAGTTGGCCCGCTCGCAATCCATGGCCAGCGTCGTGCTGGCCGTGAAGGTGAGTCCCAGCGCAAAGAGCAGCAGGAAGAGCAATGCCTCATACACCGCAAAGCTGCACCCCAGGCCAAGGGCCGCAAACTCGATGGCCGACAACAGAGTCATGCCCACACACCCGACAAACATGGCGTGCTCGGGATTGCTGAATTTCACCGACAGCCCGGCAGCCACCCCGATAGCCAGGGCATTGATGCCGAAAAAGAGGCTGAACTCGAAAGCCGAAAAGCCGTAGTGCTGCTGCATGATGAAGGGCGAAGAGGAGATATTGGCGAAGAGCACACCCATGGCAAAGCCCATCTGCAGCACATAGTAGAGATACCGCCGGTTGCGCAGCACCGTCCCGAAGGTGGTCAGCAACCCCTTCACGCTGCCCCGCTTGCGGAGGTCGACCGGCAGCGACTCCTTGAAATAGAGGTTACCCAGCAACAGCAAAAAGCCGATAACCAGGAGCACCATGAAGATACCCTTCCACCCGATCGAATCGGTAAGGAATCCGCCCAACACCGGCGAAGCGACAGGTGCTACCCCGTTGATGGCTCCGATGATGGCCATCGCCTTGGCCAGATCCTTACCCGTAAAGAGGTCGGTAGCAATGGAGCGCGACACCACGATACCGCCGGCTCCGGCCACACCCTGTATCAGACGGAAGAAGATGAAGCTCTCGATCGAGGTCGATAGCAGACAGCACACCGTCGACACGATAAAGAGTGCCATGGCGGCCAGCAGCGGCGAGCGACGGCCGTAGCGGTCGCTCAACGGACCGAAAAAGAGTTGGCCCAAAGCCAACCCGATCATACTCGACGTGAGGCCCAACTGAACCATCGAAGCCTGCGTGTTGAAATAGCCCACCATCGACGGCAAACTGGGCAGATACATGTCGGTCACAAAGGGACCGAAGGCCGTCAATGCCCCTAACAGTACAAATAAAAAGGGGCCTGTATTTTTACCTTTCATAACTTTACCTTTAAAAACCGTGACAAAATTACCAAGAATGTAGCCACATCTCTACACCGACAACCCGGTTATTAACCTTTTTTCAAGGTTGCCCCTTCATCCAGACCTCCCGCCCCGTCGTCCCCCGCGAGAATGCGTGAAAAAATTTTTTTTATTTAACCCTATTCTCTCCTTTCCGGTGCTCATATTCCCGGAAAGATACCGTATATTTGTTGCTCAAACTTTTGAAGATGAAAAAAATAATAGGACTTTTAGCGGCAGTCATGCTGCTCTCCATAGCGGGTGCCCAGGCCCAATCCTACAACACCAAAAGCCTGGGTGTGTCTGCCGGATACCTGTTCGAAAGCGAAAATGCTCAAGGGGGTATCTTCCTCCACCTGCCCATTGCCAGGAACTGGCGGGTAGCCCCTTCGGTCAACTATACCTTTTCGAACCACAAGCGCAACAACCTCGAGATCAATGGCGACGTTCACTACCTGGTACCCTTCGCCGGACGCTTCTCGTTCTACCCGCTGGCCGGTATCACCTTCCAGAGCTGGCGGGGCAGCGGCCTGCAGACCGACAAGGAACTGTCCAACACCATCAACAAATTCGGCATCAATGCCGGTGCCGGCTTCGAGATGAATCTTTCGCAACGGCTCGACCTCCACATCGAGGGTAAATACATCTTTATCGACCGGTTCCACCAGGCCAACATATCCATCGGTCTGGGGTATAAATTCTGATTTTTCCATGCCGTTGTCGTCGCCTCCTCTGCGCATTCATGTGGTATCGCTGCAGGTGCCCTTTCCCCCCGATTACGGAGGTGTAATCGACATCTACTACAAGCTGCGGGCTCTCAAAAGCGCCGGCTACGAAGTGCTGCTGCATACCTACCAGTACGACCGGCAGCAGGCACCCCAGCTCGACCAGGTGGCCGACCGTGTCTATTACTACCCGCGCAACCGCTCGTTTACTCGTCAGTTCTCGGTCGACCCCTACATCGTCTCGAGCCGACAGTCGTCGCAACTGCTCACCGACCTGCTGGCCGACGATGCCCCCATCCTCTTCGAGGGGATACACTGCTGCGCCCACCTGGCCGACCCTCGCCTGACCAGCCGCTGCAAACTGGTGCGCATGCACAACGTCGAACACGAATACTACGACGGGCTGGCCCGCAAGGCCACCGGCTGGCACCGCCTCTACTACCGGATAGAGGCCACCCGGCTGAAACGCTACGAGGCTATACTCGCCCACGCCGACGCCATCCTGGCCATCACCGAGAGCGACCGTTGCTACTTCGCCTCGAAGTATCCGCAAGTCGCCACGCTGTGGCTGCCCGCCTTCCAGGCCCACGACCGGGTGGCCCCCCTCTCGCCCAAAGGCGACTACATGCTCTACCACGGCAACCTCTCGGTCGAAGAGAACATCGAAGCGGCCCAATACCTGCTGCAACAGGTGGTCCCCTCCACCCCGGGCACATCGTGGGTATTTGCCGGGAAGAACCCCGCCGACCGGCTGGCCCGCCAGATTGCCGCCACCCCGGGAGCCCGGCTCGTGGCCAACCCCTCGGACGAGGAGATGGAGCGCCTCATCGGCGAGGCGGCCGCCAACGTACTCATCACCTTCCAGCCCACGGGCCTGAAGCTGAAACTGCTCCACGCCCTCTACACGGGGGGCCACTGCATTGTCAACAGCAAGATGCTCGTCGGCACGGGTCTCGACCGGGCCTGCCTCGTAGCCGACACCCCGCAGGCCTTGAGCCATGCCGTAGCCACGGTACTGAAGAGCCCCTTCGACCACCAGGCCCGCGAGCGGCGCATCCGCCTGCTCGAGCCATACGACAGCGCCCGCAACATTGCCCGGCTCACCCGACTACTCACAGAAAAAACGCTCTGAACAACCGACAACGGCTATCAGAGCGTCTTCCGGACAGGTAAATCCTCCCTGGACCCATAACACCATACAGTAGCTATTTATAATCTTTCAATATCTCTTGCAACCGCTGCCGGGCAAAAAAGATACGGCTCTTGACCGTACCCAGCGGCAGGTCCATCTTCTCGGCTATCTCGTGGTACTTGTACCCCGCCACGTGCATGGCAAAAGGCACACGATACTCCTCGCCGAAACTGTTGATGGCTTTGGTAATCTCTTTCACGGTATACGACCCCTCGGGCGAAGTGAAACCCGAATCCTGAGGCAAATTCAAATGGTACAGATCTTCGGTCTGGTCGATAATCGTCTGGTTGCGTACCACCCGGCGGTAGTTGTTGATAAAGATATTCCGCATGATGGTAAACACCCACCCTTTGAAATTGACATTGTCGATATATTTATCCTCGTTGTCAAGGGCTTTGAGCGTAGTGTCCTGGAGCAAATCCTTTGCCTCTTCCCGGTTAGCCGTAAGCATGTAGGCAAAATTCAACAGATTGTCTTGCAGATCGAGCAATCGGTCCTGAAATTTTAGAGAGCTCATATTTGATAATTTTTCTGATGATTTTTGTAATTTGTGTTTTGTCTCTTTTCACTACTACTCTGTATTACGAAAATGCACCGAAAATTCACTATCAACTACTACTGTCTGAAATCCCAACATTCTCCCAAAACATCCTCGAGACCTGCTACAATCTCGAGGGGAGCTCAAAAAGATCTATTTTCGCAAAATACAACACAACAATATCGGTTCTGATTATTTTTTTATTTACTTTGTAACATGTTTATTATCTCTTTTTATTTTGTTTCCTGACAATAAACACTTTCGCGTATGAAAAAGTTTCACAAAAATATTTTTTTTATCTTATTCTTTCTTAATCTCTTTGCGGCGAGCGCACAAGATACTATATATCAGATAGATATAGATAAAGAGATTGGCAGCACTACCTGGCGATACCTGCGTACCGGTCTGCACCAGGCGCAAGAAAAGGGTGCCAAAGCCGTCGTTCTCAGGCTCAATACCTACGGCGGGACCGTCGTACATGCCGACTCCATGCGCACCGCCATCCTCAACTGTCCCCTGCCCGTCTATGCCTTTGTCGACAACAACGCCGCATCGGCCGGAGCCCTCATCGCCATTGCCTGCGACAGCATCTACATGCGCTCCAGCGCCAGCATGGGGGCCGCCACGGTGGTGAACGAGACGGGGGCCGCCATGCCCGACAAATACCAGTCGTACATGCGCGCTACCATGCGCGCCACGGCCGAGGCGCATGGCAAAGACTCGACCGGCAACTGGCGGCGCAATCCGCTCATTGCCGAGGCGATGGTCGACGAACGCATCGTGGTGCCTCACCTGTGCGACTCGGGCAAGGTGCTCACCCTCACGGCCAGCGAGGCGATAGCCCAACGCTACTGCGAAGGGACGGTCGAAAGCGTCGACGAACTCATCGCCCAACAGCTGCACCGCGACCGCTACACACTGGAGCAATTCGAGCCCTCGCTCTTCGACGAGATTGCCGGCTTTCTCACCAACCCCGCGCTGCAGGCCATCCTGGTCACCCTCATCTTCGGCGGCATCTTCATGGAGCTGAAGACCCCGGGCGTAGGGCTGCCTGCTGCCGTGGCCTGCACCGCCGCCGTACTCTACTTCGCCCCGCTCTACCTCGACGGACTGGCAGCCAACTGGGAGATTCTCATCTTCGTCGTGGGCGTCATCCTGCTCATCTTCGAGATATTTGTCATCCCGGGCTTCGGCATCGCCGGCATCTCGGGTTTCACACTCATATTCGCAGCCCTCGTGCTGGCACTGGTGGGGAACGTCAACTTCGACTTCGAGTTCGTCCCGGGCCGGGAGATAGGCCGCGGGCTCATCACCGTCTCCGCAGGCTTCATCATCTATTTCGTGTTGCTGCTCCTCTTCTTCAAAAAGCTCACGAGCAAAGGCCCCATCGGCCGGCTGGCCCTGAACTCGGCTCAGGATAAGGACGAGGGCTACATAGGTGTACCGCCCGAACTGCAACAGTACATCGGCCAGACGGGCGAGGCGGCTACCATCCTGCGCCCCTCCGGCAAAGTGGTCATCGACGGCACCCAGTTCGACGCCGTAGCCCTGCACGGCTATATCGAGCAGGGAGCTACCGTGCGGGTGGTCAAGTATGAGAACGCTCAACTCTATGTGGTTGAGGTAAAATAAAAAGAGAAATCAACAACGCTATAAAAACAACTACCGATATGAAATTCATAGGCATCATTCCGGCCCGCTACGCATCGACCCGATTCCCCGGGAAACCGCTGGCCGACATGAAAGGGAAATACATGATTCAGCGGGTATACGAACAGGCCCGCAAAGTGCTCGACCACGTGTGTGTGGCCACCGACGACGACCGCATCTTCAACGCCGTACAGTCGTTCGGCGGAGAGGTGGTGATGACCTCGGCCCAGCACCGCAGCGGCACCGACCGTTGCTTCGAGGCCTACCGCACGCTGGGCGGTCACGAAGATGTAGTCATCAACATCCAGGGCGACGAGCCCTTCATCAAACCCGAGCAGATCGAGAGCCTCATCGCCTGCTTCGACTCGCCCCAAATCCAGATTGCCACCCTCGTGCGGCCCTTCGAGGCGTCCGAGGGATACGAAGCGCTGGCCAACCCCAACTCGCCCAAAGTGGTGCTGAACGAGCGGCACGAGGCCCTCTACTTCAGCCGCTCGGTTATCCCCTACCTGCGAGGTGTGGAACCGGCCGAATGGCTGGCCCGCCACACCTATTACAAACACATAGGCATGTATGGCTACCGGGCCGACGTGCTGGGCCAAATCACCTGCCTGCCCCAGTCGTCGCTCGAACTGGCCGAATCGCTCGAGCAGCTGCGCTGGCTGCAAAACGGCTACACCATCAAGGTAGGTATCACCACCCAGGAGACTATCGGCATCGACACCCCGGCCGACCTGGAAAAAGCTATCACATTACTGCCATGACCACGACTCTCGACCGCATAACCCCTCCGCCTGTGGGGGCATTCCCTCCGCTCGCCCTGCCCGAGCCCCAACGCTATCGCCTGACCAACGGCATCGAAGTGACAGCCTGCAACCTGGGCGACGAAGAGGTATGCCGCGTCGACCTCATGTTCGACGGCGGCTACTATGCCGACATCCGGCCCGGCACAGCCTCGCTCACCCTGCTCATGCTCAAGGAGGGGGCTGCCGGCAAAAGCTCCGAAGCGATAGCCGAGGCCTTCGACTACCACGGGGCCTGGCTGCAAACCACCACATCGAGCCACTACCAGTATGTGACCCTCTACACCCTCAACCGGCATCTCGACACCTGCATCGGTCTGCTGGCCGACATCGTGACCAGCCCCGACTTCCCGCAGCCCGAGTTCGACCGGCTGAAGGAGCGACGCATCCAGCAACTGCTCGTGCAGAACGAGAAGGTCGACTCGCTGGCCTCCGACACCTTCCTGGCACAGATTTTCGGCAGCGAGCACCCCTACGGACGCATCGTCACCCCCGCCCACCTCGAGCGCATCGTCACGGACGACCTCCGGGCCTACCACCGCCAGCACATCCGCCCCGACCGATGCCACATCTTCGTCGCCGGCAAGGTGACCGACCGCCTGCTCGACAACCTGGAGCACCACTTCGGCCAAACGTGGCAAGGTCCCGCCGACGAGCCGACGCCCGACCCCGTCTACCCCATAGAACCGGCCAGTCAGCACATCGCCATCACCCACAAGGAGCACGCCCTGCAATCAGGCATCAGGCTGGGACTGCCGGTCATCAATCGCGACCACCCCGACTTCTTCGCCCTCAAGCTGCTCTGCACCGCGCTGGGCGGATACTTCGGCAGCCGCCTCATGTCGAACATCCGGGAGGAGAAGGGCTACACCTACGGCATCTCCTCGTCGGTAGCCGCCATGCGATACGGCAGCTACCTGGTCATCTCTACCCAGACCGGCACCGAGTTCACCCGCCCCCTCATCGACGAGGTCTTTGCCGAAATCGAGCGGCTGCGCCACGAACCCATCCCCGCCGACGAGCTGACCGTTGTCAAGAACTACCTGCGCGGCGACATGGCCCGCACCCTCGACTCGCCCTTCTCCATTGCCGACTACTACCTGTCGCTCAAGGCTAACGCCCTCACGACCGACTACTTTGCCCGGCAAGACGAGGCCATCCGCCGGCTCACCGCCAACGACCTGCTCGAGGCGGCCCGCCGCTATCTGGAGCCCGACCGCTTCTACATAGCCGTAGCCGGCGACCGCGAGAAGATTCCCGAGTTGTCGCTACCCCGATAACCCGACCTCCGACCCATAAAAAAATCCGGTCCTGCAACCATCTGCAGAACCGGATTTTTTTGCGGCACCCTCACCCGTCGGCACTACCGCAGCACCAGCCGGCGGGGCGAGCCGCTCCACGAGCAGCCCATGCAATAGACCGTCTCGAGGTCGAACCCTTCGAGGCTCTCGCCCTCGTTGCGAGGCACCACCCGATAATCGTCCGTCACATAGACCGACCGCCGTTCGCCCCCGCTGTTCTTCACATACAGGGCCGAGACCTTACATTGCGGGCACAGCAACTTTCTCATCATTCATGCGTTTTTACGATTACACAAAAAAATACCCCGACAGGAACAGAGTTTCTATCGGGGCAATTCTTTTCAATCACAACAGAGGTTTTAACTCAACGATCGATTATTCTCTTTCGCCCAGTTTGTCGTCCAGGAAGAGGACACCCGATTCGTCTTTGCAGCGTTTCAGTTTCTCAACGATGTTGAGAGCGGTAGCCTCTTCTTCAACCTGCTCGCGAACATACCCCCAGAGGAAGTCTTGAGTAGCTTTATCTTTCTCGGCCGAAGCTACGTTGACCAACTCGTCGATCAACGAAGATACGTGGCACTCGTGTTGATATACGTTCTCGAAAGCATCGAGCACGTTTTCCCACTCTTGAGGAACTACGTCGATTTTATCCACTTTAGCTACACCGCCACGTTTAGCCATATAGTCGGCCAAATCGTAAGCATGCTGCAACTCTTCCTGCGATTGTTTACGCATCCAGTTGGCAAAACCGTCGTATCCCAATTTCTTGAAATAGAACGACATCGACAGATAAAGGTTCGACGACCACATCTCGGCCGTAATCTGTACGTTAATGGCTTCTTGTAATTTCTGTGAGATCATAATGCTATGTTTTTTAAGTTTAATATTCAGTTCTCAAAACCACAGAGAGTACTACAAAAATTGTACCAACCGCCAACCGGGCGGCCTATATGCCCCACTGTCAGTATCACGGTATCGCTCCGTCCCCATTTTCATGCCGTATTTTCGCCGTCGGCGCCATCTTGTCCGATTCCCGGCGTGGACATTTTGGCAGGCCACGGCCGGCACGACCTGGATACCGCACCGTAGCACGATATGTTCCAACACTCCTCACAACTCCCAATGCACACCGTGTCACCCCGCACTCAATGCGGGGTCCAGTAAAGTGTCGCTTGCGGGTACCAGCCTTTGCCGGTATTTCTGGATACCGCGTCACAGCGCGAAATGACATGAACGGGTATCCCTGGATACCGCGTCGGAGCGCGGTATGACTAGTCCACTCCGTCACGCTGCGGTATGTCATAAACAAAAACCCCTGCAACTCGCACGAGTTGCAGGGGTTTGTCATATCGATAGTGTTATCGATTACTTGTTCAGGGCTTGGGCTACGTCTACGGCGCAAGCTACGGTGCAACCTACCATGGGGTTGTTACCGATACCGAGGAAGCCCATCATCTCTACGTGGGCAGGTACCGACGAAGAACCGGCGAACTGAGCGTCGCTGTGCATACGACCCATCGTGTCGGTCATACCGTAAGAGGCGGGACCGGCAGCCATGTTGTCGGGGTGCAGGGTACGGCCCGTACCACCACCCGATGCAACGGAGAAGTATTTCTTGCCTCTCTCTACGCACTCTTTCTTGTACGTACCGGCTACGGGGTGTTGGAAACGCGTGGGGTTCGTCGAGTTACCCGTGATCGATACGTCTACGCCTTCGTGCCACATGATGGCTACACCTTCGCGTACGTCGTCAGCACCGTAGCATTTTACTTTGGCGCGTTCGCCTTTGGAGTAGGGGATTTCACGAACCACTTTCAATTCGCCCGTATAGTAGTCGAACTGAGTTTGTACGTAGGTGAAACCGTTGATACGCGAGATGATTTGTGCAGCGTCTTTACCCAGACCGTTGAGGATGCAACGGAGGGGCTCTTTACGTACTTTGTCGGCTTTGGCGGCAATTTTGATAGCACCTTCGGCAGCGGCAAACGACTCGTGACCGGCCAGGAAGGCGAAGCATTTGGTCTCTTCGCGGAGCAGACGGGCAGCAAGGTTACCGTGACCGAGACCTACTTTACGGTCGTCGGCTACCGAACCGGGGATACAGAACGACTGCAGACCGATACCGATGGCTTCGGCAGCGTCGGCGGCGTTTTTGCAACCTTTCTTCAAGGCGATGGCGGCACCTACTACATAGGCCCACTTGGCGTTTTCGAAGCAGATAGGTTGAGTCTCCTCGCAAGTTTTATAAGGATCGAGTCCGTAAGATTCGCAGATGGCGTTGGCCTCTTCAATATCTTTGATGCCGTTGGCGTTCAAGGCAGCAAGAATTTGCTTGATACGACGGTCTTGACTTTCAAATTTCACTTCTCTAATCATAGTCTCTTCCTCCTTATTTTATTCGTTACGGGGATCAATATATTTCACTGCACCGGCCTCTTTGGTGAAACGACCGTAGGTACCGGTTACTTTCTTGAGAGCCTCGTTGGCGTCGGTTCCTTTTTTCACCTCTTCCATGAATTTGCCCATGTGAACAAATTCGTAGCCGATGATTTCGTCGTTTTCGTCGAGAGCCAGCGTCTTGATGTAACCTTCGGTCATTTCGAGGTAACGGGGACCTTTGGCCAGCGTACCGTACAGCGTACCTACCTGGCTGCGCAGACCTTTACCGAGGTCTTCGAGACCGGCACCGATCATCAGACCGCCTTCGGAGAAGGCCGACTGGGTACGACCGTAAACGATTTGCAGGAAGAGTTCGCGCATAGCCGTGTTGATGGCATCGCAAACGAGGTCGGTATTCAAGGCTTCCAAGATGGTTTTACCGGGGAGAATCTCCGATGCCATAGCGGCCGAGTGAGTCATACCCGAGCAACCGATAGTCTCTACCAGAGCTTCTTGGATAACACCGTTCTTTACATTCAGCGTCAGTTTGCAAGCACCTTGTTGAGGAGCGCACCAACCGATACCGTGGGTCAAGCCCGAAATATCAATCACTTCTTTTGCTTTCACCCATTTTCCCTCTTCGGGGATAGGAGCCGGTCCGTGATTAGGACCTTTCTTTACAACACACATGTGTTCTACTTCGTGTGAATAAACCATAATTCGCTCTTTTTATTTGATGAGTATTTTTATGCTCTTTTCAGCGATGCAAAGATAAGTTTTTTTCTTCATGTAAACAAGGGCTTTCCCCGGGCAATCGCATCAAAAAAATAAGGGACCCGGCATATTTATACCTCCCCGGCCGGCGAGGCGAAGGGCGACCTGTAGGCGGCGATGCCCTGTTCTCGATAAAGCAAAGTCCCGGCCTCAAGAGCCGGGACTTGATTCTGTGCGTTACGCAATTTCTGTTTCTCATGCTATCGCGGGCGACATGCCGCTGTAACGACAGCACTTACCGCACGACCGCTTTCCGCACGGTATCGCCCACCTGCACGATATAGACTCCACCGGACAGCGTGATGGTGCGGTCGGTTCCCCGATATACCGGGCGACCTTGCAGGTTATAGACGGTAGCCGGGGCTGACGTGCCCGCTATGTGCAACTGGCCGGGGGTAGTGAAGATGCGGAGGTTATCCCCATCGACCGACTGGATACCGCTCACCTCGTTGCCGGTGAGCTGCACGAGAATGGCAAAGATACGGTAGTTCACCCCTTCGCCCACGGGGATGAGAAGCGTATATACCTCACCCGGCTCGATGTCGTCGCTACCCGTATAGTAGAGGTAGCCGTCGGCTATGTGGGCGTCGAGTATGCGGGTGTCGCCCGAGGGTGTACCAAAGTAGGCTCCTTCGGGAATTTCGGGCAGGGCAATGGAGTCGCCATGCCCGGCGGCAATCATGCCGGTAGCCAGCTTTTCGCCCGGCCATTCTCCCTTGTCAATAGTGATGTCAAACGGGGTTTGCCCATACCATTGTCCCTGGTTGTCCACCAGGGTGGACAGGATATGGTACGACCCGGCATCGGCCGGCAATCCATAGGCGAACGGTTCGATGGTGTCCGTACGGTAGGCATAGACGGCCGAGAAACTGTCGGGAATACCTTCTACCGTGAAGTCGATACCAGCCTCTATCGGGGCTTGGTCATACACCGGGTTTCCGGGTGTAATGTCCAGCGCAATATCCGTCCCGCTCGTATTCCGTTTGTACACCCCATAAGGGAAGCCCTCGCGATACCCGGTCACACCTTCGCCCACCGGTATGGCTATGGCTCCTTCCGTCAAGTAGTCTGTGATTGTCGGCTCCACGAAAAAGCCACCTTCAACGACGTTGTAATTGCCCCATACCTGGTTGACCTCAAACCTGCCCATATATCCCCCCTTAATGGATAATTGAGTACCATCTTGTCGGTTGATAAAGATGTCTTTGTCACGAAATTCATCGCCCGGGGCCGAGTTATTGATGATAACACCGCCTGTGATGGAGATAGTGTCCACCCAGTTAGTCGAAACGCCGGCTCCGAAATAACCGATATTACCGGAAATGAGACCACCGTTGATAACGAGGGATCTCGCTTGATTCATGTAAATTCCTCCACCCGAGTTGGAGCCCTCGCAAACATTGTCAATAATCAGACCGCCATTGAGCGTAAACTGGGAGTAGAGATATCCGTAAATCGCTCCGGCATCTTTTATCCCGTTGTTGCCCGATATTTCTCCACCGTTCATCACGAAGTGTGCTCTCGATCCTGAGATATAGACACCACCTCCTTTGTCGGCTCTGTTGCCCCATATCTTGCCCCCGTTCAGGGTCAAAGCCTCATAGGCAAATATACCTCCACCTCCCGAAACCGAGGTGTTACCGGCCACTTGACCGCCGTTGATGACAACCCTTCTTTCCATCTCACCCGGCTCATCACTACTATCCCAGATAGCGATACCGCCACCCCCGATAGGGCCTAAATTAGTGCGAGTAGATCGATTGCCGGCTATCGCACCGCTTTCGAGCGTGAAGCAAGCTCCCTCCCCATCGACAAAGACACCTCCAAGGGTAAGGCCACCGGTAATTACACCGCCATCAATCACGCCGATGGTATCGGCTGCCTCATACTGAGTGTTCCACTCGTCCGACCCGTCGTCGAACACGAACCGTCCTTCCTCATTTCTATAATACCGGTGCTGGTGCTCCGGAGCTTCGCTCCCCTCTTGACAGTCGCACACCGTGAGTTTGGAAGCATCGACACTGATAACCGGGTTGTCGCCCAGGCCGGTCAGTTGGTAACCATTCAGACACAGGGTAACCACCGCTCCGTCGGCTATGACGAGGTCGGCTTCCAGCCTGGTGTCGCCGGTGAGATAATACATGGCCGGCTGCTCGTCGGTAGAGCCGGTCCCAATCGTGTCCCCGCTTGCCGGTAACGGAATCCATCCGTCGCTGTGGTCGTGGGCACTCAACTGTGAGGTTGTCATTATCGCCAGAAAGGCGATGGCTGTGTAAAGCGATTTCATATCTTCAAGTTTTTAGTGATGGCATCTGTTGTCTCCCTGTCGGGTCAAACAAAAATAACCATAACCCAAAGGCAAAACAACCGCCATCCCCCCCTTACAGAGCAATTTTTGTTGATAGAGCAAAAAAAATTGTTGATAGAGCAAAAATTTTATGTGAATTGGGTGCTGAATGACAGAAAAGGCACAAAAAAACAGGGCTGCCTTATTGCTCCTCTACAAAACTCTTCCGCCACTTGGAGGGCGAGCACCCCTCCTTTTCGGTAAAAATCCGGGTGAAATAACTCAGCGAAAGGAACCCCGACTCCTCGGATATGGCTGCAATCGTCAACTCGGGATGCTCCATCATCTGCTGCTTGGCATACTCGATGCGCAACCCGGCAATCCACTCGCGGAACGAAGCCTGATAGACAGACTTGATGTAGTCAGAGAGGTAGGTGCGGTTGGTGCCCAACTCAAGGGCCAGGTCGCCGATAGTCAGCTTCGGACTGGTATATCTCTGACTCCCAATCCAGGCGGCAAGGCGTATTTCCAGCTTCTTCCGATACGGCTGCGGGCCCAGCAGCATTTCCTCCTCGACGGGAACAAGGTCGTCGGCATCTTCATCTTCGAGAGGTTCCTGCTCCAGGATGCTTTCCACCTGTTCGTAGAAAAGCAGGTAGTTGATGTAGGAGCCATAGAGGTAAATGTAGAACGGTATGGAAGAGAGCACCCACAGGAACAAATACCGGTCGGGCAGGAAGGTGAGCACCCCGCAGCTGACCCCATAGATGACCGCCCACCAAGTGAAGATGGACATCCAGCGGATATAGGCCGCGATATACTCGGAGTGCGTGTCGTCGAACAGACGCACCGCCCATCGGTAGGTGCGGATGAGCCTGCGGGCCAGCCATAGGCCATAGGCCAACAACCACAATGCCAGGAATACCAGCCCCACCTGCTGCACGGGCCCCGAAGGCACGGCCGTGAGAAGGAGGGCCGAAAGGGCGGTGAACAGCGCCCAATAGCCCATGTGCCGCCAGAAGCGACGGCGGGTCAGGAAAAAGCGGTCGAGCAATATGGTAAGGGCTGCACTGAACAACCAATAGGCCATGAAGTAGGTGGAGAGGTTCATCAGGATAGCTTCCTGCTCGTGAAGAGGCCGAAGCCCGCAAAAGAGGTGTACCGAGTAGTTGGCACTCAACACCAGCAAGGCTACACCCATGATGCGGCGCGAACGCAGATAGTTGACGAATATGGGCTTGTCGGGAGTTTTGCCCACCAGAAAATAGCCGGCAAAAAACAGCATCAGCACCAAGGCTATGCCCAATGAATAATCATAGAGAGCAAGATTCATCTTTTCACACTTTGCGACAACAAGATACAAAGGTACAAGGATTTCCGGTTAATTCGCACTCGGAATCGGTCCAAAAAATCAAGATTGTCATTCATACTCGCAGGAATCGCTCTCGGAGGCTTCGGCGGGAATGATACCCATCTTTTTCATCAGGAAACAGGCGTTCATGTTGCGGGCAATGCCAGGTTGCAGGCGATAGGTGAAGGTGAGTTCGTCGCCCTCGATGGTGGCCTCGAACCGGTAATTGCTTATCTGCCCGGGCAACTTCTCGGCCAGTTGGCCCAGCACCAGGTCGTGGGTGGCGATGATGCCGGCGGCACCGGCCTCGACCAACTGCCGCACCAGGGCGAGCGAGCCGGTCTGCTTGTCGACCGAATTGGTGCCCCGCAGAATTTCGTCGAGGATGACAAAGAGTTTTTCGCCGGCACGCAACCGCACCACAATCTGCTGCAGCCGCTTGAGCTCGGCAAAGAAGTACGACTCGTTGTCGGCCAGCGAGTCGCTGGCCCGCAGACCGGTGAAGAGGGGCAGCGGCGTGAAGGTCATGCTGCGGGCACACACGGGGGCTCCCATGCACCCCAGCAGGTAGTTGATACCTATGGTGCGCAGGTAGGTGCTCTTGCCGGCCATGTTGGCCCCGGTGATGACCTGGAAGGAGCCTTCGTTTATGGGGGCCACGTCGTTGCAGACACAGCGGTCGCGGGGAATGAGGGGATGCCCCAACGCCTCGGCCTGCATCACGGGCCGACGGTCGAGCACAATCCGGGGGAAGACGTAGTGCGGATGATTGTAGCGGAAGGTGGCCAGTGAGCAGAGAGCGTCGAACTGCGCCAGCACATCGAGCCAACGGGGCAGTTGCTCGCGGTTCTCGTCGAGCCAGCGATTCAGCGCATTGAGTTGCCGCAGGTCCCACAGCAGAAAGCCGTTGAGTACCGTGAAGCCCACGAAGTTACAGCGTTGGTCGAGGTTGCCGAGCAACCGACGCAACCGGGCCACCCGCTGCGAAACCGAGCCGTGACCGTCGACACACACGCGTTGCAGTTGGCCCAGCCATTCGCTCTCGAAGCGGTTTTGCTCTACCATCTCGAACAGGCGGGCGTAGTGCGACAGGGAGGCCAGCGCGCCATTGAGCTGCTCCTGCAAGCGGGTCACCCGCTTGGCCAGCACACCAGCCACGGCCAGCAAGGCGATAAAGGGCCACACAATCACACTGCCGGCTATCGCACCGGCCAGCCACAAAACGACCAATACCAGATAGAGGACGGGGATGGCGAGAATCAGACGGTGCACCAAACGTCCCGTGCCGAAGCGGGGCAACGCGGCCAACTGCTCCAGCAAACGGCTGTCGGCCGGGCTCTCGCCCGAGCAGGCGCCCCACGACTGGAAGTCGATGCGCAGGTCGGTGCAACGGCTCAACTCCTCGATTGCAGCCTGCCGCCGGCGAATGGTGTCGGCCGTGAGGTCGGGGCTCAACATGGTGCGGGCCAGTGCCTGGCGTCCCACCGCCGTAGCACTGCGGTTGAGGTAGGCAAAGAACGATTTCGATCCGAAGAGGTCGAGGTCGAAACTGTAATCGTGTGTGGGGTCGATAAACTCGTCGCCGCCGTCGATGCCCTCGAAGCGGTATTCGAGCAGAGCGAGTTCCCGCCGAATAGCCCGTTCGCGGCAATCGGCAAACTCTTTCCGGCGGAACCACCGGTCGTGCACCCGGGCCAGCCCCAGAAACACAGCAATCCCGGCCAGAGCCACCGAGCCCCACGCCCAGGCTCCCGCCTCGCGCAGCAGATAGATGCCCGCCACGGCCCCCACAAAGACGACCAGGCGAAGCAACCCGATGAGCCGAATGCGCCCCTTTATCCGCGCCGCCTCCCGGGCGTTGGCTTCGAGACGGTCGCGGTAATCGTGTTGTATCTCTTCCATAAATCTACTCGGCTAAAGGCTTGTTGATGCGCCACAGATATTTCATAATCATGCGGTCATTATCCTTGATCTCTTCATCCAATTGGGCATACGGTTTGAGATAGATATGAGCAAAACAACTATTTTCTATCTCCTTTTTATTTCTCTTTCCCGATTTTATCAACTGATTCTCTTCAGGCGTAGTTGGTCGATACCCCTGAATCAGCCGCTCCATCACCCATCGGTTATGCTCGACCTGGGCCATTTTCTCCAACAGATCTTTATCCGCCAACAGATTCTCGGGTTCCTCCAATCCGAAGCTGCGTAACTTGGTCGGGATGGAGTGCGCGTTGTAAATATTGGACCAACGATATACCGTCGTGAGGCTCTTCCACAGCTCATCGGCCTGGGTATCATCCAAAGGCACCCATTCCTTCTTCTCCGGTTTTATTTTATTATAAATGAAATTGACCCGTTTGGCCTGAAACAGACTGTTATCATCTATATCGTAGCACTCGTCGAGCATGCCGAAAGCCCTCAGCCCATTGTACTGACGGGCCTGCCGCACCAGCTCGATGGTCGAGCACGACACGTTTTGCCGTACCAGTATCGAGAGGGCTCTTTTATAGACCTCCTGCGGCATGTAGAGAGCCGTAGCAATGCTCTTCTGGGGCACCTCGAAACAGATAGCGATAGTGAGCAAACTCCGATTTTCGGCACTCGTCCATGATTCGAGCAATTTCTGTACCAGCCGACTCTCGACCGCTCCCTTTACGAACTCAAACTCAATGTCGGACAACCCCGTGCCCTTATGCTCATAACTGCGCGAGTCATCAAGCGTATCGACTACCCGATAGTCGCATTGCTCAAAGAGCGCACTATATCGGCCTCGCAGCATATCGAACTCGGTATCGGCATTCAGGTCGATAAAGGTGATGCGGGTTTTCAACTTGGGGTCTCGCACAAAGTTGGGATAGTGAGCAATGTGCGCTGCCTTCATGGCCAGAGCCACCCCCATACTGGTCATGCCCACAATGACCAGGTGCACATGGCGATTGCTCTCGTAGTCGATACCTTCGCCGTCGAGCGGAGTATAGACAATGGGGGCTACACCGTCGTTATGCGGGTCGTATTTCCCCCACACCAGCACCTTCTCGGCCCAAGTCTCGTAGAAGTTGAAGGGCAGAAAATCGATTAACTTCTCGGTCCGTTTGTCGTACTCCGTTTTCAAAGACTCCAATTGAGCCAAATCCGATTGATTATCTTTCAACGAATTACGCATTGTCGTGTACCACAAATTGTCGGTATCGGTACGTTTTTTAAACACCGTTTCGACGTTGTTCCGCTGGAATACGGCAAAGGTCGATTGTGCCTCGAACAAGACATGACACCGCTTGCAACCCGCCAGCTCATCACTCACCAGTCTTTTCAAACCGCTCAGCGTTTTGGGGGTATAATGATTCCGCAAAATACGGTTAATCAACGTCACACTCTCGATATTGACTGAATCGTGATCGGTCTCGCCCTCCTCTCCCAAGAGGAAAATCTCCTGACAATCGGACAGATGCAATGTCTCCAAATCTTCACGCGAATCGCGCCCGCCATGCAGGATAATGGTGCGACGGTCTATCTCGTCATCGAGTTTCGACAACAGTTCGTGGCGCACGGTCTCTACCTCGCTGGTCGTCTGGATTACGAACAGATAGGGAATATCTTTAACTCGATTGTCGCTTTGCGCCATTCGGTACAATTGCTTGATGAGCCCGATAGCCATCTTGTCAAACCCGATAATGACATAATGGTTCTTGAATTTATAACTTATCTGTCCCTCACGGGCTCGCTCTACTCGGCGGTCGATGATGTTCGAGAAAATCGAGATAAGCAGTCCGCCCATTAACACCGAACCCGTAATTGAGATAAACAAGGTCAGCACCCTGTTGCCCGTCCCCTCGACCACATACTGGTTGCCCGGGTCGGCAAAATGGTAATAGACATCGAGCAGAATGTTGCGCGGCTCGTTCTCCTTGATGGTGAGCGTACAGCCGGTGACCCACTCGATAACGATAAACAGCAGTATAAAAAAGGCAATAACTACCACCAAAAACAGCAACTGCCACCGAATACCCGACGACAAGATGCGGTCGATACCGATTACCGGGTATCTGAAAAGCTCCTTCAACCGTTTCATTTCCGTTTTACGATTTCAAACCCCGCCGCTTGGATAAACCGCAAGGTCCCCAGGGCTGTATTTCGGTCATACGCTTTCTCGATTTCGGGCAGCTCTTCATAAGGCACCAAGCAGGGGTGCGTCTTCGCCACGTCGTCCCGACGCTCGCCATAGCGCCACCCTTCGGCCAGGCGCGACTGGGCCCACACCTCATGTACGTTTTTCGCCAAGGCTTCAATCAGCGAAGTCAATGCCTCGGGCAACACCTCGCCCGAAGTATCGAGCGGTGCCGGCGTATAGGTCTCTTTTTCCATGATATTACGGATAAACGATTTTTTAATTTTAATAACAAAGATAGTATTATCGGGGAACCGAAACAAATTTCACACCGTCAATCCTACAAAAATCTGTCGAGAGTCCATCTCACCGCAACTCGAGCGTGCGCTGCATCACAAGATGCTCGTGCAGCTCATCGGTCTCGAGATAGAGATTCACCTGATAACGCCCGGCCCGGAATGTGTCGACGGAGCCGTCGGAACGCTCGTACCAAAAGGTTCCCGAAATCTCGAAATCTTTATAGAAGAGGCTCTGCGGGTCGAAAGGCTCGGTCTCCCGGTCTCTGGAACAGGAGTATATGAGATTGCCGTCCAGATAGAACCGGAAGGTCAGTTTCAAGGGGTGACCCGCCTCGAGCGAACGCCACTGAAATCCGGCAATCATGTACTTACAGGCATTGGCCCTGAACTGGAGTTGTCGGGCCACACCCCCTTCGAGGAGAGAGAGTCCGCAATCGTAAGCAACCCAGTCTGTCATCTCCTTCTCGTCGTTGTAGAAGTAGAACACCAGAGCCACCGGCTCAATCCAGCCACGCTGCATAGGCGACCGCTCGACCTCGAACTGCCCGCTGCCCACCTGCCGCCCCTTGTAACAAAGCAGATAGGTGTAACGTCCCGGGTCGTAGGAGTTGCCCGAATCGCTGCCCCAGCCGCACATCTGCAACCAGCCTCCGGCCGGGTCGAGGGTCACCGTGTGGTCAAATCGGCTCGTCTTGCCCGTCTGCTCGTTTCTGATTTCGACATCATATGTAATCTCGCGCTCGACATCCGACAGGCTGGAATATCGGCAACGCATCGCCATATAGCGGGGAGAGACAAAACTCCCGGTGCCCCAGTCGTCGATTACCGTCTGTTCGCTGTCGTTGTTGCGAAACTGGAAATCCGACTCGATGCGAATCCACCCCTGCTCGTCCCAAAGTTCTTCGACCGGGACAATGTGGAGCCGGGAACTAATTATAAGTTCTCCTTTCTTATCTAAAAGCTCATATTCCCACCAGCCCACGGTTTTAAAAGCGGTTCCCTCTTCCGACCCCCAGGCCGGCAGATTGGCCAGCCGGTTCTCACAAATCTGCAAGGGCGCCTCGAAATCATAGCTGTTCACCTTGCCATCGGGAGCCGTCATGCGCACCGTCATCGTAACCTTGCGCTCGATACGCGAGGTTATCCTCGCCACGGGCATCACATAGCGAGCGTTGTTATAAAGCCTATTCTCCGGACGGGAATCCCGTTTACCGTCTTTTCCCACCTCACAAAAATTGAGCGCATGGACTTTATAGCCCCGGTCTCTCTTGAAAAAATCAAACAGTCCCATAAGTCTTATTAGATGAGGTTAATGAGTGATTATGCGAATATACAAAAGCAACAAATAATCCATGGGATCCGCTCTTACCCGAGTCACCCTTTTTCGACCTATTTCATCAAATCGATGGTCTGTTGCATGACCAAATGCTCGGCGAGCTCCCGGGTTTCGAGGTACACCTTCACTTGATAACGTCCGGCCGGGAAAGGGTGCAACTCTCCATTAGAGTCTTCCAGCCGCATGGACCCGGAGACCTCGAAATCCTGTTCAAAAATATCTTGTTTGGTCAGGTCGGGATCATGAGTGACCACATGTGAAGAATTGGAATAGACCAGTCGGCCATCCATATAAAACTTGAATGTCAGTTTCAGCCGATGCCCCTTTTCAAGAGAGCGCCATTGAAAACCGGCTACGGCTTTTTTATACGCATTGGCCTTGAATGTCTGCTGCTTAATCAGTTCGCCTTTGGCCAAATCCAAATTCATGCCACAATCATAAGCTACCCACAATTTCAATTCGTCGTCGGTATTATAGAAATAGAGAACCAGAGCCTCGGGTTCGATCCAACCCTGCTGGCGGGGCGATTTCGCCACTTCGAAGCGGCCGCTTGCCAACCGCTTCCCCTTGTAGGAAAGGGTATAGATATAACTCCCCGGCGAGTAGGATGTGCCCGATTGCGAGCCCCAACCGCACATCTGCAACCACCCGCCACGGGGGTCGAGCGTGGCCGTGTAATCAAAGCTTTTGGTTCGACCCGTCTGCTCATGCTCGATTTCCACATGATAGGTAACTTTCCGCTCCACTTTCGAATAGCAAGTGTATCCACACCGCATCTGTATATACTGGGGCTCTACGAAACTCTTCGTTCCCCAGTCGTCGATTGCGTTGCCGCTGTAATCGATATTGCGAAATTCGAGATGTGTAGTCACATGAATCCACCCCTTCTCCTCCCAAAGGCTGTCCAGCGAGGCGATTTCGAGCGGAGCCTCGATTACCACCCCGTCGTTTTCGTCCAGCACCTCAAACCGCCAGGTACCCGTTTTGGAGAAAGCGGTACGGCTCTCCGACCCCCACCACGGGAGTTGCGCCGATATGTTTTCGGCCGGAGTCAACGGTGCGTCGAAATCATACACATGGACCTTGGAATTGGGCTCGGTGATACGTACTTTCATCTTGACAGTGCGGTCGATACGCGACGTCATCTTCACCACCGGCATGATATAACGCGAGTCGGTATAAAGTTTGAGGCTGGGTAAAGTTTCGCGCTTGCCGTCTTTCCCCACCTCGCAAAATTCGAGCGAGTGAATATCGTAACCTCTATCTTTCTTGAAAAAATCAAATAGTCCCATAAAAATTGAACAAGAATAATAGACAAATTATAAATACCATAAAAACAAACCACCGGGGGACAACCCCGTTCGACTGTCGGGAACCGACGAGGTCAATAAACATCGATAGTGCGCTCCATCACAAAATGCTCGGCGAGTTCTTGGGTTTCGAGATACACCTTCACTTGATAACGCCCGGCCGGGAACGTAGATGAAGAAGTACGATATATCACACCCGAATACATGATTTTTTGCAGGGAACGCCCTATGGTCTCTCCGTTTGAGACCCAAGTGTACAGCAAATTACCATTATAGTAAAATTTGAATGTCAGCTTCAAAGGGTGATTCCCTTCAAGAGACTTCCACTGGAAACCGGCAATCAAACTCGTATAGCTGTCTCCCTTGAATGATTGCTGCTCGACAGGCTTCCCTACAACAATAGTCGATGCACTTTGCAGCTGCCATTTCCTTAACTCGTCGTCGGTGTTATAGAAATAAAGAACCAAAGCCTCGGGCTCGATCCAACCCCGTTGGCGGGGCGATTTCGCCACTTCGAAGCGGCCGCTTGCCAACCGCTTCCCCTTGTAGGAAAGGGTATAGATATAACTCCCCGGCGAGTAAGATGTGCCCGATTGCGAGCCCCACCCGCACATTTGCAGCCAATGGGTACCGTCCCGGGGGTCGAGCGTGGCCGTGTAATCAAAGCTTTTGGTTCGACCCGTCTGCTCATGCACGATTTCCACATGATAGGAGACTTTCCGCTCCACTTTCGAATAGCAAGTGTACCCACACCGCATCTGTATATACTGGGGCTCTACGAAACTCCTCGTCCCCCAGTCGTCGATTGCGTTGCCGCTGTAATCGATATTGCGAAATTCGAGATGCGAAGTCACATAAATCCAGCCCGTGTCCTCCCAAATGTCATCTAATGAAGCGATCTCGAGCGGGGCGCCTATGACCACTCGGTCGTCCTCATCAAGGACGTCGAACTGCCATGTGCCCACCGTGGTGAAATAATCCCGGTTCTCCGAACCCCACCACGGGAATTGCGCCGACATGTTTTCTCCCGGTTTCAGCGGCGCGTCAAAATCATACATATGCACCTTGCCGCCGGGCTCGGTGATACGTACTTTCATCTTGACAGTGCGGTCGATACGCGACGTCATCTTCACCACCGGCATGATATAACGCGAGTCGGTATAATGTTTGAGACTGGGTAAAGTTTCGCGCTTGCCGTCTTTCCCCACCTCGCAAAATTCGAGCGAGTGAATATCGTAACCTCTATCTTTCTTGAAAATATCGAACAGTCCCATAGTTGCAGCATTAGACGACAGTGTATATTCTGCGAATATATAAAATATTTTAAAATTGCCAAACTATCTGACGATAAAGTTTATAGCTCAATGACAGCAACGACAGGCGGGAGACCCCGACCGATTCCCCGACATGAGGAGCGGCAGCACGTTCCCGACCGTCGGGCCCGAGAGTATCCCCCCAATCGTCCGCCCCAAATTCGAGGTACAACGAGTAAACAAATTCGCGTCTTCCTGTTTATATTCCCGTCTAAATTCCCTACATTTGCAAAGAGTAGAAAAACCAATACGAAGATGAAAAAAGAGTTGTGTCTGCTGCTGGCCATTTTGTTTACCCTGTCGCTCTATGCCGGCAACGGGAAGGCCAAGATTACGTTCGAGTCGCCCCGCTACGATTTCGGCTACATCCAGGAATCGAAAGGCAAAGTGACCCACACGTTCGAGTTTACCAACACGGGCAACGCCCCGCTCATCATCGTCGACACCCGCAGCCTCTGCGGCTGTACCGCATCGCGCTTCACCAAAGAACCTATTGCCCCCAACGGCAAAGGCTCTATCGATGTCCAGTTCGATCCCGCAGGACGACCCGGTCCGTTCCGCAAAGAGGTCAAGGTCTACACCAATGCCAGCAAGGCGGCTGTAAAACTTATTATCGAAGGGGTTGTTGTCTCTAAAAAGAAGTAATTATGAAACGTACCCTTTTAGCTTTCTGTTTCGCCTCACTGCTGGCCACGACCCTGGCCCAGCCGCGCATCACGTTCGACGAAAAGGAGCACGACTTCGGCACCTTCGAGGAGGAGACCGGCCGGGTGACACACGTCTTCCGGTTTGTCAACTCGGGCAACGAGCCGCTGGTGGTGACCAACGTGCGCACGACTTGTGGTTGTACTGCCTCGCAATACACCCGAGAACCTGTGGCCCCCAACGATTCGGGTGTCATCAAGGTGACCTATAACCCCAAAGGGCGTCCGGGCCGATTCTCCAAACCGGTCTACGTCACGACCAACGCCTCGACCGACCGCGAGACCCTGCGCATCACGGGGGTAGTCATCGGGTCCAAATCGCGCCGGGCAGCCAACCCCTACCGCATAGGCGACCTGTCGCTGCGCAGCCTGCACATGCCTCTTTTCGACGTACCCAAAGGGCACCTCAAAACAGGCCAGCTCTTTGTGCGCAACGAAGGGAAGAGCGACCTGATTCCCATCTTCAAGCAGGTACCCTCGCATATCACGGTCGAGATGATTCCAGCCATACTCCACCCCGACGAAGAGGGAATTATCAAGATAAGCTACGACCCCGATGCCATCGACGACTGGGGATTCCGTCGCGATGAATTCAAACTGGGATTCGAAAGCGACACCGAGAGCACATTCAACACCATCACCGTATCGGCCAACCTGCTCGACGACTTCGGGTCATGGACAGCCGAAGAGCGGCAGCAAGCCGGCCATGCCACCCTATCGACCGAGGTGGTCGACTTCGGCATCATCAAAGGAAACAAACCCCAAAAGCAAACCCTGACGATTACCAACAACGGGGAATCGAAATTGACCATACACAAGGTGACCAACGAAAACCGGCCCTTGCAAGTAAAACTGAAACGCCACACCATCAATCCCGGAAAGTCGGCCGAGCTGACTGTCGAGGTCGATCCCTCGCTGGCCCGTACCAACCTGCTGAACTGCCGGGTTATGCTCATCACCGACGACCCCAACCGTCCGTCGGTACCCATCCGGGTATTAGGCTCTTTTGAATAACCTCTTAACACAGAAAAAAAATTATGGAACATCCCGAGAACGACGCACAATATGCCGGCCTTGCCGTAAACAAAGGCATTGAACAACCGCCCACGGTCAATCCCTATCTGAAAAAAATGCGGACAGCCCGTCGCCGCTCCTTCTCCGCGGCCGAATATGTAGAGGGCATCATCAAAGGCGACACGAGTATCCTGAGCCAGGCCGTCACACTGGTCGAGAGCAACCGCTACGAACACCAGGCCATCGCCCAGGAGGTAATCGAGAAGTGTCTGCCCCACGCCTGCGACTCGGTGCGGGTGGGTATCACCGGTGTGCCGGGTGCGGGCAAAAGTACCTCGATCGACGCCTTCGGCCTCCACGTGCTCAAGCGGGGCGGAAAACTGGCCGTGCTGGCCATCGACCCCAGCAGCGAGCGCTCCAAGGGGAGTATTCTGGGCGACAAGACCCGCATGGAGAAGCTCTCGGTTCATCCCAATGCCTTCATACGGCCTTCCCCCTCGGCCGGCTCGCTGGGTGGTGTAGCCCGCAAGACCCGCGAGACCATCGTACTGTGCGAAGCCGCCGGCTACAACAACATCTTTGTCGAGACCGTAGGTGTGGGCCAGTCGGAGACGGCCGTGCATTCGATGGTCGACTTCTTCCTGCTCATCCAGCTGGCCGGTACCGGCGACGAGCTGCAGGGCATCAAACGCGGCATCATGGAGATGGCCGACGGTATCGTCATCAACAAGGCCGACGGCAACAACATCGAGAAGGCCAAGCTGGCCCAAGCGCAATTCCGTAACGCCCTGCACCTGTTCCCCCCCACGCCTTCGGGCTGGACGCCCCAGGTGCTCACCTACTCGGGCTACTACGAGATAGGCATCGCCGAGGTGTGGGAGATGATCGACAACTACGTGGCCTTCGTCAAGAAAAACGGCTACTTCGACTACAAGCGTCAGGAGCAGGCCAAATACTGGATGTTCGAAACCATCAACGAACAGTTGCGCGACCATTTCTACCGTAACCCGCAAATCGAGAAGATGCTCGAGGAGAAACAGGCCAAGGTGCTGAAAAACGAGCAGAGCTCGTTCATGGCCGCCAAAGATGTGCTCGACTACTACTTCAACCAAGCCAAATAACAGTTGCCGCCCATGAAACAGGTCATTTGCCCAAAATGCGATAAAGCCTTCACCTTCGACGAGTCGCGCTACGATACCTCGTGCAACATCTCGTTCATCTGCCCGAACTGCCGCAAGCGCTTCGTGATGACCCTCGACGAGATAGAGAGTGCCGAAGGGGGCAGACTCGATACCTCGCACGGCTACATCACCGTGCTCGAGAATGCCTTCGGCTACCGGCAGGAGTTTCCGCTGCACCCGGGCGACAACCTCATCGGCCGCGCCTCGAAGGGGACCGAGGTCGACATCGCCATCGAAACCACCGACATGAGCATGGACCGCCGCCACTGCATCATCCACGTCAAGGAGAAGGGGGGCCATCCGCAACTCACCCTGCGCGACAACCCCAGCCTTACCGGCACCTTCCTGCGCAACACCCTGCTGGGCGACCGCGAGCGGGCCCTGCTTCACGATGGTGACGTGGTGTCGATAGGGGCCGCCACCTTCATCGTGCACATCCCCGGCGAAGAGGAGGACGACGAGTATTTCGAATAAGAATTTTCAATCTTTAGAATGAGAGAAGAAGTATCTAACGCTACTTTACGGAACTGGCAAAAATTGCATGTCGACAAATCAAACAAGTTACTCAGCCGAGCCAATAAAAGCCGGTCGAGAAAACTTGTTTTACCTACCTCTTATCTGCCCGAATATCATCTCGAAGACTATATATCACACCTCCTGTCACTCCCTTATCGCATCGACGACATTATCTATTCGTTGTGCGTTTACAGATTATCCATCTTTGGGCTCATCGACAAAAAACATGTGCAGCAGACTTTTGCCGAATACAATCGATACCAATACATTCCCGAAATAGAATCGAAAGAGATTCTTACCATCGAGAAGGATATTTTAGGCTATATCTATCAGGCCATGACACCTGAAGGAGAGCGAAACAAAAGCGGTAAATATTATACGCTCGAGCATATCGTATCGGACATGACAAGCGATATTTGCCTGTCGAATGACAAACGCTTTTTAGATCCCTGTTGCGGAAGCGGGGCCTTCCTGACCCAAATAGCAGCATCAAATCCCGAGAACTTATACGGAATCGACATCGATCCCTTGGCCGTAATGATAGCGAAAACCAATCTCCTCATTCGCTATCCCCACAACACCTTCTCGCCCCGTATCTTTTGTTTCGATTTCCTGCAAGGCATTACCATAGAGACCCCTCAAACAACAAAAGAGATACTGTCTACCACATTCGACTATATCTATACCAATCCGCCATGGGGAGGAACTCGCCAAAATATCTACCCTTCGGAACACATATCGTCGAAGGAGAGAGCCTCGCTGTTCCTGGAAAAAAGTTATTCGCTCTTGAAAAAGAAGGGAACTCTCAAATTCCTGTTACCTATTTCGATACTCAACATATCAACCCACAACGACATACGCAGTTTCATCTGCAAAAATACGGCCATACGGGAAATACAGATTCATAATCGTAAATTCAACGGGGTATACACCGACTTCTTCGAGATAAAGCTGTCGAAAGAGAAGCCTTCATCATCGATGCAACAGTATACCGTGTGCAAAGAGAATAATTCCTATACAGTCTCTTTCCGGTTCAACCAGACCGATAAATCCATGGCTATCCCTGTTACCACCTCATACGAGGCTGCCATTCTGGGGAAACTCGAACGAAAACGGCACGACGACCTCACTCACAGCATGTGGGCTTTGGGTATCGTAACCGGCGACAATAAGGGTAAATTGAAAACGGAGCCGGCCCCCTCGCTCGAAAAAATTTATACCGGGAAAGAGATAGAGCCATACACGCTGAAAGAGAACAAATACTTTATCCTCTACGATAGAAACCAGTTGCAACAATGTGCAAAAGACGCCTTATACCGGGCTCCCCAAAAACTGGCATACAAGTTTATTTCCAAAAAGTTGATATTTGCCTATGACGACCAAGGCCGACTCTTTCTCAATAGTGCCAACCTGCTGATTCCGTCGGTCGATACGCTTTCCATAAAAAGCGTATTGGCATTCCTGAACTCCGAACTATACCAGTTTATCTATCAGATTCAGTTCAACGACATAAAAATCTTAAAGGGAAATCTCTCGAAACTACCTTTCCCCAAACTCACACCCGAAGAGGACCGATTCCTTTGTACGCAGGTCGACGAGATATTGTGCGGGAACACATCGGCTCGACAAGAAATTGAAGACTTTATATATTTCCTCTTTGATATATCGCAAGAAGAAAGAAACTACATAACGAAATTTCTATATGGATAATCTACTGATAGAACTAAAAAAGCTAATACCACAATTACCGCAGGAAGAAAAAAACAGATTGTCAGACGATGTTCTGGACAAACTGCACTCCATATATCCGTTCAATAAATTCGAATATATCATCTCTCATCTTATTGCCCATAAAATAATTTCCATACAAGATTATTACAATATTCGCTCCTCCTATTTGAATCGGAACAAATATTTGTATATCTTTGAAATTACGGCACCTCGCACATTCGGAGAGAATTGGGCACAACGTCATTTAAATGAAGTTGTACCCGAATTGCAACGCCCCTCTACACTATTGGATCCGGGCTACTCGGGAGAATATGATTTTTGGTACCACGGAATAAAAATAGAAGTAAAGGCATCGAGAGCTGTAAAAAGAGGAAGCAAAGAGACCCTCATTATGAAAGCCTTGAGCTACGGCAGCCCCTTTGGCTTTGATATGAATTTTCAACAACTGAAACCGAAGTGCTGCCATGTTTTCGTATGGATTGGGGTTTGGAAAGACCGAATCATATATTGGGTACTATCCAATGCCGACGTCGTGAACAATCCTCATTACTCGAAAGGGCAACACCGGGGCAACACGGGGGAAGGGCAATTATGGATAAAAGAATCCAACATAAAGGAGTTCACCCCGTATGAAGTGGATGTACGGAATATCTTAAACAAAATAGAACAGAAATATACGGAATCTCAACTCATGACATCATTATAACACTCAATAAAAAATCTATGAAACTACGATTCACACTACTGGTGCTGTTAGCCCTGCCGCTGTGGCTTTCGGCACAAACACAGGTACGCACCGAGACGCTGCTGGAGAAGGGGTGGAAATTCACCCGCGAAGACAACGCGCAATTCAAGGATGCGCAATTCGACGACTCGCAATGGCAGTCGGTCCGCATTCCCCACGACTGGGCCATCTACGGACCCTTCAGTATCAATAACGACAAGCAGAACACGGCTATCGTCCAGGACGGCCAGAAAGAGGCCATGGAGCATGCCGGCCGCACGGGCGGTCTGCCCTTCGTGGGTACCGGCTGGTACCGCCGTTCGTTCGACGTGCCCCAATCGATCGAGGGCAAAAAGTATACGCTGATATTCGACGGCGCCATGAGCCACGCCCGGGTCTACGTCAACGGACAGGAGGCTTGCTACTGGCCCAACGGATACAACACCTTCTTTTTCGACGCCACGCCCTACCTGCGCCCGGGCGAGAGCAACACGCTGGCCGTACGGCTCGAGAACTTCACTGAGAGCTCGCGCTGGTATCCCGGAGCCGGCCTCTACCGCAACGTGCATCTGCTGGTGACCGACGAGGCTCATGTGCCGGTGTGGGGTACGCAAATCGTCACCACCGACCTGAACGACCGCTATGCCAAGGTCGAGCAGAAAACTTCGTGGGAGATGCCCCAGGGGAAATCGATGAGCGACTATGTGATCGAGACCTCGATTGTCGACCCCAGCGGCAAGACCCTGATGACCGAGCGCATGCGCGGCAACGACTTCGACCACAACACCTTCGAGCAGGAGTTTGTCGTTGAAAATCCTGCCGTGTGGAGTCCCGAGACACCCAACCTCTACACCTCGGTTTCGAAGGTCTATGAGGGCAACGAACTGAAAGACGAATATACCACCACCTTCGGTATCCGCACCATCGAGGTGCGCCAGGGCGAAGGCTTCTTCCTTAACGGCAAACCGTTGAAGTTCAAAGGGGTGTGCAATCACCACGACCTGGGCCCGTTGGGCGGTATCGCCAACGAGGCCGGTATCCGCCGCCAAATCCGCATCCTCAAGGATATGGGCTGCAACGCCATACGTACCTCGCACAACATGCCCGCCCCCGAGCTGGTGCGCCTCTGCGACGAAATGGGTATGATGGTGATGGCCGAGTCGTTCGACGAGTGGGCCACCGCCAAGGTACAGAACGGTTACCACCTCGTATTTAAGGAGTGGGCCGAGAAGGACATCGTCAACCTCGTGCGCCACTACCGCAACAACCCCAGCGTGGTGATGTGGTGCATCGGCAACGAGGTACCCGACCAGTGGTCGGGCGACCAGGGCCCCAAACTCACCCTGTGGCTGCAGAACATCTGCCACCGCGAGGACCCCACCCGTCCCGTTACGCAGGGTATGGATGCTCCCGATGCCGTAGTGAACAACAACATGGCTGCCGTGCTCGACGTGCCGGGCTTCAACTACCGCCCCTTCAAGTATATCGAGAGCCAGAAGAATCTGCCCCAAGGCATCATTCTGGGCAGTGAAACGGCATCGACCATCAGCTCGCGCGGTGTCTACAAGTTCCCCGTAGAGCGTCGCTCCATGCCCAAATACCCCGACCACCAGTCCTCCTCCTACGACGTGGAGCACTGCGGATGGTCCAACCTGCCCGAAGACGACTTCATCCAGCACGACGACCTGGCCTACTGCATGGGCGAGTTCGTATGGACCGGCTTCGACTACCTGGGTGAGCCCACTCCCTACTACTCCGATTGGCCCAGCCACTCGTCGCTCTTCGGCATCGTCGACCTGGCCGGTATCCCCAAAGACCGCTACTACCTCTACCGCAGCCACTGGAACCCCGAGGCCGAGACGCTGCACATCCTGCCCCACTGGAACTGGGAGGGCCGCGAAGGTGAGGTAACCCCCGTCTTCGTCTATACCAACTACCCCACCGCCGAGCTCTTCATCAACGGCAAGAGCCAGGGCAAGCGCACCAAAGATCTCTCGGTGACCGTGCACAACAGCGGCGACTCCATCTCGACCGCCCAGTTCAAGCGCCAGCAACGCTACCGCCTCATGTGGATGGATACCCGCTACGAACCGGGTACCGTCAAGGTGGTAGCCTATGACGAGCAGGGCAACGCCGTGGCCGAGAAGGAGATGAAGACGGCCGGCAAGCCCTACCGCATCGAACTCACTGCCGACCGCTCGACCATTGCCGCCGATGGCCGCGACCTCTCGTTCGTCACCGTCAAGGTAGTCGACAAGGAGGGCAACCTCTGCCCCAATGCCTCGAACCAAATCTCGTTCAAGGTGAAAGGCAAAGGCTACTACCGTGCCGGCGCCAACGGCGACCCCACCTCGCTCGAGTCGTTCCAGGAGCCCCGCATGAAGGTATTCTCGGGCATGATGACTGCCATCGTCGCTTCGACCGAAGAGCCGGGCAAAATCACCCTCGAGGCTACCGCCAAAGGACTGAAGAAAGCTACTCTTGTAATCGAGAGCAAATAATACCCACACGCGGCATCTGCCGCGCATACCTCACCACCCCGGCCTCCCCCGAGTGCCGGGGTGTTTTTTATGGTTTCCCGTCACCCCGCACCTCGATGCGGGGTCCAGAAAAGGGAAGGCGTTGGAAACTGTTGCGGGTATTACCTATGCCGACAATTTTGCCCGTATTCCTGGATACCGCGTCGTAGCGCGGTATGACACGGCAAGTCAGCCCGCACCCCGATGCGGGGTCCAGAAAAGAGAAGGCGTTGGAAACTGTTGCAGGTATTACCTATGCCAACAATTTTGCCAGTATTCCTGGATACCGCGTCGTAGCGCGGTATGACAAAAAAAAGGCGGCAGATGTAACCATCTGCCACCGTCACCTGAAAAAAGAAAGAATTGATGCAGTGAGAAATTATCTCACTACCACTTTTCATGAGCAATCGCTCATACGCACCACATAGGCCGGACTTCAGACACAAAGCCATTATACCGTTGCCAGCATAAACCAGTCGTCCCGTGGTCGTATATACCCGGCAATCCCAATCGGGACCAACCTCTCACAACTTGTAGATTCCCGATTCGGGTATAACCTGGTGTCCCCTCGTACATTGATAAAAAGTTTTTTCTCTAACAATCGTCACCGAATAGACTCTCCGAATATAATTTATCGAACGCTTCAATCCTATCACCTGCATAAGGAGCCGGGCCGTCAAATAGCCATAGCCGCCTATGCAACCACAAATTATATAACATAGAGAATCACAAGCAACGAATCGGAGCCCCCAAAACAATTCCTCACAAAAGTCACTCCGGCAAATAAGATTTCATAATATCGTGTTTCATATCTGTCTTCCTGTTCCCCTTGAGGATAGACGTTTAAAAAACGAAAGCGTAGGGAACAATCTGTCTATCTTCACGGAGGCATCGCCAAACGCCTATTCACGAAATAAACAGCCCACCCCACGCTATGCCATATAACAACACCCCTTGCCGGGGTGGATGTTGGCAAGCAGGAGCGTTTTTTTGACTGCCCGATCCTTCGTGAATTGAAATTTGGCGATTTCCCATGAAAGGATAAGCAAAAACGCTTTCTCAAAAACATGTCTGCCCTCGCAGAGAGAAATCCCTCCCCCGAAGGCCATGACCGACCACGGAAACCTCTCAACAGCGACAGAGCAACTCTATCTGCTACCGGGATATACCATCGCGGTCACGAGACAAAGATAGCATAACCCGATAATAAAAGCAATACCCTCAACCGGTTTTATTTCCACTTACTCCGACAGGGGGATAGCCGTCATACCCGCCGGATATTCCCTGGATTCTGCATCACGGTGCGGAATGGACCAGGCACAAAAAAGGCGGCAGAGTAATACTCCCTGCCGCCCAATCGTATCGAATAGATTCCTATTTACTTCACCCAAACCTTCTGCGACCGATTGCCCGCACATACGATATAGAGGCCTGCACCCGGCAACAATACCGTAGATTCGTCGCCCGCATAAACCAACTGCCCCATGGCCGTATAGACCCGATAAGCCTCATCGACATACTCTACATACAGGGTATGACCTACGGCATAGACGCGCATATCGTTGTTATCGACCGATTCCACGCCGGTTGGCGACTCCATGATGTTCGTAAAATTACTCCAATACGAAGCCTTCTGATATGCACTTTTACTGCCGGCAGGCACATACAAGGTAGCCTCATAATCCTCAAAAGTATTAGCATCGATTACAGGAGGCAGCTCGGCATAAATATATATATCCTGCAAATTATCACACCGGTCAAAAGTGTACTCACCGATACGAGAGACCGATTTGCCGATGGTCACCGAAGTCAACTCCTTGCAATAGCCGAATGCCGAGGCCTCTATGCTCTCCACAGTCGGTGGAATCGTCACCGAGAGTAACCCTGCACAAGCACAAAAAGCCGAAGGCCCGATGTGCTCCACCGACAGGGGAATTTCTATCGAGCTCTTTCCACCCGGACATGCACAAAGCGTAGTCCTGTCCTTGTTATAGAGTACACCGTCTAACGACGAATAGGCCAGATTCTCTTCCGAGACCGTAATCTCTTTTAAATTAAGGCTACCCACGAAGGGATTGGCTTCGATAGTTGCCACCGACGCGGGTATCATCACCGACTCCAAACTGGTACTTGAGAAAGCACCCTCCCCAATATAGTTTACGGCGTCTCCCGGTGAAACAGACTCTAAACTCGTACAGTTCAAAAAGGCCGAAGACCCAACATACTCTACTGAATCGCCCATAACCACCGACTCCAGTCCGGTACAGCCATTGAAAACACCTTCGTTGATACGTTTCACCGACGCAGGTATCACTATCGATTGCAGACTGATACACCCAGAGAAAGCATATTTACCAATCACCTCTATCCGCTCACTCCATATCACCTCGCCCAACCGTTTACAACCACTAAAAGAATAATCGCCTATCGTTATCAACGACTCGGGAAGCGTCAACTTTTTCAGATTCGCACAACCTTCAAAGGCCCAGTTTCCGATACTTGTTACCGAATAGTTTTCCCCGTCGTAAGACACTATCGAAGGGATTACCACATCACCCTCATAGGTCGGTTCAAAAGCCGATTCACGAGTGACCGTGACCTCTTCGCCGTTAATCTCGTAATAAATCCCTCCCGATTGAAAGTCATAGGCATCAACTCGAAAGATTCCCATCAGCAAGAATATGCCTACAAGACTTCGATACTCCTGTGTTTTCATGTTTAGATAAATTTTGTATTTGTATATAAAACGGGGCCACAAATACAATATTATAAAAAATAAGAGCTATTTATAAGATTCTGCTACACTTACGAGAAATTTCTATTAACTATACCGCAATTTCCAGAACACAATTCTTTCATATTCCATATCGTATTACCTTCAGTCCATATTTCTGGATTCCGCATCAAGTGCGGAATGACCGCTCGACGCGTCGTAGCGCGGTATGACACAGCAAGTCACCCCGCACCTCGATGCGGGGTCCAGAAAAGAGAAGGCATTGGAAACTGTTGCAGATATTACCTATGCCAACAATTTTGCCAGTATTCCTGGATACCGCGTCGTAGCGCGATATGGCACACTCTCCGCAGTGCGAAATGGACCAGGCAGTGGAGTCCGGAGTGATATATACACAAAAAATACCCCCGGCCCGGAACGCTCCGGGTCGGGGGATTTTTGCAAGCCGCAAGTGCGGATTTTTTGGATTGGTTTATTGATAACGGGCATGACGCCCTTTTGCTAAATCGGGATTAGTCGATTTTGCCGTTTTGCTCGAGCATCAGGGTCTTGGTGGGCTGGTCGCAAACCTCGGTGGGACCAAAGTATTGGATAGGACCGGGGTATACGTAGCAGGTGTTCATAGCCCACTCGTCGCGATGTGCGGCAAAGTATTTGAAGGGTGCACCGTCGAGGTGAACGAGGGCTTTTTGGATAACCGGTTTCATCTCGCCGTGGCGACGCTCCATGTTCATCATCATGGTTACGGGCACACCGCCGGCAATCCATTCGCTGGCCGGTTTGGTGGTGTTGCGTACCGACGACATGTAACCCGTGCGGCCTTCGCCTACGAGCAGCGATGCGGTGTAACCCAGCGAGTAGCAGTAGTCGGCGTCGAAGTTGGAGGGATCGGCGCAACGGCCTTCGTAACCGAAGAAGTGGTATTGAGTAGCGAATTTGCCTACATATTTACCGGCTTCTTTCATCTCGGCCAGACGGCGACCTACCATCTCGCCCAGCAGTTTCTCGGTCTCGATGAGCGATACCTGTACGTTTCCGTGGGGGTCGCGGTCGAGCGTGAGCTGACGGGCCACACCCTCGGGCAGGCTGGCGTAGATTGTCGAGTTTTCGGGCGAGAGGTGTTTGATGATATAGTTTCTTTGCTCCGATTTCTTGATCATGGCAAACTCGGCACCATTCTTGGCCAAAAAGTCGTTGAGTTCGGCGATAAGGCGCTTCATGGCGGGGATGAACTCGATGAGACCTTCGGGAATCAGCACCGTACCGAAGTTGAAACCTTTGGCAGCACGAGCGGCTACGATATCGGCGATATAGTTTACGATGTCGTCGAGGGTCATCTGTTTGGCCTCAACCTCCTCGGAAATCAAGCAGATGTTGGGTTGCGTTTGCAGAGCGCACTCCAGAGCGATGTGCGAAGCCGAACGGCCCATCAGTTTGATGAAGTGCCAGTATTTCTTGGCCGAGTTGCAGTCGCGTTGGATGTTACCGATAACCTCGGAGTATACCTTGCAGGCGGTATCGAAACCGAAGGAGCACTCGATCATCTCGTTCTTCAAGTCACCGTCGATGGTCTTGGGGCAACCGATTACCTGTACACCGGCACCGATTTGTTTGTAGTATTCGGCCAATACGCAGGCGTTGGTGTTGGAGTCGTCGCCACCGATGATAACCACGGCTTTGATGCCCAACTCTTTGATGATTTCGAGACCGCTGTCGAATTGCTCTTTCGTCTCGAGTTTGGTACGACCCGAACCGATGATATCGAAACCACCCGTGTTGCGGTAGTCGTCGATGATGTCGGCAGTGAGTTCCATATATTTATGATCGATGAGTCCGCCCGGGCCCAACAGGAAACCGAAGAGACGGCTATCCTTGTTCATGGCTTTGAGTCCGTCGAAGAGACCCGAAATCACGTTGTGTCCGCCAGGAGCCTGACCACCCGAAAGGATTACACCCACGTTGATGGCAGGATACTCTTTCTTGGGAGCGGCTTCGAAACGAAGCACGGGCATGCCGTAGGTGTTGGGGAACAACTTGGCGATAGCCTCCTGGTCGGCCACCGATTGAGTGGCTTTGCCTTCGACGATGGTTACGCCGTTTTTGATGGCTTCGGGCAGCTTGGGCTGATACGAAGCACGAGCAGTTTGAAGTGCACTTTTCTTCATTGTAATCACTTTTATTTGTGTATGTTTGCTTTATCTTTTTTAGCTGGGCAAATTTCGCATTTTTTTTTCAAAGAGCCAAACAGCTGGGTATTAAATTCCCATTTCGTCCCAGAGAAACGATACGACCAGGAAGCCTGTCTCTTTTTTACTCATCAGCCCGCATCGAGTAGCTCTCGAAATAGTGGCCGGTGAGGATGAGGTTCGAGATATTCCAGGCCTCGCGCTGCCGCGGGACGAGGGGCGACCGGGTGTCGCCCACCACGCTGCGGTCCCAATAGACGGCGCTCTTTACCGGGGTGCGCAACAGACTGTACCCGAGCCCCTTCCAGGGATATTCGTTGCAACCCATCACATCGAGCAGTGTGGGGTAGATGTCTATCTGCCCGGCCACCGCCTCGTACGAAACAGTATAAGGTGTATTCAGCAGCAGGAGGGCCACCTCGCGGTCGGCCAGCGTACGGGTGGTGCGCCCCTCGAGCACATTCAGTCCCAGCTCGTCGTGGTCCGACACGATGGCCACGACCGAACGGTCGTAGAGTCCGCAAGCCTGCAGCGAGTCGATAAACTGGCCCAACTGACGGTCGAGCCGGTGGAAGGCCTCCATCGTGTTGATAAGTTCGTGCGACGACGTGGGGTATTGCGACAGGGCGGTGGGCTCGACCGGCTCACCGTTGGGAGCGTGGGTCGAGATGGTAACCAGCTGGGCAAAGAAGGGCTGGGGTGTCTGGCGCAGAATGGCGAGGCCCCGGGCCAGCATGGTAGAGTCGTCGAGTATCTCGCTCGACTCGAAAGCGCTCTTGTCGTAGAGGGTGTCGAACCCATAGGCGGGCGAAGTCTCCACCTGGTTCCAGTCCTGCGCCCGGTCGCAAACGATATTGAGGGTGCGGTACCCCTTCTGCTTCAGGGCATGGCCCAGGGCAGGATAGCGATTATCGCCATAGAGCACCGCCGTAGCCCCCGTGCGCACGGGCAAAAGGCCGGTATTGAACATGAGGTGGCCGTCGCTCGAACGGCCATCCTTCACCTGCGGTATCAGATGGAGAGCCGCGAAGGTCCCCTCTTGCCTCAACAGACGGTTCAGTCGGGGCATAATCTCCACCCCGCCTACCGTGCGGTCGAGCATCCACGAGTTCATCGATTCGACGACGATGAGAATCAGGTTGCGCCCCGGCTCCACGGCCAGACGGTTATCGGTATAGCGGGGCATGCCGGCCAGGTAGTTGTCGACGGTTGCCCGTTCGTCGGCCGTCAACTCGTCCGACTGTACCAGCGACGACACCAGCACATAGCCCGTGTAAGGCACTACCCCGTGATAGATGAGGTATTCGCGGTAATTATAAGGAGTGATGAAGGCGGTCCAGGGCGATTCGCGGTCGGCCGACGCCCGATGGTAAATCTGGTACGACCGTCCACCGTAAGCCGCCAAGGCTATCACCAGCGACACGGCGGCAGTTATCCACCGCACACGCGGCGAGGGGTACGACCGCTGCTTCCCGAAATAGAGCAGATAGGCCGCCAGCAACAACAGAGTAGGGACGAAAAGGGTGACATCGCGCCAGCGAAGCAGCCCCCGCACGCTGTTGAACAGCACGCCGTTCACGTTGTCGAAGAGCAGAAACGACGAGTAGGGCATCACATCTTCGTAGACCCGGGCATAACAGCTCTGCGCCAAGCAGAAGAGATCGAAGAGGAAGAGCGGGATAAAGACCACCCACCGGCGGCGGGTGAAGAGCAGAAGGGGCAAGGAGAGTACCAAAGCATCGTCCACCGTAGGCAAGAAGGCCAACAGCGTGTCGCCTATCGGCCGTCCCTGAGGCAACAGGATGCGCAGATTGAAGATGGTCGAGCACTTCAGCTCGATATGCAGATACTCGATGGGATAGACGAAACAAAGCACCACGAGCAGGTGGAAGAGCAGGTATCGTCCCTCGCACGCCCAGGTATAAGCCGACAACCAGTTTCTGTTCAATCGCATGGCATTCACTCACATTCGATGCAAATGTAGTGAAATAAAAATTGATATGGCTCCCCCAACTATCGTTTTATAGTAAAATAGCCACGTGTTATCATCTGCCTAGAAATGTCCCAAGCCTCAATCTGCTGAGGAACCAATGAATCGTCGGGGGTGCCATAGACCGCCTTGTTCCAACCGACCGCACTGCACACCGAAGACCGTAAAATACTATGACCAAGCCCCTTCCACAGATACTCGTTGCACCCCATCACATCGAGCAGTGTAGGATAAATATCAATCTGCCCCATAACAGACTTGTGGGTATACTTCAATCCAGCATTGGCCACTATAAAGGCGACTTCGATATCGTTGTACCCTGGTACAGAACAGGGCTCGAGCAACTGATTGTGATCCGAGGCGATTGCAATAACCGTATTTTCATACAATCCGTTAACCCGTAGAGAATCGATAAAGGCGCCTATACAGCGGTCGGTGTAATGCATTACCTCCATGTAGTTACGTACCTCGGTCGGGAAACCTTCAGCATTCGACAATGCAGTAGGTCGAGTCGGGGTATTGTAAGGCTTGTGCGAAGACCCCGTAATGAGTTGATAGAAAAAGGGAACTTTCTCTGTTTTTATCTGCTCAATAGCCCGTACCATCAACAAACTGTCGGGAACAACTTCTGCACCATTTAGCCGATCCCAATTATGGTCATAGCCATAAGCCTCACTCGCCTCGGCCTGATTCCAATAATTATTGCAATCGACCGTCATACTCACAGCTGTATAATTTCTCTGTTTCAAGGCTTTGGCAATCGAATAGTAATCAAGATTGGCATATCGGGTGGCCACTGCTCCACTCTGCAAGGGGAGCAAACCGGTATTGAACATAAACTGCCCGTCGCTCGAACGACCGTCTTTCACCTGAGGAAACACATGCACAGCTACGATAGAGTTACTATCGTTAGCGATCCGGTTGAGACAGGGAGTCACTTCTACCCCGCCAAACTGCTGGCCAATTACCCACGAATTGAGAGATTCTACAATAATCAAGACCAAATTTTTCCGGTTGTTTCCTTGAATCAAATTATCTGTATAACAGGTATAATCGTCGAAAAAAGAGTCGATTTTAGCCCGCTCCTCATCCGACAGTTCAGGCTCGGGTATCAACCCGGTTACCAACTGATAGAGCGTATATCCACACAAGCCATTATTGTCGATATAGAGTATATTGTTGGGATAGGTCATAAAACGATCGATAAAGGCTGTATACTGTCCCGACTTTATGTCACGCACCGAAAGCATGGCATAAAAAGCTACAGCTATTCCCACAATGGCTGCAATCGGCCACCACAGCCGCTTCCGCTCGGCCAAGACCCGCTTCTGGAGAAACAATTTATAAACTACAGCCGTCAACACAGTAGGAAGCAGGGCCAGCCAGTCAACCCAACGTGCCGATGCCAATGCACTGTCGAGCAGCAACGGTGATACGTTCTCGACCAACAGGAACGACGAGAAGGGTATGATGTCGAGATAATTGCGATAGTACCACACAGCCGAGAGACAGAACAGATCGACCAACACCAGCACAATAAAAATAAGGCCCCGTTTTTTCAACACAAACAGAGGCGACATGAGAATCATAGCATCAATCAGAGTCTTGATTACATGGTTCGGTACCGATGACACCATGTTGGTAGGTCTCACCACCTGCATGTACAACAGCCATATAACCGAGGCAACCGAAATAACCAGCAAAATAAAAAATGCCCATGTATATATATTCTTCTCGAAAAAAGACAAAATAGGTTTCCCTACTTTTCTCTTCAGACTATTTACGATTTCCATTACTCACTTTTCAAAGCGGTCACAAATATTATAAAAAAATCCGAACACACAATCCATTCAATTCTTAAAAAATTTTTAATTTTGTCTGATTCTTTGTTCTATCCCTTATGAAAAAAGAGAGTATATGGCTCGTACCCGTAGGCGGACTGGCCAATCGCATGAGGGCAATCGACTCGGCCGTAGCCCTGAGCCGGCAATGTGGCAGCGAGTTGCACATCGTGTGGTTCAAGGACCCGGGGCTGAACTGCCGGTTCGACCAACTGTTTGCCCCCATCGATCGGCCGGGGGTTACCGTCACCGAGGCTTCGAGGCTCGACTTGCTGCGCTACGACCGCCCCCGCCGGAAAAACTTCTTCATTCCCAGCCTGTTCCAGCAGCCGGCATTCGACCGCCGCATGTACGAGATGGATACGTCGCGACGCTTCCGCGAGCATTTCGATTTCGAGGCGTGGGCCCGAGGCCACAAGGTCTACATCGCCGCCTTTGTCTACTTCTACGAACCCCGCACCGAGTGGGACCGCTTTGCCCTCTTCGAACCGCACCCTCTCCTGAAGCAGGAGATTGAGACGCGCCGGGCCCGATTCGGCGACCACACGATAGGGGTGCATATCCGTCGTACCGACAACGCCATCTCCATCGCCCAAAGTCCTACCCGACTCTTTGTCGACCGCATGCAGCAGGAGATCGATCGTAACGCCGATACCACCTTCTATCTGGCGACCGACTCCGAAGAGGATAAGGCCCTCATCACCGCCCGATTCGGCGACCGGGTATTCTGCTCGCCCCACCGGGCCGACCGCAACAGTCTCGAGGGGATGCGCGAAGCCCTCATCGAACTCTATCTGCTCTCGCACACCCGGCAGGTGCTCGGCTCGGTACACAGCTCATACTCCGAGACGGCTGCCCAGATAGGGCACATCCCTTACGAACTGTTGCAGAAAAAGGAGCCCCGATAAAACAGCAAGCCGGCCCCGGAGTGGTTGCCCCGAGGCCGACTATCCAGAGAGCCGGCAGCGTTTCTGCGACACGATGTCGGTCGCCCTGCCCTACTTGACGATGCTGCGCAACATGGCGGCCGCCTGCTCGGGCTGCCCCAGAATCTCGTAGACGAGAGCCGCACAGGTGTAACAAACCACCTGTACCAGCGAGTCGGCAATCTCGTACTTGTCGGCATCGGCCTGCGGATAAGCCACGTAACGGGCCGTCTTCACCCGATGCGCCTCGACGCGAGGCGGCAACGAGTAATAGTCGAGACACTTCTGGCCCCCCACGTTGGAGAGCACGCACACCGGAGTTGCCACGCCGCCGCGGGTGTAAAGGTTGAATTGCAACTCATAGGCGGGCGAGGTGTGGTCGATAAACGAGGTAACCGGCTGTCGCCACCCCTCCATGCAAAACTCGGTCATGCGCCACACATCCGAGGGCAGCACCACCCGGCCACTGCCGTCGGGCTGACGCTCGGGTTGCAGCGACGAGGCGCAGTCGGTCTGCGGCAACAGTTCGACCGGGGTCGAAGCCCACACCGACAGCAGCGCATCGGGCAACTTAGCCCGAATATACTGCTCGACATCGATGCCCACCTCCAACTTTACCGAGGCATTGCTCACATCGGTGAGCTCCTCCATGTTTATCTTGACCCGTTCGACGAGGTCATTGACACTTATCTCCATCGCTACCCCCTCTTCTGTTTCAGAAAGTTATTTTCGTCGACATAGATATCCCCCTCGGCCAGGGTGTCGCTCCACAGCTTCAACTTGCCACTCATCCCCTCGGGCGAAATTCGGGTCGAGCTTTGCACCTGCCCGGCACTGTCGAGTTTCGACAGCGTTATCTGCTGAGGTGTGACCAGTATCTGATGCGAGCCTGAGTCGTCGGACTGACTCAATGTCAGGCGAATATTATCGTCCGTATCCCAGTCGATGACCAGATTTTTCTCATCGGGTCCCCAGAATACCAATCCCTTCATCGTGGGGCTGATAATGATGTCGCACTGCTCCTTCGAGACGCGTAACTCACCGCTCTGCGAAAGGAAAGTACCCGACTCCAGATGGCGGATTTCGCCGTTACACAGCTCCCACGAAGAGTTGCCGCTGGTCGTTCGGATCGTCTGCTGCTGATCCAAGACCATCAGTTGGTCGGGCAGCATCTCCAACCGGTCGGCCACGGCGTAGAAGTGGGCAACCTCCTCCCAGTTCGACGACGCCCCGGGCGACAGACTGGTACTCCCCACCGAATCCTTCACCCGATAATAACGGCCCATGAAATAGACCACATCGACCACTCCGTTGGCACACGTGTAGGTTGCATCGCCATTCCACTGACCTCGATACATATATATCGGTCGGATGGCATCGTCGAAGGTCAGCGGCGTTACATAGTCGCGCCAGACCGAACCGTCCCATACCAGGGTGATAATGGCGGCCGAGTCGGTTACCACGGTCAAGGACGATCCCTCCTTCAATGCCGGGAACAGATGCGACCCGGCATAACCGGCCACATAGACAAAACTGGCCGGCTGGCCGCTCTCGACCGCCGGGCTAAAGGTGGCCGGGTCGGTGACCACGCCGAAAAACGGAGCGGGTGCCGCATGGTTGGTGTCGTACCATGAGCGGCCCGTAGAGTCCCATACCCAGATAGACTGGGTTTTGCCGTTGATGAAAAACTCGCCGGCCAAACCACCCTCGGGGTAGGCCGAGAGAAGCGCGTCGAGCCCGTAGAAAAATCCCAGGCACCCGTTTTGTCCGCGCAAATGACTGTGTTCTCTTACCTTCATCGTCTTTTCTTTTTCTTTAATTGTGTAAATACCAAATGGAACCGCTCGGCCGCCTGCTCGATGAGAGCCGGCGTGGAGACCTCCTCGTCGGAGAGGCCATAGGGTTCCTGCCTCAAATAGTCGCGGGCCGCCTGCCACGAGCGAATACCGGGCACCAACTGGTAGGTCTCCTGCTCTACCCGGGTATCGGGTATCTCCATCAGCACAAAGCGCCGGCCGTATCCCCGGCTCTGCTCCAGTGCCTGCTGCAACGCCTCGTCTTCGGTCGAGAAGAGGCCGTTCACGCCGTCCCACGCGCGAAACTGAACCCGACGGGGCACCCCGTTCACCACGACCGAGGTACTCAAATTGCCCAATCGGGTCTGATAAATCTTGTTCATAGTTCTCCTTTCTTCTAAATTGAATATTGCCCACCTGCCGGTGGTCCAGAAAAAAACGGGGCAACCGGCTCGCCAAAATACCGGTTGCCCCGTTCAGTCCCCCTTGTTCAGATTTCGTTGCGAGCCGGGGGTGAGCCGGTCAGTCTTAACGGTTTATCATCCGAGCGGCTCGATGCGCATGTGAGCTGCCGGATAACGCAGCGTCAAGCAGCTGGCCTCGGTCAGTACCAGGGCATCGGTATTGCGCACGCCCGCCTTCTTGAGGTCGAGCTCCTGTGCACCGAAAGGCACATGCGACCACTTCTGGATGAACTCGGGATCGAAGATAAAGCCGTAGTCGTGCATGCCGCAGTCGTCGAACACCTCGGAGTAAAGCACATACAGTTTACCGAACTTCGAGCTGATTTCCGAGAAGTCGATGCCCCACTTCACCTTGTCCTCGCGAGCCATCACCACCTTGGTCATCTCAATCTTGTTGATAAGTCCGATGAAGACCGAACCACCAATCAGGATTTTACGCTTGTTGCCACCGTTGCCCGTGAAGGCCTGACGCATCATGTCGATCAAGTCGTCTTGCGTCATCTCTTTCGTCGGGTCATAGGTGTAGTGGTTACCGGCCTGCCACCAGATACCGCCCGTGAGCATCACGTTCTCCTTCTTGCGCGGGTCGAAAATCGTATTCTTCACCCCGAACATGAAGCTCTTCTCCATACCCAGACGCATGTCGTAGATGGCAGCCTCTTCGGCATCCGAGAAGTCCCACTCGACCTCTTTGTTGGCTATCTTCTGGAAGGTCGACTGCTCGATTTGCATCTTGAAAATCTGGCAATAGTTCTGACTCTTGACGGGCAATGCCGAGAACTGTGCCGTCTGTACGTCGAGTTCGGTAGCCGCACGGCCCATGCGGATGAGCTGTTTGTTGGCCGGAATCGAAGGCACACAATTCTCTACGGTACCGATTTTCATGCCGTTTACGGGATAGACCGTGAGCGAGCCGGTCTCCTCGTCTTTGGCGGCGATATAGAGCACCAGGTCGGCATTCGACTGGGTAGTACCGTCGGGCTCATACCCTTTCACGCCCTGCACGAGAATCGTCTCGGATACCTCGAAGATGCTGTTGTCCACGGCATCGATCTTGGCCTTCTTGTGCGACTCGTCGGCCGAACCCGAAGCGGGTGCCGTATACGCGGTTTTCGTAAACGACTTGGTGGGTTTCACGTCGACCGAATAGTAGTCGACAATCATCGACGACGACTTGCGGGCACCATTCCATCGCGACAACTGGTCGATGGGGGTCGACATGGGCCGGATGCGCACGATGCGCTTGTCAATCTCGTTGCGCAACAGCGAGGGGCTACCCTCGCGCACCAGGTCGGTAGTGAGCGGTTCGCCGGTCACGAGCTTACCGCCCGACACACCGGGGATAATGGCTGCCAGCGCCAGGCCACCGTCGAGCAGCCCGTCCCAAATCTGCCAGCAAACTACCAGAACCAACAGACCCGCCAGCCAAAGCAGCGGAGTTTTCCACTTCGTTAGAAACTGTTTCATCTCTTCTTTCAATTTTTCAAAATTCAACAAAAACATAGGATTACAAAAATTTAATTAGGGTATCAAACTCTTCACTCTCCAGACAACCGGGGCTACATGTCCCACACGCTGCGACGGCGACGGTTGCCAAAAACCGGCGACAGCTCGGAGGCGTCCGACTCGAAACTGCCCCCGTTGCGCATGGGAGGCAACGAATCGCCACCCCGCTCGCGACGCTCGAAGACGATGCGCTCGTTGCGGCCCCGCACCTCGCCGTCGCGCTCGGCACACGACAAATCGCGGTCGTAGTAGAGCCCCTTGAAGAGCAGGTTCAGCACCTCGTCGTTCAACTCGCCCATGAACACATGGTTGCACAGGTGGTACACCCGGTCGAGGAAACCCTCGAACTCGGCATCGTTCATCCCCTTCTCGGTCTTGAAGCGCTCCATGCAACGGCTGCTCTTCTCGAGATTCTCGCGCATTTGCGACTCCAGTTCGTTGAACCGGGCCACCCGCGACAGATACTCGTCGTTGGCCCGACGCACCTCGGCCATGCGGTTTTCGTCCCGGGCACAGTCGAGCATATCGCGCCCGAAGTAGCGCACGCAGGCTACCAGCGCATCGTCGCCACCGATTACATCGGAGATGAAAGCCCCCATCTTGGGATTCGACATGAACAACTTGCACAGCTTGCTCTGGTCGTCGGCCAGCCGCTCATAGCGCTCGTTGCGGTACGAGTCGTACTCCTCCAGGGCATCGAACAGCTCGTCGTCGTTATCCAAGGGCCGGGTCGGGAATCGGTCCAAAAGCTTCTCTACGAGCAAATCGCGCGATTTCCGCCGATTGCGATTTTCTTTCTGATAATTCTTTTCCATAAATTTAATTGATTAGATTTCCCATATATGGTACCGCAAAGTAAACCCCGCACTCGCCCCCTTTTATGGCAGCTTCATACAAACTCGACTCCCGTCGAAAGATTTCGCCATCGGCGAAACGATTACCGAAAAATTTCTTTACCTTTGTTACACGAAAACAGGATGCGGTTCGGGATAAAAAATATCGGAAAACAGGTGCCGATATTTTATTCTCCGCTCACCTTTCGCTATTTTTGTGGCACGATTGACCGCGGCTCTCCGCCCGTGCGGAACCGACACATCGACCGACAACTCAAACTAAATAACATATATAACTATGGCTATTACACCGTTCAAGTATCAACCCATGTTCCCGCTGGGCGAAGATACGACCGAGTATTATCTGCTTACGAAAGACTATGTGTCGGTAAGCGAGTTTGAAGGGAAACCCATCTTGAAAATCGAAAAAGAGGGACTCACCGCCATGGCCAACGCCGCCTTCCGCGACGTGTCGTTCATGCTGCGCCGCTCGCACAACGAGCAAGTGGCCAAAATCCTGAGCGATCCCGAGGCCAGCGAAAACGACAAATACGTGGCCCTCACCTTCCTGCGCAATGCCGAGGTAGCCGCCAAAGGCGTTCTGCCCTTCTGCCAGGATACCGGTACGGCCATCATCCACGGCGAAAAAGGCCAGCAGGTCTGGACCGGATACTGCGACGAAGAGGCTCTCTCGCTGGGCGTTTACAAAACCTACACCGAGGAGAACCTGCGCTACTCGCAAAACGCTCCCCTCTCGATGTATGAAGAGGTGAACACCAAATGCAACCTGCCTGCACAAATCGACCTCGAGGCTACCGAAGGCATGGAATACCGCTTCCTCTGCGTAACCAAAGGCGGCGGCTCGGCCAACAAGACCTACCTCTACCAGGAGACCAAGGCCATCCTCAACCCGGCCACTCTCGTGCCCTTCCTCGTTGAGAAGATGAAAACCCTCGGTACGGCTGCCTGCCCGCCCTACCACATCGCCTTCGTTATCGGCGGTACTTCGGCCGAGAAGAACCTGCTCACTGTCAAGCTGGCCTCGACCCACTACTACGACAACCTGCCCACCACGGGCAACGAATATGGCCGCGCATTCCGCGACGTAGAGCTCGAGAAACAGGTACTCGAAGAGGCTCACCGCATTGGCCTCGGTGCACAGTTCGGCGGCAAATACTTCGCCCACGACGTGCGCATCATCCGCTTGCCCCGTCACGGCGCATCCTGCCCCGTAGGTCTGGGTGTAAGCTGCTCGGCCGACCGTAACATCAAGTGCAAAATCAACAAAGAGGGTATCTGGATCGAGAAGCTCGACAGCAACCCCGGCGAACTCATTCCCGAGGAATTGCGTCAAGCCGGCGAAGGCAATGCCGTGAAGATAAACCTCAACCAGCCCATGAGCGAAATCCTCAAGGAGCTCGACAAATACCCCGTAGCTACCCGCCTCTCGCTCAACGGTACCATCATCGTAGGCCGCGACATCGCTCACGCCAAACTCAAAGAGCGCCTCGACCGTGGCGAAGACCTGCCCCAGTACATCAAGGATCACCCCATCTACTACGCCGGTCCCGCCAAGACGCCTAAAGGCATGGCCTGCGGCTCGATGGGCCCCACGACAGCCGGCCGTATGGACCCCTATGTAGACCTGTTCCAAAGCCACGGCGGCTCCATGATCATGCTCGCCAAGGGTAACCGCAGCCAGGCCGTTACCGACGCCTGCAAGAAACACGGCGGCTTCTACCTGGGCAGCATCGGCGGTCCTGCCGCTATCCTGGCCCAGAACAACATCAAGAGCATCGAGTGCGTAGAGTATCCCGAGCTCGGCATGGAGGCCATCTGGAAAATCGAGGTAGAAGACTTCCCCGCATTTATCCTCGTCGATAACAAGGGCAACGACTTCTTCAAACAGATCAAACCCATCTGCCCCGCCCACAAATAATCTCGCGGGACAAGCTCCAATACACCGGCGGGGCTGCCTCACTGAAGAGGCAGCCCCGCTGTATTTTTACAAGATGCTATTCATCTACTTTCCCCGCTTCTCCTTCTCGAGAAGGTGCTTTACCGCCAACCGATAGGTATAACGCACATTCGGGTCGCTATGGTCCCAAGTGTCCAGTTCATCGAGAATCAACTGTGGGAACTTCTTGCTGATATCTCGCAACGCATTACCTACCGATTTTCTCACATACTCGCTCGAATCGGCCTTGTGTCTACTCAAAAAAGCAACAGCCTCCAAAGGATGCTCCTTGAAATAGGGCCGCGAGGTCCATATCCTCAACCCCTCGGTAACAGCCCGTACTACATTCGGATGACCATCGGCCAACCATTCAGCAATAAGAGGCAAAGCTCTTTCATATCCACGCTCTTTACAAATAAAGTCAAACGATTTGGCCAGCATCTCCTGCACACGCCAATTCTCATCGCGGCTCACCCGTTCTTTCAAAAAACTCAGGGCTTTTTCATTGTCTACTCCGGCATACCCCAATAAAACAACCGACAGCATACGCACCTGATAAGCCGGATGTTTGAATAATTCGAGCGAAAGACCGTAACACTCTTCGTCACTACACGACTCGTGTATCCGATGAGCCGCATCCAAAATATGCTGAAATCCATTTTCAACCGTTACAATATGGGCAATAATCTCTTCGAGGTTCATATTCATTAGGTTTATCTATCGCTGGAGTATGAAACCGCGCAATTCAATCGAGATTCTGAGCATGAGATTTGTGCTCCATCATCTCGCGTACACTGTTTACCTCGTCGATAAGTTGTGTTTGCGAAGGCAGATACAATTTATATTCACGGGCCAGTATGGTTTTATTGTCTTCGGGAAGAGCCATCTTCACGGCCGTATCGTTCTTGCTGGTACACAAAAGGATTCCTACGGTGGGATTCTCGTCGGCCATCTTTTCCACCCGGTCGTAGTAGTTGACATACATTTGCAACTGTCCCAAGTCCTGGTGAGTCAGTTTGCCCGTCTTCAACTCAACCACCACAAAACATTTCAGCAACCGGTTGTAGAAAACCAAATCGGCAAAAAATTCGTCATCCTCCAACAAGATACGTTTCTGCCGGGCCACAAAAGTAAAACCCTGCCCCAGTTCGAGCAAGAAGTGCTGCAAATGAGTGATGATAGCCGACTCCAAATCTTTTTCATAATAGGTTGCCTGAGGCTTCAATCCCAAAAACTCCAAATACATGGGGTCTTTGATAATCTCTTGCGGCGACTGCGGCATGCGCTCCTTTCGCGCCACAGCCAACACCGACTCCTTGTCGTTGCTCAACAACAGCCGTTCGTACAACTGGGAGTTTATCTGCCGCTCCAGCTCCCGGGCCGTCCACGCATTGTTCACGGCCTCCAGTTCGTAATACTCCCGTTTATCCACATCGGGTATCTGTATAAGAGTTCTGTACTGAGTCCAATTCAATTGTGAACGCAGTGCGTTCTCAATTGGATACAAACGATAAAACTGGCGACAAAAAGAAAGTTGTCGCACCGAAAATCCGCTGCCATAGTCGGGTTCCAACTGCTTGGCCAGGTTCTTTATCAGGTAACTGCCATAGTCGGCCCTCTCTTTTCCCTGTTGCTCCTCCTCAAAAATGCGGCGTCCCAACTGCCAATACATCTGAACCCGGCAGAAATCCACACTACGCACCGCATGAGCACGAGCCGCATCGATAATGCCGCGGATGTCGTTCAAAAACAGTTCTTCCTTTTTCATATCTCCATCCATGGTATTTACTTGTCAGACTTATACATACAAATATAAACAATTCCTTTCACTTGACCAAATGCAGAAGGGTCCCCTCCGAAAACAGGCAGGGCCCGACGAACGGCAAGCGTTCGCGGGCCCTGTATGGTTGGGCTGTCGGCCTCGTAGGCGAAAGACTTTCCGCCTCGGCCGATGTGTTTAGCCTTTCTTTTTCTCCCCGATGTAGATGGTGCAGGCACCGAAGGTGAGGCGGCGGCAATAGCAACGGTCGAAGCCGGCACGACGGAAGATGTCGAGCATAGCCTCGCCCTGCGGCACGGCAGCCACCGAGCGCGGCAGATAGCTGTATGCGCTGCGGTCTTTCGATACCAGGCGACCTATGAAGGGGATAAAGGTATAGGTATAGAACTTATAAAGCTGGCGGAAGGGAAAACGCTCGGGGGTCGACAGCTCGATGACACACAATGCACCACCGGGACGGAGCACCCGATACATTTCGCGGAATCCCGCCTCGAGGTGTTCGAAATTGCGCACCCCATAGGCCACCGTCACCACGTCGAAGCTGTTGTCGTCGAAGTCCATCGACAGGCAATCCTGCACCTCGAAGAGGATACGGCGCTGGGCATTGCGCTTGACCGCCTTCTCGCGGGCAATCCGCAACATACCCTCCGAGAGGTCCACACCGATAATCTGGTCGGGGTTGAGCCGCTCGTCGAGCAGCAGGGCCAGGTCGCCCGTGCCCGTAGCCACATCGAGTATATGGCGGTGTGGATAGCGCCGCAACATCTTCACGGCCACCCGGCGCCACCAGCGGTCTATGCCCACGGTCATGGTACGGTTCATCGCATCGTAGGCCGGCGCAATGGAGTCGAACATCTCGCGCACCTGCGTGGTCTTGTCGGTCTCCTCGTTATAGGGTTTTATCTCTTCTGCTTTATAGTCCATTCGTCATGTAATCCTTTCTCCGCCCCCTTATTTCTTGCGGCTGTTCAGGAAGTCGGTCACGTTCTTCTCGATACGGGCAGCCAGGTCTTCGCCTTCGGCCTTGACAAACTTCTCGCCCACGATGTGCTCGTAGAGTTCGATGTAGCGGTCCGATACGCTGTTGCAATACTCCTCGGTCATCTCGGGCACCTTCTGACCCTCTTTGCCCTGGAAGCCGTTTTGAATCAGCCATTGGCGCACAAACTCTTTCGAGAGCTGACGTTGCTCTTCGCCACGGGCCAGACGCTCCTCATAACCATCGGCATAGAAGTAGCGCGACGAGTCGGGCGTGTGGATTTCGTCGATCAGGATAATCTTGTCGCCAATCTTACCGAACTCATATTTCGTATCTACGAGGATGAGCCCCTTCTGAGCGGCCATCTCGCAACCACGTTGATAGAGGGCCAGGGTATATTTCTCGAGTTGCTCGTAGTCCTCGCACGAAACGATGCCGCGGGCAATGATTTCGGCCTTCGAGATGTCCTCGTCGTGACCCTCGGCAGCTTTGGTCGTAGGCGTGATGATGGGGTGCGGGAATTTCTCGTTCTCCTTCATACCCTCGGGCATGGTCTCGCCGCACAGCGTACGGTTGCCAGCCTTGTATTCGCGCCAAGCGTGACCCGTCAAATACCCCCGTACAACCATCTCGACCTTGAACGGTTCGCAACGCAGACCCACGGTCACCATCGGGTCGGGAGTAGCCACTTTCCAGTTCGGAAGAATATCGGACGTAGCGTCCAGGAACTTGGCGGCAATCTGGTTCAGCACCTGTCCCTTGTAGGGAATACCCTCGGGCAGAATCACATCGAAGGCCGAGATACGGTCGGTTACCACCATCACCAGCAACTCGTCGTCGATGTTGTACACATCGCGCACTTTACCATGATATACACTCTTTTGTCCGGGAAATTTGAAATCGGTTTTTACCAAAGCATTTTTCATTTCTGTAATACTTTTTCTGTTTATAATATAGTCGTTGTATGTCCTCTGTAAAGACACGGCAAAGATACAACATAAAAACGAGATAGCACGTCAATTAAAACAGATTAAGCATTACCCGCGTCGACAATCTTTCTCCCCACACGATACCGCTGCCCCTCCCGGGCCATGCACTCAAAAGGGCGATATTCACCCCGCCCAATCCCCATAAGTCTTTCGCTCCGTCGGGGCTAACCAACCGCCCACAGGCCTCACGCCTCAGGCTTCTCCTTACCGGCCTCTTTGGCAGCGGCACGCTCCTGCTTGCGGGCCTCGGCAGCCTTGCGCTCCTTCTCGTCGTGCTTTTCGTAAGCCTCGACAATGCGCTGTACCAACTTGTGGCGTACAATATCCTTTTTGCCGAACTCCACGCGAGCTATACCCTCGACATTCTTCAATATACTTATCGCCTGCACCAGACCCGACGTCTGCGAAGCCGGCAGGTCTATCTGCGTCATGTCGCCCGTGACTATCATCTTGGCGTTCATGCCCAGGCGGGTGAGAAACATCTTTATCTGGTGTGTCGTGGTGTTCTGCGCCTCGTCGAGAATGATGACCGCATCGCTCAACGTACGGCCGCGCATGAAGGCCAACGGAGCAATCTGTATCACGTTCGACTCCATGTACTCCTTCAGCTTGGCGGCCGGAATCATATCTTCCAGCGCATCGTAGAGCGGTTGCAGATAGGGATCGATCTTGTCCTTCATGTCACCCGGCAGGAAACCCAGCTTCTCGCCGGCCTCCACGGCGGGACGGCTCAGGATAATCTTCTTCACCTCCTTGTTTTTCAGAGCCTTCACGGCCAGAGCAATAGCCACGTAGGTCTTGCCCGAACCGGCCGGCCCCAGGGCAAACGTGAGGTCGTTGTGGGCAAAAGCCTCGACCAGCTTCTGCTGGTTGGGCGTGCGGCCCGTGATGGGCTTGCCGTTCACCCCGTAGATGATAAGGTTCTCCAGCGGTTTCACGGTCTGCGGCTCATCGCCCTTGATGATGTCGATAATCACCTCTTCGCCCAGTTGGTTATACTCGGCACAATATTTCTCGAGCTGCTTGATTTTCTGCTCGAAAAGTTCGGTCTCCTTCTCGTCGCCGATTACCTTCATCACATTGCCCCGGGCAGCGATGCGCACCTTGGGGAAAAGATTCTTAATCACCTGCACGTTGGCGTTGTTCACACCGTAAAAAGTCACCGGATCGACGGCGTCCAATATAATTACTCTTTCTATCATTCGGCTGTTTCCTGTTCTTGGCCCGGCCTGTACACACCCGCCTGCCCCCTCGACCTTCACGCAGTCGACGACACAAGCCCGATACCTCCCGGGCAACTTATGCAAAAATAAAAAATTATCTGTTCATTTCTCAAAACAACGAGGGATAATTCATCGACATCTTTTCGAAGAAGCCCTCGGTAAGGCGCGACACCGCATAGTCTCCTATAGCTCCGGCCTCGATGCGCAGATAGCCCGGCATGGCAGGCTTCTGCTCGGTCTCGACCACATAAAAGCGGGCATGGATTACCCGGTGCGAAAGCACATGCTTGCAACTGTACACCTGGGCCGACACGCTCACCCGACCGGCCCCGGCAAACAGTTCGCCCCACACCTCGCTCTGCTGCAGGGCGTCGAGCGGCTGCTCTTCGGCCGTCTCGACAAGCGGCAGCTCATACAGATTGCGCCAGATGTCGCGACCCTCGCGCCGGCGCACCCAGGTATAACCCTCGTGCCGCACATAGAAGTAGTTGAAGTAGCGGGGCTTCACCACCGTGCGTCCCTGCTTCACCGGCAGCTCCTCCACCCGGCCCGTCGCCAAGGCCATGCAGCGGTCGGCAAAGATGCACCCGCCGCACTGCGGCGAGCGGGGCACACAATAGAGCGCCCCGAACTCCATCATCGCCTGGTTGTAACCGCCGGGGTCCTGCCGGTCGAGCAGCTCGTCGGCCAGGGCGGCAAACAGCTTTTTGCCTTCGGTCGTGTCGATAGGGGTGTCGATGCCGTAGATGCGCGAGAGCACCCGATAGACGTTGCCGTCGACTACGGCATGAGGCAACCCATAGGCAAACGAGGCAATAGCCGCCGCCGTGTAGTCGCCGATACCGGGTAGCGAACGTATGTCGTCGTAACTCCGGGGGAACTCCCCGCCAAACCGCTCGACCACCTGCCGGGCAGCAGCCAGCAGATTGCGGGCCCGGCTGTAATAGCCCAGCCCCTGCCACAGTTTCATCACCTCGTCGTCATCGGCCGCAGCCAACGCCCGCACGTCGGGGAAGCGCGACACAAAGCGGTTGTAGTATTCATACCCTTGTACCACCCGGGTCTGCTGCAAGATTATCTCCGAAATCCAGATGCGATACGCATCGGTTATGCCCCGCCACGGCAACACCCGGTGATTCCGGGCATACCAGTCGTGCAGGTCGGCGGCCAACGGCGATACGGCCTCGTTCGATAGTTCTTCCTTTCGTCTCATATTCCATGCAAAGATAGGACACACCGTGGGTAGAAGCAAATTTATTTGAACACACCGATACCACAACCGCTCCCTCCCCTTCTTCATCTCGACAACCCACCAATAGCAGGAGTCGAATGGAGGATAATATTGGTTGCCATTGCCACAAAAAGAGAGGCAGAAACCGATGGAAAATACCACCTGTCTCTGCCTGTTCCAAGCAAATCACTACAAACTATCGTTTATCCATGATACCAAATTTCACCCATTCCTCCTGAGGGAAACCGCTTTTAATCAAATAACGGAGGACATTGGCCTGGTCCTTTACCTCACAGAGCTGAACATTGGCTTTCCGCAGCTTCTCCGACACCTCGGCTCTAAGAGCATCTACTTCCCGAATCATCTCTATTGCTTTCGACGCTTCGGCTTCCAATTTATCAACAGCCGCTGTACCGATGCCCAATTTGGAAAGTTCTTGAAAATGAGACCTGATTCCTGCCACCATAGTTAACGCTTTTTGTGCATTTTGCTCAAATGTCTTTGACATAAACATTATAAATTTTAAATAAAACAAGGATCTACAACGCATCGAAATGCGCATGGATCCATAGCAAATATACGAAAAAAAACTTTTTTTTGTAACCTTAAAAAAGCAACTTTTTATATATAATTCACTCATTTCCAATCTATATAGAATCTCGTCCAGATAGATTTCACTCTATCCACACGACACAGATCGAACCTCAATCGGTACAAAAAAGTGACCGCACAAAACCGTCTTTTCCGATTTATACTTACATTTGCAATCGTACCTAATTTTTTTCGTTATGACCAACGACAAACAGCGCATATACAGCGGAGACTGGAAACCCCTGCATCCCTACACCGGCTCGGCATCGACCGACCTCTACTACATTACCCTGGCCAACAAAGTATTGGCCGCGATTCGTTCCATCGAAAACGACCTGGCCGAAGACGACTACCGTAAAATCGACCCCTCGGAACAGAAAGAGCTGGCCTGTATCCTCACCGCCTACTTCGAGGATGTCATCTCGCAAACCGGCATCTTCCAGGCCTTCTCCCGCGTCTATCAACAGAAGTATGGCAAACCGCTGCCCTTCTATTCCCTCGACAGCGACTACACGCCCGGCGAAATCAATACCGAGGACATCCAGTTCCTCATCTGGCACTACCACATGCAGCTCAACAACCTCGACATTGCCTACTCGCCGGCTCTCGATACTTTTGCCGCCATAGCCGCCGACGTGATGGAGTTGTTCGAGGCTGAATACGAAACGGCGCCCGAAAACGAAAAACTGCTCCACTACCTTCAACCCGACGAGAAGGAGCAGCACAACCTCTACGCGCTGCATGCACGCTTCCTGTGGCTCTGCACCCAGTCTTACCTCTTCTCCAACAACGGATACCTGCTCGAAGACCAGGCCGAAGCGCTGGCCGACGAAGCCAAGGAGAACGGACTGGAAGACCAGATTCCCGACATGGTCAACCAACTCTGCAACGACTTCGGCTTCAACCAGGTCACCGAGTTCATGCGCCTCACGCCGCCCCACTGGCTGGCCGAGGTTCTGGGTCCGGAATCGCCCCTCTACGACTCGCTCAGGAGCATGGGCCACAAATACACCGGCTACTACCGCTACGAAGGGGGCGACGACCGGGTGACCCGCTTCCGCCACATCGCCACCGACCGAGTGCTCGAGGTGACCAACCGCTCGCTCGTGGGACTGCCCCGCGACATGAAAAACCCCTCGCTCATCCTGCGCACCGGCTTCGTCGAATGGAACGGCGAATGGTGGCTCTCGGGACAGATTACCAGCTACGAAGATAGCGAAGACCTCATCGGCCAAATCACCGGCGACGACGACGAATACAACCTGTTCGAACCCGACGACGACCTGCCCGACGACGAACAGCAGATTATCCTCACCGACATCCTCTCGACCACCGTGGGCGAAGAGGGGCAGACACTCGACGAGTCGGATACCGCCTGGCAGGCCATGCTGAGCGACGAGATAGGCGAAGACTTCTTCATCGCCCAGGTCGAGGCCGGCCAGATAAAAGGACTCCAGTTCTACGACGACCCGGGCCGACTGTTGCTCGATAACCTCCGCTTTGTCACCGAATACATAAAACGATAAACACTTTAACTTTAATCATTTAAAAGAATTCATCATGAAAAGATTATTGCTGCTACCCATCACCCTGCTGCTCTGTATCGTCAGCCTCTGTGCCCAACAAGTCGACACCGTCACGATACACAGCAAAATGGGTCACGACCTGAAAAATATGGTCATCCTGCCCAAAAGCTACGCCGAGGGCAACACCCGGTACCCGGTTGTATACCTGCTGCACGGCTGCGGCGGCAACTACGCCTCGTGGATTACCATCAAACCCGAGTTGCCCCAACTGGCCTCGCAATACAACCTCATCATCGTCTGCCCCGACGGACTGATAAACAGCTGGTACTGGAACAGCCCGCTCAATAAGGACATGCAGTTCGAGGACTACATCTCCGACGAAGTCATCCGCTATACCGACTCGCACTACCGCACCATCGCCGACCGCAGCGCCCGGGCCATCTCGGGTCTCAGCATGGGCGGCCACGGTGCCATGTGGAACGCCATCCGTCACCGCAACGTATTCGGTGCCGCAGGCAGCATCAGCGGCGGCCTCGACATTCGCCCCTTCCCCACCAACTGGAAGATGCAGAACCAACTGGGCGAATTTGCCTCCAATAAAAAGCGTTGGGACGAGCATACCGTCATCAACCTCATCCCCTCGCTCAAAGACGGCGACCTGGCTATCATCATCGACTGCGGAGTCGACGACTTCTTCCTCGAGGTCAACCGCCGGGCCCACCAATCGCTGCTCGACCACAACATCAAGCACGACTACATCGAGCGACCAGGGGCTCACAACAATGCCTATTGGAACAACTCCATCGACTACCAGTTGCTCTTCTTCCACAAATTCTTCGCACAGCCCAAAGAGCCGAAGAAATAACAGCCCTGCCGGGCATAGAGGGGGATGCCAAAACACGTACAGCCAACGAGCTATCGACGAATTAAACGATTGTCTAACCTATTATAAAACCAAACTTTTATGGCTATGAACAAAAATCTAATTCTTACAGCCCTGCTGACTATCCTGTTTTCCACCGCCTCGATGGCACAAGAGAAGGTCTATCAACTCTCCAGTCACATCCTCGACATCAACGCCGGCCAACCGGCCACGGGGGTAACCATCCAACTCTCGCGGCTGGCCGACGGGCAGTCGTGGCAACCGGTCGATGCCAAGACCACCGACGCCAACGGCCGGGTGAAGGAGTTTCTCGAGAAACGCCCCGGCACCGACAACCGGGGCATCTACAAGCTCACCTACCTCGTAGGTCCCTACTTCGAGGCGCAGGCGCAAAAGTCGTTCTACCCCTTCATCGAGGTGGTATTCGAGATTACCGACGACAGCCACTACCATGTGCCCATCACCCTGTCGCCCTACGGATACTCGACCTACCGGGGCAATTGAGCGATTTATAAACAAATTACGAGATACGGTACTCCGTTTCAACAAAATTTTCCAAAGCCCGTTAAATAGTTAATAAAATAATTTGTTATACGACAATTACGTTAAAAACAGTTTGATTTTAAACTATCTGATTGGAATATTGAGCAATACGCCTTATATTTGTACCATGTTTTTTCATAGTATTAGATTTAAGGTTTACAAATTGGCTGTCGTGAGACAGCCTTTTTTTATTTTATATGCTCCCCTGCTACGCCGACAGTCACCTCTGCCGCGCCCCGGAGCAGAGCTCCCGTCCAACCGGGCGAAATACTCGGCGATTTCGCACGAAATCTCCGGTAGATAACCTGCCTATCATTCCTCTTTTTTTGCTAATTTTGCACCCAAATCTCATGGTAAGCCCTATGAACTATCAAGTTTTCGCACCCACCGACTGCTCGGCCACCATCGTACTGCCCACCTCCAAGAGCATCAGCAACAGAGCACTCATCCTCAACGCCCTGTGCCGCGACGCCATTCCCGTCGAGAACCTCTCGGAGTGTGACGACACGCGGGTCATGCGGCAGGCCTTTGCCGGCAGTAGCCCCGTCGTCGACATCCACGGTGCCGGCACCGCCATGCGATTCCTCACCGCCTACTACGCCCAACGGCCGGGCAGCCGCATCACCCTCACCGGGTCGGCACGCATGCAACAGCGCCCCATCCGTATTCTGGTCGACGCCTTGCGCTCGCTGGGGGCCGACATCCGCTACACCGCCCGTGAGGGATTCCCCCCTCTCGAAATCTGCGGTCGCGAGTTGAAGGGCGGCGAACTCACCCTGCCCGGCGACGTCAGTTCGCAATACATCTCGGCCCTGCTCATGATAGCCCCCCGCATGCACTACGGCCTCACCCTTATCCTCACCGGCGAGATGGTATCGATACCCTATATCGAGATGACCCTCGGCATGATGGCCCGCTTCGGCATCGAGGCCCGGCGCACGGGAAACACCATACGGGTACCGGCCGGCGAATACCGCCCCGCCCCGTTCCGGGTCGAACCCGACTGGTCGGCAGCCTCCTACTGGTACGAGATTGCGGCATTGGCCCCGGCGGGCACCATCACGCTGCCGGGTCTCTCGACCGAAAGTCTGCAAGGCGATGCCCGCATTGCCGCCCTGTTCGAACCGCTGGGTATCAATACCCTGTTTTCTTCAGACGGAGCAAAACTAATAAAATCGGACCACCGCACAACCGAATACCGCTGCGACCTCTCCGAACAGCCCGACCTGGCCCAAACCCTCGTCGCGACCTGCTGCCTGCTGGGAGTTCCCTTCCACTTCACCGGACTGCAAACCCTGCGCATCAAGGAGACCGACCGCATTGCCGCCCTCTGTGATGAGCTTATAAAATTAGGATATAAACTATTATCTTCGGACAGTACACTCACCTGGAACGGCGAAACCGTCACCCCCGGCGAGTCGCCCGTCATACAAACCTACGACGACCACCGCATGGCCATGGCCTTCGCCCCGGCAACCTTCCGCTTCCCCGGCATCACCATTGCCGACACGGCCGTTGTCGACAAATCGTATCCCGGCTATTGGGACGACCTCGCCCGGGCCGGCTTCACCCTCACCCCCCGGGAGAAAGGAGATATTTCGCTATGATTATACTCGTCATCGCCATCGTACTGCTGGGTCTCGTCACCTACTACTTCCACCGCCGCGACCAGCGCAAACAGGCCGCTGCCGGCACACCGCCCCCGGCCGAAGAGAAACCCGCACCGCCGCAAGAGTGTTGTGGGCAGCACCTCGTGTGCGAGCGCGACAGCCTGCTGGCCGGGGTGAGCAAGGCCATCGAATACTACGACGACGAGGAGCTCGACGAATGGAAGGGGACCCCGGCCGACCAGTACACCCCCGAGCAGGTAGAGCACTTCAGGGACATTTTCTACACCCTCCTGCCCACCGACGTGCCGGGATGGGTACGCAGCCTGCAACTGCGCCAGATCGAGGTACCCGAAGCCCTGCGCGACGAGATTCTGCTCGTGGTCAACGAGCAAAGAAACATCGACAAATAACCACCGTTTACAATGGATATTTTCAATTATACATTTTTTCAAAATGCCCTGTGGGCGCTCCTCCTCATCTCGATTATCAGCGCCATCATAGGCACCTATATCGTAGCCCGGCGCATGCTCTTCATCACCGGAGGTATCACCCACGCCTCGTTCGGCGGATTGGGTATAGGCTACTTTCTGGGAATAAGCCCCACCCTCTCGGCTCTCTTCTTCGCCATACTATCGGCGCTGGGGGTCGAGTGGATGTCGCGCGGGAAAACCGTGCGAGAAGACTCGGCCATCGCCGTCATCTGGACACTGGGCATGGCCGTCGGCATCATCTTCATCTTCATGACACCCGGCTACACCCCGGGGCTCACCGAGTTCCTCTTCGGCAACATCCTCACCATCACCCGCACCGACATCCTGGTGTTTGCCGCCTTTGCCGCCCTGCTCGTCGTCTACACCCTGCTGCAATACCGCCGCATCGTCTACACCGCGTTCGACACCGATTTCGCCCATACCCGCAGTATCAACACCCGGCTCATCAACTACATCATGACCTTCTTCGTAGCCACGGCCGTGGTCCTCTCCATCCGGTTGGTAGGCATCATGCTGCTCATCTCCATCCTCTCCTTGCCGCAGATGATAGCCGAGCTCTTCTGCCACCGCTTCCGCGACATCATCTGGCTCTCGGGACTCATCAACCTTCTGGCCGGTATCGGCGGGCTGCTGCTCTCCTACTGGCTCGACGTGCCGGCCGGCGCCACCATCGTCTTCACCCTCATCGTCGTCTACCTGGTAGCCAAGCTCCTGACGAGTCAGATGCAACGCACCGTAGCCAAAAGACAATAAAACCGCCGTTTTTCAGTTTAAAAATATGGCTTCTTATCCCCGTAGCGTTTGAAAAAAAGAGTAATACATATCGTCGTTCTGCTGGTGACCCTGGCGCTCGTATCCTGTTCGACCAAGAAGAATACGGCCTTCACCCGCTTTTACCACAGCTTTACGACCCGCTACAACGTCTATTTCAACGGGATAGAAAACTACAAGGAGCAGATGAAAAACATGGAGACCGAGTATCAGGACAACTTCACCGACCTCCTCTACATGCACCCGGCCCAAGCCTATGCCAACCCCAAGGACCCGCAACCCTCGGGCAGCTTCGACCGCACCATCGAGAAGTGCCAGAAAGCCATCCAGCTCCACTCCATCAAGAAGAAGCCCAAGCGCGACTCCCGAAAGATGAGCGACCCCAAATATCGCGACTACCTCAAGCGCGACGAGTACAACCCCTTCATCCACAACGCCTGGCGACTGATGGGCCAGGCCCAGTATTACAAGGGCGAGTTCCTCGAGGCCGCAGCTACCTTTCTCTACATCTCGCGTCACTTCACCTGGATGCCCGACCTCGTAGCCGAGGCCAAGCTCTGGCAGGCCCGATGCTACATTGCCCTGGGCTGGCTCTACGAAGCCGAAGACATACTCCAGAAAATCAACAACGACAAGCTGCCCGAGTCGCAAAACAACTGGTTTGCCACCGTCAATGCCGACTACCTCATCCGCAGCGGCCAATACCAGAAGGCCATCCCCTTCCTCGAGACCGCCATCAAGTCGGCCCCGAGCAAGCAACAGCGCATCCGGCTCACCTTCCTGCTGGGGCAGCTCTACGAAAAAACCGGGGTCAACGCCAAAGCCTACGAGACTTTCGGGAAGGTCATCTCCATGAACCCGCCCTACCGCACCGAGTTCAACGCCCGCATCAAGCAGACCGAGGTCTTCTCGGGCAAAGACATCACCAAGGAGGTGAAAAAGCTCACCCGCATGGCCTCGCGCGACCGCAACAAAGAGTACCTCGACCAGGTCTACTACGCCATCGGCAACCTCTACCTCTCGCGTAAGGATACCCTCAAGGCGATGGAGAACTACCGCCTGGCCAACCAGAAGAGCACCCGCAACGGCATCGAGAAGGCCATCTGCCAGGTGACCCTCGGCGACCTCTACTTCGACCGGCGCGAATATGTCGACGCCCAGCCCTGCTATGCCGAGGCCCTGCCTCTGCTCAAGGAGGATTTCCCCCGCTACGACCTGCTCTCGCGGCGCTCCACCGTGCTCGACGAGCTGGTAGTCTACGCCCAGAATGTCGAGTTGCAGGACAGTCTGCAAGACCTGGCCGCCATGAGCGAGACCGAGCGCAACAAAGCCATCCAGCAGATTATCGACGACCTCATCAAGAAAGAGAAGGAAGAGGCCGAAGCCCTTCAGCGCGAAGAGTATCTGGCCCAGCAACAGGGGCCCCAGTTCAACAGCAACAACGCGGCCAAGAACAACGCCACCCTGATTTCGGGCGACAAGTCGTGGTACTTCTACAACAAAACCATGGTAGCCGCCGGTAAGACCGAATTCCAACGCATCTGGGGTAGCCGTAAGCTCGAGGACGACTGGCGCCGCCGCAACAAGTCGGGATTCTCGATGAGCGACTTTGCCGAGAAAACCGATGGAGGAGGCGACACCGAGGAAGGCATGGAGGTCGACGAGAACGGCATGCCCCTCGAGGAGAGCCCCGACAGCGCCCAGCTGGCCGATGCCGAGGATCCCCACAAACCGGCATTCTACCTCAAGCAGATACCTCTCACCCCCGAGGCCCTCGAGGTCTCGAACGAGGTGGTGGCCGAAGGTCTCTTCAACATGGGTATCATCCTCAAGAACAAGCTCGAGGACTACCCCGCCGCCATCGCCAACTTCAACCTGCTCGAAGAGCGGTTCCCCGAGAACCCCTATCGGCTCGACGTCTACTACAACATGTACCTCATGTACATGCGCAACGGCGACGAAGTCACCGCCGGCATCTACCGCGACAAGATACGGTCTACCTTCCCCGAGAGCGCCTATGCCCAGGCCATGGCCGACCCGCACTACCTCGACAACCTGCGGCGCATGAGCACCGAGCAGGACTCCATCTACGAGGATACCTATGCCGCCTATCTCGCCAACAACAACGCGGCCGTGCACCGCAGCCGCCAGTATATGGAGGAGAAGTATCCCCTCTCGCCGCTCATGCCCAAGTTCCTATTCCTCGACGCGCTCGCCTACGTGGGCGACAAGCAGTACGACAAATTCAAGGCCGGGCTGAGAGACCTGCTCGAGCGCTATCCGCAAGCCGACGTATCGCCCCTGGCCACCACCATGCTCAAGGGGGTAGCTCAGGGCCGGCAGGTAGCCGAGGGCAGCGGCAACCTGCGGGGCATGCTGTGGAAGGCCCGTCTGACCAACGACACCACGACCGTCCTCAACGACACGGCCCAGGTAGCCTTCACCCAGGACCTCAAGGCTCCGCACGTGCTTCTGCTGGTCTACGCCACCGACAGCGTATCGTCCAACCAGTTGCTCTTCGACGTGGCCAAACACAACTTCACCACGTTTGTTATTAAAGATTTCGACCTCGAAATAATGACCTTTAACGAAATAAGTATGTTAGTTGTCAAAGGATTTAATAACTTTGACGAGTTGTCGCACTATCGCCGGTTGCTCGACCACAGCGAGACATTCCGCTACCCGCCCGGTGTCAAGCCCGTGATGATCAGCGAAGACAACTTCAAGAAACTGCTCGAAGGATACAGTTTCGAAGACTATTTCTTATTTCTTGAAAACAACCCGCTACCAGAAGAGCCTTATGAAGAACGGTAAAATACTTTGGGCCGACGACGAAATCGATTTGCTGAAACCGCATATCCTCTTCCTCCAACAGAAGGGATACGACGTCACCACCGTATCCAACGGCCGCGACGCCCTTGAAAAAGCGGCTCACGAGGCTTTCGATCTCATCATTCTCGACGAGAACATGCCCGGCTTGAGCGGTCTCGACACCCTCAGCCAAATCAAAATGGACAACCCCTCCATCCCTGTGGTCATGATTACCAAGAGCGAGGAGGAGAACATCATGAACCAGGCCATCGGTAACAAAATATCCGACTACCTCATCAAACCCGTGAATCCCAACCAGATACTCCTGTCAATCAAGAAGAATCTCCACCACAAGGAGATTATCCTCGAGAAGACCTCGAGCGACTACCGGCAGGAGTTTCAGCACATCAGCAGCCAGATAAACGACTCCTATTCGTGGACCGACTGGTACGAGGTGTACAAGAAACTGGTATTCTGGGAACTGGAGCTCACCCAGGCCGAGAGCGACATGGACGAACTCCTCACCCTGCAGAAGAGCGAGGCCAACAGCGCCTTTGCCAAGTTTGTCAAGAAGAACTACGAAAAGTGGATTACCGGCGGCGAACACCCCCTGATGAGCCACGAGCTCTTCAAGACCAAGGTATTCCCCCTCATCGACAACGGTGAGAAGGTATTCTTCATCCTCATCGACAACTTCCGCCTCGACCAGTGGCGGGTCATCAAGCCGCTGCTCAGCGAATACTTCACCGCCGAGGAGGACCTCTACTTCAGCATTCTGCCCACGGCCACACAATATGCCCGCAACGCCATATTCTCGGGCCTCATGCCCAACCAGATTGCCCGCATGTTCCCCGACCTCTGGGTCGACGAAGACGAGGAGGAGGGCAAGAACCTCAACGAAGCGCCTCTCATCCAGACGCTGCTCGACCGCTTCCGCAAGCGCTACTCCTTCTCCTACAACAAAATCAACGAGTCGGCTTTCGGCGAGAAGCTCATCCAGAACTTCCCGCAAATCGAGAACAACCAGCTCAACGTCTGCGTGCTCAACTTTGTCGACATGCTCTCGCACGCCCGCACCGAGTCGAAGATGATTCGCGAGCTGGCCTCGACCGAGGCGGCCTACCGCTCCATCACCGAGTCGTGGTTCAAGCACTCGTCGGCGCTCGACCTCTTCCGCAAAATCGCCGAGAAAGATTTCAAGATCATTCTCACCACCGACCACGGTACCGTACACGTGAACAACCCCATCAAGGTAATCGGCGACAAGAACACCAACACCAACCTGCGCTACAAGGTGGGCAAGTCGCTCAGCTACAACCCCAAGCAGGTTTACGAAATCAAGTCGCCCGAGCGCTACGGACTGCCCTCGCCCAACATCAGCTCTACCTACATATTTGCCACCAACCACGATTTCTTTGCCTACCCCAACAACTACAACTACTACGTGGGCTACTACAAGGATACTTTCCAGCACGGCGGCATCTCCATGGAAGAGATGATGATTCCACTGATTACACTCACCAAAAAATAGAATACGATTATGCACACCCTTGTCATAGAAAACCTCGACCAGATAAACAAGACCGCCCGCCAGTTCATCGAACTCATGGCCGACTACACCGTCTTTGCCTTCCACGGCGAGATGGGCGCGGGCAAAACCACCTTCATCAAAGCCATCTGCGAAGAGCTGGGCGTCGAAGACCCCGTCAACAGCCCCACCTTCGCCATCATCAACGAATACCGTTCGGCCACGACCGGCGAACTCATCTACCACTTCGACTGCTACCGCATCAACAAGCTGCAGGAGGCCTACGACCTGGGAGCCGAGGACTATTTCGCCAGCGGCGCCCTCTGCTTCATCGAGTGGCCCGAAAAGATTGAGGAGCTGCTCCCCGACGATTGTGTAAATGTAGAGATTACCGAGACCGACGGCGGCGTCCGCACCGTCAACATCGACCTGTAATCGGCCGTCCAACCGCAACCGTCGTCCGCCATGCACCACGCCCCCGCCCTCATACCGGCCCTTATCGTGTTGAGCCTGTTCCTCATCTCGGGACTGCTCGCACTCGGTGCGGCCCTGGGCAACTGGGGGTGGTTCTTCAACAGCAAGAACTGCCGGCTATTCACCTCGCGGCTCACCCGCGGGCAAGCCCGTTGGCTCTACGGTATACTGGGGGCACTCATCCTGCTGATGACGGCAATCATCGCACGCGACATGCTGTCGCAAACGGCGTCCACCCGCGAACCACAACCCCACGCGGCACCGGCATCGCCCACGCTCTACCTCGGCTGCAACACGTCGACAAACGACTCGGGCAACACCACATTCTCCATCGTCAGCGCCTCGGCAAAGAGCGGCGCAATCTCCCGGTCGTGAAACCCGGCTATGCCGCACCCGATGCGGGTCACATAGAAGAGCAGCTCGCGGTGTGCCCGGGCAAAGGCGAGAAACTCGTCGACATAGGGCTTGATAGTCTCCACCCCGCCCTGCATCGTGGGTATGGCGTATGACTGCCCTTGCAGCCCCACACCCTGCCCCCACACCGCACCGAAGTGCCGCATGGCCACACGAGCGGCTCCGCCGCCGTGCATACCGGCCAGATTGCTGCCAAACACAAACACCTCGCCGGGTGCCAGCGAAGTGATACACTCCGGGGTGAACCGCCTCGGTCCTGCTGTCCGGCCACCCGCCTCTCGAGCCGTCGAACGCTCCTTGTTTTCTTCCTGTTTCATATCTGCTTGCGAGCCTGTGGCTCGATACCAAAAGTAAGCAAATTCTTTCGATTACACACCCTCTGCCCTCCATTTTTCACACACGCCCCGGCAGCGCTCCCCATCCTTTGCGCTGCACCCGGTTCGGCCTGCGTTTGTCAGCACAAACAATTCGCAGCACGGGTTGTTATATATCCACAACATCTTACCGAACCACTTTAATAAACTGAATTATGAGAAAGATTCTGTTTGGGGCAACCGCCCTGCTGCTCGTGCCGGCCCTCTCGGCCTGCTGCGACGACAACAAGACCACCGACGAACCGGCTCAACCCGAGGCGGTACAACTGATCACCCCCAATGTGAGCGCCCGCATTGCCGACCCGCTCAACCAAAATCCCTTCACGGGCATCCTCGAAATCTATCCCTGCTATGCCGAGACCTCGACCTACTACGGCAACTACATCAACAGCAAAAAGACCGTATTCAACGGCTACTACACCATCATCGACGGACACATATACGGCGAGTACAACCGGCCGCTGCAACTGCCGGTCGGCACCTACAACATGGTCTACTGGGGCACCCCGAAATACGACGACCCCATCTACAACACCCCCGCCATCAACGAGCCCGGTATCACCCAGGATGCCGACCTCTCGACCCTCTACTTCAGACTGCGGGCCAACACCGACGGCACCTACATGCCCGTCTATGACCTGGTACACGCCGTGAAACCGGCCAACGTGGGACAGGAAGACCTGCAGGCGGCCCTCACCCGCGTGACGGCCGGCATACGCATCATTGCCAAGATGCAGGACAACTCCGAGTTCAACCCCTCCATCACCAACATCCAGGCCCGTATCGGCGGCATTGCCGAGAAGATGAACTTCTATACGGCCGAGGTCGAGAACACGACCAAAGTCGTTAAGTTCGACCTCGAACGCTCCGACGACAATACCATCATGAGCAACGCCACCGTCATGCTCTTCCCCTCGGCCGAAAATCCTCCGCTCGAGCTCATCATCACCCTGGCCAATGGTACCGAACACACCCTGTCGAAGAACCTCAGCTCTACCCTATCGCCCAATACCAAGCTCACCCTCAACATCGTTTTGGGCGAAATCCTGTCGGGCGAAACGCCGGGCGACTTCTCCATCGAAGACTGGAACGAAGTGAGCGAAACCATCGAATTCCCGATTATCAACTGAATACGACCAAGTCCATAGCGAGGCTGTCGATACAACCTCCCCCCCCCCTCAAACAGCAAGGCGACCCCCGGTCCTCGGGAGCCGCCTTGCTGTCGTATCTTCGTTCTACGGTTATCCGTTCGATATACAACCGTTACACTATCTTTTCAGGCACAGCGCCAGCCCGGCACTCCACCCCCTCGAGCCGCAGCAAAGCCGCCTTGCGTTCCACCCCACCGGCATACCCGGTGAGGCTGCCGTCGCACCCCACCACCCGATGGCAAGGCACCACGATACTCACGGGATTGTGCCCCACGGCGCCGCCCACGGCCTGTGCCGACACCCGGCCACCGCCCCGCTCGCGCTCCAGTTGCCGCGCTATCGCCTTGTAGGTAACCACCTCGCCGCGCGGTATCTGCTGCAACAGCCGCCACACGGCCAGCCGGAAATGGCTCCCCTCCAGCCGCAAGGGCGGAACCGCCCCGGGATTTTCGCCCGCAAAGTAGCGGTCGAGCCACACACGGGTCTGGTCAAAGAGCGGTAACGCCTGAGCTTCGCAGGCCGGCAGGCCGGCCTCGGGGTAATACTTCTGCCCGTCGAACCACAGCCCCGTCAGCCGCTCCCCGTCGCTGGCCATCGTCATCGGTCCCAGCGGCGAAAGGTATCCCTGTCTGTAACGAAAAAGTTCCATCCTGCCGATATATAAAAACGACAAGCCTCGGGCATTGCACACACCCGGGAGCTCGGTATTGTAACGATAATTTGCGATTCGATTATTGCGGTTGAGCCGGATTCTCGGGCTCCGACTGTGCAGGCTCCGCAGCAGCGGCAGCCTCGTCGGCTACGGCGAGTTGTTCGCTCGCCTTAATCTGCTCATACAGGGTCACTATCATAAAGGCCGAAATGATGAGCGTCACCACCACGCCTACAATCAAGGCAATAAAGCCGATGATATTCAGTACTATCATCATCAGAACAGCAAGAATGATTTTCCCCATGTTCCCGTGAGTCATCGACCAACTGCGTTGAATGGCATCGAATACCCCCAGGGAGGAATCGTCGACATAGGCCAAAACCGTAAACATCAGGCGCAGGACCAGATACAAAGCGACCAGCGAGAAGAGGATGGAGACAATGCCCGATACCCCGCTGAACATCATACCCAACGTGTATCCCAACTCATAGGGATTGGAGAAATCGGCAACGGCCAAACTCGACCCGAGACCGGCTACCAAAATGACAACCCCGACCAACATGGGCAACATGCAGATGAAACTCACCACCACGTTCAACACAATCAAGCCGCCCAATTTAGGCAACATCTGTCCGAATGTCGAGAACGAAGGCTCTTCGCCCGCATGGGCATTCAGCATGATTTTATTCATACTGGCACTGAACCATACCGACAAAACGAGGCTTACGATATAGAAAAGCCAGTACCGGATCGAAGTCATATCGCTGCCCCCCAGCAAAGAGACAATCCACGACACCACCATGATTCCCAAAAAGAGGCCGAGCATGACAATAAAGTGCTTACGGGTCAATGCCCACCCCGTCTTCAATGCGCCGTTAGGCGACAGCAATTGTGCTTTCATATTGTTTGTTATTTAATCGATAATCTTAATCAACTCTTGCAAATATAATATTATTAACAGAATTGGCCCTATTCACAGACAGAAAAAAAATTTTATACCCCTTTTCATTTGCCTCTGCAGCCACCTTTCACTACCTTTGAAGAAAAACGCATTACACATGAAAACCGTCTCTATCGAAAAGGAGTTTGCCGCCACCTGCCCGGCTCTCCGCATCGGGGTCATCCAGGCCCGGGTAGCCAACAGCGAGAGCGACCCGGCACTGTGGCAGCTCATCGGTGAGGAGGAGGCACGCATCGCCTCGACCTACCGGCTCGACGAAATCAACAAACGCCCCGCCATACAGGCCACCCGCAAGGCCTACCGAGCCTTCGGGAAAGACCCCAACCGCTACCGGGTATCGTCCGAAGCGTTGTGCCGCCGCATCGTCAAGGGCTTGGGCATCTACCGCATCGATACCCTCGTCGACCTGGGCAACCTCGTCTCCATACGGGCCGGATACTCCATCGGAGCCTTCGACGCCGACCACATCGACGGCGACCACCTCACTCTGGGAGTAGGCCGCGAGGGCGAACTCTTCCACGGCATAGGCCGGGGCGTGCTCAACATCGAGGGGCTGCCCGTCTACCGCGACCGCACCGGCGGCATCGGCACCCCCACCAGCGACGAGGAGCGCACCAAAATCTCGCTCGACACCCGTAGCCTGCTGCTCCTCATCAACGCCTACGGCGAGGAGATGCCTCTCGACCAGACCATCGACTGGACGGTCGAGCTGTTGAAGCAGTTCGTCTCGGCTACCGACATCGATACAACAATCGTCGCCGCCTCGCAGTTCGTCCTCTCGGAATAGGCCCTGAAACCAAAGAAACTGCCGTTCAGAAAACCCGATTACGAGTACAGCCAGCCGCTTCGACCGCATGAACAACCGGAACTTGAGACAGGCATCGCATACCACGCAGTCCTTTTAGAATACATTTAACTTCATTTGGGAGAGGAATTGGCGACAGAAAACTTTGTCGGGGAATAAAAGATCTATAATTTTACGTATTGTTCCGTTCTAAAAAATTAGGTAGAAATGAAAAGTAAGATGATTTCCGTATGGGCGGTTTTACTGCTGGGTACTTCCCCGATTTGGGCACAGAAGTATCACGATGCCATTGTAGAGGATGCTTGTGGCCCCGTGAAGATGATAAAGAGTGACGGGGAAATATTCACTTATGATTCCGACGGTCGCTTGACGGCAGTCGACCATGAAGATGTGCCGGATGCCAAATATGACAGCAACGGTTATCCGGTGGAGAGGTGCAGCAACGTGTGTACGCAGTACGAGTATAATGCCGACGGACAACTCACCTCGGAAAGCTACGAGACGTTGCTGGGTGTAATGGTTATCGATTACTCATACAATTCGAAAGGCGATCGGGTTAAAAAGATGACAACGTATAGTTTCTCCCTGATGAGTGTCGATACTTACCGGATTCTCCGTTATGACGACAGAGGTAACTGGATTGAGCGGGAAGTGCTGCATCGTAGTACGGACGACAATGGCAAGTTGGGGAACAGCAAGGTAACCAAAGAGACCCGAGAGATAATCTATTTCACACCGACAGCACCGTCGGGAAACTCTTCTCCGGCTTCCGGCACCGACAACTCCGACTGGGCATCGCTGCGCGAAAGCCTCATCGGGAAACAAATCACCCCCAATTCACCGGCATCGACGGGCTGGCAGGCTCTCATAGGCAAACGTCTGTCACTCATCACCTACGGCATCTCGCAAAACGGGCAGGAGGTAAACCGGTTCCAATGCCAAACGGGCGAATACATCAAACTCGGCAGCGACGGAATCCTCTACTGGGAAAACCGCTGCGACGGCAACACCTCTTACCGGTACCGGATCGACGGCAAACGCATATACCTCACCCAAATTTCGGGAAAAGAGACCGGCGACAAATGGCTCGAACTGACCCGCCAAAGCAACGGGCTCATCAAGACCGAGAGCAATCTGGGCACCTACCGCTACTTCAGCATTGTCAACTAAATCTTCGAAAAACAGCTATCAACCCGATTTTTATCTCTACCTCATACACAAACTACCGATTATGAAAAAATTCCGCATCTCGCTCCTCTGGCAAGTGCTTATCGCCATCGTGGCCGGCATCGTGCTGGGGCAGTTCCTTCCGGCGCCCGTGGCCCGACTGTTTGTCACCTTCAACGGGCTCTTCGGCAACTTCCTCAACTTCATCATCCCGCTCATCATCATCGGCCTCATCATCCCCGCCATCGCCGACCTGGGCAAAGGGGCCGGCCGACTGCTGCTCATCACGGCGCTCATTGCCTACGGCTCTACCGTATTCTCGGGATTCTTCACCTACTTTACCGGCGAAGCCATCTTCCCCCGGCTCATTGCCCAGTCGGCCCAAACCGCAACGGTCGACAACCCCGGCGAGATGGCCCTGAAACCCTTCTTCACCGTCGAGATGCCCGCCCCCTTCGACATCATGACCGCCCTGCTCCTCTCCTTCTGTATCGGCCTGGGGCTCTCGGCCATACCGGGCAACACGCTGCGCATGGCGGCCGCCGACCTGCGCGACATCGTCACCCTACTCATCGAGAAGGTCATCATACCGCTGCTGCCGCTGCACATCTTCGGCATCTTCCTCAACATGACCATCTCGGGACAGGTAGCCTCCATCATCTCGGTGTTTGTCAAAATCATCATCGTCATCTTCGTGCTGCACATCCTGCTGCTACTCATCCAGTTCTCGCTGGCCGGACTCGTAGCCCGCAAGAATCCCCTGCGCCTGCTCAAGAACATGCTGCCCGCCTACGCCACGGCGCTGGGCACCCAGTCGTCGGCAGCCACCATACCTGTCACGCTGGCCCAGACCCTTAAAAACGGGGTGAGCAAAAACATCGCCACCTTTGTTATTCCCCTGTGCGCCACCATACACCTGTCGGGCAGCACGATGAAAATCACCGCCTGCGCCATGGCCATCATGATGATGGCCGGCATACCCATACACACGCTCGATTTCAGCGGCTTCATCTTCATGCTCGGCATCACCATGGTCGCCGCACCCGGGGTTCCCGGCGGTGCCATCATGGCTGCACTGGGTGTGCTCGAGGGAATGCTCGGCTTCGACGAGACGGCCCAAGCCCTGATGATTGCCCTCTACATCGCCATGGACAGCTTCGGCACCGCCTGCAACGTGACGGGCGACGGAGCCATCGCCGTAGTCGTGGACCGCATAAACGGAAAAAGCGGAAACCTCGTGCAGCGTTCGTAGCAGACAAAGCATCTGTATAGATATAGACTGTTAAGTAAATTTTATTTATAGTAGTCCAACATATTAACATTCCGCGTATGAAAAAAGGCACATGGATTATCGTGGCTACTCTCTTTTCAATAGGAGCTATCGTCGGAGCCAGCGCTCTGACCCACACCTCGGATTCTATGAAACAGGAACTATCGGCCGAAGAGCAGATAAAGGCCGCTCCCAAAGAGGCCCTCGACTCGGCCACCATCGACCTGAAGCAGGCCCTGGCCCGGCACGACACACCGGCCGTCATCGCCTCGCTCATGAAACAGTCGGCGGCCCGGCTGCTCATCGACCGCGACACTCTCCCCGCCATCATCGGACAGACCGAATCGCTGGCCGACCGTTCGAAAAACCCCGTCGAGCAGAGTCTGCTGCGCCTCATCTCGGCCCGGCTGTACCACCTCTACCTCGAGGATAACTACCGGATACGCCTGCGCGACGAGGTCGACGACTTCTCTCAGCCGCTCGAGACCTGGAGCGCCAACATGTTCCTGGCCAAAATCGACACCCTGCTCACCCGGGCTACAGCTCCCGTACAGGAACTGCTGGCTACGCCGGTAAGCGCCTATCGCCAGGCCCTCACCATCGGCAGCGATTCGATTTTCCGCCCCACCCTCTACGACTTCGTGGTGGGCGAAGCCATCGACCTCTACAAACAGGAGAGAGGCTACTCACCCCTCCAGCCGGTAGCCCGCAAGGAGCTGCTGGTTCCTGCACAGAAGTTTACGACCATCGTACTGGACAATAAGAAGCAGCCCGACGGCCGCATACTCCAACTCTATGCCGACGCCCTCAAGGCCCACGCCGCCGAGACCGGCTCGGCCCCGCTCATGATGTGGGACCTGCAACGCCTCGAATACCTGGGCGAAAGCCTCTACAACAACGACGAAGAGGAGCTCTTCGGCAACTACATCGACCTGCTGGGCAGTCTGCTCGAGAGCTACCGCGACAAGCCCTATTCGGTCGAGGTGGCCTCGACCCTCGCCTCCATCCTGTGGAATACCGACCGCTACGACAATGCCCGCCGGGCTCTCGACCTTTGCGAACAATGGACGGCCGCTTTCCCGAAATACCGCAACATCAACCGGCTGGTAAATCTGCGCAACACCATCACCGCCAAAGAGGCTTCTGTTAAAGTCTCTACCCTCCTCTACCCGGGCGAAATCGACAGTGTGAGACTTTCATACCGCAACGTCGACAGCCTCACCCTGCGCATCTACCGCCAACCCGAACCCCTGCCCATCGACATGCAGGACAACGACCTGAAGCAACCGGAATGGGACTTCGGCGACTGCATTTATGACCACGACTACGCCATAGGCGAACCGCTCTCGCTCGTGACCCGCCAACGCACCCTCGCCTTCCCCCAACTGGGTCCCGGCCTCTATGTAGCCAAAATCCTCATCGACGGCAAACCCAACCCATCGACCACCCACTTCACCGTATCGGGAGTGAAAACCATCACACGAGCAGCCTCCGACAAGCACATCGAGTTGCTCGCCGTCGATGCCCGCACAGGCAAGCCTCTGCCCAAGGCCGAGGTTACCCTCTACGCTTCGCCCTATTTCTTAGGTCAAGAGAGTGTCGAAAAGGCCCGACTCCGCACCGACAAGAACGGCCTCTGCCGCATCGAAACCGGCGACGAGGGATTCCTCTTTACCCAGGTTTCCACCCCGCTCGACCGCTTTGCTCCGGCCGACCGTCTCTCATTACCAGGCTGCTACGACGACAGCGACGACAGCGATACCCGCACCGCACTCTTCACCGACCGCTCGCTCTACCGGCCGGGACAGACACTCTACTTCTCGGGCATCCGCTACATCAACTCGACCGACGAACACCGCACCGTAGGCGGCGAGCACTGCACCGTATCGCTGCTCGACCCCTCGTCGCGCGAGGTAGCCTCGACCCAGGTTGTCACCGATGCCTACGGCCAGTTCACCGGCTCGTTTGTCATTCCCCGCGGTAATCTGCTGGGCAACTATACCCTGCGCGTGAACCAGTCGTGGGGCGACCGGCTCTCGGTATCGGTAGCCGAATACAAACTGCCCATGTTCCGCGTCGAGTTCAAGCCGGTGACCGAGGGCACCAGCTTCGGCCAACCCATCACCCTGCAAGGCTCGGCCCGCAGCTACAGCGGCGTACCTCAGGCCGGGGCCTCGGTGCGATACACCATCTACCGCCAGGCCAACCCCTTCTTCCGGTACTTCCTTCCCTCCGGCCGCAAAGAGATTGAGAGCCGCACCACCACGGTCAACGCCTCGGGCAATTTTTCCATCACTTTCACGCCGCAACGCATCAGCTCCCAATCGTTCATCAACCAGGAGCAAGCCTATATATACAGCATCGAAGCGTCCGTCACCGCCCCCACCGGCGAGACGGTAGAGCAATCGACTACCGTACAGGTAGGCGACTCGCCCTACTTCATCACCGTCACCGCCCCCCGATACCTCGACAAGTTCAAGTCGGCCGGGCAAATCAAGGCACAGGTGCGTACCCTCAACGGACAAACCGTCGACCGGGCCTGCCGGCTCGTATTCTACTCGCTCTACGACGTCGAAGGGGAACCGCTCGACAGCCTCAAAATCAAGATGCAGGTGGGCGAGGTGACCATCGGTGCCGACGGCCACGCCCTCTACCCCGACTTCTCGAAATGGGCTTCGGGCCCCTATCGCATCGTGGCATTCAGCAACGACGAATCGAAACGGATTATCCGGTCGGAGTGTAACTTTGTATTGTACAGTGAGAAAGACAAAAAACCGCCCCGCTTTGCCGAAATATGGCTTCCCCGTACCCAAATCACGGCCGAAGTGGGCGAAACGGTGAAGATTCCCGTAGGCACCTCGCTGCGCGAAGGGTACATCTTCTACTCCATCTATACGGCCGACCATCTGGTCGAGACCCGCATGCTCAAACTCAGCAACAGCTGCAAGACGCTGTCGGTCAAGTTCGACAAGTCGTTCGGCGGCATCGCCACCATCAGCCTGCTCACCGTGCGCGACGGCGAAATAAAAACCGCCCAGGTAACCATACGACAGGCTCTGCCCGACCGCAAACTGAATATCAAGACCGAGTCGTTCCGCGACAAACTGCTGCCGGGGAATGCCGAGAACTGGACCTTCTCGGTGACCGACGCCCAGGGCAATCCCGTCGAGGCCCGCTTCATGGCCGAGATGTTCGATGCCTCGATGCAAGCCATCAGCACCCACAGCTGGCACTTCAGCGCACCGGCTCCGGCACCCTGTACCTGCATCTCGACTCGACCATCGACCTCCTACTCTTATGGACGCTCCATCGAAGCCGAAGAGATTCCGGCCCGGCTCGCCGTACCCGGCGAGACCGCCACGCAGTTCCTCTACCTCAATCTGTTGAACGGTAGTAACAGACGTTTCCCCATCTTCGCCTCTAATGCGGTAGCATCGGGCATACAGATCAATGAGGCCGAAACTGCACTCGACGAGGTAGTGGTGACCAAGAGTGCCAACACCGCTATGGCCAAGGGCTCGGCCTCACCTGCACTCGAAAGCCGCGAAGAGAGCGGCGGTTCCCAACCCGACGAGCCCCTGCGCACCGGCGAGGTAAGCACCGCCTTCTTCTACCCCTCGCTCACCACCGACTCGCTGGGACAGGTATCTGTCTCGTTTACCGTACCCAACGAGAACACCACCTGGCAATTCCTCGCCCTGGCCTACACGCAAGAGCTCCTCTCCGGCCAATACGAGGCTCAGACCGTGGCCAGCAAACCGCTCATGGTGTCGCCCAACCTGCCCCGCTTTGTCCGGCAGGGCGACCACGTGACCATCGCCACGGCCGTGCAAAACCAGAGCAACAGCCACCAGGAGGGGACCGTACGCTTCGAACTCTTCGACCCCTATACCGACAAGGTGCTCCACTCCAGCCAGTCGGCCTTCATCCTTGAGCCCGGCGAAAACCGTACGGTCGACTACTCCTTCACCGCACCCGAAGGGGCCGAACTGCTGGGATTCCGCGTCAAGGCATCGACCCTGCAATACAGCGACGGCGAACAGCAGATTCTGCCCGTGCTCCCCACCCGCGTACTGGTGACCGACAGCAAACCCTTCTACATACCCGGCGGCGAGCAGACCGTCCCGGTTGTCATACCCGGCATGGAAGAGAAACTGAAATCGCCCACCGTCGAAAGCCTGCGCATGACGCTGCAATACTGCAACAACCCCGCCTGGTATGCCGTACAGGCGATGCCCGCCCTGACCGACATCGACGGCAGCGACGCCATCTCCATCTCGGCCACGCTCTATGCCAACAGCCTGGCCGCATCGATGGTCCGCAGCAACCCGCTCATCGCCCGTGCTATCGAGCTGTGGAAGGCCTCCGGCAACCGGGACCTCACCTCGCTGCTGGCCCGGAACGAAGAGCTGAAGCAGGTACTCCTCTCGGCTACCCCCTGGGTGCTCGAGGCCGATAACCAGACCGAGCGCATGCAGCAGCTGGCCACCCTCTTCGACACCAACCGGGCCGACCGCCTCTCACGCGAGGCCATCCTCAAACTGCAAAACCTCCAGGGCAGCGACGGCGGCTGGAGCTGGTTCCAGGGCATGTCGGCCAGTCCCTGGGTGACGATGAACATTCTCGAGAGCTTCGCCCGATTGCGCGCCCTGGGTGTACCCCTCGATGACAGCACGATACACGAGATGCAGGTCAAGGGCATCGGCTACCTCGACCAGACCATCGAGCGGCAACGCAAGCGCGAGCCCAACGCTCCACTCACCTACAACGACATCTGCTACCTGCACGTACGCTCCTCGTACCTCGACATCCCGCTGGCCGGCGACATGCTCGGGCTGCACAAGGCTATGGTCGAGCAACTCAAGCAGTGGATCAACTTCTCGACCATCGAGAAGGCTTACGCCGCCGTAGCCCTGCACCGCTACGGATTCACCGACGTGGCCCGCGACATTGTAGCCTCGCTGCGCCAGTACGCCGTGACCACCCCCGACAAGGGGATGTTCTGGCCCAACAACCGCTCGAGCTACGGCTATAGCAACAGCGCTGTGCAGGAACAGTGCGCACTCATCGCCGCCTTCACGACGGTCGACCCCGTCGCCACCGAACTCGACGAGATGCGTCGCTGGCTCCTCGCCCAGAAACAGACCAACGAGTGGGAGTCGGTACCCTCGACCCTCGAGGCCATCTACGCCCTGCTCTACGGCGGCTCCGACTGGCTGGCCTCCAGCTCGACCCGACCCGTCATCGTATGGGGAGGAAAGGTCATGAAATACGAGCCCGAAGACCCCTTCCTGGGACTGACCGAACTTACCCTGTCGGGCAACCAGATAACGGCAGCCGAGGCCGAGGCCGTCGTCTCGACCGACCAGCAGCAACCCTCGTGGGGAGCCCTCTACTGGCAATACTTCGACGATGTCAAGAACGTATCGGCCGCCTCGGTCAACGAGCTGGCCATCGACCGCCAGATACTCGTGCGACAACCCTCGGGTACCTACCGTCCCATCAGCCAGGTAGCCCCCAAGACCGGCGACCGTGTAGCCATACGGCTCACCCTCACCGTGGGGCAAGACATGCAGTTTGTCTGCCTCACCGACGCCCGGGCCGCCTGCTTCGAGCCGGTAGACCAACTCTCGGGCTACCGCTGCCGCGAGAGCATCTGCTACTACCAGGAGGTGAAAAATGCCGAGACCCGCTTCTACTTCGACTACCTGCCCAAAGGCACCTACGTCATCGCCTACGAACTCGACATCGACCGTCCCGGCGACTACACCCAGGGACTCTCGTCCATACAGTGCCTCTATGCCCCGCAGATTATCGCCCGCACACCGGCACAAACCATCGTTGTCAAGTAACGCCGGCTTCCGACCGACACTCGTCATACTCCCCCTCCGACCGACCGCCAACGGCTCGGAAGGGGAGTTTTTATTGCCCCATCCCTACAAGTTTAATAAATTTTACAAAAACTCATAAAAGGGTTATTTTCTATAAAAAAGATGCCGATAGTATAAAAATAAATAAATAACTTTGCCATCGAAAGAGGGATCTACCGCTGTTTTATACGAACTTATCGATTCAATACTTTTTTATGAAAATTACAAAATTTATCACAAGTAGCTTATTCTTAGGGCTACTTTCCTCTTTTGCTTCGTGTATTGATGCCGATTATGATTTCAAAAAAGACATCGATTTGGAAGTAACCGTAGGAGGAAATCTAAGTTTACCCATCGGACAGACCGATACCATCCGACTCAGCCGAATGATTGAAGAGGGCGATGTGCTCCATGTAATCGACGGACGGTACGTAATCAGCAAATCCGACAATATCACAGAAGACATCGACGCCATCGACCCGGTAATTATCGACGACTTTTCGCCCAAATTCGAGCTTTATACGCGTGATTTCCAGGCTGCCACAACCGAGCTGCCACAGATTCCCGGTCTGGAGATGCCCGACATCGAAATCGCCTTCGAAGCCAACATCAACACGGCCGAGAACTTCAACGTCGATACCGAACTGCCAACCGAAGTCAAACACGTACGAAGCGTACGGATTACCGATAACAACGGCGACGACCTGCACGTCGAGCTCTCTATCGACATCTCGGGCATGCCCGATTTTCTGCCCCGCATCTACCTGTCGGGTGCCGAGCTGGCTCTCCCCGAATTGATTGACTTCGACATCGAACCGAACGGCGAACTCGCACGCGAAGGCTCGTCGATATTCATATCGAAAACCATCGAACTGACCAACGGCACAGGCCACGTATCCGTTCCCTTGACCATCTACGGATTCTCCAACCCCACAGTCGAGAACGGACACCTGCTCATCACCGACGAAATTGCCTTGAAGGGCCTCGTCTATGCCGACAAACAATCGATCGGACTCGAAGACCTCACCAATACAACCGTATCAGTTCAACCCAACCTCAATCTCTCTACCCCCCAGATTCGTATCAAAGGCGTATCGGGTACCGTCGTTCCCAACGTCGACATCAATACCTCGGTCTCGCTCTCCGATTTGCCCGACTTCCTCAAGGAAGAGGGGACCTCACTCGAAATAAAAGACCTCGCTCTCAACCTGTCGGTACAAAACCCCATCGATGCCCCCATCTCGGCCAGCTTCGAAATATCGCCGCTCGACGAGAACGGCCAGGTAGTCAACGGCAATGTAGTTTCGCTTGCCCTCAAGGTCGCTGGCGGCGAAAGAACCACCTTCCAGATCGACCGCAACTCGCCCCTCATCACCTCGGGCTCGCTCACCTCGCTACTCAGCACCATCCCCGACCAGCTCGACATCAAAGTGACCGAAGTGAAAATCGAGAGCGAAACCAACGACCAAACCATCGAATTGGGTAAAGGTGATTACAACCTCAACATCGACTACGACATAAACGTACCGCTCGAGTTCGACAACCTCCGCATCTTCTACACCGACTCCATCGACAACCTCCGCAGCGATCTCGCCGACGTCTCCGACAAAATCAAGCACCTCGAGCTCGACGTCGTTGTCGACAACGCCATCCCGCTGGGTCTCGTTCTCTCGGTCAAACCGCTCGACCAGAATGGCGACCCCATTACCGGCCTCACTCTGCCCGAAGGCGTAGAGATCAATGCCGCGCCCAACAGCGACAATGCCATACAATCGACTCACGTCACCCTCAATATCGAGGAGGTTCGCGAGAATGCACTTCAGGAACTCGACAAGCTGGAATTCAAGGTCGAAGGCAGCAACCAGGACAACCACGACGTCACCCTGCGTCCCGACCAGTTTATCGTCGTACACCTCTCGGCTCGACTCCCCGAAGGAGCACAAATGGACTTAGAAGATTTGTAACGGATTTAAAGCTAACAAACAATGAAACACGCTATAAAACATGTTGCGAGCATCGCCCTCGCCCTGACGCTTTCGGCCGGGCTATCGGCCCAAACCACGCTCAACTCCTCTTACTTCATGGAGAAGATGACCAAGCGCAACCAACTGAACCCGGCCCTCAAGACACCCAACAACTACGTAAGCATGCCGAGCCTCGGCAACTTCTACCTGGGTGTCAACTCCAATCTGGGGTTGGGCACCTTCCTCTATCCGCGCGACAACAAGCTGGTGACGTTCCTCCACGAGAGCGTACCGGCCGACGAATTCCTCAATAAGCTCACCCCCAACAACACCATCGAACTCGACTTGGGGCTCGACCTCATCTCGTTCGGCTTCTGGGCCTGGGGCGGACAAAACACCTTCAACCTCGCGCTCAAAAGCAACACCGGTGCCTACCTGCCCAAAGAGATTTTTCAATTCCTCAAAACCGGACAAGAGGCTACCGGCGTAACCCGCTACGACATGAGCAACGTAACAGCTACCACCAGCAACTACCTCGAACTGGCCTTCGGTCATGCCCGCGACATCACCGACAAGCTGGGCGTGGGTGCCAAAGTGAAAGTGCTGCTCGGTGCCGCACATGCCGAGGCCCGCATCGACCGTATGGACATCTCCATGTCGCAAAACGAATGGACCATCAAACAAGCCGGACACCTGCAAGCCACCTCGCTGCTCGAACTGACCACCGACCCCGAGACCGGCGAAGTCACCGGATACGATTTCGGCAACCATTTCGGAGTAGCCGGATTCGGGCTGGGATTCGATCTGGGTGCCACCTACGAAATCATCGACAACCTCACCCTCTCGGCCGCCCTCACCGACATCGGCTTCATGCGCTGGAACAACCTCACCCGCGCCGAGACCGACCCCAATAAAGAGTTCCGGTTCTCGGGATTCGACAACATCGGTGCCGAAGACGACGAGAACGGCGACAACCCCTTCGACCAAAAGGCCGACCAGTTGGGCGACGACCTCAAAGCTTTAACCAAATTCTACCAATCGGACACCCAGTCGGTGAGCAACTCGCTGCGCACCACCCTGCGCGTGGGTGCCGAGTATGCCGTACTCGACAACGCCATCTCGTTCGGTCTCCTCTCCACCACCCGATTCGTCGGTTACCGCACCTATGCCGAAGGCATGGCAGCCATCAACTTCCGTCCCCTCTCGGCCCTGCACCTCACCGTCAACGGGTCGGTATCCAACATGGGCAGTTCGGTAGGCGCCATCCTCAACATCTGCGCTCCGGGCTTCAACTTCTTCGTCGGTACCGACTACTTTGCCACGAAGTACTCCAAGCAGTTCATCCCCATCAATCACGCCCGGGCCAACCTCAGCTTCGGCTTCAACATCACTTTCGGGAAGAATCATAAAATCTGAACTATACGACAATCTATATTCCAAGGGGCCTTCTCAAGTTCGGCTTGAGATGGCCCCTGTTTTTATTACAAACTCTCGTTATCTGCAAAATCTCCTTAAACAATCTCGAGGATGCCCCCCCAATTGTCTCCGTTTTTTACCCTCTCCACTCCTCTCTGCCACCGGGCAGCGAACCGCCCGCCACACCCATACCACACACCCGATAAAGTCTTTAACCAATATATGTTTTTTTTTGCATAATAATAGATTTGTCGAAAACTTTTACTATCTTTGTAAAAGATAGGATGCGGTTCGGCATAGCCAAACTTCGAAACTTCGTTTCGGTTTGTCTCTGCTCTCAACTTTCACTATCTTTGAAAACTATCGAAAAAACAACAGCGTCCTCATTCAAACCAAACTGAACCTGCCATGAAAACACAATCACTACTTTGGAGTTTCGCGCTGATATGTCTCGGCTGCATCGCCGGGCAAGCACAGGAGTATGAATATGTTCCCATCGTGCGAGAGAATGTTCGATGGACATTTAGTAATCAAGAAGAGAAAATGACTCTTTTACTGGATAATCGATATATTGATGGGAAATTGTATGCCTACGCTTATATGCCCGACTTTTCGTTCAGGACAGATATCATGATATTCCTGCGCGAAGAGAATAAAGTCGTCTATCGAATAGAGAAAAATGTATTAGATTCGGTCCCCTTGAAATCCGAGATTCCCATCTATGATTTCAATGTAGAGCAGGCCGGCGATACCATGTGGGCCTGGCACAACGACCCGCCTTATTTCGGCATGGAGGTCGAGTGGATCGACACGATACTCATCAACGACACATTCAGAAAACGAATCAAACTAAAAGATGTCGACGGAGTCTGCATCGAAGGGATAGGCTATACCGGCAAACGGAATAATCTCTACTACCCTTTCTGCAATTCCGACACCGAAACGAAAACAAAATATCTCGATTGGGTAGAAACTGTCGAAAATATAGAGAACCGACTTATCTACCAGCCCGAGTGGTCCAGATTGGGCACCTATGAATATGTGCCTTTCGTGCGTGAAGGGGTGAAGTGGGGGTATGACGAATGCTATCGTTTCGAGGGAGATACGGTAGTCGGCGGGGTGTCGTACAAGAAATGCTATGTGAGCGAGAGTTGTCCTTTTGAAGAGAGGCAGACACTCTATGGTCTGGCTCGCGAAGAAGACCGGGTGGTCTATTGCTTGCGTCCCGGCGACGAGCAGGAGACGGTGCTCTACGATTTCAGCGTCAAGAAGACCGGCGAGCGGGTACCTACCCGGCTCCATCCCGATGGCGAACCGGTGATGCACATCGACACCATAGCCGTGAATAACGACCAGTTGCGGCGACGCATCAAACTGCCGTCAGGCAGTTATATCGAAGGATTCGGAAGCCTCGAACCCTGCCGAGGATTCTTCTTCCCCTTCGAAGCTACGACAGAAGAAATCGAAGACCCGCACAACCGGCTCGGATACATAAAGAATATGGAGACCGGCGACTATGAATACAAAGGGACAGTCAACACGCTGCGCGACGAGTGCGAGTTTGGCCGATCGTACGAACCGTTTGTCAAAGAGGGCGATTATGAATATGGTTATTACGAGGTCGATTATACCTTTTCCAGCGAAGGTGAATTAAGTGGTAATTATGTTCACTATCGCATAGCCGGCGATACGACCATCAATGGCAAAGCATACAAGAACATCTATATCGCATTCGAATGTCCCGACTGGGAAAGAATCTCCCCGGCCTATCAAATCAGGGAAGAGGACCGGAGAGTTTATATCTGGGACGGAACAACCGAAACCGAAGGGATAGGTTATGATTTCAACCTGACTAAAGGTGATGAAATCGTCTTGACCAAACCTCCGTACAACCCTTTATACAGACAAGTATCGGTGTCCGACGTCAAAACCGTCGAGTTTGCCGGGAAAGAGCGCAAGTGCATCTACTTCAAGAACGATTACGGCCACTATGTCGGCTATTGGATGGAGGGCATCGGCGACATGAACCAGGGTACCTTCTGGACCTTCTTTTTTGATGATTGCTCGATAGAAGACTATTCATGGTGCAACAATCCTCTGCAATATATCTATTACCAACGGGTAAATGGAGAATACCTCTATTTACAGGATTCCTTTAATGAAACTCCCCTGGACGACGGTAACTGTATACTGGCCGTAGGCGAGACCCGTGTAGCAACCCTGCGCATTGCCCGCACGCCCGATGCTCTGGTAGTGACCCTGCCGGGCAGCGGCTACCGCCTGGCCGAACTCATCGACACCACCGGCCGACTGGTGTGGTGCGAATACCTCGACGGTGAACCGGGCGAGGTCTCTGTCCCCACTACCGCCCTCGCCCCGGGCGTCTATGTGGTAGCACTCACCGACAATCGCGGCAAGCGCACGGTGCAGAAAGTAGGGTTGTAGCAAAACAATACGCATAAAACCAAGCCAGAGAATAACCTAAAACAGTATCGAATATGAAAACACATTTACTACTATATACGTTTACGGCAATTTGTCTCGGCTGCATCGCCAGTCAGGCACAGGAGTATGAATACGTCCCCTTCGTACGGGAAAATGTAGAGTGGTTCGATGGCGACAAATATCGGTTTATAGGCGACACGATTGTCGAAGGAAAAACCTATAAGAAGTGTTACCAAAGCAACTCTTGCCCGTTCGAAGACAATATGCGGCTCTATGGACTGGCTCGCGAAGAAGACCGGGTGGTCTATTGTCTGCGCCCCAGCGACGAACAGGAGGAGATGGTGGAAGAGATAATCTACGATTTCCGGGCCGAGAAGGCGGGCGATCGGGTTTATCTGTCGTGGGAAAACACGTACGATGGGAATGAATGTATCATAGCTCAAATAGATACCATTCCGGTCAATGGCGGGAAACGCCGCCGGATAGAATTACAGGATTCATATCAAGGGATATATATCGAAGGTATAGGCAGCATCGGCCCCAGCCAGGGTCTATTCCATCTGCTGTTTACTATTCCCACAGAAATAGGTTATACCTATAAGACCCTCGATTATGTCAAAAATATAGAGACCGGCGAGTATGAGTATGTCAACGGCCGGAAAGATCCTTGCGAGATGGAGTATGAATATACTCCCTATGTAAAAGAGTGCTGTTTCGGTTACTACCATTACGACCCGGGTGATGTACGGGGTTACGACTTGGATCAGTTTTATCACTATTTCATTACAGGCGAGAAGGTGGTCGATGGAAAAACGTATAAGCAACTTGTCGAGTCGCGTAACTGCAATTTCTCCTCGGGGACAGAGGTGGCACTTGTGCGGGAAGAGAATCAGAAGGTCTATCTGCTGGATGGGACGAGAGAGTGGTTGTTGTATGATTTCTCCCTGGAGAAAGGCGATATCTTTACCGTCGAGGCCGATTCGCCGTTGAACCCTACGGGGAAAGAGTTGAAAATCCCGGTTACCCATGACTATGTTACCTATTGGGTTGGGCAGGTGCGCAAGGTGATATTTCTGGAAGGGTATAGCCCTTGGATAGAGGGTTTAGGCACTACCGACCGTCTGCCTTTACACCCCTTTGACCCCGATTGCGGCACACAGTGTGGCGACAAACTCTATTACCAACGTATCGATGACGAGTTTGATTATTTGGACAATATCTACAACCGGTTCGACATTATTGAGCCTTGTACATCGTCGGTTAGTACGACAGAAGCTGATGCCCTGCGCATCGCCCGCACACCCGATGCTCTGGTTGTGACCCTGCCGGGCGACGGCTACCGCCTGGCCGAACTCATCGACACCACCGGCCGACTGGTGTGGTGCGAATACCTCGACGGTGAACCGGGCGAGGTCTCTGTCCCCACTACCGCCCTCGCCCCGGGCGTCTATGTGGTAGCCCTCACCGACAACCTCGGCAAGCGCACGGTGCAGAAGGTGGGGTGGCAGTAAATGCCATCTACTCAACCATACCGACACCTCTCCGACCACCGGGGAGGTGTTTTGTTATCTTCCCCCTCCACTCCCGCTACAAAAAAACTGCCGCCCGGTGTACAACCGGGCGGCAGCCTAACGAAATATAACGGGGTTATACCTTATTTCAGAGCGTCGGCAAGAGCAGCGTTGGTCTTGTGAACGGCAGCGGCGCTCTTGGCAAATGCCTCTTTCTCGGCGTCGTTGAGTTTCAGTTCAACCACTTTCTCGATACCGTTGCGGCCCAATACACAGGGAACACCGATGCAGAGGTCGCTTTCGCCATATTCGCCTTCCAGCAAAGCGCTGCAAGGAACCAGACGTTTCTGGTCGCCCAGTACAGCCTCAACTACCGAAGCCGAAGCAGCACCCGGAGCATACCAGGCCGAAGTACCCAGCAGACCGGTGAGCGTAGCACCACCTACCATCGTGTCGGCAGCTACTTTTTGCAGAGCCTCGGCGCTCAGCAATTCCGATACCGGCATACCTTTGTAGGTAGCGTAACGGGTAACAGGAATCATCGTCGTGTCGCCGTGGCCACCGATTACGAAACCTTCAACTTCCGACAGGTTGGCGTTCAAAGCCTGGCTCAAATAGTATTTGAAGCGCGAGCTGTCCAAGGCGCCACCCATACCGATGATGCGGTTTTTGGGAAGACCCGATACCTTGTGAATCAAATAAGTCATCGTATCCATCGGGTTACTTACACACAGGATAACGGCATTGGGAGAGTATTTCAATACATTCTCAACAACCATTTTCACGATACCGGCGTTTACACCGATCAACTCCTCACGAGTCATACCCGGTTTACGAGGAATACCCGAGGTGATTACTACCATATCCGAATTGGCCGTAGCCTCGTAGTTGTTGGTTACACCTTTGATACGCGAAGAGAATCCTGCCGTAACAGCAGCCTGCATCATATCCATGGCTTTGCCTTCCGACACGCCTTCTTTAATATCAAGCAGAACAATCTCATCTGCAATTTCTCTGAATGCTAATACGTTTGCGCAAGTGGCGCCCACGTTTCCAGCTCCGATAACCGATACTTTAGACATAATTGTTAGGTTTATAAAGTGAATTATACAATAATATTTTTTCGTTCTCTCTGTTTGGCAAATTTACAACTATTTCGACATTATGGAAAAATTTCCACAATTAAATTTTTATAAACTTTGCATAATCTTTTAACCGTCTGTAACAACAATATAACAATCTACATACCAATATTTTACAGTTGCAATCCGATCCTATTCCTCCAGCTCGCCCTTCCCTTCGCGCAGCACCACCGGCTCGTCGCCCGTGCAATCGACCGTGGTCGAGGGTATAGTGCCCCCTTCGCCGCCGTCGATCATGAGGTCGGCCACCGACTCATACCGCTCGGCAATCAACTCGGGATCGGTGCCATATTCGGGCTCCTCCTCGTCGATGGCCACCGAGGTGGTGAGCAGCGGGTTGCCCAGCACCTCGGCCAGGGCCAGCGTAATGGCATTGTCGGGGATACGAATTCCCACCGTCTTGCGATTTTTGTAAATCTTGGGCAACGAGGCACTCGTGGGCAGAATAAAGGTAAAGGGGCCGGGCAGGTTCCGCTTCAGCAGTTTGAAGTACGAGTTGCTCATCTTGGCATACTCGCTCACCCAACTCAAATCGCGGCAGATAATCGACAGGTTCACCTTCTGCGGGTTGATGCCCTTTATCTGGCAAATCCGCTCCACGGCCCTCACGTTGAGGGCATCGCAACCCAGGGCATAAATCGTGTCGGTGGGATAGATTACGATGCCGCCGTCGCGCAGCACCGCCACCGCCTTGGCTATCTCGCTCTCGCTGGGGTTGGTTTCATAGATTCTCAATCGTTTCATAATTCCGGCTTAAGGTCCGCCAAGATAGTCATTTTTTTATATTTCAACAATATTTAAGGCTTTATTCCGGCCTTCCGACCCCGAATTTCCGGACTTTATGGCAAATTGTTTGTAGCAAATAGCAGCTCTATCTCTATTAAATTCAAGATCAATCGGTAGTGTTTCATTTAGTGTGTCTGGAGTGAGTCTTCAGACCTCTTAGTTTTGCAAATATATCAATTTATCTGTTAACTCATCAGCAGGCATGCCTGCCGATGAGCATTTTTATTCGTCCGGGAATAGAGTCCTGTCAAGATCGATTCTCGGGACCTGTCTCAGGTAGGACTTCTTGTCCATGGCAGTCTTTCCCATAAGCAGGATGACCGATTCCTCGTTGGGCATTGCCCCGCGCATTCTCGTGACCCGCCTAAAGTCCTTCTGCAGCCGCTCTATCCAATTCGTGGTGTAGATCATGGACTGGATGCGGTGGTCATAATTCAGGTAAGTGAAATACGCCTTGTAGGAAGCATCCTCACCACGTCTCCTGATACTTCTGTAATACCTGCCCCATTTAGCACAGAACTGCTGCCACTCATTCCAGGCCTGTTCCACGGTATAGTTTCTGTCTCCTGTGCGGAAGACCTGCCTCAGGTCGTCAGCAACATCCCCCTTGTCACCGTTGCGGACATCGCTCAGTATGTTGCGCTTCAAGTGGGTGGTGCATCTCTGGAGGCTGGTGCCGGGAAACACTTCGCTGATGACATCATCAAGTCCCTTGAGACCATCCGCACATATGAGCCCTATTTTCGAGACACCTCTCTCATAAAGGTCATTGAGCATCTCTCCCCAGCCGAGGGCGCTTTCCGTAGGCTTGTTATAGATGCCGAGAATCTCCCTGGTCTTGTCCTCCTTGACGGCAAGGATGACATAGAAAGCTTCCGTATCAACGCTGCGCTTGCGGTGGATCTTTATATGGACGCAGTCGATGAACACTACAGGATAATAGCTCTCCAGAGAGCGTTCAAGCCACTCGGTGACATCACGGCGCATATAGTCGAGCATCCTCGATATGCTAGCCTTGCTGTAGTGCTCTCCATAGATATCGTTGAACACTTCCCCGACCTGTTCCTGCGTCAGGCCTTTGGTATACAACGTGCCGGCAAGACGTTCACACTCTTCCTCCTGATCGCGCTGTATGGCCAGTATGCGGGGATGGAAGTTGCCGTATCGGTCACGAGGTATACGGAATGTCAGTGTCCGGCCATGACCGTATGTCCTGCCGGGACGGTAGCCGTTGCACTTGTTGCCGGCTATGCCTTCTTCCTGAAGATACTCCCTGCGTTCTGACACCATGAGGCTCTCAAGCATTATCTCCATCAGGTCCTGTAACCCGTTTTCTTTTTCCGTATGCTTGCATATTAGCTCGGAAAGTTGTTCCTTTGTGAAATCCATAAAGTCTACTCTTTTTTAGGTTTTGTTTGTTTTGCTTTTACAAATCTAAAAAATCTGTAGACTTTTTTATTATCCTATCTCAGACACACTTTTTGAAACAGTATCGATTAATCAGACAAATTTATAAAATAGAATAGCTAAAATACTGAAAATATGAATAGTCAAGATAGGAACTTAATTACAAACAATATCCACTGTACATTAACTTAGGCACTCCTACAAACGGCCTAGCTACAAGTCTAAAACTACCATTAAGCAGAATTTATAAATTTAGATAAAAAACCTTTATTCCCCAATCATAAAATGAAGTCTCGATTTCCGAACTAAATTTGTCATCAAATAGGCTATACCTCCACCTATGATAAAATTAATAAATACAACAATGAAAGGAGGAAAATTCTCCAAAAATTTAAATGTTATATATATAAGAGGAGAATGGAACAAATATAATCCAAAACTATTTTTACTAACAGCTTCAATAAATTTATTTGTTTTATTAGGAATAATATAGTATAAAATAATAATAAGTATAGATGTTGATACGACAGCAATACTATGAATCTTAAAGCTGCATACAAAAGCTACTATTATTAATAGATATAACAAAAACGGACTAATTCTTTGGAATATAGAACATATATCTTTTTCATATAAGTTTATTATAGTTCCTATATAAAAATATATAGAATATTTCATAATGTTATAAAATTGAAATATATTAGTTACTTTAGGACTTATTAAGCTAAAAATACACAAAATAAGATATACAAAAAAAACAGTATATAAATTATTCAATTTTATCTTAGAGAAAAAGAGTTTGAAAATAACAAATATTGCAAACAACGTAGGTAAAAACCACAAATGGCCAACAAGACCGCCTGTAAAGCACATTTGCTTTATAATGGCCTTTATTGTAATATATTCATATCCAGGTATATGAAATATATATTTTATAGGATTCATCCATAAAAACATTATACAATAATAGGGGAGTATCACTCTTTTAATTTTATTAAGAATAAAAGAATTTGTAGATTTATTTTTTTTCACAGAGAAATAAAACAAATAACCCGAAATTGCAAAAAAGATCTCAAGTTGTACTACATTAATACAATCCTTAAGGAAATTGAAAAAAGAAGAAGATTGCGCTGTTTGCATTATATCCCATGAATCTGAATATAAAATCATACTATGCCCTAAAACTATTAGTGTTATAGCCAAAGCCCTTATGTTTACTATTTTATAATTCATATACAAATATTAAAAAAACACGCAAATGTAATAATATCTTTCTTAAATCGCTACTTCTTCCATAATTTATATCCAGAAACTGACGCCCACATTCCCTGCATTTATACTGCTGTACCTGCTTCCTTTGTCCATTTTTGACTACATGTGAAGACCCACAGAAAAAGCATTTTTTGTACCATATTTATAAAATCTTCACAAAGATATTAAAATCAATATTTTACTGAGATTTCATCCTGAATTTTGTCGACTAGGCCTCGAATTTCCGGGCTTTACGGCAAATTGCCCCAACAAAAAAGCCGCTACGACAATGTCGCAACGGCTTCGGCGGAGTAAGGGGGATTCGAACCCCCGATACGCTTTTGACGTATACACGCTTTCCAGGCGTGCCTCTTCAACCACTCGAGCATCACTCCATGAGGTTGTTCCCTTAAAAGCGGTGCAAATATAATATAAATTTCGGGTTCGGCGAAAGTTTTTTCAAAAATAGTGCACCGCGTGAATTAAAGTCACCCCGCACAACGATGCGGGGCCCAGTTGTGAGCCGCTTGTGGGAAACATAGAAACGTACGACCCGTGCGTTCTAAAAAGAGGTACGAGCAAGGAAACGACCCAGATGTGAAATCACTGCCCGGGTATCTCTAGATTCCGCATCACGGTGCGGAATGACTCTCCCCGTCACCCCGCACAACGATGCGAGGTCCAATTGTGAGCCGCTTGTGGGAAACGTAGGAACGTACAACCCGTGCGTTCTAAAAAGAGGTACGAGCAAGGAAACGACCCAGATGTGAAATCACTGCCCGAGTATTTCTGGATTCCGCATCACGGTGCGGAATGACTCTCCCCGTCACCCCGCACAATATCGCCCGTATCCACCAGCCCTTGGCTCTCTCCATTATCCCCCTTTTTAGCTCCCGGGGTGTTACAGCATGTGAGTACTAAAGGCAAAACAACTAAGTAAAAACATTACGTTTTCTTTTGAGTGCTCATCAGAAGTTTAAGGGAAAGTAAGAAATTCAAATCGGGAATAACAAAACATATCATAATACACCCAAACATATTGTTTACCTGCTCAAACAAGAATAACAACCCCATAAAGAATATGGTATAAATAGAATACAAAAACAACAATATGCTTAAAACTGACCTCAATACCCGATGTTTAATAAGCAACAGGAATGCTATAATTATCAGACAACAACCTATACCTAAAAGTGTATAGGAGAGATCTTCAAGATCAAGAGAAAAACTTATTCCCGACCCCAACAGTGTGAGACCTTGTAAGATCCACCAAATAGATAAGACTGTAATAAAATGCTTGTTAAACCACTTCATATTCAATCGCTTTTAAGTTTTATTCCAGGAGGCAAAATACTTGAAACGCTGTACGACTACCGCCTCGGTTACCGTTGCCTGATTCAATAAACGAGGCCGTGTTTCCCCACTACCGGTTCTCGTTCGAATGTAGTATCGTTCAACTCTTCAAGACCATCAATCATAGGTTCCCATACT
>NZ_NFJR01000007.1 GCF_002159975.1 Barnesiella sp. An22 | reverse complement strand
CCCCTCCACACTCACTCTCACGCATTCATTCTCTCATTGTGACCATCTGGCGTAATCCAAACAAAAAAGGATGACCCTTTAAAGTCTTTGACTTTTGGGTCACCCTCTCGTCATATATAAAGAGAGGTAAGGATTACTCGACGATGAATTTACCGGTGTGCATCCTCTCGTCAACCTTGTAGAGGGCGAGGTAGGCTCCCTTCTTCAGGTACGAGGTGTCGATGGTGCATTGGTCGATTTGCTTCATGAGCATCTGACCGGTGAGGTCGTAGATGTTCAGCTCCGAGGCACAGCCTTGAGCCAGGCGTATCTTTTCGCCCTGCTTCACCACCGAGGGGATGAGGTTGCCGGTCTCGGTGTGGCTCTCGACCGGGACGATGGCCGACTCGACCTGAATTTGGGCCTGGCCTTTCAGTTTGATGTCGCGCGACGAGAATCCCAGTTCGATGTTGTAATCTCCGTTGTCGACTACGAAATTCTTGCGGTTCACGTCGTAGTACGAGAAGGCGTCTTTCGTCAGGTAGAGGGTGATGGTCTGCTCTTCATCGGGTTCGAGGTAGACCTTGCGGTAGTTCTTCAGCTCCCGGATGGGACGCTCCACAGGGCTGCTTCCGTTTTTGCCCACATAGAGTTGAACCACCTGGGCTCCGGCCCGCGAGCCGGTATTCTTGAGGGTGCACGATACTTCGAGCAGATGGTCGTCGTCGGCCGACTCTGCAATCTGCATGTCAGAGAGTTCGAAGGTGGTGTAGGAGAGACCGAACCCGAAGGGGTATTGCACTTCGGTGCCCGCCTTGTCGTAACCGCGGTAGCCCATCATAACGCCCTCGGTAAAGTTTACCTGCTTCGTGCCGTTGTCGTAGTAGCTGTTGTAGCAGGGGTTGTCCTCCCACCGTTTTTCGAAGGTGACAGGCAGTTTGCCCGAGGGGTTGCACAGACCGAACAGTACCTCGGCCATGGCCGTGCCGGCCTCCTGACCGCCGTACCAGCCCCACACGAGGCCCTTCATGCCGGGTTCCCACTCTTGCATCTCCACGTTACCGCCGGCGTTGACCACGCCAATCATCGGCTTGCTGCTTTTCTGGGCAGCCAGCACGAGGTCTTTCACATCCTGAGGCAGCCCGAAGGAGCGGTCGCCCGCCTCGGCTTCGCTGCTCGAGTTGTGGCCGATGAAGGCTACGATTACGTCGGCCTTGTCCAGCTCTTCGCGGAACCGGTCTTCGTCGCCCGCCTTCAACCAGGCCAGGTCGATGCAGGCACCGCCGCCCTGCTGGAAGTAGTCGAGTTGTATGGCATAGCTCTTGCCCGCCTCGAAGTGCATGGTGTAGCGGCTTTCGCGGGTGGAGCCGGCCTGAAATTCGTCGATGACGGTAGCGCCGTTGAGCATCAGCCGATAGCCGTCGTCACCCTTCACGATGATGGTATAGTCGCCGGTCTCTATGGGACGGATCTCGCCGGTCCATTTTACCGAGAAGTAGTTCTTGTTCACCTCGGTGAGGTCGGTCCCGGCCGTCCACTCAAACCCGATGCGCGGGTCTACGCGGGTAGCTACGGGTGTACCCTCGAGCTTCTCGTTGTTGTAGTATTGTCCGGTAAGGCCGTGTTCGCTTGAGCCGGGAGCGGCATAGAGCACATCCTCCATGTGGTCGTAGAGGTCGACGAGGTTCACCTCGATGCCCTGCTCGGCGGCCAGTGTCTTGAGACCGTCGAAATAGGATACGTAGTGGAAGGGACGCACCAGACCGCTACCGCCGCCGGCCGCATAGATGGTGGCGTTGTTGCCGATGACGGCAATGCGTTTGACGGTGGCGGGGTTCAAGGGCAGGATGTCCGACTCGTTCTTGAGCAGGACGATACCCTCGCGGGCAATCTCGAGAGCCGTCTGTGCCGTCTCGGGGTTGTCGAGGGGGATGCTGGGGTCGAGCTGTTCGCGGTCGAAGAAGCCGAAGCCAATCATCGTTTGCAGAATATGTTTCACCTTGAGGTCGATTTCACTCATCTCTATCTCGCCCGTAGCGAGGTATTTGCGCAGGTCCTCTTCGTTTTCGATTTCATTGCCGGCCATCTCCAGGTCGAGCCCGTTCTTCACGGCCGGGATGCAGTTGTGGGTCGAGCCCCAGTCCGACATGACGAGTCCGTTGAAGCCCCACTGCTCGCGCAGCACCTCTTTGAGCAGCCAGGGGTTTTCGGTGGTCCAGGTCCCGTTGAGCAGGTTGTAGCTGCTCATTACGGCACCCACCTCGGCATTCTGCACGGCCGACTTGAAGGCCGGGAAATAGATTTCGTGCAGGGTGCGCTCGTCGATGTTGGAGCTCACGTAGTTGCGGTCGTACTCCTGGAAGTTGGCGGCAAAGTGCTTGATGACACCCATTACCCCGTTGGCCTGTAATCCTTTGATATAGTCGGTCGAGGTGTTGGCCGCCAGCAGGGGGTCTTCGCCCATGTATTCGAAGTTTCGGCCCGAGTAGGGAGCTCTGATGATGTTCACGGCAGGTCCCAGCAGAATGTTCACTCCGCGGGCCTTGCAGTCCTGGGCCAGAGCGGCCCCGTAGGCATAGGCCATGTCGGGGTTCCAGGTGGCGGCCAGCAGCAGGGCGCAGGGATAGGCGGTCGAGGGGCCCCAGGTGCCTACGCCTTGCGGGCCGTCGGACATTTTGATGGCCGGAACGTCCAGCCGGGGAATGGCCCGGGTGTACATCCAGTCTACACCGCCTATGTAGGTGAGGCGTTCTTTGACGGTCATGTTTTTCAATATCTCTTCGGCCCGTTTTTCAACTTCGGGAGTGAACCACGATTGGGCGAAAGAGGGGGTGGCCAGCGAGAGCAGCAAGGCTGCCAGCGACCATTTGTATTTCGATAGTTTCATGGTGTTGCTGTTTATTTGACGATTAGTTTTTGAGTTTGAGTGGTGGCGTCGTCGCCTGCCGATATGATGTAGGCTCCGGCAGGAAGGGCAATTTCGTGGTACGAGTCGGCCGTCGTTCCCTGAGCGGCGAGGGTGCCCGACAGGGTGTACACGCTATATTTTACGGGGTGGGGTTGGGCCTGGCGTATGGCGATGGAACCTTGCCCCGAGACGATAGTTACCGTTTCTCCTTCGATACTCTCGATACCCGACCCGTCGGATTCCCGGCCGAAAATCTGGAACTTGAGCAACTGGATGTCGCTCGCCCCGTTGTTGGCCTCGACATCGAGCAGGATGCGGGTGAAGGCCATGGGCGACGATACCGCATATTTGAGGGTCGAGTAACGGGTGGGGAAGTAGGCGTCGGTCTGGCGATCGAGCTCGATCCAGCCCACCTCGTCGTTATAGGCGTTGAGAATCCATTTGCGGGGGTCGCGGTCGGGGTGGTCGTAGGAGCTCGAGAGAGCATACGAGTCGATGGTGCAGGGCTTGTCGAGCTCGATCTCCACGTAGAAGCTGGTGGCTCCGTGGGCATAGTATTTGGTGCTCATGTTGCGGTCGAAGAGGCGGTAGAACTCCTCGCTGAAGTTGTCGCCCGATTCGCCGGTGGGGTATCCCGTCACATGTGTTTCGATGTCGAGGCCTTCGGTCAGGTCGGCCGGGAAGTTCTGTTCGCCGGTAGCCGTGTAGGGCAGACCGAAGAGCTGCCATTCGGCCATCTGCAGGCCCTCGGCCTGAGCCTCGAGTTTGTAGTATTGTGCGGCATTTGTGGTGGCACTGCCCGGGGTTTGGGTAATCTCGTAGAGAGTAGCTCCGTCGAGGTCGGTCGCCGTGTTGTAGGAGAGTTCCTTCCACGACGAGCCGTCGGTCGAGCTGTACAGTTTCCAGCTGTCGGTGTCGATTTCGCTGTCGATGCCGGCCGAGAGCAGGAATCCGGTGAGCAGTACCGGAACCTCGCACTTGGCCACTACCTCGGCGTTCGAGCCCTCGGGCACGAAGCTGGTATACTCGTCGTTGTCGGTGAGCAGGGCGAGGGTGGTGTTGCTCTGGGGCGATGTAATGGTAGCCCCGTCGGTGAAGTCGAAGGGATAGGCCATTCGCACGATTTCGGGTCGTTCGATGGTCTGGGTCGTGGTGCATATCTCGAACTTGTCGAGGTTGGGCCCGTTGTCCTCATGCAGCCCGAAGGTGATGGTATTTTTCCCCTTGTCGAGGTAGATGAGGGTCGATACCATCGACGTGGGCGGGTTGTCCCAGTTGGGCGAGTCGAGGGTGCGGATGATGCTCTTCGCGTAGTGGTTGACCTGGATGGTGAGAGCCCGGCTCGACCCCATCGAATAGACTTTCAGTTCGTAGGTCCCCTCCTCGGGTATCTCTACATCGTTGAACCGCAGGTATGAGTTGGCTGCCAGGTCGAAGTCGCCGATATATTTCCCGCCCGAGAGCCCGTCGACCGAACTGCCGTCGGTCGGTTTCACCTTGAGGTTGCCGAAGAGTTGGGCCGTCTCGGCTTCGAGTACGATAGGAAATTCGCCGGGGGTGGGCAGCTCGACATCGGTTGTGATGATTTCAAATTTGTCGAGGTTGGGCCCGCCGTTTCCCTGAGGGGTGATTTTGATGGTGTTTTTCCCCTTGTCCATGTAGATGTAGGTGCTCATGGTGTTGGTGGGAGGATTGTCCCACCCGGGGGTGGTGTTGGTTACAGTCGAGATGAACTCGGAGTAGTTGTTGACCTTGATGGCAATCGAGCGGTTCTGCATGCTCATGTAGTAGGTCTTGAACTCGTAGGTGCCGGTTTCGGGGACCTCGACGTTGGTAAATACAATCGAGCTGCCGGGGTCGTTGTCGCCTACATATTTTCCACCGGAGAGTCCGGCTACGGTAGTGCCGTTGGTGGGTTTCACTTTTGCTGGTAATGTGATGATACCATCTTCCGCCTCGAGGGATACAAGCACCTCCTGTGCCTGTACCCACGAAGCCGACAAGATGGTAAATCCCAGCGACATCAGTCGCAGGGATTTACAAATTCTGTCTTTCATGATAAGTTAAAAATATGTGTTAGAGCTTTACAGTTACGCCTTTTTTCAAAGAGCCCGAGCCTTTGTAAACTTTCCCGTTCATCATGAGTTCTACGTTTACGGCTTTGATCTCTTTTTCGATTTTGCGTTTACCCTCTTTCGAGGCCAGTTTTACATCGACGGTATTGCCTTTCTTCTCGGCCGAGAAGGTCATGAGGCTGTAATCGCCGCACTGGAAGTCCCAGCCGTCGCCGGCATCCCAGTAGAGCTGTCCCTGGGCCTTGCCGTTTTCGTCGAGACAAACGAGCAGGGTAAGGGGTTCGAACGAGTTTTCGGTCGTGCTTTGTACCACCCGGCCGGCCGGAATGATGCTGCCACCCTTGATTTTCAGCTCGGCCTGGTATTTGTCGCTGTATTCACCCTCGATGAGCGTCACACGCTCCCAGATGCCGTAGGGCAGCACGGGGTTCTCGGCAAAGGCTGGAACAACCAGCAGGTTGTCGCCCAGCAGGAAGGCCTGTTGCTCGCTGCGCAGGCGCAGGTCTTGCGGGTCGGCAAAGAAGACGGGAGCCATTACGGGCAGGCCCGTTTGGTGTGCCTCGTAGAAGAGGGTGTAGAGGTAGGGCAACAGGCGGTAGCGGCGTTCGATGGCGATGCGCGAGGTGTTCTCTACGGCTTCGCCGAAGGCCCAGGGCTCCTTGTCGTTGGTGCCGGCGCAGGCGTGACCGCGGGCGAAGGGGAGGAAGGTGCCGAATCCGATCCAGCTGGCAAAGAGGTCGGCATCGGTGTTATTGAGGAAACCGCCTATGTCGGGACCGCTGAAGGGTTGGCCCGAGAGACCCAGGGTGAGCGACATGGGCACCGAGAGTTTCAGGTGGTCCCAGCCGGCCCAGTTGTCGCCTGTCCAGGTAGCCGCATAGCGTTGATAACCCAGCAGACCGGCACGCGAGAGAAGGAAGGGGCGTTTCTCGGGGTTCACCCGCATGATGCCTTCGTAAGAGGCCTCGACCATCAGTCGGCCATAGGCGTTGTGGTAGAGCAGGTGAGGACCGGCAGGCAGATTGCCGCCGCCCCGGTGAGGCGTGTCGTAGGGCATGGTTCCGATGCGTTCGGCCTCGGGGATGTCGTCGTCGGTCACGGCCGGTTCGTTCATGTCGTTCCATACGCCGTCGATACCCTTGGCCAGGAAGTCCTTGTAGAGGTCGGCCCACCAGTCGCGAGCCTCGGGCATGGTGAAGTCGGGGAAGGCGCAGTAGCCGGGCCATACCTTACCCTGGTAGGTTTCGCCGTTGGGGCGTTTCACCCACACGTCGTTGGCCGTACCCGACTGATAGACGTGGTAGTTCTCGTCGACCTTGGCTCCCGGGTCTATCATGTAGACCGCCTTGAAACCCTTTTGGTGCAACTCTTCGTTGAGCGCCTTGGGGTCGGGGAAGTTGGTCTCGTTGAAGGTGAAGATGCGGTAGCCGTCCATGTAGTCGATGTCCATCCAGATGACGTCGCAGGGGATGTGGCGGTTGCGGAAGTTATCGGCAATCTCGCGTACCTTCTGCTCGCTGCCGTAGGAGAAACGGCATTGGTGGTATCCCAGAGTCCAGCGGGCCGGCATGGTGATGGTACCGGTCAGTTCGGCCAGACCCTTGAGTACGGCCTTGGGCGACTCGCGGTCGATGATGAAGATGCGGAAGAGAGCACCCTCGGTGTTGAATTCGATTTTGTCGGAGTTGGTGGTGAGTTCGGCTTTCCACGAGGTATCGAAGAGGATACCGAATGCGGTACCGTCGCGGCGTACGCCCATCACCCAGGGGTGCGACTGGTAGAGGCGTTTGCCGCCGTCTACGCCGTAGGCCCCGGTATCGGTGTTCCACAACTTGATGTATTGTCCGTTACGCAACAGCGGGCCGGTGACTTCGCCGCCGCCGTAGAGACTGATTTCGCCCGTGAGGCTGAGCGAGGCGCAGGCTTTGCCGTCGACCAGGGTAAACTGGGGCACCAGTTCCCAATCGGCCGGGGTGGCCCCTTGAGTCGTGGGTTCCTCTTTGAGGATGAGCGACGGAGTCTTGGTCTGGTCGAAGCCTTGCGGAATAAATTCGACGATGTTTTCGCCCACAAGCGACGATTGCGCGATGGCCACATTTTCGGCTCGAGCACCCAGTACTCCGGCCGCGCACAGGGCTCCTATGAGCAGTTTGTTCAGATTCATGGATAAAAGTTTTTAGTTATTAGTTTACTGCGAGTTTGGCATAAAGTTCGACAATGGCACCCTGGTCGAGAATGTCGCCGGGGTTATCGGTAATCTCGTTTCCGCTGAATTGCTTGAAGAAGAGCCCCGTCTCGGCATCGCGGGTGTACTTCCAGGCGTGGTCGAGCGATTTGCGGATGGCCAGCATGTAGGTGCCGTTGCTCTCGACCTTGTTCAGTTCGAGGAATCCGCGCACCATGATGGCGTTGAACCAGCGCTTGCCATCCTTGAGGATGCGGAACTGTTCGCCCGAGTAGTTGGATACGAAATTCTCGAAGAAGTAGTTGTAGCAAGCCTCGGCCAGCAGTTTGGCATCGGTGAGGTATTGGGCGTCGCCGGTGGCGTTGTAGAGCAGTACGGCGGCCTGGAGCATCTGCCCCGAGTTGTAGGAGAACTTGCTGGTCTCTACGGTACCGTCGATTTTGATGCAGTCCCAGTAGAGGTAGTCGGCGGGGTCTTGCAGTTTCGATTTCACCCATTTGTAGACCTCTTTACCGGTCTCGAGATACGAGGGGTCGTTGGTCACCTGGTAGAGCTTGAGAGCCAACACGACGGCCGGGGCGTTCGAGCAGGTGTTTTTCGAATCGCGGGGCGACTCTTTCCAGTAGATACCGCCGCCCAGGGCATCGTCTTTGCCGGTGAGCACAAAGTTCCACACGCTCTTGGCATAGTCGAGGTACCAGTTGTCTTTGGTCTTGGAGTAGAGGTCGGTGAGGTCGATGCCTACCCAGATGGCATCGTCGTAGAGCCGCTCGTCGTGGTCGTTGACGAAGCAGCCGAAGCACATGGGCTCTTTCGTGGTGTTGTAGTATTCGAGCAGGGTGCGCTTGAGCTGGCTCTCGTAGGTGGTGCGGAAGTCGACGTTGTCGGTGTTTTGCACAATGGCGTTGAAGCCCGAGAGTACGCCGCCCAGACCCCACAGATAGGCGTGGCTGTTGTAGTCGGGGCTGTTGGGCTCGTCGTGCGTACCCAGCGTGTTGGGGTAGGTACCGAACATCAATCCAACCCGTTCGCTCCAGTAGTATTTGAAGATATTGGCAAAGGTCGTTTCGGCCCGGCTCATGTACTCTTCGTTGATGCTACCCGGCTCGTTGGGCTTGATGGCTTTGATGGGAGCATCTTCGCTTTTGCAGCAGGTGAGCAGCACTAAAAGGAAGATGAGAAGTAACGAATTTCTTTTCATGATGTGTGTTGAAGATTTAATAGTTGGGAAACAAATGCACCGACCCGGCGAGAGTGCTTCTCTCCCCCCAAGCCGGTGCGTTTGCCGGATTTATTGCTTTTCAAACTTGATTTCCATCTTCTCGGTGTCGAGGGTAATCTTGTAGAGACCGGCCTGCTCGGCGGTAATCTTCCACTTGTAGTCGGGTTGTTCGCCCGGAGTTACCTGCACGTCGGTGCTCTCGATCGAACCGTCGGCTACGAGCGGTTTGAAGGTGGTGCCGTTGAATTCGCGTTGAGCCAGAATCTTCAGTTCTCCCTCCTGCAAAGCCCCTTGATAGGTAAAGATGTTGGGGTTGAGGTTGTCGGGGGTCATGGCAACGAGTTTTTCCAAATCCCATTGAGCGGCGGTGGCGCTACCTACGAGGTAGAGGTTTTCGTAGAGCAGCTTCTTGTACGAGATGCTCATCTCTTTGAGCGAGATGTAGATGTAGTACAATCCGGGATCGCTTATCTGGAAGTACTCGTCGGGGTCGCTCTCGGTCGTGCGTTTCACGAGCGTGCTGTTGTCGGCCCCCTTGTTGTACGAGGGCAGAGCTACGCCCGGCGTGGTGATAAACTTGAATCCGCCGGCGGTGAGTTGTCCCTTCCAGTTGTAGAGACGTCCGTTGGAGAGCTCGGTCATCTTGTCGGCATTGTTGAGGTCGGTGCCGCCAGGGGTAGCCGAGCCGGTGATGTAGAGCGCTTGCGAGCGGGGTATGTAGGTAGTTACCTGCACGGTGGTATAGGCAATCTCGGGATATTGGAATTTGGGACCGTTGACACGGGCAGCTACACGGGCTTCGACCGATACCGGTTCGCCGGCCGTCTTACCCCACTTCTCGACGATGAGGTCGTAGAGTTGCGACGAGGTGTAGCTCACCGATTCGTTGGCACCGAGGGTTACCACGTCGGTAGCCGACTGGAATTCGTTGTCGGCGATGTCGATCTGGAACAGATAGTCGAAGGTGTATTCCGGGCCCAGGCTGGTAGCCTCGTTCCAGGAGAAAGAGAGGATGACGTCGTCGGGGGCGTCCTGGTTGAGCGTGACCGATTGGGCCGAGGCTTCCAGTTTCAGTTGGGTTCTCTCGATGGCCTTGTCGTCGTCCTTGTCGCAAGCGACAAAGGCGAAGACAAAGAGCAGAGAGAATAATAGATGATATATTGTTTTCATATCGGTATTATACATTTAGAGTTCGGAAAAAAGAGTTTACCATTTGGGCAATTGTCTGAGGTTGGGGTTCTTGTCGAGCTGGTTCTGGTGAATGGGGAACCAGTAGTTTTTCTCGCTGAAGGCGCGGGTAATCTCGACGCGACGTTTGAAGTAGGCGTTCTCGTTGTTCTTGTCGCAGCTCTTCTCGGTACCGAACTTGTTCATGCCGTAGTAGTCGCCCCGCAGAATGTCGATCTGTTTCCAGCGGCGGATGTCGTCGAAGCGGATGGCATACTCGCAGTTGAACTCGACGCGGCGTTCGCGGTGGATAGCCTCACGCATGGCAGCCTGGTCGCTCGGTGCGGGAATCTTGTCGAACCCGTTGCTGTCCTTGCCCGTACCGTATTGGGGAATGCCGGCACGCTCTCTCACGAGGTTTACGTATTTGAGAATCTCGTCTTTCTGGGAGGGATCCCACTCGTTCAGCGCCTCGGCATAGTTCAGGTAAGCCTCGGCCAGACGGCAGATGATACCGGGACGATAGGGAATCGTGTAGTTGAGGATGTTGGTCTCGGGGTGTACCCGTTTTCTCAGCAGGTAACCGGTCTGGGGAGCATCCCAGAGCGAGCCCGATGCGGGACGTCCGTCCTCGCCCATGTAGTAGAAGTCGACGTAGCGGTTGTCCTGACGATACCAGGCACCGTTGTAGAGTACCGATACATAGAAACGGGGTTCGCGGTTGACATACATGTTGAAGGTACCGGCCGGAGCTACCGTGTTTTCGGTATTGGAGCTCTTGGCATCCTTGTCACCTTCGATCCATTTGGTTTTCCGCACGTCGGGTTCGGTAGAGAAACCGCTCTCGTTGTAGCCCGAAGCCTGGTTGATGATGGGCTCGCCGTTGGGCTCATAACCGGTAATGGCGGGCAGACCGTTGCTCATGAAGAAGGCATCGACCAGCTCCTGGGTAACACCCAGACCGCCCTGGCCACGCGAGCCACGGGGTACGGCGTGTTGCGAGTAGAGGTCGGCACTCACGTCGGGACGGGGGAAGAGAATCTCCTTGTTGCCTTGGTTGAACTCTTTGTAGCACATGTTCGAGTAGCTCATGAAGGGGTCGATCGAACCGTCTTCGTTATACTCGTAGTAGAGGTGGTATCCGTTGGCTTCGGCCTCGTCGATGAGCTCTTTGCAGGCTTTCACGGCTCTTTCCCACTTGGTGGGGTCGTAGGTCGAGTTGAAGATGTTCTGGCCTTTGTTGTTCTGGTAGGCGGCATAGTCGGGGTCGTCGTTGCCGTTTACCAGCGGGCTGGCGGCAAAGAGCAGCATGCGGGCGCGGATGGCCAGAGCCATAATCGAGGTGGCGTGACCGTAGTTACGATCTTCGGTATAGACGGCCGGCAGTTGCTTGGCTACCTCCTGAAACTCGGTATCGAGCCAGTTGATGACATCGTCGTAGGGAGTCTGGCCGATGAGAATATCTTCGGTAGGAGCATTCACGTCGGTAAGCCAGGTTTGCAGAGGTATGGCACCGTAGGTGTTTACCAGCAGGTAATAGTAGTAGGCGATGAGGAAACGGGCCTCGGCCTTCATGTTGTCGACATCTTCCTGATATACCTGTTGCTCGGGCAGAGCCTTCACGTTGTTGATGAAGATATAGGCACTGCGGATGCGCACGGGGAAGTCGCTCCAGAAGTTACCTTTCCATTCGCTTTGGGGAGTCCAGTTGCCCAGAATCTTGTCGATACAGTCCCAGTCGGCAAAAGCACGCCAGTCTTGCGAGGGCGAGAAGTCGTCGGCATAGGCATCGTAGTTACGCATCATGGGGGTATAGGGGTCGGGTATACCGTCGTAAATACCGGCGAGCCACTCCTCGGTACGGTTTTTACTGTTGAATACCATTTCCAAGGTCAAAATATCGTCGGGCGCATTGTCCAGGTAGTCGGTACAAGAGGTAACCGAGAAGAGCCCGATGATAGCCAATGTATATTTAACAATCGTATGTTTCATGATTTTTTGTTTCCTTTTCTGTTTTATGGGTTTAGAATCTTACTTGCAGACCGATAGAGTAGGTGGCCATGATAGGATATTTCAGACCGTTGCTGGTGCTCAGCTCGGGATCCCACAGGTCGAATTTGGAGAATTGCAGCAGGTTCGTACCGCGGATGAATATGCGGGCATATTCCATGGCGGCTTTCTTGATGAGGTTCTTGGAGAAGGAGTAACCCAGCTCTATGTTTTTGAGTCGCAGCATGCTCATGTCTTTCAACCACCAGTCGGATGATTGAGCGTTGTTGGCATTGTAACCCATGTGGAGGCGGGGATAGAAGACATCCTGGCTGGGATTCTCGACGGTCCAGGCATCGGAGGCGTTGGTAAAGATGTTACCCTCGGCACCGATGGTCGAGCCGGGCAAGAAGTTCGTCTGGTTTTCGCCGATGATGCGGTAGGTGCGGCCGTTGCCTTGGAAGAAGGCACCGAAGTCTACGTTTTTGTAGCTGAGGTTCACGCCGAAACCATAAACGAGTTCGGGGTTCACGGTTCCGCCGATGGCCGTCTTGTCGGTTTCGGTGATTTCGCCGTCGCCGTTCATGTCGACATACTTGATGTCACCGGGATATACGCGGTCCGAGAACTTGGGAACGGGGATACCGGGTTTCAGTTCGCCGGTCGTTACGTCGGCAAAGTCCTCTTCGGTGAAGAGTCCGTCGCTTACCAGACCGAAGATTTGGCCCACGGGTTTGCCCGTGCTCGAACGGTAGGTACCCAGCACACCCAGGTCTTCGTCTTGTTCGATAATCTTGTTGCGGGCATACGATACGCTGGCGCGAGCCGAGATGAACCAGTCTTTATTGATTTGCTTGTTGAGATCGAGCGAGAAGTCGAAACCTTTGTTGGTCACGATACCGTAGTTGGCCCAGGGCAGCGAGGGGAAACCGGCTGAGCTGGGGTAGTTCTTGCGTTGCATGAAGATGTTTTCACGACGTTCGTGGAAGAAGTCCAGTTGGATTTCGGCCATCTTGAACAGGCCCAGTTCGATACCGACGTTGGCCTTCTTGACCGTCTCCCAGGTAAGGTTTTCTACACCGGGGTCACCCTCGCGCAGACCGCCTTTTTCGTAGAAGGCGTTGGAGTTACCCCACTTGTAGCCGTCGGTCGAGCCGATGGTGGTGATGTAGGCGAAACGCTTTTGCGAGCCGTCGTCGTTGTAGAAACGGTCGTTACCGGCCAAACCATACGATGCTCTCAGTTTCAACTTGTTGATGTAGTTTTGTACGGGGCGCATGAACTCCTCTTCCGACACAATCCAGCCGGCGGCAATCGAGGGGAAGAAACCGAAGCGGTGACCCTTGGCAAAGTTTTCGGAACCGTTGTAACCGAAGTTAAACTCGGCAATGTAGCGGTCGGCATAGGTATAGGCGGCACGGCCGGCAAAACCTTGTGTACGGTAGGGCACCTGGTCGCCATCGTCGTAGTTGCGCTGGTTGTACAGCAACAGGGCGCTTACCGAGTGGTCGCCGAAGCGTTGGTCGTAGGTGATGTTACCTTCGAGGTAGGTACTGTAGTTACCGTACTCTTCCCAGCGGCTGTAACCCAGGAACTCGTCGCCCTCGTTCAATACCATGAGGATGAGCTCGCCGGTAACCGGGTCGCGTTGGGTAGCGGGCGAGTAGTAGCGGGGCGATTTGCCACGGTCTACACCGTTGCGCGAATAGTAGTCGTACGAGAAGATACCCTTTACCTTCAAACCGGGGAGGATACCTTTCAGGTCTTGCTCTACGGCGAAGAGGGTTTCGAGCTTACTCTCGGCCTCGCGTTTGAAACCCGATTGCGTCAGTTTGGCCCAGGGGTTTTCGTTCTCACGCGGTTTGGGTATGCAGCCGTTGTTGTAGATAAGCGGAACCATGTAGGGGGTAGCCTTGAAGGCGGCGCTGAAGATGTCGTCGATACCGTCTTTCGGGGCGTTGCGTTGTTGCAGGTAACCACCGATGTTGAAGGTCAACAGGGTGGTCGAGGTTACGTTCATGTCGACGTTGGTACGCAGGTTGAAGCGGTTGACCGAGATGCCCGAGTCCCAGGCCTGGGTCTTGTCGGTCTCGGTGATACCTTGCTCGTTGTAGTAGGCACCTACGAACGAGTAGCGCAGTTTCTCGTTACCGCCCGAGAGGTCGAACGAGGCGCGCGTGTTGTTGGCAAAGTCTTTGGTGATGGCATCGATCCAGTCGATGTCGGGGTAGAGCTCGGGGTCGTAGCCGGTGCGATATTTGTCAATCAGTTCGGGCGAGTAGAGCTCGGTACCGGTCTCCTGGATGTTGATGTTGTTCAAGAGGGTCAGGTAATCGGCGGCATTGAGGAACGAGGGGAGCTTGGCCGGGCGGGTGATGGAGTGCTCGACCGATACGTTGATGGTCGTCTTGCCCGAGTGACCGCGTTTGGTGGTAATCAGGATGACACCGTTGGCACCCCGCACACCGTATACGGCGCTGGCCGAAGCGTCTTTCAAGACCGAGAACGACTCGATTTCGGAGATGTCGATGTTGTTGAGCGAACGCTCTACACCGTCGACGAGCACGAGCGGCGAGTTGCTGCCCTTGAACGAGCTCATACCGCGGATCCAGAACTCGGAGTTGTCGTAGCCCGGTTCGCCCGACCGCTGTACACCGATGATACCGGCAATGTTACCGGCCAGGTCGTTACTGAGCGAACGGGTGGTACCGACTTGCAGCTGTTGGGGTTTCACGCTGGTGATGGCGGCAACGACCGAAGCCTTCTTTTGCACACCGTAACCAACCACTACCACATCCTCGAGTTGGGTCGAGGCGTCTTGCAGTACCACGTTGATGATCTTGCGGCTGTTCACGGCCTCTTCGCGCGAGGCGAAACCGATGTATTTGAATTGCAGGATGGCGCTTTTGTCGGGTACGTTGATGTCGTAGATACCGTCGACGTTGGTAATGGTTACAATCGAGGGGTCGTCTTTTACCGACACGGTTACACCGATCAGGGGCTCGCCGTTGACGTCGGTGACGTTACCGTGGATGGCAATCTTTGTCTGGTTCTTCCCTGAAGCGTTATTCTTGTTGTATAAAATAATCTGCGACTGTTTGATTTCAAACTTGATGTTTGATTTTGCGAGCATTTGCGATATGGCTTGCCGCACAGGTGTGTTGTTGGCTTTCAACGATACTTTTTGGTTGACATCCAGTTTCAAGGCATCGTAGAAGAAGGTGTATTTGCTCACGCTTTCTATTTTTTTAATAGCCTCGGATAGCGGAATGTTTTGGAAAGAAATAGTCAATGATTCTCCCGGGGCCTGAGCAAACAAGTTCAAGGAGAATAAAATGGCCAGGAATAGGACCAATTTTTTCTTTAGATTCATATCATGGGTATATTAAAGTTAACTCAATAGGTTCTCTTTCTTTTTCTTTTTGTGTGTATTTAGTGTTTTAAAAAAGTCTATAAATGTTTTTTGCGGTAGTTTTTTCGTTCAGTATTTTATCATAGGCAATAGTTTTTTAAGGGGTTATTATTAAAGTGTTGTTTTCGTCGAAGTGATAATGAATCGAAGAGATGCTGGCCATGATGCGCACAATATCTTCGAGGCTTTGGTCATATAGGGTAAACGTGTAGGACTGGTCGTCGGAGAGAGCCGGATCGATTTCGATTTTCACGTTATACCATTTGGAGAGGTATCGGCATACCTCGTGCAGATTCTTGTTTTCGAGTTTCACCCGGTCTTTGGTCCACATCATGGCAAACTCCACATCGCCTTCTTCCACGCTTATGGTCTTGCTCTTCTTGTCGAGCGAACCCTCTTCGCCGGGTTTCAGGTAGTGGTCGGGCTTGTCGTCGCCCAGTACGTGCATCGAGACCGAACCCTCGTAGAGGCTCACGACCGATTTGTCGTCATTGTCATAGGCGCTTACGTTGAACTGGGTACCGTGTACCTTGACCGCAATGTCGTTGGTTTTGACGATAAACGGTTTTCGGTCGTGCTGTACATGGAAGAAAGCTTCGCCTTTGAGGGTTACCTCACGTACGTCGGCATGCAGGTTGGTATATTCGAGTTCCGAGTTGGCGTTGAGCCATACCTCGCTGCCGTCGGGGAGGATAAACTTCGATTTGCCGGTGATGGTCGAGTAGGTTTGGGCAATGGCTTCGTGTTTGGCGTGGTGATTGCTCTCGAAGAAAAGATAACCGGTACCCGATACGACCAGCAGTAAACCTATTGCAGCGGCAAAGCGACGGAGCACTCGGCCCGACGCCCACCGCGGCACAATCTTCTTTACCTTCTCAGGTTTGGTTTGAATGGAATCTTGGTGTATATAAGTCTGGAATTTTTTCCAATAGAAATCGACGTCTGGATTGTATCCGGCTGCCTTGGTTTGAATTTGGTTCCACAAATTTTGCAATTCGTTGAAAAACTGTTGGTTCGCAACGTCTTGATTCAGCCACTCTTGCAGCTGTGTTTGCTCGTCTTCTGATAGCGAGATGCCTTTGAATCGAGCTATGATAATGTCCCAAGGGAGCTTCTTGTTCATAATTATCAGACTTTTTTAGAAAAATATTTTACCGCATTATTTTGATTTCATTAGTTAGACACAAAAAAAGAGATAAACCCTTATACCGGATACCGTAAAAAAGGAAAAACAATTGGGAATAACTTGCGATTATTTGATAAATTGTTGTTAATCAGTATGTAAAAAAGAGAGGGGAAAGAGCCTTTTTTTCTGCTTTGTGGGTGAGATAATTTTTTTTGTAGAATAAAATTCTTTTCTTTGCACAGTATTCTTATATATAAAACGGTGGCCAACATAGCAAACGACATATTATTGCTCAGGCAAATACGGGAGGGAAATGAAGAGGCATTCAAAAGTTTGTTCGAAACCTACTTTACTCCGTTGTGCCGTTTTATATACCTTTATCTGGACGACAAGGCTGTGGCCGAAGAGCTGGCCATGGATATTTTTATCTATCTGTGGGAGAACCGCGACACCTTCCACATACAACTTTCGTTGAAAGCCTATCTGTTTCAGGCTGCACGAAACAAGTGCTTGAATGAATTGCGTAAAAAGAAAGAGATGGTGAGTATCGACGACGCCGAGTTGTCGGGACTCAATACCGACGTGTCGTCGCTCGAGACCGAAGAGCTGTATCGGCTTATCCACGAGGCCATACTGGCTCTGCCCGAAAAGTGTCGCCATATTTTCGTTCTCAGCCGGCAGGAGAGCCTCACCAATCAGGAGATTGCCCAGAAGTTGAATCTCTCGGTCAAGACGGTCGAGGGGCAAATAACCATTGCCCTAAAGAAAATCAGAAAATTTCTGGGCGACCAGTACAGCTATTTGTGGTAAAAAAAATTTTTTTCATTCGGTATAAGGGTATATGATGCTTTTTGTGTCATAGTATGTGAAACCCTGGAATATTACCGACATGAAAAACTCTTTTAAGTGCACATACTCTTTTTGTTACGGTCCATTTCCTACTCCGTTGACCGGGAGATACCCCTATTAGAGCTTTTTGTACAGGCAAAGATTCTATCGTTTTTCTTAGACTTGAGTGAGAGATATGTACAAGAAAATTACAAGTTTGTGTTTTGCCCTGCTGGCAGCCTGCAGCCTGTATGCTCAGGAGCCGTTGCTGGTTCTGGAGGCCGAGGATGCCCGGCTCACCCCGCCGGTGAAGGTCAAATATGTCGACGGCTATTCGGGAAACGCCTACGTGGGCGATAACGATAGCGGGTCGGAAATCGTGTTTGAAAATGTTTATGTCGAGAAGGCGGGAACCTATGAGTTTCGCACCTACTATACCAGCATGTTCATTCGCTCCATCGCCGTGCAGTCGGGGTTCTATACCCCGGTAATCCTCACGATGACCGAGACGACCGAGGACTGGAACCGTCCGCCAGTGGGCATGATGCTGTCGTATATCTATCTCGACGAGGGGTACAACACCTTGCGCATTACCCCCTATAATGGCGGGGGGCCCAATATCGACAAATTCGAACTCTGGGAGACCGGGGTGAACATGCCCAAGCCCGAGAAGGAGAGCGCCGCTTTCGGTTACGACCTCACCGACGAGGCCTCGGTGACCGTCGACGGTGCCGACTATTCGGCTTCGGCCATGAACGACAACAACGAGTATACCTCGTGCGAGATGCCCGCCTCGTCGAACTACATCTATGTAACCTGTCCCGAACCTTACCTGATTACCGGCTACCTCTTCTCCGACGGTACGGCCATAGCGGCCGGTGTCGATGCCTGGAGCCTGGAGTATTCGGTCGACGGACAAAACTACAATCGCTTGTCGCCCAATTCGTCTACCCGGTACAGCGCGGCGACACTCTATACCATCGATCGTCAGCCTCATGCCGACGCTGCCCGGGCTGCCCGTTATTACCGCATTGTCACGCAAGGTGGCCGTGTGGGCGAGATACAACTCTTCGGGATACCCTATTATGAGAATACCGACGGAAAGAATTTCCCGACCGATATAACGGCCGGCGTCGATGCCTATGCCTCGGCGCTGGGCTCTCCGCTGGGTGCCTTTACCGTGGCCGACGAGCGCTACTTCAACCTCTTCGACCGCAACATGCAGCGCAAGTATTACAGCGACGAGGGTCCCCTCTTCCAGGTAGAGATAGAACTCGACAAGCCTTATCGCCTCGAGAGCTACACGCTCACCTCGTGTCAGGATTACCCCGACCGTGACCCGAAGAGCTGGGTGGTCGAGGGCTTCGATCGTGATTGGGAGGTGGTGAGCGAAGTCGAAGGCTTTGAGTTTCCCAGTAGGTATGCGACCATGAAATTTGCCGTAAACGGTACGAAACTATACAGGGGCTATCGCTTGAGAACCCTCGAGAATAACGGGGCCGATGCCTTCCAGTTGCTCAAGTGGCAACTCTTTGGCAGCGACCAGCCGGCAGCCCTCTCTTCGGCTCGGGTCGACGAGGTGCGGGTAACGGCCGGCGACCGGGCCATTGTGGTCTCGACAGCCGACGAAGCAGCTTGCCGCGTGTTGACCCTCTCGGGCCAGACTCTCTACGAAGGGCGGTTGCGCGGTGACGATTGCCGCATTGCGGTGCCTGCCGGCATCTATCTCGTGGGGGTGACCGTGCAGCACGAGCAGACGGTACACAAAGTAGTGGTAAAATGAAGATTTATTGAAGATGAAAACCAGATTGACATACGGACTCCTGATTGTGGCAGGAGTGATGAGCGGTATCGCTCCGGCTTGGGGCGAACAGGTCCTGGGCGAGTCGACCTCGCCCAACGACTCGATTAAACTCGTCGTGCTCGACGACAACGATGCGTTGTATTACAAGGTCGTGAAGGGTACCGCTACACTGATAGAGAAGTCGGCCCTGGGAATCGTCACCTCGGTGGGCGATTTTTCGAGCGGGGTAGGCGACCTCGCCTTTACCGACCGCCTGGTCGAAGACCCTTATGAATTGCCGTCGGGCAAACGCAGCCGCTACGAAAATACCTACAAGGAGGCCACGGTGACCGGCAGCAAGGAGGGGCACGAAGTGAAGTTTGTCTTCCGCGTCTACGACGACGGTGTGGCCTACCGCTACGAGCTTCCCGGCAGCGGCGAGGTTTCGGTCTATGTCGAACAGAGCGAATGTCTGCCCGCCGCCTGCGAAACCATCTATTCCCAACAGTATTCCAAAGACAGCCAGTCGCTTTTCAGCGAGACCGCTACCGAGTTCGTGGCCTGTGCCACCTATACCCCCTTCCCCATACTGGTCGACATGGGGGGCAACTATCTGTTGATGACCGAGGCGAGAGTCAACGGCTCGTATTGCGGGAGCACACTCACGGTCGACGACGAGACCGGTGCCTTCTGTTTCCAGCCTCGTGAATCGGTATCGACTACCCTCCCGTTGGCTACCCCGTGGCGGGTGCTGCTGGTGGGTTCGCTCGAGTCGGTGGTCGAGACGGTGATGCTCGAGAATCTTAACGATGCGACGGCCGTCAACTCCCTCTCGTGGATTACCCCGGGACGGGCTGCCTGGAACATTGCCGGCGAGGATTTCACCGCCGACTACCTGAATATGGGCAACATCAAACACTATATTGACTGGGCCCAGGAACAGGGGTGGGAGTACTTCACCCTCGACAAGTGCTGGGAACAGAACGGCATCTCGCTGAAGGAGGTGGTCGACTATGCCTCTTCGAAGGAGGTGGGCGTGCTGATATGGGTGAACCAGAATGACCTCCCTTCCGACGAGTCTGCCCTGAACGCGATGGTACAGAGCTGGAAATCGCAGGGTGTGAAGGGGTTGAAGGTCGACTTCTGGGAGAGCGAGTCGCAGGCTACGATGCAGAAGGTGGACCTGCTGCTGCGGGTGACGGCTCAGAACCAGCTGTTGCTCGACCTCTACGCTTGCCCCAAACCCACGGGTTTGCGACGCACCTGGCCTCACCTGCTCACCTCGGAGGCTGTGCTGCCCAACACCGTATTTACCGACTTTCCCGATATTCACAACATCAACTCGGCCATAATTCGCGGCGCTATCGGTTCCACCGATTATGCCCCCGTCGACTTTGCCGACCGCAACGGCTGCATCCACTCCGGCACCACCTGGGCTCACCAGTTGGCCCTGTCGGTGGTATTCGAGTCGGGCATACAGCATCTGGCCGATGCTCCCGAGAATTTCGAGTATCACATGGCCCGCGAGTTCTTGAAACGGCTGCCCGTGGCCTGGGACAATACCCGCTGTCTGGAGGCCCGTCCCGACGAATATGTGAGCCTTGTGCGCCAGAAGGGCGACGAGTGGTATTGGGCCACGCTCACGCACGAAGCCCGCACGGCACGGGTGCCTCTGTCGTTCTTGCCCGAGGGCGAGAACTACTGTGCCTATGTGTATGGCGATGGCGATTGCCCGTCGGAGGTCCGGTTTGAGTACCGCGACAACCTGTCGTCCCGCGATACCCTGTCGGTCGACCTGCTGAAGCGGGGTGGAGCCGTGGTGCTCTTCTCCACCTCGTCGCAACTGCCGCGACCCATACAGATGAAATACGAGGCCGAAGCCGCCGAAAACACCATACCCTTCGGGGTGCCGGTGAAGAGCGACGTCGACAGCCTCTGTTCGGGCGGGGAGTATGTGGCCTCGATAGGCAACGGCCGCGCCCTGGTCTTCAACGGGGTGACCGTGCCCGAGTCGGGTACCTATGCCATGACCCTCTACTACATGAGCGATGCTCCCTGTTCGGCCTATGTGAAGCTGAACGGCGACATCAACTCGTGGCAGGAGGTTTCGTTCGAGAATACCGGCGGCCCCACGGGTCGTTACATGGCACACCGCACAGTGCTGGTTACGCTCGACCATACGGTGAGCAACACGATTGAGGTAGGCAACAACTCCGATTACGGTCCCAATCTCGACCGTATCGTCCTGTCGAAGTATGCCGACGGGACGACCGACGTGGAGGCTCCGCAGGAGAGCGAGTCGGTAGGGTTGGTCTACGTGCTCGACCGCGACATCATCATCGAGCAGGCATCGGCTACCGACTATGCCGTCTACAATTCGCTGGGCCAACTCTTGCGCACCGGCCACTTCGAGGGCGGCCGCCTGTCGGTCTCCGTTCCCGATCGGGGCGTCTACTTCGTGAAGCTCCACACCGCCGGGCTCGACTTTACCCAAAAAGTATTGATAGGACGATGAAAATGAGAACCTTTTGTTAAACTTAATAATAAAACTTATGAAAAAGATTACCTTTTTAATGGTCTGTTTGTTGTCCGTGCTCGGACTCTCTGCAGCCAGTTATGATCACCTGTATGTAATCGGCGATGCCACATCGGCCGGTTGGAACACCAATAGCAACCTGGAGATGACCAATCTCGGGGATGGAAAATTTACCTGGACCGGCGAATTGCTCGACCATGGTGACAATTCGCGTCGATTCAAATTCATTGTTAGCCGTAGCTGGTATCCCTGCTTGACGACTACCGCAGCCGCTCACGAGACCGTGACTCCCGGTGTGAAAGTCGCTCTGCTCGACAAACACGAAGAGGTTCAACCCGATGCTGCCTTCATCGTAGACAAGACGGGAACCTACAAGATTGATATCGACCTGAACGAAATGACCATGTTGCTGACCGAGACTACGCAGGAGCTCCCCGACGTAGCCGAGTTCGGTCAAGTATACCTGGCCGGTAGCGCCTTTACCGACAAGGTAGCCATGGAGAAGGTTTCGGATGGTGTCTACACCTGGTCGGGCGTAATCGAAGAGGCCGACCCCATGGTAGGTTTCTACTTTGTAAACGGCGACGAAACCATGTCGTTCAACCCCGCCAATACCGGCAGCATCAAATCGGGTTCGTACAGTATGGTATATAGCGCCGACGGCGTAGGTACTACCGAGTTCCAAATCCCCGCCACCTCGACCTACACGATTACGGTCAATGTAGCCGAGATGAAGATGGAAGTTCTCAAAATCGACTACGAGCACCTCTATATCGTAGGTAGCGCCTTGACGGCTCGTCCCGGTAGCTGGTTGACCGAAGATGGTGTAGAGATGGAAAAGATCGAATCGGGCAAATTCACCTGGTCGGGTCAACTCTATGCTCAGACGACCGACGGTAGCGGCACGGAGTTCAAGTTCCTCAACCAACTTCTTCCCGGGGTATGGGAAAACGACTTTGTATTCGATGCGACTCAAAGCGCCAATCAACCCATCGAAATCGGCGGCAGCTACACGATTTCGTACCGCGGTTCGGGCCACGACAACAAGTTCACGGTGCCCGAGGATGGTAACTACAAACTCACGGTCGACCTCCATGCCATGACTCTCACGGTCGAGGAGGGTACCTCCAGCGCTGTAAGCGAAGTGCTGGCTACCGCTCCGGTTGTAGTAGCCGACGGTGCTACCATCCGCGTATTGGCCAACGGCCTCGACCTCGACGGCGTGATGGTATTCGACTTGCTGGGCAACTGCGTAGCCTCGACGGGTGCCGTAAGCGACTATGCTTTCGACATGGCACAGAGCGGCGTATATGTAGTGCGCGTAGCTTGTGGCAACCAGGTATATTCTCATAAAGTAATAGTTAAATAAGATCTTAAGATTTTGAGCCGAGTCGGGGAGCCGACCTCCCCGGCTCGGTATTTTTTTGCTTGTTTTTTAGTGCGGAAAATCGGGAATGCCCGAGACCTCTTGGGGTGAAAACCGCCGACAAACTGTAAATCGTATGAAGAAAACATGTCTCATGATAGCTCGCTGCCTGGCCCTTGCCACCGTAAGTCTCGCACCTGCGGTGTGCCAGGCCGGGAGCGACAACTACAATCGGGCCGTCGCCACGTTCGATGCCGTGATGGAATGCTATGGCGACGAACGTCTCCCCCTCTTTCGGGAGACCTACCCCTTTGACGACCAACTGAAAGTGACCTACCTCTCGAACGAAGAGCAGGCCGACCAGCAGAAACGCTACTCCTACCTGTGGCCCTTCTCGGGCAGCCTCTCGGCCGTGGCAGCCATTTGGGATGCCCGTCTCGACCCCCGTTTCGGGCAGGTGCTGGAGCAGCAAGTCCGTCCCGGACTGGAAATGTATTTCGACTCGGTGCGCACACCAGCCGCCTACTCCTCTTATCTGAATACGGCCCCCGCCTCCGACCGCTTCTACGACGACAACATCTGGATAGGTCTCGACTTTACCGACCTCTATCGACTCACTCGTGACCCCCGATACCTGGAGCAGGCAAAACTCGTGTGGCGCTTTATCGAGAGCGGTATCGACAACCAGCTGGGCTACGGCATATACTGGTGCGAACAGAAGAAGAACGGGAAAAACACCTGTTCCAATGCCCCGGGTTCGGTCTATGCCGCCAAGCTCTACCTCGTTACCGGCGACAGCAGCTACCTGCGCACCGCCGTGCGCCTCTATGAGTGGACCCGCACCAACCTGCAAGACCCCACCGACGGCCTCTACTTCGACAACAAGAGCCTCGACGGCACCATAGGCCGGGCCAAGTTTGCCTACAACAGCGGGCAGATGATGCAGGCCTCGGCCCTTCTCTACCGCCTTACGGGCGAGGAGCACTATCTGCGCGAAGCCCGGCGACTGGCAGCCGCCTGCTACGAACACTTCTTTGCCGCCCCGTCGCAACCCGGGCGTCGGTACCGCGTGTTCACCCCCGGCAACGTCTGGTTCACGGCCATCATGGTGCGGGGCTTTATCGAGCTGTACGGCATCGATTACGACCGTCGTTACATCGATGCCATACAAGAGAATCTGGACCAGGCCTGGACCAACGGCATGCGCGAGGAGAACGGCCTCTTCAACGACAACTGGACCGGGCAGACCCGCAACGAATCGAAGTGGCTCCTCACCCAGTTTGCCATGGCCGAGATGTATGCCCGCCTCGCTCTGATCGACGCAGAAGAGTAGTGTGTGTTTATGACATAAGATGAAAGCTCCCGGAGCAACCTTTCGTTGCTTCGGGAGTTTTTTTATGCCTTTGCGCGAGACTATGGCCCAGCACGGTATCGGCCGGGAAAGTATCCTTGGTTTGTGAATTACGGCTGTATGGTTATGGGTCGTCTCGCCCTTGACGAAATGCAGAAGAGTAGGCCGGTATTCTATGAGAGGGGAAGGTAGAAACGAAAAAACCGAAACAGCAAATATTGCTATCTCGGTTTTCGGTGGTGCCACCAGGAATCGTAATCTAACGATAAGTAGCTGAATATCTTTGATATATTTTTTAGCTAAAGACGTAATCTCCCGCTATTGCACCACCGGAGGCTTGCTGTATTTTGTACAAGGTTATGTAGAAGGCTTTTTTTCGCAAGGGGAATAATGTTTTTAGTAAGATAAAAGCATTATTAATAGGAATAATTTGTATATATTTGTCATAGTGTTTATCTTGGTATATTATATCTTATTATTAAGTATGGATTATTAGTGCAATCTAGTTATGGAAATAACCGAATATTCTAAAAAAAGCAAGGAATATGAAACATCTCTTTTGACTGCTAAAAAAAAAAGTGATGGAATATATTATACAGATGTTGATTTGTCTTTGAAAATAATTAAATTCTTAAATATTCCAATCAATGCATCTATATTGGATCCTTGTTGTGGCACTGGAAATTTTATTATTTCTGCTAAGTGTTTAGGATATAATAATTTATATGGTTCAGATATTGATAAAGGAGCGGTTGATTTTTGTAAGAAGAATAGTGGTGTTTCCAATATTCATATTGTTGATTCTTTATCAAATAGTGGGGATATTGTATTAAAGAAGATTGGGCTAAGGGAAAAAGTTGATTTTGTAATTGGTAATCCTCCTTATGTACCTATTAGTAAAGACATAACGATAAACACATTCGATTATTTGTTTTTAAGGAATGTTAAAGATTCTGGTAGTAATCTTTTTATAGCTGCAATATATAGGGCCTTTGAATTAGTTAAAGTAGGTGGGGGTATATCATATATAATACCTAAGAACTTTTTGCATGTTTCAGCTTATAGTATTTTAAGAAGATTTCTTTTGAGAGAGAAAAGAATAAGATCTATAATAGATTTAGGAGCATATTTCAAAAATGTTAGGGGAGAACAAATTGTTTTAACTCTTGCAAACGAATATTCACCTAATAATAATATTGAATTTTTTAGTTATCGTCAAGGTGAGTTTGTTGCAAATACATTGGTCCCTCAAAACTTTTTTAGTGATGAAATCTTGTTGTTTTCAAATGTATATGACTTTAAGATATATAAAAAATTAAAGTCATCATACAAAAAATTAGGTGATATTTGTACAGGATATGTTGGAAGAGGGAAATCAAAATCTCCTAATGCTATAGCTGGAAAGAACATAAGAAAGTTTTCATTTAAGAATGTTCCAGTACCATCTAATGGTAATAAAATATTTATTCAAAATATTTATAGCGCAGAAGCTGGAATAATTGCTAGTTTTGCTGGGAACATGGAGGCTTCAGAAACAGTTACAGTTTTTACGGATGGGGATGAGAAAATGTGTCGTTATGTATTAGGAGTCTTGCATTCCCGTTTATGTAATTACTATTTAATGAGGTTTTGTTTTAATGGCTCGAAACTTACAATGCATGCTGACGCGAAATACTTAAAAAAGATTCCTTTGATTATTAATACTGGTACTTTTACAAAAGTTATTAGTATAGTAAAGTTGCTTGAAAATATTTCATATATGTGTAATGAATGGTATGAAGCTGTTGAAGATCTGAATAATATTATTTATGAAACTTACAATATAACTATAGAAGAAAGAAAATATATTGATACTCAGGTAAGATTGATTCAATCAGAAAAATGGAATTATGATAAATAAAGATAAAAGATGTAATGATTTAACGGGAAAAGAGTGGTTGCAAAATTCTTTTAGTATTTGGAGAAACTTTAATAAAACGATAGAAGAAAAGGAATTTAAGCATCCTGCCTCATACCCTGTGTCATTGTGTGAAAAATTGATCAGTACGTTTTCGAGAAATGACGGAGTCGTATTGGACCCTTTTAGTGGTATTGGTTCTACTCTTGTTGCTGCAAAAAATCTTAATAGATCTGCAATAGGAATAGATTTATCCACAGAGTTCTGTGAACTTGCAAGGCATCGTATTGGTGATGATTGTAATATTTCCATAATTAATGGTGATAGTCTTGAAGAGTTAAAAAATATACATCCAAATACAGTTAATTTGTGTCTGACATCTCCTCCGTATTGGGATATTCTTAATATGAAAAGAAGTGCAGATAGAAAGGAAATTCAAAACTATTCTGACAATCCCAATGATTTGGGTAATATTTGCGATTATAAGATTTTTCTTAATTCGCTTGGCTCTATATTTAAGCTTGTATATGATGTTTTAATTCCGGGATCCTATTGTTTAATAAATGTAATGGATATAAGGAAGAAAAGCGTTTTTTATCCTTTACATAGTGACCTTGCAACAGAAATGCAAAAAATAGGTTTTATATATGATGATATTATCATATGGGATAGACAGCATGAATATAATAATATGCGTCCTTTGGGATACCCTTATAAATTTAGAATAAATAAAGTGCACGAATATATTTTAATCTTTATAAAAAAATAACACTATGGATAATAATGATTCTTTTTTGCAGTTTTTAAGGCAAAATCCTCAAAGTATTTTTATTGAGGCAGAAGCTAGAGAAGAAAGAATAGCTAATTTTATCAGTAGCTATAATAGTAAATATCATAGAAATATAAGTATATCAAGTCAAGGGATACGAAAACTTGGGGATGTTGATAAATGGGGAGTAGAACTTAGAGTCTACTTTAATAATAAAAATAATTTATCAGCATATTGGCAAGATAGAATGTATAAAAATAAGGTATATAGAGCTGATGAGTTTAAATATAGAATTGATGACAATAGTCTTGTGAATTTTTTGTTTGAACACGGATATATATTAGGTCATAATTAAGTATGAATATTGAGATGTCATATCTTTTAGGAATGATATGTGGTAACGGTGAAATTCAGAGAAATATGAATGATACCATTATCTCTATTACCATTCCTCATAAAAAGTTAGTAACAGAAGATTTTCATGATATAAAATTATATGTTAAAGCTAGTATTGCTGACATACGTAATATCATAGAACCATTAATTGGTAATAGCCTGAAGTTTATTCAATATCAACACTGTACAATAATTTCTTTTTCTAAGCCTAACAATGAATACTTAATAAGGGAAATTATACGTTATATTGGAAATGCAAATACTCATAATGAAATAAAGTTAGATAATGAAGTCTTAAATTTCTCTATTGATGAGAAAAAGTATTTCTTAAGAGGGTTTGCTGATGTAACTGGTTATATAAGAAGAAGTAATTGCTATTTTAATAAATATGAGCATAGAGTTTATTTAGAAATACCTAATAACTGGCAACTGGTTATTGATATCTGTAATTTATTAAAATCTATTGATATACCTGTTCAAAATATAGATTGGGCTCATCCTAATATGAGAGATGGATATTGTAAAAAATATAATGAAGGGAATTTTTCTTTTTGGAAAAAAGAGCATCAAATAAAAATATGGGCTAATGAGTTTTTACCAATTGGTTTTGGTGTATTACACAAACAACAGGCTTTGGAAATGTACTCAAATGAACTTATTGCTGGGTATAATAACGCTGGTAAAATTCCATCAGATATTACGCATAGATATTATTGGGATAGTAAAAAGAAATATTCTAAAAAGAAAATCCAGCATCCATGTGAGGGAGATGAGTTTATACCTGAAATAATAAGGGGAAAACATTTTAACTCATGGATTGAGATTGCAAGTGAATTAGGTTATGTTGAATAGAAAGAATGTCCGTTATGAAATAGAATTATATGAACCAATGAGGAATTGGTTGCATTATTATTTACAGGATAAATATAAGGGATGTAATGTTATTACATTGGATTCACATGCAGAAAGACTTGATAGAGTTCTTGCAAAGTATGGTATATGTATAGATCTTGCTATAGGTGTTGATATACAAATAGATGTTTTAGGCATAGTGCAAAAACAAAATGAAACAAAAATATTTTTTATTGAAGCTAAAAAAACGGCTCTTACTTTAAGAGATCTAGGTCAGTTATGGGCCTATTGTAAACTAATAGATCCGGAAGAAGCATTTTTGTTTACATCTATGAATTTGGGCAGTCTAGATAAATTATTGAATATCTTTCTTAGAGAAGATCTTTTAGATTTTGGAAAAGGAAAAGTTGTAAAGAAGATGAAAGTTGGTATTTGGAATATTTCATCAAAAGCTCCAGATATGTTTAGTTTAATTCCTAAATTATAATAATATAACATTAGATTTGTATGTGTGCTCTAACGCTATTTGATTAAATGAAACTAATTAGTACCATTCAGTAAATACTATAAAATTATCCAACTAATTCATATACAAAGTTTTTATCTCCACCTTTTGCTCTACCTCGAACGGTAATATTTTGCCGTTTTTTGCGTGCCGGGGGAAAACAAAAAATCCTGATTTCCAAGTGAAATCAGGATTTTACTTTCTTTTGCTTTTCTTCAAAGTGGTGCCACCAGGAATCGAACCGGGGACACAAGGATTTTCAGTCCTTTGCTCTACCATCTGAGCTATGGCACCTTGGTTTTGCGTGTGCAAAGATAGAACTATTTTTTATTATCCTCCTAATTTTTTGCCATAAAAATGAAAATGATGGAGATTTTGATAAGAAAAACGCGAAAATTTAGGGAATCATTTTTGCTTTTCTCAAACTTTATGTATCTTTGTCCCCGCAAAACAAAGTGCGGGGTGTAGCACAGTTGGTTAGCGCGCCACGTTCGGGACGTGGAGGTCGGACGTTCGAGTCGTCTCACCCCGACTTGCAATCGCAATCGCTTGAAATCGAAGCGGTTGCGATTGTTGTTTTAAAGCTCGACCGGCGGGGAGGGGGCGGCTGTTGCATTTCTTTTCGGAGAAAATGGGCCGAATGCTTGTGAGAGCCAAATATTTGTTGTACTTTTGTGGGCTGATTCTGATATGGGCTCAAAAAGAGGTGCCACGGTTGGCCCCGCCCGGCAGAGATAAACGTAAAAATAAAAAGTAAAAATGTACGTTATTGTTGAGATTCAAGGACAACAATTCAAAGTAGAAAACGGAAAGAAGTTGTTTGTCCACTATTTGGGAGCAGAGCATGGCGCCGTTCTCGAGTTTGACAGAGTATTGCTCGTTGACAAAGACGGAGCAGTAACCGTAGGCACTCCCACCGTAGAAGGTGCGAAGGTCGTATGTGAGGTTGTTTCGAACGACGGATACGGTAAGAAAGGCCTCGTAAAAGGTGAAAGAATTCTTGTTTTCAAGAAGAAAAGAAGAAAAGGTTATCGTCGCTTGAACGGTCACCGTCAGTATTTCACCGAAGTGTTAGTTAAAGAAATTGTTGCTTAACCCTATTAAACTTCTAAGAAAATGGCACATAAGAAAGGTGTTGGTAGTTCTAAGAACGGTCGTGAATCGGAAAGCAAACGATTGGGTATCAAAATTTTCGGCGGTCAATATGCCAAGGCCGGAAATATTCTGGTACGTCAAAGAGGTACAGTACATCACCCGGGTGAGAACGTAGGTATGGGTAAAGACCACACGTTGTTCGCTTTGGTAAACGGTACGGTAGTATTCCGCAAACGTCAAGAGAACCGTTCGTATGTATCGGTTGTACCGGCAGACAATAACTAATAAAGAGTTATAACCTATGTATAGAAAGCGTGACCGCTCGCAAGAGCAGTCACGTTTTTTATTTTTGTACGGGAGGGAATGCAGAGCGCGGGTTTCGTGGATGGAGTGTGGTATGGCAGTGGTGCTGTGCGTGTCGGTGATGTGCCTATGCCGGCGGTGGTGGCTGCTCTCGTATGTGGGGGGGGATGGGGAATGCAATAGTTGCTCCCTCTCCGATGCCGGCGGTGGATAAAACGAAAGGGCCCGCATCGGTGTGATGCAGACCCTTTTTTAATCTTTCACGTGTGTGCTTCTTATGCTTCGTGGATAGCGTCGTTAGGACAAACCTCGGCGCAAGTTCCGCAGCTCAAGCATTTTTCGGGATCAATTTTGTAGATATCGCCTTCCGAGATAGCTTCTACCGGGCACTCGCTAATGCAAGAACCGCAAGCAACACAGTTGTCATTAATTACGTAAGCCATTGTTTTTTAGTTTTTAGTTTGAAATAATTAGATCTAATTGCACCACAAATGTAGTACTTTTATTGCGATTGCAAAAAAAATGAGGAGAGATTTTCTGGCGTAAATAGAATTCTTGCGAAACAATAACCCCGTTGTTTTTCCGTTTGATAATTAGTTACCCGATGATGGAACGATGGTTACATAGAGGCTCTGTGGGGCGGCCGATATTTCGTGGGCGAAAGTCGGTCGTGCGTTGGTGCGTGGGGGTGGTAGCGCTCTTGTCGCTGGCTGGCGGCACGGTGTGGGCCCAACCTCGCAAGGTGCAGAATTTGCCTTATGCCGACTACAAGCTGCTGCATCTGGGCTTCTCCATCGGTACGCATGTGCAGGATATGACTTTTGTGCATTCGGGCTTCGTGACCGAGGGGGGAGAGAGTTGGTATATGGATATTCCCGATTTTTCGCCGGGTTTCAACGTGAACCTCATGGCCGACCTCTATCTGTGCCAATACCTCAACCTGCGGGTGTCGCCGGGCATATTCTTTGGCAACAAGGTGGTGAAATACCGCGAGTCGAACTCGCAGGCGACTCAGACTCAGGACTTGAAGTCGAACTATATCGTGCTGCCCGTCGAGCTGAAATTCAGTGCCGAACGGTGCAACAACTACCGGCCCTACCTGATTGGCGGGGTGATGGCTACGGCAGACGTGTCGAAGAAGCGGAACGACTTCCTCAAGCTGAACACCTTCGACGGCTACTTGACCATCGGTATCGGGTGTGACCTCTATCTTCCCTATTTCAAACTGATTCCCGAGCTGAAGTTCTGCTTCGGGCTGACTGATGTTATCAACCGGAAACGCAACGACCTGCGCGATCCGGCCGACATCAAGTATACTCAATCGCTGAAGAAGGCGACCTCAAACATGGTGGTCTTGTCGTTTTATTTCGAATAATCCTCGATAGAGTTGTAGATAACCGAGAAGAGTTCGGGCCGTATGTTGAGCTCGGACAGGGCGTTGTGCGACCGCGAGGGATAGACTCGGTTGCAGAGGAATATGTAGATGAGCTGTTGCTCGGGATCTATCCAGAAGCAGGTGCCGGTAAAGCCCAGGTGGCCGACGGTGGCAGGCGATGCCTCGAGTGCGGTGGGGCTTTTGTCGGGCTCTTTCGTGTCGGGTTTGTCAAATCCCAGTCCGCGGCGGCTGGTGGCGCTCTTTTCGGTCATGAAGCGGTGCACGGTCTCGGGCGACAATATCTGCTCGCCGCCGTAGCTGCCGTGGTTGAGCCACATCTGGCACAGCTTGGCCAGGTCGTTGGCCGAGGAGAAGAGTCCGGCATTGCCCTGCACACCGCCGAAGAAGGCGGCCGTCTCGTCGTGCACATAGCCGTCGAGCTGCTGGTGGCGGTAGAAGAGGTCGTTTTCGGTGGGGGCAATCCGCTCGATGGGGAATCGGGTGGCCGGGCAGTATCCTGTGGTGCCCATGCCCAGCGGTCCGTAAATATGCTTTTGCAGGTAGCGGTCCATGGCTATCCCGGTGGCACTCTCGACCGTCTCTTTCAACAGGATGAAGTTGAGGCAACTGTACAGATAGCGTTTCGTGGGACGTAGCTTGGTGTCGATGATGCGGGCGATGAGGGTGTCGGGGAGCGATGCGGAGCCGTAGAGGTCGTGTGCTATCTGGATGGGATATTGGGCCGACTGTCGGGTCGAGAGCAGGTCGGAACGCAACCGGGCGTTGCGGTTGCCGAAGGTGCAGCCGTCGATGGGTATCGAGTAGGTGGCATCTTTCCGGCGGTTGAACAGGGGCGGGGTGAAGCTCTGTGGGTCGATGAGTATTGCCGAGACTTGCAGCGAGGGGCGCATGCCGGTCTCGTGAAACAGGGCCTGGCGCAGGGTAATATCCTTTTTGTCGCTGTTTCGCAGCGGTGCAAAGTAGTGGCTCATGGGTCGCTCCAGCATAATGCGTCCGTCGTCATAGGCTTTCATCACGGCAGGCAGAGTGCCGGTGGCTTTCGATACCGAGGCCAGGTCGTAGAGGTCGTCGGTGGCGACGGGGTGGGCGTGAGTCTCGTAGTCGAAATAGCCGTAGGCCTTGTTCCAGACCACCTCGCCTTGACGGGCTACGACCAGTTGGCAGCCGGGGAAGGCCTCGTGAGCGATGCCCTCGGCAATAATCGAATCGACCTTCGACAGCACCCGGCTGTCCAGGCCTACCGACTCGGGCAGGGTGTAGCCCAGGCGGCACTTCTCGGTGCGCAGGCCATCGCCTTCGTCGAACGAGCCCTCGAGCTTGACGGGCAGTTTGCCCCGGATAGCACAGCCGCCGAAGAGGGCCTGTGCGGCATACTCCTGAGCCAGCGGCGTATCTTCATAGGCCAGCAGCAGGGCCCGGTTGTGGGCCAGCTCGTGGCTCAACCGGTTCATCTGGTAGGGCGAGAGGAAGCAGACGGCAATGGCTTTTCCGGTCTGGCAGAGGCGGCCGATGCGGGCTCGGTATTGCGTCTTGTCACTGTGGATGGCTACAATCACCCGGTCGTAGTGGCGCAGGGTGTCGAGCAGGACGGTCAGGTCGGTAGAGTCGTCGAACTGTCCCGGCTGTGGTGCATACAGTTTCGTGGTGGTTTGGAATACCGATTTTGTATCGCTACCCACCGATACGACCGCAATTCTCGATTTGTCCAGATGCGTGATGGGGAGGGTGTGGTGCCGGTTGTGCAGCAGGGTGAGCGCTTCGGCATTGAGCCGGCGGTTCAGCGCCTCGTATCGGGGAGCGTTCAAGTCGGCCGTCAGCCCCTCTAGGTCGACCGACTTTTGCCGGGCCAGCCCCAACGCATATTTGTAGCGCAGTACCTTTTTGCATTTCTCGTCGATGAGGCTTTGCGGGATTTTCCCCTGGTCGATGGCTTCGCGTATGGCTTTGAGTTGGGCCTCGGGCCGCAGCGGGTTGAGCACGATGTCGTTGCCGGCCTGGATGGCCAGCAAGGCGGTGTTGCCGAAGGTCGATGCCCCTTTCATCTTGAGGGCATCGGTGAAGACAAGCCCCTCGAATTGTAGCGAATCGCCCAGCAGGTCGTGGGTGATGGTCCGCGAGAGCGAGGCCGGTCGACCCGAATCGTCGAGTGCGGGAATATTCAGATGACCCACCATCAGCCCCGACAGGCCGCTGTCGATATACCGCTTGAAGGGGGCAATCTCGACCTGCATCAGCCGCTCGCGGCTGTGCGGTACGAGAGGTAGGGTCTTGTGCGAATCTTCCGAGGTGTCGCCGTGACCCGGGAAGTGTTTGGCTACGGCCATCACCCCCTCGGCCTCGAGTCCGCGGGCATAGGCGATGGCTTTGGTCGAGACGTTGTCGAGCCCTTGCCCGAACGACCGTTTGCCGATGACCGGGTTGCGGGGGTTGCTGTTGACGTCGAGCACCGGGGCAAAGTTGACCTGAATGCCCATGCGGCGGCACTGGCGGCCCACGGCGCGTCCATATTCATAGAGCAGGGAGTCGTTCTGGATAGCCCCCAGCATCATGTTCACCGGGAATCGGGGCGTGTCGGAGAGGCGCATGGCCAACCCCCACTCACCGTCGAGAGTGATGAGCAGCGGCACCCGGGCCAGCGATTGGCAGTAGTTGGTGAGTGTGGCCTGGTCGGTGGCGGTGCCGGCATCGAAGAGGAGGCCGCCAATTTTCAACTCCTGCACGAGCCGTTTCAACGACTGGCGGTTTTGCGGCGTATCGCTGTTGCGCACGGTGATGACGAACAGTTGGGCGATGCGCTCGTCGGGGGTGAGGGTGTTGAATACCGAGTCGGTCCATTGCTCCATTTTTTGCGGGTCGGCCTTTTGCAACAGATGAGGTTCGACCGCTTGGACAGGCAGGAGCCAGAGAACCAGGAGTATCGCCGTGCAGACAACAGAGTGTTTCATATCGCGTTATTGAGGTTTAGCCGGGGTGATGCGCGCTTCGTCCAGCGCCGAAATGGCGCGTTTGGCCTGAGTCGCTTTTTCGATGTAGTTGATGACCACGTCGCGCAGGAAGGCGGCGCTGTTTTTCCGCTCGGTAGCCTTCAGACACGGGGTCATGTGGTCGCCGCCGTTGGCTACGTAGTCGATGGTGGCTATCGAGTAGATGCGGTTGTCGTCGAGGGGGGCGCCGTCGATGGTGAGGTTGGCGGCTTTGTCGTCGGCTATGGTCATGCGCACCTCGTGGCTTACGGCCTCGCCGCCTCGCGAGGCGATGATGTCGAAGAGGTCGCGCAGGTCGCTCCCCTTCAGTTTAATGAGGCACAGCGTGTTGTCGAAGGGGAATATCGAGTAGATTTCGCCGAGGGTGATTTCGCCCTGCATCAACGGGTTGCGGATGCCGCCGATGTTGGTGATGGCCAGGTCGACCGGTTGCCCGAATACCGACGGAGCCTCGCTCTTGATGATGTCGGCCGAGAGGTTGGTCAGCAGCGAGCCGGGCCGTTTGGGCTCCATGTATTGGCTCGAGGTGCCTATGACGATGCGCATCACGCTGTCGACGCTCGTTTTGTATTTGCTCACGATAGCCTCCATTTGGGGCTCGGGAGTCTGGTTCCAGTGGGCATCGACGGGAATCAGTCGAGAGGTGATGTCAAATTCGGGTCGCGAAGCCGTGCAGGCCGAGAGAAGCCACAAGGCGGCCGCGAGTATGCAGCAGGTATGTTTGTAAGTCGTTTTCATGAGTGTGCAGCTTGATTATTTGTTTTTGGAATCTATGGTAATGCAGCCCAGGTAGGCTCCGCTCATGCCGGTTTGGGCAATGACCACGTCGCGCCCTTGGCTGTTCTTCACACGGTAGCGCAGTGTGGAGTCGGGGGTGGCGTCGATTTTCTCGGGGTTAATCTCGGTATGCGAGTGGCCGCCGATGATGATGTCGATGTCGGTGCTGGCCGCAGCCACCTGCGGGTCGGTCGTGTCGCTCTTCTCTTGAGCCGTATATCCCAGGTGCGAGAGCACCACCACGAGGTCGGCCCCCTTCTCACGGAGCAATCGGGCCGTGCGGTTGGCCGCTTCGATGGGGTCGTGGAATACCACCCCTTGGCACGACTCGGCCGGGATGAGGTTCTCGGGGTTGACGTTCAGCGCCAGGAATCCCACCTTGTAGCCGCCGATTTCGCGGATGACCCAAGGCTTCACCAGACCGGACAGCGGGGTAGTCGACAGGTCGTAGTTGGTCGAGATGAAATCGGCCGTCGAGCCCTTGATCAGTTGGGCCAACTTCTCCATGCCGGCGTCGAACTCGTGGTTGCCCAGCGTGCGCACGTCGTAGCCCATGGCATTCATCGCCTCAAACTCGGCATCGCCTTTGAACAAATTGAAGTAGGGAGTACCCTGAATGGCGTCGCCCGCATCGACCAGCAGCACGTTGGGCTCGGCGTTGCGTATGCTGTCGATGACCGCCATGCGGCGCACCACGCCGCCCAAGTCGCCATACGTCTTGTGCGAAGGGGCAAAAGGTTCTATCTGGCTGTGGGTATCGTTGGTGTGGAGAATGACGATACGCCCTTGCTGAGCCTCGGCACAGAAGGCCATCGAGAGGCAAATAGCCGCGATTCCAATAATTTTCTTTACCATAAATTGCGTGTATATTCTTGAATAATTTGTTGTTTCGATTGGACGAAATTACAAATTTAGAGAGGATATATCAAACGGGGAGTATGAAATTTATCGGTCTCGATTGTTTTTATCTTCAGCAGAAGCCTGTTGTCGAGTAAAAAAAGCGGGTATCTCTTGGCTATGTGCCGAAAAAGTTGTTACTTTGCACCGCTTTTCGTAATCTCTGGCAGGAAAAGTGGCCTGTTATATTACGTTTCAGTATGAACATTTTAAATAGCTATTAAAAATGGATTTAGTTAAGATTGCAGAAGAAGCATTCGCATGCGGTAAAGAGCACCCCGATTTTCGCAGTGGTGACACGATTACCGTATCGTACCGTATCAAAGAGGGAAACAAGGAGCGTATCCAGCAATTCCGCGGCGACGTTATCCGCATCTCGGGTCACGGTAACAAAAAGCGTTTCACGGTTCGTAAGATGTCGGGCAACGTGGGAGTAGAGAGAATCTTCCCCATCGAGTCGCCGTTCATCGAAGAGATCGTAATCAACCGTCGTGGTAAAGTGCGTCGCGCCAAATTGTATTATCTGCGTGCACTCACCGGTAAAAAAGCCCGTATCAAAGAGAAGAGAGTTTAATCTCTTTTTGGAGGCATATAAAAACCGCATCGAGCAATCGGTGCGGTTTTTATGTTTTAAAGTTACGAGGTGGGGAGGATGGCATAATGATAATATTACGAAATCCCCATAAATAGGGGCTTGTAGAGTTGTTAATTAAAGAAAAACGATTATCTTTGTATATAGATTCATTAACTGGAGGAATAGCTATGAAAAAGGTAGTGACACTGTTGCTTTTGTGGTTGAGTGTGTTCCCTGTCTTTGCCGAAGAGTATAAGACGGTTACATGCTATGAGGCGGGAGGTCTTGATAAAATCCTTTCTGAGGAAGAGCTCAAGACGATAACCCACTTGAAGCTGGTCGGGAATATCAATCATCTCGATTTGTATTATGTGGGGCAAGCGAATGTTGTTCAGTATTTGGATATTGAAGATGCGAAAGTTGGCATAATCAATGGTTGTTTTTGTAAAAACAGTTCGTTGAAGGAGATTCGTTTGCCGGAAACTTGTTATTCAATAGTCAATTCATTTAAAGAGTCGGCCATTCAGAAAATAAATCTGGATTGGGTGACGGCCGAGATATATTCCAGTTTTGTGTCGTGTCCTCAGCTAAAAGAAATAGGGAAAATTGCGGCCAAGACGACTTATGACTCTTTCAAGAATTGTGCGATTGAAACGTTGGAGATATCGGATAATGTGACGGTAATAGGTGCATATTCTTTCGTGGATTGTCCTTCGCTTTGTAGTTTGCAGTTCCCTGAGCAGGTAACGGAAATCGGGGAAAACTCTTTTACGAATTGTGCGTCGCTCCGTCGCGTGCAATTGCCCGATCGCTTGACAAAAATAGGGGAGAAATCGTTTTCCGGATGTGAGTCGCTGGACGAGATTTCCATGATGTCGAATGTCGTTCCTACGTTGGGAACCGAAGGAAACTGGGTGTCGTGCTTTGATAATGCTACGAGGGTTGCTTGCCGTTTATATGTGCCGATAGGATGCCGGGAGAAATACTCGGAGGCTTGGCGATTTGAACGTGTGGTAGAAATCGATAATTTGAGCTCTGGAGATACGTTGCGATGGGACATTGAATATACCGACCTTCATGTGGAAACACCGGGAACGTTGTCTTCGAAGTTGACCTCCGAGAGCCTGATTCAAGCAAAAGGCTTTCGGATAACCGGGACATTGAACAAGGATGATCTTACGGTTTTGAACAATTTGTCGAATACGGCTTCTCTTCATGTCCTCGATTTACGAGGGTGCCGTATGGAGGGCGATTCTATTCCAGCGTCTGCTTTTTACGGGTCTCAGATCAGTGAAATCTATTTGCCGGAGAGTATTACGAAGATAGGTAGTCGTGCGTTTGCCGCATCGGTATTGAAATGGTTGGATATTCCAGCTGATAATCATATTGACTATATTGGTGATAGAGCATTCAGTTCGTGCTCGCAACTTTGTTCCGTATTGTCTTTCCCGCAGGTGACGGCGATAGGCAACGAAGTATTTAATTATTGCCTGGCGTTGACCGAGGTGTCACTTCCCAAGGTGACGCGTGTGGGTGCGGGTAGCTTTTATAATTGCTGGAGGCTGAAAAAAGTGAAACTGGGTAATATAGAACCGGTCGATAATCAATTGGTTATTTCGGCTGCAATCGAGTCGGTCGGTGAGGGTGCTTTTGGCGGATGTAAGCAGCTCAAGTCGGTCGATATGTCGGCCTCTTCGTTGCAAAGCCTTCCCCGCAAACTCTTTTTCGACTGCGCCTATTTGGAACAGGTCTCTTTGCCCCAGTCGTTAACGCAAATGGGCGATTCGGTATTTGCTTGTACCCGATTGGCGTCGATAAATGTGCCGAGCGGGGTGACTCAAATTCCCGAGGGGTGCTTTGCCGGGTGTAGTAATTTGTCGCAGGTAAGACTCTCGCCGCAAACGGTTTCTGTTGGTGACTATGCATTCACTTCGTGTAGCTTTGCTTCTTTGTCACTTCCTGCTGCTGTGCAGAATCTGGGTGAGGGGTGTATACGCAATTGTGCCGAGTTGACCGACTTTCAATTCCCTGAAGAGATGACCGAAGTGAGTCGGGCATTTTTCGATGGTTGCCTTTCGTTGCGGCATGTGACTCTGTCGCCGGTTACGACCCGACTGTCGGCCGGGGCTTTTAGAGGTGTTGGCATAGAGTCCATAGAGCTCCCGGAAAGGTTGGAGTCGATAGGCGATTCCTGCTTTTTGGATTGCAGCCGGTTGACCGCTATCGTTCTTCCCGAAACGGTTTCGGAGATAGGAAAAGCGGCTTTTGGCGGTAGTGCTTTGAGCAGTATAGTGATTCCGGCGTCGATTGATACCATTCGGAGCAGTACATTCTCGGGATGTACGCATTTGTCTCAAGTTTCTTTACCCAAGGGTCTTAAACGGATAGATGATTCGGCTTTTGTTTCCTGTTCGTCGCTGCAGTATATTACTCTATCCGATTCAGTGGAACTGGGCGATTATGTATTTGCAGGAGCGGGCTTGAAGCTCTTTACGGTGCCAAGTGTGAATGAAAATGTACCGCGAGGTCTTTTGTCGGGCTGTGATAATCTTGAAGTGGTTTATCTCTTGAGTAGTGTGAAGAAGGTGGGATATTCGTTCTTGGAAGATTGTGTGAACCTCAAGAAGGTTTATTTGCAAGCCCCTGTACCTCCCGAAACAGAGGTATATGAAGATTATCGCTATGGCCGCTTTGGATATGAACTATATGCCACATATGCACCTTTTACCAATGTGCCTAAGAGTTGTATGTTGTATGTGCCGCAAGAAAATTATTACGACTATTGGAACAATGGAGGATTGTGGAAGGAGTCGTTTACCATGGAGGGTATGGATTTCTCGGGAATAGAACAGGCTGAAAACGGCTTCAGGATAATTACGGAGGATGGCAATGGACTTACTATTTGCTTGGATCGTGCCATGCCCGTAGTCGTGTATGACCTTCAAGGCCGGTTGGTTGCCCAGATGAGCGGCGTGGCTGGCGATAACAGATTACCGCTCGATAGAGGTGTCTACATTGTTTGTTGTGGTACGAATCGAGTAAAGGTATTGTGCCGATAATGTGAAACGGTAGTGACTTGGGTCAATCCGTTTCAATCCGATACGGGGGCTCTGCCGATGGTGTGCAGGGCCCCTGCTTTTTGTGCGATTGTCTCGAGGCTGAGCCTGCTCAAGGATGGTGAGTTTCAGGCAGGGTGTGCGATGTAGCTTCGGGCAAAGCGCAGAAAACAGGCTCTGTCCCTTAACGAATTGAAATAAATTTTGCGATGCCCGCGGTTTGCACTATCTTTGCACCGTCTATGCAAGGGGCCGGGTTGGCAGCATGGCCGGTGAGGCTGTGGCGGTGTAAGCCGGTGAGGTGCAGGACAATTTGACAGCCCCGGGTCGACAGCCTCGGGCCGAGCGGCGGGTGTGAGCCTGCCGGAGCTGTTTCGGCACTGTTTTTGCCGATGAGAGAATAGAAGATAAATAACTCTAAATAATAGAAGAGATGAGCAAAAAAGCACTTTTGATGATTCTCGATGGTTGGGGCATCGGCAATCATTCACACGCAGATGTAATCTACAATACCCCCACTCCTTATTGGGACTATCTGTTGAAAACCTATCCTCACTCGCAACTGCAGGCCAGTGGCGAAAATGTGGGTTTGCCCGACGGTCAGATGGGTAACTCGGAGGTAGGTCACCTCAATATCGGTGCCGGCCGCATCGTTTACCAAGACCTGGTAAAGATTAACAAGGCTTGTGCCGACAACTCTATCCTGCAGAACAAAGAGATTATCTCGGCCTTCTCGTATGCTCGCGACAACGGCAAGAACATGCACTTCATGGGCTTGACTTCGAACGGTGGCGTACACAGTTCGCTCGACCACTTGTTCAAACTGTGCGACATCGCCAAAGAGTATGGCTTGGAGAATACCTTCATCCACTGCTTCATGGACGGTCGTGATACCGACCCCCACAGCGGCAAGGGCTTCATCCAGGAACTGGAGGCTCACTGCGCCACGTCGGCCGGTAAGGTGGCTTCGATCGTGGGCCGCTACTACGCCATGGACCGTGACAAACGCTGGGAGCGTATCAAAGAGGCTTATGACCTGTTGGTAAACGGTATCGGCCGCAAGTCGGACAACATGGTACAGGCCATGCAGGAGTCGTACGATGCCGATGTAACCGACGAATTTATCAAACCTATCGTCAACTCGACCTGCGACGGTCGCATCAAAGAGGGCGATGTGGTTATCTTCTTCAACTATCGTAACGACCGTGCCAAAGAGCTCACCATCGTGCTCACGCAGCAAGACATGCCCGAGGCCGGCATGCACACCATTCCCGGTTTGCAATACTACTGCATGACTCCCTACGATGCTTCGTTCAAGGGCGTGCACATCCTCTTCGACAAGGAAAACGTGCACAACACGCTGGGCGAATATCTGTCGAAACAGCACAAGAGCCAGCTGCACATTGCCGAGACCGAGAAGTATGCCCACGTAACCTTCTTCTTCAACGGTGGTCGCGAGGCTCCGTTCGAGGGTGAGGACCGTATTCTGGTTCCGTCGCCCAAGGTAGCTACCTACGACCTGAAGCCCGAGATGAGCGCCTACGAAGTGAAGGATAAGCTGGTAGCCGCCATCAACGAAAACAAATACGACTTTATCGTTGTGAACTACGCCAACGGCGATATGGTAGGCCACACGGGCATCTACTCGGCTATCGAGAAAGCCGTGGTTGCTATCGACGCTTGCGTGCGCGATACGGTCGAGGCTGCCAAGGCCAACGGCTACGAGGTAATCATCATTGCCGACCATGGTAATGCCGACAATGCCGAGAACCCCGATGGTACGCCCAACACGGCACACTCGCTCAATCCCGTGCCGTTTGTCTATGTGACCGAGAACAAAGAGGCTCGTGTCGAGAACGGTATTCTGGCCGATGTGGCTCCCTCGATTTGCCACATCATGGGCTTGCCCCAGCCGGCCGAGATGACGGGTCACGACCTGTTGAAATAATAGAAATCAATGTTTGGAATATGCCGGAGTGCCAGTTGTGCACCCCGGCTTTTCTGCCTTATACTAACCGATGAAAACAACCGTAACCGAGGAGATTATGCTACAAGTAGGCCAAGCTCTGGTGAGCCTCGACGTCATAGAACGATTTTTTATTTGTAACCTCGAGAAGTGTCTGGGTGCTTGTTGCGTCGAAGGCGATGCCGGTGCCCCCATCACCGAGGAGGAGCGTTGTAAACTCAAGGAGATTCTCGATGTCGTGTGGGACGATTTGCTGCCCGAGGCCCGGCGGGTTATCGAGCAGCAGGGGGTAGCCTATGTCGATGAGGAGGGCGACCTGGTCACCTCGATTGTCAACGGCAAGGATTGTGTCTTTACCTGTTACGACAAGAACGGCATGTGCCAGTGTGCCATCGAGAAGGCCTATCGGGCCGGGAAAATCGATTTCTACAAACCCATCTCGTGCCACCTCTATCCCATACGGTTGAAGGAGTACCCCGACTTCTCGGCCGTGAATTACCACCGTTGGAAAATCTGCAAGGCCGGCGAGGTGCTGGGCCGCAGCGAGAAGGTGCGGGTATATGAATTTCTGAAAGAGCCGCTGATTCGTCGGTTTGGCGAGTCGTGGTATAATGAACTGTGTGAGGCTGCCGAAGCCTATTTGCAGCAGTATGGCGAGTAATCCGGTAAAATACAGCTATAAACAGATATGGCACATTGCCTATCCTATCCTCATCAGCCTGGTGATGGAGCAGCTCATCGGCATGACCGATACCGCTTTCATGGGCCGGGTAGGCGAGGTGGAACTGGGCGCGTCGGCCATTGCCGGGGTCTACTACATGACCTTCTTTATGATAGCCTTCGGCTTTAGTCTGGGGGCCCAGATTATCATGGGGCGTCGCAACGGCGAGGGCAACTACACCCGTATAGGACCCATTTTTTACAAGGGGACCCTCTTTCTGCTGGGAGTGGCGCTGGTGCTGTTTGTCTGTTCCTATTTCGTTTCGCCCATTCTGCTGGCCCCGTTCATCAAGTCGCCACACGTCTACGAGGCGGCCATGAGCTATATCCACTGGAGGGTCTACGGTTTCTTCTTTGCCTTTGTGGCCGTGATGTTCCGAGCCTTCTTTGTGGGGACTACACAGACCAAGACCTTGACTCTCAACTCGGTGGTGATGGTGCTGTCGAATGTGGTCTTCAACTATATCCTCGTGTTCGGCAAGCTGGGATTCCCGGCTATGGGCATTGCGGGTGCCGCCATCGGGTCGTCGCTGGCCGAGCTGGTTTCGCTCATCTTCTTTATCGTCTATACCCGCATGCGGGTCGATGTCCGCAAGTATGGCTTGGATGGTTTCAGTCTGCGTCGAGGCGACTCGTTGCGTCACATCCTGAATACCTCGGTATGGACCATGATTCAGAATTTCGTGTCGATGTCGACCTGGTTTCTCTTCTTCATTGCGGTCGAGCATCTGGGCGAACGGTCGTTGGCGATTACCAACATCATCCGCAACGTGTCGGCGCTGCCCTTTATGATAGTCATCACCTTTGCCTCGACCTGCAGCACGCTCATCAGCAACCTGATAGGGGCGGGCGATGCCCGGTATGTGCGGGGTACGATGGGGCAGTGCATACGCATGGCCTATCTCTTTGAGTTGCCGCTCATCCTGTTTTTCGTCTTTTTCCCCACCCTTATCCTGCGTATCTATACCGATATGCCCGACCTTATATCGGCCTCGGTTCCCTCTCTTTTCGTACTCTGCTCGGCCTATCTGTTTATTGTTCCGGGCAATGTCTGTTTTCAGGCCGTCTCGGGCACGGGCAATACCCGCATGGCCTTTCTGCTGGAACTGGTCACGCTGCTCATCTATATCGTCTATGTGGTGGTGATGATTTTTTACCTGCGGGTCGATGTAGCCGTATGCTGGACCACCGAGCACGTGTATGCCATCGGCATTCTGCTGTTTTCGGCCGCCTACATGAAGTGGGGTAAGTGGATTGATAAAAAGATATGAGAATAAGGCTGTTCCCTCTCCAAGACAATCCTTTTGTGTGCAGTCGCCTTTTTTTCTTACGGAAATAAAAATGATAGAATGGTTGAAGGTTTAGATAATTTTAGTATCTTTGTTGCATAGATGTAATGTAAGGGGATGTGGTTGATGGAGTTTAAAATTGATAATTGAGATTTTTTTATGGTAAGAAAAGTGCTGATAGTGTGTGCGTTTGTTTGCACCTTCTTTTTGTCGAAGGCGCAGGATACGACTGTGGCACCTTACCAGTTGCCCGATATTCCCGACAGTCTCACTACTCCCGATGTAAGGAGTGAATATCTGATAGAACATTATTGGGATAATTTTGCAGTAGAGGATAGGGCCTATTTAGAGGCACCGTTGGTGGTCGAGCAGGCATTTGTCGATTTTACTTCAATCATGCGCATCACTTCGCGAGAAAGTACGATGAAAGCGATTGCAATTTTGCTGAAGCGGGCTTCGAGCGATGGTGACATCTTGTTGATGTATGCCGACATAGCTGACAAGTATCTGTACAGCGGTGGGGGAACCTTTGTGAGTGACGAGGCCTATTTGCCTTTTGCCGAGGCTGTGGCCGAGTCGAAGAAGGTCGACGAGTTGCGAAAGTTGCGTTATATCTATCAATACGATGTGCTGACGAAAAATCAGGTAGGTATGACGGTTACCGACTTTGAGTACAAGTTGCCCGGTAAAGATAAGAAGTACCGCATCAAAAAGTTGAAGTCGCCTTATATTCTGCTATACATCAACGACCCCGAGTGTGAAGATTGCTCGTTGGCTACCTTGCGGCTGAGTGTGTCGCAGGCCTTGCTGCAAGAGATACGCGAGGGGCGGCTTACGATATTGTCGCTTTATCCCGATGGCGAGACCGAAGAGTGGCTGGCCGGTGTGGCCGACTATCCCAAAGAGTGGGTGGTCGCTTCGATGGAGAATGGCGAACGCTGTTTCGATTTGCGAGTTATGCCGGCACTCTATTTGCTGGATAAAGATAAAAAAATAATTTTGCGCAATACTTCGCTCGAAGAGGTGGAACAGACCCTGAAAGCGACGAAAGAGAAATAAAGAAATAGACTTTGTGGTTTTGATTCATTTTATTGTAGGACGATGTGAATCGTCATATTTTGAGATCCCCTCTGTGCGTGAGCATAGTTTTTGACCCAATAACACCTGAAAAGGAAGAATCGGCCACAAAGTCTTTTTTTATTTTTCTGTTCGAGGGTGCATATTTCTTGCCTCGTAAAATCCAATGGTACGATATTTTCTTTATCTTTGAATGAGATAGGAGTCGGTTCGGGGTAAAAAGTATCTGAAACCAGTTTCAATATTTTATTCTCCCCCTCACCTTTCACTATCTTTTCAGAAGATAGGAGTCGGTTCGGCAGAGCCAAATATTGAAAACTACGTTTCCTGTTTGTCTCTGCTCTCACCTTTCACTATCTTTTCAGAAGATAGGAGTCGGTTCGGCAGAGCCAAATATTGAAAACTACGTTTCCTATTTGTCTCTGCTCTCACCTTTCACTATCTTTTCAGAAGATAGGAGTCGGTTCGGCAGAGCCAAATATTGAAAACTACGTTTCCTGTTTGTCTCTGCTCTCACCTTTCACTATCTTTGTTTCTTATAAAACCAGTGAGCTGTGGAAAATCGTATCAAGTTAAAGGTATTGGGATTGACATATAGTCAAGTGAAGAAGGGAGCATACGCTCTGGTCCTTGCCGAGGAGGAGGGACCCCGTCGCATTCCCGTAGTAATAGGTGTATCCGAGGCCCAGTCGATAGCCATTTCACTCGAGGGCATCATTCCGCCTCGACCCATCACCCACGATCTGTTTGTAAGTTTTGCCCATGGTTTCGGCATACGGTTGAAAGAAGTTTGCATTTATAAATTGGAGAACGGAGTCTTCTACTCCGAGATGGTTTTCGACGATGGTACCCGCGAGATGCGGGTCGACGCTCGTACGTCCGACGCTATAGCCATTGCCTTGCGTACACGCTCCGATATTTTTGTCATGCCCGAGATTATCGAGGAGGCCGGTTTCGTTTATGAAGAGGAGGAGGCCGATGAGCATTCTCCCGAGCGTAGTCGCGAAAAGGAGGTCGTAAAAAAAGAGGAGCGGGACTTGTCGGCCTGTTCGCGTAAGGAGTTGAAGGAACGGCTCGAAAAGGCTATTGCCTCGGAGGCTTACGAAGAGGCAGCCCGTATACAGGAGGAACTGAATAAAAGAGACAATCGCTTGTAAAAACAGCGATATTTTGGTAGCTTTGCCTGCTAATCTAAGCCATGCAAGGGTATAGGATAAGGATCGTAATACAAAACACAATTATATGAAAAGTATCAAACTGCGACTCATAGTAATGAACTTTCTCCAATTTTTTATTTGGGGATCTTGGCTCTGTACATTGGGGCTCTATATGACTACGCCTACCGAAGAGGGGGGGCTTGCTTTCGACGGAGCTCTTGTAGGCAGCGTGTTTGCCTTGTCGGGTATCGCTTCGCTCATCATGCCGGCTCTTATCGGTATCGTCTCCGACAAGTGGATCAATGCCGAGCGCTTGATGGGCGGCTTGCACTTTGTGGGAGCCATCGCCCTTTTCAGTGCGGCATTCATTTCGGACTATGACTTTTTCAAGATAGCGATGCTGGTCAACATGCTTGCCTATATGCCTACGCTGTCGCTCTCCTATACGGTGGCCTACAACGCCATCGACAAGGCCGGCCTGGACCGTGTCAAAGACTATCCGCCGGTGCGGGTGTGGGGTACGGTCGGCTTTATCGTAGCCATGTGGATCGACAACTTCACCGGCTTCAGCGCCAACAACGGACAGTTGCTCATGGCCGGGGTTGCTTCGGTGGTGATGGGTTTCTACTGCTTTACTCTGCCCGCCTGTCCGCCGGCCAAGGCGATGAAGAACAACGGCCTCCTGTCGATGCTGGGGTTGGATGCTCTGGTGCTTTTCAAGAACTACCGCACGGCTGTGTTCCTGCTCTTCTCGTTCCTGCTGGGTGCCGCCTTGCAGGTGACCAACATGTACGGTGTGCCTTTCCTCGATAGCTTCAAAGCCACTTCGCCCGACTCTTGGGCCGTGAAATATTCGGTTATCCTTTCGTCGCTTTCGCAGGTATCCGAGACGCTGTTTATCTTGGCCATTCCCTTCTTCATGAGCCGATACGGCATCAAGCGGGTAATGATTATCAGCTTCACCGCCTGGGTGCTTCGGTTCGGGTTCTTTGCCATTGGCGGCCCCGAAGGCTTCTCGGTGCTCTTCCTCATCTTGTCGATGATTGTCTACGGCATGGCTTTCGACTTCTTCAATGTGTCGGGCTCGCTCTTTATTGCCGATGAGGCTTCCGAGTCGATCAAGGCTAGTGCACAGGGTATCTTTATGATGATGACCAACGGCTTGGGTTCTATCGTGGGCGGTTACGGTGCCGGATGGGTAATCAAGGCCCACACCACGGCTGGTGTGACCGACTGGACGGCCTGCTGGACCATCTTTGCCGCTTATGCTTTTGTAATCGGTGTGCTGTTTGCGCTCACCTTCCACTACAAACATCAACGCACGGCTCAGGCCAACGCTTAATCGACAGTTGATGCCATGCAGATATTCTATGCTCCCGATATAGAGACCGTGCACGAGTTGCCCGAAGGCGAGAGCCAGCATTGTGTGCGGGTGTTGCGCATGAAGGAGGGCGACGAGATTGGCATTATCGACGGGCGGGGTACCCGCTATCGGGCCGAGATTGTGTTGGCTCACCCCAAGCGATGCGGCGTGCGGCTGCTCGAGAGGGAGGCTGCTCCCAACCCTTGGACCGCCCGGGTGCATGTGGCCATTGCCCCCACCAAGAACCTCGACCGCATCGAATGGTTTGCCGAGAAAACCACCGAGATAGGCATCGATGCCATCACGTTGTTGCGTTGCCGTTTCTCGGAGCGGAAGGAGTTGAAGACCGAGCGCCTGAACAAGATTCTGGTTTCGGCCATGAAACAGTCGCTCAAGGCGGTGCTGCCGCAACTCTCCGAGATGACTCCCTTTGCCGAGTTTGTGGCCCGGCCGTTCGACGGCCAGAAGTTCATAGCCCACTGTTACGACGAGGGCGACCGCAAGGAGCTGACCGAGCTCTATCGGCCCGGTGAGAATGCCCTGATACTGATTGGCCCCGAAGGCGATTTCAGCCCCGAGGAGGTGGAGCAGGCCATCGCCTGCGGCTTCCGCCCCGTGATGCTGGGCCCGAGCCGCCTGCGCACCGAAACAGCCGGTCTGGTGGCTTGTCACACGATACAACTGATGAACCAATTAAACCCGAAATAATGAAACTCGAAAAACTGAAACATACCGACAGCGGCAACTTCTTCCTGCTGGCCGGCCCCTGTGTAATCGAGGGGGAGTCCATGGCCATGGAGATTGCCGAAAAGATTGTGCAGATAACCGATGCGTTGCAGATTCCCTATGTATTCAAGGGTTCGTATCGCAAGGCCAACCGCTCGCGTCTCGACTCCTTTACCGGTATCGGCGACGAGAAGGCTCTGAAGATTTTGCGCCGGGTGGGCGAAACCTACCAGATACCGGTGGTGACCGATATACACACGGCCGACGAGGCGCGCATGGCGGCTCAGTATGTCGATGTGTTGCAGATTCCCGCCTTCCTGTGCCGGCAGACCGACCTGCTGGTGGCCGCTGCTCAGACGGGTCGCGTGGTGAATATCAAGAAGGGGCAGTTCCTCTCGCCCGAGGCGATGAAGTTTGCCGCTCAAAAGGTGGTCGATGCCGGTAACGACCGGGTGATGATTACCGAGCGGGGTACCACCTTCGGCTATCAAGACCTGATTGTCGACTATCGCGGTATCCCGGTGATGCAGAAGTTCGGTTTCCCTGTGGTGCTCGACGCCACTCACTCGCTGCAAAAGCCCAATCAGGATTCGGGTGTGACCGGCGGCGTGCCCGAACTCATCGAGACGATAGCCCGTGCCGGGGTGGCCGTAGGGGTCGATGGCCTCTTCATGGAGACACACCCCAATCCCCGCGAGGCCAAGTCGGACGGCGCCAACATGTTGCCGCTCGACCGGCTCGAAGGACTGCTCACCCGGTTGGTGCGCATCAGACAGACCATTAATGCGTTTGACAAAAAATAGAGAAAAATAAAATCCGATTTCGGGAGGGGAGCGACGGTAACCGTCGACCTCTCCCTTTTTTCAAATATGCCGTATGAAACCGTCGTATACGGACGGTATCGTCGGTCCTGAAAATAGTGTTATGAGTCACAATACCCTTACCATGCTGGGCACGGGCAATGCCATCGTTACCCGTTGCTACAATACTTGTTTTGTGTTGAGTACCGAAACCTCGCGATGTCTGGTCGATGCCGGGGGAGGAAACGGGGTGCTTTCGCAGCTCGAGAAGGCGGGCATCGACCTGAGCTCCCTGCACGATATGTTTGTCACCCACGCCCACACCGACCACATACTGGGTGCCGTGTGGGTAGTGCGCATGATTATCAACCGCATGAAGAGCGGCCGGTACGAAGGAGCCTTCACCGTGTATGGCCACGACAAGGTGCTGACGGTACTCGACTGGATATGCCGTATGACCCTCTCGGCCAAAGACCGGGCCTATCTGGGTAATGGGGTACTCTTCCACGAGGTGAAGGACAAGGAGCGTTTCGAGGTGGGCGACATGCAGTTTCAGTGTTTCGACATCCTGTCGACCAAGGAGAAACAGTTTGGTTTCCAGGTAGCACTGCCCGGCGGGCAGCGGTTGGTATGCCTGGGCGACGAGCCCTACAACGAGGCCAACCGGTCGTATGTCGAGGGGGCCGACTGGATGCTGTGCGAGGCCTTCTGCCTCTATCGCGACCGCGACATCTTCAAGCCCTATGAGAAGCACCACAGCACGGCGCTCGAGGCAGGGAGCCTGGCCGAGCAGCTGCGGGTAAAGAACCTGTTGCTCTACCATACCGAAGACCGCAACCTGGCCACCCGCAAGGAGCTCTACCGGGCCGAGGCGTTGCTGCACTTTACCGGGCGGGTTTTCGTGCCCGACGATTTGGAGACGGTCGAGCTGTCGTAGCCACCGTACACAACCGCGTGTAAATGGCTATGCGACCGTTTGTTCATTCGGAGAAATGTTTGTATTTTTGCCCTGAAAAAGAGTTGCCGACAATGGGGTCGGCCGTTCGTCCCCGAAGGGTGAAACGAGGCCGGTGCCTGTCGAATATAGGCGGGCCGATTCTCCCGATGTGGAATTTGCCGGCAGGGCAGCTCGGAATAGTATAAATGCAAAAACAGAAAAGGGGGTTCACGATGGGTGTACGACGTAACTGTATATGGGGAGTTGTTTTATTGGGTCTGTCGGTCGTTTCGGCTCCGGCTTCGGCTGCCGACGACGATCTGGTGAAAGCCATGATGGAGGTTTATGCCGAAGAGCTGGCCGCCAATCCTCAAGACTACCGGACCTATTACAGCCGCTCCATGGCCTATTTCGGACAGGGCGAAATGGAGAAGGCTTTGTCGGATATAAACAATGCCATCAAATATTTTCCCCGCCGGGAGAAAGACGACTTGGCCCAGGCCTATCTGCTGCGGGCCAAGATTCTGACGGTGAAGGGGGAGAACAAGCCGGCCCTGACCGACCTGAACAGTGCCTTGCGTCTGGTTCCCAACCATCGGCTGGCCTTGAAAGACCGAGGCGACCTGCTTTGCAAGATGGGCCAATACGACTTGGCCAAAATCGATTACAGCCAGTTGTTGCGGATGGATACCCGCAGCCAGAGTGCCTACATGGGGCTGGCCCGGGTCGAAGCACACGTCGGGCAACCGGTGCGGGCCAAAGACCTTCTGGCTCAGGCGGTGAATCTTTCGCCCAAAGATCCCATGGTCTACCTGGAGCGTAGCGAAATCTACAAAGAGATGGGGCTGTTGCCCGAGGCGGTCGACGATCTGGTCTACGCCGTATCGCTCGACGACGGACGTTCGGGTGCCGTGCAGCAGTTGGTGGCTTACAGCAACGAGGCTTACAGCGAGGTGATTGCCGGGCTGAACCGGAACATCGAGCGATTCCCCCGTCAGGGCATGCTCTACTATGTGCGAGGTTCTATCTATAAAGACCATTACGACTTCAACTTGTCGTTGCGCGACTGGAATACGATTCTCTCCGAGAACTTCTTCAACTTCCACAGCATCTACTACAACCGGGCCTATTGCTTGTCGCGTCTGGGACGCTTCGACGATGCCCGCAACGATATTAAGCGGGCCCTCGAGAAAGATGGCCAGAATGCCGAATACTATCGGCTGCAGGCCGAAATCGAACGCGGTGCCGGCGATTTGGTGGCTGCCGACCAGGCTATCCGGCAGGCTGCCGTATACGATCCGTCGAATGTGCAGGTGTGTATCGAGCGGGGTATGATTGCTTACGACGAGGGGAATTACATCGATGCTATCGGTTACTACAACGAGGCTATCGCCGTAGCTCCTACGATGCCCTATCTCTATCTGCTGCGGGCCTACGTGCAGGAGTATGGATTTGAAAACCGGGCCGAAGCCGAGGCCGACTATCGCAAGGTGCTGAGCCTCGACGACCAGTCGACCTACTATGGCGACAACCTCAAGGGTATTGCCTTTGCCCGCCTGCATCAACCCCAGGAGATGGCTCGCTGGGAGAGTCGGCTGCTGCAGTCGGGTACGGTGCGCAATATCGACTATTTCTATTTGGCCTGCATGTATGCCATGACCGATGCCGACAAGGCAATCGGCTATCTCGAGAAGGCCTTGCAAAGCGGTTTCGGCGATTACAACCGGATAGCCATAGACCGCTATTCGTCGGTTTCGCTGTTGCCTGTCCGGCATCTGACCCCGTATAGCGAACTGCTGCAACGCTATCACTCTCTGTTTGGAAAATAGGTATAGCCTCTTTTCCCTTCCCCAATCACATCCTGAGGCTGTTTGTCCCTGAGGCTGTTTGCTCCATGGCCGGGACCTTCTGTCTTCTGTGTCGCCGGGTTCCGAATCGAGTCGTTCGGTCACACTCCTGTGTGCCGAGGTAGGTAGCCCTCTTCTTCTCCCGGGGAAGGGGCGACTCGTTCTCTGCCGGGGGGATGCCGTCTGCTTTTTGTCGGCAGGCAGCTCTTTGGGATGGACTGTACAGAGCGGAGAGGAATAAAAAAAAGCACCAACGCACGTTGATGCTTTTTATAGAATGAAGCAGTTTGTTTTAATGGAAATGATTCAATTTTTTGTTGTTGTTCTAATTTTGGGGTTATTATCTTATTCTCAGAACCTTCCCTTCACGCAGGATAGCGTTTCGTTTGATTCCGTTCAGTTTGCATAATTGGTTGATGGAGACACCGTATTTGCTGGCTATTCTCGACAGCGAGTCGCCTTTGCGTACGCGGTACGACACATATTTGGCACCGTTGTTGGTCCCTTTGTTTCTGCTGTTTTTGTATTTCCCGTATCCCAGACTGCTGGCCAACTCTTTGGGGTTGAAGGTGTAGGTATCGGTGTGGGGTACCTGGTTTACAAAGTCGAATATCTTGTTGGGGTTGATGTCCATACCCAGGTAGCGAGTCTCGAAGTGGAGGTGCGGACCGGTAGAGCGGCCGGTGTTTCCACCCAGGGCGATGGGGTCGCCCACTTTGACGATTTGGTCGGGCTCCACCAGGAATTTGGAGAGGTGACCGTAGATGGTCTCGAGACCGTTGTTGTGGCGGATGATGACGTAGTAGCCATAGCCGCGGCGCTCGTAGCGGGTGAGCCGTACCTTGCCCGAGAAGGCGGCACGCACCGTATCGCCGATATGGAGCGAGAGGTCTACGCCCCGGTGCATGCGACGGCGACGCCAGCCGTAGTTCGAGGTGATGTGGCTGATGATGGGCATGCAATATTCCGATACGTCGATGGTTTCGGTTTCGGGCAGTTTTTCGATAGGAACTTTATAGGGGTTTACCCACGTCTGATCCCAGTTGTCGCCATATACATCCGACCCGGGGAACTCCTCTTCCTCCTCTTCGAGCATCTCGAGCAGGGCAATCGAGTCGACCAGATTGATGGACTTGTGAATGTTCTGCTGACCGGCGATGAGGTCTTGATGCAGTTTGGAGTGTTGTTGAGTAGAGAGATTCCTATTGTGTTGGGCATTGAGTGTGCCTAACGAGAATGCAAGCAGCAGTGGGAGGATACAATGTTTTATTTTTCCGAAATACATTTTAATTTGTTTCTGGCCCGAGCCAAGTCCTAAAAAAATAGAGAGTCAAAAAAAGACTTCCAGTAATCTAAACTATGATATGGGTGTGCTTTTTTCAAACGCACTCTTCAAAGATAATGATTTTTGGGGAGAAGTGTTCTGGGTGGTTAACAAAATTTAGTCTCCCTCTATGGGGTGATGGTAGATTTTACGTATTATCTATTTGATTTATAATAAATTATGAATAATATGTTTTACAACATAAAACCCCTTATTTTACATTAGCTAATCAATCCCCAGTTTTTTTGTCTTTCGAAGATCCGGCTCAACTCTTTTCGTACGATATAATTTTCAGGATGTTCCAGTCGTTCGTCGCTGTCGAGCAGCGCGTTGGCTTCGTCGCGAGCCGCCTGCAAGATTTGGCCGTCTTTGGCCAGGTTGGCAATTTGCAGGTTGAAGGCGATGCCGCTCTGTTGGGTTCCCTCCATATCGCCGGGCCCGCGCATCTGCATGTCGGCTTCGGCAATGCGGAATCCGTCGTTGGTCTCGGTCATCAGTTCGAGCCGTTTGCGGGTATCCTGGTTTATTTTGTACGAGGTCATCAGTATGCAGTACGACTGCTCGGCTCCGCGGCCTACACGGCCTCGTAACTGGTGCAGCTGGGCCAGTCCGAACCGCTCGGCATTCTCGATAATCATGACCGAGGCGTTGGGTACATTCACCCCCACTTCGATGACGGTTGTGGCTACCATGATTTGCGCCTCGCCCGAGACGAACCGCTGCATCTGCTCCTCCTTCTCGGCTGCCTTCATCTTGCCGTGAACCATGCACACCCGGTACTCGGGGAACACCTCGCGTATGTGGTCGTAGCCCTCCTCGAGGTTTTTCAGGTCGCTCTTCTCGCTCTCCTGGATGAGGGGGTAGACGATATAGGCCTGCCGACCTATCTGCAACTGCTTGCGCAGGGCGGCATAGAGTTGGCCTCGCTTGCTGTCGTATTGGAGCAGGGTCTGTATGGGTTTGCGGCCGGGGGGCAGCTGGTCGATGACCGATACGTCGAGGTCGCCGTAGACCGTCATGGCCAGGGTGCGGGGGATAGGGGTGGCCGTCATCACCAGAATGTGGGGCGGCGTGGTGTTTTTGTGCCAGAGGCGGGAGCGCTGTTCTACGCCGAACCGGTGCTGCTCGTCGATGACGACAAAGCCCAGGTTGGCGAAGTGGACCGTATCTTCGAGCAGGGCATGGGTGCCGATGAGCAGGTTGACCTCGCCGGTGAGCAGCCCCTCGAGAATGGGGGCCCTCCGCTTCTTGGTGACCGACCCGGTGAGCAGCTCGATGCGCACCCCCAGAGGCTCGACCATCGTTCTCAACCCCTCGTAGTGCTGGGTGGCCAGTATCTCGGTGGGGGCCATCAGGCAAGCCTGGTAGCCGTTGTCGACGGCGATAAGCATGCTCATGAGGGCCACCAGGGTTTTGCCGCTGCCCACGTCGCCTTGCAGCAGCCGGTTCATCTGCCGGCCGCTGCCCATGTCGGCCCGTATCTCTTTGATGACCCGCTTTTGGGCTTGGGTGAGCTCAAAGGGAAGTATGTGGTGGTAGAAGTTGTTGAAGCAGTCGCCGATGTGGTCGAACCGGAATCCGCCCAGTTTCTGGTTGCGCAGCCGGGTGTATCGCAGGATGTGGAGCTGCAGATAGAAGAGCTCTTCGAATTTGAGCCGCATCTCGGCCCGGCGCAGGTGGCCGACCGATATGGGGAAATGGATGTTGCGCAGGGCATCGGTAATCCCCATCAGTTGCATGTGGGCGATGACGGGGGCGGGCAAGGTTTCGGGCAGTGGGGCCTGTATGCTGGTTAGCAGGGTGTAGACCATCTTTTGCAGCGCCTTGGAGTTGAGAAAGGCGTTCTTCATTTTCTCGGTCGTGTTGTAGTAGCCTTGCAGACCGGTGGTGTTGTCGATGCGGTCGTCGATGGGGTCGAGCTCGGGGTGGGCAATGTTGAATTTCCCGTTGAAAAGGGTAGGCCGTCCGAACAGGGTATACTCCGTGCCCGGCTTGTATCGCTCGGTGATGTAGCGGATGCCCTTGAACCATACCAGCTCGATTACCCCTGTGCCATCGGAAAACAGGGCGGTGAGACGCCGGCGGGCACCCTCGCCGTGGGTATTGTACGAGACGATGCGTCCCCGCAGTTGGATGTAGGGCATGGAGCCGTCGATCTCGCTTATCTTGTAGGTCTTGCTGCGGTCGATGTATTTGTAGGGGTAGTAGTGGAGCAGATCGAGATAGGTATGTATCTCCAGCTCCTTGTTGAGGAGGTCGGCCCGTTTGGGCCCGACTCCGGGCAGGTATTTTATATCGAGTTTGGCGAGGTCGGTCATCGGGCGAGCAGAATTTCGGCCAAAGCCAGGTCTATGGGTAGGGTTATCTTCAGATTCTCGCGGTTGCCCTCGACCAGGCGGGGAGCGTATCCAGCCGCCTCGTAGACCGAGGCATCGTCGGTGAAGGTCTCGCGATAGGGTTGGTCATAGGCCTCTTTGATTTCGTGGCAGCGGAAGGTCTGCGGGGTTTGTACGGCCACGAAGCGGCTGCGGTCCACCGCCAGGCTCGAACCGTCGGGGCCCAGTTGCCGCAGCGAGTCGGTGAGCGGTAGGGTAGGTATGGCACCGCCATACTCTTGTGCCGTAGCGAAGCAACGCTCGATAACGGTGTGGGCGACCAGCGGGCGCACTCCGTCGTGAATGGCCACGAGCCCCTCGTCGGGGAGCAGGGCCAACCCGTTGCGCACCGAGTGGAAGCGGGTTTCTCCACCCGAGGCGATGCGGTGGGGAATGTCGATATGGAACTCTTGACATAGCGCCTTCCAATATGCCTGCTGCGAGGCGGGGAGTACGACCACCAACTCTATCGTGGGGTCGAAGCGGTAGAAGTTGTCGAGCGTATGGGCCAATATGGGTTTCCCGGCCAGACGCAAAAACTGTTTGGGCAGCTCGCTGCCCATGCGAGTACCTTTGCCGCCGGCTACTATGATGGCATATCGTTTCATCGATGACACTGCTGGATGGTTCATGTTTACAAATATAGGGCTTTATTTTGGCTTGACGAAATAAAAAAAAGAGGCTGTCTCAAAATAGAAAATAGAGATAGGGTTACTTACAATCTATAAGCTACAACATAAAAATCTCCTGCTTTTAGTCCTATAATTGCAATAAACAAGGGCTAAAGCAGGAGATTTTTTACTTCTAGGTTTTAATCTATAAGATTTTTACTTTTGCAATTCTATTTTGAGACAGCCTCTTTATGGTTTGAGTGATAAGTCGTATCAGAGTCTTACCTTGGCACGCTTCACGCTGCCGGCCGTTTGAACCTCGACGATGTAAACGCCCTTGAGGTTGGCGGCATTGATTATGGCCGATTCGGTGGCAGGACTTTCGGTGATGCAGAGGCTACCGCTCATCGAGTATACCTTAACCAGCTCGATGGGACTGCCAGCCTCGATGCGGATATTGCCCGAGCGGTCGGTAAATATCTTGGTGGCAGCTTCGGCCGTGTGGTCGATACCGGTGATGATGGTCAGCTCGAAGTTCTGTTCGATGTCGTCGCCTTCATTTACGGTAACCGTTACTCCGTCTACGGCGGTGTATTGGTCTTTCGTCACACTCATTTCATACTCTTTGCCCGGTTGCAGTACGGAGATGCTGTAAGCACCGCTGGCATCGGTCGTGGCCGAGTAGATGACTTCGCCCGATTGCATGGTGACCGTAGCACCTTCGATAGGTTCGTCACTGTCGGCACGGGTAACGATACCGTGAACAACAGGAGCCTCGGCAGCCAGACCCAGTTTGATGGTCATAATGCTCTCTTTGTAGCCCGGTACGTATGAGCCATTTGTCCAGGCATCCATGTAGTCGGCCGATGTGTTACCGTCGAACGAGTAGGCCTTCATCGATCTGAGGTTGCCCTCCGACAGGAAGAACTGGGCATTGTCACGAGGAGCATAAGCCGTAGAGTCGACCGAAACAATGAGGCTAATGTTGCCACCATTGTAGGTAATGGGCGTTTCGGGACGCATCTCGAAGTAGAGAGGAGCCTCTTGAGTACCGCCGATTTCGAATCTCAGGTCTGCACCGATGTGAGAGAGGCCTTCGATGTCGGCAGCCGACATGGCTTCGGTGGTCAGTTCGGTCTTGTCGGTGTTGCCGAACCAGACGTTGATTCTATACCCTTGTACGGTAGAGTTGACGGCCAGATAGGGCAGGTTGATCGATTCGATTACATCGCCTTCGGTCAGACCGTCGAGCAAATCGGGCGTATAGAGCGTCTCGAAGAGGAGGTGCTTGTAGTACGTCGTCGATGTGGGGGAGTTCAAGTCGCCAATCATGATGGCCGAAATCAAGGTCTCTTCGGCTACATCTACCGTAATGGTATCGGTCGAAGTTACGGCGCCGTTGAGGGTCAACAGAGCGTAGATGTGGGCTTCGCCAACGGTATGAGGAGTCCACGAGCAAGTGTAGCTCTTGGTGTCGCCCAGCGTCATGTCTTCCACCTCGTAGTGGCCAATGGTTTCGTCGCCATTCATCAGGTCGATCGAGTAGCTGTCGGCCGTTTCATCTTCGATACCCAGGCAAGCGATTTCGATGGTAAAGTCTTGCGAGTAGTTGACCATACCCTTGGTCGAGCCTGTGAAATTCTTGATGTCGAGTCGGTGATCTTGATAAACTACTTGCGGGCCATAAACCAGATCGAGGTAGGTTCTCGTGCTGGCAAATGCCAGGTAGTAGTCACCCTCTGTAAAGTCGTCGGGCATGTAGACGGCCATGGGTTCCCAGTCGTTCCAATACGAAGCGTATACGTAAATCGATTTCAACGGATTCCAGTTCTTACCGTCGGCCGAGTAGTAGATCTCTGTTCCGTAGCCCGTTGAGCTTGCGGCTTTGAGCGAGAATGCGATGGAGTCGCCGGCTGCCAGGTGGAGCAGCGGGGTCACGAGTGTATCGGGTTCGGTGCTCGTAACGGCTGCACAAGCCTTCCCTTCGTAGGGCGAGCTGGTGCTCTTGCTCCATTGACCTTGTTTTACATCCCACAGGATGGGCGGGAATACATCGCCTTCGAACGACTCGAGCAAAGTGGTTGCGGCCAGCATGGTTCCCGATACGGCAAATTTCGTGTTGCCTATACCGTCGTGTTCTACGGTAATGCTGTCGGCGTAGTGTCCCGGGGTTGCATCGAAGGTGATCTGAATCGTATCGGAGCCGCTGCTGGGAATGACGATAGGCAATTCGGCCTGTACCGTGAATGCCGAGTTCTCAGGGGCCGTGAAGCTCGAGATGGTGAGGGCGCCGTTGTTGCTGCTGTTCTTGATGACGTAGTCGAGAGTCATGGCTTTGTTGGTCATGCCAAAGACCAGTTCAGGCAAAGAGGCTGAGCCCTTGTTGGGTCTGATGGTCAGGTTGTTTCCTGTTTGCATTACAACGAAGTGCGTGTTCTCTACACCGTTGGCGATTACATTGAACATGAGTTTGCTGATCTCGTCGTCGCATTCGATGAGCATGTAGCCGCTGATGGTCTTCTCTTCGTTGGTAGCAATGGCCGGGCCGGGTATTACGTTGTCCTCGTAGAGTGTATACTCGTCACCGTTCTGGATATAGGTCTTGTACGAAACACCTTCGACGGGAGCGTTGTTCTCATCGACCAGTTGGGTGGTGAAGTTGTAGCTTCCGGCTTCGATAGCCTGGGTACCGATATTCTTGAACGTAAACTGTATGGTATTGTCGGTAGCCTTTTCTTCACCGGCATACAGCGACATCCAACTGCTCGGACGGTTGAGCGAGTTTTTCTGCAGTTGTATACCTTTGGTAATCTCTTGGTGTGCGAATGCCATGAAATTGTCGAGATAAGAGTTGCTCATCAGGAAAGCGATACGCGAACCTTCGGGCACATCTTCGAGTATAATAGGTGTCCAATTGGTCGTGCTGGCTCCCAACTCGATTTCGGTCTTGTTGCCGGATGCGTCAACCAGGAAGGCTTCGAATATGGATGAGGCCGAATATACCTTCTTGAAGTCGAAAGTGACTTTACCCGAGACTACGGGCGAGTAGATGGTGTCGAGCGATGAGGTGTCGCCCCAGTAGTCTACGGCGGCAGTCAGTACGTTCGACCCGTCTTCACCGACTCCGGTCTTGATCGAGTAGGTGGTTTCGTTACCATCGGCTACCACTACCCATTCGGCCGGCAGGTTGGTCGAGTTGTCGAAGGTCTCGTAGTACGAGGTTGCCGGATAGGTCTCGGCCTGGAGGGAGATGGTGTCGTTGCCGCCGTTGGTCGTGATATAGAGGTTGTCGCTGAACGGACCTACTTCACTGTTCGAGAAGCTGACCGTGAAGGTCTTTTGTTCGTTGAACGGAATGCTGGCCGTCTCGGGAGTAACCGAGAAGGAGGAGTTTGCATCGGCCATCGCGAGGTTGACCTCCAATACGTTGGTACCTACGTTGGAGAGGGTAAATTCTTGCGAAGCTGTTTCGCCGGCTTTTACAAAGCCCAGATTTATCGACTCGGTCGTATTGCCCAGGCACGGGGTGTTGGGCAACAGCTCGATTTTGATATCGTCGATGGTGTTGTAGCTTACATATTCTTGAATAGCTTCGATGATGACGAAGAACTCTTTTCCGGCATAGTCGGCAGGGATATTGACCTCCATCTTGTACATGGCATCCATCATAATCTCGCTGCCGCCACATTTTGTCGCATGGAGTATGGGCTCGACCAGAGTCGTTACGGTATTGTCGCCGTTGATGACGATATTCCCTGCGTCGTCGTAGCTGTAGATGTCGCCGACGGTGTTGACATATACCTTGAACCCTTCGTTGGGTTTGTTGGTTCCGCCCTGGCGGCGCATGTAGAACGATATTTTACCACTCCTGTCGGCTGCAAATTTCAATTTGGGGCTTATCAGCAGAGCTGTAGCTGTGGCTTGTACATCGTTGGCTTGCAGCGATTTGCTCCCGCGTACGTATGCCGTGGTCGTACAGATGTTCCAGTTGGTGGGGGTTCCGCTGGTGGTGTATCCCTGTTTCAAGGTCCAGGGGGTTATGCCCATGTTGGGCAGAGTGCTGTCAAGGCTTTCGAAATCTTCGAAGAGGGGAGCCTGGTCGGTAATCTCGATAAACGAGTAGCCAGTACCGGAGAGGGATATCGTCTGTTCGTCGGTATTGCTTTGAATGGTCAAGGTCCCGGAAACCTCGTCGGCCGAACTCGGTGTGAACTTGATTTGGTAGCTCTTCTCTCCTCCCAAGCTTTCGATGGTGTCGGGGTATGAGGGAGGCGCAACCATCTCGAATGCGGGGTTGGAGAAATTGAAGGACGAGATATAAAGGTCGCCGCCACCTGTATTGCGGATAGTGAGTGTGGCGATTGAACTTGTCCCGGTTGCCGTAAGCGGGAATTCGAGCGACGAACTTACCGCAATGGAAGGCGAGCTGGATAGTTTCTCGATGCGCACGTTGTCGATGGCTGCCGAACCTTCGCCGGTCATGTCGTCGTTATGCCACATGAACACTATTTTGTAGGTACCGGGGGTGAGTTTCTGTAAACTGGTCCGGCTCTCCCAGGTGTATTGGTTCACAAGGTAGCTCTCGCTGGTGAGCGAGATGCAACCTTCGGGGAGAGATACCTGATAGGGGGCGCTGCTGGCGGTGAACACGGCGTCGCCCGGAGCCAGTAAGGCGTCGGCATAGTCATACATACCCCAATCGGATCTTTCGCCCAGCACGTTGCAATCGAAAGAAATCGAGTAGGAAGCCTCTTCGGTGATTTCGATCGTGCGATAGGCAAATACTGTCGAGGGGGCATCGGTGTTATAACCACTGGTCGCACCGCCGTCGTTCGAGATGTACAGCCCCTTTTCGCCACTTTGTTTATCGGCTGTACCTATGTGCCATTGGTTGGAGAGGTCGCCATTGACGAGTGTCCACTGTGCGTTTTCTGTATCGTCCTCAAAACCGCAGAAATACGGATAGGTCTGTGCATGAGTGATTGGTATGAATCCTAATAGACTCATTACCAAACCAATGCAGGTGAGTAGATAAGATTTTTTCATAATTAAAACTTATTAGTGAAGATTTATATAAAAAGTGATGTCTTATTTTGTATTTTGCAAATATAGAAAAATAATTGAAAAAATGATATGTAAAAGCTGATTTTTTCGTCGAAATGTAGCTTTTTATCTATTTTGTGCAATAAATATCTATTTCAGGTTTTTTTAGATTCTCCTTCGGCAGGGAAGCGGTAGCACGGAAGGCGGGTCGTTGAGAACGGCAGATTACGACAGGGGCAGACCGTAGCCCGACGGTCTCTATACAGGCAGCGGGTCGATGACTCCTGTATAATATATTATTGTAGATCGAGCGGTTTCTGCCGTCGTGCTATCGCAGGGTGGGCGGCGCGATAGGTTTGGGTGTAGACTAAATGGTTGGTTGACAGAATGGTATGAAAAATAAAAAAAGAGCTTTTTCTCAAAAGCTCTTCCTTTATAGGTTTTCAATAGGTATTAATTTTTTTAAGGTAAAAAAGATTGTTTTAGGTTATTGACACAAAGGACAACTTTTTTTTGCAGATACGCAAACAAAAAAATATGTTTTATAATATGGTTTTTTAATTACTTTTGAGGTTTTTCGGGTTGTAAATTGTTGTTAAATAATTGATTGGGATTAAATTCTTTACTTCTCTTTGAATGTGTAAAAAATATTAAAATAGATATTTTGACATCATTTTTGCCTCATTCTTCGATGTAATCATACAAATTTAAACCCGTTTCATCGAATACTGCATAGGATGGATTTTTAATCCAGTCGCCCAAGATGACGATGCGGCTTTGCTGGGGCAGAGCTAAGTCGAGCAGGATGTGCCGGTGGCCGAAGATAAAGCAGTCGATGGGGTGCTCTTTGCGGTACTCTTTGGCAAAGCACACCAAGTGTTCGTTCTTCTCGCCCCGATACTCGGCATAGTCGTCGCCGGCCTTGCGGCTGTGGGCCGACCAACGCAGGGCAAAAGCTACGGTCCACCGTGGGTGTATGGCGGCGTAGAGGCGTTGGCAGAACCGATTGCGGAAGATGCTGCGCAGCAGCCGGAACGAACGGTCGCGATGCCCCACGTTGTCGCCGTGCGAGAGGAAAAAACGCTTTCCGCCAATCTCGGTGATGAGGGTACCGTCGTGTATGGTGATGCCCAACTCGTGGGGCAGGTAGTCGAAAATCCAGATGTCGTGGTTGCCGATGAACCAGTGTATGTCGACACCACTGTCGCTCAGCTCGGCCAGCTTGCCGAAGAAGCGGGTGAAGCCGCGAGGCACTACGTAGCGGTACTCGTACCAGTAGTCGAGTATGTCGCCCAGCAGGTAGAGGGTACTGGCATCGGCCTTGATGCTGTCGAGCCATCGCACGATGCGACGTTCGTATTCCAAGGGATTCTCGATGTATCGGGCTCCCAGGTGAAAATCAGAAGCAAAATAGGTTTTAGTCCCGGGCATAGGCAATACGGTTTACAGAAGTCCGAGCTCGAGTTTGGCCTCTTCGCTCATCATGTCCTTGTCCCATTCGGGTTCGAATACGAGTTGAATGTCGACGCTCTTTACATTTTCGATACTCTCGAGTTTCATGCGCACATCCTCGATGATGAAGTCGGCCGCCGGGCAGTTGGGGGCGGTGAGTGTCATCGCTATCTTCACGGCGCCGTCGTTTACCTCGATGTCATAGACGAGCCCCAGGTCGTATATGTTGACCGGAATCTCGGGATCGTAGACGGTTTTCAGCATCTTTACGATCTCTTCTTCGATGGTCGGTTTGTTGTCTGTGATATCCATAAGTCGAAGTCTTGTTTTTTTCGATTGTCGAAGATACGCTATTTTTTTTGATAGCCGATAAGAGTCTGTAAATTTTTGTATTTCTTGTCGATTTCTCGTTCGATTTTGTGATTTTAATATATTTTATCTTATCTTTGTGCAAAGAGGTGTCGCGAAATGGGTTATAGAAATAGTCTGTTCTGCGACTAAAAATTAGAAATACAAATAAAAAGAGATTTATGAAAAAGACAGTTTTTTGTGTAGCTCTCATTGCTGCCTTGTTTTTGGCGATTCCGGCCAATGCACAGTTTAAGTTTGGACCCAAGCTTGGTGTGAACATCTCGTCTCTCTCTCTGGGTGGAAACTTGTCTGAGAATTTGAAATCGAACAATATCACGAGTTTTACGGGTGGTATCATGGCCGAGTTTATGGTGCCCGTTATCGGGGTGGGCCTCGATGCTAGTGTGATGTACTCTCGCAAAGGATCTACCTTGAAAGAGGTTACTTCCAACCTGACAGAGACGCATCACACCGATTATATAGAGATACCTATCAACCTGAAGTATAAATTCTCGTTGCCGGTGGTAGGGTCGTTTATGTCGCCCTTTGTCTATGCCGGTCCCAGTTTTGCCTTCCGGGTAGGCGACAACTTGGCCGATCAGTACAAGAACAAGAGCTTCGAGACGGCCATCAACGTAGGTCTCGGTCTCGAGTTCTTCAGCCATTTGCAGATTGCAGCCCAGTATGGTTGGGGCTTGGGCAAGACCATGGAGCTCGATGACAATCTGATCAATGCAACCTTGAACGGTAAGAGCCGGGCATGGACCGTAACGGCAGCCTACCTCTTCTAAACGAAACAATATTTGATGCTGTATAAGCGGGGCTGGGAGCGTGACTCCCGGTCCCGCTCTTTTTTTGCCGTTTTCCCGCTTGTCTCGACACTCATTTTATGCTATCTTTGCTCATGGGAAGAGAGGCGTCGCGGCAGGAGGCTCGGGCACGTTTGGGCCTTGTGCATACGCCTTTCGCTACCTGCATACAGATTATACTGTTCGGGGGCAGCCCGAAAAAGAACCGCTTTAGATTATGAACACATTTGCCGACGTCGTCTTACCGCTACCGCTGTATAAATATTTTACCTATCGGGTGCCTGCCGATTGGCAGACTTCGTTGCAGCCGGGCAGTCGGGTGGTGGTGCCTTTTGGCCGCAAGAAGTACTACACGGCTATTGTGGCACGGCTGCACGATGTCATGCCCCAGGGTTACGAGGTGAAAGAGATTCTTTCGATTCTCGACGACCGTCCGGTATTGCGACGGCCGCAGTTGCGGTTCTGGGAGTGGATTGCCGACTATTACCTCTGCTCGGTGGGCGATGTCTACAAGGCGGCTCTGCCCTCGGGGTTGAAGCTCGAGAGCGAGACGGTCGTGACGCTGAATGCCGAGTTCGAAGAGCCCGACGACGACCGGCTGAAGGAGCGCGAGTGGATGCTGCTGGCGGCTCTGGGAAAGAGGTCGCGCATGACCGTGCAGGAGCTCGAGAAGGAGAGCGGCATGCACAACATATTGCCCGTGTTGCGGCGTCTGCTGGAGCGCGAAGCGGTGTTCGTTTCGGAGCAAATCAAGGCACACTACCGTCCCAAGACCGAGACCTACATACGCCTCGCCTTTGCCCCGGGCGACGAGGCGGCTCTGCGCAGTGCCTTCGAGCGGGTGAAGCAGGCCAAGAAGCAGGAGGTAATGCTCCTCTCGTTTCTCGATTTGTCGCTCTTCATGCAGAAGGGCAAACTGCGCGAGGTTTCGCGCAAGGCGTTGCTCGACCGTTCGGGTGTCTCGTCGGCCGTGCTGGGGGCAATGGTCGAGAAGGGAATTTTCGAAGTCTATAAAAAAGAGATAAGCCGTTTCGATACGGCCACATTCACCGAGGGCGAGATAGCCCCGCTGAGCGAGTTGCAGCAGACGGCCTGCAACCAGATAGTCGAGTCGTTCAGGGAGCACGACGTCACGTTGCTGCACGGGGTCACCTCGAGCGGGAAGACCGAGATTTATGCCCACCTCATTCAACGGGTGCTGGCCGAGGGGCGGCAGGTGCTCTATCTGGTGCCCGAGATAGCTCTCACTACCCAGTTGACCAACCGGCTGCGCAAGATGTTCGGCGACAAGCTGGTGATCTATCACTCCAAGTTCTCGGACAACGAGCGGGTGGAGATATGGAATACTCTGCTCGACAGTCGCGAGCCCCGGCTTGTGCTGGGGGTGCGCTCGTCTATTTTTCTTCCCTTTGCCGACCTGGGGCTGGTGATTGTCGATGAGGAGCACGAGACCTCGTACAAGCAGTACGACCCGGCTCCCCGCTACCATGCCCGCAACGCCGCCATCGTGCTGGCTTCGATGCACGGTGCCAAAACCCTGCTGGGTACGGCTACTCCGGCCATCGAGACCTATTTCAATGCCCGGCAGGGCAAGTATGGGCTGGTGGAGCTGAAGAAGCGCTTCAACGATGTGGAGCTGCCCGAGATTATCCCGGTCGACGTCAAGGAGATGCGCAAGAAAAACCGCATGCAGGGGAACTTCACGCCCGAGCTGCTCAACCGCATGCAGCACGCCTTGCAGGCCGGCGAGCAGGTCATTCTGTTTCAGAACCGCCGGGGGTTTGCCCCCATGGTAGAGTGCAAGCAGTGTGCCTGGGTGCCCAAGTGCGAACATTGCGACGTGAGCCTCACCTATCACAAACGGTACAACCAGCTTACCTGCCACTATTGCGGCTATACCTACGAGATACCCAAGGTGTGCCCCGCCTGCGGACAGCCTACCATCGGGGTGATGGGTTTCGGTACCGAGCGCATCGAAGAGGATGTGGCCCGGCTTTTTCCCGAGGTACCGGTGTCGCGCATGGACCTGGACACCACCCGTTCGCGCAACGCCTACGAGCAGATTATCGACGACTTCTCGAAAGGGAAGAACAAGATTCTCATCGGCACGCAGATGATTACCAAGGGGCTGGACTTCGACCGGGTGAGCGTGGTGGGCATCTTGAGTGCTGACCAGATGATGAATTTCCCCGACTTCCGGGCCCACGAGCGGGCTTTCCAGATGATGGAGCAGGTGTCGGGCCGGGCCGGGCGTAAGAACAAGAAGGGGGTGGTGGTGCTGCAGACCTCCGACCCCTCGTCGCCTCTGATTCAGCAGGTCATTGCCCACGACTACGAGGGCATGTACAACCGGCAGTTGGCCGAACGCAAGGCTTTCTCCTATCCCCCTTATACCCGGTTGATATACATCTACCTGAAGCATCGCGACGAGACCCTCTTGCAGGAGCTTGCCGTGCGCTATACCACGGCGTTGCGCGAGGTTTTCGGCAGCCGGGTGCTGGGCCCCGACAATCCGCCGGTCGCCCGCATCCAGTCGCTCTATATCCGCAAGGTGGTGTTGAAGATGGAACTGGCGGCCTCGATGTCGCGGGTGAAGGAGATTTTGCGGCAGGTCTATGAAAACATGCTGGTCGACGACCGTTTCAAGTCGCTGCTGCTCTACTACGATGTAGACCCTCTTTGATGGAAATCTATGTGAAACATCAATTATAATCAACCATGAAACGTGGAATTTTATTCATTGCATTGTGCTGTTTGATGCCGGCTCTGGTATGGTCGGCCAACGAGAATTTGAAGTATGTCGATGCCTCGGGCCTCACCCTGGTGGGGAAGGCGATGCCTACTCCTGCGAACGTCTATCACCGGGTCGATGTGGAGAAGTATGGCAACATGCCCAAGCGGGTGAAAACCCTCTTTACCTATCCGGCCGGTCTGGCGGTCAGTTTCAAAACCAACAGCTCTACCGTGGTGGCCCGCTGGACTACTGCAGGGAAGCGGGTGATGGGCAACATGACTCCCATTGCCCAACGGGGGCTCGACCTCTATATGTACGACGACGAGGGTTGGATGCCGGTAGGTGAGGGCGTTCCCACGGCCGGAAAAACCCAACACGAGAGTCGTCTGGTCAAGGCCTTGAAGCCGGGCGAACATCGTTTCCTCCTGTATCTCCCCCTCTTCGACGAGATTACCTCGCTCGAAATCGGGGTCGATTCGGCTGCGGTCATCACGGCCGAGCCGTCGCCTTTCCGCCACACGGTACTCATCTACGGGTCGAGCATTCTGCACGGGGCTTCGGCCAGCCGTGCCGGGTTGGCCTATCCGGCCCGCATGGCCCGCAACACGGGTATCAACTTTGTCAATTTCGGGTTGAGCGGTAGCGGCAAGATGGAACCTGCTGTGGCCGACATGTTGAAGGACGTCGAGGCCGATGCCTTCGTGCTCGACTGCATGCCCAACCCCTCGCCCGAGGAGATTACCGAGCGCACCCACTATCTGGTGAAGACGATAAGCGAGCATCACCCCGGGGTACCTATTATTATGATTGAGACCTTCATGCGCGAGGACGGGTATAGCGACCAGCAGATGCACGAGCGTTGTGTCCGTCAGAGCGAGGCCTTTATCGCGCAGTACGAACAGCTGAAGAAGGAAGGGGTAAAAGACCTTTACCTCATTCGCGACAACCATGCTATCGGTACCGACCACGAAGGGACCATCGATGGCACGCATCCCAACGACCTGGGCTTCGACCGACTGGTGCAGCAGTACCAGCCCCAGATTATGAAGATATTGAAACGATACGGCATCCGGTGATACCTTGCCGGTTTCGGGATAATGACAAAGGCTCGGGGACAATTCCCCGAGCCTTTGCTGTGTGTGAGTATGGGTTGCGTCCTGTTATCGACGCGACAAAGCCTTTTCGATACCCTCGACTACCAGCGGTTCCATGATCTTGTAGCCGTCGATGGTGGGGTGCACGCCGTCTCGTCCGTAGGCGTCGTTCAGTCCCTTCTGGTCGTCGACGAGCGGTGTGTAGAAGTCGACATAGACAATCCGGTTAGCCTCGGCATAGGCTTTTATCTGTCGGTTCAGTTCGATAATCGTGTCGGCTGGTTTCACGTCGGGAGCCCAGCCGTAGCGGTTGGCGGGGAGCACCGAGCAGAGCACCACCTCGATGTCATTGGCCTGGGCCAACTGTACCATCGATTCGATGTTGTCCATAATCATCTCGACACTCGAGGGGCCCGTGTTGCCGGCAATGTCGTTGGTACCGGCCAGAATAACTACCGCCTTGGGCGAGAGGTCGATGACATCCTGACGGAAGCGCAGCAGCATCTGCGGCGAAGTCTGTCCGCTGATTCCCCGGCCCAGGTAGTTGTGGCTGGTGAAGAACTCGGGGTCCATCGAAGCCCAGTTTTGCGTGATGGAGTTACCCATGAATACCACCCAGCTCTTTTGGGCGTCGGAGGGGTCGTTGCGACGGGCCTCGAGGTTGGTCTGGTTGTCGCTGCGGTAGCGGTTGAGGTTGGGCCAGTCCTGGGCGGCGCACTCGGTGGCACAGGTGCCGGCCAGCAGCAGGGCCGACAGGAAAAGTTTAGCACTTGTTTTCATAAGACTTTTGTGAATTAAGTTGCACCACTACTCGGGTAGAAGCGCAACAGGGTAAATAATAAAGAATGTGTAACGGTTTAATGTGCCAAGGCCTGTTGGATAGACTTGACTACCAGCGGTTCGATGAGCTTGTACCCTTCGAGCGAGGGGTGAGCCGTGTCGATGCGGTAGGCCTCGTTCAGCCCTTTCTGGTCGTCGACGAGTACCGAGTAGTAGTCGGCAAAGGGGATGTGGTGGGCATCGGCGTAGGCCTTGATTTGTCGGTTCAGCTCGATAAGCAGGTCGGCCGGCTTCAGCTCGGGTATCCAGTAGAAGTGGTTCGAGGGGAGCACCGAGCAGAGCACCACCTCGATGCCGTTGGCCCGGGCCAACTCAACCATCGACTTGATGTTGTCCATAATCATCTCGATGCTCGAGGGGCCGGTGTTGCCGGCAATATCGTTGGCGCCGCCCAGAATGACGACCGCTTTCGGTTTGAGATCGATGACATCCTGACGGAAACGCAGCAGCATCTGCGGGGTGGTTTGGCCGTTGATACCTCGCCCCACAAAGTGGTTGTCGGTAAAGAAGTCGGGGTCTTTTTCGGTCCAGCCCTGGGTACCCGAGTCGCCCATGAAGACCACCCATGCCGTCTGGGCATCGTTGGGGTCGCTTTGTCGAGCCTCCATGAGGGCATGGTTGGCTTCGCGGTAGCAGTTGAGGTTGGGCCAGTCCTGGGCTGCACACTCCGGGGCGAAGGCTCCGGCCAGCAACAGGGCCGATACAAGAAGTTTAGCACTTGTTTTCATGGTGATGTAAATGAAAAGTACACTCCCGCAAGTGGGGAGTGTACCGAATGTGAATGAATAAAAGTCAATCGATTAGTAGGCGAAGATGGGATAGTCCTTCATCATGCCGTTTACCTTCTCGCGAACGGCTTTGATGACCGTTTCGCTTTCGGGGTTGGAGAGCACGGTGTCGATGAGTTCGACAATCTCGAGCATCATATCCTCTTTGGCACCGCGGGTAGTGATGGCCGGTGTACCTACACGGATACCCGAGGTCTGGAACGGCGAGCGGCTGTCAAACGGAACCATGTTCTTGTTGACCGTGATGTCGGCCTGAACCAGAGCCTTCTCGGCCACCTTGCCCGTCAGTTCGGGGAACTTGGTGCGCAGGTCGATGAGCATGCAGTGGTTGTCGGTACCGTTCGAGATAATCTTGTATCCCTTGTCCATGAAGGCTTGAGCCATGACGGCGGCATTCTTCTTCACCTGAGTCTGATAGTCGACATACTCGGGTTGCAGGGCCTCGCCGAAGGCTACGGCTTTGGCGGCAATCACGTGTTCGAGCGGGCCGCCCTGTACGCCGGGGAATACAGCCGAGTCGAGCAGAGCCGACATCTTCTTGATTTCGCCTTTGGGCGTCTTTTTGCCCCAGGGGTTGTCGAAGTCTTTGCCCATAAGGATGATACCGCCGCGGGGACCGCGCAGGGTCTTGTGAGTGGTCGAGGTGACGATGTGGGCATACTTGAGCGGATTCTCGAGCAGACCGGCGGCGATGAGGCCGGCGGGGTGAGCCATATCGACCATGAAGATGGCGCCGATTTCGTCGGCAATCTTACGCATGCGGGCGTAGTCCCATTCGCGCGAGTAGGCCGATGCACCGCCGATAATCAGTTTCGGACGCTCGCGCAGAGCCACCTCTTCCATCATATCGTAGTCGACATAACCGGTATCTTCTTTCACGCTGTATTCGAGCGGGTGGAACATCAGGCCCGAGAAGTTCACGGGGCTTCCGTGCGACAGGTGACCGCCGTGCGAGAGGTTCAGCCCCAGGAACTTGTCGCCCGGGTTGAGCACGGCCATGAATACGGCCATGTTGGCTTGGGCTCCCGAGTGCGGTTGCACGTTGGCCCACTCGGCGTTGAACAGCTTTTTGAGCCGGTCGATAGCCACTTGCTCGCTCTGGTCTACCACCTCGCAACCGCCGTAATAACGCTTGCCGGGATACCCTTCGGCGTATTTGTTGGTCAGGCACGAGCCCATGGCTTGCATCACTTGTTCGCTGACAAAGTTTTCAGAGGCAATCAATTCGATACCTTTACGTTGTCGTTGATTCTCTTTTTCGATAATGTCGAAAATGATGTTGTCTCTTTTCATGTTGGTTTTGTGTTAGTGTATTTTTACCATAAATATCCTATTGAAATGCTCAACTCGTTGACGGCCCGCGAGAGCTTTACCTGCCCCACCTGCGAGTCGTCGAGGTCGATTTTGAACGATTGGTCTTTCGAGTTTCCTATGCAGTAGGCATACCGAAAGTCGATGTACAGGTGGCCGATGGTGGTACTCAGTCCGCCCACGGCGTAGAACGAGAAGCTGTTGGGCTTGTCGTCGTAGACCAGATTGCGCGATGTCGTGCCGTTGACATCGATCTGGCTGGTTTCGTTGCAGATGTACGAGACGCGCGGTCCGGCAAAGAGGTTCATCAGGAAGGGCCCGTGCTTGGTGATGTTGTAGCCGTACAGCACGGGAACATCGATGGCATAGGCCGAGGTGTTGATTTTGCTCAATCCGTAGTCGGGGTTGTACAGCCGGGTGTGCGACTGGTGCATGCCCACCTCGAGTTGGATATAGTTGCGTTTGAAGTTGTACCGCCCGATAAAGGAGCCTGTGAGTCCCAGACTCGATTCGGAGTCCGATTCGTCTATCTGGGTGCCGTCGAGGCTCATGTGACGTATGTCGACCAGGGGAGCGTTCACTCCCAGCCGTACGCCCCAGTTGAACCGTTTGCTCACGTTCAGCTCCTTCACCTGCGCTTGTGCGGCAAAGGTGAGCGAGAGTGCGATACAGATAGCAGTGGCCAGTCTCTTCATGCGCGTGTATTTGTCTATTTGTTTTTCTTTTGTACCGACCAGCCGAACTTGCCTATCTCGCGACCCATCTCGTAGTAGTGCCCGTGCGAGTAGACCAGCAGGTTGGCCTTCTGCATGTCGAAGGCGCCGGTCGAGGGGTCGATGTAGCGGTCGTCGGCCAGCAGGTTGACGACGTCGGCGATGAACATGTCGTGCGAGCCCAGGCGTACGATTTCGCGGGCCTTGCATTCGATACAGAGGGGCGACTCGTCTACGTAGGGGGCCTGCACGATTTGTGCCTGGCGGGGGGTGAGCCCGGTCTTCTCGAACTTGTTGTAGTCTTTGCCCGAGGTGACGCCGCACCAGTCGGTCGCATGGGCCATCTCGACAGTAGTGAGGTTGATGACAAACTCCATGTTCTTGCGCAGAATCTCGTAGGAGTAGCGCTCGGGACGTATCGACACATAGCACATGGGCGGGTTGGTACATATCGTGCCCACCCAGCTGACGGTAAGCAGGTTGTACTCTTCGGGCGTGCTGCCGCAACTCACCAGTGCGGCGGGCAGCGGGTAGATGGTGGTCCCGGGTTTCCAGGTCTGTTTCATGGGCCGGTGCGAGTTAGCAGATTTCTATTTCGTCTTTCGATACCGAGCGTTCGCAGTAGTGGCATTTGACCTGAATGTTCACCTTGTCGACCACGTGGAAGATCGTCTCCATGGGTTCGTTGTTGGTGATGCACTTGGGGTTGCTGCAACGGATGATGCCGTGCACCACGTCGGGGAGCGATACCTTGCGCTTCTCGGTCACCTGGTAGTCGTGTATGATGTTGATTTGCGCTTCGGGAGCTACCAGGGCTATCTTGTTCAGGTCCTCTTCCTTGAAGAAGCGGTCGGCCACCTTGATGATGCCCTTTTTACCTATCTTCTTGCTGGCGAGGTTGTTGCCTATGGTTATGCTGTTGGGGCAGTTTTCGAGGCCCAGGATAGAGACCACTTTGAAAAGTTGGTTCGAGGGAATGTGGTCGATCACCGTTCCGTTTTCGAGGGCAGCTACTTTTAATTCTTTCTTTTCGACGTTCATGATTTTCGAAATGGTGGGGGGTTAAACTTCAATTCCTAATACTTTGCAGATGATGGCTTGCCGGGCATACAGACCGTTTTGGGCCTGTTGGAAGTAGTATGCCTTGGGGTTGCTGTCGACGTCGTATGAGATTTCGTTGACACGGGGCAGCGGGTGCAGAACCCGCAGGTTGTCTTTGCTGTGCTCGAGCATGCTGTTGTGCAAAGTGTAGACGTTCTTTACCTTCTCGTACTCCATGAGGTCGGTAAACCGTTCGCGCTGTACGCGGGTCATGTAGAGAATGTCGGCCTGGTTGATGACATCCTCGGAAAATTCGGAGTGCTCGAAGTAGGGGATGTGGTGCTGCTCGCAGAATATCTTGTACTCGATGGGCATCTTCAACTCGTCGGGAGCGACGAAGTGGAAGGTGGGGTTGAAGTGCGACATGGCCATGAGCAGCGAGTGTACCGTGCGCCCGTATTTCAAATCGCCTACCATCGTGATGTTCAGGTTTGAGAGGGTACCTTGTGTCTTGTAAATCGAGTAGAGGTCGAGCATCGTCTGCGAGGGGTGTTGGTTGGCACCGTCGCCGGCGTTGATGACGGGCACCGATGCAATCTCCGAGGCGTAACGGGCGGCCCCTTCGAGGTGGTGCCGCATGATGATCAGGTCGACATAGTTGCTCACCATCATGATGGTGTCTTTCAGCGTCTCGCCCTTCGACGAGCTGGTGGTGCTGGCGTCGGAGAAGCCGATGATTCTTCCGCCCAGTCGGTTGACGGCAGTCTCGAAACTGAGGCGGGTGCGGGTCGATGGCTCGAAGAAGAGCGTGGCCACGACTTTGCCTTCCAGAATCTTTTGGTTGGGATTAGCCTCGAATCGACTTGCAGTTTGGAGCAGGTCCAGAATTTCTTCTTTTGAAAAATCGGTAATAGATACTAAACTCTCAGGTTTCATCGTCGGTATGATTTGTTTATAGGTTACACTATGGTTGTCCATAAAAAAAGCCAACACGACAATGAATGTCACGCTGGCTTGCTGTTCGTTCTATGTTGGAGAGAATATAATCCCCGGCGTTTGTAAAAATGCCTTTGTTGTAATGGATTATATGTCTGTTCCCGCCAATTCATTTCGATAAGCAAAGATAGTAAAAAAAGGGCGAAAGCCAAACTGTTTAGCCATAAAAAATATTCTTTATAAATCTGCAATATGTCGTTGAATGAAATATATTTGCTACCTTTGCTTTAGTAATTGGCTTTAAAGGGATTTGCAGGTGTGAGTCTCGGGCCGCAAAATCGTAGATATATAGGAAAGACAATGAAAGTGGATAGGATTAAAAGCGCTTTTAGCGACACCTCTCGTGTAATTAAATATATGTGGATTACCTTCGGTGCCCTGGTGCTCCTTGCCGTGGTCGCTTTTGCCATGATTGCCTGGGGATGGATCGGCTACATGCCGCCCATCGAGGATATGGAGAACCCCAAGGATAAGTTCGCTTCGGAAATCTATTCGTCCGACATGCAGGTGATAGGTCGTTTCTACCAGAGCAAGAGTAACCGGGTGTATGTGCACTACGACGAAATCTCGCCCTACCTGGTCGAAGCCCTTATCGCTACTGAAGACATCCGCTTCAAGGACCACTCGGGTATCGACGTGAAGGCGCTCTTCCGGGCCTTCATCAAGCGTGGACTCTTTTTCCAGAAGAGTGCCGGCGGTGGAAGTACCATCACCCAACAGTTGGCCAAGCTGCTCTATTCGCCCAGTGCCGACAACATCGTGGAGCGCCTCTTCCAGAAACCGCAGGAGTGGGTCATCGCCGTACAGCTCGAACGCTTCTATACCAAGGAGGAGATTGTGAACATGTATCTCAACCACTTCGACTTCCTCAACAATGCGGTGGGTATCCAGTCGGCTGCTTACATTTACTTCCACACCACCCCCGACAAGCTGAAAATCGAGGAGGCAGCCACGCTGGTGGGCATGTGTAAAAACCCTTCGTACTACAATCCGCGCCGCTATAACGAGCGCACGCGCGGGCGCCGCAACACGGTGTTGGACCAGATGTACAAAGCCAAATACATTACCAAGGCCGAGCGTGACTCGCTGCAGGCTTTGCCGCTGGAGCTGCACTACACGCGGGTCGACCACAAGGAGGGATTGGCGCCCTACTTCAGAGAGCAGTTGCGCTTGATGATGACGGCCAAGAAACCCGACCGGGCCGACTACCGCGGCTGGGAGGCTCAGAAATTTGTCGACGACTCCATAGCCTGGGCCACCAACCCGCTCTATGGCTGGTGCGAGAAGAACCGCAAGGCCGATGGCTCGAAATACAATATCTATACCGACGGTCTCAAAATCTACACGACCATCGACTCGCGCATGCAGCGCTATGCCGAGGAGGCTGTCGAGGAGCATCTGGGCCACTACCTGCAACCCCGCTTTTTTGCCGAGAAAAAGGGACGCAGCTACGCACCCTTCTCGCGCAGCATCACGAAGGAGGAGCGCGAGGGCATTCTCGAGCGGGCCATGAAACAGTCCGACCGCTACCGGGCCATGAAGCAGGCCGGGGCGAGCGACGAGCGCATCCGGCAGGCCTTCGTTACGCCGGTCGAGATGCAGGTCTTCTCGTACGACGGCATGATCGATACGATTATGTCGCCCATGGATTCGATACGGTATCAGAAGTCGTTCCTCCGCACGGGCTTCATGTCGATGGATCCCCATACAGGCCATGTGAAAGCCTATGTGGGTGGACCCGATTTCGAGCATTTCCAATACAACATGGTGTCGGTAGGCCGCCGGCAAATCGGGTCGACGGTGAAACCGTTCCTCTATACGCTGGCCATGGAAGAGGGCTTCACCCCCTGCGACATGTTCCTGAACGAACAGCCCACGCTCATCACCGAAGACGGCAAGGCGTGGTCGCCCCGCAACTCGTCGAAGGCGAGGGTGGGCGAGATGGTGACCCTCCGCTGGGGGTTGGCCAACTCGAACAACTGGATTTCGGCCCGGTTGATGGACAAGCTGTCGCCCTCGTCGCTGGCCCGGCTGATGCACTCGTTCGGTATCAAGAATAAAATCGACGAGGTGGTATCGCTCTGTCTGGGTCCGGTCGACGTTTCGGTCGAGGAGATGGTGACCGCCTATACCGCTTTTTCGAACAAAGGAGTGCGGGTAGACCCCCTCTATGTCACCCGCATAGAAGATAATCTGGGCAATGTGATTGCCGAGTTCAACCCCACGATGACCGAGGTCTTCAGCGAACAGGCCTACTACCGCATTCTGCCCATGTTGCGCGACGTCATCGACCACGGTACCGGCGGCCGCGTGCGTTACCGCTACGGCATCACGGCTCCGATGGGTGGCAAGACGGGTACGACCAACAACAACTCCGACGGTTGGTTCATGGGCTTTACCCCCGACCTGGTTTCGGGCGTGTGGGTAGGTGGCGAGGACCGCTCGATTCACTTCGACGGCATGGCCGACGGTCAGGGTGCCAGCATGGCCCTGCCTATCTACGGCCTCTACATGCAGAAGGTCTATGCCGACCCCACGCTGGGCTATTCACAGCAGAGCAACTTTGAGATTCCGGCCGAGTATGCCGACCCCTGCAGTGGCGGTTCCTACGTCGAGGAGCCCGCCCAGGAGGCTCCGATGGAGAGTATCGAGGGAATATTCGATTAAAGATAACTACAATAGATGCAACAAGAGAGGCGAGTGCGTGACTTGCCTCTCTTGTCGTATAGGGGGAGTATGTTTACAAGGTGTTGTTACGGGGGGTAATGTTGCGCATGTGGCGCACAAACTCCTTGCTGGCGAGGTAGCGGCCTATGTGCTGGGCGTGGTTGCTGTTGTGCATGTCGCTGCCCAGGTAATCGACCATCTGTTTCGAGACCAGCCACTCGGCCACCTCTTTCGTCCGCTTGTTGTAGTAGCCGGCCAGCGAGAGCAGGTTGACCTGAAATTCGCATCCCTGGTCGTGCAGCTCCTGATAGATTTTCTTGTCGTCGTAGTAATAGGCATACCGCTCGGGGTGGGCCAGTATGGGCGAGAAGCCCTTGAGCTGCAGGTCGAAGACCAGCTCCTTGATGTTCCAGAAAGGTTGCAGAAACGAGTTCTCGATGAGCAGGTGGTTGCCCGGCATGGGCATCACCTCGTTGCGTTGCAGTATGGCCAGGAAATTGTCGTCCATGCGATACTCGGCCGAGTAGCACAACTGTATGCCCAGCTCGCCAAACTCGGGTTCGCGGCACAGCCGGTCGTAGGCATCGCCCACGGTTTGCGGGGTATTCTCGAAGGTAGCTTCGGTCACGTGAGGGGTAGCGATTACCTTTTCGATGCCCCATTCGCGCATCTGGCGCAGCAGGGGCAGCGAGTGCTCGGTGTCGGGCGAACCGTCGTCGATACCCGGCAGTATATGGCAGTGAACCTCTGTTGTATAGGGGAATAGAGGCTTTTCGGCAGACTTTTTATGGAAGAAATTGAACATACGCGAATGCCTTGAAAATTCGTTCGAGATACAAAAGTACGCTTTTTCTTTTGATTATAAGTTAAAGAATATTATATTTGTATGCTTGAAATCATGTAATGTGGAAAAAAGTAACACCTATTAAATCAGATTGCTATGTCAAGAAAATTGAAAATTCGAGATCTTACCCTTCGTGATGGGCAACAATCCTTGTTCGCAACTCGTCTTACCCAGGAGCAGATAAACCGGGTATTGCCTTATTATAAGGATGCCGGCTTCTTTGCCATGGAGGTATGGGGTGGTGCAGTACCCGACTCGGTGATGCGCTATCTGAACGAGAGCCCTTGGACCCGCCTCAAAACCATTAGCGATGCTATTGGCGGCGCTTCGTATTTAACTGCTCTCTCTCGGGGACGCAATTTGTTTGGATATGCCCCTTATCCCGATTCGGTACTCGACGGTTTTTATCGCGAGGCCGTAGCCAACGGGTTGGGAATTATGCGTATATTCGATGCTCTCAACGACCTGAACAACGTGAAGTCGTCGGTCGAAAAGATAAATGCCGTGGGCGCTATCTCCGATGGTGCCGTATGCTACACGGTAGACCCGCACTATACCATCACCTTTATGGACCGGGTGAAAGCCCTCTTCGGCAAGAAGTTGCCCAAACCCATCTTTACCGACGACTATTTCGTAGAGAAGGCTGTCGGCTTCGAGAAACTGGGTGCCAAGATGGTAACCTTGAAAGATATGGCCGGTCTGGTAAATCCGTCGCGTATCGCCTCGCTGATGCCTAAGTTGAAAAAGGCACTGAAGGTACCCGTCGACTTCCACACCCACTGTACGCCGGGTTACGGTCTGGCTTCGTCGCTCATGGCCGTGATACACGGGGTAGACATTCTCGATACCAACATCTGGTATTTCGGTGGCGGTTCGGCTGCTCCGGCCATCGAGTTGCTCTACATCTTCTGCCAGAAACTGGGCGTGGAGATGGAGGTCAACATGAGCGCCGTGAGCAAGATTCGTGCCGAGTTGCTGGGTATCCGCCGCGAGCTCGCCGCCTACGACCTGAAGAAAGACTCCTTCCCCATTGCCTTCGACCCGCTCATCGACAAGCTGCCCGACAACATTGATAAACTTTTCGATACGGCTATCGATGCGGCCAAACGCAACGACGAGCCCGCATTGCTCGACGCTTGCCACGCCATCGAAAACTACTTCGGTTTCCCCAAACCCAACGAACTGGTGAAAGAGGCCGAGGTTCCCGGCGGTATGTACTCCAACATGGTGGCTCAGCTCAAACAGCTCAAGGCCGAGCACGTACTCGACGACGCCATGAAGCTGATTCCGAAGGTACGTTCCGATGCCGGTCTGGTGCCTCTGGTTACGCCTACCAGCCAAATCGTAGGTAGCCAGGCTGTAAGCTGCGCCCTCGACCGTCTGAAAGGCAACCCCGAATACACGACGGTTTCGAACCAGTTCAAGGCCTTGGTAAAAGGCGAGTACGGTAAGACGCCGGTACCCGTCGATCCCAAGTTCCGCGAGAAGATTACCGGCAGCCCCATCGAGACGCCCTACGATACCAATTCGTACAAGGCTCCCGAGAATCCCGTGCTGCCCGAGTTCGGTGGTGTGAAGCTGGCCGAGAACGAACAGGAATACCTGTTGCTCGAGCTCTTCCCCAACGTGGCTACCACCTTCTTGAAAGGCGTGCGTGCCGCCGAATACGAGGCCAAGAAACCGGCTGTCGAAGAGAAGAAGGAAGAGGTTCAGGAGGCTGCTCCCGTTGAGCCCATCACCGGCCCCACCATCGACGCTCCCATGGGTGGCAAGGTAGTCGAAATCAAAGTGAAAGTAGGCGACCAGGTGAAGAAGGACGACGTGGTGCTCGTATACGAGGCCATGAAGATGGAGAACGATATTCTCTCGACCCTCAACGGTAAGGTAAAACGCATTCTCGTAAAAGAGAACGACGTGGTAGGTACCAACGACCCGCTCATCGAATTTGAATAATCGACGAATAAATCAGGTCCCGGCCGGTGCCAAAAGCGCCGGCCGGACTTTTTTTGTGAAAAAGTGAAGTAAATATTTTTCTAAGTCGAAACTTATCCCTACATTTGCAAGCCATTACGAAAAAATCACGCTACCAACGTGAACATTTGATAATATTAAAAAGACGATATAACAATGAAAAAAGGAATCCATCCTGATAACTACCGTCCCGTAGTTTTCAAAGACATGTCGAACGACGAAATTTTTATCACCCGTTCAACGGTTGCAGCCAAAGAAACAATCGAAATTGATGGCGTTACCTATCCTCTGGTAAAGCTGGAAATCACCAGTTCGTCGCACCCCTTCTTCACCGGTAAACAGAAACTCGTGGATACCGCAGGTCGTGTGGACAAGTTCATGAGCCGTTACGGCAATCGCAAGAAATAATTGACAGTTCAATTATAGGATTAAACAGTACCCCGGTCGTCAGGCCGGGGTATTTTGTTTTCAGGCGGAACCTTTCGAGGGTGCCGCCTTCCTTGTTCCGAGTGGGAGAGGGAAGAGTACGGTCATATGGATGAATACTTCAGACGCCCGGTATATTGCGATTCGCGGGCAAAAGACGTATCTTTGTCCCTCAAAGAGAAAAGCCCATGGAAAAGAAAAAATTCAGTCTTGCCGCTCGAGCCCGCAGCTTCAAGTATGCCGGGCGCGGCATCGTCCGGTTGATAAGCCGCGAGCACAATGCCTGGATACACTGTTTTGTAGCCGTGTGTGTGGTGGTGGTCGGTGCGTTGGTGAGGCTGTCGGCTCTCGAGTGGGCGGCCGTGGTGCTCTGCATCGGTGTCGTGCTGGCGGCCGAGGGCATCAACTCGGCCATCGAAGCTCTGTGCGACCGGGTGTCGCCCGATTACGACGAGGCCATCAAGCATGCCAAGGACCTGGCAGCCGGGGCCGTGCTCATCGTGGCCATCATGTCGGTCGTGGTGGGGTTGTTGATATTTGTTCCCAAATTTATAACCCTGTGGTCGTGATGAAACGTATTATTCTCTCTGTGGTCTTGGCATTGCTGGTGGTTGGCCAGTCGGTGCGGGCCGAAGGGTTGAGCCGGAGCCGCCAGGCGGTGAAGGTCTCGAGCGATGTATTGCTGGTAGCCATGCCGGTAGCCACGGCTTCGGCCATGCTGGCCATGAAAGACTGGACCGGTTTCAAGCAGGCTGCCTTTACCGGGCTGACTACCCTGGGTGCCACCTATCTGCTCAAGTTTGCCGTCCACAAGGAGCGGCCCGACCACAGCAACAACCTCTCGTTCCCCTCGGGACACACCTCGGTTACCTTTGCCAATGCGGCCTTCGTGCAGCGTCGCTACGGTTGGGCGTGGGGTGCTCCGGCCTATGCCGTGGCTGCCTATGTGGGCTGGGCCCGTACCTATGCCCGCCGGCACGACTGGTGGGATGTGGCCGCCGGAGCCCTTATCGGTGCCGGCAGTGCCTATATCTATACCCGTCCCTTTGCGCGTGACAAGCAGTTGGTCATCTCGCCCGTCTCCGACGGTACCTCTTTCGGGGTCTACGCCTCGCTCACTTTCTAATCTCTTTTGCCCTCTCGTCTGTTTTCTTTCCCGACGGGTACCGACACCTGCCGGGCTTCCCGATGTGGCCGTACGGGCCCAAAAAAGCCCGCCGCAAAGGCTCGGGAGCTTTGCGGCGGGTGATATGGAACGGGTGGCCTTGATGGATTAGCCACCGAAGTTGTCGTACATGAGGTTCTCTTCGGGTACACCCAAATCCCACAGCATCTTCTCGACGGCCTTCGACATGGGGCCGGGGCCGCACATGTAGTATTCGATGTCTTCGGGAGCCTCGTGGTCCTTCAGATAGGTGATGTAGATGACCTGATGAACGAATCCCGGGGTGTACTTCACGCCGGCGGCATCGGCGGCCGGGTCGGGCCGGTCGAGGGCCAGGTGGAACGAGAAGTTGGGGAACTCCTTCTCCAGCTCGAGGAAGTCGTTCAGGTAGAAGACCTCGTTGAGGGCACGGGCACCGTAGAAGTAAGACATCTTGCGGTCGGTCGTGTGGAGGGTCTTGGTCATGTGCATGATTTGCGAACGCAGGGGAGCCATACCGGCACCACCGCCGATCCACATCATCTCGCGTTTCGAGTTGAAGATGGGATGGAAGTCGCCGTAAGGGCCGCTCATGATTACCTTGTCGCCCGGTTTCAGGGTGTAGATATACGACGAGGCGATACCCGGCATCACATCCTGGAAGCCCACTTGAGGTTTCGGTTTGAAGGGCGGCGTGGCGATACGAACCGTCAGCATGATGCGGTCGCCCTCGGCCGGATAGTTGGCCATGGAGTAGGCCCGGATGGTGGGCTCGGTGTTTTTACACTTGAGGCCGAAGAGTCCGAATTTCTCCCACGAGGGCAAATATTCGTCGCCGATGAGGCTCTTGTCTATATCCTTGTCGTAGTCCATCTCGAAGGTAGGAATCTTGATTTGGGCATACGAACCGGGGATAAAGTTCATGTGCTCGCCGGGAGGCAGAGCCACGATAAACTCTTTGATGAAGGTGGCCACGTTTTTGTTCGAGATAACCTCGCACTCCCACTCTTTCACGCCCAGAACCGATTCGGGAACGACGATTTTCATGTCGTTCTTCACCTTCACCTGGCAGCCCAGCCGCCAGTGGTTCATCTGTTGCTTGCGCGAGAAGTGTACCTGCTCGGTGGGCAGAATTTCGCCGCCGCCCTCGAGTACCTGACAGCGGCACTGTCCGCACGATCCGCCTCCGCCGCAGGCCGAGGGGAGGAATATTTTCTCGTTGGCCAGGGTGCTCAGCAGGCTGCCGCCCGTGTCGACCTCGACCTTTTTGTCGTCGTTGATGGTGATGACCGCCTTGCCCGACGGCACCAGGTATTTCTTGGCGATGAGCAGAATCACTACCAGCAGGAGCGATACGCCCAAGAATAAAACAATGCTCGATATGATTGTCGTTGACATGGAACTTATTGCTAATAACATCGTGACTCTCCTTTCAAAGTTTGATTCCTAAAAAGCTCATGAAGGCGATACCCATCAGGCCGGTGATGATGAAGGTGATGCCTATGCCCCGCAGCGGTGCCGGTATGTTGGAGTAGCTGAGCTTCTCGCGAATGGCGGCCAGGCAGACGATGGCCAGCATCCAGCCTATACCCGAACCGATGCCGTAGACGGTAGCGCTCGTTACCGAGGGGAAGTTGCGCTGCTGCATGAAGAGCGAACCACCCAGGATGGCACAGTTCACGGCGATAAGCGGCAGGAAGATACCCAGCGAGGCGTAGAGCGAGGGCGAGTATTTCTCGACGAACATCTCGACGAGCTGCACCATCGAGGCGATGATGGCGATAAACATAATCAGACTCAAGAAACTCAGGTCGAGTTGCGCATATTCGGGGCCCAGCCATTTGAGGGCGCCGGCTTTCAGCACGTAGGTTTCGAGCAGATAGTTGACCGGCAGGGTGATGGCCAGCACGAAGGTGACGGCGATACCCAGACCGAATGCCGTTTTCACGTTCTTCGATACGGCCAGGTAGGAGCACATACCGAGGAAGTAGGCAAATATCATGTTGTCTATGAAGATAGACCTGACGAACAGATTTAGATTTTCCATATATCAAGTAGCTTATCGCGGTTTCTTATTGTTGCAAATCTTTATTGCGGGAGCGGTGTACCCAAATGATGCAGGCCACGGTGATGAGCGCCATGGGCGGGAGTATCATCAGGCCGTTGTTCTGGTAGCCCCAGTCGTAGAGTTGTTGGGGGATAACCTGGTACCCGAAGAGGGTGCCCGAGCCCAGCAGCTCTCTGAAGAAGGCGACGATGACCAGGATGATGCCGTAGCCTACGCCGTTGCCCACACCGTCGAGGAACGACTCCCAGGGCTTATGGCTCAGCGCGAAGGCCTCGAGGCGTCCCATAAGGATACAGTTGGTAATGATGAGCCCCACGAAGACCGAGAGCTGTTTGCTCACCTGGTACATATAGGCTTTGAGCACCTGATCTACGATGATAACCAGTGCCGCAACCACTACCAGCTGTACAATGATGCGGATGCTGTTGGGGATGGTATTGCGCAGCAGCGAGATGATGACGTTGGCGAAAGCGACGACGGCAGTCACCGATACGGCCATGACGAGTGCCGGTTCGAGTTTTGCCGTTACGGCCAGGGCCGAACAGATACCCAATATCTGCACGATCACCGGGTTGTTCTTGGAGAGCGGCCCTAAAAGTATCTCTTTATTCTTTTTTGACAACATGGCTTATATATTCTTTGAATTGAGCGATTCTAAAAATTGGGCATAGGGTTCCACGCAACTTTGCAGCATGCTCTGTACCCCTTTGCTCGTGATGGTTCCACCCGATACGGCATCGACGTAGTCGGCCCCGTTTTGCGGTTTCCGTCCGGCCTTCTCCACGGCGATGGGCATGAAGGCACCGTCGATGAAGAAGTGTTTGCCCTGGAACTGTTTCTGGAACTGCGGTTTCTCGATTTCGGCTCCCAGACCCGGAGTTTCGCTCTGGTGAGCGAAGTAGGCACCGTAGACCGTATTGCCGTCGTTCTCGATCGAGATGTATCCCCAGATGGGGCCCCACAGACCGGCACCCGACAGGGGGATGATGTATTTGGGCGAGCCCGAGTCGTCGGTGCAGATAAAGATGGGCAGCGTGCGCTGGCTTTCGGGCAGCTTCAGCTGGTCGGCGATATTCATCGAGAACGATTCGCCCTTGACCAGTTGGCCGTTGGCATCGACTACAAACGAGTCGTCGATGTATTTGCCGTACAGCTCCTGAGCATTCTCGGGAGTCGACACGATATTGACCGAGTTGAGTATCTGGCTCATCTTGTCGATAGCGATATTCTTCTGCTGGGCCGGTTTGAGGCCAATGGCGGCGAAGGCCAGAATGAAGGCTACGACGATGACCATAACCGCGGTATAGATGAGCGTATATGTATTACCTTGTTTGTTCATAGCTGTAATTCTATTTTGTCAAGTTTTTGGCTCGTTTGAGACGGTGGCGGATATTGGCCTCGACCACGAAGTAGTCGATGAGCGGGGCGAATGCGTTCATAAGCAGCACGGCCAGCATGGCGCCTTCGGGGTATCCGCTGTTGAATACCCGGATGAGGATGGCCAGCACACCCACCAGGAAACCGAAGATGTATTTACCCGTATTGGTACGTGCGCCCGTTACCGGGTCGGTAGCCATGAATACGGCGGCAAAGGCAAAACCGCCCAGGCAAATCTGCTCGAGGGGCGAGAGTTGTGCAGCCGGATAGATGTCGGGGTTGGCGAACCAGTTGCAGATGAGGCTCATCACGATACCGCCGGCGAATACCGAAAGCATCACGCGCCAGCTGGCAATGCCCGTAGCCAGTAGAATGACGGCACCGATGAGGATGGCTAGCGTCGAAGTCTCGCCGATGGAGCCGGGAATGAACCCGAGGAACATGTCGTGCAGCGAGAGCGTGTTACCCAGAATGTCGGTCAGCTGCAGGGCACCGCCGCCCGTGTGGGTAGCAGCCTGCCCCAGCGGGGTAGCTCCCGAGAAGCCCTCGACAACCTGTCCGGCACCCAGGCCGAAGGTATCGCCCGTGCGTACGAACACCTCGTCGCCCGACATCTTGGAGGGGTAGGCAAAGAAGAGGAACGCACGCGTTACCAGTGCGATGTTGAAGATATTCATACCCGTACCGCCGAATACCTCTTTGGCAAAGATGACGGCAAAGGCCGTAGCCACGGCAATCATCCACAGCGGGGTGTCGACCGGCACAATCATGGGGATGAGCATACCCGATACCAGGAAGCCCTCCTGGATTTCGTGGTGACGCAGCTGTGCGGCGGTAAACTCGATGCCCAGACCCACCACATACGATACCACGATTTTGGGCAGCACGGCCAGGAATCCGAAGAGGAAGACCGACCAGAACGACGTCTGTGCCAGCTCGCCTATGGCCAGGTAGTGCTGATAGCCCACATTGTACATACCGAAGAGCAGGGCCGGCAGCAGGGCGACGATAACGACCGTCATCGTCCGTTTCGAGTCTATGCTGTCGTGAATGTGTACTCCCGAACGCGAGGTGGTGTTGGGAACAAACAGGAATGATTCAAACCCTTCGAATACCGATTGGAACATAGACAATTTCCCGCCCGGTTCGAAGTGGGGTTTGATTTTGTCTATATAATTCTTTAAAGCTTTCAAAGTTGTTTTGTATTAAAATGGTTATTGTTTCTCTTAGTTCATCTCTTTCATCAGGTGGTCGAGGCCGTTACGCACGATTTTCTGCAACTCGAGTTTCGAGGTGTCGACAAATTCGCACAGGGCAAAATCCTCGGGAGCCACTTCGTAGATACCCAGATTCTCCATCTTGTCGATGTCGAACGCCAGGATGGCCTTGATGAGGTATTCGGGATAGATGTCCATGGGGAATACCCGGTCGTACTCGTCGGACATGATGATGGCCCGCTCGCCGCCTCGTATACGGGCGTCGATGTCGTAGCGACGTTTCTTGCCCAGCAGCCACGAGAGGTACGAGTGGCTCATGCTGTATTTGTGGGGATTGAGCGAGGCCCAGCCCATGAACTCGTTGCAGTTGTTGCCTTCGGGGATTACGGTCACCTGGGCCTGTCGGGCACCCAGATAGCCGTCGGCTCCGGCGTTGAACCCGGTGAGTACGTTGCCGCTGATGTAGCGGCGCTCATAGTGGGCCGGCTTGACCATGCCCTGGGTAATCGAGGCAATAGACGCTCCGGCGCAGGTGCGCACATAGTGGGGCTTGTTCACCTCTGCACCGGTGACGGCCACCAGCCGCGAGAAGTCGACATGACCCGTCTCGAGCAGTCGTCCGATGAACAGCAGGTCGAGGGCGTTGATGGTCCACACGATTTCACCCTTGTTGATGGGGGAGATGTGGTTGATCTGCACCCCTACGTTGCCGGCGGGGTGGGGACCGTCGAATACGACCGTTTCGCCGTTCTTGACCTCGATGGGCGACCGTTTGGAGACACCCACATAGACCTTGCCCGGGGTGAGCCGTGCCAGCGCCTTCAACCCCGTTTCGAGGTGGTGCATCTCGTCTTTCAGCACAAAGGCATAGTCGGGGGCCAGCGGGGCCGAGTCGAATGCCGTCACGAAGATGTCGCGCGGCGTCGTGTTGGGGTTGGCGATAATGTCGTAGGGACGTTGCTTGATAAATGCAAACGTGCCCGACTTCAGCAGCAGCGCCTTCAGGTCGCTTGCCTGCATCGTGTCGGGCGATACTTTACCGAACTCGACGGCTTGTTGTGTGGCGTCGGGCTTGATGGTGATCTTCATCACCTTGCGCCGTTCGCCGCGCTCTACGGCAACTACCTCGCCGCTTACGGGCGAAGTGACCACTACATCGGTGAGCGTCTTGTCGTGCATGACTGGCGAACCGGCCAGAACCTTGTCGCCCGGTTTGACGTCGACCTTGGGAGTCAATCCCGTAAAATCGTCGGGGATAATGGCGTATAGCTGACTGTTTGTCGAGTTGGATATTTCAAGGGCTGGAGCACCTTCCAACTGAATGTCGAGCCCTTTTTTGATTTTGACTACATGATTCATCATGGATGTAGAAAATGAAATTTTTGGCAAAATTACAATTCTTTTCGGTTTCTGATAGAAACTTATCTCTATTTTTTTAAAGCGGTGTTTGTTGTGCACGCTTCTCGAGGGGGGCGTAAGGGGTGGTGCCGGGTGTAGAGGGTGGGGTATCCCTGCTTTTCGATAAGGCGTTCGACCAGAGACGTTCGGCCGAATGGCCGGCCCGGGATGCCGGAATGCCGGTGGCCGATTCGGGCTCTCGATTGCGGCCGCAGACAGTCGGGCAAAGGGGCAAAAAAACTCATTGTAAAGCGGTTGTGATTCCCTGTCTACATCGGAAATAGAGAACAAAGTGTCACAGAAAAAAAAAGAGAATTATTTTTTTCTCTCGAAATAATGTGCTACATTTGACGCACAAATGCAAAAAAGGTAACAATTGGACTCGAAAAGAAGGGATGAGCCCTCGGAAAGAGCCCTTTGCATATAATAAATGTAGGAGTGTATACGTTTTATGAAATAGGCAGTGTGCGAGCGAGGATAATTTCGCGGGATACAGTGCCGAACGGGTGAAATAAAGGATTGAACTGAACTAAATAACTAATACAAACACTTAGATTTTATTTAATTATGGAAGCTAAAAAAGCTAAAAAGAACAAGGTGCGCGGTATAAAAAACGCATTTATTGTAATCATCATCTGTTTTATCATCGCATTGGTGGTATTTACTCAAGTACTTGGTGCTCCTACAAACTTTGAAGGTGGCGATCCCGAGGGTGGACATCCTCTGAATCTGCTGGGTACAATCTATAAAGGTGGTTTCATCGTACCTATTCTGCAAACTTTGCTGTTGACGGTAATCGTTCTCTCGGTTGAGCGTTTCATCGCCATGTTGAGCGTTAAAGGTAAAGGTAGTGTCGACAAATTCGTTGCCGCTGTAAAAGCTGCTTTGGAAAAAGGCGACATCGCCGGTGCTCAAGCTCTCTGCGAAAAACAACGTGGTACGGTTGCCAGCGTAGTTGCTTCGGCTCTTATCCGCTACGGCGAAGTTGAACACGACGACACGCTGTCGAAAGAACAAAAAATCGAGGCTATCCAAAAACAACTCGAAGAGGCTGCTGCTCTCGAAATGCCTGCCATGCAACAGAACTTGCCTATCGTTGCTACCATGACGACGCTGGGTACGCTGGTCGGACTTCTCGGTACTGTGTTGGGTATGATCAAATCGTTCCAGGCTCTGGCCACTGCCGGTGCTCCTGACTCGGTTGCCCTGTCGACCGGTATTTCCGAGGCCCTTGTAAACACGGCATTCGGTATCGCAACTGGTGCACTCGCTGTAATTTCGTATAACTATTTCTCTAACAGAATCGACAACATCACCTACGCTATCGACGAGGTAGGTTTCTGCATTGTTAACACATTCGCTGCTACTCACAAGTAATCGGCATAAAATCGAAAGGACCATTATATGGCTAAAGTAAAAGTAAAAAAGAAGAGTACGCTCATCGATATGACCGCGATGAGTGACGTTACCGTGCTTCTGCTTACTTTCTTCATGCTGACATCGACCTTCGTTCAGAAAGAGCCTGTGCAAGTGAGTACCCCCTCTTCGGTATCCGAAATCAAAATCCCTGAAATCAATGTGCTTCAGGTGTTGATCGAGCCGTCCGGGAAAATCTTTATCAGTCTCGACAAACAAGAGGATAGGGTGAATGTATTGAACGCAATGAGTAGTATGTACGGAGTCTCGTTTACTCCCGAGCAAATAAATAAGTTCAGATTGGCAAACTCGTTTGGTGTACCTATCAAACAGATGCCGGGTTTCCTTGATCTGAAATCCGATATCCAGGATAAGACCCTCAAAAACTACGGTATCCCCTGCGACAGTACCAACAACGAGTTTAAAGAGTGGGTACGTGCTGCCCGCAAGAACAATCCCGATTTGAAGATTGCCATCAAGGCCGACCAGTCGACCCCCTATGACAAAATCAAAAACGTGATGAGTTCGTTGCAGGACATCAAGGAAAACCGTTACAATCTGCTTACTTCATTGAAGAGTTTACCCGCAGAAGAAGAAAATAACTAAAGTCATGAAAGGAATTGAATTATGGCAGAAGTAGAAGTAAAAGACTCGGGTAAAGGCGGGAAGAAAGGACAACAGAAGAAAATGAAAATCCATGTGGACTTTACTCCCATGGTTGATATGAACATGCTTTTGATCACCTTCTTCATGTTCTGTACGACGTTGAGCAAACCCCAGACAATGGAGATCAGTATGCCTACCAACGACAAGGTAACAGAAGAAGAGCAAAATAAGGTGAAGGAATCGGAGGCTATAACCATCCTGTTGGGCGACAACGACCGGGTATTCTACTACCTGGGACAACCCAAATACGAAGATTATACCTCGCTGGTTGAATCGTCTTATGGAGCTGATGGTCTGAGAGCTCTCCTCCTTGAACGCAACAAGACCGTTGTGAACAAGGTGAAAGATTTGAAGGAACGTAAAAAGAGAAAAGAGATCGACGAGGTGACTTTCGATTCGCTGGTTACCGAGGCCAAGAAAACCAAAGGTTCGCCTGTGGTGATGATCAAGGCCAAACTGGCTGATGAGAATGGTAAAAACGGTGCTTCGTACCGCAACCTGATCGATGCCCTCGACGAGATGATTATCTGCGATATTGGCCGTTATGCCATCGTCGATATCACCGAAGGCGACCTGTTCCTGATAGAGAATTACGAGAAGAAGGGTGCTCTTTCCGATCAGATAGACACCGCATTGAAGAACTAATAGTACACATTAAAGGAGAAGAAAAATGTCAAAGAATGTAGATTTAACTTCGAAAGAATGGTGCGACTTAGTTTTTGTCGGGAAAAACAAAGCATTCGGCGCATACCTGTTGCGGGTAAATTCGCCTAAGCGTTACACATGGGCCACCGTAGGTGTTATCTGTGTTGTAGCTTTTGCCTTTGCGCTCCCGTATATTGTGGATTCTTTCAAGATTGGTGAAGCTGAAGAAGAGATTTCTACCGTAGTAGAAATGTCGCAACTGCCCGAGGCCGAGGTAGAGAAACAAGAGGTTCAACCCTTGGTAGAAACGCCTCCCCCCCCTCCCTTGAAGAGTTCTATCAAATTTACCGCACCTGTAATCAAGAAAGACGAAGAGGTTTCTGACGAAGAAGAGTTGAAGTCGCAAGACGAGTTGACTCAGTCGAAAGTAAACATCTCTATCGCCGACGTAAAAGGTAATGACGAAGAACACGGTCAGGATATTGCCGACTTCCGCGAAGTGATTGCCGAACCTGTCGTAGAGGAAGAGAAACCCTACGAAGCTGTAGAGCAGATGCCTACCTTCCCCGGTGGCGAAGCCGAGCTGATGAAGTTTATCCGTGATAACCTCAAATACCCGGTTATCGCTCAGGAAAACGGTATTCAGGGTCGTGTAATTCTGCGATTCGTCGTATCGAAGACCGGTACCATCGACAACGTGACTGTATTGCGTAGTTTGGACCCCACTTGCGACAAGGAGGCTATCCGCGTTGTGAAGAGCATGCCCAAGTGGATTCCCGGTAAGCAAAACGGTAACAACGTGCCGGTATACTTCACATTGCCCGTTGTATTTAAACTTTTGTAATCTCTCGATTGTTTTAATCAAGAGATTCGTGAATATAATACTCGCAGCCTATTATCCCATGATTTTAGGTTGCGGGTATTTTATAAAAAATCAATATTTATGGAACAGAAATACGGCCGCTATGACGAAGAAGAGAACGCCGAGGCAAAACGGCGTCCGCTGGGTATGAATGTCGTTTTGGGCATGATTATGATAGCCATCTATCTGAGTATGGCTTATTTGTTGCTTTTCACCACCTTCTTTTCCAACTTGTATGACATTGTGCGCTATATTATGGGGGTCGTGTTTGCTGTATATGGAGTTTTCAGGGGATACCGATTGTTCGTAGGAATGAAATAAAAAAATGGGATTATGAATAAGTTGCTGTCATTTTCGTTTGTCGTGCTTCTTGCAGCCCTCGTTTCGTCGTGCTCGTCGTGCCAAAACAGTGAAGATGAGAAGGGCGAGCGCAAAGTGAAGGAGACCATCACCTCGGGGGTAATCGACATTAGTTGTGACGAAAGTTTCGAGCCCATCATGGAGCAAGAGATTACCGTATTTGAGGCCGCTTATCCCAAGGCTTCGATTATTCCCTATTATGTGAGCGAAGCCGAGGCGTTGAACATGTTGCTGCAAGACAGTGTGCGGTTGGCTGTAGCCACCCGCAAGCTCACTCCGCAGGAAGAGGCGTCGTTCAAGTCGCGTCAGTTGCGGGTACGTACCGTACAGATTGCTCTCGACGGCATCGCTTTTATTGTGAACAAGAACAACAAGCACGACGTCATCTCGGTCGATGAGTTGCGCAAGATTGTGACCGGCGAGGCTACGGCCTGGAATCAGATCTATCCCGGTTCGTCGCTGGGCAAAATCAATTTCGTGTTCGACAATCAGGGCTCCAGTTCCATGCGCTATGCCATAGACTCCTTGTGTCAGGGCAAACCTCTGTACCAAGGGCTGTATGCCCAGAAATCCAATCAGGCTGTTATCGACTATGTGGCACAAACCCCCAATGCGATAGGTGTGATAGGTGCCAGTTGGATAGGCAATGAGGCCGACTCGACCAACACCTCGTTTACCGATGTGGTCAAAGTGATGGCCGTTCGCAAGGCTCCGGGATACGATCCCTACAAACCTTATCAATACTACATAGCTACGGGCGACTATCCGCTCACCCGTCCGATTTACATGATTACGACAGATCCGCGCAACGGACTGCCCACCGGTTTTACCAAGTTTGTCTCTTCGCAACGTGGTCAGTTAATAATTTTTAAGACAGGTATTGTACCTTGGCAAGCCAATATCGCGTTAAAAAGAGATGTAAGCATTACCGAAAATTTTTAACTAAGCAGAAAATTATCAACTTAAATATATATCAATGAAATCAAGTCTTAAATTCGTATTTTCACTGTTCCTTGCTGCCGGCACGTTGACCGCTTTTGCTGCCAGCTACACCGATGGAATAGAGTATTTCAAAGCAGGTCAGCCCGATCGGGCAAAAATCCTGTTGGAGCGTACGCTCGACGATGCAGGAACCAATAAGGCAGAATCGTATTATTACCTGGGCGAAATCGCTTTCGGTAACAAAGACTACACCACGGCTGCCGAATATTACAAGAAAGGTCTCACCGAAGATCCCCTCTATGCCTACAATATCGTAGGCCAAGGTAAACTCGCTTTGACCGGTTCGGACAAGGAAGCTGCCGAAAAAGAGGCCGAGAAATATTTCAAGGAGGCTCTCAAAGGCAAGAACAAGAAAGATGCCGGTATCAATCTGGCAATTGCCAAAGCCTACTACGAAACCGGTACCCCCGGCTACGAAGAGTATATGAAGAAATCGTACAAGGCCGATAAGAAATACCCCGACTATTTCATGTTCGAGGGCGATGTGCTGGTAGACCAACAGAAGTATGGCGACGCTTGCGGACGCTATGAAAACGCAATCTATTTCGACCCCAACTGTATCGAGGCTTATGTAAAGTATTCGCACATCTACTTCGACATCAACCCCACGCTGGCTATCCAGAAACTCGAGGAGTTGCAGGAGATCGCTCCCAACTCGGCTATTGCACAGCGCGAAATGGCCGAAGCCTATTACAAAAACTCGCAATACACCAAGGCCGCTGCCGCTTATGAGAAGTATATGCAGAATCCCAACCACTTCCAGACCGACCGTCCCCGTCTGGCTACGCTGCTCTTCTACGGCAAGCGCTATGACGAGTCGCTGGAGCTGGCCAAAGAGATTTTGGCTCACGACCCCGAGAACTTCGTAATCCGCCGTATCGTCATGTACGACAACTACGAGTTGGGCAACATGGAGGCTGCCGAGCAGGCTGCCATCGAGTTCCTGGGCATGAACCCCGGCGACAACGTATTCACCGCTCGTGATTACCTGACCTATGGCGACATCCTCTCGAAAGAGAAAAAATATGCCGAGGCTATCGTACAATACGAGAAAGCCTACGAACTGGACAACACCCGTACCGACATTCTCAAAGTGTTGAGCGATACCTACGAGCGCAACAAAGACTATGTAAATGCCATCAGCGTATACGAGCAATACATGGCTGCCGACACCGTAAACAACCAACGCGTGATGGACTACTATCTGCTGGGTCAGATCTGTTACAGCGCCGGACAGGCTGCCATGGACAGCATCCCCTTGCGCGACATGTATCTGATTAAAGCCGACTCGATGTTCCAGGTGGTTGTAGAGCGTTCTCCGACGGACTACCGCGGTTATCTGTGGCGTGCCCGTGCCGCCGCCGTGCGTGACCCCGAACTGAAAGAGGGCTTGGCCAAACCGCTCTATGAAGAGACGCTGGGTATCCTCGACCAGGATGCTACCAACAAAGAGAAGGCCGCTACGAAACGTGTTTACATCGAGGCTTACAAATACCTGGGTTACTACAACTATCTGCAGACAACCAATCCCGCCAAGAAAAACGAGGCCATCGCTGCTACCAAAGACTATTGGAACAAGATGCTCGAACTGGATCCGCAGAATACCGAGATTATCGAGGCCCTCAAGACACTCGATACCTTGTAATCGAATCGACTCGCTCGATATATGCCCGAGCGGCAGCCATAAGGCTGTCGCTCGGCTTTTTTATGGGACTGTCCCAAATCCCGGATAATTCGGCTCCAAATGCAGATAAAAATAAAAAAGAACAGACCCTTGGCCTTTTGTTGAAAATAAAATTTGTATATTTGTGCGACAAAAATTTTCGAGGGATAATTTGCAGTAAAACGAAGGATTTCTGGACGGACAACGCTGCTCGGGAATATCTGAAATTGCGGCATTAACCCCTTGAATAGAAATAAAATAGAATTTATATGCAAGTCTCGGAATGGAATAAGGCGATATGGAACTGCACGAAGGGTTGTATGGCAGGGCCGTGTCGTATCTCTTTTTCGGGATTCGTGTATAACAATTATCAACCGGGCCTTGTATTGCATTCGTGACAATACGGGGCTTTGTTATTTGGAAAGGAAAATAAAAAATAAATACAAACTAAATTAACGTATGAATTCTGCACTATTTGTAGTTGTATTGATTACCGGATTGGCGCTGGTAGGAGCGGCTCTGTTGATAGCCGGCCTCATTTCGCCACGCTCGTTCAATCCGCAAAAGGGAGAGCCCTATGAGTGTGGTATCCCCTCGCGAGGAGAATCGTGGATGCAGTTCAAGGTAGGCTATTATCTGTTTGCCATTCTGTATCTGATGTTCGACGTCGAAACGGTATTCTTGTTCCCCTGGGCGGTTATATTGAAAGATTTAGGTGTAGCCGGATTATTTAATATTTTATTTTTCATGGTAGTACTTATCCTGGGATTGGTATATGCCTGGAAGAAAGGAGCACTCGAATGGAAGTGAAAATCAAATCGATGAAGTATGAAGACTTCAAAGACAATGAATATATTGAACAGCTTATCAATGAACTCAAAGCGTCCAATACCAATGTGGTGGTGGGATGCCTTGACGAGGTTATCAACTGGGGCCGCTCCAACTCGCTGTGGCCTCTTACCTTTGCGACAAGTTGCTGCGGTATCGAGTTTATGTCGCTCGGCGCAGCGCGGTACGACATGGCCCGTTTCGGGTTTGAAGTAGCTCGTGCCAGTCCGCGTCAGGCCGACTTTGTGATGGTAGCCGGTACCATCGTACACCGCATGGCGCCTGTATTGCGCCGGTTGTACGACCAGCTGGCCGAGCCCAAGTATGTGGTAGCCGTGGGTGGTTGTGCCGTATCGGGCGGGCCGTTCAGAAAATCGTATCACGTATTGAAAGGAGTTGACGAAATTCTTCCGGTCGATGTCTATATCCCGGGGTGTCCTCCGAGACCCGAAGCCATGTTCTACGGCTTGATGCAGTTGCAACGTAAGGTGAAAGTGGAGAAATTCTTCGGTGGCGTAAATCGTCAGGAAAAACGAGAGAAAGTATTAGGAAAATAATATAAGTTACCTATATGGCAAACATACAGCAAGAAATAAGCAGTTTTCTGCCGGAGGCTACCTTTGTAGAAGGAACCATTCTGGAAGTGTCGGTTCCCGATGCCAAGTGGCACGATTTGGCACTCTATTTGCACGACAAACTGCACTTCGACTATTTGGTTTCTATCGTAGGCATGGACTGGGGCGAGACCTTAGGTTGTGTCTATTATTTCACATGCACGGCCGACAATTCTCAAATTTCGGTAAAAGTCGAAACGGCCGACCGCGAAAACCCGTTGCTCCATTCGGTTACCGACCTTTGGAAATCGGCCTATCTGTACGAACGTGAGGTCTACGACTTCTTCGGCATCCGCTTCATCAACCACCCCGACATGCGCCGGTTGTTCCTGCGCAACGACTGGGTGGGATACCCCCTGCGCAAAGACTACGATGCCAGCCCCGAGGTTAACCCCATTCGGCTTGAGCACGAGGCTGTCGACGATGTAACGCACGCTATTGTCGAGACTCCCGACGGTAAACTCGAGGAGCGCACCAACACGATATTCGCACCCGAAGAGTTCGTCGTGAACATCGGTCCCCAACACCCCGCTACGCACGGTGTATTGCGTCTGCGCACCTCGCTCGAGGGTGAGATTGTCAAGAAAATCGATGTCTATTGCGGTTATGTACACCGCGGAATCGAGAAGTTGTGCGAATCGCTCACCTATCCGCAGACACTCCACTTTGCCGACCGTCTCGACTATCTGTCGGCTCAGCAAAACCGTCACGCCGTGTGCCTCTGTATCGAGGATGCCCTTCAACTCGAAATCCCGGCCCGTGCACAATATGTGCGCACCATCATGGATGAGTTGATGCGTATCTCGTCGCACTTGCTCTTCTATGCAACCTTTTGCATGGACTTGGGTGCAACGACGGCTTTCTTCTACGGTTTCCGCGATCGTGAGAAAATACTCGACATCTTTGAAGAGACTTGCGGTGCCCGCATGACCTTCAACTACTATACGATTGGCGGTCTTATGGCCGACATTCATCCCGACTTCCAACGCAAGGTGAAAGAGTTTTGCGCCTACTTGCCCGGCATGCTGAAAGACTATCACACCCTCTTTACGGGCAACGTGATTGCACAGCAACGTATGAAAGGCGTAGGTCTGCTCTCTCGCGAGGATGCTATCTCGTACGGCATTGCCGGCCCGTCGGGCCGTGCTTCGGGCTGGGCCTGCGACGTGCGCAAGAACCACCCCTATGCCATGTACGACAAGGTAGAGTTCAAAGAGATTGTCCGCACCGAGGGCGATGTATTTGCCCGCTACATGGTGCGTATGGATGAAATACTGGAGTCGATCCACATCATCGAACAACTCATCGACAATATCCCCGAGGGCGATTATGCACTGAAGATGAAACCTATTATCAAACTGCCCGAAGGCCGTTACTTCCGTCAGGTCGAGGCCAGTCGTGGCCCGATAGGTATCTTTATCGAGAGTCATGGGGATAAGAATCCGTATCGGTTGAAAATCAACTCGGCCTGCTTGCCGCTGGTCGGCGGGCTCGACCCGATGTGTCGTGGTGGTAAAATTGCCGACCTCATTGCCATCGGCGGTTCGCTCGACTATGTAATCCCCGATATGGACAGATAATTAGTAATCAAAAATAAATTAAAGAATAAGTTATGTTCGACTTTTCGATAGTTACCCACTGGATAGATAATTTGTTGAGGAGTGTAATGCCCGGCTGGGGAGCTTTGCTGATTGAATTTGTACTGGTAGGCGTGGCGCTGCTGCTGTTGTATGCGGTGTTGGCCCTGTTCTACATCTATTTCGAGCGTAAGGTGTGCGCCTTCTTCCAATGCCGTCTGGGTCCCAATCGAGTAGGCCCCTACGGTATATTCCAGAGCGTGGCCGATATGTTCAAGATTCTGATCAAAGAGTTGATCTCGTTGAACCACATCGATAAGTTCCTGTTCAATCTGGCTCCTTATCTGGTTATTGTGGCCTCGATGTTGGCCTTCGGCTGCTTGCCTTTCGGTAAAGGGTTGCAGGTGATCGATTTCAACATCGGTATCTTCTTCCTGATAGCCGTATCGTCGATTGGCGTGCTGGGTATCCTGCTGGCCGGTTGGTCGAGCCACAACAAATACACCCTGATCGGTGCCATCCGAAGCGGTGCTCAAATGGTGAGCTATGAGCTCTCCATCGGGTTGTCGGTGTTGACGATGGTAGTCTTTGCCGGTACGATGTCGATTACCGGTATCGTCGAGGCACAGAACAACGGCTGGTTCATCTTCACGGGTCATATCCCCGCCATCGTGGCTTTCCTCATTTACCTGGTTGCCGGTACGGCCGAGACCAACCGTGGCCCGTTCGACTTGCCCGAGGCCGAGAGTGAGTTGACGGCAGGTTATCACACCGAGTATTCGGGTATCCACTTCGGTTTCTTCTATCTGGCCGAGTATTTGAACCTGTTCATTGTTTCGGGTGTAGCCTCGCTGCTCTTCCTGGGAGGTTGGATGCCGTTGCATATTCCCGGATGGGAGAGCTTCAACCACGTTATGGACTATATCCCGTCGGTGGTTTGGTTCTTTGGTAAAGCCATTGTGATTTCGTTTATAATCATTTGGTTCAAGTGGACTTTCCCTCGTTTGAGAATCGACCAGCTGTTGCGTCTCGAGTGGAAATACTTGTTACCGCTGAACTTGATAAATCTCTTTGTAATGGTGCTCATCGTGATTTACGGGCTGCACTTTTAATGGATAAAATATAATACTGATAATAGAGGTAAAGCTATGGCAGATAAATTTGGATATATCACGCAGGTCATCGGGCCGGTTGTCGATGTCACCTTCGAAGGCGAAGGTAACGACGTGCCGCCTATTTATGCTGCACTGAAAATCGAGCGTGAAAACGGCTCCGACCTGATTGTCGAAGTGGAGCAACATATCGGTGAAAATACGGTACGCTGCGTCGCAATGGATTCTACCGACGGTCTTGTCCGCGGTATGAAAGCAATCGACTTGCAACGGCCCTTGTCAATGCCTACGGGCTCACAGTTAAAAGGGCGTTTGATGAATGTGTTGGGCGAGACGATCGACCATCTTCCTGCTCTGGATTATACCGAATTGAAATCGATACACCAGGAGGCTCCGGCTTTTGACGACCTCTCTATCAGTACCGAGATACTTTATACGGGAATCAAGGTAATCGATTTGCTCGAACCCTATTCGAAGGGTGGTAAAATCGGTTTGTTCGGTGGTGCCGGTGTAGGTAAGACCGTGCTGATTAAGGAACTTATCAACAACATTGCCAAGGGACACAACGGATTCTCGGTATTCACCGGTGTAGGTGAGCGTACTCGTGAAGGTAATGACCTCTTGCGCGAGATGATCGAATCGGGTATCATGTCGTATGGCAAGAAGTTCGAGGAGGGTATGGCTCGTGGCGAATGGAATCTGCAGGATGTCGATATGGGTCAGGTGAACCAGTCGCAGGCCACCTTGGTGTTCGGCCAGATGAACGAACCGCCGGGAGCCCGTTTGCGTGTGGCTCTGGCCGGTTTGACGGTTGCCGAGCAATTCCGCGACTCCGATGGCGGTGGTAAAGAGATTCTGCTCTTTATCGACAACATCTTCCGTTTCACTCAGGCCGGATCCGAGGTGTCGGCGCTTTTGGGCCGTATGCCTTCGGCCGTAGGTTATCAGCCGACGCTGGCCTCCGAGATGGGTAAATTGCAAGAGCGTATCACCTCGACCAAGCAGGGATCTATCACTTCGGTTCAGGCCATTTATGTGCCGGCCGACGACTTGACCGACCCCGCACCGGCCACGACCTTCAACTTCCTGGATGCAACTACGGTGTTGAGCCGTAAAATATCGGAGCTGGGTATCTACCCGGCCGTAGACCCGCTGGAGTCGACCTCGCGTATTCTCGACCCCCATATCGTGGGCGAGGAGCACTATCAGGTGGCTCAGGCCGTGAAACAGTTGTTGCAGCACTACAACGAGTTGCAGGATATTATCGCTATCCTGGGTGTCGACGAGTTGTCTGACGAGGACAAGCTGGTGGTAAACCGGGCTCGTCGAGCACAACGGTTCCTCTCGCAACCCTTCCATGTAGCCGAACAGTTTACCGGCGTGCCCGGTGTGATGGTTCCGCTCGAGGAGACGATTCGCGGTTTCAAGATGATTCTCAGCGGCGAGATGGACGAGTATCCCGAGCAAGCCTTCTTGAACGTAGGTACGATCGACGAGGCTATTGCCAAGGGTAAGAAATTGTTGGAGCAGGCCCAAGCGGCTCACTAAAAAGAGGAATGAATTATGGTACTTGAAATTATATCTTCGGAACAAATCCTTTTCCAGGGAGAGGTCGAATCGGTCACCTTGCCGGGTGCCCAAGGTTCGTTTACCGTTCTTGAAAATCATGCATCGCTGATTTCGACGCTCGATGCCGGTACCATTGAATATGTGACGGCAGGCGAACGCCATTCGGTACCTGTCGGTGGCGGGTTTGTCGATGTGGATAACAACCGTGTGGCTGTGTGCATACGGTAATTGCTGGAGTAAAAAGAGATGAGAAAACAAATCGCATACATAGTAGCTTTTTTGTTGATGGCCTTTTCGTTCAACCTGTCGGCTCAAGAGACGAGCGGCACGGAAGAGGAGAAAGCCTTTAACCCGAAAGAGACGATTTTTAAGCACCTGCTCGATGAATATAGCTGGGAGTTGCCTTTCTCGCACGAGCACAAGATCTCGCTTCCGGTTATTGTGAGAGACTATAAGGGCGACTGGAACATCTTCTGGTCGAGCCGTCTCGAACACGGGCAGCAGTACGAGGGTTTCTATATTGCTCAAGACGGCCCCAACAAGGGCAAGGTCGAGAGTGTCGACGACCAGGGCAACCGTTACCGGCCGCTCGATTTGTCGATTACGAAAAACGTGTTGGCCCTGATTATCGCCGCTCTGTTGTGCCTCTGGTGTGTGCTCTCGGTAGCTCGCTGGTACAAGAAGAAGCACTACAAGGCACCTCGTAAGGGGGTAGGAGCCATCGAGTTCCTCATCGAGTTTATCTATACGGGAGTCATCAAGAGCACGCTGGGCGACAAGGCCCCCCGTTTTGCCCCCTACCTGCTTACGATATTCTTCTTCATCTTGTTGATGAACCTGCTGGGGCTGATAGTCATCTTCCCCGGTGGAGCCAACCTGACAGGCAATATCGCCGTCACCATGGTGTTGGCCTTGTGTACCTTTATCGTGGTGAATGTGAAAGGAACCAAGGAGTACTGGAAAGAGACCTTCTGGCCCGATGTGCCTCTGTGGTTGAAGTTCCCGCTTCCCATCATGCCGCTCATCGAGGTGTTTGGTATCTTCACCAAACCGGCGGCCCTCATGGTCCGTCTCTTTGCCAACATGATGGGTGGTCACATGATTATCCTGTCGCTCATCTCGCTCATCTTTATCTTCGGCGCTTTTGGTGCCGTGGTCGTAGGCGGCATAACCGTCATATCGGTGCTCTTCTCGCTCTTCATGCTGATGATAGACACCCTGGTATCGTTTATCCAGGCCTATGTATTTACGATGCTTTCGACGCTGTTCATTTCGTTGGCACAGGTCGAGGGGCATCATGAAGGAAAAACAGAAAAAGTAGAAAAATAAAATAAGTGTATAATCTCTAAACAACAAACATTATGTTAGGAATGATTTTATTACAAGCAGCAGCCGGCGCAAGTCTGGCTAAATTGGGAGCATGTATTGGTGCTGGTATCGCAGCTATCGGAGCCGGTGTAGGTATCGGTAAGATCGGTTCGTCGGCAATGGATGCTATTGCCCGTCAGCCCGAAGCCAGTGGCGATATTCGAAGCAACATGATTGTGATTGCAGCCCTTGTCGAAGGTGTTGCCCTGTTTGCTGTAATCGTTTGCGTGCTGTCCTTGTTCATCTAATCATAAGATATGGAACTGTTCACGCCCGAAATAGGGTTGGTATTCTGGATGTTCGTTGTCTTCGTCATCCTGTTTGTCATACTCGCCAAGTTTGGCTGGCCGTACATCTTGCGCAGCCTCGACGAACGAGCCGAGTTCATTGACAAAGGGGTCGAGTATGCCCAAGAGGCAAAATCGCACCTGGACAACGCACAGGCCGAAGCCAAAGCTCTTTTGGTCGAAGCGCAGAAACAACAAATGGAGATTCTGCACGAAGCAGCCCAGATGAAGACTCAGATTATAGAAGAAGCTCGTCAGGCTGCCTCGGTAGAAGCTAAAAAAGTGATGGACGCTGCGGCCGTGTCGATCGAGCAGGCTCGCAAAGAGTCGGAACTCCAGTTCCGTCGCGAGGTGAGCCAGTTTGCCCTGCAAATTGCCGAGAAGATGGTGCGTAAGCAACTCTCCGATGACAAGACCCAGGTCGAAATGGTCGACAAACTGTTGAATGAAATTGAGAATCAAAACTAATAGAACATGAACGAGGGGTTAATACCGAATAGATATGCGAAGGCTCTTTATAAATATGCCCGGGAACATGGTGTAGCCGAGGCAATTTATGAAGAGATGAAACGCTTTGATGATGCCTTCAAGACACATCCAGAGTTTTCCAAGATATTGGGTAACCCGGCTCTATCTCCATCGGACAAGGTACGGGTGTTGTCATCGGCTTTCGGTGAAAAGCCCGACGACTACCTGCTCCGTTTTGTTCAGTTAGTTATCAAGAACCGTCGCGAAACGTTTGTAAGGTCTATCGGGTTGGCCTATCAGGATATCTACCGTCGGGCCAATCACATTGCCCGGGTGACGATAACCACGGCTACCGCTTTGCCTAAAGAGGTGCTGGGCCGTATCGGTGACCTTATGAAAAAGCAAACGGACAAGACGCTGGAATTTGTTTATGAAATAGATCCCACCCTTATCGGCGGATTTATTTTGCGCGTAGATTCGATGCAATTAGATGCTTCGGTCAATAGTGAATTAAAAAAATTGCGTTTGAAATTGCTAAACAGCAAGTGATATGATAAAACCCAGTGAAATATCGGATATATTGAAAAAACAACTCGACGAGGTCGATTCCAAAATCAATTTCGAAGAAGTAGGTACTGTTCTCGAAGTCGGTGATGGTGTGGCCCATGTGTACGGGCTCGACAATGTGCGCTCCAACGAACTGATCGAGTTTGAAAACGGCGTGCACGGCGTGGCCATGAACCTGGAGGAGAGTAATGTGGGTGTCATTTTGCTCGATAATGTCGATAAGGTTACCGAGAATATGACGGCTCGCCGTACCGGCGAAATTGCTTCTCTGCCCGTAGGCGAAGGTTTGCTTGGTCGAGTTATCAACACGTTGGGTGAACCTATCGACGGTGCAGGGCCTATCCAGGGCGATCTCATCCGATTGCCCCTCGAGCGCAAGGCTCCGGGTGTAATCTTCCGTCAGCCTGTGAACCAGCCTTTGCAGACCGGTATCAAGGCCATCGACTCGATGGTGCCCATAGGCCGCGGACAGCGTGAGTTGATTATCGGCGACCGCCAGATCGGTAAAACGGCTATCGCCATCGATACGATTATCAACCAACGAGAAAATTACAAAAACGGCGACCCCTTGTACTGTATCTATGTAGCTATCGGACAGAAAGCCTCGTCGGTAGCTGCCTTGGTCAATACGTTGCGGGAGCATGGCGCGCTCGACTATACGGTTGTGTTGGCGGCCAACGCCTCCGACTCGGCTGCGATGCGCTACTATGCACCGTTTGCCGGAGCCGCTATCGGCGAATACTTCAGAGACCGTGGCTGTCACGCTCTGGTCATCTACGACGACCTCTCGAAACAGGCTGTGGCCTATCGTGAAATTTCGCTGATTCTTCGCCGTCCGTCGGGTCGTGAAGCCTATCCGGGCGATATTTTCTATCTGCACTCCCGTCTGCTCGAGCGTGCAGCCAAGATTATCGACAACGACGAGGTTGCCGCTTCGATGAACGACCTGCCCGAGGTTTTGAAACCGATGGTAAAAGGTGGCGGTTCGCTCACGGCATTGCCTATCATCGAGACTCAAGCCGGCGACGTATCGGCCTATATTCCTACCAACGTAATTTCGATTACCGACGGTCAGATATTCCTGGAGACCGCCCTCTTCAACCAGGGTGTGCGCCCCGCCATCAACGTAGGTATATCGGTATCGCGTGTAGGTGGCGATGCTCAGGTGAAGGCCATGAAGAAGATTGCCGGTACCCTGAAGATCGACCAGGCCCAGTTCCGCGAGCTCGAGTCGTTCACCAAGTTTGGTGGCGATGTAGACCCCGTAACGGCCATGACCATCGACAAGGGTCGCAAGAACGAGCGAATCCTCATTCAGCCCCAATACTCGCCGATACCTGTCGAGGAGGAGATTGCCATCATCTATTGCGGTACGCAAGGCCTGTTGCACAATGTACCCCTCGAGAAGGTAGCCGAATTTGAGAAATTGTATTTGCAGATATTGAAATCAAAATATAGCCACGAGGTCCTGGACGAACTGCGTATAGGACATCTCGACGACAAGATTGCCGCCCTGATGACCGAAGTCGCTACCGAGGTGGCTAACCGATTTAAGGCATAAACTATGGCATCAATGCGCGACTTGAAAGGAAGAATCGGCTCGGTCGCTTCTTCCGAAAAAATAACCGGTGCGATGAAGATGATTTCGTCGGCCAAGATGCACAAAGCCGATATGGCTTTGCGCCGTGTTCGGCCGTTCCGGGATCAGATTCAGCGTACTATCAATCATCTTATTTCTGCCGATGCAGAATACAGTTCTCCGCTCACCGAGGCACGTCCCGTGAAGCGGAGGGCCGTAGTCTTGCTCAGTTCGGACGAGGGATTGTGTGGCGCATTCAACATGAATCTGTTTAAACGCACACTCGAGCTGATAAACCGGGGGCGTGAAGAGGCCGGTAATTCCGTGATGTTTGTTGTTTATCCGGTAGGAAAGAAAGCCTCTCAATTTGCCCGTAAACTGGTGGGCAAGGGTGTGGAGATTGCCGTAGTCGATTACATGACGGCCAAGAGTTCGGGCGAAGAGATTGCCCGTTTCACGAGCGAACTTACCCGCGACTTCCTGGCAGGCAAAATCGACGAAATAGAGGTCGTATATACCCATTACAAGAGTGCCAGTAAACAACTGTTGGCTACGCGCAAGCTATTGCCTATCTCGGCCGGCGATTTGGTTACCGGCGAGAAGGTCGAGCGCAATAAGCCCTACTTGTTCGAGCCCGATGTGAATACCATCTATAATGAGGTACTGCCGCTTTATGTCTTGGCAAATATGCAGGAAGCTATCAGTTCGAACCGGGTTTCGGAACAGGCGGCACGGGTGATGGCCATGCAGTCGGCAAACGATAATGCAAAAGAATTGTTGGACGATTTGCAGCTGGAATACAACAAGTTGCGTCAGCAAAGCATTACTTCCGAGTTGTTGGATATTGCAGGAGGACAAGGCGCACAAGATTGATATATCGAGATTGGGAGCTTGGTGTGCCAGGCTCTTTTTGACGAACGAAATAAACCATAGTGTTAACTAATAAAATAAGAGTTCTATAAAGAAATTTATGGGAAGTTTAAAAAATTACATGACATCTTTCTGGAAAGGATTGCTGAGCCTTCTTCAAGGAATGGGGGTTACCGGTAAATACTTCTTGAGCCGGAAAGTTACCGAACAGTATCCCGAAAACCGGGCGACCTTGAAAATCCCCGAGCGTTTCAGAGGTACGTTGACCTTGATTTACGATGAAAACGGGCAGCACAAATGTGTGGCTTGCGGTATTTGTCAGATGAATTGCCCCAACGGGACGATTAAGATCGAGGCGTCGAAGATTACCACCGAAGATGGTAAGACCAAGCGAGTGTTAGATAAATATGTGTATGACCTGGGCAGTTGCACCTTCTGTCAGATGTGTGTGACTACATGTCCTCACCATGCCATCAAGTTCACCAACGAATTTGAACACGCCGTATTCCGGCGCGAGAAACTGGTGAAGATTCTCAATCATACCGATAACCCAACCGAAAAATAATAGATTAACATTATGGAACAAATAGCAAATCAAGTTATTTTTGGCTTGCTGGCATTGGTCATCGTGGTGTGCTCGATCTTGACAGTCACCACGCGACGCATTTTGCGGGCAGCCACGTACCTCCTGTTCGTTCTGTTTGCGACAGCCGGTATTTACTTTCAGCTTGACTTCACCTTCTTGGGAGCAGTACAGTTAGCCGTCTATGCCGGTGGTATCGTCGTGCTGTTTGTCTTCTCGATCTTGTTGACGAGTCATCCCGGCGACAAGGCCCCGTTGCTCACCTCGAAGAGACGTGTGGTCGGGCTCATTGCTTCGATATTCGGTACCATCGTGTGCGGCTATACGCTGCTCACCTATCCGTTCTTCACCAAACCGCTCACCAGTGTCATCACCGGCGAGGTAGAGATGAAGGAGATAGGACATGCGCTCATGGGTATGGACAAGTTCCAGTACCTGTTGCCGTTCGAAGCGCTCAGTGTGTTGTTATTGGCTTGTATCATCGGTGGCATTATGATTGCCCGTAAAAGATAAGAACTATGGAAATACCAATGATTGCCTATTTGGTGGTAAGTACCATCATGTTTTTTGCCGGGGTTTACGGGTTCGTTACGCGTAAGAATATGCTGGCGATGCTCATTTCGCTCGAATTGATGCTCAATGCGGCCGACATCAACTTTGTGGTGTTCAACCGTTACCTTTTTCCCGAGGCATTGGAGGGATTCTTTTTCACCCTCTTTGCAATAGGTATTGCCGCTGCCGAGACAGCGCTTGCCATTGCGATCATTATCAACATCTTCCGCCACATCCGGAATGTTGACGTGCATAACCTTGATAAAATGAAATATTGATCGATATGGAATATTCAGTGATAATACTTTTACTTCCGCTTTGCATGTTCCTCTTTCTGGGACTTGTGGGGCATAAGTTGAGCGAGCGTGTAGCCGGTATTCTGGGAACCCTCGGGCTGACCGTAACGGCCGTGCTGGCCTATGTGGTAGCGTTCAACTATTTTACTATGCCGCGCAATGCCGAAGGCGTTTTTGAAACCTTGCAGCCGGTCAATTTTGAGTGGTTGCGCTTTACCGAGCACCTGCATATCGATCTGGGTATCTTGCTCGATCCTATTTCGGTGATGATGCTGGTTGTGATTACGACAGTCTCGCTCATGGTTCATATCTACAGTATGGGCTACATGCACGGCGAGAAGGGCTTCCAGCGTTACTACGCTTTCCTGTCGCTCTTCAGCTTCTCGATGCTGGGTCTGGTGGTAGCTACCAACATTTTCCAGATGTATATCTTCTGGGAGCTGGTGGGTGTTTCGTCTTACCTGCTTATCGGATTCTACTATACGAAACCGGCTGCGGTATCGGCTTCGAAAAAGGCCTTTATCGTGACCCGTTTTGCCGACTTGGGCTTCCTGATCGGTATCCTTATCCTCTCGTTCTTTACCCAGACGTTCGACTTCCAGACGCTGATGTCGAATCCCACGTCGCTGGTAACCGAGACGGCCGGCATGACCTTCATGGGTTGCTCGGTAGCCGCCTGGGCCATGGCACTCATCTTCATGGGTGGTGCCGGTAAGTCGGCCATGTTCCCGTTGCACATTTGGTTGCCCGATGCCATGGAGGGTCCTACTCCCGTATCGGCCCTGATCCACGCCGCCACCATGGTGGTAGCCGGTGTTTATCTGGTAGCCCGGCTCTTCCCCATGTATTGCGCCGTGCCCGAGGTGCTCGACCTCATTACCTGGGTGGGTGCCATCACGGCTCTCTATGCGGCTGTCGTTGCCTGTGTACAAACCGACATCAAACGTGTACTTGCCTTCTCGACCATCTCGCAAATCGCCTTTATGATGGTGGCTCTGGGTGTGGCATTCGATAGTGACCTGCACGCCGGTCTCGGCTACATGGCCTCTATGTTCCACCTCTTCACGCACGCCATGTTCAAGGCTCTGCTCTTCCTCGGTGCCGGTTGTATTATCCACGCCGTTCACTCCAACGAGATGTCGGCCATGGGTAACTTGCACAAGTATATGCCGGTGACTCACATCACCTTCCTCATTGCCTGCTTGGCTATCGCCGGTATTCCTCCCTTCTCGGGCTTCTTCAGTAAGGACGAAATCCTCACGGCCGCTTTTGAAAAGAGCACCCTTTGGGGCGTTTGGATGACGGCTGTGGCCGGTCTCACCGCCTTCTACATGTTCCGGTTGTACTACCGCATCTTCTGGTGGAGCAAACCCGACTACGGTCACCACACACCGCACGAGGCTCCTGCCACCATGTATCTGCCGTTGGTATTCCTGGCTCTGGTTACCTGCGTGGCCGGTTTCATTCCCTTCGGCGAATTTGTATCGGTAAACGGCGAGGCTTATCACATTCACCTCGACTGGTCGGTAGCTACGACGAGCATCATCGTGGCCGTTGCCGCCATTGCGCTGGCTACCTGGATGTACTTCTCGGAGAACTCCAAACCCAAAGCTCTGGCCGACAAGTTCCGTGCTCTGCACACGGCCGCTTATCACCGCTTCTATATGGACGAACTCTACATGTGGGTTACCCACAAGGTAATCTTCCAGCATATCTGCCGACCCATTGCCTGGTTCGACCGTCACATCGTCGACGGTACGATGAATATGTTGGCTACCGTGACCAACGGTGTTTCCTACGGCATCCGCAAGTTGCAGTCGGGTTACATCCAGTGGTATGTATGGGTATTCATTATGGGTGCATTGCTGATTGCCGTATTGGCCATGTGCTTTTAACTGATGGTTGAACGATAAAAAATTAAAGAAACATATGAATTTTCTATCATTATTTGTGCTTATCCCTCTCTTGATGATGCTGGGTCTCTGGATCTCAAGAGATATGAAACAGATACGAACGGTAGCGGTTATTGGTTCAACCTTATTGTTGGCGTTGTCCGTATATACTCTCGTTGAGTTTCTGGCCGAACGCGCTGCTGGAAATACAGCGACGATGTTGTTCACCGACAGCCGCATGTGGTATGCGCCGCTCAATATCCACTATGCCGTGGGCGTAGACGGTGTATCGGTGGCCATGTTGCTGCTCTCGTCTATTATTGTCTTTGCCGGAGTCTTCGCTTCGTGGAAGATCAACCCGCTGCCCAAGGAGTTCTTCTTGTGGTTCATGCTGCTGTCGACCGGTGTATTCGGATTCTTTATCTCGGTCGACCTCTTCACGATGTTCATGTTCTACGAGGTGGCTCTTATCCCCATGTACCTGTTGATTGGCGTTTGGGGTAGCGGTCGCAAAAACTATTCGGCCATGAAGCTGACCCTGATGCTGATGGGTGGTTCGGCCTTGTTGATGATTGGTATTCTGGGTATCTACTACCAGTCGGGTCTCCACTCGATGAACGTGGTAGAAATCGCCGAGCACGGCAATATCCCCATGAATTGGCAATACTTCCTCTTCCCGATGACTTTCGTGGGATTCGGTGTGCTGGGCGCCATGTTCCCGTTCCACACCTGGTCGCCCGACGGTCACGCTTCGGCGCCTACGGCCGTGTCGATGTTGCACGCCGGTGTGCTGATGAAGCTGGGAGGTTACGGCTGCTTCCGCGTAGCTATCTACCTGATGCCTCAGGCTGCTAACGAACTGGCTTGGATATTCTTGATTTTGACCGGTATCAGCGTGGTTTACGGTGCCTTCAGCGCTTGCGTTCAAACCGACTTGAAATACATCAACGCCTACTCTTCGGTAAGCCACTGCGGTCTGGTACTGTTTGCCATCCTCATGCTCAACACGACGGCCATGACCGGTGCCGTGATGCAGATGCTCTCGCACGGTTTGATGACGGCCCTCTTCTTTGCCCTCATCGGTATGATTTACGGTCGTACCCACACGCGTGACATTCGCGAGATGGGCGGCTTGATGCAAATCATGCCTTTCCTCTCGGTAGGTTACGTGATTGCCGGTTTGGCTTCGCTGGGTCTTCCGGGCTTGAGCGGTTTCGTGGCCGAGATGACCATCTTCGTCGGCTCGTTCGAGCATACCGATACGTTCCATCGGGTACTGACTATCGTAGCTTGTACTTCGATTGTGATTACTGCGGTTTATATTTTGCGCGTGGTTGGAAAACTGCTCTATGGTGCCGTACAAAACGAGCATCATCGCGAGTTGAAGGATGCCGAATGGTGGGAACGCCTCTCGGTCATCACACTCATCGTGTGTGTGGTTGCCATCGGTAGCTTCCCGCACTGGATTTCCGACCTCATTCGTGAAGGTGTAGAACCTATTACTAATTTGTTGTCTCAAGCTCTTTAATCATATAGTATATGGATTATTCACAGTTTTTAGTTATGCGCTCGGAAATATCGCTGCTGATTGTATTCTTGCTGATATTTTTCGCAGACACCTTTGGCGGGAAGAAAACCCTCAAAGGATTATCGATTACAGCGTGTGTCTTGTTTGCCTTGCATACGATCTGGAACATCATACCGGTCGAGACGACCTCGGCTTTTGGCGGCATGTATCAAACTTCGCCCATGGCCTCGATGGTAAAGACCGTGCTCAATATAGGTACCTTCATCGTGTTGCTGCAGTCGGTATCGTGGAGCGAGAATCCCGATGTGAAAGTGCGTCGGGGCGAGTTCTACGAATTGTTGCTGATAACCCTCTTCGGTATGTACCTGATGGTTTCGGCCGGTCACTTCCTGCTCTTCTTTATCGGGCTCGAGACCGCTTCGCTGCCTATGGCTGCACTCATCGCCATTACCAAGAAAGACAGCGAGTCGTATGAGGCCGGTGCCAAATACCTCTTTACAGCTGTCTTTTCGTCGGCTCTCTTCCTGCTGGGCCTCTCGTTCCTCTACGGAGTTTCGGGTTCGCTCTACTTCGGCGATATTGCCGTAGCCATCTCGGCCAACCGCACGCCGCTGCTCATCGCCACGATTGTATTCGTGCTGGCCGGTATGGGATTCAAACTTTCGCTGGTTCCCTTCCACTTGTGGACGGCCGACGTTTACGAAGGTGCTCCCACGCAGGTAACCTCTTATCTGTCGGTTATCTCGAAGGGTGCGGCTGCCTTTGCCCTGTTGCTGGTTCTCTACAAGGTCTTCTTCCTAGACCCGGCTATCTGGCAGGGCATCCTGTGGGCCTTGATTGTGCTGACGATTACCATCGGTAACCTGTTTGCCATCCGTCAGAAGAACCTGAAACGATTCCTGGCCTTCTCGTCTATCTCGCAAGCCGGTTACATCATGCTGGGTATTATCTCGGGTTCGGCTCAAGGTATGACGGCTTTGGTTTACTACGTGCTGGTATACATCTTCTCCAACCTGGCTGCCTTTGGTGTTATCTCGTCGATCGAGCGTAACAGCGGCAAGCTGAGCATGGACGACTACAACGGCTTGTACAAGACCAACCCCAAACTGAGTGTAATCATGATGCTGGCCATGTTCTCGCTGGCCGGTATTCCTCCCTTTGCCGGATTCTTCAGCAAGTTCTTCATCTTTGCTTCGGCCATTCACTCGGGCTTCTATATCCTGGTGCTCATCGCCTTGTTGAATACGATTATCTCGCTCTACTACTATCTGCTGGTAGTAAAGGCCATGTTCATCAACACCGAGAACGAGTGCGTGATTCCTGCCTTCCGCAGCGACAACGCATCGCGTGTGAGCCTCGTGGTTTGTGTAGCCGGCATCGTGCTGCTGGGTATTGCCAGCTGTGTTTACGGTTACTTTGCCGACCTCAGCATGCTGGGTATCTGATCGAACGAAAATCTTATTCCATACAGACAACGGCCGAAGAGCGATTTGCTCCTCGGCCGTTGCTTTTTGTGGGGTATGAGAGGGGGGGAGTGTCAGGCGTAGCTGTGCATGCCTCCCAGTAGGAAATTAACTCCGAAATAAGTGATGAGTACGCAACAGAAGGCTGCCACACAAAAGCCGTGGAAAAAGAGGGGCTTTCTAAACAGGGGCAGCGATTCTGTGTGTAGAGCCAAAGCGTAGACGAGCCATGTGATAAGCGCCCATACCTCTTTGGGGTCCCACCCCCAGTAGCGGCCCCACGAGATATTGGCCCAAATGGCTCCCACAAAGATTCCGGCGGCCAAAGCGAATATAGCGGGATAGAGCAGTATGCGCCCCACGACTTGCAATTGCTCGGACTGCCGGGGGTGTCGCCGGTATAGTAGGAGGCCGGCTATGCCATTGAACATGACGAAGGCCAACAGGGTGTAGGCGGCCATGACGAGGACAACATGTATTGAGAGCAACGGCGAGGTGAGTACCGGCATGAGCGGGGTAATCTGGGGATTGGATTCGCCCATCACCGAGACCATCATGGCCAGCCCGCCGACGAGGTAGCCGGCTGGTAGGATCAGTATGAACCGACGGTAACACAGCATCGTGATACCCAAGGCGCACCATGCCATGAACTGCATGGTTTCGAATCCGTTGGAGAGAGGCCAGTGCTCGGCGATGTAGCCTCGCAGGAGCAGTATGATTGTGAGGTAGATAAAACCGAGAGCAATCCCTGCCGGCAATAGCCGTCGCACAAGAGTCGAGCCCGGGGTTCCCCGGGTGATACGACGGCATATGTAGACAAAGGCTGCCGTCCCGGTGATGATGAGGAGTATGGCCAGAGCCAGCGAATAGTTCATGCGGTTATAGAGTCGCTCGGCTTGCAGCCGGGTCGCCGAAGGGAAATCTTCGCCACAGCACTTTTGCTGGTACCGGCTTATTTTGGTGAAGACCTGCGATAGTGCGGTGTAGTCGCGTTTGGCGACCAGTTCGTTTACATAGTTCATCGATTGTCTGATAAATACGCCTTGCTCGTAAGGCAATTCACGGGGGAGTATATCGACCTGAGAAGCCCAGTGTAGGGTGTCGTTCAACCGATAGGGGAAAATTTGCAACATGGAGCCGGTACAAAGCATCGCCACGAGGTTGAATTTTTCGTTAGCTTCGTTCACACCCCGGTTGTCGCTATTTCCGGTGTAGTCTCTCAGTGCCCGGTTGAAGTCGGTGAGTCGGGCATATCGGCCTTCTATTCCCAACAGTCGCCGAGCTTCGTGACTTTTTATCTTGATCATGGGCTCTTGTTTCCATTCGTCGTAATAGAACAGCCAGCCCGCCAGAACTTGCTCAGGTGTGAGTCCACGGTAACGGCTTTTTCCATAGAGCTTTGTGGTGAAGTCGCGAGCCAGTGTGGAGAGTGGGCAAATGCGTTGGTTGTAATATACACAGAGCTCTCCCAGTTGTGATGATTGTTCCCGGGGAAGGGTGGGGGGAGCCGTTTCGGTGGCTTGTGCCGGGAATAAGGAGGCAAGCAGGATTACGGTACCGAGGCCGATTCCCCGCAGGGCGCAATTATGTAGCAGTCGGCGGAAAGTTCCCATTCGATCGATGAGATGAGCGGCCATTGCCAAAAACAGCAATAGATAGCCTGTGTAGGTGATGGCGATACCCCACGGGTCGTGAGCCACCGACAAGCGTGTGCCGGCTCCGTCGGAGTCGTAGGACGATTGGTAGAAGCGGTAGCCCCGATACCGGGCGATGCGGTTCATGGCGACCGTCTCGCTCCTTGTCTGGTCACCGTCGATGAGGGTTACGCAACTCACGAAGTCGAGGGGCGCCCGGGTACCCGGATAGTATTCAATATGAAATTCTTCAAGGGCGACAGCAAATGGCAACTGTTCTTCCCGCCCCTCGTTGTCGAGATATACCGAGGTGGGTTTGTCGCCTAATCGCAGGTGCAGGGAGCCTTGCCGGCCGGTCAGGTAGGTGACGAAAGCTCCGCATAGAATGATGAGGAGGGCGATGTGCAGCAGACATGAGGCGGGTCGCAATGCCCGACGGCGGCGGAGGAGGTAGATCGCCGCAGAGAGGGCAAAGGTTAACCAGAGGGCTACGAATGTGGGAGATTGGTAGATATGGCGCGAGACAAATGGTGAGCCAAACTCTTTTTCGATGATCGTCGCCGCGGTGAGTACACACAGTATGGCGGCCAGCAGGACGAATGTAATACGTTTGAGAAGTTTCATCGTTCTTGGGATAGGGTTTCTTTATACCTCGAAATGCCGACGTGCGGTACGCCGGCATTTCGTAGGTTTTGTGATGTTATAGCACACAGACGGTTAAATCGCGTCGATGAATTTGACCACGGCATCACGATCTTCTTTGCTCAATGTCCGGAATTTCTCGACCGATTGGCGGGCGTCGCTTTCGGGCGCTCCGTGCCACATGATCGCTTCGATCACATTGCGCGCGCGGCAATCGTGCAGCCTGTCGCTCTCGAACGAACCGGTACATTTCTGGTGCAGGCCTCTACCCCACAGGGGCGTGGTGCGGCACCAGCCGGTGCGTATGTCGTTGGCCATGTGCAAGCGGTGTTGTACCAGGTCGGTGTAGGGCCATATCTTCTGGTGGGGATAGCGCGGCAGCTCGGTACCCCGGGTGAAGAATCCGCTGGGGTCGCTGTAATGGTCGTCGCCGGTGGTCCAGGTGGGGCGATGGCAGTAGCTGCACCCCATTTCGGTGAAGAGTTGTTTGCCCCGTTGTATGGTAGGATCGTCGAGGTTGCGGGCAGCCGGCACGGCCAATCCACGGTGCCATATCATCAAGTCGGTGTAATACTCGTCGCTCATCTCTACCGGGAGGTCGGTCGCCATCAGGTAGTTGTAGATGTCCTGTTCGACGCCGGCGTCGGTTTTCCGGTCGGGAAAATAGTCATAGAACCGGGCTTGTACCTCGGGATCTTTCGAAGCCTTTTCGGCGTATGCCGTTGTCATGTAGTGATAGCGACGGTTCGAGCGGGTCACGTTGGTGATGTTCCAAATAGCGTTAGCACCGGCTGCGTCTTGCAAGGGACCCCGGCTAAGGGCGTAGGTGAAGCGGAAAGGGTGTTTCTCGCCCGTACCGCCATCGCTGGGTTTGGTGTTGCTGTATTGGCTCACCCATTCGCCGTTTTGGAAAATTTTGGGATTCAATTCGAAGTAGTTGTCGTTTTCCTGTTTGGCATATTCGGCTTTCAAATCGTCGTCGTCGATGGCGTCGAGCAGCCCTGTCCCGTAGATACCGATGGTGGATTCGAGCCGGATATTCACTTGGTCGGGCGACAGCGTGCGGCCGTCGGTGGTGATGAGGTCTACATAATAGGCGTCGGCGGGAATGGCCACTTCGGGGTAGACCAGTTCATAGGTGGTACCGTCGGGGAAGGTGTTGTTCCAGCTGTCGGTGTGGTTTTTCCATGTAATCTTGATTTTATCCGGATTTATCGGCGCCTTGAAAGGCTCGACGGCAAAGAGTTGCGGCATGCCTGTGAGCGAGGCGATGTAGTTGTCGTTGTCGTCATAGATGACCAGCAGGTATCCGTTGCCTATCTCGGTGGCATTGAAGGTTCCTTCCTGACGTTTGCCGTGGCCGTAACCCGGGTGGCAGTGCATGCAGGAGGTGCGGATATAGAGCGGTCCCAGTCCGCCGCGAACCGAACCGTCGGAGGCCGGGGTGAAAATCTTTTCGAACAGGGCTTCACCGTTCTTGAACGAGGTGCTCATGCCGGCATTCTCGACGGCGGCCGACGGTTGTTCGAAGGCCGATGAGGTGGTGTTGAAGGCGGTACCCAGCTGGCCGCCCGTGTAATACTCTTCCGACAACTGCGGTGTAACGGGACGGGGTGTGTCGTCGGGGTTGTCATCTGTGCAACCGGCGACGCACAGCGCCGCCGTTGCAAAAGCCAGTAAAAAGGGATAAGATTTCATAGCTTTTGAAATTATGTGTTGTTTATTGTCCTATGGCCGATTGTGCTTCGTCGAGAGCCTTTTTCAAGTCGTTGCAAGCCGTCGTGGCCTTTTTCCACAGCTCGTTGTGCGAGCCGGCGTAGTTGACAAAGGGGGCTGGAGCTGCATCGATGGCGTTCAATGCCGCCTCGATGGCATTGCGTACGGCTGTGTCGGCCGTGGGGTTGATGCTGGCCAGGTAGTTGCTCACCGACGGGTCGCCCACGTTCATGCCCAGATAGGCGTTCTTGATGCTGACGATATTGTCGTAGAAATCGACTTTGGAGTTTTTGGCATAGGGCGATTCGATGTAGCTGAGGTCTTCCGAAGCTCCGGCGGCTGCTTCGTTGGGGCGTCCTATTTTTTGGTTACCCACCTCGTCGGCGATGTCCGAGCAGCCTTGAATAATTTCTTGGGCGGCTTCGAGATAGCTCTTGTATTTACTGCCTCCTTTACCGGCGTTTTTCATGCTCTCGCCATAGTCGAAGGAGGGTTCGAGTTCGGCCTCGGTAAGCATTGTCTGTTTCTCGGCCGACACGTTGTCAAAGCCTTTCCACGAGGCTTCCAAACGCACGCACTGGTTGGCTAAGTCGCCGGCCACGGCGGTGAGGTAGACCAACTCTTCTTTGCGGTTGAAAGCGCCCGAACGGGCTTTCCCCGTAGTCGAAGAGGCGTCGATCTGGTGGTCGAACAGCATGTACTCGATCGCATGGAATCCCAGCAGGCCGTAGCCCAATCCGGCGGCATACTCGGCGTCCATCATGCCCATGCGCACCGGGTCGTCGAGCAATGCTTGCAGGTCGGTCGCATTGAGCGGCCACGAGTCGATGTGCGGGTCGATGTTGTAGTCACCGGCGGCGCCATAGAGGAATGCCTCGCTCAACTCCCATTGTTTGCGAGCCTCGTACCATTTGGAGCAGGCTTGCTCGACAATGGCTTTTGTAGCGTCGCTCAACGAGCCCGAGGCAGCGATGTCGGTCGAGGCATTGGCTTGGGCCGAGGTTTCGATTTGGGCGCAGAGGTCGGCCAGTTCGAGGCTGGCATCGGCCAGCGAGGAGTAGGTGGGGATTACGGTCTTTTCGACAAAAGCGGTAGCCGCCGCCTGCAATTCGGTTTCGCGTTGTTCTTCCCAAGAGAAATCTTTCTCTTCTTCCGTGCAGGACACACCGCCGAGCAGCAGGGCCGACAAAGCAAATAGTTGTAACGAATTTCTGAAAACTCTTTTCATTGTAATAAATGGTTTTATGATTGAAACAATACGGTTTGATTATCGCGTGAATACCCCCGAGTAGGCGATGCCTATCGACACGGCGGGCTCGTTGTTGTAGTGGCCGATGCAGGTGGCACCGCTGGAGTCGGTATAGGTGTAGGAGTTGGCATTGAGCAGCCCGATGCTGTACTCGGCCTTGATGACAATCGACTTCAGGGGGCAGTAGTTGATGCCGGCGGCCAGCCGTTGGCGTCCGCACCATTTGTAGTGCTGCACGCGGGCCGGGGTCTTGAACATCGAGTCGTAGTATTCGTAGCGGCCGAAGAGGTAGAACTTCTGTCCCCGGGCCTGCAGGGTGGGCGAGAGCGAGAAAAAGTTGTAGCCCGCCTCGATGCCGGTGGCTATGGCGTCGGAGGCGACGGCCTGTTTGGCCGATACCGACGAGGCCGGCATGCTGCCGTTGAAGGCGGTAATCATATCGGCGTCGGAGAGGTGGCCGTAGTCGAAGTTACCCCGCACAATCCAGTGGTGGGCGTCATAGGCAAAGTCGAAGGCCCCGACGAGTACCGTCCCCTTCACCCCCTTGTAGCGGCTGTTGGTCTGCGGGTAGAGCGTATTGGAAAAGCTGTTGCCGCCGTATCCGCTCACGCTCAGGCGCAATCCCGGTACCGAGAAATTGTCGATGCGGAAAGCGCCGGCATAGGCGTTTCCTATCTTGAACTCATAGGGACTCCCGGCTCCGTCGTGTATCCACCCTTTGCTGTTGAAGCGGTCGGAGTCGAGGCCCGGCAGGAACATCACCTCGTAGCGCCACTGCCGCCCCAGCATGCCCCACAGGCTGATGCCCGTCTCGTGCCAGGTGCAGGGGAGGATCGTGTTTTCACCCTCGGGTCGGTAGACTCCGAAGAACTCGGTGGGCATGTGGTGCATGTTGGTCGCGCCTACCGGTACGATGATGTGCCCCATGCGCAGGTTGAGAGCGGGCGAGAAACTTTTTTGAATCCAGAACTGTTCGAGGGCGACTTCGCCGCCACGTTCGATTTCCGACTCGTATTCGCCGGCTTCCTCCTCTTCGATTTCAACGGCGCTTTCGGTTCCGCCATGTTCAAACTCGATTTCGCTACCCATACTCCAGCCCCGGCCGAAGTCATATCCGAGGAAGATGACGACATGAGGCAGGTCGAACCGCCCGTGGCTTTCGCCTTTATGCAGATGAGCGTCTTGATATTTCTTGTAGTCGTCGCTGAAAAAGTTGCGCGAGGCTACCGCTTCGCCATATCCCCCTATGGTGAGGCGGGGTTTCGGGGGCTCGGCAGGTGTCGTGTTTGAGGTTCCCCTTGAGGTTTTCGACTCTTGGCGTAGCTCTTCCAGAATTTCGGCCTTCAGTTCGGCCTTCAGTTGCGCTCTTGTGGTATCCGGGTGCTCGGTAGCTCCCGATACGGCATCGACCGTTTTACGGTTCTCTGCCTCGGCAGGCAGGGCGAGCCACAGGGCCACCGCAAGCCATAGACATTTGTATTGCATGGATTCTCTTTTTTTGATTTTCAATGCAAAATTAGAGGGTCGGTTTAGGGCGGGCAATACCTACAATTTAGTAAAAAAAAGTTGAAATTGGTATTTTTTAGGTAAAAGAGAGTCCGGCGATTCTATCTGTCCGGCGAGGTGTGGGGGATAGAATCGTACTATGTATGAGCGAGGTAGATGCCGGTGTGGTTTGTGTGTGAGTGAAAAAGCCTTGATGCTATGAATTTTGATAGGCCGACGGCGAGCAGCCCACGGCTTTTTTGAAATAAACGCCAAAGAACGATTGGTTGGCAAAGTTGAGCATGTCGCTCACTTGCTGTACATTGTATTGCCCGCTTTTCAACAGCGCTTTCGCTTCGAGAATGACATAGTCGCGAATCCATTCGCCGGCATGCCTGCCGCTGAAATTTCGTACGACTTGCGATAGATATTTGGGAGTTAGGCACAGCTGGTCGGCATAGAAGCCGATGCTCCGCTCCTGGGTATAGTGCTGCCTGAGCAAGAGGGTAAACTGGTCGAAAATCTGTTTCTTGCGCGAAACATACTGGGTATCTTGCTGCTCGATATAGGGGCTCATCAGTTGACATAAGCTGTAATAGAATATTTGTATGTAACTGTTGATAATCTCGTGAGTAAAGAGTCTTTCGGGTTGAACAAGCTGTTGGCGTATTTGGTGATAGAACCCTATCATCTCGCCCATCTCTCGGTCGGAGAGTTGCAACATGGCGTTGTCGATGAGGAACTTGCGCATGATAAGGGCGCTTTGCGGGTTACCTTCGGGCAAATTGTTGACGGTGGCAAATGCAATGATGGCTATGCGGCAGTCGGGCGAAATCTCGAGACACTGCCCGATAGAGCCTGGTGTGACAATAAGCAGGCAATTACGCTGCAACGTATGCTCTTTCAGGTTCTGACTGATTCTTATGTAACCGTCGAGGCAAAGGTGCATCATGGCAAACTGTACTTTAAACGGGTAGGGTGAGGTGATGAAGGCGAGAATCTCGGGATTGTTCAGCAGGTCGGGTAGGTGATTGGGGGCGTCGAAGTTGTCGGCCAGAAACAGTTCGTTATGGTAGGCGCAGGTCTGCTCGTTGAAGGGCAGCATGTTTAAGTTCAGCGTGTTGAGAGTCGAATCTTGTGGCATAGTCTCTTGTCGTTTTTCGAGGGCGAATATACCTATTTGAATAATAAATAGGGCGATATACTTGTTAAATAGGGTTACTTATCGACTTTTTGAACAATATGCTCGTAGAGTGCAACAAATTGCTGTCGCTGAAAAAAGAGAAATTTGCAACTGTGAAATCAACTAAAACCAGTATATGATGAAAACGAATGTGTGTATGGTGGCGGCCGCCCTGCTGTTGTGTGCCTGTTCCGGCGGAGACCGAGAGGCTGCCCGTGAACGGAGTGTCTGTTTGACCCGCCCCGAGGCATTGAGCGAGGAGACGGTAAAGCTCTATTCGGGAATTGTGAAGGAGGCGCACGAGATAAGCCTCGGGTTCAAGACGGCGGGACAGATAGCCCGCATCCATGTTGCGGAGGGCGACCGGGTGCGTCGCGGCCAGTTGCTGGCCGAACTCGACGATGCCGACTACCGGCTGGGGGTCGAGGCGTTGCAGGTGCAGTACGACCAGGTGCGCGACGAGGTGAAGCGCACCGAGCGGTTGCTGGAGCAGAAGAGCGTGTCGCCCAACGACTACGAAAAGGCTTCGGCCGGACTGAAGCAACTGGAGGTACAGTTGCAGGCCAACAAGAACAAACTCAACTATACGAAACTCTATGCTCCGGCCGACGGGTACATACAGGCCGTGAACTTCTCGCCGGCCGAGATGGTCGATGCCGGCACGGCGGTCTTTACCCTCATGGATGTGTCGCAGATGGAGGTGACGCTCGACATTCCGGGTAGCCTCTACCGGCAGCGGGGAGAGTTCGTGCGCTTCTTTTGCCGGGCATCGGGTGTCGATGAGGCTATGCCCCTCACACTCTCGAGCCTTACCCCTAAGGCCGACGGCAACCAGCTGTATCGGTTGCAGTTGGCCTTCGAGCAGCGCCCCGACCGCAAGTTGACGGCCGGACAGAATGTCGAGGTGGGTATTGTCGTGGGCGATACGGCATCGGCCCGTGGCTTTGCCGTGCCCTTGCAGTGTCTCTTCCAGGCGGGTGACTCGTCGTGCGTGTGGGTTTTCAATCCCGACTCTACGGTGACCCGCCGGCAGGTCGAGCTGGGCGATGTCGACCCCGAGGGTCGTGCTGTCGTTCTCGGCGGCCTCACCGGCGACGAGCAGATTGTGCGGGCTGGTGTGCATGTGTTGCAGGAGGGGGAGAAGGTACGCGTAATCGACGCCCCCAGTAGTACCAATGTAGGAGGGCTGTTGTGATGAAGATGACCGAGTTTTTCATGCGGCGGCCAGTCCTCTTCTGGTCGCTGATGGTAGCGATTATCATCGCCGGAGTCTTGTCGTTTGTGCAGATGCCCAAGCTCGAAGACCCGGCCGTGTCGGCCAAGCAGGCCATGGTCGTGGTGTCGTGGCCTGGAGCCAGTGCCCACGAGATGGAGCTGAAGGTGGCCCAACTCATGGAAGATGAGCTGCGGGCGCTCCCCAATGTCAAGAAGGTGAGGAGCGAGTGTCAGAACAGTGCGGCCCTGTTTACCGTCGAGTTTCAGATGACGGTGCTGAACCGGGACCTCGAACAGCACTTCGACCTGTTGCGGCGCAAGGTCAACGATGCGGCGTCGCGACTGCCGCAAGGGTGTTACGAGCCCATCGTCATCGACGACATGATGGATGTCTACGGCATCTTCTATGCCCTCACGGCCGACGGCTACGACTACCCCGAGATGTATCGCTATGCCCGCTACCTGCAGCGCGAGTTGCTCGACGTGAAGGGGGTGAAGCGCATCAATATCGTGGGGAACCGCGACGAGGTAATCAACATCGTCCTCTCGAAAGGGCAGATTGCCCGCAACGGCATTATCCCCACCCAAATCATGGCGGCCCTGCAAAGTGCCGGCAAGACGGTCAATGCCGGCCGCTACGGGAGCGACGGCGAGCGCATTGCCCTCTATGTCGACTCGCCGGTCAAGGACGAGGAGGACATTCGCAACCTGCAGATACAGACCCTCGACGGCAAGACCCTGCGCATAGGCGATGTGGCCCGGGTGGAGCGGGGATATGCCTCGCCGCAGCGCAACGGTTTCTTTGTCGACGGCAAGCCGGCACTGGCCATCTGTATAGCCATGGAGTCGTCGGCCATTGTGCCCGATGTGGGCCGGGCGGTCGATGCCCGGTTGGCCGAGGCCATGAAGAATTTGCCGGCCGGCTTTGAGACCGACAAGATATTCTTCCAGCCCGACAAGGTCGACGAGGCCATCTCGTCGTTCATGTGGAATCTGGTCGAGTCGGTCGTTATCGTCATTCTGGTGCTCATCTTCACGATGGGGTGGCGCAGCGGGCTCATCATCGGCTTCGGTCTGGTGCTCACGGTATGTCTCTCGTTCCCCATCCTGCTCATGTGCGGTACTACGCTGCAACGCATTTCGCTGGGGGCCTTTATCGTGGCGATGGGCATGCTGGTCGACAACGCCGTGGTGATTATGGACGGTATCCTGATAGACAAGAAGCGGGGCCTCCCGCCCGAGACCTACCTCTACCGTATCGGGCGCAACACGGCCATGCCGCTGCTCGGGGCTACGATTATTGCCGCCTCGACCTTCCTCTGTGTCTACCTCTCGCCCGATTCGGCCGGAGAATATGCCGGAGACCTCTTTCTGGTACTGTGTGTGAGCCTGTTGGCCAGTTGGGTGCTGGCCCTTGTGCAGGTACCCGTTTGCGCCCACTCGTGGCTGCCGCGCCGCGAGAAGAGGCGGGGCGGCGATACCACCGGGGCGGTGATGAACTCGCCGGTACACCGGTTCGTGCGCAAGACCATTTCACTACTGATCGGGTACAAGCGGGTTACGATTGCCGTAGCCGTGGCGCTGCTGGTCGTTTGTCTGGTGGGTATGAGGCAGGTGAAGAACCTCTTCTTCCCCGACTTTGACTACAAACAGTTTGTGGTCGAGTGCTTTTTCCCTGCGGAAGCCAATGCCGATACGGTGTGTGCCCGCCTGTTGGAGATGAGCGACCGGGTGTCGCAGAATCCGCAGATCGAGCGGGTGGCCGTCAGCCAGGGCAGTGCTCCGGCCCACTACTGTCTGGTACGCCCCATGACCTCGGGCGGTGACTGCTACGGCGAGCTGATTGTCGATTGCAAGGATTACCGCACGGTGGTCGAGCAGATACCCGTGGTGCGGGAGCAGTTGCGTCGCGAGTATCCCGAAGCCTATATCCGCATCCGCAAATACAACTTTTCGATTTCTACCTCGCATACCGTCGAGGTGGAGTTCTCGGGTCCCGACCCGGCCGTATTGCGCCGGTTGAGTGCCCAGGCCGAGGAGATTATGCGCCGTTCGCCCTATGTCGATGCCTATTCGGTGCAGAACAACTGGAAGCCGCGGGGAAAGGTGCTGGTGGCCGAGTATGACCAGCAGGACGCCTTGCGTTCGGGTGTCGGGCGCGGCGACGTGGCCAATGCCCTGCTGGCCGCTACCGACGGCATGCCGGTGGGTGTGCTCAACGACCAGGACCGTATGGTGATGCTCAACCTCCAGGTGCGCAACGACGACGGCACGACCATCCGTAATCTCGCGGATATACCGGTGTGGAGCATGCTCAACTTCCACCTCTCGAACGAGGCGTTGCAGAGTGCCTTGTCGGGCGGGCAGAGCATGAGCGACCTGCAGGACCAACTTTTCAAGGCCACTCCGTTGAGCAATGTGGCCCACCATATCCGGCTCGACTGGGACGAGGATGTGGTGCTGCGCCAGAACGGCCGGCGGGTTATCGAGGCCGAGTGCGACCCCAACCCCTATTGCGACGAGGCGACGCCAGCCAAGGTGGTGGAGTCGATCAAGGACGAAATCGAGGCTATCGGCCTGCCCGAAGGGTATCGCATGCGCTGGGTAGGCGAGGGTGAGTTGCAGGGTGAGGCCATAGGCAATCTGATGAAGTTCGTACCGCTTACGATATTTATCATTCTGGCCATCCTGCTGCTCCTCTTCAACAGTTGGCGCAAGGTGATACTGATTCTCCTCTGCATCCCCTTTATCTTCTGCGGCATTACACCGGTGCTGTTGGTGAGCGGTCAGCCCTTCACCTTCATGGCCATCATCGGCATGATGGGCCTGATAGGCATGATGGTGAAGAATGCCATCGTGCTGGTCGACGAAATCAACCGGTTGCAGACCGAGGAGAAACAGTCGCCCTATACGGCGGTAGTCGAGGCCACGGTGTCGCGTGTGCGTCCGGTGCTGATGGCATCGCTCACGACCATTGTGGGTATGATTCCGCTCGTGACCGACCCCATGTACAGTTCGATGGCCATTACCATCATGGGCGGCCTCACCGTGGGGACCATCATCACGCTCGTGTTGTTGCCGCTCTTCTATGCGGCGATGTTCCATATCAAGAAACCAGTTAACGCATAAAACCAAAAAGACGATGAATCTGAAAACGATATATACGATAGTTTGCGCTGTGGGGCTGGCCGGTACCGGTAGCGCAATGGCCCAGCCGCTGCTGCTTTCGCACAGCCAGTGCCGCGAGATGGCGCTGGCTCACAGCGAGGAGCTCGAGCAGGCCGATATCCGGTTGCGTCAGGCCGAACTCGACAACCGAATAGCCACGACGGCCTATCTGCCCAAACTCGAGGGGTCGGCCACGGGGGCCTATGTATTCCCCGACATCGACATGATGGGCATGGACCTGCGCATGCGGGGCATGTATATGGCCGGCATTACGCTGACCCAACCCATCTATACCGGCGGGAAAATCACGGCCGGCAAACGTATGGCCCGCATTGGCGAGGCGGCGGCCGGCGAGCAGTTGCGCATGGCCCGCATGGATATTCTGGTCGATGCCGATAATGCCTATTGGACCTATCTGGCGGTCGGGCGAAAGGTGTATATGCTCGAGAGCTATTGCGAGCAGATGGACACGTTGTTCAGCCAGATGAGCGGTTCGCTCTCGGCGGGCATGATTATCGAGAACGACCTGCTGCGCATCCAGGCCAAGCAGAGCGAGATCCACTACCAGTTGCAAAAGGCCCGCAACGGGGCCGACCTGTGCCGGTTGTCGCTGTGCCGGCTGATTGGGGTCGACGACACCACGGCCATCGTGCCTACCGATACGGCGTGGGTTGCTACCGAACCCGGTCTGCTCACGGCCGAAATCGACAACCGTCCCGAACTCTCCCTGCTCAAGCAGCAGGTCGAGATAGGCAAGTTGCAAATCAAGAATGCCCGGGCCGAGATGCTCCCCACCGTGGGGTTGTCGGCCGGGTATACCTACTATGGCAACATCAAGCTCAACAGCCTGGTCGATGTGGGTAACGGCACGATGATGCCCTATTCGGAGGAGTTCCGCGACGGTATAGGCATGGTGATGCTGGCCGTAAAGGTGCCCCTGTTCCATTGGGGCGAGGTGCACAAAAAGGTGCGTAAGGCCCGCTACGAGTTGCGCAGTGCCGAGTTGGACCTGCAGAAAAACAGACGGTTGCTCAACCTCGAGGTGCAGCAGGCCATGCGCAATGTGCAGGATGGTTATCGCCTGATAGGCACGGCGCAGATTGGGTTGCAGCAGGCCGTCGAGAATTTGCGGGTGATGCGCAACCGCTATGCCGCGTCGATGGCCACGCTCACCGATTTGCTCGATGCCCAGTCGCAGTGGCAACAGGCCGAGAGCAACCTAATTGAGGCTCAGACCCAATACAAGATTTACGAGACAGCCTATCTGCGGGCTACGGGAAGGCTCGAGTAGAGAGACTATTTTATTCTTCTTTCATAGGAAAGCGCCCTGTCGCAACCCGTTGAGGGCAGGCGACAGGGCGCTTGTTGTAAACTGCCGGTTGCGCCCTGCACGGTGGGGGCCCGCTTTTACGGGGTGTGCAGGGGTGTCGGCCAGCTGTATGGGTCTGTTATTTCTTCAGACTGTCGAGTACGGCTTTCGTGTCGGAGGCAATCATATACTCCTCGTCGGTGGGGATAACGACTACCTTCACCTTCGAAGCCGGGGTGCTGATGAGGCATTCGGTGCCCCGAATCGTTTTGTTCAGTTCGGCATCGATTTCCACACCCATGAAGGCGAGCGGTTTGCACACGGCTTCGCGGGTCTGGGTCTGGTTTTCGCCTACACCGCCGGTGAATACGATGATGTCGACGCCACCCAGAGCGGCAGCATAGGCACCGATGTATTTGGTGATGCGGTATTCATACATCTGCAGGGCCAGGATGGCGTGCTCGTTACCGGCGGCTACACCGGCTTCGATGTCGCGCATGTCGGACGAGATGCCCGAGATACCGGCTACACCGCTCTTCTTGTTCACGAGGTTGGCGATACCGGCCGAGTCGAGGTGCTCTTTATCCATAAGGTAGGTGAGTACACCGGCGTCGACATCGCCCGAGCGAGTACCCATCATCAGTCCCTCGACGGGGGTCATACCCATGGAGGTATCGACCGACTTGCCGTCCTTGATAGCTGTGATGGAAGCTCCGTTACCGATGTGGCAGGTGATGATGCGTTGTTGTTCGTAGGGCACGCCCAGAAATTCGCAAGCCCGACGCGACACGTAGCGGTGGCTGGTGCCGTGGAATCCGTAGCGGCGCACACCGTACTTGGTGTAAAGGTCGTAAGGCAGGGCATACATGTAGGCGTGAGCCGGCATGGTCTGGTGGAAAGCCGTGTCGAATACGCCTACCTGGGGAACCGAAGGCATCAGTTGCGAGATGGCCTCGATGCCGGCCATGTTTACCGGGTTGTGCAGGGGGGCTATGTCGTAGCACTCCTTTATCTTCTCAATCACTTCGTCGGTGATGAGGACGCTGGCGTTGAATTTTTCGCCGCCGTGAACCACGCGGTGACCTACGGCATCGATTTCGTCGAACGATTTGATGCAGCCGTACTCTTTGCTGGTAAGTACGTTGAGTATGTTTTGTATGGCCGAGTGGTGCTCGGGCATGGGGCTCTTGAGAATCACCTTCTCGCCGCTGGGCAAGGTGAGTTTCAGGAACGAGTCTTCCAGGCCGATTTTCTCGGCACCGCCTTGAGCCAATACGGTTTTGGTATCGATGTCGAACAGTTTGTATTTAACCGACGAACTGCCGCAATTTAATACTAAGATTTTCATAAGGTATGTGTATTAAGGTTATTTTTTCAAGCTGATGGCCTGGTTGCAGGTGATGGTAATCATCTTGTACACGTCGTCGACCGAGCAGCCGCGCGAGAGGTCGTTGACCGGAGCGGCGATGCCTTGGAGGATAGGACCCACGGCTTCGGCGTGAGCCAGCCGTTGAACCAGTTTGTAGGCGATGTTCCCTACCTCGAGCGAGGGGAATACCAGCACATTGGCATGGCCGGCTATATCGCTTCCGGGAGCTTTGCTGGCTCCTACGGCGGGAACGATGGCGGCATCGGTTTGCAGTTCGCCGTCGATCTTCAGCGTAGGTTCCATTTCGCGGGCCAGGCGGGTAGCCTCGACTACCTTGTCGACCATCTCGTGGCTGGCGCTGCCTTTGGTCGAGAAGCTGAGCATGGCGATGCGGGGGTCGATACCGGCGATGTCGCGGGCCGTTTTGGCGGTCGATACGGCAATCTGAGCCAGCTCTTCGGCCGTGGGGTTGGGTACTACGGCACAATCGGCAAATACCATCAGTCCCTCTTCGCCGTACGAGGTGTCGGGGATGAACATCAGGAAGGCACCCGATACCACTTTCACGCCGGGTACGGTCTTGATAATCTGGAAAGCCGAACGCAGCACGTTGCCGGTGGTATTGCGGGCTCCGGCCACTTCGCCGTCGGCATCGCCGTTCTTAATCATGAGGCAACCCAGGTACAAGGGGTCTTCGACCAGTTTCTGAGCCTTCTCCATAGTCATTCCCTTGGCTTTTCTCAATTCGTAAAGCAGTTGGGTATAGGTCTCTTTCTTGTCGTGGCATGCGGGGTTTACCAGCGTAGCCTTGTCGATATGGGTCAAGTGATATTGATTGGCAAGAGCCTTGATCTCGTCGGGGTTGCCAATAAGAATCACATCGGCGATGTTGTCGGCCAGAATGCGGTCGGCAGCCTGTAAGGTACGATCTTCAGTTCCTTCCGGTAAAACAATACGTTGTTTGTTTGCTCGGGCTTGTTCTACCATTCGTTCCATCAAATTCATAGTCGGATTGGTTTTTATGTTGTTTTTTATACCTGCAAATGTAGCAATAAAATGTAATATCCAGTTTGCAATTCTGGGTAAATATTATATAAAATAGCTCGAATTTTTGTTTTCACTCCATTTTTTCAGGTTTTACTGCTAAAGATAAGAATAATATCTCTATATTCGCCGTCGGAAAGAGAAAAATTTTCCTTTGTCTGAAGAGGGAAATGCTATAATATAGAGAGGTTTATGAATAAGGAAAAGTTTGTGATTGAATATGAGTTGAAAAGCGTTTCACCTGCTTTACTGTGGCCGTATATAGGGACCAAAAACGGGTTGGCCGACTGGTTTGCCGACGATGTGCAGAGCGACGGCAAACAGTTTACTTTTTTCTGGAACAAGACATCGCAGGAGGCCCACCAGATAGCTGTGCGCACGGGGCTCTATATCCGCTTTCACTGGGTGGACGACGAGGAGAGCCGGAGCTACTTCGAGCTTCGCATCACCACCTCGGAGCTGACGGGTGCCACCATGCTGGTCGTTACCGATTTTGCCTATCCCGACGAGATGGCCGACAGCCGCGACCTGTGGGATCACCAGATCGAGACCTTGCGCCGCAAGCTGGGTGTGTGACGCGGAGGGTAGAGAGAGGTCTCTTTTCGACGATTCTTCCCAATAAAGGTTATAGCCTTTTCGGAAATTCATTTTTTTGCTTTACTTTTGCATTCTGATAATCGGCAAAAGAATGTTCTATATCAAACGACTATACAGGTTTATCCTGAAGAGCTTCTTACCCCTGTTTCTGATGACATTCTTCATCTGCCTCTTCATCGTACTCATGCAGTTTTTGTGGCGGTACGTCGATGAGATGGTAGGGAAGGGTCTCGAAATGTCGGTTCTGGCCGAACTGTTTTTCTATGCTGCCGTGACCATGGTGCCCATGGCCCTGCCGCTGGCCATCCTGCTGGCTTCGCTGATGACCTTCGGCAATCTGGGCGAGCGGCTGGAGCTGCTGGCCATCAAGGCGGCCGGTATCTCGCTGCTGCAAATCATGCGGCCGTTGGTTATCTTCCTTATCTTTGTGGCCATCGGTGCCTTCTTTTTCCAGAACAACGTACTGCCCAAGTCGCAGGTGAAGATGTGGACCCTGCTCTACTCGATGCGGCAGAAGTCGCCCGAGCTCGATATTCCCGAGGGGGTATTCTACGACCAGATAAGCGGCTACAACCTCTATGTAAAAAAGAAAGATCACAAGACCGGCATGCTCTACGACGTGATGATTTACGACATGTCGGCCGGTTTTGACAACGCCATGATTATTCTGGCCGACTCGGGCAAGCTGAAGATGACCGACGACAAGCAGCACCTATTCCTCACCCTCTACAACGGCGAGTCGTTTGAGAACCTGCGCGACCAGCGCACCAGTGCCACCAACATTCCCTATCGTCGGGAGACCTTTTCGCTGAAAGAGATCATGATTGCCTTCGATGCCAACTTCAACCGCATGGACGACGGCATCATGCAGAACCAGTATATCGGTAAGGACCTGAATGCCCTGCAACTGTCGATAGACTCGATGACGACCCGGGTCGACAGCATCGGCGACAACTATGCCCGCAGCCTGCGGTCGTCGGGCTACTTCTCGCTCTACGACCGGCCGGGGGCCAAGATACCCGCCAACGATTCGGTGCGGGAGCAGGCGGCATTGGCCGAGGCGGCTACGCTCGACCTCGACAGCGTGTTCAACGGCGGCAGTCTGCAGCGCAAGCAGCTCTACCTCGACCGGGCCTTGGCCCGGGCCGAACGCTATCGGTCGGATTACGAGTTCCGCAGCTACACGATGAAGGAGGAGAACAAGGTAATCAGACGTCACCAAATCGAGATGTACAAGAAGTTTACCCTCTCGTTTGCCTGCATCATCTTCTTCTTCATAGGGGCTCCGCTGGGGGCTATCATCCGCAAGGGTGGACTGGGTATGCCGGTGGTGGTGTCGGTGTTCATGTTTATCTTCTACTACATCATCGACAACACCGGCTACAAGCTGGCCCGTGATGGCCGCTGGGAGGTTTGGGAAGGCATGTGGCTCAGCTCGGCGGTGCTTTTGCCATTGGGTATCTTCCTCACCTACAAGGCGGTGAAGGATTCGGCCGTATTCAACCCCGACGTCTATGTCAACTTCTTCCGGAAACTGATTGGGCGGCAAGAGCTGCGCAAGGTGGTTTTGAAGGAGGTGATTATCGAAGATATGTTTCCCCGGGTGGCCATTGAGAAGGCCGAACAGTTGTCGGTAGCCTGCAACCGGTATCTCGACAAGGTGGGGCGCAAGCGACAGTCGTATTGGAGGTATTGTCTGTATGGATATGCCAAGGAGGATATTACGGCCCTGGGAGCCCAGATCGACGATTTGGTCAACTACACGTCGAATAGTCACAGTCAGCTGGTTATCAGTAAGCTGATGGATTATCCCGTGTTGCGTAACCTCTGGGTCTATCGTCCGGCTCCTTCGCCCAAATGGGGCTATGTGCTGGCCATCTTTTTCCCCCTGGGATTGTTGCTTTACGGGGTAGGGGCGCACCAGCAGCGTCTGTTGCGCAACGAGGTAGAAGGGGTGATTCGCACCAATGGCGAGTTGCAGGCTCTGCTCGAGAAGGATGAGGCCGATCGAATGAACGATGAAGATAAAACTATATAAGGATATGAACAAAGAGACCATTTTAAGTACAATAGACGAGGCTGTCGAAGATTTTAGACAGGGCAAGTTTTTGATTGTCGTCGACGATGAGGACCGCGAAAACGAGGGCGATTTCATCATCGCCGCCGAGGCCATCACCCCCGAGAAGGTGAACTTCATGCTCACCAACGGCCGGGGTGTCTTGTGTGCTCCCATTACGCAGAAGCGTTGCGAAGAGCTTCAACTCTACCGCCAGGTGAGCCACAATACCTCGATGTTGGGGACTCCCTTCACCGTGACCATCGACAAGCTGGAGGGGTGCACCACCGGTGTATCGAGCCACGACCGTGCCGCTACGATACGGGCTTTGGCCGACCCCGCTTCGACTCCCGAGACCTTCGGACGTCCCGGTCACATCAATCCCCTCTATGCGCAAGACAAGGGTGTGTTGAAACGGGCCGGTCATACCGAGGCTGCCGTCGACTTGGCTCGCCTGGCCGGGCTCTATCCGGCTGCCGCCCTTATCGAGATTCTCAACGAAGACGGTACCATGGCCCGCTTGCCGCAGTTGACGCAGGTGGCCCAGAAGTTCGGCATCAAGATTATCGCCATTCGCGACCTGATTGCCTATCGGTTGAAACAGGAGTCGCTGATCGAGAGAGGTGTCGAGGTAGACATGCCTACCGAGTACGGACACTTCCGCCTGATTCCCTTCCGCCAAAAGAGCAACGGGCTCGAACACATTGCCTTGATTAAAGGCTCGTTCGAGAAGGACGAACCCGTTTTGGTGCGGGTACACTCCTCTTGTGCCACGGGCGACATATTCGGGTCGATGCGTTGCGACTGTGGCGAGCAGCTTCACAAGGCCATGCAGCAGATCGAAAAGGAGGGTAAAGGCGCCATTATCTATCTGAACCAGGAGGGCCGTGGAATAGGTCTGATGGAGAAGATGAAGGCTTACAAGCTCCAGGAAGAGGGTATGGATACGGTCGATGCCAATCTGTGCCTGGGCCATCAGGCCGATGAGCGTGACTATGGCGTGGGGGCCAGCATCCTGCGCGACATAGGTGTGCACAAGTTACGGCTGATGACCAACAATCCCGTGAAGCGTATCGGCCTCGAGGCTTACGGTCTGGAGATTGTCGAGAACGTGCCTATCGAGGTGACTCCCAACGAATACAACCGCCGCTACCTGCTCACCAAAGAGAAACGCATGGGCCACACGCTGCATGTCGAAGAAAAGTAGTGGTTGACTCTGGTGCGTTTGTCCCTCGGGAAGACCGGGATGTCTGTCCCATGAGATGATATACAAACAATCCCCGCAAGGCTCTGTAAAGGGCTTTTGCGGGGATTCTTGTTTATGGCGTGTCTCTATCCCTCGGGTTGCGGCTATGCCGGCCGACGGGTTACAGCGGGTGCGACTCGGTGCGTGTCGTGAAGTCGTCGTTGACGATACTGCCCTCCCACATGCCCTCGATGGTGATGGGGGTGTTGCTTGTCAATTCGGTGAGCCAGGCGGTGTAGGCTATGTTGTAGTAGTTGATGCTGTACCGGCCGTAGACGTAGGTCTCGGTGTGAGGCGGGATACATATCTCGTCGATGGTCCGGTCTATTTCGGCCAAGGTCACCTCAGCCGTGAAGGACTGAAAGCTGTACAGCGAATCTCCCAGCACGATGTGGTTGTCGTCATCGACATAACAGGGGGTTCTCACCCGCAGGGTGTCGGTGTAGATTTGGGCCAGCACGGGGTCTTCGCTGGAGAAGTAGGAGTAGTTGTAGAGCGGGTCTTGTGGGGGCGAGGGTGTATCGTACCATTCCTGGTCGAGCGAGTTTGAGATGATGACGATACAGGTCTCGTCGGCCAGTTGGGTGGTCTTGCTGCTCCAATAGTCGAAGTAGTATCGGATACTGTCGACGACAAAGCGGCGGTCGCGAGCCGGGGGCAGCTCGGGGCGCTCGGGGTTGTGCGGCAAGGCCGATTCCTTTTCAAAGAAGCTGTCGCACGAGGTGAACAGCAGTAGCGCCAGCAGGGTAGGCAGGTAGCGGGTCATGGGTACAAGTCGTGGGTGTTTAGGTAAGAACAGCCGACGAGGCCCGAGGCGTTGCCTCCGGCCCCGTCGGGGTAAATGGGGTTAATGTCCCGGTTAGTTGAGCTCGACTACCAGATAGCGGCTCAGGCTCCAGAAACTCTCGGGGTTGGTGATGACCAGCGTGATGTAGCCCTCGTTGTCCTTCTGCATTTCGTAGGTACCTTCGGGGTGCTTGGTCAGCAGCTTGGCCTTCTTGCTGTCGAAGGGGATGTCGCGCAGTTTGCGCATGTCGGCCGTGGTGAAGTAGTCTTTGTTGTATTCACCTTCCATCACCTTCTTCGACGAGAAGAGACCGCCTCCCTCGACAATCTTCTGCTCCTTCAGTTCCTTGTTGGTACCCAGGGCATAGTATACGGTATTGAGGGCCTCGTCTTGAGTCATCAGCACCTCTTTCTGTTGCTGGTTTTCGGTGGTGAGGTTCTCTACCTGACCGGTGAGGTTGTTGACAGCTTCGTCGAGTTCGGCAATGCGCACGTCGCGTTTGGCGAGCGACTCCTGCAGCGAGGTAATCATTTCGGTCTTTTCGGCAATTTCGCCTTGCAGGCGGGTAATGGTCTTTTGCAGGGCAGCCGACTGGTTCTTGCTCTGGTTGAGCTGTTTTTGCAGTTTGTCGAGCCGCTCCTTGTTCTTCTGCAAGGTCTCGGCCACCAGGGTCATATCGTTTTTAATCTGTTCGCGGGTCGTAAGCGAGACTTCGCCGTTGGCGTCCTTCTGGGTAACCAGATAGTTTTCGGCCTCTTTGATTTGGCGGAATCCCTCTTCTACGTCGTTCATCAGTTGAATCATTTCGTTGAAGTCGGCCGTCGTCTGTGCGTTGACTTGGAGTAACGAATCGTTTTCGGCCTGCAGTCTTTTCACTTCGGTCGATTGGTTGGTACAACCGATCATCAATACAGATGCTGCGATGGCAGCGGTAATAGCCTTTTTCATAATGGTTTTAAATTAAAATTATAGTTGTGTATCGCTTTTGGGATATTTGTCTCTCTTTTTCTCCTTGGGCTTTTCGGGGGCGCCGGCCACGACGATGACGATTTCGCCCTTGGGCTCGTGTTCGGTAAAGTGGGCGATGAGTTCGTCGAGGGTGCCTCGCACCGTCTCTTCGTGAATCTTGGAGATTTCGCGGCTCACCGAGGCTTCGCGTTCGCCGCCGAAGGTATCCTTGAACTGCACCAGGGTCTTGAGCAGGCGGAAGGGCGACTCGTAGAAGATGATTGTGCGGAGTTCGTCGGCCAGTTGGGCCAGCCGGGTGGCCCGCCCCTTCTTCTGGGGGAGGAAGCCCTCGAAGCAGAATTTCTCGTTGGGCAGACCCGAAGCCACCAGGGCCGGCACGAAGGCGGTGGCACCGGGCAGACACTCGACGGGGATACCCCGCCGGCGGCACTCGCGGACCAGCAGGAAGCCGGGGTCGGAGATGGCCGGTGTGCCGGCGTCGGAGATGAGGGCGATGGTCTCGCCCCCCTCGATGCGCGTCACGATACCCTCGACGGTCTGGTGCTCGTTGAACTTGTGGTGCGACTGCATGCGGGTGCGTATGTCGTAGTGTTTGAGCAGGATGCCGCTGGTGCGGGTATCCTCGGCCAGAATGCAGTCGACCTCCCGCAGCACGGCGATGGCCCGGAATGTCATGTCTTCGAGATTTCCTACCGGAGTAGGTACTACATAGAGCTTAGCCATGGTGCAGGATTATAGGAAATGTTTCTGTACGATTTTCATAAACTCGGCCACTTCGGGATTGTCGAGGTCCCAGTTCAGGTCGTTGAGTATGTAGTCCTCGGCCTCGTCGTAGGAGTGCATGGCGTCGATGAGGGCCAGGGTTTCGTTCATGCGGATGTCGCTGTTGCCGAAGAGCTCGCGGCGGAAGCGGAAGCGGTCGTTCAGACTCAGCGCCTTGCGCAGCTCCTTGGCCTGCTGGCGTTGCAGTGCCTCTTCGAGGGTGACCGGGGTGGAGGGTTCGTCGGCAGGGAGGTCGGCCGCGGGGGTATCCTCGTAGTCGGTCTCGTCGTAGTCGTCGGTCTCTTCGTCGTCATAGTCGACGAGTTTGTCGTCCTGTGCAGCCGACCGCTCCTCGTCGCTCAACTGCTCCCAGGGGTAGAGCGGCTCTTCGGGTTGCGGTTCCGGCTCGGCCGGGGTTTCTGGCTCGGGTTGGGGTTGATGCGATTCGTGCGATTCGTCGGCCGGTTCGAGGAAGACGTCCGTATCGGGTTCGTTCTTGTCCTCTTCGGCTGTTTCGGCCTCGTGAAGGGGGGTGGGTTCGATGGGCGTTTCGTGCTTCCCTTCAGCCCACGTATCAGCCGGTTCTTCTGCTTCGGAGGTTGGGGCAGACGGAGTTACCGGTATGTTCCACGGCTCCTCCTGATCGTCGAAAGCCTCGTTGGTCGCCGAGGCTTCCGCTTCGTGAGCGGGACGCTCTACGCCGCTCTCCGGAGTATAGGGGGTTGCCTCGTCGGCCGGGGCAGTATCGGCAAAAGGTTCGTGGTTCTGCAATTCGGTCCAGAATTGGGGCGACCTCAGTTCGCGGGTCGAACGGTCTATCGACTCGGCTTTCTCCCGGGCCAGCTTCAGCAGGATACCGGGAGCGGCATTGCCTGCCTGCTCGATGACGAGCAGGAGCTCCCGCAGTTCGCCCAGTTGGCCGATGATATATGCGATGCGACTGTCTCGTGACATAAATTCGGTATTTTGGTTATTCAAGGATAGCGGGGGACAAGTGCAGCGGCAAACGGGAAACACGGTTTTCGACACTTGCCTGTGCCTGACGGCCTTCTATCTTCCACAAAGATATACAAAAATAACAGATGTACGCCGAGAGCCGAAAAAATTTAGAGGTCGGTTACTCTTTTTTAGAGAGTGTTGCGGTGAGCCATGCGGCAATTTTCTCCTTCAACTGGGTGCGGGTGCAGGTATAGTTGTTGAACATCAGCACGATTGTATACCGTTTGCCCGAGGGGGCGGTGTAGTAGCCGGCATAGGCGTGGACATCGCTCATGGTGCCGCTCTTCAGCCGCAGTTCGCCGGGCAGGGGACTGTTGCGCATGAACGAGGCTACCGAGCCTTCGCTCCCGGCCAGGGGCAGTGACTGCACGAAGGTTTCGCCTACCTGCGGGTCGCGGGCCGTGGCGGCGAGTACCTGGGTCAGATAGCGGGCCGACACCCGGTTGTTGCGGGCCAGTCCCGAGCCGTCGTAGAGGAAGAGCTCGGTCGAGTCGGCCCCGAGGGGTTGCCAGTAGCTGCGTATCGTTTCGAGACCTTTCTCGGCACTGCCCCGGGGAGCCGAGGCGAGAGCGATGTGCCGCAGCAGGCTCTCGGCATAGAGGTTGAGGCTGTGCACGTTGAGGCTGCGGGCCAGCTGGGCGAGCGACTCCGAGGGGTAGTCGAGCAGTTGGGTTTCGGGGCCTCCCTCGGTCGTTTGGCCTGCTTCGGTACAGGCAATGCCGGCCTGTTTCAACTGTTTGTGCAATTCGCGCAGGAACAGGCTGTCGGGATGGTCGACGGCCAGGTCGAGCCGATAGCGCGCCCACTGACGGGGAATGGTGCCGGTGAGGGTGTAGCGGTTGCCGATGTGGGTGACCGATACCTCTTCCCGGTCGCCGGGCAGGAGCCAGCTGTCGAGGTCGATGCTGTGCGGCGGCGTGATGCGGGCGGTCTTGTAGTTGTGTCCGTTGTATCGCACCTCGATGCGTACCTGGTTGTCGCGGTACGAAAAGGCGTGGCACCCGGTGGCGTAGTACCAGATGAGATCCTCGAGCATCCACTTGGGCGAAACGGCCGGTCCGTCGAAGAGCGAATTGTCGACCACGATGGGTCCCTCGATGGCCCGGATGCCTTGCGTTTGCAGGGCGTCGATTACCCGGTCGACAAACTCTTCGGCCGGGCGGCTGCCGTAGGCCGAACCCAGCGAGGGGTCGCCTCCGCCTCGTATCACCAGCGTGCCGTGCAGGGTCCCCGCAGAGTCGATTTGTCCGGTGTATCCCACGGTAGTCGAGGTGCGGTAGTCGCTCCCCAGCAGCCGCAGGGCGGTAGCCGAGGTGATGACCTTGACGGTCGAGGCGGGAATGATGGCTTGCCGGTCGTTGTGCGACACGAGGGTTTCGCCCGTAGCCACATCGGTGATGCAGATGCCTATCGAGGCGGGCGTAAAGGCCGGGTCGGCCAGAAACGATTCGAGGCTTTGGGCCCGTGCGGGCGTATGCAGGAGCATGAATAGCGTGAGCAGTCCTGACAGGAAGATTCGTTGCATAATGTCTTGGTAATGTATGAGTATTGTCTTTGCAAAGATAGGCGATGAGAATTTCAGAGGCAAATTTTGTCGGCTGCTTTTGAGATAAATAGCCGGAGTAAAGGTTGGCAAAGTCGAACTATCTTTTTACTTTTGTTGCATCATTTAAACAGAAAGAAAAAAGAGAACGACAACTATGGTTTTGACCGAAAATAACTACGAGACCAGCCGCCGCGGAAGCATCGAAGTGATATGCGGCTCGATGTTCTCGGGGAAGACCGAAGAGCTGATACGACGCTTGAAACGGGCGAAGATTGCCCGTCAGAAAGTCGAGATATTCAAACCCGCCATCGATGTGCGCTACTCCGAAGAGAATATCGTTTCGCACGACAGCACCTCGATACTCTCGACCCCGGTAGACAATTCGCACAGCATTCTGCTCATGGCGTCGGGGGTCGATGTGGTGGGCATCGACGAGGCCCAGTTTTTCGACGACGGTATCGTCGAGGTCTGCTCCGAACTGGCCAACAACGGTACACGGGTGATTGTGGCCGGTCTCGACATGGATTTCCGCCGGGTACCTTTCGGCCCCATGCCGGCCCTGCTGGCCATCGCCGACGATGTGTACAAGGTGCACGCCATCTGTGTGAAGTGCGGCCATCTGGCCAACTACTCCTATCGGTTGGTCGATAACGACAAGCGGGTGCTCCTGGGCGAGAAGAACGAGTACCAGCCCTTGTGCCGCCGTTGCTACCTGCAAGAGATACAGGAGCGTAAAGAGAAACATCACGAAGGGTAAACCGCAACCGCTCCGAGATTGTTAGATAAAAATATTGATACACAAAAATAGAGTAGCCATGACCGAACGCCAGCCATACACCTTCGACCGGGTCGTCCGTATTTTGTTCGGAGCCGTTTTTGTCGTGGGGTTGTTCTACCTCATCTATATCCTCCGCGGGGCGTTGCTCCCTTTTCTCGTGGCCTGGATTGTGGCCTATATGCTCAACCCGCTGGTCGAGTATAACAAACGGGTCTTCAAGCTGAAGGGGCGCGTGCTGGCCATTACACTCACCTTTGTCGAGGTGATTATTACCTTTGCGCTGCTGTGTGTGCTGGTGCTGCCGTCGGTTATCGACGAGATAGGCGTCATGCGCAAGCTGTTGAGCGACTACGTCTACAACTCGTCAAGCATCCCCTTCGTGCCGCAGGAGGTGCACGACTTCATCCAGCAAAATATCGACTTCAGCCAGTTGTCGAGCCTGCTCAGCCGGGAGCAGTGGCTCTCGATTATCGAGGATAGTTTCTCGGGGGCCTGGGGATTCATCACCGGTTCGGTGGGCGAGATTATCAACATCGTCAGCTGGCTCATCGTGCTGCTCTACATTGTCTTTATTCTGCTCGACTACGACAAGATATTGGTCGGGTTCCAACGGATGATTCCGCAGAAGTACCGCCCTACGGTGGTCTCGATTGTCAACGACATCGAGGTGAGCATGAACCGCTACTTCCGCGGTCAGGCCGTCGTGGCCGGGCTGGTGGGCATCCTCTTCTGCATCGGCTTCCTCATCGTGGGGTTGCCCATGGCTATCGTGCTGGGGCTCTTCATCGGGTTGCTCAATATGGTCCCCTATCTGCAGCTTGTCGGCTTCATCCCCACCATCCTGTTGTGTCTGGTTTCGGCATCGGAGACCGGCACCAACTTCTGGTTGCTCTTCGGGGCCTGTATTCTGGTCTTTATCGTGGTGCAATTGATCGAGGACATATTCATCGTGCCCCGGGTGATGGGTAAGGTTACGGGGCTGAACCCCGCCATCATCTTGCTCTCACTCTCGATTTGGGGCACGCTGCTCGGCTTTGTGGGCATGATTATCGCCCTGCCGCTCACCACGTTGTTCCTGTCGTATTACGAGCGCTATGTGATAGGTGACGAGCCGGAAACTCCGCCCGAGGCGTCGGCTGGTTCGTCGGCCCCGGATGAAGAGGTGAAGCCTGAGAAAGAGTAAAAAAACTGTTCTTTAACATAAATTTGCGGAGGTATCGTTTTGTAGAATCAAAAATTAGCCTTACCTTTGCATCGCTTTTACAAAAAGCACCAAGGTTAGATTCGCTAGCTCAGCTGGTAGAGCACAACACTTTTAATGTTGGGGTCCTGGGTTCGAGCCCCAGGCGGATCACCGAAAGACGAGCGATTGACTTTCAAGTCGGTCGCTCATTCTTTTTTAAAGCTCCGGCAAAAGGTGGGGCGGAGGAGCCCCAGGGGACGGAATGAATCGACGTCAAAAGCGGATGGGGCCCTATGAAATCAAGTATACATGTTGACGCCCCAGAATCGGGAGAAAGGCTCTTTTTTGTTGTGGCATGAGCGATATTCCGGCACGAGGTGCGGCACAAAAAAAATCCCCGGGCCCTGCGGTGATGCAAGGGCCGGGGAGTGCGTGTAAATGAAGAGGGTAATCAGAATTTGTCGGCTAGGGCAGCAGCTTGCTGGCAGCCGTCGGTGTGGTCGATGTCGCCCACGTTGAGCACGCCGGGGATGAGGACTTCGCCTACCATCTCCCACTGCAGCAGGGCTGCGGTGCGCTCCATGGGGATGCGTACGCCGTCGAGTACGGTGGTGTCGTCCTCTTCGCAGCAGGCAATCAAGCCCCATTTCTTGCCGGCTACCTCTTTGCCGCCCACCACGAGCGAGAAGAGGCGGTCGATGGCTCCTTTGATCTGGGCCGGAATCGAATACCAATAGACCGGCATGGTGAATACCACGGCATCGGCCTCGAGTATGGCGGGGGCGATGTCGTTGAAATCGTCGTCGAACGAGCAGGCTTTGCCCGTTTTGTAACAGGTCATGCAGGCGTGGCAACCGCCTATCTTCAGGAAGGCGGCATCGAACCGGCGTACCGAGTGGCCCCGTTGCTCGGCTTCGTGGATAAAGGCTTCGGTCATGGCAAAGCTGTTGCCGTTTTTGCGGGGGCTGCCGGTGATGACTACTATTTTCATGGTTGTTTTTCTCCTTTCTTATTGTTGAATCGTATCGGAATTTTGGTTATAGGCTTTGGCTACACATTTCCACTCGCCATTGATTTTCAACAGCAGCAGGTAGTCGGTAAAGTCGATGCGTCCGCCCCACTTCTCTTCGAGCACGCGCACGACGGCTACCGTCTCTTCGAGGGCGACGATGTCGATGCGGGCATCGAAGTTCTCGCCGGCGCCCACGGTATCGACGTTGTGGTAGAACTGCTCGATGGAGCCATGTTCCAGTTTACCGTCCAGAAAGCCGAAGAGCACGGCCTCGTCGACAAACAACTCTTTGGCATAGCGGCTGTTGCCCTCTGCCACACTCTTGACAAACTTCATGGCAGCCGCTTCGACTGCCTTGTACTCTGCTATACTTGCTCTCATATTCGGTTGGGTTTTATGTTTGTTGCAAAGCTATGGGGTAATCCTTGTTTCTACAAGTACCGTAAAATTATTCGGGTACTGAAAATTTTTTCGGTATATCGCCATTTTGGGCAGTATGTTGTACATTTGTCTTTGTAATCAGAAAGGAGTGCGATTATGTATGAGCGTAAGATACCTGTCGATTTGGATTGTCCCTTGCGGCTGACCATGAGTCTGATCGACTCGAAGTGGAAATCGTGTATTCTGGACGAACTCCGGTACCGGTCGATGCGCCCCAGTGAACTGCACAAGGCTTTGCCCGAGGCAACTCCGCGGGTGCTCGACCTGCAGTTGAAGGAACTGGTCGAGGATGGCCTGGTCGAAAAGACCATCTATGCCGAGTTGCCGCCGCGTTCGCAATACTCCATCACGCCGCTGGGCATGACCCTGATTCCCATCATCGACGCCATGCTCGAGTGGGGTACGAAAAACAAAGAGCTGTTTGAGCGGAAGTACGGCAAGTGAGGCCGGTGGATTTTCTGTTTGAGACGGTATGAGGCCGCGCCTTTATCCTCTTTTTACAGAAGATAGGATGCGGTTCGGCCAAGCAAATAATGCAAGCATCTTTGCTTGTCGCTCACCTTTCACTATCTTTGCACCGGCTATGGGATTAGCCTTTAACCGCCTTTATGTGCTGATGATCCCTACTTGTGATACAATAATAAAATGACATTTTATGCTGAAGACATTGCTGATTGTAGGGGCCGGCAGTTTTACCGGGGGTGCGCTGCGCTATCTTCTTTCCAAAGCGATACAAAGCTGGGGCTTTCACTCGTTCCCGGTCGGCACCTTTTGTGTAAATATTCTGGGCTGTCTGGCCATAGGACTCTTTTACGGACTGTTTGAACGGAACAACCTGATGAGTGCGAATCTACGCCTGTTTCTTACCGTAGGACTGTGCGGCGGCTTTACCACCTTTTCGACATTTATCAATGAGAGTTTCCAGATGATCAGGGATGCCAACTTCTTTTACCTGTTTCTCTATGTGGGGTTGAGTTTGTTGGGCGGCCTTTTCATGTTGTATGTGGGGTATTCCCTTGTAAAATGGTTGTGATATGGAATTGGGAAAAAAGTATAAGGCATTGCGGGTCTATTTGAGCAATACCGATAAGGTAGATCACGCATCGGCTTATGAGACGATTGCCTACAAGGCCCGGCAATCTGGCTTGGCAGGAGCTACCGTATATAAAGGTCTCATGGGTTACGGAACCAGTAGCGAACTGACTCCGGTCAAGTTTTGGGAGTTTACCGAGAAGGTGCCGGTAGTGGTCGAGATGATCGATGAAGAGAGCAAGATCGATGCCTTTGTCGAGCAAATGGCTCCGTGGTTCGAATCGTTGCCTAAAGGCTGTTTGGTTACCTGCCAGGATGTCGAGGTTCTCTTCCTGAAAAAGGGGGACAGACCGGCCGTTCGGTAGATACACGATGCAGTGCCCGCAGCAGTCGGTACCGCTATCTTCGCCGTGCCGGTAAAAAGGAGAAACGGGGAGGGGAGTCGAGATGAAGGAATCCCGGCTCACTCTCCCCGATTGCTGTCGGTTACAGGATGGCGTTAAACAGGTATCCCGACAAGATAATAAAAAGGGTGATGATGCCGAAGAAGATACCAATAAGTCGCCAGGTCATCACCTTTTTCAGCAGGGTGGCTTCGGGGAGCGAGAGCCCCACGACGGCCATCATGAAAGCCAGAGCGGTACCGATGGGTATGCCCTTGGCTACAAATACCTCGATGATGGGCACGATGCCGGCGGCATTGGCATACATGGGTACGGCCAGCACAACCGAGAGGGGTACGGCCCACACGTTGACGCGCGACATGTAGTGCTCGAAAAATCCTTCGGGCACATACCCGTGCATGGCGGCCCCGATGCCTATGCCTATGACGATGTAGAGGAGTACCCCTTTCACGATGCCCCACGCTTCGCGCAGGATGGAGGGCAACCGTTTCACGAAGGGGGTCTGTTCGCGCTCCCAGGTGTTGAAGTCGGCCGAGGCGTTTTGTTGTATCTGCTTTACCCAGTCGCTCAGGTAGGGCTCCAGCTTCAACCGGCCCAGCACGAAGCCGCCAATCATGCCCAGCAGGATGCCGCTCACCACATAGACGAGGGTGATGCGCAACCCGAAGGTGCCGAGAAACATGGCCACGGCCACCTCGTTGACCAGCGGCGAGGTGATGAGGAAGGCAAAGGTAACCCCCAGAGGAATGCCTCCCTTGACAAACCCGATGAAGAGCGGTATCGACGAGCAGGAGCAGAAGGGGGTGATGGCTCCGAAAAGCGAGGCGAACAGATATTGCAGTCCGTAGAGGCGCCGCGAGGTGAGGTAGTCGCGCAGCCGTTCGATGGGGAAGTAGGCATTGACGATACCCATAATCGCACTGATGAAGAAAAGCAGGATAATAATCTTTATCGAATCGTAGAAAAAGAAGTTGAGGGAGCTGCCGAGCGGGGTGGCGGCATTCAACCCGAACAGGTCGTATACCAGCCAGTCGGCAAATTGTTGTATCATAACAGGCTAAGTTTTTTTGTTTGTAATATTACGAACGTTACGTTTAAAAATTTATCGTTCACAGGCACATCGGGGCAGTTCTTTCCCCAGAATCTCGGTCAGATAGAATCGGGAGAACCTCTCTTTTATCTGGTCGCGGGCCTGGACAAAGGCTTGCTTTATCGTCTCGGTCGGCCAGTTTTTCACCGTCGGGGGTCGAAATGTCGATGGCCCGGAATCGTACTTTTCCCTCTTTGACTTGAGCGTTAAACTGTTCGTCTATAACTTCGCGGGTGCAGCTCTCGATGGCTTTGCAGGTGACACAGCGCTGTTTGCCGTGAAAGTAGAGCACCTCGACATAGGTATCGGGTGTGGTTTGTGCCAGGCTCGCCGTCAGGTAGAGCAGGAACGAAAGGGTGAGGAGTATCGGTTTCATGGCTGCTGCGTTTATCGGGTGAGAATGCTTTTTATCTCGTCGGTCGATATTTTGCCTTTGGCTACCACCTTTCCGTCGACGACAAGAGCCGGAAGGGTCATCACGTTGTAGGCCATGATTTTTATCAAGTCCTCCTCTTTGGTGAGGGTGGCCGTCATACCCAGCTCGGCGAGGGCTTGTTCTACTCGTTCATACAATGCTTTGCACCCGGCACAGCCGGTTCCTAAAACTTTAATTTCCATTATTGTATCGTCTGCGGGAAATAAGATTGAAAATTTCAATCCTATATTCCTGTAGCTTTGCAAACAACAATGGCTTACTGTCAATACCAACAGTTTCTGATGTCATATTCAATGCCATTATTTCAAGGTCTGAGAATCCAGGGACTACTCC
>NZ_NFJR01000006.1 GCF_002159975.1 Barnesiella sp. An22 | reverse complement strand
CCCCGTCACGCCGATGGTACTGCGCAAGTGGGAGAGTAGGTAGCCGCCACCTTAAAAGATGAGCCGGAAGGAAGTCAGAAGAAGACAACCTTCCGGCTCTTTTTTTATGTCCTCCCCAATTCCCCGGAGGGCCTGTCGAGTCATCCCGCACTCCGATGCGGGATCCAGGAATACCCGTCTTGGTCATTCCGCACATTGATGCGGAATCCAGAAATACCGGCAGGAGCACTTGCAAAATACATTCCCTTTACGTCCCCTTTCTGGACCCCGCATCGCTGTGCGGGGTGACACCCTTTGTCATACCGCACCCCGACGCGGTATCCAGAAATATCCGGGGGGGAGAGTCACTGTTGCTATTCCTCTTATGCCATGAACTGGACCCCGCATTGAGTGCGGGGTGACGCCCTTGGTCATGGCTTTGACGCGGTATCCAGAAATATCTGGGGGGGAGAGAGTCCCCGTTGTTATTCCTCTTATGCCATGAACTGGACCCCGCATCACGTGCGGGGTGACGTGCCGGGGTATGCTGCTCCTCGACGTAGCATCCAGGAAATAGAGGCAAGGGAATATTCGTTATCCATAAGGTTGGAATATTCAACCTAAAAAGTATAAAATTGCTTTTATATCTCAAATATAAGTTGTATCTTTGCACCGCTCAACAAGGCATCGACTATGGAGAGATGGCAGAGTGGTCGATTGCGGCGGTCTTGAAAACCGTTGAACTGAGAGGTTCCGGGGGTTCGAATCCCTCTCTCTCCGCCATAAAGGGTGTAAATCAAGCGTTTGCAAGGTTTGCACCCTTTTTTATATCCAAAAATGAATGTCTGGGGATGGAATTAAGAAGGGTTGTTTTGTCGGACTAATTCTTTAAAGACAAAACATATATCTGTTTTTCTGAATCGTTACAGAAATCATCTTCTTCAAAACTTCCGAACTTATGGACGATATTAAATCCGGAACTCTCTAAATAAAAATCCAGTTCTTGAGGGAAGAACATCCGCATATCTAAGTTTTGGATTGAATGAAATACACCATCTATATAGTAATACCATTTTATACGATTGATTTGAGTTGCGTTTTCATAATTCATTGTTTGTTTTATTATGATTTTCCGCCCGTCGCTGGTGGTATATTCAGCCGTTGTATCTTTCTTTTTTTCTTTATGAACAATGTACCGGATATTAGGATTGAAACAATCTAATAGAAAAACACCGTTTCTTTGGAGATGTTTTTTTACCATTTTTAAAACCTTAAACAAATCTTCGTTTTTGTACAAATGATGAATGGAATTGAAAGGTATGAAAATGAAATCGAACTTCTTTTCCAAATTTAATGTTCTTATATCTTTTTGTACAAAATCTATTGACAGTTGTTCTTTATTTGCTTTTGTAATTGCTTGATTAAGCATAGAAGCGGTATAATCAACACCTGTTATATTATAGCCTTCTTTTGCAATAGGTATTGTTAGGCGACCTGTACCACAACAAAGTTCAAGAATGCTTGCTTCTTTATCTTTGGGTAACCACTTTTTGTAAAAATTCAGATCATTAAGGGACGTGTTTAATCCATCATAAAGAGCCGCGTCATATATCAAGTCTCCAACGGTATAATTTTTATCCATCATCTTATGTTTTTGTAAATACCTAATGCTAAAAGTATATTATATAAATCTAACCGTAATAGCGATGGTGTAAAAATACGCAAAAGGAGTAAACAAAATGCTATTTCACTTCTTTTCTACTGATATTATATAACATCATAATTTGAATCTCCTGCTTTTTAAGAGTTCTTCTGCTGATTTTCGTTGACTTTGTAGATTAGGCTAAAGTTGGCGAAATAGCGAATCGTTATCAAAAAGCGATGAGTGCCATCCGCTCCTGCATCGGGGAATAGGGGTTTCCCCGTCCCGTCATCATTCTCTACCGTATGATAACAGAGGAAGGGATAAACGAGTTTGGTTATCTCGTTTATCCCTTCGGGTATATATGCTGATGGCATAATGTCAGTAGATATATTCGACGTCCGACTTCTTGAAGCGGAGGATGCGGGTGTCGTGACTGCTGGCTCCGTTTTTGGTCATGTAGAGGTTGCCCATACCTCCGTTCATATACCATCCTTCGCCGGTGGGAGAATAGACTCCGAAGAGTATATTGTTGTAGTGGCCGGAGTGCAGGATACCGGTGTCGTTCCATTGTGCCGCCGGTCCATACCAGACGAGCGGTTCATGCTCCGGGAAGTCGGGGCTCGACAGGGCAATGTAGATGAGATTCGAAATGGTCATGGAGCCTACCTGTATTCCGTTTTTACGCAGTTGTTGACGCTTTACTTTTGAATGTCCGTTCCACGGATTTCTGAGGGTGTGGGTCCCGTTGTACATCATCCAGACATAGTCGGTGGCATCGAACAACCGGTTGAACTCCTCCATGGAGGGGAGCTCGTATCCGTCGGGCGAGAGAGTCGTGGGCGGCAGTTTGTTGATGTGTACCTTTTCGTCTCTTGTGAATCTCTCGAGAACGATGACACTGTCTTTTTCGATTACCTGCATGCCTTGTCCGCTATTGCCCTGATAGGCCCACCCCCAAAGTTTGTAGTATTCGTCCGGCGTACAGTCGGTGAGATACTGGAAGAGGGTTTTGTTGGCTTGCACCGCCGGGTCGGCCGAGGAGAGTATCTGGTCGTCAAAGGCCTTTGAGTTTTTGATGGCGTTGTACTTGCACCACCATACGCCATGCAGAAAGGTGACGGGCAGGCCATAATTGCGTCGGATGACGGTATACTCCTCTCTGTCCGATTGGTCGGCTTTATTCCGTATGACGAGCGTGGCCGACTGTTGTCGCCCGTTGGCCGTGGGGTCGTTGGGGCGCCAGCCACCCAATACCCGCCAGGTGTTACTGCCGCTCTCGCTGTCGATTCTTATCCAGCGGTCTTCTCCATCGGCAAATTCTACGAGTATCTCTTTCTCGGCGGGGAGGGTAAAGATGGCGAATTCGTTATCGATATAGCGGTTGAAGTCGTGGGTATAGGTGTCTGTCCCGAACTCCAGTGCCCCTTGGCTGGTGGTAGGGTTCCCCGTCATTCGTATGTGGATATTGTCCTCGGGATAGGAGTGGGTCAATCCTTTTCGGTGGAAATAGACTTGGGTATCGACGGTTTTCATGTTGGGGGAGTAGAGTTTCTTGCGGATTCTGAACAGGTTGATTCCGGCCAGAGAGCGGGTCGTCTTGTTCTTCAGTTCTTCGGGCGAGACCGGTTCCACGGTCAGCGAGGGGTCGGTTACGGGGAAGACTTCCAATTCGCTGTCGCTCTGGATGGCCACGATAAAATCGGTAGCCAGATGCGGCAAGATGAGCATGCTTCCCTCGTTGGCGACGGTTACATTCCCGGGCAATTCGGTCAGGGCCGAGTCTATGACCAGCCGGTCGTCTATGCCCGGTTTCAGAGTCGTGTCGCCGCCCTCTTTCCACTCCTCTACGGTTAGTTGCACCTCGGCATCGATTACATCTTTGCGGAGGGTTATGGAGTAGACGGTATTGCGCGATATTTTCTCAGGCAAATTCGTCTCCAGCGAATACTCTTTACCATCTATCGAGGCATTCAACGCTACTTTCAAATCGGCATTGTCCTGCTCGTACAGGTAGAGGATTCCGTTTTCGCTGGCGGTGTAGGGCTCTTCCGGAACAAGCGGGATGTCGATTGCCGAGCTGCCCTCGGGAGTGGCAACCGTTGACTGGGGGAAGAGATAGGCCGCTTTCTGTACCCGCTTGAAGGTGATGCTCTTTACCTCGGCAGTCCCGGCCACGGCCATGCGTAAATCGAACCGGGCAGCTACCCGTTTCAGCGATACCGGGATTAGCCGGTCGGCAGCCGTGTAGTCGGCCAGAGAGACCACCCCGGTATAGACCATTTCGGCCTGGCCGTTGGTCGAGTGTATGACGGTCGCTTTCCACTCCTCTTCCGAGTAGCCTGGTTCGGGCGAACCGAAGTCGGGCAGACGGGTGTCATTCGCTACGATATAGAGGTTGCCCCTCAGGGCATCGAGCGGGAATTCATACCTGTTTCCCGAGTGTTTGATGTCGGTATACTTCTTGACCAGTACTCCTTCGTCGAACAGGTATGCGCGGATGCTTTCTATCGTCTCTTCGCCATTGTCGTCGACGGAATTGTCGGAAGAAAGACGGGATACCTCTGCACAAACTATTCGGTCGGTACCATCGAAAAGGTTCTCTTTATCGAGCTGGTCGTTGCACGATAAACAGAAGAGAAGGGCTGGTATAAAAAACAAAACTGAATATATTCTTTTCATGACTTCTATTTCTTTTTCCATGTGTAATCCCGATAATTGTCAGATGTATCCCGTCGCTCATCTCCCTTTTTTATTGGACTGAGAGCCGAGCTTGGGGAACCAGCTCGGTATCTTCGCCCTCTTCCCATTCGTCGAAAGATACTTCGACCGTTACGTCGATTACATCCTTGCGTACGGTTATCGTATAAATCGTGTTGCGTTTGAGGTCGCAGCCAAGCACCTTGGTCAGAGTCTGCGGCTTGCCGTCAATCGTTACATCTACACTGATTTCGAGACTTCCCTGAGGTTGCTCATAGGCATACAGTACGGCCGGTGTATCTGTCGTGAGCGGCGAGTCGAACGATACGGTCATATCTTTGATCTGCACCTCCTTCGAAGAGAGTTCGGGGGTAGCCGGGAAAAGAAAGCCCGATTGAGCCGCATTCTTCAGCGTAATGCTGTTTACCGAGGCCACACCTGCCGTTCTCAAGTTGAGGTCGAAACGGGCAAAACCTCTTTTCAGATTCACGGGGAGCACCGTTTGAGAGTTGCTCATGTCGTTCAGACTGAGACTGCCCGAGTAGAACTGTACCGGTGCATTATCTTTCATCGTCATACACTTTTTCAACCACTCCTCTTCGGTGATGTTTTGGCTCTTCAACTCTTCCAGGTTGATTTGCTCCTGAGTATTGGCCAATACATATAACGTACCGGCATGTTTCTCGATGCGAATGTCGAAACTGCTTTTCGAGGGGGTGAGATCGGTATAGATCTGGGTCATCTTTCCGCCTTCGAATATACAAGCCTGCATGTCGGTGATGTTGATATCGTTTTCCAGAGCCTGTCCGAAGCCTTCGTAACGGGTGATAGAGGTTTTTACAGTTCTGGTCTCTTCTCCGCCGGGGAGAGAGGGGGTGGTTGCGTCGTCGTTGCTACACGATGCCAATACGCCCAAAGAGGCGAATGCTGCAAAAAAAAGATTTGTTTTATTCATTGTGTTTTGGTTAAAATTCAACATTTGTTTTTATTATGATTATTGTCATTATCAATCGTAGGTATACTCTACGGGAGTCTTGATACACCGTATCAGCCGTGTCTTGGTCGAATTGTTGGCGGTGTACTTGATCCAGTTCTCATTGGGCTTTACCTGGCTTTCATAGCCCTCCATGACCCAGGTCTGGCTGCTGTTGCCATAGGTGGCCAGGAGCAGGTTCATCCTGGCTATATTGCCATGAACCGTGTTCCATTGGTGGCCCAAGCCGTTGAGCACATAGTGGGCGCCGTCTATTTCAAAATCGTAGAACGATATGACGCCATAGTTATGGCCCAGAAAATTGACGTCTCGCTCTACAATCGTAATCTGTATGATCTGTCCCTTGCTGTTTTGGTAGCTTCTGGAACCTACGCCACCGAGGTTGAAATTCCCGTTTTTCGAAAAGGCGAGATAATCGTCGTAGCCGGGAATCTGGTACCCCGGTGGAGCCATTTCGGCAGGCGGTAGTGTCCCGAAGTTTTGAGCGCTTGCGGCAACCCCCTCGTGGTAGAATGCCGTTCCGTCGTGTCGCAGAGGCAGACCCTGTTTGTTGCCGCCCTGATACTGGTCGCCCAACAGGTTCAGGAGTTCGTCTTCCGATACGGTGGTCAGATACGAGAGCAGGTCGTGGTGCGGTGCCGGGTCGTTGGGGATGGTTATCTGGTCCTCAAACGATTTTACATTTCCCCGCAAATTGTATTTGCACCACCAGGTCTCGCCAATTTTCACCACCGGCAATCCCCAGTTTATGCGGCGGACGGTATAGGTCTCCTTGTGGGTCCCATCTTCGTTCGAGATGACAATCCGTCCCTCTTGAGGTCGTCCGTCGGCTCGGGGGTCGTTGGGTTTCCAGCCACCGACAATCCGATAGCTCTTGCCCGACAGCCCCGTGCGGGTAATCGATTCCGTTTCCGTGGCTTGCATCCAGGCCGATTCGTCGGTATCAAACTCTACCCGGAGCACCTTATTGGCCGGCAGACGGATGATTCCCAATTCGCCTTCGACATACTCCTTGAAGTCGCAGGTGGCCTCTTTGTCGAAGTGGATAGCCCCCTCTATCTGTATAGGATTGGCTTCGATAACGAGAACCACGCGTCCTAAGTTGGTGGAGGAGGGGTCTTGAATATCCAGGTGAATCCTCTCGGTGTCTCTGCCGGGCATGCGCAGACTGCTGCGAACGGAGAGCTCGGCTATTTTTTGCAAGGTGGATCGCCCTTTACCGAGGTTCCGGTTTACTTCTACACCTTCTACCGAGCCGTCTACCGTTACCGTGGCGTTGGCTTCGGCCAGAAGTGCCAGCATAAAGTCACTCCCGTGGTACGGTACAAAGACGGTATCTCTCGTTTCGTTTACCCGAACGCCGTCGGAGAAGAGAGAGTTTTCCACGTCGACCAATCCTTGAATCGAAGGGTTCGACTCGGTAGAGGTACCAGTACCCCAGCCGTCTGCCTCGATAACCAGTTGCGCTTCGGCCCCCTTGCCCTGGATGGCGAGGGTGTATATCTCGTTCCTCCGGATAACCGAAGGCAAGTTGGCTTTCAGCAGATGTTGCCCTTCGCCGAATCGGATGGTGACCTCGACTCGGATAGCCGGGTTGGCCTGCTCGGGAATATAGAGCAGTGTTTCGCTCCCGTTTGCGAGCGGAGCGTCGGCATACTCTTTGGTAAAGTCGAAGGTGGAAGCCGATGCCGATGTCTCCACCGTTCCCCGAGGCATGGTATAGCCTTTGTCGGCCAGATTGTGAACGACCACTTTTTGCACCTCTACCCCTTTCTCGAACGATTCAATATCGACCCGGGCCACGCTGCGGGTCATCGGTACTACTACGGAGGTGGCTGTACTCTGGAGGTCGCTCTTGCCGGTCATCAGCAATCCCTCGCCGGTCAGCTCGCCGATGCTCCCTTCGATAGAGAGAAAATCGTCCAATGTCGAACTCTCGGGAGTAAGTGCATCGAGCCCCGTCAGTAACCGGGCATTGCCTACTATGTATAGAGTCCCCGAGAACGAAGCCGGGACGAACGTATACAGACTTTCCGCACTGGCTTGCGAGGGGGTGATTACCTCAGCGAGTGTGCCGTCGACAAACCGGTAGCCGGTTACCCGGTGGATGGCCGATTCGTCGCCGGTGCCTGTCGAGTTGTCGGCAGCCAACCGTACGGTTATTGCTTTCGAATTTCCCGATGCCACCAGGTTGTGGTCTTCATTGCATCCCGTTATTCCCCAAAGCAGGGCAATAGACAGGGAGACGTATTTAAATATTCTTGTATTCATTTCAAGTCAAAAACGGATACTAATACAGATTCGGATTTTTACTGCTGTTGAGGTAGCTGGACGAGTTTATTGGCATGTCGTCCAGATGGTTGACATAAAAGTGATTCATCAGCTCCTGTGCCCAGGGCCCATACGTGAAGGCGCTGCTGTGGTTGTATCCCATCACATGGCCCAGCTCGTGAAACATGATTTCGCAGGCATAGGTATTGGTGTAGTGGCTCAGCCAGCCCGTCTGCCATACGCCGTAGGAAGAACCTCCCCCCAGTCCGATAACACCGTTTCCCGGGTATACCAGACCCACGTTCAGGGTGCGCTCCTGTCTCATCTGTCGCAATACGACATCGGGGGTCACCTTGTCGTTTACACCGCCGTTGCCATACAGCCGGTCTTCGTTGGCTCTCAGTATCTCTTCATGCTCGGGCATATCGATCATGTAGGTAAAGTTCAGGAAGAAGGCCACGGCTTCGCGACAATGCACGGGGCGGATACCCATCCAGTTTCCTACGGGGCCTCCGTCGGGTTTGGTAGGGTCGCCGTCGTACAGGTGGAACCGTATGTTCCAGCCGTGTATGATGCCTTTCAGCTTCTCCAGATAGGGGTCGTCGGACTCAATCTTGAATTCAATTCCGGCGAAATCGTCGGCCTGCATTCGGGGAATGCGGACAATCTTGCCCGATTCGGAGCGGAAATAGAGCTCTTTCTGCAACAGCGGTATGGCTTCATAGAAATCGGCAAAAGGAGGGATGCTGTCGAAATAGGCAAAGTCTACATATTCGTTCCCTGCTGCCGGGATGCGTGCTTTTACCAGAACATGACTTAGGCTCCGCGGCGAGTAAAAACGGGCATGGAGTTGCCCCTCGCTGGTGACCGATAGCTGCAAGGGCCTGGTCGTATTGAAGTTACGAAGCTCTTTGTCGGTGTACATGGTATGCGGTTCATCGTCTTGCAGAATGAGACCGTGTTGCCCCTGAGTGTATGCCCGATTGGTGATAAACATGGTCCCGATTTCATCGTCGGGGTGTACGACATTTATCTCAACCCGGCCGATGTGATTCTCTACGACCGAGTCTAAATCGAAGGTATAGTAGCGTTTGGTCATATTTCCCCGATAATCGCGTGTAAACAGGGTCACCTCTCCTTGAACCGAGCTTCCCTCAATCGTTGGCATGAACAGATATTCGGTGTATTCGGCCATATCCAAGACCTTCATTTCGCCGTTGCTCTCGCCCGAGAATGTTCCCTCGCCCGAGAGTCGGGTATAAAATCGGCTACTGGCATTAAAGGCAACCGTGTTCGAGGTGACTGCCGTTTCGACGTATGGATTGTTGTACGAGAAAATCAGATCCATCCGCCCCACAATTCTGCGCTGTACAATCTTTTCGGCAATCTCGGCTACGACCTCGTTCCCGAGAGCGGTGGAGACTTTCCGGACGGTAAAGGGAGTTATCGAATAGAAGTACTCGCAAGCCAAAGGTCGGGCCAGCTCTTCGGGGAAGGAAAGCCACACCTCCGAGATATGATTGATTCGGTGTATCGTGGCGTTATCGGCAGCCGGGTTGCCGTTGATCCCGAGAATGAGAATCCGGTATGAACCTTCGTGCAGACCTTCCAACTGCATGTCCGAGGTATTTTTGTCGTACAGGCCCTTGACACCGTTCACCTTATATCCGTCGTCATCGACTACCACAAACTCTACCCGATCGTAGTTCGACAGGGTTTGTCGCTCGGTGGTGGCAAATGCCTGTTGAGGGCGATGGCCTTTTTGCAAACTTTCGGCGGGGAGCCCCTCGTACTCTTCGGGTACCAGTCGGAACGAAAAATCGCCGAACCCGTTCCCGGAAGAGACGGAATCCAGATGATCTTCTTCGACACAGGCCGGAAGCAGAATGATGCCGATTAAAAGAGTATAAATTATATTTCTCATTTTATGAACACTTCTTTGTTTCGGGTTCGTTTAGTTGTATTTTGTTGGGAAAAAAGAGATTAAACAGAACAAAATGGGTAATTTTGATCGTTGATAAGTGTGTATGATGTTACCTATTGTTACAAATTGTCTAAATCTTTTTGACCGGTGCAAAAGTACCAGATTGTATGGTCATAATCGGTAACAATTGTTACGCAAGGAAAAATCGGTAAGATATGGATTGGGCTACAATGAATAATGATATTTATGAAATGCCTTTATTCAAAGGCGGAAATAAAGAAGTTATCGAAAAAATCATGCACGATTACCCCAGCCGCTATGTGCATTACAAAAAGGGAGAAACCATAGCCATGCAAGGGAATGTGTGCCGTTCGCTGTATATTCTGTGCGAAGGCAGTGTTTATGCCAAAATGATTAGCGAGGAGGGTAAGGAGCTGACATTGGATACCCTCTCGGCTCCCGATGTGTTGGCCTCTTCCTTTCTATTCAGTACCGAGGGGATATTCCCCGTTACCATATTGGCCAATAGTGACTGTAGCCTTTGGATTGTCAACAAGGAGAGCCTGTTGAAAATTATCGAAGAAGACTCTTTGGTCTTGCGAAATTATCTGACGGTCATATCGGACCACAGCGTGTTCTTGAGTAAACGTCTGAACGAGTTTGCCTTGCAGACGCTTTCGTCGAGGATTATAAGCTACATCGAAAAAAACGGAACCATACAGAACCTGCAGGAGGTTGCTTTCATTCTCGGGGTGGCCCGTCCCTCTCTTTCAAGAGCTATCCTGCAACTGGTCAATCAAGGCGTGCTCAAGAAGGAGAACAAGGGGTATATGCTCTCCTGATACATAGTTCCTGAAATCAACATTTTGAAACGTTAGTCCCCTTTTGCAGTGAATACAGTTGACATCTTAGGATAGGTAAAATAGTTATAAATTCTTCAATATATCTATATATTGGAGGTGATTTGCGATTATATCAGCCTTTATCTCGTTAGAATAAATGCTGGCATCTAAAAAATTAGGAAGATTGTCGAACTCCGAAGGAATATTTTTAATATTTTCTTCCATAATAATAGGAATTAGGTAATCTATATATTCTTTATTACTCATTGCGATATTTATAATAGTCTGATAATGAGTTTTATAAAATTCTGTTTGATCGTAAAGAAGTAGTAGACAGTATCCGTTTTTTAGCGAATGAAGGCATTTTTGATATACCATATTCTCATACTGTTGAAAATTCATGCCTCCAAAGTAGTTATAGGTTACCATATTCTCATCAACAAGATATGTGTTGTAGCCCATTTGTTCTATTTTATTTGAAATGTCTTTTTCAACTCTAGAACTTATTATTAGAACATTAGACCTTTTATAAATAGAGTCAATACCTCTGGCTATGCTATTACTATCATTAAGATTGATTATTTCGTACGGCCTTTTGATAGACTTTATATATTCTATCTCTTGTTGAACCCAATAAGATTTTAATGTATTCTCACTTTGGCATAGGACGAATCGAGGTCTGGCTTCTATTTCTTGTTTTATTATATCTAGAACGGATTCATTGGGCGCATTTTCCAAACATTTTAGATAAAACATAATTGGATATAGATTTTTTTCTTCCAATTTGTTCCTGATTTTTCGGACTTGTAAATAGTCTTTGTTTGAATGTGACAGAAAGACCCATTTTAAATCTTCTTTATTTGTAAATATGCAGGTACGAGTTGTTTCCTGAGAGTTTACTCCTTTCATACGGTTATTCTCTTTTCGGTTTCTATTTGCATTTTACAATCGTAGGCTCCTTGCAGAATTGAATGGCAAAGCGTTACCCGAAAGTATCTGTTTCTCCACAGTTCAGATAGTACATAGAGAATACTTTGTCGGGAGCATTCACAAAGTAACGGGGTTGACACATAGCCTTTTTGGCACAGTTCGCAGGTGTAACTCTCGAAATATAGATGGTACACCGATTCGCTTTCTACGATTTCGCAACGTACTCCTGGCAGCTCGTTAGCTTGTGTAAAAAATTGATCCAAGTCGCCATTAGCTTGGTTGTAGAGCTCTTGGTAAATCGAGAATGTGCCTTGCCTCACGCAACTTTTGCTACACTCGGCCAATAGTTCACTCCGCTGCTTGTCCGACAGGCGGGCAAGTCCTTTTTCAAATCCTTTGAACCAATAAGATAATACCATACAATTCTTATTTGTTGTTTTTTAAGTGCTTTATTCTTTTCCGACTTTAGTCAGATTTCCCAAATTCTCTCATCACTCTCCCTCATACGTATCGGTGAGGGTACGTATCCGGATACGGGCCATATCGTCGGGGGTGATGTCGGCACTCTCGATGGTCACCACCTTGCGCTCGCCCGGCAGCAGGTCGAAGAAGTTGTCGGAGAGGTCGGCCCCTTGTGTGGGTATCTCGATGAACACATCCTTGGCCAGACAGTCGGTGGTGAGGGTAAGGGCGATGCCTTGGGGCGTTGTCTCGATGGCTTTTGTCAGATGAGGACGGGGTAGCTTCAGCTCCTTGGGCAGCACCAGAAACTTGTGGCCGTGGGCGAGGGTTTCTCCGTCGTGGCGTATCTGCCAAGTCAGCAATACCTCGTTGGCGGGGTGTCCCTTCAGCAGGTCGGCCAGGGCGAGGGTGGCCATCCTCTGGCTGGCGTTGGGCCGGACGGTGCGCTCGAGGGTGACGCTATTCAGCCGGTTGCCGTGGAAGTCGTCGATGCCCACGACAATCTGTGTCTGGTCGAGCCGGTCGAGCCGGTCGGAGAGAACATGAATCTCGAGGCTGTCGCCCCGGACGAAGGTCGAAAGCATCAGGGGGGCAAAGGCGTCGCGGGCGTGGTAATAGAGTGCCTTCTTGTTTTTGTAATAGTCGATGGCCGACCACGAGATGGCGGGCCAACTGTCGTTGAGCTGCCAGTAGAGCGAACCCATGCACACGGGGCGCTGCCGGCGGTTGGTTTCGATGCCGTAGGCGATACCGTGCCCCTGGAGCAGCAGCCCCAGGTAGACGAAGTCGTCGAAGTTGCGGGGCATGCGGTAGTAGTGCTGCATGTAGGTTTTTATCAGGTCGTTGCCGATGCTGCTCTTCTGGCGGTGGGTCATCACCTCGGAGTCGATGCTCAGGTCGGCCGGGCCGGCGAAGGTGCGCAGGGTTTTCATCTCGGGGAAGGATTCGAAGCCGAATTCGCTGACGAACCGCAGCTGGAGCGTGTCCATGGCGTCAAACATCTCCTGCCCGTACCAGATGCCCCAGTAGTGTATGTCGCCCTGGGTCTGGGTAGCGGGGCGCCCCCAGTTGGCCGAGTCGGGCGAGGTGTGTATGTAGCTGCGTTGCGGGTCGTACCGGCGCACATACGCGGCGAGCGTGTCGCGGAAGAGAGTGTGGTAGTCGCGCCGCATCTTCTCGAAAGTCTCGGGCGTGTAGCGGCGGTTCCACCCCCAGTATTTGAGTCCCTCGTAGATTTCGTTGTTGCCGCACCACAGGGCCAGCGAGGGGTGGTTGCGCAGGCGGCGGATGTTGTAGCGGGCCTCGCGGGCTACGTTGCCGAGAAAGTCCGGGTCACCGGGATAGGCCGAGCAGGCAAACATGAAGTCCTGCCACACGAGTATGCCGTAGCGGTCGGCCAGCTGGTAGAAGAGCTCATCCTCATACACGCCGCCGCCCCAAACCCGCACCATATTCATGTGCGACTGCTTCATGGCCCGGAACAGCCGGGTGTAGTCGTCGGGGGTGACACGGGTGAGAATGATGTCCTGGGGGATGTAGTTGGTGCCTTTGGCGAAGAGCGGTTGGCCGTTGATGCGGAAGTAGAAGTTGCGGCCCAGCGAGTCCCGTTCGTTGACGAACTCGATGGTGCGTATCCCGGTCTGGTAATGTTTGCTCCCCAGGGTTCGGCCGTTTTGTACGAGCGTTATATCCACATCGTAGAGATGCGCTTCGCCCCAGCCGTTGGGCTGCCACAGTTGGGGCTGCTCGATTTCGGAGGTGAAGCCGATGCGGTTTTCGCCCGGTTGCAGGGGGCAGCGACGGGTCGAGTGGGCCACCTTCTTGCCCGCTTTGGCGATGGTGAGCAGCACTTCGACCCCTTCGGCAGCCTGGCGGTTCTCGTTGACGATGGTCAGGTCGGTAGCCAGTCGGGCCCGGTCGTTGTCGATGTGCAGGGTGCGGGTAAAGGCGTCGTCGATGCGGCAGCCGTCGTAGAGCACCAGTCGGGCCGGTCGCCAGATGCCGCAACCCACCAGTCGGATACCCCAGTCCCACCCGTAGTGGTAGGGAGCCTTGCGGGCGTATGCGCTCAGGTGGGGGGTGCTGCGGTCGTTGTCGGCGGGGTAGTCGATGCCGGTCAGGCTGTATATCGGCTCTACGGCCTTGAGGGGCGAGGCGAAGTGCACGGCGAGGGTATTCTCACCTGCAACGATTTTATCCCGTACCTCCTTCTCCCAGGCCACGAACATGTTGTCGGTCTGCATCACCGGCTCGCCGTTGAGAACGATGCGGGCAAAGGTGTCGAGTCCCTCGAAGATGAGGCGGGCACAGGAGTACCGGGCCAAGTCGTCGGCATCGACGGTGAAGGTGGTGGTGTAGCTCCACCCTTTTGTTTCGACCCAGGCCACCTTTTCCTCGTTCGTCCCGTAGAAAGGGTTGTCGAGCAGCCCGTTGCGCAGCAGGTCGGCATGCACGGTGCCGGGCACCACGGCCGGGTAAGAGAGGCTATCCCCTTCGGCGGCGAAGCTCCACCCTCGGTCGAGTTCGATTACGCGGGTATCGTCGTTTGTCGTTTGTGAACGGGCAGGTTGCATGGTAATCAATAAGATTATCAGTAAATTAACTATACGGTGTTTCATGGTGTATGCGTTGTTCTCTCCTGTTCAAAGGTACGCAAAAAGTTGGTCGGGAGCGACAGCCCCGGAATTTTTTCATTTGATTTTTCAAAAATAAGCCTGTATCTTTGATAATATTATAGGAAAGAGTGTATGAAAACCAATAGAGAGGAAATCTTGCAAAGCGCGCTGCAGTTGTTCATGTCGATGAATTACGAGCGGGTGAGCCTGCAGATGATTACCCGCATGGTGGGGCTGACCAAGACGGGTATCTTTAATTACTATCCTACCAAACTCGATTTGTTTGTGGCTGTGGCCGACAAATATCTGTTCAACGCCCAGGACCCGAAGCACAAGTATGAGGAGTCGGACGGTACGCTGTCCGATTTTATCGATAAGTACGTGGCCGGAGTAGAGCGTACGATGGCCGAGATTGTACGATTGGGCAATGTGCGGCAGGAGGCCATGCCCGGTCAGTCGGCCAATGCGGGTTATTTCCATCTCTTCCAGCAGGTACTCTTCTATTATCCAGACGGTAAGGCCAAGTTGCATGCCTGGATTGAATCGGAGTACGACCATTGGCGTAGCGTTATCCGTCGGGCTATCGAAAGCGGCGAAATCAATCGGGAGACCGATGTGGAGGAGGCGGTGGCCCAGTTCCGCCTCACGTTTGTGGGCATGTCGTTCGAAATGTCGTTTTACGAGGGGCTCGATGTGAATCGATTGGCCGCACACTTCCGGTATATTTATAATCAGTTGAAACGCTAATCACAGTGAGAATCATAAAAAAATAAAAATATGACCAACTGGTCATATTTTTATTTTTTTTGTTCTATCTTTGCTCCTGTTAAAAATGACCGAACGGTAATATTTATGGAACAGGAGCGATTTACAAGCATTCACAAGACATTCAACTATACCCCTGGGAGCATTTTCACCAACCAGTGGTCCAACCTGGCATTCGGTATCGGCATGATTGTCGTCCCGGCCATCTGGCCTTTCGGGTTGCGCATTCGTCGTTTGCACATTCTGTCGCCGGCGGTACTCTCGACCATCTTCATTATCGGTGGCATTGTGTTGCTGATATTCACCTGGCTGGCCATGCGCAAGGCTCGTGCTCTCATTCGCGAGGGGGCCATGATTACGGTCGATGGCAACAAGGTTACCTACCCGACGGTAAAGTCGGGGCGGGTCGAGTACGACACCTTTTCCATCAGCGATATCGAGTATATCAAGTACGACGAGAAGGAGAGCCAGTGCAAGGTGAGTCTGCCCGACCGATACTTGGTTTTCGAAATTCCCTATTTCGATTCGTGGGAGCAGTACGAAGAGTTTCGTGCTCTGCTCGGTTAGTATATGACAACCAACTAAAACATCTATATCATGATTACAAAAGTTATGAGAATCTTAACGGCTGTGGCTATTGCCGTGGCCATGTTGTCGTCCTGCTCGTCGGGCAATGATTTGGGTATGGCTTCTGAAGAGGCTGTGGCCAAAGTGAAGGAACTCGTGAAAACTCATGTACCCGCTGATGCAAAAGTCTATCGAGTCGAGATGAACGAAGATCGTGGCGACCGCAAGCTCGAGAATGTGTTGAGCCAGGTAATCGTGTTTTATATTACTCCCGACAATAGCGATTACGTATTGACGATTAACAAGGATGGCGGCGATTTCAAAGCCGATGAACCTTCGAAAAGTAACCGCCAAACATACGCTTATGAACCAACGGCTACACTCGACCTGAATGCTATCGACGCAGCGAAGTTGCAAAAGTGGGGCGAGGAGGGGAATAATCTGTTGCAAGCCGAGGAAGAAGGCGACCAATATGAATTGAAATCGGTCGAAAACTACACTTTTTATACCTTGCCCGTCGGGCTGAATGACGTGGAGCGTTGGAACCGAGACGAATCCTACAAGGCCGACAGCCAGAAGCAATATGCCTATTTCTCGCTGAACTACACGAAGAAAGGCGAGAAGACCGAGATGAACGGCCGATTACTCACTACCAACTACTACACTGTGCCATTCCGGGTGAACGAGGCCGGGCAGGTAGAGTTCGAGTAAAACGGATGACGGGTGAATTTGCTCGGAGATAAAGCGGTCGTTACAGGTGCCGGGGCCGACCGGCTGTTCGAGGCCGGGGTGAGCTATCTCGCTTGCGGGGCCTATTCCCTGGGCTATGCCTGTTTCGACCGGCTTGCCGGTGACGACTTGCGGGTCGTTTACAACAAGGCGGTGTGCTGTTTCGGGGCGGGTGATTATGAGCGGTGCTATTCTCTGCTCTGCGAGGCCGACCGTTTGCTGCCGGTACACCCTTGTTCCGCGCCTTCGGCTTTGCCCCAATCCCTGCTCGACTGGGAGCATGAGAGCGCCTTGTCCTTGTGCCCCATGCTTGTTACACCCTTTTCTCCCGAGACCGAGTCCCTTTTCCTTCGCCTCAAGGCCGAGGCTGCTTTCCGGCTGAGGCGATACGACGAAGTACGGGCCATTGCCGCCCGACTGGGCGGTAGATACCGGCACATCTGTAACCTCATTGAACAAATCGACCATGACAGTCAAAGCCATTTATAAACTGTATGATTGCGAGGTCCCCAGAGGGGAATTGCTGGAGGCTTTTGCCGAAGTTCCACTCGACGACCGGGACGACAACTTTTACGACCGTACGGCTCTGCATCTGGCTGCCGAGCAGGTCGATGTCGAGGCCATCGGGTTGTTGCTGATACGGGGTGCCAAGGTCGATGTGCGAGACGGTCGGGGATATACCCCTTTGCACTGCCTGGCTGTTGTATCTGGCGAGCGGACCTTTACTGGCGAACGGATATGTCAGGCTGCGCGGTTATTGTTGGAGCAAGGGGCCAGTGTGACCCGATCGGCCTGCAATACGACCGCTCTCATCGAGGCGGTGCGGAATCGGCATCATCGTTTGGTTGAACTGTTGGTCCGTTCGGCACGGTGTATCGACTCGGTCGACTCCAACGGCGAGAATGCTTTGCACGTTGTATGCCGTGTGGCTGTCGATACGGCCGCTTGTTTACGTCGGTTGGAGTCGGGGATAGCACGCTTTGCAGATACTTGGGTCCCTGAAAGACGCAAGGAGGAGACTCTGCGCGAGCGGGACGAGCAGCTCGAGGAGGCCGAACGCTGCTATCGTACGGCTTCTCTTCTGCTGGTCGACGGGAGAATAGACCCCGACGAGAAGAACAGTTATGGACGGACACCTTTCGACCTGGCCATGGAAGGGGGCGCCAAGTGGGTGAGTGCCTTGCTTTCGGGTAAGGACTCTGCATCGGGCGAACCGCTCGAAGAGACTGGAGGCATGGATATTTTCCAAGCATTGTATTACAAGGATTTGGCGGCGGTCACGGCCCTGTTGCGATGGGGTGTCGAGCTGCAGACCGAGTGCGGGTATGAGAAGATGAACGACTTTTACGGGAAATCGCCGCTGGCTTGTGCGCTCACTTGGCAGAATGTCGAAGCGGCTGTGATGCTGCTTCGAGCCGGAGCTGACCCCAACTACCGCAATTCGCGGGGCGAGACTGCTTTTGTCGAGTGGCTCGACAAAGGGTGCCGGCATGCTTCTGGGATGGAGACCTTCGGACCTCTGTTGAATCTTTTTCTGGAAAAAGGGTGGAACCCCGATGCCCCGGTGAATGGTAAAGGGGAGACTGCCTTGATGCTTGTATGCTGTTACGAGAGTGACGACTTGGCCCTCTATGCCCTGCGCCGTCTGCTCGAGCGGGGTGTCGCTGTCAACGCTCGCGATTGTCGGGGCCGGGTGTCGTTGATGCACCTCTTCAACCGTCAGACCTGCGGCCTCCACAGTGGTTCCATGGAGGAGTTTTTGCTCGAAGCCGGAGCCGATGTGCAGGCGGTCGACAGCGAAGGGAATACCATCTTGCACTATATCGCCGACTGTTATTCGCTTCCAGAGGCGAAACAGGCGGCCCGACTATTGTTTGATTTTGGGGTTCCGTCGGTTGCCGCTGTCAACAATGCGGGGGAGACTCCGCTCGACAGGGCCACCCGCCGAAACAACGAAGGACTGGTGAAACTTTTATTGAAATATGCTTAATCTCAAACGATGGACAATAACCTGACTTTTCTCAATGCCTGTCGCAACGGACAGAAGAGCATCGTGCGCATTTTTCTCGACAAGGGAGGTGTCAATCTCGATAAGCGTGATGGCGAGGGGAATACTCCTCTTTATTACGCCTGTCGGCAGGGGCACCGCGATGTGGTGGCTCTGTTGCTCGATCGGGGAGCCGATGTCTCTTTGATCAACAATCGTAGTGAAAGCCCCCTGCATGCTGCGGCACAGAGTGGGAACAAGGAGATTGTGGCCTTGCTGGCCCGGCATGGAGCCGACTTGAATGCGACCGACCGCGAGGGACGCACGCCGCTCATGGTGCTGCTCGATTACAAACGCACCGATGCCGCTCTTTATCTCATCGGGTTGGGGGCCGATACCGGACGGGCCGACCAGTCGGGGCATACGGCACTCGACTATGCTACCGCGCATGGATTGCGCGAGGTGGTGTCGTTGTTGAACCATGCCTCCGCTTGCGACAGCCGGGGCAATACGGCTCTGCATCAGGCGGTCCATAACGACCAGGGAGAGGTGGTGTGCACCCTGTTGGCCGATTCGAAGGTTCAGCTCAATGCCATGAACGACGAAGGGGAGACCCCTCTGCTGTTGGCTTGTGGTCGGAGCAACCTCTTTCTGGCCGAGTTGCTGATTGCGGCTGGAGCCGATGTCAACCGGGCTTCGCTGGTTGGGACTGCTCCGCTGCATGCTGCCGTTTTGTCGGGCAACCGTTTTATAGGCAAGGCTTTGCTGGGTGCAGGGGCAAATGTCGATGCCCGCAACAGTCGGGGCGAGACTCCGCTCATCCAGGCCGCCCGGTTGGGTGACAACGAGATGGTGTCGTTGTTGATAGCTGCCGGAGCTGCCGTAAATGTGGCCGACAACCTACAACACACGGCCCTCTATTATGCCGGCGAGCGGGGTTTCAACGAGATTGTCGAAACTCTGCTATATGCCGGAGCCGAAGGATAACAGAACCTTAAAATACTTATTTATATGGCACAAGATGAATTGAACACCCCTCACACGCCGGAGGAGATAGCCCGGGCTGCACAAGAGGCTTCGGTGCGGGCGGCGATGGAACAGATACAGTCGATGTATGGGAATATTCCGGGATTTGAAATGCCCGACATGAGCGATATGCAGGCGCAGATTATGGCCCAGATGCAGGCAGCCGTACCCAACCTGGCAGAGATTCAGAGGCAACAGGCCGCGATGGGAACATTGGGTGGTGTAGATGCCGATACTGTGGCACAAACTGCCCGTGCGAATATGGCGCAGGCCGGGGACTTTTACCGGCAGATGCAGGATGGATCGCTGGAGCAGGAGCTCCGTGAGATGAACGATCTCGCTCTCGATGCTCTGGGCGAGGACTGGACGATACGCCGCAGCGGCGACAGTCGGTTGACACCCGAGCAACTCCGTGTGCTGGCCTTGGCCGCACCATTGTTGGTATATAACGACGAGTGTGTCGATACCCTCGATTGCCAAATCGAGATCGATACCATCAAGGCTCAACTCGAAAGCTGGTGGGAGATTGCCGACCGCAACTCGGTCATCGAGACAGTCAACTGGTTGTTGAACGAGGGGCACCACGCCGAGGCCGACGAAGCTCTGGCTGTGCTCTTGAGTGACGGGGAGGAGGATGCCGACTCTGAACCGGGCGAAAAACTCGACGAGGTGCGTCAGATGGTTGCCTACATGATTCAGAACGAATATTGCGACAGGACTACAATCCCCCACACGGCGATAGCCTGGGATTTGGTTCGTGTCGTCAATCTGGGGCGTTGGGCCTACCTGTGCGGTTATGTCACCGAGGAGGAGATGTGGCACATCATGCAGGTGGGAGCCGAGGTGGCCCGGCAGGAGTTCTCGTCGTGGCAGGAGTTTGGGCTCAGCTACACGTTGGGGCGCGGCGTTTGGCACGACGATACCGACGACTGCGACACCGCCTATGAGATAGCATCGCTGCTGCTCGGTCGGGACGATTCGCCCTGGCGGCAGATAGCCTGGTAATAGAGAATGCGAAATCGAAAAACTGTATGGACGATGAGTAACGAATTTTACATCATGCTCACGATAGCTGTCGTGAGTGGTGGAATATGGATTTATAAAAAAGGCAAAAGTGCTATCGGTACCGTGCGCAAGTTGCGCCGGGCTTTCACGACCGTCTGTCTCAATCCTCGCTCGACCTTGAGCGACGAGCAGTGTCGGAAGCTGGCCGTGGGGGCCCTCTATGCTTCACAACAGGGGGCCTATCAAAATTCGCTTGAGACGGGTATCCGCAGCGAACTGCCCAAGATTCTGGGAGAGTGGTGGGGCATCACCTGTCGTACCGAGGCCGTGGAAGAGCTGCAATACCTGTGCGAGAAAGGTTACCGCTACTACTTTCCTTTTGTGTGGCAGGCCTTCTTGTTGACCGATCCGAAACAGCAGGACGAGGTCTTCCAGCAAAACATGACCTCGCAGGAGGATTATGACAAGATAACCGTTCAACTCCAGAACCTGCAGGATACCTACGATGAACTGCTTGCGTGCAAAGTCATTACCGTGAAAGACGACCTTCGTCGCTATGGCGTGGTTGGGTGGGATGCCGGACGCATCTGTTTTCTGGCACGGGCCTGCTGCGAGATGGGCTATATTACCGAGACCGAGGCCTGGCAATATGTAGATGTGGCAAACGAACTGGCCCACGGAGCGTTCTCGTCGTGGCGGGAACTGGCCCTGAGCTACGTGATAGGCCGCTCGTTGTGGGGCGGTAAGCGGGCCTATAATTCGGTGATGAAAGATACCGCCGACAAGCTGCTGGCCGATGCGAACAGTCCGTGGGTGAAATATCCCTGGTAAATTGGATGATAAGAGAAGTGACACCCTCAAAAAAATAGAAAGCGATGAAACAGAGTGTTTGGCTTGTAGTCGTTCTGTTGTGCCTCTGTGCGGGGTGCAGAACAACCGTCCCGCTCGAGCCGGTAACAGCGGTGGAGGCGATGGACTACGATGTAAGCCCCGAGGTATTGAAACTGCATAAGCAGCTCAAACCGCTTGAGCGTCCGCAGGTGCGGTATACTGTCGAGCGGGCGGTCAAGACGGCCGACTCGTGTTGGGTATTGGTGCGCGTAGCCATTCCCTACAAGGCGATATGGAAAAAGGAATTCTACTCGGTCGATATGATTTTTCATGTACCCGAAGGGATGATGGAGTTGGGTAACCTTTCGCTCGACTCGAGAACCCACAAGAAAAAGGGCGGTTCCGACTGCGGCGAAGATTCTTCGGTCGACGTGGAGACCCGGGCGAATCATATCGAGTATATTTATTACTCCGTCAAGTTCGCTTATGACGAGCGTATGGAAGAGAATGCCGAAATATTGTTGATACCCCGTCTTTCCAACGAGCGTTATATCTTTGGTTACGAAGCTACGGTGTTGCCTCTCTATTGGATTGACGATGAGGAAGAAGGCCTGTTTTGGAGCGAGTGTGCCGATTTGCCTCAGGAAGTTCTGCTCGATTCGTCACCGATAAAAAGATGAGAAGCGTGAAACGGTGTATAGTCGTTGTTTGTCTGGCTGTTTGGACGGTGTTCGTTCGGGCCGAAGAGTCCGACTCGGCCATCATTGCCAACTTTTTGAGTGGTTTTTCCGATCTTTATCAGAAAGCCTATTCGTCCCGGATACTGCCTGCCGATTCGGTCGACTCCTCGGTAATGTGTGAACTCTCAGTCAGGGGCGACAGCCTGCGGGTAGGCAGTGCCATCATGCTTGTGTTGGAGTGCAACCGTCGGCCCGATGCCGAGCCCCCGATTATCGTGGCCAACGGCCGGTCGATACGCCCTCGCAGCAACAGTAGCTCAACCGTTTACAGCAATGGAGAGACGACCTCGTGCTACCGCTATTTTTATCCGTTGCGACTCGAGACAGACGGACACTACGAGTTTCGTTGCAAAGACCTTTCGTTCGACAACATTGCTTACGACCAGGGAATGGTGATTCTCGATATTCCCCCGTCGGGCTATCGCGTAAATCACGATTTCGACACTCCTGCTTCCGGCACAGAGTGGGGATGGATATTAGTGGGCATTGTCGTCTTCTGTATTGTGGCAGAGTGGTTTTTGTTTTGGCTGTTCTTTCATAAGGAGGGCGATGAACCGCTGGCCGACTTTGTGTTGCGCACACGGCATTTGCCGCTTACGACCGATTGGGCCACGACCCACTATGCCCTGCCCTCTTTGATGGTGTTTATTTTGTGTTGTATGCTGTTGTTCAACCTTTTCTCCCTGATTTATTCCTGGGGTGTATTGTTGCCCTTATGGGTTTTGTGCATACCGTTACTGCTGGCGTTGTTGCTGTTTCATGTGCAGCGCAACCGGCTTGACTTCGAAGAGGTGCCAACCCGCCTTTCGATCGAGGAGATAGGTAACCTCTTTATCGAATTGGCCGAGGTACACGAGTGGAGTATCGACCACCTGGGGTACGACTGTATCGTAGCCCATACCAATCCCTCGATGTGGAGTTTCACTTGGGGCGAACATATATTTGTTGTCTATGACAGCGGTCGGGTGTGGCTCAACAGCGTGAATAATCTCGACCGACGTAGTTCGATTGTCTCTTTTGGGTATACGCGTCGCAATCTCCGTTGGATAGTCGAGGCCATCCGGGCGCGGGAGTATGGAGGTGCGAAATGAGCAGTCGGATAATATTTGGCGGGTCGCACCGTTCTTATATATATTACATGTATATAATGCGGTTTGAGGCTATGCAAAATATTTATGATCTCCGGCAAAAAGGGAAGTTGATTTTTCTGTTGATATCGGTGCTGCTGGTCGGCGGGGTGCTCTATGTGTCGAACGATCTGGTCGAGGACCTCTCGGTCGAGGAGCGCAAGAAGATGGAGATTTGGGCCGAGGCGACTCGCGAGTTGGCCAGCGACAAGACCGAGATGAGCATGGAGCTTATCCTGAAGGTCATCCAGAGCAATACCTCGATACCGGCTATTCTGGTCGATGGGAATGGCGAGATAAATCAGTATGTCAACTTGAATCTTCCTGAGACTGATCCCGAGAAATATTTGCGGCGGAAGCTGGCTCATTTGCAGAGTGGCTCGAATGTGATCGAAATCAATCTGGGTGGCGACGAGAAACAGTATCTCTACTACGACGACTCTATCCTGCTGAAACGGCTTTCGTTCTATCCCTATGTGCAGTTGGGAGTGATGGTGCTGTTTGTGCTGATTGTCTATTTTGCACTTATCAGCACGAAGAAGGCCGAGCAGAACAAGGTGTGGGTGGGGCTGTCGAAGGAGACGGCTCACCAGTTGGGCACCCCCATATCGTCGCTGATGGCGTGGATGGATTTGCTGGAGGCTTCGGGGGTAGACCCGGCGTTGCTGTCTGATATGAACAAGGATGTGAAGCGGCTTTCGGTCATAGCCGAACGCTTCTCCAAGATAGGTTCGAAGCCCGAGATGGAGCTGGTTTACGTGAACGAGGTGCTCGAGAATGCCACCGAGTACATGCGTCGGCGGGTCTCGAGCAAGGTACAGATAACAACCCATCTGCCATCGGATGCCGAGGGGGCCATGGTGTGCCTGCCGCTGTTTGAGTGGGTTATCGAAAATCTGTGCAAGAATGCGGTCGACGCCATGAACGGCGAGGGGCGCATCGATGTATATCTGACCTCGGAGAGGCAGCAGATCTATATCGACATCAAGGATACCGGCAAGGGTATTGCCCGCAAAAACTTCAAGACGGTGTTCAATCCCGGTTATACGACCAAGAAACGCGGTTGGGGGTTGGGCCTCACGCTGGCCAAGCGCATCATCGAGGAGTATCATGCCGGTCGGATTTTTGTGAAGGAGTCGGAGGTGGGCAAGGGTACTACCTTCCGAATCGAGCTGAAGCGCGTAGCCTGACTTTGTGACCCCCCAATCGGTCGACAGTGACGAGCGTTGTGCTTCGCTTCCCCGATGGAAACGGGCCCTTTCGGGATTGAAAAATTTTAAATATGAAATAAAAACTCCCGAAAAGATTGATTTATAACGATTATTTTTTATACCTTTGCGCAGTTTTAACGACAAATAGCATTGGGACGATTTAGTGCTTATAAATTACCGCTCAAGAGTATGCCGATAGGTACTCAGGATTTTGAGTATGTATTGGATAATGAGTTCTTTAAGAATATCGAAGGAGAAGATGTTCAAAAAGGGAAGGTAAATGTGAAGCTGACCGTGAAGCGGACTGCGGCTTCTTTTGAATTGAATTTCGATTTGGAAGGAGTGATTCAGATTCCGTGTGATCGCTGTCTCGACGACATGGATCACGAGGTAAAAACCCACGAGACGCTTTTCGTGAAATTCGGTAGCGAATACAGCGAGGAGAGCGATAATGTGGTAGTGATTCCCGAGAGCGACGGGGAGTTGAACATCGCCTGGTTCTTGTACGAATTTGTGGCGCTGACAATTCCCTTGAAGCACGTTCACCCGGCAGGGAAGTGCAACAAGTCGATGAGTGCTAAGTTGCGCAAACATACGGCCCGCTCGCTGGACGATGGCGACGACGAGGCCCTTGATGCGTTTGACGATGAGGACATCGCAGACGTGGTACCCGACGAAGGCGAGACAATGACCGACCCCCGTTGGGACGAATTGAAGAAAATAATAGATAATAATTAAATAATAGAAAAATGGCACATCCTAAAAGAAAACAATCTAAAACGAGAACAGCCAAAAGAAGAACTCACGACAAAGCAGTTGCTCCTACTTTGGCAGTTTGCCCCAACTGTGGTGCTTGGCATGTATATCACACCGTATGTGGCGAGTGTGGCTATTACAGAGGAAAATTGGCTATCGAAAAAGAGGCTGCAGTCTAAGTTTCGATATGTAGAGCCCTAAAGCGATTTAGGGCATTTTTTCACACACTAAGCCGATTTTATAGTTATGAATGCTAAAATAACGGGAATAGCCTCGTATGTCCCTGATTATGTGCTGACCAACGACGAACTGTCGCACATGGTCGATACCAACGACGAGTGGATTACGACTCGCGTCGGTATCAAGGAACGCAGAATTTTGAAAGGTGAAGGTACGGGCTCGTCCGATTTGGGTGAAAAAGCCGTGGCCGAGCTTTTGCGGAAGACCGGCGTAAAACCCGAAGAGGTCGATCTGCTCATTTGTGCAACCTCCAACCCCGACTATCGTTTCCCCTCTACGGCTTCAATCGTATTGGAGAAGTTGGGTATCAAGACCGCCTATGGTTATGACATCCAGGCTGCATGTGCCGGCTTTATCGTAGCCTTGCAGTCGGGTGCCGCTTACATCAAGAGCGGTTTGTACAAGCACGTAGTGGTGCTGGCTGCCGAGAAGATGTCGTCGATGGTTAACTACAAAGACCGTTCGACCTGTCCGCTGTTCGGCGATGCTGCCGCTTGTGTGATGCTCGAGCCCACCGACGAACCGGTAGGTATCGTCGATGCCGTGCTGCATACCGACGGTATGGGCTTGCCCCACCTGCTGATGAAGGCTGGCGGTGCTGTTCATCCTGCTTCGCACGAGACGGTCGACAACGACGAGCACTACGTCTATCAGGAGGGTCGCGCCGTGTACAAACACGCCGTAACCGACATGCTCACCTCGTCGGAGAAGGTGATGGAACGTAACGGTCTCACGGTCGATACGATCGATTACTTCATCCCTCACCAGGCCAACCTGCGTATTATCGAGGCTATCGCCGACCGTATGAAACTTCCCGAAGAGAAGTTGCTGGTCAACATCCAGAAGTATGGCAATACGAGTGCAGCGTCCATCCCCTTGTGCATGGCCGAATTTGAAGATAAATTCAAAGTCGGCGACAAGCTGGTACTCACGGCTTTCGGTGCCGGATTTACCTGGGGCTCTCTCTACCTCGTGTGGGGATACAACGCGAAATAAACATTGCGAGAATAAGACAAAGACGCATCTTTTGTAGCAAGAGATGCGTCTTTTCTTGTCTTTGAACAAAAGCCGACGGCGGTTGTTTCGTCAAGTAGAATATTTTCACTACCTTTGGGGACAATAGAATAAGAGAAACGTCTATATATTGTCTGGCAAACTAACCCGATAAAACTATGCACAAGGCCGGTTTTGTAAACATTGTAGGAAATCCCAACGTAGGCAAGTCTACGCTGATGAATTCGCTGGTGGGCGAGCGCATCTCGATCATTACGTCGAAGGCGCAGACTACGCGCCACCGCATCATGGGCATCGTGAATACCGACGACATGCAGATTGTCTATTCCGATACGCCGGGTGTACTCGTGCCCAACTACAAGCTGCAGGAGTCGATGCTCAACTTCTCGCAGTCGGCCCTGGTCGATGCCGACATTCTGCTCTATGTGACCGACGTAATAGAGACCCCCACCAAAAACCAGTCGTTCCTCGACAAGGTGGCCGAGGAGACGGTGCCCGTGCTGGTGGTCATCAACAAGATAGACTTGTTGCAAGGCGGGCAGGAGTCGCTCGAAAAGCTGGTAGAGGAGTGGAAACGCCTGTTGCCGAAGGCCGAGGTGATACCCGTTTCGGCACAATATAAGTTCAATCTCGACTATCTGCTCAAGCGCATTCAAGAGCTGTTGCCTCCCTCGCCGCCCTTCTTCGACAAGGACGCGCTCACTGACAAGCCGGCCCGATTCTTCGTGACCGAGATTATCCGCGAGAAGATATTGCTCACCTACGACAAGGAGATACCCTATGCCTGCGAGGTGGCTGTCGAGCAGTTCAAGGAGGAAGAGGGGCGCATACACATCATGGCGGTGATCTATGTCGAGCGCGATTCGCAGAAAGGCATCATCATCGGCAAGGGCGGCTCGGCCCTGAAAAAGGTGGGCATGCTGGCCCGCAAGGATATAGAGGCATTCTTCGACAAGAAGGTCTACCTCGAGCTCTACGTCAAGGTCGAGAAAGACTGGCGGAGCCGCGAGAATAAACTGAAAGGATTTGGATACATACCCGAGTAAAACCCAAGGCTGTGACAGCCGTAAAAAAGAAAGAGAAATTATGGGAAATATAGTAGCAATCGTAGGACGCCCCAACGTAGGGAAATCGACCCTGTTTAACCGCTTGACGCAAACCCGCAAGGCCATTGTCAACGAAGAGGCCGGTACGACACGCGACCGCCAGTATGGCAAAGTCGAGTGGTGCGGGCAGGAGTTCTCCATTATCGATACCGGTGGTTGGGTAGTCAATTCGGAAGATATTTTTGAAGAAGAAATCAACAAGCAGGTGGCGCTGGCTATCGAAGAGGCCGATGTCATCCTGTTCATGGTCGACGTGAGAACCGGAGCCGTAGACCTCGACGACCACGTGGCCGCCATCTTGCGCCGTTCGTCCAAGCCGGTGATTCTGGTAGCCAACAAAGCCGACTCGAACGACTGGCAATACAACGCCGCCGAGTTCTATTCGTTCGGTTTGGGCGACCCCTTCTGTGTGTCGGCCGCCAGCGGTTCGGGCACGGGCGACCTGCTCGACGAGATTCTGAAACGCTTCACCAAGAAGTCGGAGCCCGAAATCGAAGAGAATATACCCCGCTTTGCCGTCGTGGGACGTCCCAATGCCGGCAAGTCGTCCATTATCAATGCCTTCATCGGCGAGGAACGCTACATCGTGACCGACATCGCCGGTACCACGCGCGACTCCATCTATACCCGTTACGACAAGTTCGGGTTCGACTTCTATCTGGTCGATACCGCCGGTATCCGCAAGAAGGGCAAGGTGACCGAAGACCTCGAATACTATTCGGTAATCCGCTCGATACGGGCCATCGAGGCCTCCGACGTCTGCATCCTCATGATCGATGCCACCCGCGGCATCGAGGGGCAAGACCTCAATATCTTCTCCCTCATACAGAAAAACAAGAAGGGGCTGGTGGTCTGCGTCAACAAGTGGGATTTGGTCGAAGACAAGTCGAACAAGGCGATACAGACCTTCGAGAATGCCATACGGGCGCGCCTCGCTCCGTTTGTCGACTTCCCCATCGTCTACGCTTCGGCCCTGACCAAGCAGCGCATCTTCAAGGTGCTCGAGAGCGCCGTGCAGGTCTACAAGAACCGCCAGCGCAAGATACCCACCTCGAAACTCAACGAGGTGATGCTCAGCGCCATTGAGAACTATCCGCCCCCTGCATACAAGGGTAAGTATGTGAAGATAAAATATGTGACCATGTTGCGCGAGACCTATGTGCCCACATTCGTCTTCTTCTGCAACCTGCCCCAGTGGGTGAAGGAGCCCTACAAGCGCTACCTCGAGAACAAGATTCGCGAGACGTGGAACTTCAGCGGAACCCCCATCAACATCTTCATGCGCGAGAAATAACGAAACAAGCGATACCTTATCGTTCACTGGCCCCGGAGTTTTTTACAAGATTCCGGGGCTATTTGTTTCAAGGCTGGCGAAAGTTCGTTACATTTGTAGGACGCTCGCCCGATGAGGGGCCGGGTACAACCTTTTAAGCCTTACGATAGAGATGATGACACAACCTCCCTTTCTGATTTCCGGCGACGGACTCGCCATTGTTTCGCCGGCCAGTATCATTAACCCCGATTATGTAAAAGGTGCCGTCGAGCGGCTCGAGTCCTGGCCGCTGGGTGTGTCGGTATCGCTGCACTGTCTGGGAGAGTCGGGGGTCTACTCGGGTACCGTCGACGAGCGTACCGACGACTTTCGCAACGCCCTGCATACCCCCGAGGTGAAAGCCATCTTGTGCAGCCGCGGCGGTTACGGCACCGTGCATCTGCTCGACCGTCTGGCCGACGATGTGGCCCGTAATCCCAAGTGGATAATCGGTTTCAGCGATATTTCGGCGCTGCATGCCCTGTGTGTGAGCCGGGGCATCATGTCGCTGCATGCGCCCATGTGCAAGCACCTCACGGCCGAACCGGCCGACGACCGTTGCACGCAGTATCTGCGGCAGATTCTTTTCGGGCAGATACCCGAGTATCACGAGAAGCCTCACCCGTTGAACCGGCAGGGCGAAGGCCGCGGTATGCTGGTAGGCGGCAATCTGGCGGTACTGTGCGGACTGATAGGGACCCCTTACGATATATTCCGGCCCGGCTCGGTGCTCTTTATCGAGGATATTGCCGAGGCCCCCTACAAGATCGAGCGCATGCTCTACCAGTTGAAACTGGCCGGACGGCTGGCTTCGCTCTCGGGGCTGATTGTAGGCCGCTTCACCGAGTATACCGAGAACGAGGGGCTGGGCGGTACGCTCTACGAACTCATCTATCGCCTGGTCGAGGAGTATGACTACCCCGTTTGTTTCGACTTCCCCGTGGGGCATGTCTCCGACAATCTGCCTCTCATCGAGGGGGCCGAGGTGCTCTTCTCGGTCGGTAAAGAGTCGGTCGACCTCGCTTTTTGTATAAAATAGGCGGGATATTTGCGAGTTTTTGTCAGAATGCGTACTTTTGAGCAAGATGAAAACGCTAAACCGCCAACTGATATATTTATTTCTGATTATAGGACTGATGGCCTGTTCGGCAAAATCGGGGAGCAGCAGTGAGACTCAGGCGACCGATACCGTGTCGGTCGAGGTTCCCGTGTTCGATGCCGACAGCGCTTATGCCTATGTAGAACGTCAGGTCGAGTTCGGATACCGGGTGCCCAATACGCCGGCACATCGTGCTACGGCCGACTATCTGGCTGCCGAGCTGGCCCGTCACGGAGCCACGGTCGAGGTGCAGGAGGGCACCGTCACCGCCTACGACGGCAGCGAGCTGGCCATCCGCAACATCATCGGGTCGTTCTCGCCCGAGAAGAAAAACCGCATACTCCTTTTTGCACACTGGGATACCCGCCCCTATGCCGATAACGATGCCGACAAGAGCAAGCATCGCCAGCCCATTGCCGGTGCCGACGACGGTGCGAGCGGGGTGGGCGTGTTGCTCGAGATAGCCCGACAGGTGGGGCAGAAGCTCCCCGATGCGGGGGTCGACATTGCCTTCTTCGATGCCGAGGACTACGGAGCCCCCTATTGGAGCACGTCGAACGACGAGGATACCTGGGCCCTGGGTACACAATACTGGACCCGCCGTCCGCACAAGCCCGGCTACCGGGCCCGGTTCGGCATTCTGCTCGACATGGTGGGTGGCTCGGGTGCCCGCTTCTGCCGCGAGATGTTTTCGGAGTATTACGCCTCGGGTATCGTGAAGCAGGTGTGGGAGACGGCCCGTCGTCTGGGATACGGCGACTATTTCGTAGATGAGAAGGGAGGCTATGTGACCGACGACCATGTGTATGTGAACCGTTACGGCATACCCAGTGTCGACATCATCGCCTGCTCGCGCGAGACGGTTACGGGGTTCCCGCCCTACTGGCACACCGTAGACGACACGATGAAGAATATCGACCCCGCCACGCTGAAGGCGGTGGGGCAAACCGTACTGACGGTCATTTATGAAGAGTGATTGATAAAACTAAACTACTTATATGAAAAGTATCGACGAAATACAAGACGAGATTATAGACGAGTTTTCGGTCTTCGACGACTGGATGGATAAATACGCCTTACTCATCGACCTGGGCAACAGCCTGCCCCCGATCGAGGAGAAATACAAAACCAACGAGAATCTGATTGAAGGCTGTCAAAGCCGGGTGTGGCTGCAAGCCGACTACCGCGACGGCCGCATCTGGTTCGAGGCCGAGAGCGATGCCATCATCGTGAAGGGCATCGTGTCGCTGCTGGTGCGGGTGCTTTCGGGCCGTACCCCCGACGAGATTCTCAACGCCGACCTCTACTTTATCGATCGGATAGGGCTCACCGAGCACCTGTCGCCCACCCGCTCCAACGGGTTGGTGGCCATGGTCAAGCAGATGCGCATGTATGCCTTGGCCTTCAAAGTGAAAAACAACTAAATCATTTAATACTTAAAATCTAACATTATGTTTAAAGGACATCCTAAGGGTTTGATAGCTGCGGCACTCTCCAACATGGGCGAACGCTTCGGCTATTACATTATGAATGCCGTGCTGGTACTGTTTCTATGCTCCAAATTCGGTTTGAGCGAAGAGACTTCGGGTACCATATATTCATTCTTCTATGCCGGTATCTATCTGTTGGCGTTGGTAGGCGGTATCATTGCCGACCGTACGCAAAACTACAAAGGTACCATCAAGACCGGTTTGATTATCATGGCTGCAGGCTATGTGTTGCTGTCGATTCCTATCCTGGCTACCAGCGGAAACGTGGCATGGTTGCTCCCGCTCACCTGTTTCTCGCTCTTCCTCATTGCCTTCGGTAACGGTCTGTTCAAGGGTAACCTGCAGGCCATCGTGGGCCAGCTCTACGACGATTTCGAGGCCGAAGCTGCCAAGCAGGGCCCCGAAGCCTTGAAGGAGGCCAAGAGCAAACGCGACAGCGGATTCCAGATATTCTATGTGTTTATCAACGTGGGTGGCCTCATTGCCCCGTTTGTGGCTCCGTTGCTTCGCGAGTGGTGGCTGGGTGTGAACGGGATGGCCTACAATGCCCAGTTGCCGGCCCTGTGCCACCAGTTTATCAACAACGGTGCCCAGATGAGCCAGTCTGCTCTCGATAACCTCAATGCCCTGATGACGGCTGCCGGCGGCAACGTGACCGATCTGGCCAGCGCCTGCCAGAACTACCTCCAGATTTTCAACGAGGGTATCCACTACTCGTTCATCGCTTCGGTGGTAGCCATGCTCATCTCGCTGGTTATTTTTGTGGCCTACCAGCGTCGGTTCCCCACTCCGGGTAAGAAGACCAAAGTCGAGTCGCAATCCTATACCGCCGAAGAGAAGCGGGCCATGGCCAAGGAGATTCGCCAGCGTATGGCCGCTCTGTTTGCCGTGCTGGGTGTGGTTATCTTCTTTTGGTTCTCGTTCCACCAGAACGGTATGTCGCTCTCGTTCTTCGCTCGCGACTTCGTAGATTCGAGTGCCGTGGCCCCCGAAATCTGGCAAGCCATCAACCCCTTCTTTGTGATTACGCTCACCCCTATTGTCATGGCGCTGTTTGCCTGGTTGGCTCGCCGGGGTAAGGCTATCTCTACGCCCCGCAAGATTGCCATCGGTATGTTCATTGCCGGGTTGGCCTTCCTCTTCCTGGCCATCTTCTCGGCCATGAAAGGCTATCCTTCGGCCGACGACTTCAAGCTCCTCCCCGTGGCCGAGCAAATGGCTCGCAAGGCCCACTGGTGGGTACTGATTGTGACCTATTTCTTCCTGACGGTCGCCGAATTGTTTATTTCTCCGTTGGGGCTGTCGTTCGTTTCGAAGGTGGCCCCCAAGCACCTGTTGGGTCTCTGCCAGGGCCTCTGGCTGGGAGCCACTGCCGCAGGTAACCTGCTGTTGTGGGTAGGTCCGCTCATGTACAACGCCTGGCCCATCTGGCAATGCTGGACGGTATTCCTGGTGGTATGTCTCATTTCGATGGGCGTAATGCTGGGTATGCTCCGGTGGTTGGAGCGGGTGGCCGAATAGTGCGCCTGTTTACGTTTGACACCTTATAAGGCAAGGCTCTCGGGAAAGTGCTCCCGGGGGCCTTGTTGTTTCATAGCTCTTTTCGCAACCGGAATTTCAGAGGCGAGAGCCCCGTCTTCTTGACGAAGAATTTGCCGAATACCGACTGGTCCGAGAAGCCCAATTGCGAGGCAATCTCCTTGATGTCGAGGTCGGTACATACCAGCATGCGGCGTGCGTCGGCACAGAGCAACTCCGAGATGAGGAATCGCACGGTGTTGCCGGTCGTCTGCTTGACTATTCGCGAGAGGTAGGTGGTCGAGATGTGCAGCTCGTCGACATAGAAGCCGATGTCGTGGTGCTGCCTGTAATGGGCTGTCAACAGTTTGCGGAACTTGCGGAATATCTCGCCCGAGCGTTTTACGTAGACCGGCATGTGGCGGTTGCTCTGGCAGAAGGTATCGGCCGTTTGCAACAGCAGCAGGCAGCACAGGTGGCTGATGATGCCGTGGGTGTAGATTTTGAAACCCCGCAGGTCGCTCGAGAAGAGGTCGAAGGTCTGCCGCAGATAGCGACTTTTCTCGGGTTTCAACGACACGATGGGGAGGTGGTCGACCTGGATGAACTCGGCCAGTTGGCTGTATAGCAGCTGGCTGCCGGGCAGGCTGTCGAAGTATTCGGGCACGAGGCAGATGCAGGTAAAGGTGAAGTCGGGGCTTGCATGGTGCAGGGTGGCTGCCAGGCTGGGCGAGAGTACAATCGGATCTTCGCCCTTAATCGTGTAGTCCTGGTGCATGTCGGTGAGCAAAGCTGTTCCACTTTCGACGAAAACGAAAAAGAAGCCTTTGCCGATGGTTGCCCGGTCGTGGGGTGAGAGCCCTTGCCTGTGGGCGAAAGCTCCGATTTGCGGTATCTTGCGAAGCAGGTCGAGTAGCAAAATGTCCATGAGCCGAATTTTTTACCAAAGGTAAGAACTGTTTCGTTTTTAACCAAAGTTGTTTATTCTTTTATGAGCACACATTGCGGAAATAGGGCGAACTTTGCACCGTTTTTTTAAGGTATTACACATTATGATGAATGTTTATTCGTTGAGGCGTTGCTTTTTGTTTGTTGTTTCGCTGTTTATCAACGCCTTGGGTATCGACTTTATTACAAAAGCCTTGTTGGGGACTTCGCCTATTACCGGTGTCAATTCATGTATTGAGTCTGTTTACGCCGCTCACGATGGGGCAATGGACGATTATTGTCAATATCCTGTTCATGCTGTTTGAGTTGCCGTTCATGACGCACGAGTCGTTCAAGGAAGATTTGCGTCCCTACCTGCTGCAGATACCTATTTCGCTCAGTTTCGGTATCTTTATCGACTGGGGTATGAACATGTTGTTTTGGGTAGCCCCCGTCAATTTTGTGCAGCAGATTGTTTATCTGCTTATTGGCTGTTGTGTGTTGGCCATGGGTATTGCCCTCGAGATGAAGGTGAATGTGGCTATGACGGCCGGCGAGTTTTTTGTGAAGGTGATAGCCCAGCGGTTGAAGCATCCCTTTGGTTTCGTGAAACTGGGATTCGACGTGACGCTGGTGCTGATAGCTTGCATCATGTCGTATCTCTTCTCGTCGACGGTTACCGGCGTAGGGCTGGGTACGGTGGTTTCGGCCTTGCTTGTGGGCCCTATTGTACATATGGTGAGCCCCTTCTACCGTGTGCTCGACCGGTGGTTGCTTTCGCCCGCAGCATAAACGAGTTCCGTAATCAGAAAATGGAGAGTTGCCGCTCGAGCAACTGAAACGATAGCCTGTGGTAAGGCGAAGGCCCGTATTGAGCAATGGCTGCTCGATGAGCTTTGGTGGGATACCCCTTGTTCGATTTCCAGTCGTACATGGGGTATTTTTCGTGCAGTTCGTTCATGTAGTCGTCGCGGTAGGTCTTGGCCAGAATCGAGGCGGCGGCGATGGCCTCGTATTTGCCGTCGCCCTTCACCACGCAGGTGTGGGCAATGCCGGGATAGGGTTTGAAGCGGTTGCCGTCGATGAGCAGATGCTGGGGGGTGACCCGCAGCTGCTCGATGGCCCGGTGCATGGCCAGGAACGAGGCGTTGAGAATGTTGATGCGGTCAATCTCCTGCGGGGTGACAATCCCCACAGCCCAAGCCAGGGCCGCCTCTTCGATGAGGGGGCGCAGGGCATAGCGCTGTTTCTCGGTCAGTTTTTTCGAGTCGTTGAGCAGTTCGTTGCGGAAGTCGGGTGGCAGCACCACGGCTGCGGCATAGACCGCCCCGGCCAGACAGCCGCGACCCGCCTCGTCGCAGCCGGCTTCGACCACTCCGCTGTTCATGTAGGGCAGCAACATATTCTCCCGGTTATTTCCCTAATTGACGGATAGCCCCGGTCTGGGGATAGAAGGTGGCGCAGGTGGGGTTCTTCTTGTCGGTGAAGAGCGACGGGTCGAGCCCGAAGATAACGCCGAACTGGGCCACCGGCACTTCGCCTTTGAACAGGGCTTTTTTGCCGTCGGTGAGAGTCACCTCGGCCTTGCCGGGAATGGCGTAGGGCACGGCATTCTTGGGCATCTTTTTCACCTCGCCCTTGTTGTCGACGGGGAGTTGTCCCTCCTCGGTAATTTGCAGGTTGAGGTATATGGGGGCGCCGCTCAGGTTATTGGAGTCGACTATGCCATAGAGGTCGGAGATGCGGAACACCACCTCGTTGGTTGCCTCAGCTACGGGGATATAGTCGATGTGCTTGACCACCGTTTCGGTTTGGGTCGTACCCATGAAGAGGGCGGTGAGGGCAGCCTCCTGCTCGTCGAGCTGTTGGATGACGAGTTTGAACGATTCGCCGTCGGCCGGCAGCTCGTCCACCTCGCCGGTAACCAGGTTCAGGCGGCTTTCGCGTATGCGGTAGAGCTGCTTGGCAGCCACCTCGGCCATCTTGGCGGTCGAGGCCGACATGAGCAGCTCTTCGGAGTATACCTTGGCATAGTCGTGGTTATCGAGGGGCGACTTCTTTTTGGCTTTAGGTTCGATGGGGACAATCGTGTCGACCACAGGTTCGGTGTTGATCGAGAGCAACAGGCCGTTTTCGTCGAGTACGATGTAGCCGTCGCTACCCGACTTGAACTGCATGAGGTATTGCTCCTCGGGGTCGGGCACTCCGTAGGGGTTGACCTTGACCGAAGTGAGGCTCCACGATTCGGAGTCCTGGGTGATGGCACCCGGTATGCCCAGATATTTCTCGGCATACTGATAGTAGGGGCCTGCCTTGCGGATGGTCTTTGTGGCTACGACCTCGAGGTCGAGGTGAGTTTGCGGCAAAGAGAATATGAGTCCGTACTCGTTATGTTTGTCGGCGGTGAGTCTTTTCGTCTCCTGAGCCAATCCTATGCTGGTCGTGAAGAGCAGGCAGAGGGATAAGAGGGCGTATTTCATAGAGCTTTGTATTGTTTTGCTGTTGGTTTACATTCGGGAGAACTCGGAGTCGGGAGCCGTACATAGGCTTTTTCCCCTCGCCGGGTTATTCTATCTTTTACAAAGATAGCGAATGTTTTGAAATTTATTGCATTCGCTCCGTTTTTATCTGTTTGAAGGCTTGTCCCAGACGGGCCACGATGTCGCCGGCTGTGACGAACTCTTCGCCCTCCTGTCGGGCGGCAATGTCGCCGGCCGTACCATGAACGAATACTCCGATGATAGCCGCCTCTTCGGGGGAATAGCCTTGGGCCAGCAGAGAGCCGATGATGCCGGTAAGCACGTCGCCGCTGCCGGCGGTAGCCATGCCGGGGTTGCCCGTGGAGTTGAAGTAGATTGAGCCGTCGGGCATGGCTATGGCCGTATGGGCCCCTTTCAGCACCACGATAATATCGTATTTGACAGCTACATGAGTGGCACATTTCAGCCGGTCGGCATCGCTGGTTTGCGGGCCGAACATGCGCTCCAGTTCAATGACATGCGGGGTGAGTATGGTGCGGGAGGGCAGCGATTGCAGAATGCTCGGGTCCTGAGCAATGCAGTTCAGCGCGTCGGCATCGAGCACGAGGGGTTGCTTCACCTCCTGAAGCAGATGCTTGAGAGCCGCTATCGAGGTGGCGTTGCACCCCATGCCCGGGCCTGCGGCCAGCGCCGTGTAACGCCGGTTCGAGGGAATCTCTTCGATATGCTCTTCGCCTTTGTCGGGCGAGAAGAGCGCTTCGGGTACAGCTGTTTGCAGAATGAGGTTGGCGCAGCGAGGCGCGTGGACCGATACCAGACCGGCCCCGCTGTGCAGGGCAGCCCGGGCGGCGAGAACCGAAGCTCCCACCATGCCGTATTGTCCGGCGGCAAGCAGCAGGTGGCCGTAGTCGTGCTTGTCGGTGTATTTGGCCCGAGTATGCAGGTGGCGGACTACATCGATGGCCGTAGTGAGGTAGTAGTCGGTGGCCGTCTCGGCGATAGCCCGGGGGTGCAGACCGATGTCGAGCACCTTGACCCGACCGGTAAACTGGGTATTCTCGGCAAAGAAGAAAGCCAGTTTAGGAGTCTGGAGGGTAAGGGTGAGGTCGGCTTTGACCACACGGTCGGGCGAGGCGTCGGGATTCCATTCGCCGAAGAGGCCCGAGGGGATGTCGATGGAGATGACAAAGGCCTCGGACTCGTTGATATATCGGGCCAGCGAGGTAAATCCGCCCGAAAGCGGGTCGTGCAGTCCGGCCCCGAACAGGCCGTCGATGATGACATCGCCTCGTTGTATTTCGGGCGGAGTAAACTGGTTGGTGATTTCGTAGAACTGGGTGATGCCGGTAGCCCTCAATCGGTCGCAGTTGCGCGCGCAGTCGGTCGACAGGCGATGGCTGGGCATGGTATTGAACAGATAGACGGCCGGTTGATAGCCCAATCCCAGCAGCAGGCGAGCCGTAGCCAGTGCATCGCCCCCGTTGTTGCCGGGGCCGGCAAAGATATAGAGGCGGCGGTCGGGCGATACGGTTTTACTGATCTCTTCGGTGAGAGCTTCGGCTGCCCGCTCCATCAGGTCGATCGAGTCGATAGGCTCGTATTCTAAAGTAAGTTGGTCGAGCAACTTGGTCGATTGGGTCGTAAATAGTTTCATGTCGTACAGGTTTTACCCTCGGCTACAGGGCCGGGAGGAGTCTTACAAAGATAGTGAAAGGTGAGAGCAGAGACAAAAAGAAAACGAAGTTTTCGTTTTTGATTTATGCCGAACTGCATCTTATCATCTATAAAGAGAGCGAAAGTCGAAAGAGGAAGAGCTAGTTTGCTTGATTTTTTATATTGAAGCATATTCTGTCTACTTCGAAAACATGCGAAAAAAACGGGCTAAGAAATATTTTGGCAGGTCAAGAGGCGATGCAAACGGTAATTCTGCAAAAATATAGTGTGTCGTTATCGGAGTTTTTGCGATTTATTATAACTTTGTGCAACATTCAGAATAACACCAATGGACACAAAGATTCAGATTAAGGACCGTTTTTTCACGCCCTATATTTCGAAAGAAAAGATTGCCGAGGCTGTGGCTCGTGTCGCTTCGCAGATGAACGAAGACCTGGCCGGAAAGAACCCCCTCTTTTTATGCGTATTGAACGGTGCATTTGTTTTTGCCGCCGATCTGTTTCGCGAAATCAAGGTCGATTCCGAGATTTCGTTTATCCGCATGAAATCGTACGAGGGCATGCACTCGACGGGCGAAGTAAAACAAATCTATGGTTTGCAACAAGATATTACCGACCGCACGGTAGTGGTGGTCGAGGATATTGTCGATACGGGTTTCACCATCCAGCAGCTGCTCAAGCAGCTTTATGCCCACAATCCCAAAGAGGTGAAGGTGGCCACGCTGCTGTTCAAGCCCGAGTCGCTCAAGTGCGATGTAAAGCCCGACTATGTGGCGCTCGAGATTCCCCCCGCCTTTATCGTGGGTTATGGCCTCGACTATGACGAGCAGGGGCGTAATCTGAAAGATATTTATGTCGTTGTCGAAGATTGAACAAACACAAGGTTGAATAGGATAATATTAAGGTAAAATGTTGAATGTAGTTATTTTTGGCGCTCCGGGTTCGGGTAAAGGAACTCAGAGCGAGAATCTTATCAAGGAGTATGGTCTGTTCCATATTTCTACGGGTGATGTATTGCGCGAGCAGATTGCCAAAGGTACCGAACTGGGCAAGACAGCCGATTCGTATATTTCGAAAGGTCAGCTTATTCCCGACGAGTTGATGGTCGATATTCTGGCTCATGTACTCGACTCGCACGAAGAGGCCAAGAAGGGCGTCATCTTCGACGGTTTTCCCCGTACCATTGCACAGGCCGAGGCTTTGAACCGCATGTTGGCCGAGCGTCAGGCTCAGGTAGATGTGGTGCTGGGTCTCGAGGTCGAGGAGCAGGAGCTGATCGACCGTCTGCTGAAACGCGGACAGGTATCGGGCCGCAGCGACGACAACCTGGAGACTATCCAGAAACGTCTCGATGTCTACCACAACCAGACCAGACCGCTCAAGGACTTCTATCAGAAAGAGAAGAAATATCGTGCTATCCCCGGCATGGGCAGCATCGACGATATTTTCGAGAGCATCAAGAAAGAGATAGCCAGCTTGTAAACTGCATGCAAGCCGGCAGAAAGGAGTGCTCCCGGACGGGGTGCTCCTTTTTTTTGTGTCTGGTGTTGCCTCAATTGCCCGTGCAGGGAAGAGTCGATAGAGAAGAAGAGGGTGCCCTCAAGTCGATGACTTGACAAGGCACCCTCTTTTGCAAGTGGCGTGTTTGGAAAATTATTTGACCACTTTGAATGTTTTGACAGTTCCACCAGAAGTTACCCGAATGAGGTAGAGGCCTTGGGCAGCAGGTTGGAACGAAACCGAACCTTGAGCCCCGTCGATGCGATCGACAAGGTTGCCCGTAGCGTTGAAGAGCTCGACCGTACAGTTGCTCAGCTCGCCCAATACCACCTGCAGCATGCCGGCATTTTGGGCTACGAAGCAGGCATTGCCTTCGAGTTGTTCGATACCCGACTGAACCTTGCCGGAGTAGTGGAGCACGATTTTCTGATTTTGGTCGCCGTCGGCATTTTCGACAATACCGGCCGGGATAGTCACATAATACTCTTCGCCGCTTTCCAGAACAATGGGTTGAACGCCCTCTTGATACTCATCGGCCGGGAATACATTTACCGTTTTTCCGCTGGCATAGGCCATCCAGCCACCTTCGTTCACGACCGGTTCGCCATAGAGCTCTTGGCCTTTTACGACGGTTACCTCGGGGTATTGTTGCACGAGCGAGATGTTGTCGGCAAAGGTAATTTCGAGTGTGCCGAGGGTCTCGAGCTCCGAATCGTTGGCAGGGAGCACACTCTCGTAAGCCAAGACTCCGGTAGCCGACTCGACGATGTGGTCGAACTGGTAGCCCCACTCGCTGTCCTCATAGTCGGCTTTGCAGCCTTTGGGAACATACACGGTTACCTGTGAGGCTTCAAGGTTGCCAAAGGGGTGGTCGTAACCCTCGTAATAGTTCAGTACGGGAGGGGTGGCACCCAGGCAGAATACTTCGGTGAGAGCGGTGCTGCCGTTGAAGGCGTAGGCCTCGATGTCGCGGATGCTTGCGGGAATCGTTATCGATTTCAGAGCGGTACACTGGGCAAAGGTCCCTTCATACACGGCAGTCATGTTTTCGGGAAGAACTAGTGTGGTCAGTTGCGTCAAGGCAAAAGCCTGGTTACCCATCAGTACGAGCGATGCGGGGAAGTTGATTTCGGACAGGGCCGACTCGGAGAAGGCGTTGTCGTCGAAGGCACGCATACCATCGGGCACAACTATTTTCTGTACGTTTGAGTGCGCAAATGCACCTTCGCCCACACCCAGACAGCCGTCGGCAATGGTGTATTCGGTAGCTTCGGCTTTTGTCGGATAGGCCATGAGCACTTTACCGTCGGCCGAGTACAATACCCCGTTTATGGCTTGGCATACGGTGTTGCCGGCCTCTACTTCGAAGGCTGTTACTCCCGTGTAGGAGAAGGCCGCGTCGCCAATCTCGGTTACGCCGGCCGGGATGGTTACCGAAGCGAGCGACGAGTCATCGAGGAAAGCATATTCTCCTATCGACTTGAGGCTGGCGGGGAGGTTTATTTCGGTCAGTTTGCTGCACTCTCTGAAGGCACCTTCGCTCAGCACTTCTACTCCTTCGTCCAGAGTTACCCGGGCCAGGTTGGGGCAGAGCTGGAAGGCATTGTTGCCAATCGTCTTGCAGCTGCCGGGAATCTCAATCTCGGTAATGGCCGTCTTGTAGAAGGCTCCACTGCCTATCGAGGTGAAGTCACCGGCAAAGGTGATAGTGGTCAGTCCCTGGTCATTGAAGAAACAACTTTGCGGAATCTCGGTCACTCCGGCCGGAATAGCCAGCGAGCTCAGTTTGCTGTTCGAAGCCAGGGCATAGGCTCCCAGTGTGGTGAGGTTTTGCGACAGTACCACCTCTTCCAGATCGTAGTTGTAGTAGATGGCGTTGTTTTTCAGAGCCGTTACCGTATTGGGCATTTCGATTTTGCGAATGTCCGACAACCACTGGAAGGCATACTCTTCGAGCGAAGTCACGGTGTAGTCTTTCCCTTCGTAAGCGACCGATTCGGGAATGATAACTTCGGTCATCGGGGTTTCGTCCGATCCATACGTCTCGTTAAATCCCGACACGCCTACCGTATTCTCGCCGGTAACGGTGTATTGGATTCGATTTACCTCAAATGTTGTAGCATCTGCGGCTTTGGACTGGAACGGGCAAAGAGCTGTAATGAGAGCAAAAAAAGTAAGAAATCTCTTCATAGTTATACCTGTTTTAGTTAATACGACTGCAAAGGTATATGTTTCCATAATATATGGAAATATATACATAAAATCTTTATTAAAAAGAGTTATTGTGAATTTTTATTTATTTTTCTTATCGGTAGATTTTACTTGAAATCTCGATAAGGGACTATCGCTGTACAAATCGGTATTCCTATTTAAAAAAGATAAAGTGTCTGAAACCCGATGGGGTTTGACTTTTTGTTTCTATCTTTATGGATAGAAGATGGGATGCGGTTCGGGATAATCAGACTCGAAATTTTGTTTCGGTTTGCCTCTCCGACCACTTTTCACTATCGTTTGTTACACGAAGACAGGAGGTGGCTCGACATGGTCAAATTTGAAAACAAAGTTTTCATTTGCCACTGCTCTCGCCTTTCACTATCTTTGTAGAAGACAGGAGGCGGCTCGGCATGGTCAAATTTGAAAACAAAGTTTTCATTTGCCACTGCTCTCGCCTTTCACTATCTTTGCAGCGGATAATAAAAATAAGAGAAGAATATGGCAGAGTCGAATTTTGTAGATTATGTGAAGATACTTTGTCGCTCGGGCAAGGGTGGCGCCGGAGCCATGCACCTGTACCGGGCCAAGTATGTGCCCAAAGGCGGTCCCGACGGCGGCGACGGCGGCCGGGGCGGTAATATTTATTTGCGGGCCAACCGCAATTTGTGGACTCTGCTGCACCTGAAATATTCGCGTCACGTCTTTGCCGGCAATGGTTCGCCCGGCGGGGCCAACCGCAGTTTCGGCAAGGATGGTGAGGACAAGACCATCGAGGTGCCCTGCGGTACGGCGGTATTCGATGCCGACACGGGCGAGTTCCTGTGCGAGGTAACCCAGGACGGCGAGGAGCTGGTGCTTCTCAAAGGGGGCCGGGGAGGCTTGGGCAACTGGCATTTCAAGTCGGCCACCAACCAGACTCCGCGTTATGCCCAGCCCGGTGAGCCGGCTATCGAGCGCACCGTGATTCTGGAGCTGAAACTGCTGGCCGATGTGGGTCTGGTGGGATTCCCCAATGCGGGCAAATCGACCCTGCTCTCTACCATATCGGCAGCCCGTCCCAAGATTGCCGACTATCCCTTTACCACCCTCGAACCCAATCTGGGCATTGTCTCGTATCGCGACAACCGCTCGTTTGTGATGGCCGATATTCCAGGTATCATCGAGGGGGCCAGCGAGGGCAAGGGTCTGGGGTTGCGTTTCCTCCGCCACGTCGAGCGCAATGCCGTGTTGCTCTTTATGGTGCCGGCCGATGCCGACAGCATTCGGGGCGAGTACGAAATCCTGCTGCGCGAGCTCACCGCCTTTAACCCCGATTTGCAGGACAAGCAGCGGGTGCTGGCCGTGACCAAGTGCGACATGCTCGACGACGAGTTGCTCGAGGCCCTGAAAGAGGATTTGCCCGACATCCCTACCGTATTTATTTCGTCGGTGACGGGGCTGGGCATTACCGAATTGAAAGATCTCTTGTGGAATCAGCTCAACGACGAGTCCAACCGGGTGATGACCTTGACGCACCGCAACCTCGATGCCCGTCACCGGGTAGCCGAGGAGGACAATTTCGATACGAGCGCCGGGCTCGACGATGAGGCCGACGACCTGGTCGACGGCGATAACTTCGACGAAGAGGAGTGGTGATGATTCTGCACACGACCGATACCTTCCGCTGGTACTCTTTCCCGCTTTTCGATGCGCTGCCGGGTGTCGTCACCTTTGTCACTACCCGAGGGGGCGTTGTGACGGACGATTCTTTCTCGACCGATAATCTGGGCGAATATACCGACGATGCTCCCGAGCGGGTTGCTGCCAATCGGCAGCGGCTGCGCGATGCCCTGGGGTTCGACTGCCTGGCTGCTCCCCATCAGGTGCATGGGGTGGAGGTGGCTGCGGTTTCCCGCGACTGGCAGGACAGCCCTGACGGCGATAGGCGACAGATGCTCGAGGGTGTCGATGCGGTGATGACCGACCGCACCGGAATAGCTGTGGCCGTCTCTACGGCCGATTGTGTGCCGGTGCTGCTCTACGACCCCGACCACCGGGCTTGTGCCGCCGTGCATGCGGGGTGGCGGGGCATGGCGGCCCACATCATCCGCGCTACGGTCGAGTCGATGCAAGCCCGTTACGATACCCGGCCCGCCCGCTTGTATGCAGCGGTGGGGCCGTCGATAGGTCCCGACAGTTTCGAGGTGGGCGACGAGGTGGTCGAGGCTTTCCTCTCGGCCGGATTCGACGAGCGGGCTGTGGTGCGGCGCTATCCGTCGCGCCGGTCGCACATCGACCTGTGGGCGGCAGCCGTCGAGGAGCTGGAGGCTTGCGGGGTGGAACTTTCGCACATCGAGGTGGCCGGTATCTGTACCCGGGAGCACAGCGACGAATTTTTCTCGGCACGGGCACTGGGTGTGCGCTCCGGCCGTTTTCTCACCGGATTGTATTTTCGGCAGGAGGGGTAAGCCCCGTTCTGTTGCCTGCCTTTGACATTACGCGGGCCTCTTTTTACAGCCCGGGAAACTCTGTCTGTACCGAAATAAAAAAGACTGAACCCTCGATCGAGTCGTCGGGTTACAGTCTTTTATAATCGACCGCACATCAGTCGTCTGGCGGTCGGCGTTTCCCCTGTTTTAGTATTGTCTGTCTCAGTGGGGATAGGTTAGAGAGCCCACTCTGAGGGTGTGCATTGTTGTTTCACCGCGGCGTCGACCGTGGGGAAGAAGGTGAATCCCGTCTGTTGCTCGATATACTCTACCGATTTGCAACAGTCGGTACTGAAGGCGGCGGGATAGTCGCTACGATGCTCGAGCCAGAAGCCGATGGCTTTCAGTTCGCCGGCGTCGCACTGGCCTATGGCTTTCCCCGTATTGCCCGAGCGGGTACGCAGGATTACCTTGAAGTAGTGGGTAGGCACGGCGCACAGTTTGGCGTTGGGGTCGCGGCTGCTGCCGTAGCTGCCGTCGTAGGTCGTGGTGTATCCGTTGCCGAAGTAGCAGCCCGTCACCACATAGAGGGTATCGTTGCAGATGTTGTTGCGGATTTTACTCTCGAGCGACTCCCACACGCCGCTGTTGAAGTCGCTGTTTTGCGGCGTCATGTTCGAGGCGTAGAAGGTCTGGCTGTTCAGCTCGTCGTTCACGGTGCGGTCGCCCGAGGGTATCTGGTGGCCGCGCGAGTAGCCGTCGTAGTAGCAGTAGGGATTGCCGTAGAGCAGTGCCTGGAAACTCTCCTCAATCAAGGGGTCGGCTGCCCAGGCGTCGGTACGTCCGCTGCCACCCCGGTAGCAGGCGTGCAGGGGGTAGGCCACCCACAGGGCGGCATGTTTGTCGCGGTCGAAGAGCAGGGTGTAGTTGCGCACCCGTTGGCCGTCGATGAGTCCGTAGTGTGTCACCACCTCGTCGCTGGTGCCGTAGACCGGCAGCTCGGCCGGGGGGTAGACGGTATTGTCAAAGGCGATGACCTGGCCCGACGGGTCGCCGTCGGTCAGCCGCACATCGTCGATGCGCATCATGTTGGCCCCGTCGGTGGTGCTGAACCGGATACCGAGGGTGCCGTCGGTAAGGCCCTCGACCGAAAACTCGCAGGTAGTGAGCTCCCAGTTGTTGGTCAGCGGCCGGGTATAGTCGAGAGCAATCCACGTCGAGCCGTTACCCACCTCGACCCGCAGGTCGGTGTAGTCGAACAGTTTGTTCTCGGAACTACCGAATTGCAACACGAAGTCGCGTTCTTCGCCCACCCGTATGCCGTTGATGGCGACGAAACTGCCGCTCTTGTTGAAGTAGAGGTTGTTTTTTCCTGAAGCGTAAGGCTTGTAGTCGGCCGACGGGGCGTAGTCCGAGGTCCAGTCGCTCCGCACCGATACGCTCATCTGGTCGTAGGTCTCGCTGCCCTGGCCGGTGCCCGAGGCATTTTTCCAGCCGTCGAACTGGTCGAGGTAGGGCCAGTAGGTATTCTTTTGCGCCACCTCCCGGTCGAAATCGTTGTTATAGATAACAGTGCGTTCGGGGATAACGACCGCCGCTTCGCGTGTGACGGTCACCTCGCGCACGACTGCTTTCTCGTTGTCGCTCCGGGGTACGGTCGATACGGTGAGCTTGCAACTCTCGCCGACCGGAGCGTCGGTGATGCGTATCGTCCACTCGCCGCTTGTCCCCTCGCTTCGATCTATCTTCAGGGCGGCATTCGCCACGGTTGCCCGCCACGAGGTGTTGGTGCTGACAGTGACGACGTTTTTCGACGCATCGTTCTCGTCGAAAGTCAGTTGTTCGGGCGATACGGTGAGGATAATCTCATCGGGAGGGGTTCCGGGCATTTCGGGTTCTTGCTGTTTCTCCTCCTTGCATGCACAGAGGGAAAGAAGTAGCCCCAGAAGGAAGAAAATGACTTTTCTCATGGTCGGTGTATTTTCTGTATATAATTACAAAAATAGTCGAGACCGGGCCAGGCGAGCGGGCAATGCGTCAAATTTTGGCGTCAATGCGTCAAAATGTGCATCATGAAGAGGTTCGACTGGGGCAGAGTTCGATTTAGATACATTGATAAAGGTTGTGGAGCAGCCTGTTAACCCGCTAAAAAATATCAAATACCTCTATTCCCCTGGAGGGAGAGAGGGTATTGGATAGGAACGGGAGGCGATTGTTCGAATCAACTGTTTTTCCCCGATAGGTTGTTTTAAACGAACCTCTCGACCGATTGCGATGCACTGGGCAATAAGCGCATGCTCGGTCACAAGGCCTTGAGTGCCGACGGGCAGAGACGTCCCGACTATGGTTGCTTCGAAACCTGGAATACGGCCGACAACCTGGTTGTCAACCTGAACGATACCGATTATCCGCGGGCCGGTAGTGTGGTCTATGTGGGTAAGTATGGCGAGCTGCGCATGACTTCGGCCTTTACACGCACCTTCTCGCCTTCCTTCCTGCTGTTGCGTCATTCGGCCGGATTGCGGGCCGGCAATCATGCCGTATCGCTCTACAATCTGGCCATCGAGCGCGACCTGAGTCCGCTCATCGATGCCTCGACCGCTTCGTGGGATATGGTGAGCCTGCCCTTCTCGTTGGCAGTCGGTGGAGGGTCGTTGCAAAACGGCGTTACTATCGACGGCAATCCCGTCGAGGCCATACAGGCATCCGACGCGGTGAACGACAATGGTGGACAACAGTTGTATCTCTACCAATACGACGGAGCCAAACGGGCCGAGGATTTGTATAGTGCCGTAGCTCCTCAAAACAGCAAATACTGGACCTTCGAAAATAGTCAGATAGGCGCCAACGTGGGTTACCTCATGGCTACCCCTGTGGCAACCGATGCGGTGACCGTGCGCTTCACTAAGTCTTCATCGGCTCTGCCTGTTTATGAAGAGACGGCCAGTGGAGCGAAGAGTCTGCTCTTGCGGCAATACAATCTGAAGAATGTGGTGAACGGACGTCCTCAGTTTACCTATAAGGAGAACATGGGCTGGAACCTCTTCGGTATTCCGTATCTCTGCTCCTATACCAGCGAGCAGATGAGCATCGACCACATTCTCTACTCGTATGATTCGGCAGCCCGCAGCTTCGTCGCCTTGAACTCGTGGGAGGGCAACACGATAGCTCCCTTCTCGGCTCTCTTCACCCAGACGGCAACTCTGCTCGAGTCGGAAGAACTGACCTTGGACAAACCCGCCATTCCGCTGACTACCTCGCCGGCACCGCACGGCCTCCGGCTGAGCATATCGGGCAACAACCCGGCGGCCGGCAGCGACTGTGTATCGCTTGTAGCCGATGTGATAGACGATGAGCCTATGGACTTCGACATGAGCAACGATGCGTTGAAGATGATGAGCTTCGACCCGCGGGTACCCCAGATTTACGTCTACAATGCCGACGGGGTGCGGTTTGCCCACACCCAGACGGCCGATGTCGAGGGCGAGACCCCGCTGGGCGTCTATACCGGCGAGGCTGGCATCTACGAGATAGCTTTGACCGACGACTCGGACTACGACCGCTACGAGCGGGTAATCCTGAGCGATCACTTCACCAGCTCCAAGGTCGACCTGAAAGAGGGCTCGTATAGCTTTACGGTCGATGATAAGGCCAACGAAAACGGCCGCTTCACGCTGTCGTTTGGCGCGCTGGACGACGAAATGCTTTCGCCTCGCTTCTATTCGCCCGAAAAGCGGCGGTTGCGCGTGGTGAATCTGCAGGGCGGCGAGACGATACGTGTCTACGATACGTTGGGCCGTCAGCAAGTGGTGCGTCAGGCCGCCGGTGCAACCGACGAGTTTGAAATCGAGTCGGGTGTTTATGTGATACGGATTGGACAGAAAAATCCGGTTAAGGGGAAAGTGGTGGTGAAATAGACCGATGGGTCTATTACACCCTTAACCGACTGTAAAAACGATAAGAAACGAAAGGCGTGGAATCGACTTCCACGCCTTTCGTTTCTTTATGCCTGTTTATAAATAGGATTAAATTCGAAATCAGGCAATAATCAATTCGATACCGGCCTCTTCGATACTCTTGGCAATCGAGGGCGAGATGCCCGAATCGGTAACGATGACATCGACCTGGTCGAGGGTGCAGATTTTTCCGAAACCCCGTTTGCCGAACTTGGACGAGTCGGCCAGTACGATGGTGCGCAGCGAAGCGGCAATCATGCGTTGGTTGAGTCGGGCCTCGTCGATGTTCGAGGTGGTGAGACCATAGTCGAGGTCGATGCCGTCGACACCCATGAAGAGCTTGGAGCAGGTGAGGTTGTCGAAGGCGTGAGTGGCCAGGTCGCCAATCACCGAGAAGGAGCTTTTGCGCAGTGTCCCGCCCAACTGAATCACATGGATATGCTCAAACCGGTTGAGCAGGGTCGATACGTTGAGCGAAGCCGTGACCACCGTCAGGTTCAAGTCGTCGGTAATCTCTTCGGCAAAGGCGTAGACGGTGCTGCCCGAGGCCACGATAATCGAATCGTTGGGCTCGATCAGTTTGATGGCTTTGTGGGCGATACGCCGCTTGGCTTCGCTGTTGATACGCTCTTTGATGTGGATATTGATGTCGGCCGTATGGGGATTCACCGGGCTGGCACTCCCGTGCGTACGGAACAAAAGTTTCTTTTCTTCCAGCAGCTTCAGGTCTTTTCGTATGGTAACGGGGGTTACGTCCAGTTCGCGGGCGATGTCCAGAACCTTTACAAATCCTTGGGAATTGAGCTTGTCGAGAATGTATTTGTGTCGTTCTGCAATACTGAGCATATATATTATATAATGTATTTATACGACAAATATAAAATTTATTTGAATAAAGCCCAAATAATATAGATAAATATTTTTGAAAACGAAATGAAATATCTTTGAAACGAAAACGAAACGAAAAATATACACATATTTTCTTGTTTTATCTATCCTTTTTTATTTTCTTTGTATCACGAAAAGAAAGTAGAATCGCGAAGGTTGATAAGAAATCAAAAATTGAAAGATAAGAAAATGAAACGTAAGGGCTTGATAAAAGAGATGGCCGAGGAAAAGAGACCATGGGATTTGTTGGTGATAGGAGGCGGAGCCACCGGGCTGGGCGTGGCAGTCGATGCGTCGAGTCGAGGCTATCGTGTCTTATTGGTTGAACAACACGACTTTGCCAAAGCTACTTCGAGCAGAAGTACGAAGCTGGTGCACGGGGGGGTGCGTTATTTGCGGCAGGGCGATATATCGATGGTAATCGAGGCTTTGCACGAGCGTGGTCGCCTGTGGCGTAATGCTCCGCATCTGGTGAAAGACATGCGTTTCATTATAGGCAATTATCGTTGGTGGGAGCAGCCGTTCTACACGATTGGGTTGTGCTGCTACGACTTCCTGGCCGGCCGGCTGGGTTTGGGACGTTCGTTGCCGCTGTCGAAGAAACAGACGTTGAAGGAGCTGCCGGGTCTGCTGCACGACCACCTGCGCGGCGGTGTGGTATATCACGACGGACAGTTCGACGATTCGCGCATGGCCATTACGCTCATGCAGAGTGCTGCCGATCACGGAGCCGTGTGCATCAACTATATGAAGGTGACTTCGCTGCTCAAGGACCCTTCGGGCAAGATTCGGGGGGCCGTTCTGGAGGATACGCTCGAGGGCGGTACCTACGAAGTGAATGTGAAAGGGGTGGTCAATGCCACCGGCGTGTATGTCGACGACATCATGCAGATGGACAAGCCCGAGAGCCGCAAGAAGGTACGCCCCAGTCAAGGGGTGCATATCGTGGTCGATGCCGCCTTTCTGGGTGGAGAGTCGGCCCTGATGATTCCCAAGACCCGCGACGGCCGGGTGCTCTTCGGGGTGCCTTGGCACGGCAAGGCGGTGCTGGGTACGACCGATACGCCGCTCAATGAAAATTCGCTCGAGCCCAAACCGCTCGACGAGGAGATCGATTTCATTCTCGACCAGGCCGGACAATACCTCACCCGCAAGCCCAAACGCAGCGACGTGCTGTCGGTCTTTGCCGGTCTGCGTCCGTTGGCTGCACCCTCGCACAGCGATTGCAAAAAGACGAAAGAGATTTCGCGCAACCACAAGATATATGTTTCCGACTCGGGCATGCTCACCATTACCGGCGGCAAGTGGACTACCTACCGGCAGATGGCCGAGGATGCGGTCGATAAGGTGGCCGAACTGATAGGGCTCGAACGTCGCCCGTGCGTGACGTGCAAGATGAGGCTGCACGGCTATCGCGAGCAGGTAGACCGCTCGACGTGGGACTACGTCTATGGAAGCGATGCCGACGAGATAGCCGCCATGATTGAGAATGATGCTTCGCTGGGCGACCTGCTCCATATCGGTTACACCTTCCGGGTGGCTCATGTGGTGTGGGCCGTGCGTGAAGAGATGGCGCAGACTGTCGAGGATGTATTGGCCCGCCGGGTGAGAGCCCTCTTTATGGATGCCCGCGCCGCTATCGACATGGCACCCCGGGTGGCCTCGATCATGGCTCGCGAGATGGATAAGGACCGACGGTGGGAGGCCGACCAGGTCGAAGCCTTTACCCGTTTGGCCAAGAATTACATTTTGGCTTGACGGTTGCGCAAGAGGAATAGAGGATAAAAAAAGATAGAGGATAATATGTTGAAGTTGTTCAGACCGGCTCCCGTCATCGACCCCCTTCCCAAGGAAAAGGTCGACAAGGAGTACAAGAAGTTGAGATGGCAGGTGTTCCTCGGTATATTCATCGGGTATGCCGGCTACTATCTGGTACGCAAGAACTTCTCGATAGCCATGCCGGCTCTCGAGGAGATGGGTTTCGACAAGGCCGATTTGGGTTGGGCTCTGTCGGCAGTTTCGATAGCCTACGGCATCAGCAAGTTTGTGATGGGAACCGTCTCCGATCACAGCAATGCGCGGGTGTTCATTCCGCTGGGTCTGGTCGCTTCGGCGGTGATAATGACCGTCATGGGTCTTATTCCTTGGAGCGTCGGTTCGCTCTCCATACTTTTTATGTTCTGCATCTTGTTTGTAAACGGTTGGGTGCAAGGTATGGGTTGGCCTCCGTGCGGACGGGTGATGGTGCATTGGTTCTCGGCCCGCGAACGTGGCGTGAAGATGTCGATTTGGAATGTAGCTCATAATATAGGTGGTGCGGTGATGGCCCCGTTGGCTGTCTTCGGTATCACCCTTTTTGGTAATTGGACCGGCGCATTCTACTTCCCGGCCATCGTAGCCGTGGGGGTAGCGGCCATAGCCTATCTGCTGGTACGCGACACTCCACAATCGTGCGGTCTGCCTCCCATCGAGCTTTATAAACCCGATGAGTGTATGCAGGCCTATTCGGCCGAACAGGAGAAGGAACTCTCTACCCGTGAGATTCTGTTTGGTCATGTGTTCAATAACAAGCTGTTGTGGGTCATTGCCTTTGCCAATGCCTTCATCTATTTTGTGCGTTACGGTGTACTCGACTGGGCGCCGATGTATCTCGAGCAGGTGAAACACATGGATTTGGCCAACAGCAGTTGGTCCTATTTCGCTTTCGAGATTGCCGGCATTTTTGGTACGATACTCTGCGGTTGGCTCTCCGACAAGGTCTTTAAGGGCCGCCGTTCGCCGGTGACCATCATCTACATGTTGCTGGTGATGGTGGCCGTGTATGTCTATTGGAACAGCGCTTCGGCTACGGTGACCAATGTGGCCATGGCCGCTATCGGATTCCTCATTTACGGCCCGGTGATGCTGATTGGTGTCTCGGCCCTCGACCTGGTTCCGAAGAAAGCCGCCGGTACGGCTGCCGGATTCACCGGTCTCTTCGGCTATCTGTTGGGTTCGGCCGTCTTTGCCAACATCGGCATGGGCTATGTCTTCGAGCACTTCGGCTGGGATGGAGGTTTCTTCCTGCTGCTGGGGGCCTGTGCCGTTACGGTGGTGCTGATGCTGTTTTGCAAAGAGGATAGGGCGGTGAACCGTCGATAACCCCGATAGCCGGAGAGTTGGTTCCGGCCGCTTTTCGGGACGATATAAGGAAACTTCAAAAACCTAATAAAAACCATAAATCAAAAAAATTATGAATTTACTAACAAACACACTGCACAGAAGATGGGCTTGCCTGCTGGTGGCTATCATCTTGATGTCTGGTCTACAGATGTTTGCTCAGTCTGGAGGTGGTAATTCGCTGTCCGGTAAGGTGGTCGACAAGTATGACCAACCCATTATCGGGGCCGTAGTCAAGGTTGCCGGAACCTCTATCGGGCGTTCGACCGATGTGGACGGAGCTTTTACTATGAAAAACGTACCCTCCGATGCGACCCTCGAGGTCACTTCTATCGGTTATGAAAAACAGAATGTTTCGGTCAACGGCAAGAACTTTGTTCTTATCAGGATGAAAGATGCCGATCAGCTGCTCGACGAGGTGGTTGTGGTGGGCTACGGTACCCAGAAGAAGGTGAACCTGACGGGAGCCGTGGGAACCATCAGCGCCAAGGAGATTAACGCCCGCCCGGTAAGCAACGTGGCCATGGCCCTGCAAGGTGCCGATCCTTCGTTGAACCTGACGATGGAGTCGGGTCGGTCGAGCGGCGGCTATTCGATGAATATTCGTGGTATATCGTCTATCTCTACGTCCAATACCCCGCTGATTATGGTCGACGGTGTGGTGACCGAGCTGAATATGGTCAACCCCAACGACATCGAGTCGGTTTCTATTTTGAAAGATGCTTCGGCTGCCGCCATCTATGGTGCTACCGCGTCGAAAGGTGTTGTACTTATTACGACAAAGACGGGTGCCGACCAGGCCGGCAAAGCTACGGTAAGCTTCAACGGCCGGTTCGGTTGGTCGCAGAATACGACATCGACCGACTATATGACCTCGGGTTACGATCAGGTGAGCCTGGTCGACAAGGCCTACTACTCGCAGTATGCTACCAACTTTACCAACTATACGGCCGAGGAGATGCAGATGCTGTATGAGCGCCGCAACGACAAGACCGAGAATCCCGAGCGTCCCTGGGTAGTACTGCAAGACGACGGTTCGTATCGGTATTATGCCAACTTTGACTGGTATCATTATCTCTTCCGCAAAACCCGTCCGCAACAGGAATACAACCTCTCGATACGGGGAGGAAACGACCGGGTGAAATATTATGTGAGCGGCCGGTACAACCGCGAGGAGGGTATCTTGAACGTAACCCCCGATACCTACGACACCTATTCGACCCGCGCCAAACTCGATGTGAAGGTTAAACCTTGGTTGCGTTACTCGACCAATGTCAACTTCTTCTCCTCGTCCTATAAATACAGCGGTCTGGCTACCATCAACTCGACCCTGATGGAGGTCGACAAAACCTTGATGGCTTCGTGGCCGGCCAAGACTCCCGAGGGACTGCCGGTCTATGCCGAAACTCATGCCAACACTACCCTCAACGGTGCCGGGCCCTATCTGGTCGACGACCGTTCGCACCATCAGAACAACCAAAAGTATATTATCATAGGCAACCGCTTCGACATCGATATTTTCAAAGACCTCGTCTTGACGGTCGATTACGGCTACAAATACCGCAAACGTCTCAACTCGGTGCGTAACTACAACCTGCACTACTCCAACAAGCAGGGCGAGGAGAAGACCATCATTACCGGTAACTTCAAGGATTACTATCGTGAAAATCACTACGAGACCAACGAGCACAACTTGAATGCCTATGCTACCTATACCCACACCTGGAACAAGGCGCATAACTTTACCGCATTGGCCGGTTATCAGTATCGTGGCTCTCGCAACACCTATTTGCAGTTGCAGCAGCTGGCTCTGTTGAACGAGAACATGTCGACCTTTGCCAACGCTACGGGTGATATTACTCGTGCTCAAACCATCTCCGAGTGGCGTAACAGCGGTTTCTTCGGTCGTGTGAACTACGATTACAAAGGCCGTTATCTCTTCGAAGCCAGTGCCCGTTACGATGGTTCTTCGCGTTTCCGCAGCGACCACCGCTGGGTATTCACTCCCTCGGCATCGGCCGGTTGGCGCATCAGCGAGGAGAGTTTCTGGGAGCCTATCCGAGACGTGGTTGACAATACCAAGATACGTCTCTCATACGGTAAACTGGGCAACCAGGAGGTAGACGACTACTCTTATATTGAAGAGATTCTCACGGGCAATACCATGAGCTATACGCTCGATGGAACCTCGAAGTTGCAATATGCCAGTGTATCCAATCCCAAAACCAGTTACTTGACTTGGGAGACCATCGCTACCTGGAACGTGGGTCTCGACATGTCGTTCCTCAACAATCGTTTGAATTTCACAGGCGATTACTTCATTCGTGATACCGAAGGTATGCTGGGTAAATCGATTGTATTGCCCGGTGTCTTTGGGGCGGTAGAACCCGATGAGAACTGTGCCAACCTGCGCACGAAGGGTTGGGAACTTGCTGTGGGCTGGAACGACTCGTTTGCATTGATGGGCAAGCGTTTCAATTATAGCATTTCGGCTACATTGGGCGATAACAAAACGGTTATTACCAAGTATAACAACCCCGAAAAGAACTTGACCGACATCTACGAAGGTATGGAGTGGGGTGAAATTTGGGGTTATCGTGTAGCCGGCTTGTTCGCTACCGATGAAGAGGCAGCCGAATATACCTCGCGGGTAAACCAGGATGCTGTGAATACTCGTATCCTCACCGATAAAGTCGATCCTTACTACCGTGCCGGCGACTTGAAGTTTATTGACCTCGACGGCGACAATGTCATCAGCAAGGGTGACGAGACTGCCGACAGCCCGGGTGACCGTGAGATTATCGGTAACGAAACTCCTCGTTACTGCTACAGTTTCCGTTTGGGTGCCGACTGGAACGGCATTGACTTTACCGCCTTCTTCCAAGGTGTAGGCAAGAGAGACTGGTACCCCGATTACCTCTCGACCGGATTCTGGGGCCCCTATGCACGCGCATTCACGAGCTTTATCCCGGCCAACTTTATGGACCAGTGCTGGTCGGAGGAGAATCCCGGTGGATACTTCCCCCGTTTCCGTGGTTATCAGACTTTTGCTTCCAGTCAGCTGGGCGTGGCCAACGACCGCTATCTGCAAAATGCCTCTTACCTGCGGTTGAAAAACCTTACCATTGGTTATACCTTGCCGGTATTGAAAAAAGTCTTTACCAGATTGCGTGTCTATTTCACGGGTGAAAACTTGTGGTACTGGTCGCCGATGAAGAAGCATACCCTCTATATCGACCCCGAGGCTGCCGGACAGAACGACGGTACCGGTATGGCATACAGCTACTCGCGTAACTTCTCGGTGGGTGTGGATATTACATTTTAACGATTAAAACAGAACGACGATGAAAAAGTTTTTATATATATCCAGCGTGTTGATCGGAGCCGCTTTGTTCGGCTGTACCGATTTGGATTTGATTCCCGAGGATACGGTTACACCCGAGTCTTATTTCTCGAACGAAACGGAGTTGCGCCTGTGGACCAACGCCTACTATGCCATGCTCCCCGATGCCGATGACCTCAACGATATTTGCGCCGACGATGTGGTAAAGAATATCCTTTCCGATGTCCTTTTGGGCAACCGGCTTCCGGCCACCGAGGGCGGCTGGAATTGGGGCGACCTGCGCAAAATCAATTTCTATTTCCAACATTGCGGAAACTGTGACGACGTAAATGCCCGCAACCACTACGACGGTTTCTCCTATTTCATGCGTGCCTTCTTCTATTACGAGAAGGTACAACGCTATGGCGATGTGCCTTGGTACGACGAGGTAATCGGGTCGAAAGACAACGAACTTCTCTTCAAGGCCCGCGATTCGCGCAAGGTGGTGATGGCTCATGTCATGGCCGATCTCGACTCGGCAATCAACAAACTGCCCGAGGCTCACACGCCTTACGAGGTGAACAAGTGGACGGCACTGGCCTTGAAGTCGCGTGCCGCCCTGTTCGAGGGTACTTTCCGCAAATATCACAATCTGGGCGATTGGGAAGAGATGTTGCAACTCTCGGCCGATGCTTCGCTCGAACTGATTCAGAAAGGCGGTTACTCGCTTTACAAAGAGGGTAGCACTCCTTACCGCGACCTCTTTGCCCGCCTCGAGGCTCCCGCCGAGGAGATTATCCTGGGCCGCCGGTACAGCACCGAGCTCTCTATCCTGCACAACACGCAGTGCAACTCGATGACCGGCAACCAGCGGGTATCGTTCACCAAGCGTTTTGTCGACCACTACCTCATGGCCGACGGCTCGCGCTACACCGATATTCCCGGGCATGAGAAGAAACAGTTTGTCGACGAGGTGACCGGCCGCGACCCGCGTCTGGCGCAAACCATCTTGACACCGGGTTATGTGCAGATGGGTACTGAGAAAGAGATGATCAATACCTTGTCGAAATACACCTTGACCGGCTACCAGTATATCAAGTTCGTGATGGAACCCAAATACGACCAGTCGAACAAGTCGCCCATGTATTACCCGCTCTTCCGCTTGGCCGAGGTTTACCTCAACTATGCCGAGGCCAAAGCCGAGCTGGGCACCCTCACGCAGAACGACCTCGATATTTCGGTCAACCTCTTGCGTGACCGCGTGGGCATGCCGGGCATCGACCTGGAGGAGGCCAACAACAACCCCGACCCCTACCTGAAGGCCGACGTGACGGGCTATCCCAACGTGACGAAGAGTGCCATGACCGGTGTAATCCTGGAGATTCGCCGCGAGCGCACCGTCGAGCTTTGTCTCGAAGGCTTCCGCCAGTGGGATATGTTCCGCTGGAAAGAGGGAAAACAGTTTACTCACGAGTTCCATGGCGTTTATTTCCCTGGTGTGGGTAAATATGATCTCAACGGTGATGGGCGCAATGAAACAGCTCTTTGGAAAGACGAACCGGTATCGGGCCTTGGATTGACCAAATATCAGTTAGGAGTTGATTTCTTCCTTACCAACGATACCGAAGGCTACATGTGGCCTCATAAAGATGTGAAACGTACCTGGGACGAAGACCGCGACTACCTGTGGCCTATCCCCACCGAAGAACGTGTGAAAAACCATAATCTCACGCAGAATCCGGGCTGGGACGACGGTCTGTCCTTCTAAACCATCACGGAGAGAAGGAGATTGTACAGTCTCTTTCTCTCCGGTTACAGTTCAATAATTAACAGTAAATCTAATCTAAAACAAAGTGGTTATGAAAAGAAAATTGACTTCTTGCCTGCTTGCTGCAGGGTTTATGTTGGCATCGGTGCCCAGCACATTTGCCACGACGTATTTTATCAAGGCCGACGGGTCGGATGATACCGATGGTTCGTCTTGGGAACAGGCAATCAACTACGACTATTTTGCCGAGAACATGGAGCAGGGCAATTTTGAAGATGGTGACGTGTTCTGTTTTGCCGGTGGTGTCTACAAACTCTCTTCGCCCGATTTCGACAAGTATCTGTCGGTGAACCGCAGTGTGACTTTCCTGGGTGGTTTCGACCCCAACAGTACGGGAACGAATACCGATATTACCTATCCTTCGCCCTACGAGACCGTGATTTCGGGCGGTATCGAGAGCGATGTGGCCGCCGTGCCCGGTAACCGCACTCACTTGTGGTATATGGAGCGCAAAGACGGCGACCAGCCTGTGCGCATCAACGTGACGGTGAAAGGTTTTACCTTCAAACACGCTTTCCGCAACTACGACAGTGCCAGTAATTATAAAGGGGCGGTGATGGTGTTCAATACCGATTTGGATATGCAATGGTGTAACTTTATTCAAAATGGAGCCGCCTTTGTCGGAACATCGGGTTTGACACTTATTGCTTCTGAGGCAAATATCTCTGATTGTGTCTTTTCAGAAAACTTTTCTAGTGAGAAGGGTGCTGCCTTAGGATTGTTTATAAGCTCGGCTTATGCAGGAGATGAATATCTGACGCAAGCTGTGGTTCAACGTTGCCAGTTTACCGATAATTATTTTACGACCGACTATTATCCTGAAGCTGAATATGGCGACGACGGTAAACCGGCTTATACCAATAAACTTCGCGGAACGGCAATCATTTTGGGTAGCAATGACGAGCGTCTCCGCCTCTATTTGGTGAACAGTTTGGTTGCCGATAACTATACCGAAGGATTTGGTGTTATAATGGGCTATCCCGGAACGACGATGTATATGATTTCCAATACAATCGCTAATAAAGATTATACCCCTGCACAAGAAACTCGTACGGTTTCCGGTAATCAAAATGCTACAAAGGATGTAGGTCGTGGTCTGGGGGTAATGAGCTATGGCGGATTCAATTATATGGCGAATAATTATATTGTGAATGGTGTTTTAGGCGAATCCGCACCTTCTAATCCTGCTATATTAATGAGCCGTAGTAACAATACCCGTCCCGGCAAATGGTATAGCGGCGGTTACAACCTCTCCGGTACGGCTTGGTATTGCACCTCCTGGGCCTCGCCGAGAGACCGCACGCAAGACCCCTCGGTTCAAGACGACCATGACGACGGTACGGGCAAAATCGTACAAGGTACCTACCTCTATCTGAGCGATACCGACGGAGAAACGTATACCTATGCCGATGTCTTCGGCGACAACACTTTCGGCGACAACGGCGGTTTCAGCCAGACTTTGGCTCCGGTTTCGCCCGTGAAGAGCTTGACTATCGATGAGCTGAATGCCTTGAAGACCGAATGGAATTTGCCCGAGAATATCGACCTCACGGTTGACCAACGCGGTTACAAACGGGCTGCTACGACCTGTGTAGGTTCGTACGACGGCGACGCCACTTCGGGTATTGCCGATGTAACCGTTGCCGACCGCTTGACAATCAGCACGCTGGGTAACGGCCTCTTCCGGGTAAACGGTGCCCGGGCCGAGGCTACGGTCTACAACCTGAGCGGAAATGTCGTGAAGGTGGTTCCGGCCAACGACGTTATCGATCTCTCTTCGCTCGCCAAGGGTGTGTATATCATTCATGTCGATGGCGAAGCCTTCAAAGTGATTAAATAATAAGAATCTTTAATTAAGTAGTTTTTTCATCGGGTATGCTGCCGGTGTTTTGCCGGCAGCATATCTTTCTCAAAACGGTTGTCAATGCCATGATTTGTCGTGCCATGAAGATAAGTAAATGCCTGTTTTTGCTTTTGGCCCTTGTGACCGGTAATGCGTTTGCTTCGGTTACCTGGAAAGTGTGGAATACCGAATATCGGGTAGACACCACGTTTCATGCCCAGATAGGGCCGGGAACTACCCAGACCTCGCTGCTGCTCACAGGCCCCGATACCACCTTGACGGTATTTTATCTGACGGTCGACCTTACCAATCCCTATGTCGATATACGCACGGTGTGCGCCAAAGACCATCTGGCCGGAGCACAGACCGTGACCGATATGGCCGAGAGTCACAGCGTCGAGGGCGAAAGCCTCTATTTTGCCGGCATCAACGGCGGTTTCTTCGCCATGTCGGGCAAAGCCAACGACGGCAAGACCAGTATTGTGGGACGACCCCACCACGCCACGGTGGCCGAGGGCGAGATATTCCGCACCTCTACCTCGTCGATTTGTCGACACTTTGGCATCACGGCCGACAAGGTCCCTTACCTGAGCAACGCCTCGGTCGATTTCACGGGAACCATCACATCGGCTACTCAATCTTATGAAATTTCGGGGGTGAATGTCGACGCCGCAAACAACAAACTGATACTTTATACCGATAAAATGCCGGGGCAAGTCACCCAGGTGACGAGCAACTCGTTTCCGCTGTATTACGAGATTGCCCTTTTGCCCAAGTCGGGCGAGAAACTGGTGCCCGGCAAACCTTGCAAAATGAAAGTCTCGGGCTCGTGGGCCCGGGGTACCAACATGGCCGTGCCCGACGGCGGCTATGTCATCAGCGGGAAAGGCATGTCGGGAGTCTTTATCCAAAGCCTGAACGATGGCGATGAGGTAGAGGTATACCTGCCCATGTCGTTCGATGGCGAGGAGGTGCCGGTCGACAATCTGGTGACCGGCAATCCCAAGATACTGGGGAACGGTACCGTACTCGATACCGAGGACGAGCGGAAGGATGCCGTAGAGTGGCACCCGCGCACCTCGATCGGATACAGCCGGGATAAAAAGACATTGATTATGCTCGTCTGCGACGGGCGCACGTCGGTGTCGCGGGGTGTACGCACCCGCGAGCTGGCCGACCTCATGCGCTATGCCGGGGCTTACGAAGCCTTGAATCTCGACGGCGGCGGTTCGAGCACTCTATATACCAGCATGCTGGGGGTGCGCAATCACCCCAGTTCCAACGGCGTGCAGCGCCAGGTGGGCGATGGCGTCTTTGTGGTCTCCACGGCGCCCAGATCGGTCTATATCGGGGGCATCGGTTTTGCCACGCCTCCGCATGTGCTGGCCAAGGGCGAGGAGTATACCCCCGAGGTATACGGTTATAACGCATACGGCCTATTGATAAGTACCGAAGTGACCAACTATACCCTCACCTGCGACGAGGGTATCGGGCACATCACCTCCGACGGCAAGAGCTTCGTGGCCGACGGCAGCGGCAAGGGCAAAATCTATGCCCGCACCCCGGCCGGCTATACTTGCGAGATGGAAATCTCAATCCGCGAGAATATCGAGGACCTCTATTTCCGGCTCGACTCGGTCATCAACGATTGCCACTACCGCTACCCGGTCGAGGTATTTATGACCAACCTCAAAGGCGAGGAGGTATCGATAGCTCCGCAAATGCTTTCGTGGCGCAGCTCCGACGAACAGGTGGCAGTGGTTGAGGAAGGCGTTTTGAGAGGCCTCGCGAGCGGTGTGGCCGAGGTTTACGGCTCGATGTCGGGATTTACCGATACGCTGCTGGTGAAAGTACAGGAGCCTGTGCGCCACTGCATGAACCTGAACGACGGTTCGGCCGACTGGATGCGGGTGTCGTTCGTGACATCGGCCGGGTTCAAGAATACCTCGGTTACCAATTCGGTCGACAAGGGGCTGGAACTCTCGTTCCTCTACAACAGTCCTTCGGCCAAGACCATCACCCTGTCGGGCAATATCCCGTTGTACAGCTTGCCCGATACGCTGCGCATACATGTCAATCCCGGCGAAGCCCGAATGAAGAGCCTCTCCTGCACGTTGCGGACCCCGTCGGGGACGCATACCGTCGACCTGCCTGTTCCGGCAGTGGGGCGGGAGAGTGTGGCCGATATTGTTTTCCCCGATGCGCTGGGCGAGACTATCGATATGGCCAACTATCCCATCACGCTGTCGTATCTGACCCTGGGCTTGGATATGAATACCTTGGGCGAGACCTATCACCTGACGATTCCCGCCGTAGAGGTAATCTATAATTATTACAACGAAAATGCGTCCGGTATCGAGTCGGTGGCAAATGCCGGTCTCGCCTGGACGGTCGAGGGGCGCACGGTGCTGCTGGGCCGCACCGCCGACCGCATCGAACTGTATAACGTCGGTGGCGGGCTGGTGGCTTTGGCCCGGGAGAGCGACCGCATATCGGCTCCCGGCGTGGGCCTCTATGTGGTGCGTGTGGTAAGCGACGGCCAATCTGTTTCGCAGAAAATATGGATAACGAAATAATATGGGCAAAAATATGAAGAAAAGATTTTTAGGATTGCTGATAAGCTGCTGTTTTGCCTCGGTGCTCGTGGCTTCGCCCGTGTACAAAATGGGCTCGTACAATATACGAGGCAAAAACGATAGCGATACGGGCGACAAGTCGTGGGACGTGCGCAATGGATACGTGGTCAAGAATATCGTAGACCACGATTTCGATGTGATAGGTCTCCAAGAGAACAGTACCGACATGCTGCCCGATCTCGAAAAACTGCTGGGCGATGCCTATGCCAACCATTCGTGGGGTGCAGGCTCGGCCTCGGACAACCGCTCGGGCACACACACGACCGTTGTCTATAAAGCCGACAAGTTCACTTTGCTCGACAAGGGACAGTTCTTCCTGGCCGAGGACCCTACTGCTCCGGGGTTGCCGTTCGATACGGCCGTGCGGCGAATTACCGTATGGGTGAAACTGCAAAATAAGGAAACGGGCGAAATCTTTTTCTATTTTTCTACTCATCTCGACCATAAGGGAGAATTTGCCCGGGCCGAGACTGCGCGCCTGAATGTGCGCAAGATGCAGGAGATAGCGGGCGACTATCCCGCTTTTATCGTAGGCGATTTCAATGCCTATTATGACGAGAAAGCTATGTATAACACATTTAATGCTTATTTTAATGATAGTCGCAAGACGACACAATCTGCTCCGGTAGGGCCGGGTGCCACGTTTGGACCGTGGGACCCGACTCTTTCGGGCGGTGAGCCTATCGACTATGTCTTTTGCAATCGCGTGAATGTGTTGTCCTATGAAACGATAACCGAGGATTTCGGGCGGGGAGTCACCCCTTCGGATCACCTGCCTATCCTCATTACTTGTACCTTACAGGAGGGTGCCGAGGCCGGCAAGTGGTATGTGAGTGCTTCGGCTTCGGGTGCGGGCGACGGCTCGAAAGAGGCTCCCTTCGCTTCGTTGCAGGAGGCTCTCGATGCGGCTTCGAAACAAGATACCATCTATATGACCGAAGGTACTTTTTATCCCGTGGAGTCGGGTTCGCTCACGGGGCGTCAGGCCACGATGAATGTCTCGACGGGGGTCTACATTCGGGGTGGATACAATGCCGATTTCTCGGCTGTGGTGGGCAAGACGGTACTCTCGGGCGACCTGGGTCGTAACGATGTAATCGGCCCCGACGGCCGCATCGTTTCGGGGGCCGGCGATAATGCCTGTCATGTGGTGACGGTGGCCGACTCGTGCTTCCTTGACCTGGGCGGGCTCGAAATCACCGGCGGCTATGCCGACCTCTCGGGTGCCAACAGCGGCGGAGCCATCTATTCGAAAGGCATCGACCTCGTGTTGCGCGATGTCGACATTACCGACAACTATGCAGCCGGTTACGGCGGCGGCATATATACCGAGGGCAACCTCACGGCCGAGCGTACGACCTTTGCCCGCAACCAGTCGGGCATGCAGGGTGGGGCCTTCTATTCGCAGACTCCGGGTTGGCGTACCGACATCGACGACTCCTATTTCGTGGATAACCAGGCGACCCAGGGCAGTGCCGCCTATTCTGCCGGACTGGTGCTGGCCATGCTGCGGGGCAATACGATTGCCGGCAACGTGAGTGCCCGTAACGGGGTCTATACCCAGACGGGGACCTCGATATATACCCGCAGTACATGGGTCAACAATACCTTTGTCAACAATCGGTTGACAGCCACGAGCAACGCCCTCTCCGACAAGTCGAACGGCGGGGCGGCCATCTATTTCAATGCCGCGTCGGGGGCTCTCAACCTGGTCAACAATACCATCACGGGCAACACCGACTCGTGCTACACGAGCAGCGGTACCCCCTCGGCCAACTTCAACGGTTCGGCCGTGCATGTCATGGCCGGTAGTGTGAAGCTGGTCAACAACATCATTGCCGGCAACTTCTCGTCGGCTGCCGAGGCCGGCGAGGTCTATCTGGGAACTTCGGCCAAGCTGATGACCTCGACCTACAACCTCTACGGTGCTGCCGACCGGATGAACATCACGGCTAAAACGCGCGATATGGTATGTTACAGCTACGACCGCAGCGTGCAGGACCTGAACGGCATGCTTCACAGCGAAGTGGTCGACGGCAAGCTGTGCCCCATATTGACCGATAACGGTGGCCATGCGCCTACGGTGCGGGTGCTGTCGGTCGCTTGCGGCAACAACAATCTGAACGTGCTGAAAGCTGCCTCTCTGCGCGAATCGTCTTTTTATATCGACATCGACGGCAACGGTAAGTATACCGACCAGTTGACGGTCGACGGCCGGGGTGTGGAGCGCAACACGAGCGGCTCGATGGTGGGTGCCTATGAGTATACCGGCGAGTCGGGAATAGAGGCGGCCTCGAGCGACAGTGGTCTCGACCTTTATGTATCGGAGAATCGGCTTTATGTATTGTCCGAAAATTCGTCGGCAAGCTACGCAATATATACCGCATCGGGCAGTTTACAAATCGAAGGCGAAGCGGTGCCGGGTACTCCGGTCGACCTTTCGTCGTTGCCCGCCGGTGTGTATGTGGTGTATGTCCACGACCGGGCCGGACAGGTAAAAGTGATTAAAGTATTGATAAACGAATAGTTAATTGTAAACAGGTAAAACAAGATGAAAAGGTTTGGTAAAGATTGCAAGTATTGGCTCTGGTGCGTGATTGTGGCACTGGGTGTTACATCGTGCAGCGGAAATGACGAACCGGGTGGAACAGGCAACAACACGCCCTCCTACCCGGTAACTATCGACACGACGTCGGTATTGGTGCAGCGCATCCTGAGTCGTACCGACTTGGTGACGAAAGTAACGCGGGTGACGACCGAAGAGCGTTTCCCCGGGCTGGTGCTTTCGGAGATTGACTTCAACACGGCCAAGGCCCGGCAACATGCCTATGTGGCCGAGGTCGATTTGTCGAAACTGACCATTGCCACCACTACACCCTATGGCGAGGTGAACGTGATGCCTACCCGGGTGAACACGATTCCCGAGCAGGCCAAGTATCTCGAGAACTCGGGCCGTCGGGTACATGTGGCGGTGAACGGTGGCTTTTGGGTATACAAAACGGCTTCGGACGGAGAGATTACGCTCATCAAGCCCAAGGAGCTCTTTTGGAAAGACGGTTATCCGTTGAGCGACTGGTGGCAGGACCCCAATCACGAGTTTACCGTCTATATGACGCGCGACGGCAGTGTTGACATCGACGTGGCCAGCAACGTGGTCAAGCGCAGTGCCGAGATTTATCAGGCATTGGGCGGTCTGGGTTGTCTCATTCGCCGCGGCGTGTTCAACGACGGCATCAGCAGCATAGGTACCTATCTGTGCGATACGCATCCGCGCACGGCCATCGGGCTCTCCGAAGACAAGCAGACGCTCTATGTCGTGGTGGTCGACGGCCGTCGGGTGAACTATGCCGAAGGTCTTGACATCTACGAACTGGCCGACTTCATGTGGGGCATAGGCAGTTACGATGCCGTGAACTACGATGGCGGCGGCTCTTCGATTATGGTGCTGCGCGACGAGAATGTAACCGACCGGGCCTCGTTCGTGGTGCGCAACCGGCCCTCCGACGGCACCCCTCGCGCCGTGGGCAACGGCTTTGCCATTGTCGAGAAATAAGATACGTGTGTGAATGTTCCCCCCTTTGCACAGGGGGACGCTGTATTTCGAATAAAATCGGCTCTATCGGGAAGTTGGGAAAATTTTTCGATAGCTTGTACAGGCAGAGGCAGACCGTGGTTTGTCTCTGCTCTTTTTTTGCACTATCTTTGCGCCGGAGTGGGAGGTTACCTCTCCTGTGGCCGTGTTGTCGATGAGGCATGCAATGGCCGGTTCTAAAACAAGAAAGCTATGAGTGGTTTGATGTGTAAGACGCTGTTTATCGATTTGGACGATACGATATGGGATTTCCAGGCCAACTCCAAACTGTCGTTGCGGCAGGTGTACGACGAGTTTTCGCTCGGGCGTGCATTTACCGGTTACGAACAGTTCGAGAAGCTCTACATGACGGCTAATCACGAGTTGTGGGAGGAGTATCACCACAATCGGGTGACGAAAGATTTCCTGATTGTGGAGCGTTTTGCCCGTCCGTTTCGTGAGGCGGGCAGTGCGTTGAGCGGCGACATGGACTTCATCATGGCTCTCAACCACCGCTATCTCGATGTGTTGGCCCAGCAGAAGACGCTGGTGCCGGGGGCTATCGATCTGCTCGATTACCTCACGGCCAAGGGCTACCCGCTCTACATCCTGAGCAACGGCTTTGCCGAAGTGCAGGCTCGCAAATTGCAGTCGGGGGGTATCGATCGCTATTTCAAGCGGCTCATCCTCTCTGACGAGATAGGCATCACCAAGCCCGACCGCCGGCTCTTCGACTATGCCTTGCAGGTGGTGGGGAGCACCGCTGCCGATACGGTGATTGTGGGCGACAACTACGACGCCGATATTCTGGGGGCGATGAATGCCGGGTGGCGAGCCATCTATTTCAACCGCGACAACCTGCCCGTAACCGGGCCCCAACCCGACTATATGGTTACCGAGCTTTCTCAACTGAAGGCAATTCTGTGAGGCGGTGGCGGTTGAGTATGCCCGTGGGTATGGGAGGCGCCGGTGTGAGCCGGAAACTCCCGTCGGTCCTGTTTGGGTTTAATCTCGATTTTGTTTCTTTTGAGTGCGTCGAGCCTGCTCTTCGGTCCAGTCGTAGGAGCGTTGGCGGTCAGCTTCGGTGACGGGGCGTATGACGCGGCAAGGGTTACCGCCGGCGATGACGTTGGCCGGGATGTCGCCGGTCACCACGCTGCCGGCTGCGATGATGCTGTTGTCGCCGATGGTTACGCCGGGGGCGATGGTCACGCCGCCGCAAATCCACACGTTGTTGCCGATGGTGATGGGCCAGGCATACTCGAGCCACTGGTTGCGACGCTCCACGTCGATGGGGTGGCCGGCGGTATAGAGGCCCACGTTGGGGGCAATGAGCACGTTGTCGCCGATGGTGATGGGAGCCTCGTCGAGCATCACGCAGTTGTAGTTGGCAAAGAAGTTTTTGCCTACGTGGATGTTGTGGCCGTAGTCGCACAGGAAGGGCGATACGATGGTGAACCGTTCGGGCGTGGTGCCCAGAATGTCGCGGAGCAGCCGCTCCCGCTCCTCGGTTTGCGAGGGTAGCAGGCGGTAGTTGAGTTCGAAAAGTTTATCGCGGGTGGCAAACAGTTTTTGCAACAGTTCGGGAGCCGAGGCATCGTACAGTTGCCCTCTCTCCATTTTCTCTTGTTCGGTCATCATCGGCTAAGGTTCGTTTAGAAAGTGAAGACCGTCGATTTTCGACAGCCGGTTTTTGAGGTTCTCCATGCGGGAGCGGCGTATGCGCAGGGTCATCTCGCAGTCCATGTCGAAGAGTTGCGAGACGATGGTTGGCCCCTCCTCCTTGACGACACGCATCACCTCGTTCATCAGGGGGTATTCGAAACCGAACTGCACCTCGTCTTCGACCAGCCGCTCCACGATTTCGTTGGCGGCGATGGCTTCGGCAGCCGCTTCGCGGTAGGCCACGATGAGTCCGCTGGTACCCAGCTTGATGCCTCCGAAGTAGCGTATCACGACGATGAGGATGTCGGTCAGGTTGGCCGAGTTGATTTGCCCGAGTATCGGTTTCCCGGCCGTCCCCGAGGGTTCGCCGTTGTCGTTCGAGCGGAACTGGGTGCGCTCGTGTCCCAGCATGTAGGCCCAGCACACGTGGCGGGCGTCGTAGTACTCCTTCTGGTATTTTTCGAGCTCACGCTTCACCTCGTCGACGGTGGTCACGGGGATAGCGAAGGAGAGGAACTTACTCATCTTCTCCTTGTAAATTCCCTCCGAGGTGCGCGATATGGTCAGGTAGGTGTCGTCCATATACAAAAAAAGAGCTTACCTCTGCAAAAGTAAGCTCTTTTTGGGGAATACGCAAGTATCAATATTTGTGTTCGTTGCTTTCCATTTCACTGGCGGTGATGGGCTTTTTGTCCATGGCGCGCCATACGTAGAAGATATAGGCCAGCACAAAGGGGATGAGCAGCGATACTACGCTCATGGTTTTCAAGGTGAAGAGGCTCGACGAGCTGTTGCAGATGGTGAGCGAGCTCTGCATGTCGGCAGCCGAAGGGTAGTAGGGGGTGTGGTTGTAGCCGGCGATGAAGAAGAGGCTGAGAACCACCAGTACGGTGCCGATACCCGAGAACCAGATGCCTCGGGTGAAGTGCTGCCCGAATACCGAGCGGATGAGGGCATAGAGCACCAGCACCACACCCACGAGGAACATGAAGGCTACCCACGGCATTTCAACGAAATTGTAGAAATATTTGTAGGGCCGGGTAAATACCTCGCCGGTGAGCGGGTTGGTCTCGTAGCCGGTAGCCATCAGGGTAGCAGCCACGAACGAGAGGAAGAAGAGCACGAACACGATGCCGTTGACCAGCACCTGTTTGCGTGCCCGTTCGAAGAGGGTATCGTCCTTGATATTGTTCATGAAGTAGAGGGCTCCTTGTGTGCGGGCCAGCAGGAGCACCGTGATGCCCAGCAACAGGTTGCGCACGTCGAGCAGAGCCTCCAGGCCGTTCCAGTCGTTGGTCCAGCTGCTGATGACCGGTGCCCCAGGAGTGGTGAGGTTGGCCTTGTCGACCACGAAATCGGCTCCGGTGAAGAAGGTACCCACGGCTACGCCCAGCAGTAGGGGGCCCACCACGCCGTTGACAAAGAGGAAGGCGTCGTAGGTCTTTTTGCCCAGGAAGTTGCCGCTCTTCGAACGGTATTCATACGATACGGCCTGTATGATGAAGCTGAACAGGATGGCCATCCACAGCCAGTAGGCCCCGCCGAAACTGGTGGAGTAGAAGAGGGGGAAGGAGGCGAAGAAGGCCCCGCCGAACACCACGAGGGTGGTGAAGGTGAACTCCCACTTGCGGCCCAGCGAGTTGACCATCATGCTCTTTTCAATTTCGTTTTTACCCATGGTCGCCAGCAGCGATTGTCCGCCCTGCACAAAGAGCAGGAATACCAGTATTGCGCCCAGCAGCGAGATGAGAAACCACCAATAGTGCTGGTAAAATAGTTCGTTCAGTTCCATAGTGTGTCTTTATTTTTTTTCGGTTCCTTTTTTGATTTGTTTCAACATGATACCCACCTCGGCGATGAGCAGGATGGTAAAGAGTGCGGCAAACAACCAGAAGGTGGTCTGTACCGAGGCTACCTCGATTTTCGAGATGGCGGCGAAGGTAGGCATGATGTCCTGGATAACCCACGGTTGGCGGCCCATCTCGGCCACAATCCAGCCGGCTTCGAGGCAGACGTATCCCAGCGGAATGGTGAGTATGGCTACCCACAACATCCATTTGAGGTTATGCAGTTTCTCTTTGTAGGAGAGGATGAGCACGAGGATGAAGAAGAGGATAAAGTAACCGCCCAGGATAATCATGATGTGGAACGAGTAGAAGACAAACGGCACGTGGGGAATGAGCTGTTCGACCGAGTCGACATAGCCGTAGCCGAAGTATTCGTAGTTGGCATCGAGTCGGGCCCGGGCCTCGTTCATGGCTGTGGTGTCGTTGTTTTGCCGGGCCGTGTTGAAGTCGGCCAGAGCGGCGATGGCCAGGCGGCCGCGCTCCATCTTCTCCTGAGCCGAGAGAGCGATAATCTCCTCACCCTTGAGGTTCTTGTCGGGGTAACCGCCGTCGATGATGTCGTTGATACCCGGCACGAAACCGTCGACCTGGCGCGTAGCCAGTATTGAGAGCAGTTTGGGGATAGGTATGTCGAAGAGAAACTCCTTCTCGTTGTTGTTGAACTCCTTGGCCGGATTGAGAATACCGAAGGCGATAAGCTCCTGCCCCTCCTTGCCGTGGTAGACACCCTCCATGGCAGCCAGTTTCATGGGTTGCTTGTCGGCTACCTGATAGGCCGAACCGTCACCGGTGTAGGCTACGACGAGAGCCCCCACCAGACCTACCCAGGCCCCCACGCGGATGCTCTGTTTGGCCAGGAAGTTTTCGCGATTCTTAAGCAGATACCATGCACTCACGCCCACGACGAAGATGCCGCCCAGCACCCAGCCGGCCGATACGGCGTGGAAAAACTTGTTGACAGCTACCGGCGAGAGTACCAGCGCCCAGAAGTCGTCCATGACGTTGCGGGCAGTCTCGGGGTCGAACTTCATGCCCACGGGGTATTGCATCCACGAGTTGGCTACCAGAATCCACAGCGCCGAAATCGAGGCCCCTATGGCGGTGAGCCAGGTCGAAGCCAGGTGGAACCGTTTGCTCACTTTGTTCCAGCCGAAGAACATGACGGCGATGAAGGTCGCCTCCATGAAGAAGGCCATGATGCCCTCGATGGCGAGCGGCGCCCCGAAAATGTCGCCCACGAACCAGCTGTAATTGGACCAGTTGGTACCGAACTGGAACTCGAGAATGATACCGGTTGCCACCCCGATGGCGAAGTTGACGCCGAAGAGGGTCATCCAGTATTTGGTAATGGTTTTCCATCGTTCGTCGCCGGTACGGTAGTAGATGGTTTCCATGATACTGACGATTATGCCCAACCCCAGCGTGAGGGGGACAAACAGCCAGTGATAAATAGCGGTGAGTGCAAATTGTGCCCTCGACCAGTCTACGAGCGTGAAAAGATCGTTCATAACTCCTGTGATTGTTGTTGTTGAGAATTATTGGTATTGGTGAGATTTTCGATGACGGCATTGGCCCGCTCCTCGTCGGTATCGAACTCTTTTTGCAAAATGTTGGGGAAAAAGAAGAGCCGCAGGATAAAAAACATGATGAACAGTTTGATAAGAATGATTGCCCAAAGTGTTTTTCCCAAGGTCATCGATCGGAATCCTTCAAGGTAGAATCGCCATACGCGCACTACGAAATTGTCGTTTTTCAAGGTTTGGTTTTCTTCCATAAGTGTATTGTATGTAGATGAAGAAAATTTTCGCAATATTCGGTAAAATTTGTGATTGATACAAATTTATAACCGTTATTTTTTATTACGAATCAATACTTTTTTCACAAGTAACGATTGGGGTGCAGGTTTGGTTTGGAATAATTTCCAAGAAAAAATAGAACAGTATCAATAATTTGTGTTACCTTTGTCACGCATTGGTTTCGAAACCCCGTCCGGGGCGTAGAATGAAAAGGGAATCGGGTGAAAATCCCGAACAGTCCCGCTGCTGTAAGCTCCCGTAGAGGTGCCGAGAATACTTGAAAGCCACTGATTATGACGATTGGGAAGGCCTCGGTTACCGGAGTAAGTCAGAAGACCTGCCATGCTTTTAGTCATTAGCTTTCGGGGGGTAGAGCTTGTGAATCTGCGGAAGGGTGGCCTACACGCGTCCGTCTGTTTACACCGACTTGTATCGAAAGAACCCGCTCCGAGGCTGTTAAAAAATAGTCCGATGGAAAGACTTTGTCGTTGGGTATCGTTTGTGTGTGCGATTGGGGTACTGGCTGCTCTGCCCGTGCGGGTGTGGGCCGATGAGACTTCGTCGACCGACTCGATACAGACCCGGTCGCTGGGCGAGGTAATGGTCACGGCCAACCGGTATAGCGAGGTGATACCCTCACAGAAACTTGCAGGGAAGGAGTTACAGGCTCTCAACAGTTTTTCGGTGGCCGATGCCATACGTTACTTTTCGGGTATTCAGATTAAGGATTACGGTGGAGTGGGCGGTTTGAAGACCGTCAACATCCGCAGCATGGGTACCAACCACATGGGGGTATATTACAACGGTATCCAGTTGGGCAATGCTCAGAACGGCCAAGTGGACCTGGGGAAATTCTCGCTCGAGAACATCGAGGAGATTTCGCTCTACAACGGGCAGAAGAGCGAGATATTCCAGTCGGCCCGTGAGTTCGGCTCGGCCGGTTCCATCTACCTCACCACCCGTCGGCCCAAGTTCAAGCCGGGCGAGAAGTCGCACCTGAAGGCCTCGTTCAAAACGGGGTCGTTCGACTTGGTCAACCCCTCGGTGCTCTTCGAATACAAGCTCAGCGAGAGCGTGAGCATGACCTTCAACAGCGAGTGGACCAACTCGAGCGGTAAGTACAAATTCCGTTACAAGCGGGTTACCCCCTCGGGCGAGGTGGCCTACGACACCACGGCTACCCGGCAAAACGGCGACATCGATGCCGTGCGTTTCGAGGGCGGTCTGCAGGGCTATCTCTCCAACGGTTTTTGGAAAGCCTACGTCTACCATTACAGCTCCGAGCGGGGTATCCCCGGCGCCATCGTCAACAACGTGTGGCGCAACGGCGAGCGGTTGTGGGACCGCAACACCTTCGTGCAAGGCGTCTATCAGCAGGATATTACCCGCAAGTACAGCCTCAAGGTCAATGCCAAGTATGCGTTCGATTATACCCACTATGTGAACAACGACGACAAGCTGATGCGGGTCGACAACCAGTACAAGCAGCGCGAGGTCTACGTGTCGTTGGCCAACAAGTATTCGATACTCCGCAACTGGGACGTGTCGGTGGCCTACGACATGCAGTGGAACGGGCTGTCGGAGTATCTCTCGGCCAGCCGCTACACCCACTGGATTTCGGCCGCCACCGCCTTCTCGCTGGCCGACCGGCTGAAGATGCAGGCCAGCGTGCTGGCTACGCTGGTCGACGAGACGGCCGAAGGGCAGACCAAGGCTCCCAACAAGAGCAAGGTGACACCCGCCGTCTTCCTCTCGTACCAGCCGCTCAAGCGATACAACTGGGTGCTGCGAGCCTTCTACAAGCAGATATACCGCATGCCCACCTTCAACGACCTCTATTACACCGATATGGGCAACTCGGCCCTAAAGCCCGAGAGTGCCACCCAGTACAACGTGGGCTTTACCTATGCCGTGGCACCCAAGACGGGATTCCTCTCGGGATTCCATACCGGTGTGGATGCCTATTACAATCTGGTGAAGGACAAGATTGTCGCCTATCCCAAGGGGCAGCAGTTCCGCTGGACCATGCTCAACCTGGGGAAGGTCGACATCCGGGGCGTCGACGTGCAGGCCACGGCCACCTTCCGGCTGCCGCTCGAAATAGGGCTGATGACCAAGGTGCAGTATACCTATCAGGAGGCCATCGACATCACCAACCCCAGCGACAACTACTACCGCGACCAGATACCCTATATCCCCTGGCACAGCGGCTCGGCCATTCTGGGGCTCACCTACAAGGATTGGGGCCTCAACTACAGCTTTGTCTACGTGGGCGAGCGGTACAACCAGCAGGAGAATATCGAGTATAACTATGTGCAGCCGTGGTACACGAGCGACATATCGCTGGTGAAGTCGTTCAAAATCAAAGCTGTGAATCTGAAAGTGACGGCTGAGGTCAACAACCTGTTCGACCAGGCCTACGACGTAGTGCTCAATTACCCCATGCCGATGCGTAACTATCGGTTTGGCATAGCTATTGAATTATGATGAGAGGCAGAATTTTACATATAATTATCGGGATGATGCTGGCGATGCTGGTATCGATGACCTCGTGCCGGGAGGACGATGTGATTGTCCTCACCGAATACGAGTCGTTGCCGATGCTCGACCGTGAGTCGCCCTTTGCCGGGTTCTATCTGCTCAACGAGGGCAACATGGGGTCGAACAAGTGTACGCTCGACTTTGTCGACTTCGAGCAGGGGCAGTATGCCCGCAACCTCTATGCCGAGCGTAACCCCAATGTAGTCAAGGAGCTGGGCGACGTGGGGAACGACATACAGATTTACGGTTCCAAACTCTATGCCGTCATCAACTGCTCGCACAAGGTCGAGGTGCTCGACGCCCGTACCTGCCAGCGTATCGGCCAGGTCGATATTCCCAACTGCCGGTATGTGGCCTTCGACGGCGGCTACGCCTATGTGTCGTCTTATGTGGGGCCGGTAGGTATCGACCCGAACGCCCAGCTCGGCGCCGTCTTCCAGGTCGATACGGCCACCCTCGAGGTGACGGCCGAGGTGACGGTGGGCTATCAGCCCGACGAGCTGGTGGTGCAGGACGGCCTCATCTATGTGGCCAACTCGGGCGGATACCGCAAGCCCAACTACGACTACACGGTCTCGGTCATCGACATTGCCACGATGACCCAGATACGCAAGATTCCCGTGGGAATCAATCTGCACCGTGTCAGGGCCGACCGCTACGGCAAGCTGTGGGTCTCCTCGCGAGGCGACTACAAGTCGGTGCCTTCGCGCCTCTTCGTGCTGGAGAAAGACAAGCGCACCGGCCGCATGGAGGTGAGCGACACGCTCGATATTCCGTGTAGCGAGATGGAGATTTGCGGCGACTCGCTCTACCTCTACAGCGTGGCCTGGAGCGATATATCGCAGGAGAACCGGGTGACCTACGGTATTGTCGACGTGCGCACCGGCCGGTTGGTATCGGACAACTTCATCACGGACGGTACCGAGACCGATATCGAGATTCCCTACGGGTTGAAGGTAAACCCCGAGAACGGCGACATCTACGTGACCGATGCCAAGAACTATGTGTCGAGCGGAAACCTGCTGTGCTATGGCCGCGACGGGAAGCTCAAGTGGAAGGTGCGTACCGGCGACATACCGGCGCACATGGCTTTTTTGAAGAAAACAAACTAACAGGATATGAAACGGATATTGTACTTTTTGTCGATCGTGTGGCTTGGTTTCCTGGCCGCTTGTCAGTCCGATTCCCCGGCCATGATTTCGCTGGGACTCGACGATACCTATGTGGTGGAACGCATGAAGAGCCTCACGCTTCACCCCGAGTTCAGCGGGGAGCGCTATGAGTGGAAGCTCTCCTACGAATCGACGGCGGTCGACTCGCTCGTGGCCACCACCCGCGACTATACCTTCGTGGCCTACGAGACCGGAACCTACTGGCTGAAGTTGAACATCTACGACTCGGTCAACCCTGTCGAACACCTCATGCAGATTGTGGTCCGCCAGGAGGAGGTAGCTTACAGCCCCTACATCACCCGGGTGCATGAGTATCGCCCGGCTCCGGGGCAGTTTGTCAACGAGCTGCCCGAGTATAGCGAGGGCGACACCGAGGAGTCCATGCGGCAGAAGGCCGAGGATTGCCTCGCCTACAATGCCGGTACTATGGTGACCTTGGGTGGCTATGGCGGCTACATTGTCGTAGGGTTCGACCATACGATTGTCAACCGTCCGGGCGAATATGACTTCAAGGTCCTGGGCAATGCCTTCTACTCCACGGGCAAACCCACTGCCGCATCGGGCGGCAGCAGCGAGCCCGGTATCGTGATGGTATCGGTCGATGTCAACGGCAACGGCCTCCCCGATGACGAGTGGTACGAACTGGCCGGCAGTGAATATCACAAGGAAGAGACGGTGAAAAATTACGGAATCACCTATTACCGCCCCGACGAAAACAAGACTCCGGTGCCCGGTACCGATACCAGCGTGACCGACTCGACCTATGTGCGCTGGACCGACAACCAGGGCGGGACCGGCTACGTGTCGAAGGTCGTTTTCCACAAGCAATCCTATTACCCGCAGTGGCTCTCCGACGAGACGCTCACGTTCGAGGGCACCCGCTTGCCCGACAATGCCATCGACGAGAGCGGCGACGGCTCCTATTATGTGCTCTATGCCTACGACTGGGGGTATGCCGACAACCACCCCAACGACAGCGAAAAGTCCAACTTCAAAATCGACTGGGCGGTCGATGCCGAGGGCAATCCCGTGCATTTGCAGGGCATCGACTTTATCAAGATCTATACCGGTGTCAATCAGTTCAACGGCTGGTTGGGCGAGTGCTCGACCGAGGTGGCCGGAGTGACCGATTTGCACATCGCGGAAAAGTAAGAAAAAGAGAGATAGAATAGTAAGAATAAAATAGCGTATAGTGCGCACCGGTTCGGCCCGTTGAAGGCCGATTAAAAGGGAATCGGGTGTGAGTCCCGAACAGTCCCGCTGCTGTGAACTCCATCGAAAAGGAGCCGAGAGACAAGCCACTGATCCGTGCGATTGGGAAGGCCTCGGCTGCCGGAGTGAGTCAGAAGACCTGCCGTGCGTATTGTCCCGATAGCTTGCGAGGTATGAGCTGTGGCAAAAAACGATTCCGGGCCGGCAGGCCGGAGGCGGTTCTATGGGCAGGGGTAAACCATATCTTGCAAGTATTGAAATGGCAAAAACGATTGTTCAATTTTAATACTTAAAGATTTAACCGAAATGAAAAAGATTTATGTTTTCATGCTTTTGCTGTTTGCGGTGATGCAGTTGCCGGCACAGATACTTGTGCAGGGGCGGCCGCACCCTACCGCCGTGCAGCAGGTATCGCCTCGGGCTATTGCCGATGGAACCTTCACGATGGAAATGATTGAAAACTGGACCGGCGAGGGCGCCAACCGGGCGGCTCTGGCGGTGCAGTGGAATGTCGACGGCGAGGAGAGTGCTCTGGTGTGGGGCTTCCGCTGGGACGGCGAGGCTACCGGCGCCACCATGATTACGGCCATTGCGGCAGCCGACCCGCGGTTTGTCATTGCCTCGGAGTCGGGCACGGCGTTCGGCAGCACGGTCTCGGGCTTAGGCTACGATGTGAACAAGAGCGGCGATTTTGCCATCGTCAAGGATGGTGAGGTGCGGCAGGCCAACGAGTTGGGATTGATACCCATGTCGGGCTACTCCTACGACGGGTGGAGCTGTACCGACCCCGAGGACTATTGGCAGTCGGGGTGGTATCAGGGCTACTGGTCGTACTGGACGAAGTCGGCCGATAGCGATTCGTGGTATTACAGCAACATGGGAATCTCGGGCCGTAAGCTCACCGACGGGTGTTGGGACGGTTGGAATTTCTCGGCCGGCATGCAGTCGTATGACTGGAAACCGCTGGCCGCTGCCGCCAAGAACGGGCTCACCGAACCCTCGATAAAGAGTCAGCCCGAGAGCCTGGTGGTGTCGCCGGGCGAGCCGGCTGCTTTTGTGCCGGTATTCCGGGGCGACAGCCTCACCTATCAGTGGTATAAGGACAAGGTCGCCATCGAAGGGGCCGTGAAGGCTGTCTACTCGATAGCGTCGGCTACGACGGCCGATGCCGGCAGCTACTATTGTGTGGCCGGAAACCGGCTGGGCTCGGTATCGACCGACCCGGTCACTCTCACCGTGGGCGAAAAGGCCGTGGTGGCCATTCCGGGCGAGGCTCCCCACACGGCAGTTATCATGTATGACGACTCGTATGCAACCTTTTCGGGCTCCTTGACCATACCCGCCACGGTCGAGCTCGATGGCCAATCCTGTACGGTGACCGCCATCGGCGACATGGCTTTCATGGGGTGTACCAAACTGACTTCGATAGAGCTCCCCGCCACGGTGCAGACGATAGGCGAGGGGACTTTCTACGGCTGTACGGGGCTGACCGCCGTGGAGCTGCCCGAGTCGGCCGCCACGATTGGTGCCGAAGCCTTCGGCGGTTGTACGGCACTGACTACGCTCACGACAAACGAAAATCTCAAGACTCTGGGACGTTCGGCCTTTGCCGGCTGTACGGCTTTGACCGCCGTAGCGTTGCCCGACGGTCTGACTACCATAGAGGCTCTGGCCTTCAACGGCTGTGTCAAACTGGCTTCGGCCTCGCTGGGCCATTCGCTCACGCAGGTAGGCGATTCGGCCTTTTACGGCTGCTCGGCTCTGGCTGCGGTGGAGCTTCCGGCTACGGTGACACGGGTGGGCGATTATGCCTGTTACGGTTGCAGTGCCTTGCAGAGCCTGACCCTGTCCGGGCAATCGGCTTTGCGCGAAATCGGGAAATATGCCTTTGCCGAGACGGCCATCGCCTCGGTGTCGCTGCCCGACGGGGTGACCTCGCTGGGTAGCCATGCCTTCAGCAAGTGCGCTTCGCTCACGACCGTATCGTTGGGCAACGGCCTCACGACTGTCGGCGACTATGCCTTTGCCGACTGCAAGAAGCTGACGTCGCTCACGCTGGGCAACCGGCTCACCGCCATCGGCGACCGCGCTTTCGACAGTGCCGGCCTCACCTCGCTGGTATTGCCCGCTACGGTGCAGACGATAGGGGAGTGGAGTTTCTTCAACTGTCCGCTCACGACCCTTACCCTCAACGACGGGTTGCAGTCGATTGGCAGCCGTGCCTTCTATGGAGCGGCGATACAGACCCTCGATATTCCCAACAGTGTCACCATGCTGGGCACCTATGCCTTCAGCAACTGCAAGAAGCTGGAGACCCTCACCGTGGGGAACGGCATCACCAAGATTGGCGACTATGCCTTCAACTCCTGTACGATGCTGTCGCAGATTGCCTGCCCCTCGGTGACCGAGATAGGGGCCAGTGCCTTCAAAGGGTGTTCGGCGTTGAAGTCGTTGCCCTTGAGCGACCGGATTGTGACGCTGGGAGCCTCGGCCTTCTCGGGCTGTACGGGCATTACCGAGTTGACGGTGCCCAACAGCATCACCTCGATAGGTTCCTACGCCTTTGAAAAGTGTACGGCATTGACCTCGGCCACGCTCGGCACGGGCATTGCTGCGGTACCCGACTATGCCTTTAGCGGCTGTACGGCTCTGGAATCGGTGGTATTGCCCGCCAACATTACGGCGATAGGAAAATATGCCTTCCAGAACAGCGGCCTCAGCCAACTGCCCCTGACCGAGCAGATTGTCGAAATAAGGGAGTATGCCTTCAAGGGGTGTGCGAAGTTGACCGAGGTCGATATTCCCGACCGGGTGACCATGTTGGGCGGCTATGTGTTCAGAGAGTGTACCGGCCTGCGTACGGCACGCATCGGCGGTGGGGTAACTTCAGTTCCCGACTATGCCTTCTACGGCTGTACGGTGCTCGACTCGGTGGTGCTCTCCGACCGGATTGTCGAGATTGCCGACTACGCCTTCTACAACTGCCGCGGGTTGAAACGTCTGCCCGATGCTCCCGGAGTGACCACCTTCGGCCGCTCGGCCTTCTACGGTTGCACGGGGCTGGAATCGGCTCAATTTTCCGATAAGGTGACCACGCTGGGTTCGGCCCTCTTCTCGGGCTGTACTTCGCTCACCTCGATTGTGGTGCCCGACGGGGTAACTTCGTTGGGAGCCTCGGCCTTCTACGGTTGTTCGGCCCTGCAGTCGGCCGAGCTGGGTACCGGCGTGAAGGCGCTCGAATCGAACCTCTTCAGAAACAATACCTCGCTCACCCGGGTGGTGGTAAACGGCGCCATCGCTTCGGTAGCAAACTATACCTTTGGCGGCTGTTCGGCCCTCGAGAGCCTCTACATCAACAGCGCGCTCCCCTCGGGGGCCAGCTCGAACACCTTCGACAAGGTGCCCGAGAGCTGTAAAATCTATGTGCCGGCCGAGTCGTGCGGCGATTATGCCGAGGCCAACTACTGGAAGGCGTTCGACATACAGCCCTGGCTCACCCAACTCTCCATCGTATCGACTGCTCCCGAGATGACGCTCGACGGTGGCGAGTTGCTCGAAATCGACGGAAAGACAACCACCTTTGCCATCACCTTCAATCGCAGCCTCGTGGAGGCCGATGCCGTTACGGTCCGCCTGAAACAGGGCGATACCGAGCTTGCCGGGCAGACCTTCTCGCTCTCGAGCGAAGGGGCCGTGCTTACGCTCGTGCGTGAGGGCGAGGAGCTCCCGGCCGGCGACTATACGCTGGTGCTGACCACCTCGACGGCGACGCTCCGAATCTCCTTCCGGGTGGCTACTCCCACCGGCATCGAGGGTGTCGGGGCCGACAAGGTGGTGCTGACACGCGAATACTATTCGGTCGACGGCAAGCGGTTGCCCGCTCCCGTGCCGGGTATCAATCTGGTGAAGGTCGTGTATGACGACCATTCGGTAGAGGTTTTGAAAGTGTTTGTAAATACCGATCTCAGACGCTGAGCGAACGAGGTCATGGCATAGAGGGCGACCTCCCGGGGCTCGGCTCCGGGAGGCTCCCCTCAAAAAAAGAGATAGAAGAGATGAAACGCTATGTACTCCTTTTGACCGCCTGGGCGAGCAGCCTGTTTGCGCTCGTCGGGGCCTATCCGCTGGCCGATATTGCCAGTTGGACCGGCGAGGGCGATACCGAGGTGGCGCTGGTGATTGCCTGGAACGACGGACGGTCGCCCGAGGCGCTGGCCTGGGGCTATCGGGGTACCGTCGAGACTACCGTCATTGCTATGCTCAACGAGGTGGTGAAGGCCGACCCGCGGCTCTTTTCGCTCACTCGCCGTCAAGGCGGATATACGGTCGACGGCCTCGGCTTCGACCTGAACGGCGAGAATACCGTCGCGCTCGTTGTGGGCGGCAATACCACCTATCCCAAATACCAGACGTCGGGTCTCTTCACCTCGACTCCCGGCAACTACAACCGCTGGACCTGTACCGATGAGGAGGACCACTGGAATTCGCCTTCGGAGGCCGAGCCCGGGGTGTGGCGCTGTCTCGAACAACAGCCCGACGGCACTACGGTCGAGGCCGATGTAAATGCCACCCGTCTGCAAGCCGGCGCTACCTATCTGTTTCTCTACGAGAAGGCCGACGGCAGTCGCCCCGACTATACCGGGGCCGTGGCGGTGGAGCCCTACGAACAGGCCCCCGTCGATTACACGCAGGGCCTCTTTCTGGTCAATGAGGATTGGTATGGCTGGGACAACGGTACGGTCAACTTCCTCACGTCCGACGGACGTTGGGTCTATCGGGCTTTCCGGCGGGAGAATCCCGGCGAAACGCTGGGGGTGACCACACAGTATGGCGCCATCTATGGCGGGCGCTTCTTTTTCGTCTCGAAGCAGGCCAACAATACGGCCGGCACTTCGACCGGAGGCCGTCTGGTGGTGGCCGATGCCCTCACCCTGAAGAGGGTGGCCGCCTTCGACGAGATAGGGGGCGACGGGCGCTCCTTTGTGGGTGTGGATGAACACACGGCCTACATAGGGACCTCGTCGGGTATCACCCGCCTCGATCTGGAGTCGATGAGTCTGGGCGAAACGATAGCCGGGACCGGTGGCGAGGGCGGCCTCTATGCCGGACAAATCGGTGCCATGGTGCGGGCCGGCAGCTATGTGTTTGCCGCCAAGCAGTCGGTGGGGGTGCTGGTAATCGATGCCGCTACCCACACGTTGCACGCCACAATCGACCTGCCTACCATCTCGACCCTGACGCTGGGACGCGACGGTGGCGTGTGGGCCGCCGATGCCACGTCGCTCGTGCGCATCGATGTGGCTACACTCGAGACCCGAAGCCGCCTCTTGCCCGACGATTGCCGGGTATCCAGCACCTGGGGCGCGTGGAATGCGGGCAGTTTGTGTGCGGCATATCGAAATAATTTTCTTTATTTTGCAAACGAAAAAGGAAACCAAATTGCACGTTATCATATTCCGACCGACGAATTGGATGCCGACTTCTTCACCCTGCCCGACCAGGACAAGGCCTATGTGCAGCAGTTCCAGGGTGCCGGCCTGCGGGTAGACCCGCGAAACGACCGCCTGATTGTGACGGCGACCCAGAGCGGATACCTGTCGCACTACATGAACAACTGGGTGCATGTGGTCGACGGCCTTTCGGGCGAGCTGCTCGGTACGATAGAGCTCGAGCCCTACTACTGGTTCCCGGCCCTGCCGGTATTTCCCGACAACGAGGCGCCAGTCATCGCTCTTCCCGACCGGCTGTCGATAGGCCGTGAGCCGGTAAAAATCTCGTTGCTCGAAGCAGTGACCGATGCCGACAATCTGTCGGCCTCCATTGTGTCGGCCGTCGAGGTCGAGGATTCCTCGGTTGCTACGGCCCGCATCTCGGGCTATGACCTCACGGTGAGCGGCGTGAGCATAGGGGATACCCGCTTGACCCTCACGGTCAACTCGAACGGGAAAAAGGCGACCCGCACCGTCGATGTGCAGGTGACCGAGGCGAGCGGTATCGACGAGGCGATGTGTACTGCCGTCGAGGCCTGGCCCAACCCGGTGCACGACCGGCTTACGATTGTAGCCGTCGACGGTTCGGTATTCGGGCTGGTCGACCTGCGGGGCATACCCGTTTGCCGGGGTGTCGTCTCGGGTGGAAAAGCGGCCGTCGACCTGTCGTCCATTGCGCCGGGCATCTATGTGCTGACCGTCCAAAATGGCGGTAGCGTGAAAAATATGCGAATTGTAAAACGATAGTTATCAACCAATTAAATCATATAGCAATGAAGAAAGTTTTACTTGCGTTGGCTGTTCTTTTGAGCGGCATGGCTTCGGCCGAAAACATTGTGTTGGATTTGTCTACCCCCAATGAACCTATTAATTATGACAAAGATGGCTTGTGGACCGAGGTCTTTAATGGTGAAGCCAAGGTGAAATCCCAAGAGTTTACGTTTGCACACAGGTCGCCCTTTCCCCAGTATTCTTGTGGATTCTTTGCCAGTAAGATGACCACCATTTTAGCTTCGGCCGATTATGACGACCAATATGGGTGTATGGCCAAAGGGGGAGTAGCCGGTGAAGGTACTCCCTATCTGGGCGCATATTGGGAAACCAGTAATGAAACCGAAGACTGGAAATCGTGTGAAGTAAAGATTTCGTCTCCTCATTATGCCGTAGGTTGCTATGTGTGCAACAGTCCCTATTCCTATTATGTAATGAAAAACGGGAATAATTATGCCGCTAAATTTGAACAAGGTTCCTGGTTCAAGTTGGTAGCTCATGGCCTTGACGGGAATAGAGACGAAATAGGAACGGTTGAATATTATCTGGCCGATTACTGTTCGGAAAACTCCGACGAGTGGAAACTCAACGACTCGTGGGAATGGGTCGACCTGAGCTCACTAGGCAAGGTGTCTTCGATTTATTTCACGATGGAGTCGAGCGATACGGGCGAATGGGGCATGAATACACCCGGCTATTTCTGTCTCGATAAACTCACGGTGTCGACCGAACCTTCGTCGGTCGAAGAGCCTACGGTAGCTGCCGTTAAAGCCTACTACAATCGCGCCGATGGTGCCGTGCGCATAGAGTCAGCCGAGCCGGTTATGGCTGCTGTATACAACATGAACGGTGCTTTGGTGCTGAATCAGCATGTAGAGGGTACGGCTGCAATCGACATGAGCGCTTGTCCTTCGGGCGTATATGTAGTGCGCTGTGGCGATTATAGCGTGAAGATTGTAAAATAAATTTTATAGCAAGTGTATGATAATTTATTAGTTAAGTCCCTACTGCCATAGGGTATGGCGCCTCCGGCGAAGTGATTCGACGGAGGCGTTTCTTTTTTTTGATAGTCGTAATAGCTTGTATAATAGATGTATGGCTGCGCTTCTCAGGCCAAAAGTATTCGAGAAATCATTTTTTTTCATTTCTCCAGTAGGGGGAAAACAGACTCGGTGCGTTATCCTATCGAATCGCCTTCCACCAGAGTGGAGACAGAGGCGGACGAAATGAAATAATCCATTAAAATGAATTTGTAAATGAGAAGAATATTACTTGCTTTAATTGTAACTGTTATCTGGCCGATTACCGGGGCAAAGATTCCAACACCTGGACTTTGAATAAATCGTGGGAGTGGGTCGATTTGAGCCCGCTGGGAAGAGTCGCTTCGCTTTACTTCACGATGGAGTCGAGCCGCCCAGGCGAGCGTGGACCCAAGACCCCGACCTACTTTTGCCTCGACCGTCTTACGGTTCTGACTGCGCCCTCGTCGGTCGAAGAGGCTGTGGCTCCTGCCGTCAAAGCCTATTACGACCGTGCGGCCGGGGTAGTGCGGGTAGAGTCCGATCGTCGGGTCGACGCCACACTTTACAGCCTGAGCGGAACTCCGGTTGTGACTCAGCCGATAGATGGTACTGCAACTATCGATATGACAGCCTATCCTTCGGGTGTTTACGTAATACGCTGTGGCGAGTACAGAGTGAAGATTGTAAAATGACTTCTATAAAAAGTGATGATGATTATTGTTAGCTAAGTCTCTACTGCTACAGTGAATGGTGCCTCCGGCGAAGTGATTCGACGGGGGTGCTCCCTTTTAAAGGGGCAGGCCTTCCCGGGGATTGAGCAGGAGCAGGATTTGTGCGATGATATGCTGTTTCCATTGAGGCAGAAACCGGGCATACTCCTCGGGATTGTCGTGGAAAAAGAGCTTTTTCGAAAGGTTGCGGCTGAGGAACGGGAAGGTAATCTGGCTGTAAAAAGTCATAAAGAGGAACTGCATCGGTACCTTTTCGAGATGGTTCTTGTCAATCTCCTGCTTGAGCAGCTCGCCGATGTGGCTCAGGTACTGGTCGAACTTCAGGATGTAGAAGGTATCGATGAGGTGATTGACGTCGCGGTGAATCTCGCCGACGATAAATTTGGGTAGCGAGGGGTTGGCCGTGAAGATGTCGAAATAGATGTCGATAATCTCTTCCAGTTTCTTTTCGAATGGTTTGTCTTGCGAAAAAATGGCATCGATATGGGGCAGGAAATTGCTCACAATCGAGGCAAAGACCGCCTGGAACATTTTGTCTTTTGTCCTGAAGTAGTAGTGCAGCGTGGGGCGGTTTATTCCCACGACGGCCGCGATGTCGCTCATCGAGGTTTGCTCGAATCCTTTTTCGATAAACTCCTGTTTGGCCGCTTCGATAATGCGGGTTTCTATATTTTCGGTTGCTCCGCTTTTGGGGACGGTATGTGTCGGTTGGGTTTTCATGGTTGTTAGGCTCTTAAGTGGTGGGTGAAAAGCAACAATCGGTTGGTTACATTCACGCTGCTTACACCGCTGTCAAAATCCAAAGATAATAAATTTAATTCAGGATAGAGCATGCGCAGTCTCTTTTCGATGCCTTTCGATACAATGTGGTTGGCAATGCAGCCGAAAGGTTGTAGCGAAATGACATTGTGAATGCCCTGTTTCGTAAACTCGATGATCTCGGCCGGGAGCAGCCACCCCTCGCCGAACTGGGCGGCACCCGATACTACGCCTCGGGTGTTTGCAGCCTCTTCGTAGATGTCGCTGAAGGGGACGAAGTAGCGGAACTCCGAGCCCGTGCGGTTGAACTGCGCTATCCGTTTGTCGATGAGCCGATAGGCCATCCGGGAGAGGAAGTGGGGGATGTGCTGCTTCGACAGGTACATCGACTCCTTGTTGTCCCGGTTGACGAATCCCTGCATGAAGAAGGGCAACAGCAGCGGCGGGGCAACCTCGATGCCCTGTTCGGTAAGGACGCGGACCACGTGCTGGTGGGCAAAGGAGTTGAACTTCAGGAAAATCTCGCCCACTACGCCTACGCGGGGGCACGTTTTGTCGAGGCAGATGCCGTTGAAATCCCGGGCGGCCCGGGCTGCATATTCGACCAGCAGAGACGGCGTGTTGTCGAGGATAGGCTTCTCGGCCATGGCCAGATATTGGTCGCGCAGACGGGCTGCGGCTCCCGGCTCCCGTTCCCGTACGACCGAGGCGTGGTAGAACTTGGAGATGGTATCGGTGTAGAGCAGGGCATTGAGGGCTACCGACAGTATCTTGCCCCACTTCAGTTCGAATCCCTCTTGTTCGTTTACGGCCTTTCGTCCCAGCCCCAGCGTGACGACCGGCACATGGCCGAACCCGGCATCGAGCATGGCCCGCTTGATAAGGGCCAGGTAGTTGGTGGCGCGGCACTGTCCGCCGGTTTGGGTGATGGCTACGGCCGTGTGGTCGAGGTCGTATCGCCCCGATTCCAGTGCCTTGATGATGTCGCCCACGATGAGGGTGGCCGGGTAGCAAACCTCGTTGTTGGCATATTTCAATCCCGTCTCGGCCGAAGCGGCATCGCTCGGAGGCAGCACTTCGACGTCGTATCCCGACAGTTTGAAAAGCGGTACCAGCATGGGTGTGATGTACTCCGACATGAAGGGGGCGATGATTTTTCGACGGCGGTCGCTCTTGTGGAATACCTGGGTCGTGCGGAATGCTTCGGTCGTGACGGGGCGATTGTTTTGTCGCAGGCTCTCGACCAGCGAGCGTACCCGCAGTTTCAGGGAGCCTATGTTGTTCACGTCGTCGATTTTCAACAGGGTGAATGGCTTGCCGTTGCGGTGCAGGATGTCGCGGATTTCGTCGAGCAGGAACGCGTCGGGGCCGCAGCCGAAGGAGGTCATCTGCACGAAGTGAATATCGTTACCTTGTCGGGCCACCCATTCGGCGGCCTTCAAGATGCGGTTCATGTAGGCCCACTGTTTGACGAGGTAGGTGTCGTGGGTATCGATTCCGTCATCTCCCCGCACGATGTCGTCGGAGATGACATTCACCCCCAGGTTGGCAATCATCTCGGAGAGTTTGTGCTGTACGAGCGGGTCGGTGTGGTAGGGGCGCCCGGCCAGTAGAATGACAGGTTCGCCCTTCTGCCGGCTCTCCCGTACGATGGCTTCGGCCTTTTGTCGGATGTCGATGTTGTATTGTCGCTGGGCTTGCCAGGCCTGCTTCACCGCTTCGCGGGCCTGTTCGTGCGGGATACCCAGTGTAGCCAGGTAGCGGGTGCACTGCTTGGTGAGCAGGTCGATGTCGGCAAAGGTGATAGCCGGCGAGTCGACCGGTATGTCGGGCGACATGGCACTGCGTATCACGTCGGAATATCCGGCTACGATGGGGCAGGTATAGCTGTTCGACATCTTTTCGTCGCTCTCGTGTTCGTAGACAACATAAGGGAGGAATATGCGGTCGACCTTCTTTTGTACGAGATTCTGGATGTGGCTGTGCACCAGTTTGGCCGGGAAACAGATGTTGTCGGACATGACCGTGTGCAGTGCCTTTTCGTAGCTGACGAAAGTCGACAGGTCGGAGAGCACGACCCGGATGCCGCAACGGGTGAAGAGGGCGTGCCAGAAGGGATAGTTCTCGTAGAGATTGAGTACCCGGGGAATCCCCACGACCGGCGAGCCCTGTTCGGGAGTCGCCCGGTCGAAAAGCAACCGGTACTTGTAGGGGTAGATGTTCTGGCCGGGATTTTCGCTTTCGCCCCGGTTGGTGAATATCCGTTCGCATTTGTTTCCCGAGTAGAAGGTGTTGCCGTTGGGGAAGGTGTAGCGGCATACGAAGCAACGGTTTTCGCAACCGCCGCACTGAATCTGACGACTGGTGTAGCCGGTCGAGGCAAGCAGCGAGTCGAGTGTGCGGGGTGCCGACTGCCGTTCCAGCGCCTGAAGGGCACAACCATAGGCCCCCATCAGTTCGGGGTGGTTGCTTCGGGCTACCTGTCGGCCGGTTTCCAGTTCGAAGGCCCGCACGATAGCGTCGTTGTGCATGGTGCCTCCCTGCACGACAAGGGTATCGCCCAGCTCTTTGCTGTGCTTCAGTTTCAGTACCTTGTAGAGGCAGTTTTTTACGACCGAGTAGGAGAGGCCTGCGGCAATGTCGGCAATGGTGGCCCCTTCGCGCAGTACCTGTTTGATTTTCGAATTCATAAATACCGTGCAGCGGGTCCCCAAATCGCAAGGTCGCGAGGCGGTGCAGGCGGCTTGGGCAAAGTCGGAAACCTTGTAGCCGAGCGTGCGGGCGAAGGTCTCGATGAACGAACCGCATCCCGACGAACAGGCTTCGTTCAGCTCCATGCGGATGATGGCTCCTTGCTTGACAAAGATGGCCTTCATGTCTTGCCCGCCGATGTCGAGGATAAAACTTACCTCGGGCTCCATCTGCCGGGCAGCCTTGTAGTGGGCCATGGTCTCGATCATGCTCCCGTCGAGGGCAAAGGCCGCCTTGATAAGCTCTTCGCCATAGCCGGTTGAGCACGAGCCGATGATGTCGAGTCGGGTCTGCCGGTCGTCGCACTGTTTCTTCAGTTCGGCGAGTCCCTGGCGAACCGCCTCGATGGGGTTGCCCAGATTGGGGGCGTAGTGGGTGAAGAGGATAGCTCCGTCGGGGGCCACGGCTACAATCTTTGTCGTGGTAGAGCCCGAATCGATGCCGAGTACTGCCTGCTGGTGTCCCGGTGCAAGCGGCCGTGAGGGCCAGTTGTAGCGGGCCTTCTCGGCTTGCCATCGCTCATACTCTTGAGCCGAAGCAAAGAGGGGAGGCAAAGAGGCCTGGCGGGGTGTGTCGTTGTGCCGGGCGATGGCTTGTGACAGGCGCGAAAGCGAGGTGACTTGGTTCTCATCGGCACACAAGGCGCATCCCAGAGCGGGCAGCAAGTTGCCTCCGGCCGGGAGGATGAAGTCGCTCTCGGCAATTTGCAGGTAGTCGGCAAAGGCCTTGCGCAGGGCCGGGATAAAGGTGAGTGGGCCGCCACACAACAGGATGGGCGGGCGGAAGGTCCATCCCCGCGACAGTGTGACAATCGTCTGCACGGCTACGGCATGGAAAATTGAGGCGGCAATGTCGGCGAGAGGGACGTTGCGACTGACCAGGTTTTGGATGTCGGTTTTCGAAAATACACCGCATCGGGCAGCGATGGGATGGATGTGATCGGCCTGCAGGGCCAGTTCGTTCAATCGCTCGATGCTCACGCCCAACAATACAGCCATTTGGTCTATGAAGGCTCCCGTGCCGCCGGCACAGTTCCCGTTCATGCGCAGGTCGATATTCTCGCCTTGAAAGAGGACTACCTTGGCATCCTCTCCACCGATGTCGATCAAGGCCGAGGCTTCGGGGTATCTTTCCTGAGCGTACCGGGTGGCGGCTACCACCTCCTGTACAAACCCGGCCTGCAACTGTTCGGCCGTGCCCATACCTACCGAGCCGGTGACGGCGATGGCCGTAGTCACGTCGCCCAGTTGCTCGCGGGCTTCGCGAAAGTAGGTTTCGAGCAATCGGTTTACTTGAGCGTTGTGCCGTTCGTAGCGCGAGAATACTACCTGTCCGTGGTTGTCGAGAATCACCATCTTGGCGGTCGTAGAGCCAACGTCTAACCCTGTTCTGTAATAGTTGGTCGCTTGCATGAGTCGATGATTTGAAGTCAAAAAAATAATTTGTCTTATATGTCTGACTATACTGTCAGACGCAAATGTAGAGATTATTCTTTGACCTTGGAACTCTTGTTAAATTTTTTTGGCTTTTCGGGTAGGACGCGGCTCTTTCTTCATTTGTTCGGATTTTCTGTTCGAAGATTCTGATTTAACACAATTTGGTTATAACTCCTCTTGAATTAACACAATTGATGCACTATTTCCTATATATTTGCGGCAGGTTACTAACAGAAAATAAAAGAGAAAGTCATGATTTATGTCTTGTTCATAGTCATTGCGTTGGTGAGCTTCGCCGTACAGCGTACGTTGCAGAGCAAATTCGAACGCTATTCGCAAGTGCCTATTCCCTATGGACTTACCGGTCGCGATATTGCCATGCGTATGTTGCAGGAGAATGGCATCAATAATGTCACGGTGACACAGATCGACGGTCGCCTGACCGACCACTACAACCCTACGACCCACACGGTCAACCTCAGCCGCGAGGTCTACTACGGCAACAGCGTGGCTGCTGCGGCTGTAGCTGCTCACGAGTGTGGCCATGCGGTACAGCATGCCCGAGCCTATTCGTTCCTGACATTGCGCTCGGCTCTGGTTCCGTTTGTCAGCTTTGCTTCGAACTGGGTACAATGGATTTTGCTGATTGGTATCTTCACCATACAGGTGATGCCTCAGATTATGCTTGTAGGTATCATTTTGTTTGCTGCCACTACGTTGTTCAGTTTCATTACGTTGCCGGTCGAAATCAATGCCAGTCAGCGGGCTTTGGCGTGGTTGAATCAGGCCGGTGTGACCGATGCCACGACTCACGACAAGGCACAAGATGCCCTCAAGTGGGCCGCCTACACCTATGTAGTAGCTGCTCTGGGATCGTTGGCTACGCTGGTGTACTACATTCTCATTTTTGTGGGAGGTCGTCGCGACGAGTAAGGAACGATACCATACCGTTTGAGCCGATAGATGTACAAGCCGTTGCTCCGTGTGGGCAGCGGCTTTTTTTTAAAAGATATAAAAGTAAAAGCTTTTTTGGTAAATATGAGCAATTTGCCTACTTTTGCGATAGTTTTTGTTTAAGGTCTAATTTTTTTGAATGGAATCGTTGGCAAAGTGCTTCGGGTGAAGTCTGCCGGCGAGACGGGTCGTTGATCGACCCGATAGAACGTATGAAGAAATATTGGTATAAGATTGTGTGGATAGCGTGTGCTATCCTATGTACTCAATTTGTCAATGCACAGCGCGTAGCGCTTAAGAGTAATGTAATCGACTGGGCCACACTGTCGCCCAACCTGGCACTGGAGATGCGGCTCAACAGCCGGCTGACCCTCGATATTAGTGCCACGGCCAATCCATTTACGTTTTCCGTTGCCGACGTAAAGGCCACACATGCCCGATTGCAACCCGAGTTGCGCTATTGGTTCAACCGTCCCATGGCCCGCCATTTCGTGGGCCTTAGCTTTCTGGGCGGGTTGTACAACATGAACATCAGACAACATCTGTATCAGGGCGATATATGGGGCGCCGGGCTGTCGTATGGCTATGCGTTCGTATTGAGTAGGCACTGGAACCTCGAGGCTACGCTCGGTGTGGGTATGGCCCGGTTGCGGGCGTTCGATTATCGCGAAGGCGAGGAGAAACCCGCTACGCCCAACTTGCGCAAATGGTCGCCGATTCCCATTCGGCTGGGCCTTTCGTTTTCCTATATATTCAAGTGATAATAATTTGTGACTATGCTGATAAATAGATTACGCTCCTGCTGGGTGGCAGGCGCTTTGATTGGGGCTGCACTGCTGCCGCTGTGGGCTCGCGACATCAATGTGCGGGGAACGGTCACCAATATCGAGGGTGAGCCGCTCTACCGGGTGAGCATCTTCAACGCCGCTACCAACAAGCTGGTGGGGGCTACCAATGAGGATGGCAAGTATTTGGTGAAAATCGATTCGGAGGGCGATTTGCTCTTCTCGTCGCTGGGATATGAAGAGAAACAAGTAGCCGTGCGTGGCGAACTGACCATCGATGTCGAACTCGAACCTTCGGCCGTGGCGCTGAACGAGGTGGTGGTCTCGGCCAAACGCATCGTCGACAAGGTGGTGCCCGAGCCTACCGATATCGAGGTGAAGGGCAACTACTTCCACGTGAAGACCCGGGTGAAGATTCCCCGCGAACTCTTCACGACCGATGCCCGCATGATTATACAACCGGGTATCTACAATGTCTCTCGCGGGCAGATGGTCTTTCTCAAACCGGTAGTTTTCGACGGCAAGGAGTATGCCATCACGCAAGAGCGCATGTACGACTACGACACCCGGCAAGACCCCTTGTCGCAATATGTGCAGATAAAAACTACCTCGTCGCGCAAGGACGATTGGGTGGGCTACAACGACTCGACCTATGTCGAGAACCCCAACGACGACTTCCGTTGCGACATGATGGTGGCGATGGAGAACTACAACCGGGTGCTCTACCGCGATACCTTTGTGATTGCCCGCGGCGTGGTCAACCCGCTGCGGTTCCTCGAGTACGACATTCCCGGCAGTGCGGTGAAGAACGAGCGCTTTTTTCCGCAACCCGAGATGCAGTTGCGCGATACCCGGGGCGATGTGAATCTGACTTTCCGGGTCAACCAGAGCCGGCTCAACCTCGACGACGGCAACAACCGCGAGGAGATGCAACGGCTGGTAGCCCGCCTGCGCGAGGTCGAGAACGACCCCAATGCCCGGCTGAAGAGCTTCTCCATTGCGGGAACGGCTTCGCCCGACGGTAGTTACGAAAAGAACCTGAAGTTGGCCGGGCAGCGTATGTCGTCGGCCATGGATTGGGTGTTGAAAGAGCTGAACGAGTCGACTCGTCGGCAACTCGATATAAGTACCGATGCCGCGGTAGAGCCCTGGAGCCGGGTGGTCGAACTGCTTCGGGACGACGGCAAGAACCAGGAGGCCGACGCCATACAGGCCATTATCGACCAATACCCCGACAATCCCAACCGGCAGTGGCGCAAGGTGGTGTCGCTGCCCTTCTATCGTCCGCTCATTACGGGCACCTATTTGCCGCAGTTGCGTCGGGTCAGCTACGAACTGCTCTTCTCGCAGTATCGCTACCTCACCGACGAAGAGATAAGGACTCTGTATCGGACCAACAGTGCCGAGCTCACCCGCAACGAGTTCTGGCGGTTGTACAACCAGGCCGGTTCGGCCGACGAGCGCGAGGCGATATGCCGGCGGGCTCTCGAGGTCTATCCGAAGTTCCTGGTAGCTGCCACCGACCTGGCAGCCCTCCTTATCGAGAAGGGTAAGCCCGATGCCGAGTTGCTCGTCCCCTATCTGAGTTTGCCCGATTTGCCCGATGAAACCCGGCTCAACCAGGTAGTCGCCTGGATGGCGGTCGGCAAGTTCGGTCAGGCCGATTCGTTGGCCGCCGATTTGCCCGATACCGGGGTCTATCACAAGGCTAGGGTGTATGCGGCGGCTTTGAACGGCAGGTACAGCGAGGTGATACAGGAGGTTTCGGCCGATTCGCCCTTCAACGAAGTGTTGATGTTGCTGGCCATCAAAGCCAACGACCAGGCCTGGGAGAAGGCCAAGCTGTTGGGTAACTCGGCCCGCGAGAACTACATCAAGGCCGTTGCGGCCAATCGTGTCGACGAAGTGGTGCTCGCACTCTCGTATCTGGAAAGTGCGTTCAAGAAAGACCCGTCGCTGCGCGATGTGGCCAGCATCGATGGCGATGTGCTGGAATTGTTGCAACAACATGATGATGAGGAGTAAGTATGAAAAGGAAAAATTCGAAATACAGTATGCGTGGTTGTAAAGGGGCAGTAAGGTGTGCCTGCCTGTTGATGGTGCTGTGTGCGTGGAGCGCGTCGGCCCAGACACAGGAGGCTGCGAACAACGATACGACCCAGTTCAACGGATTGAATTACATGTTACAGCGTCCGGCCAGAAACGAGCGCTTTGCCCGGAAAAAGTTTGGCGACCACCTCTTCTTTACGGGCGAGGCGGGAGTCACTGCCGTCCGCTCGGCGGGGACTCTCTTTTCTACGCCGGGGTTGGGGCTGCGTAGCGGTCTCACGGTGGGCGACTGGTTCACCCCCGTACATGGTGTGCGGCTGGGCCTGAATGCCGGGTTGCACAATGGACTGGGCGAGGTCAACCCCTATTTTGCCGGACTCTCGGCCGACTATCTGATGAATCTCTCGGCCTTGTTGCACAAAGACAATGCGTCGCGCATCTTCGAGCTGATAGGGGTAGCCGGCGGTGAATATCAACTGTTGTACCGCCGGGGCAACTGGACCCACGGCGGAGGTTTCAGACTGGGTATGCAGACGCGCTTCAACTTCTCGCCGCTCACCTTCTTCTACCTCGAGCCGCGGGTAGGTATCTATACCGACGGCATCGACGGCATCTCTACCTGGATGCGATACGACTGGGAGGCCTCGCTCATGGCCGGTCTGGGGTATCGGTTGCTCTCGGCGCCGGTACGTCGGCACGAATCGTTCTGGGGGGCTAATCAAGGTCTCTTCTTCTCGTTGGCAGGTGGTCTGTCGTCGACCTTGACCAGTTCGTTGAATCCGTTGCTCGACTCGGGTTATACCTCCATGGTGTCGATTGGCGAACAGTTCACGCCGGTATCGTCGCTGCGCTTGTCGGGGACGGTCCGTTATCTGAAAACCGACCGGAATACCCATAAGGCATCGGTAGGAGCCCAGCTCGATTACCTCTTCAACATGCACGCCCTCTTCGGTGGATATAACCCTGGTCGGGTGTTCGAGATGTCGGGCCTTTTGGGAGCCGGTTATAACAAGGTGGCTGTCGATGAAAAGCTCCAGAGTCGCTGGAGTGTGGGGGCCGGTTTGCACGGCGAGTTCCGCTTGTCTGGAAATCTGGGCCTGTTCATAGAGCCTCGGGTCGATGTCTTTGCCAACGGAGCCTGGGGCGACCACCTGAGTGCGGTAGACCCGTTGGCTTCGGTATGGGCCGGACTTACCTATCGGCCGGTTTCGCCTGCAATCAATCGCTCGACCATCGAGCAAGACCCGTTCGACTTGCCTCGGAGCATCGGCGACCTCTACCTGACGATAGGCGGTGGCTTTGCCAGTGTCCTCAATACCTCAATCTCCGACCCGTTACCCAACAAGGGTTATCGCCTGTTCGGCGGTATAGGCACCTGGTGGAATCCGGTTTCGGGCGTGCGGTTGCTGGCCAATTTCTCGTCGCTCGATGCCCGCTTTACGACGCACCACACGTGGGCCGTGGGTGGTCAGCTTGACTATCTGTTCAACCTGACTAACCTCTTCTATGGTTATGATCGCAGCCGCCTCTTCTCGCTGAGTGGGGTGGCCGGTCTCAATTACGATTTTGTATCGTCGGAGGGCTATTTCCAGCACAGCGTGGGTGCAGGTGTAGGTCTGCAAGGTCTCTTCCGGCTCAACGATATGTTTGGCTTGTTCATCGAGCCCCGTCTGATTGTAGGGCAGGATAACCGTTGGGAACAGCAGCTTATCTCGAGCATCGATGTCGTGCCCACGATTACGGCCGGTCTCACCTATTCGCTCTATGGCTACGGGCGCACACATGGTACGATGGAGAAGGCCCAGGAGTTTCGCCACGAAAACTTCGTAGACCATATATTTTACGGAGCAGGCGTAGGTGTTGCCGGTATTATGCACCGCAATTTGGTTTTTCATCCGCTCGACCGCATCGGGCCCATGGCTTCGGCCTATGTGGGCAAATGGTTTACGGGGGCATCGGGTGTGCGGCTCTCGGCCGGTGCCGGTGCTTATCGCGACTCCGAAATCGGGTATCGCAAGTTCGGGCTCGTGCAACTCGATTATCTGTGGAATATCAATTCGACCCTTTACGGCTATAACCCGTCGCGCATCTTCGAGACTCACCTGGGGGTAGGTGCCGTGCTCTCTTATGCTACCGGCAACCACACGGGATTCTACCCCGGAGCCGCCCTGAGTCTGCAAGGGTTGTGGAATGTCGGTTCGGGTATCGGCTTGTTCGTCGAGCCTCAACTGCGGGTATTCGGGAAGAACTATTCGCGCGAAGGCATGGCCAGTTTGCCGATTGACATGCTCACCTCGGTGAACGTGGGCCTTCAATACAGGCTCAACCACTACGACTACCAGGCCAATCATGCCGCCTACGATACCGACAACAAATATTTCGTGTCGGTAGGCTATACGGGTCGCTGGCTCCGGAAGTCGGGCCTGCAGTTCTCTCCGGGTTATGGAGCCACCCTCTCGCTGGGTAAGTGGTATACTCCGCTGTCGGCCTGGCGTTTGGGCTTGGACTACGGCTACTATCGCACCCAACCGCAATATATGGCCTTGTCGCTCTCGGCCGACTATCTGTTCAACCTCTCGGCCTTTACCGTGGGGTATAACCCCGACCGCTTCTTCGACCTGCTGGTATTGGGTGGTGTGTATGGCGGCGTGGGCAATTGCCGGAAACAGAACGAATTTGTGTATGGAGCCCGGGCCGGCGTTCAGGGACGGTTCAACCTCTCGTCGGGGATAGACCTGTTTGTCGAGCCGCAACTCGTGGCTTCGCACTTGCCTCACACCTATGGCAGTGTCGATACCGAAGCCCGCGTGCTGGTGGGCCTCAACTACAAGCTGGGCCGCAATGCGGTAGAGGGTGGCCGTCGTGCTCCCGACCGCAACACCTTTGTATCGGTATCGGTAGGCCCTTCGCTCTTCAGCGAAACGATATTGATGGACCGTTACCGCAAGGTGTCGGTCGCTACCGACATTGCACTGGGTCGTTGGTTTACGGCCGCATCGGGTGTATCGGTAGGGTTGGGCTATGACTTCATTACCCCGAGAACTTCGCCTACACTCAACGTAGGGACGCTCCATGCCGACTATCTGCTGAACCTCTCGTCGCTACTCGAGCCCGACCCCGATCGTCGGTTCCACTTGATTGCCTCGTTGGGTACCGGTCTGGGCTGGAGCAACTACAACCGCGATGGCGGTATAGGCTGGGTGGCTCGCGGTGCCGCTCAGTTGCGCTGGAACGTATCGCGCACGCTCGACCTCTTTGTGGAGCCTTCGATGACCCTCTGGGACGATAAGCTGTTCGAAACCAACACTCACCACTTTATCGGCGTAGGCCGGGTTTCGGTAGGAACCGCCTATCGGTTTTGACGCACGACTATGATATTGCAGGCACCCGACTCTCGAGCGTGAGTCGGGTGCCTGCGTTTTTCAGAGGTCGTGGCCAGGGATACCTGTCGTCGGCTTTCGGGGCAGGATACTCGGAAGGGGGGGGTGAATACCGGCTTTTTTTTCAAGGATAAAGAACCAACTATATCGCGGAGTATGTGCGCTATATCACTTTTTTGCATTATCTTTGCTCGGTAAAAAAGCGAAGGCAGCAGATACCCGATAGGTTTCGATTGGACGGCCGGGCCGTGAAGCCTGCAATCGGCAAGGTGGCTGCCGGGATAGATTGAAGCCGGGAGCTCTCCCCGCGAAGAACATAAAATAGACAATGAAAAATATGATGGCAAAACCTTCCATACCCAAAGGTACGCGCGATTTCTCGGTCGACGAGATGGCCAAGCGCAATTACATATTCGATACGATAAAACAAGTTTTTGCTCTCTATGGGTTCCGGCAGATTGAGACGCCGGCCATGGAGACCCTGCAGACCCTCATGGGCAAATATGGCGAGGAGGGTGACAAGTTGCTCTTCAAGGTGCTCAACTCGGGCGATTTCCTCTCGGATGTTTCGGAGGCCGACCTGGCCGAGCGCAATCTCAACCGCCTGGCTGCCCGCCTGTGCGAGAAGGGGCTCCGTTACGACCTCACCGTGCCCTTTGCCCGCTTTGTGGTGATGCACCGCAACGAACTTACCTTCCCCTTCAAGCGTTATCAGATTCAGCCCGTGTGGCGGGCCGACCGTCCGCAGAAGGGGCGTTATCGCGAGTTCTACCAGTGCGATGCCGACGTGGTGGGCTCCGACTCGCTGCTGAACGAGGTAGAGCTCATCGAGATGATCGACGAGGTATTCTCCCGTCTGGGCATACGGGTAGCCATCAAGTTGAACAACCGTAAGATATTGAGCGGTATAGCCGAGTGGATAGGGGCTCCCGAGAAGATTGTCGACATTACTGTGGCCATCGACAAACTCGACAAGATGGGGCTCGACAAGGTGAATGCCGAACTGATGGAGAAGGGGCTTTCGCAGGAGGCTGTGGCCCAACTGCAACCCATCATCCAGTTGCAGGGCAGCAACGAGGAGAAGCTGCAGGTGCTGCGCCGCGAATTGGCTGGCTCGGAGACGGGCTTGAAGGGTATCGACGAGCTGGAGTATATCTTGCAGAAACTCTCGGCCTCGCCGTTGCGCTCGACGCTCGAGATAGACTTGACATTGGCGCGCGGCCTCAACTACTATACGGGTGCCATTCTCGAGGTGAAGGCGCTCGATGTGCAGATAGGCAGCATCACGGGTGGCGGCCGCTACGACAACCTCACCGGTGTATTTGGTCTGCCGGGTGTATCGGGCGTGGGTATCTCGTTCGGTGCCGACCGTATCTTCGACGTGCTCAACCAGCTCGACCTCTATCCCAAGGAGTCGATGCAGTCGACACAGGTGCTCTTTGTCAACTTCGGGGAGCGCGAGAGCCAGGTCTGTCTGGGCCACCTCGCTCGGTTGCGGGCTGCCGGTGTGCGGGCCGAAATCTATCCCGAACCGGCCAAGATGAAGAAACAGATGAGCTATGCCGACTCGATAGGGGCCCAATATGTGGCTCTGGTGGGCGAGACCGAAATCGCCGCCGGCAAGATAGCTCTGAAAAACATGACTACGGGCGAGCAGTCGTTGCTCTCGCTCGACGAGGTTATTGCCCTTTTGCGTAATCGGCAAGAAACGATAAAAGAAAATAAAACCATAGATAGATTGAATCGATGAGCTCGAAATTGGAATACACCGGCTTGACTGAGGCCGAGGTGTTGAAAAGTAGGGAAAAGTATGGCGAAAACGTGTTGACGCCACCAGCCCGAACCCCGATGTGGAAATTGTTTCTGGAGAAATTCTCCGACCCTATCATTCGTATTTTATTGGTAGCTTTGTTGCTGTCGATAGCCGTTTCAGTCTATCACGTGGCAACCGGCGAGGCCGGAGCTTCGGCCCTGTTCGAACCGGCCGGCATCGCCCTGGCCATCCTGCTGGCTACGGTGGTGGGCTTCCTCTTCGAGATGAGTGCCGCCAAGAAGTTCGACATTCTCAATCAGGTGAACGACGACCTGCCCGTGAAGGTGGTGCGGGGCGGACATATTGTCGAGATTCCCAAACGTGAGGTGGTGGTGGGCGACATCGTCATGCTCAATGCCGGCGACGAGATACCGGCCGACGGTATTCTGCTGAGTGCCGTCTCGGTGCAGGTGAACGAGTCGTCGCTCACGGGTGAGCCCATGGCCACCAAGACGACGGTCGAAGCCGACTTCGACAAGGATGCTACCTATCCCTCCAACGCCGTGATGAACGGTTCGACCATGCTGGGCGGCTATGGCGTGATGCAGGTGACTCAGGTGGGCGACGCTACCGAGTATGGCAAGGTCTATACCGGCTCACAAATCGAGAACAATACCCAAACTCCGCTCGACAAGCAGCTCAATACGCTGGCATCGTTCATCACGAAGGCCAGTTATGTGATTGCCGCTATCATCTTTGTGGCCCGCACGGTCATCTACCTCACCGACCATCCGGTGCTCGACTGGCTCAGCTTCGGCAGCTATCTGCTCTCGACGGCCATGATTGCCGTGACCGTTATCGTGGTGGCCGTGCCCGAGGGGTTGCCCATGAGTGTGACCCTGAGTCTGGCCATGAGCATGAAGCGTATGCTGGCCAACAACAACCTGGTGCGCAAGATGCACGCCTGCGAGACGATGGGTGCGGCTACGGTCATATGTACCGACAAGACGGGAACCCTCACCCAAAACCAGATGCGGGTCAATACGGCCGACTTTTCCTATGCTCCCGATTCGAATGTCAAAGAGATTATAGCCGAAGGCATTGCCGCCAACTCGACGGCTCACCTCGACGAGGGTGCCAACGGGGTGAAGGTGCTGGGTAACCCCACCGAGGGGGCTCTGCTGCTGTGGCTGGCCGACCAGGGTGTCGACTATGCCGAGTTGCGCAACCGGGCACATGTGGTGGAGCAGCTCACCTTCTCGACCGAGCGTAAGTATATGGCTACGGTAGTCGATTCGCCGTTGCTCAACCATCGGGTGGTTTATGTAAAGGGTGCCCCCGAGTATGTGATGAATTTCTGTTCGCAGATGGTTACGGCCCAGGGGCTCGTGCCCATGGAGAGCAGCCGTCCGGCCGTGGAGGCGAAACTGTTGCAGTATCAGAACCAGGCCATGCGTACCTTGGGCTTTGCCTATGCGCTGGTAGGTCCCGACGAGCCTTACTTCATCGCCGGCCATCTGTCGCCTCATATCCGCCTCACCTTCCTGGGTGTGACCGCTATTGCCGACCCCGTGCGCAAGGAGGTGCCCGAGGCTGTGGCCGAGTGCCTGAATGCCGGCATCAAGGTGAAGATTGTGACGGGCGACACCCCGGCTACGGCTCGCGAGATAGCCCGCCAGATTTCGTTGTGGAAGCCCGAGGATGGTGACCGCAACATTATCACCGGTACCGAGTTTGCCAACCTCTCCGACAAGGAGCTGCTCGAGCGTATCCCCGACCTGAAGGTGATTGCCCGCGCCCGACCTATGGACAAGGAGCGGCTGGTGAAGTTGCTGCAGTCGCAAGACGAGGTGGTGGCCGTGACCGGCGATGGTACCAACGACGCTCCCGCCCTCAATGCCGCCCAGGTGGGCCTCTCGATGGGCGACGGCACCTCGGTAGCCAAGGAGGCCAGCGACATCACCATCATCGACAACTCGTTCGGCAGCATCACCAAAGCGGTGCTGTGGGGCCGTTCGCTCTATCGCAATATCCAGAAATTCATTCTCTTCCAGATGACCATCAACGTAGCGGCCTGCCTCATCGTGCTGCTGGGGGCCTTCCTGGGCACCGAGTCGCCGCTCACCGTCACGCAGATGCTGTGGGTGAACCTCATTATGGATACCTTTGCCGCGCTGGCTCTGGCCTCGCTGCCACCCGACGAGCGGGTGATGCGCGACAAGCCCCGCCACCTCAACGACAATATCGTGACCCGCGCCATGGGCAAGGGCATCCTCGGTACCGGCATCGCCTTTGTGCTGCTCCTCTTCGGGCTGCTGCAATACTTCAAGCATGTCGATGTCACTTCGATAGCTCAGTTCGACCTGGGGCTCTTCCTGTCCAACTTCTTCAACTTCAGCCCCGTACACGAAGGTCTCACCCGTTACGAGCTCACCCTCTTCTTCTCTATATTCGTCTTCCTGCAGTTCTGGAACATGTTCAACGCCAAGGCCTTCGGCAATGTGCAGTCGGCCTTCAGCCGCTTGAACACCTGCAAAGGCTTCCTGTGGGTAACGCTCATCATCCTGGCCGGGCAGATACTCATCGTGAGTGTGGGCGGTGCGCTCTTCAGCGTGACCCCGCTGCAGCTCATGGATTGGGTTTATATCTTTGCCGCTACCTCCATTGTGTTGTGGATTGGCGAGATTTATCGACTCATTCGCAGAATTGTGGCATAAATTGTTGATAAAAAATGCGCCGATTTGTTGCGTAGTCCAAAATAATCGTTTATCTTTGCACCGCATTTGACAAGTGGTCGATGCAAAAATAGACATGATGGCGAGATAGCTCAGTTGGTTAGAGCGCATGATTCATAATCATGAGGTCCCGGGATCATACCCCGGTCTCGCTACAAAGAGAGCTTCAGGAGACTGGAGCTCTTTTTCGTTAAGTTCATATAGCACTTGAAGTGAGGCTTGGTGCTTTTTATTATTGTGGCGAAGGGTTAGGGCGTCCCGATGCAGCATCGGGAAGGTCCCGGGATCATACCCCGGTCTCGCTACGAAAAATAAAAGTTGCCTCACGATTCAGTGAGGCATTTTTTTTACCTTCTCCAATGTATTACGTTTATATCCTCTATTCACGTACACGCAATCGATACTATGTAGGTTATGCTCACGATATAGCCACTCGCTTGTCGAAGCACAATGCGGGAGCTACGCCGAGTACCCGAAGCGGCAGGCCTTGGGAATTGGTGTATAGCGAATCCTATACGGAGAAAGGGGCCGCCATGGCTCGGGAGCGAGAGATAAAGAATAAGAAGAGTAGAATATATATCAAGCAGTTGATAGCGAAGGGTTAGGGCGTCCCGATACAGCATCGGGAAGGTCCCGGGATCATACCCCGGTCTCGCTACAAAGAGAGCTTCAGGTAATTGGAGCTCTTTTTTTTGTATGTAGTCATTCCGCGCCCCGACGCGGAATCCAGAAAATACCCGCAAAGGAGACAGTCCGCAAAGGGGGGGGGAATACCGCATGAGGTAAATACTGGCAAGGACTCCGTAAATGAAAGCCTCGCTTATCCTCTTCTGGACCCCGCATCGAGGTGCGGGGTGACGTTCTTGTCATTCCGCGCTCCGACGCGGAATCTAGAGAATACCCGTAAAGGGGGAATACCCGCATGAGGTAAATACCGGCAAAGACCCCGTAAATGAAAGTCTCGCTTGTCCTCTTCTGGACCCCGCATCGAGGTGCGGGGTGACATGATGCGCATTGCGTGCATGGGAGACACACCCATCATTCCACGCCCCCGACGCGGTATTCAGAGAAATATCGGTAGGGGAGTATAAAAAAAGTTACATATTTTTATCTAAGTTAAAATAGATTTACTATATTTGAAGTGCAGGGGAGGGAACTGTCTGGCAATGTCAAAGGGGAACATGGGCTCTTTTTGTTTGTCGTTATGTTTCTCTTTCTGTCTAACAAAGGGTATGTAAAAATAAAAGGCCTCTTTTTGCATGCTTTATGGAATAAAGGCCTTCATCTAAACTTCTTTTTATCATGAAAGACAAGTTATTTGCTTTTTTCGAGCCGTTATGGCAGTTTATCGACAACGGGTCGTTTTATCGTGAGCCCTTCCGTTGGTTGTATGTAGCTATTGCTGTCCTGAATTTGCTGTTCCCGTTGGTGGCCATCTTTGGGGCAATAGGCAGTGGTGTCTTCGAGTATATACCGGGGAAGGTTATTTTTGCCCTCATTTTGATATTTATTCTCATGATAGCCTTGGGCATTATGAGCTTTGTGCTCTGGATAAACAGGCAGAAAAAATTGAAAGAGCTGCTTTGTGAGGATAACGAGTTTGTAGCCATTCCCATGGTGTCGCATTTTATTCAGACCGTAGGCGAGTGGTTGGGCTTCTACATCGGCTTGTTTGGCTGTGTGGCATCGCTGCTGTTCCTGCTGTTTGGCGGCAGTGAGATGATGAACCAGTTGGGCGGAGCCAGCCTGTTGCCGTGGGGCACGGGTGTCGTGATGATAATCATGTACCCGATTATCGGCTTCCTCATTGTCGTTTCGGGCCGTCTGTTGGCCGAGTTGTACCGGGCCATGGCCTCGATTGCCAATAGTGCGAAGCGCATCTCGAATCGGGTGGCCGATGCCGCTCCGGCCGAGAGCGAGGCACCCGCAGAGGCTTCTCCCGCCGGTGAAGAATAACCTCTTTTAAGGATAAAGAAAAGAGCGGCAGGACTCCGTACGGGGGCCTGCCGCTGCTTGTATGCGGAGAAGGGGAGAAGGGGGGGAGGTTCTCCCGGTCGTTTTCTCTTGAGTCTGTTCAGGGGTGAGTTGGCCGGGGAGTCGGGTCAAGGCATGGGGGATACCTCGATTACCTCTTTTACCCGATAGACACCGTCGTATTCGGCGGCAAATCCTTCGGCCGATTTCCCGGCGTCGACCACTCGCAGCGAGGCTTTCACGGCGGTGTAGGGTTTTGCCTTCTCGCCGACGGCCTTTTCGTACAGAGGCTTCAGGGAATCGGTTTCGTCGATAATCCAGTATTCGGCCGTATCGCCGTCGGCAATAAACGAGCGCACCTCGTGCCCGATGATCAATCGCCCGTTCACCGTGAAGGAGAGCGGGGTCGCCGGTTGTATAAGAGTGGCCGGTATCGAACTTTGCGGACGGGCAAGGCTCATCACATAGTCGCCCTTTTTCAATACGAGGCTGTCGGCCGTGAGTTTGCCGATTTCGAACGTATCGGCAAAGGCGATGGTCTGGTGGTTGCCGATGCTTTCGCCCGAGAGGATAAGCCGGTCGCCCTCCCGACTCCACTGTTCGTATTGGAGGGTTGCCATGTTGATCGATGATGCTTCACCGTTTTCTTTCAGGTCGATACCCTGTATGGCATCGGGGTTACCCGGTATCGGTTCGATCCATTGTCCCGTCAAGGAGGCTTTGTTCTGACAGGCCGAGGCCAGAATAGCAATAGCTGTCAAGGCCGTGAACATTTTTGTTTTCATTGTTGAAAAGTGTTTTAGGTTTATGGTACTTTCTGCAAAGCTATGAATAAAAAGGAATTTTGGTATCCCGATACCCCGGGAGAAAAGAAAGAATATACAAATGCGAGACGGTTTTAAGACAATTTAATGTATCGTAGCGCAGTATTGGCCTTTATTTTTGTTTTATCTTTATACGAGAAATTCGTGTAGAAAATATAGAATAGAAACTAAAACAAAAAGAACTATGAAAATGAAGTGTTTATATGTGGCTGTGGCTGCTGCCGTGCTTTCGTTGGCTGCGTGCCGCTCCTCAAAAGATGCCGTGTCGGTAAACGATCTCGACGGCGAATGGAATGTAGTGGCGATTCAAGGCCAGGCCGTGCAGGCCGAGTCGCAACCCTTTATCGGGTTTGATGCCCAAGACGGACGGGTATATGGTTATACCGGTTGCAACCGGCTGATGGGTGCTTTGACCCTCTCGAAACCCAATAAAATCGAATTGGGGCAGATGGCCTCTACCCTCATGGCTTGTCCCGATATGGAGACCGAGCGGCTCATGCTCAATGCGTTGGCCTCGGTGAAAAGCCTCAAGTGCTCGGGCAAGACGTTGGTGCTGTATGGAGCGGACAAAGAGCCGGTGATGCTGTTGCAGAAGCGTTTCGAAGTCGTGCCCCTGTCGAGCCTGAAAGGCGACTGGCGTGTGGTGAGCCTCTACGGAGCCGCTTTGCCCGAAGGCATGGAAACCGTGCCAGCACTCAACTTCGACGTGACAGCCAATCGGGTAACCGGCAATTCGGGTTGTAACCGGCTTTCGGGTGCGATTAACCACGACGGGGCCGACGAGAACTCCATCTCGTTTGGCAACGTGGCCTCTACCCGTATGGCCTGCCCCGACATGGATACCGAGAATCAGGTACTCTCGGCCCTCAACAGCGTGCGTTCCTACGGTCTGCTCGACAACGGCCGTCTGGCACTCATGAGCGAGGGTGGCACGATTGTGCTCGAGTTGGAACGGAGCAAATAAACTGTTCCAGATATACAGGTGAGACCGAGGGGCCGCCTTCCCGCCATGCGGGAGGGTAGCCCCTCGGTTGTTTTTGTGCTCTGGGAGGTATGGATTTTTGCGCCTCCGGAGTGTGCTTTCCGCAGATTTTCCTTACATTTGTATGGGTGTCGGGCCCCTTCCCGGCATCGACCTGATACACATGAAATACTAAAAACAAGAACCGATGAAAAAATGGATTGCAACGCTTGCATGCTTCTGCCTGCTGTCTGTGTCGGCGCAGGCCCAGAAGTATGTACCTACCCCCGAGAATCTTCAGAACAGGAAAGAGTTTGCCGAGAGCCGGCTGGGTATCTTTATCCACTGGGGCCTGTACAGCACCTTTGCACAGGGTGAGTGGTATATGAACAATGCCAGTGTCGACGCCCGCGAATATGCCAAGGCCATGAACGGCTTTTATCCCCACCGTTTCGATGCCCGCCAGTGGGTGTCGGCCTTCAAGGCTGCGGGGGCGAAATACATCTGTTTCACCACCCGGCATCACGAGGGCTTCTCCATGTGGGATACCCGGTGGTCGGACTATAACATCATGAATACGCCCTACGGCAAAGACATCGTGCGGCAGCTGGCCGAGGAGTGTCACCGCCAGGGCATCAAGCTGCACCTCTATTACTCGCACATCGACTGGACCCGCGAGGACTATCCCGCAGGCCGTACGGGCCGGGGGACCAAGCGGCTCGACCGCGCCGACTGGCCGGCATACTATCGCTTCATGAACAACCAGTTGACCGAGTTGCTCACCAACTACGGCGAGATCGGGGCCATCTGGTTCGACGGCTGGTGGGACCACGACGTGGATTCCGTCCCCTTCAACTGGGAGCTGGAGGAGCAGTATAAGCTCATTCACGACCTGCAACCCGGCTGCCTGGTGGGCAACAACCACCATCAGACTCCCTTCGAGGGCGAGGACATCCAGATTTTCGAGCGCGATGTGCCGGGCGAGAACAAAGCCGGACTTTCGGGACAGGACATCAGCGCCTTGCCGCTCGAGACCTGCCAGACCATGAACCACTCGTGGGGGTACCGGGTGACCGACCAGGAGTATAAATCGACTCGGGAGCTTATCCAGCTGTTGGTGCGCACCTCGGGCAAAGGGGCCAACCTGCTGCTCAACGTCGGCCCGCAACCCGACGGTACGTTGCCCGAGGCTGCCTTGACCCGCCTGGCCGAGATGGGCAAGTGGCTCGATCGCTACGGCGAGTCGATCTATGCCACCGTGGCCGGCGATTACCGCGAGGGCGACAACCTCATCACGACCCGCAACGGCAACGTGCTCTATGTGCATATTCTGAATACCGACATCGAGCAGGTGAAGATGCCGGTTGCGCAGAAGGTGAAGAGTGTCGAGGTGCTGGGCGAGGGTACCCGCATCGACTACAAATGTAAGAAGGGGGTGCTCGACTTCGGGGTAGAGATTCCCGACGACTGTATCGACTATGTGGTGAAGGTGACGCTCAAATAGTCGTCGGACTTTGCAATAATAAAACGCAGCAATAAAACGCAGGGCCTCACCCCTCCATCGAGGGAAGTGAGGCCCTGCGGCTGTTTCTGGAGTAGGGTACGGTCGGTTTATTTCCAGGCCACCTCTTGTTGGGTAATTATACCGTCGTTCAACGTGCATTGGTCGAGGCTACCCTCTTTGACCTGGATGCAGAGGTAGAGCATGCTGCCGGCCGAGGTGCAGCGCAACGAGCGGTTGCAGTGGGTGGCTACACGCACGATAGAGCCCTCGGCGATGGGGAAGGCGGTGTCGTCGACCTGGAAGTCGCCCGAGCCCCGCAAAATCAGATAGACCTCTTCGTTCTGCTTGTGGCTGTGGAAGAAGGGTGCGGCCTCGCCCGGGTTCAAGGTGCTGAACGAGATTTCGCAACCGGTGGTGCCTGCACAATCTTTTACAAACTGTTTGCCGGCAAAGGCGCTCAGGTCGCCTACCGTGGCGTGGGTGAATTTTTCACCCTCATTGACTTTACGAATTGTTTCCATTTTCTTATCGATTAAGTTGGTTTATGATTGGTTACTAAAAATAACTTTATTATTTTTGTAGTGCGAAGATGCTCTTTTCCCGGCTCCCTTGCAAGAAGGCACAGCGAGATAGGTAAGTTACACCGAGGTAACGAATGCAGGAAATCAGGAATATACAAAATATTAAATAAGATGAAAACTTTTCTTCATACCGGAGTTTGTCCCGTGCGCGATATTTTGAGCCGGCTGGGCAGCAAATGGTCGGTGCTGGTGCTCGAGACCTTGCACGAAAACGGCACCATGCGCTTCAACGACATACAGCGCTCGTTGGGCGACATCTCGCAACGCATGCTCACTGTCACGCTGCGGTCGCTCGAGGAGGATGGCATGCTCACCCGCCGGGTCTATGCCGAGATACCGCCGCGGGTCGAGTATACCCTCACCGAACGGGGGCAGAGCTTCATGCCGGTGCTCGGCGAGCTGGTGCGCTGGGCCTTCGAGCACTCGGGCGACATCATGGCTTCGCGGGAGGCAATGCGCTCCGGGGAGTCGTAGTGTTACCCTTTTTGTTTCTAATCGCTCTGTTTGACAGATAGATATACATCTGTTGAAACATTTTTGATAAATGCAGGTTATCGAAATGTAACAGATGTTATATGCTCATTCACGTCGTTGTCTCATCTTTGTAGCCCCATGCCCATACCTTTGCGGCGGAAAGAAAAAAGATAAGAAAGTATGGGTAAAAACAGATTATTAGCGATTGTTTTAGGATTCACTTTTACACTTCGGGTGTTGGGCGCTCCGGCTACCGGCTCGATTACGGGAATCGTACAGGACAAGAAGAGCGGCGAGACCATCATCGGAGCCACCATCCAGGTCGAGAATACCTCGATAGCTGCGGCTACCGATATAGACGGGAACTTCGCGTTGAAGAGCGTGCCGGCCGGCAAACAGGTGATTGTCTGCCGCTATCTCTCGTACAAGACGGCCCGGATACCGGTCGAGGTAGTTGCCGGACAGAGTGCTGCTCCGCTGGTAATCGAGCTCGAAGAGGACGGGGTTGCCCTGCAAGAGGTGGTGGTCTCGACCTACCGGCGCAACGACACCGAGACGTCGCTCATCGAGGGAATGAAGGCCCAGGTGCAGGTGGCGAGCGGTATCTCGTCGCAGCAGATAGCCAAGACGCTCGACCGCGATGCCTCCGAGGTGGTGAAGCGCGTGCCGGGTATTTCGATTCTCGACGACCGCTTTGTGGTGGTGCGGGGATTGGCCCAACGCTACAACAACGTGTGGATCAACGGCAACACGGCCCCGAGTCTGGAGTCGGACAGCCGGGTCTTCTCGTTCGACATGCTGCCCAGTTCGCAAATCGAAAACATGATTATCTATAAGTCGCCGGCTCCCGAAATTCCGGCCGACTTTGCCGGCGGTTTCATACGCATCACTACCAAGAGCCTGCCGCTGCGCAACTCGGTGCAGGTGAACTACACCACCGGGTTCAACACCAGCACGCAGTTTACCGACACCCGGCTCAACCCCGGCAGCTCGACCGACTGGCTGGGCTTCGACTTGAGCAAACGCCCCCTCTCGAGCAGCATGCCTTCGCACATGGATGTGGCCGGCAGCAACCCCGACGAGGTGACACGGCTGACCCGTTCGTTCAACTCCGACTGGCGGGTGAAGAGCTACATTCCCATGCCCGACCAGCGGCTGTCGCTCACCGTCAACCGGCGGTTCGACACCGAAGGGGGCACCGAGATAGGCATGACCACCTTCATCAATTACAGCAACACCTACAAGACGATACAGGATATTGTCAACGCCCGGTTCGGCGTCTACTCGTCGGAGGCCGACAAGCCGGTCTACCTCGACGACTATATCGACAACCAATACTCCAACGACGTGCGGGTAGGGGCCATGCACAACTGGTCGTTTGTCTTCAGCGACCGCAACAAAATCGAGTTCCGCAACCTCTTCAACATGCTGGGTAAAAACCGCCTGACCGAACGTACCGGCGAGCGCAACATCAGCAGCCCCTTCTACCGCGAAGAGACCGAGATGCTCTACCAGTCGCGCCTCACCTACCTGGGGCAGCTGGCCGGCAACCACTTCCTCGACGAGCACAAGCTGCACTCCCTGTCGTGGAACGTAGGCTACAGCTACGCCTACAAAACCGAGCCCGACCGACGCATCATCGTCAACCAGGCCGGTATGAGCGAGGGCGCCGACGTGTCGCAACTGAAGGTGGGCAACGAGGAGATCTCGCGCTACTTCCAGTCGCTCAGCGACCACCTCTTCTCGGGGAGTGTCGATTACAAGGGCTCTGTCAATTTGGGTTCCATCCGCTCGACCGTCAAGGGCGGCCTGATGGGCGAATACCGCACCCGCAGCTATACCCCCCGCGAGTTTGTCTACCGCTACGACAACCTCACCGTGGCCGAGCGTCAGGAGTACCTCTACCTGCCTTACGAAGAGATGATGAGCGATGCCTGGCTGAGTGCCGACAAGGTCTACATCGACGAAATCACCCAGAAGACCAACGCCTACGAAGCCACCAACCTCTACGGTGCCGGCTACGGAGCCATCGAGCTGCCGCTGGGCCAATTCAACATCTACGCCGGGTTGCGCCTCGAGTATAACCGACTGCGCCTCACCCGCGACAAGTCGATGTCGGCCACGCAAACCCTGCTGACCAGCCGCGACTACGTCGACCTCGACCTGTTGCCCTCGGTCAACGCCACCTACAACTTCAACGAGCAGCACCTGTTGCGGCTCGCCTACGGCCGCTCGCTCAACCGGGCCGAGTTCCGCGAGGTGTCGCCGGCCGTCTACTACGACTTCGACCTCTTCAACGAAATCGGCGGTAACGAAAATCTGAAGACCTGCAAGATCGACAACCTCGATTTCCGCTACGAGTTCTATCCCGCCCGGGGCGAGATGGTGAGTGTAGGGCTCTTCTACAAACATTTCGAGAACCCCATCGAATGGACCTTCATCGACATGGGCGGTACCCTGCGCTACAACTACGAGAATGCCCTCTCGGCCCAGAGTCTGGGTGCCGAGGTAGAGATACGCAAGAGCCTCGACTTCATCGGAATGCGCAACTTCAGCCTGCTGTTCAACGCCACGCTCATCAAGAGCAATGTGCGGTTCGACGAGTCGGGCATCATCAAGACCGAAGACCGCCCCATGCAGGGCCAGTCGCCCTACATCATCAACGCCGGGTTGTACTACCAGAACGAGAAGTGGGGTCTGATGTCGTCGCTCCTTTACAACCGCCTGGGCAAGCGCATTATCGGTATCGGCAAGTCGAACAGCACCACCCACGACGTGAGCGTGAACATACCCGATACCTACGAGATGCCCCGCAACAGCCTCGACTTCACCATCTCCAAAAAGCTGGGTAAGCTCATCGAGCTGAAGGCCGGCGTGAAGGATATACTGGCCGAGAAGGTGGTCTACAAGCAGTTCCCGCAGTTCTACGATGCCGCCGGTCAGTTGCAGGAGCGCGAGCAGGTGACGAAATCGTATCGTCCGGGCCGTGCGGTGAGTGTGGGTATCACCTTCAATTTCTAATCTCGAAAAAAGATAACTTTTCTATCATACTAACCAAAAAGAAAATCAAATGAAAAAGCTATTCAAAACGATTGCCTTCGTATGTTTGGCAGCCATGACCGTAGTAAGTTGTGATGAGAATAACGACGAACCCGTTGTTCCGGCCGGTTCGAGCTACGACTTGGGCGATGGTTCCGATGCCTATGAGATTTCGTCGGACATGACTTTGACCTATCCCAATACCTATAACCTGCGCGGTTTCGTATATGTAACCGAGGGGGCTACCCTCACCATCGAGCCGGGTGTGGTTATCAAGGGTGAGAAAGAATCCAAGGCTACCCTGATTGTAGAGCGGGGCGGCAAACTCATTGCCGAGGGCACGAAAGAGCGTCCTATCGTCTTCACGTCGGCTCAGGCTCCGGGCAGCCGTAAACCGGGCGACTGGGGCGGTATCATCCTCTTGGGTAAAGCCAAGAACAACAAGGGCGAGCAGACCATCGAGGGCGGCGTACGCAGCAAACACGGCGGTAACGACGATGCCGACAACTCGGGTGTGCTGAAGTATGTACGTTGCGAGTTTGCCGGTATCGAATATTCGGTCGACAACGAAATCAACGCCATCACCTTCGGGTCGGTCGGCAGTGGTACGACGGTCGATTATGTACAGGTTTCCTACTCGGGCGACGACTCTTACGAGTGGTTCGGCGGCGACGTCAACTGCAAGCACCTGGTAGCTCTGGGTACCTGGGACGACGACTTCGATACCGACAACGGTTTCTCGGGCCGTCTGCAGTTCCTGGCAGCCGTACGCGACCCGAAAATCGGTGACAAGTCGGCCTCCAACGGTTTCGAATCGGACAACTGCAGCGACGCCGCTACCATCGAGCCTTACACCTCGTGCGTATTCTCCAACGTCTCGATGTTCGGTCCCGTGGTTGATCCGAACAATTACACCGACGAAGCCGGCGTGAACGGCAGCAATACCGACGCCCACTTCCAGGCTGCCATGCACCTGCGCCGCAACACCCAGTTGAGAGTGTTCAACTCGGTATTTGCCGGATTCCCCCTCGGTCTCATCATCGAGAACGACAAGAACTCCACGACGCAAGACTTTGCTACGGCCGGGAAACTGGTGGTAGAGAACTGCCTCTTTGCCGGTATGGTCAAGAACTTCCAGGATGCCCAATACTGGGAGAACAACACGCCCTACAGCCCCACCGACAACGGTGCTTTTGCCGACAGCTACTTCAACCGGGCCGACGGCAAGAACCACGCCTATGCCGCTATCGCCGACCTCAAGTTGCAGGGCAATCCCCAAAGCCTCACGGGCTTCAACCTGATTCCTTCGCAGGAGAGCCCGCTGGTAAGCCAGGCTGCCGACTGGAGCAACCCGCTGGTAGCTTCGGGATTCGAGCAGGTTTCGTACATCGGTGCCTTCTCGCCCAGCGAAACGGCCGACAACAACTGGATGACCGGCTGGACCAACATGGATCCCCAGAACACAGTCTATTGATACAACACAATCTGATTTAACTGAACACAATCTAATACGGTCGGGCCTGTGCCCCGGGCTCGACACTTGAAGGGTTAGCAATAACCGGGAACATAAAGGGTTCTATCGTCGCTCTCTCGGAGGGCAGGATAGAGCCCTTTTTCGTGTACCGTCTGTCCGGAGGGGGCTTGTCGGGAGCAGGGAGAAACGGCTCCCGGACGTATATCTATACGGCGAGGGGGATAGACCGGTGGTTCGGCCTATCCCCCTCGTGGTATGGAGTGAGAACTTTCGCTATTTCAAGTAGGGTTGCAATACCTCTTTCCACACCAGATAGGCATCGCCCAGCAGGTGCAGCCCGTCGTTGGTGTAGGCGGGGTCGAGGTCGTTCGAGCCGGGGGCCGTGAGGTGCGAATAGAGGTCGATATAGGTGCACTGCTCGGCGGCGGCCAGTTGCTCGAGCCGCTGGTTTATCTCGACGATTTGCGGCTCCTTGCCCGCGAGTTTGCGGTACTGCCCGAACGAGTTGTTGATGGGCAGCATACTCTGTATGTAGAGCTGCGTGGCGGGGCTGTCGTGGCGTATCTTGCGCACGATTTGGGCGATGTTGCCCACGATGCTGTCGGTCGAGAGGTCGTGCGACACGTCGTTGATGCCGATCATCAGGAAAATCTTGGCCGGTTTCCCCTGCACGATGGGCTCGAGGCGGTCGTAGACCCCCATGGCCACGTCGGAACTGATGCCCCGGTTCTTGACGTTGGGGTTGTCGAGCAGTTCGTGCCACTCGCAGCCGTTGGTGATGCTGTTGCCCAGGAAGATGATGTCGTCGCTGTCGACCGGCAGCTTCTCGAAGAGCGTGGCCCGCTGGTAGTAGAAGAGGTTGTAGTGGTAGACCTCTTGGGCCGACAGGGCCGTGGCCCCTACGAGCGACAGCAGCAGAAGGACGGGAATCTTTTTCATAGGACTCGGCTCCTTTTATTTGTCGGGATTTTCGGCGTGATAGGCATCGACGGCTTTCTTGACCGAGCCGTGCAGGAGCAGCAGCCGTTTGGCGTGCTCGTAGTCCATGCCCAGCTCTTCGGATACCATGCGGGTACCGCGGTCTACCAGCTTCTGGTTCGAGAGCTGCATGTTGACCATGCGGTTGCCCTTGACCCGTCCCAACTGAATCATCACCGAGGTGGTAATCATGTTGAGAATCATCTTTTGTCCCGTGCCCGATTTCATGCGCGAGCTGCCGGTTACATACTCGGGACCCACAATCATCTCGATAGGCACATCGGCCTCGTGCGAGATGGGCGAGTCGGGGTTGCTCGAGATGGAGCCGGTGAGGATGCCGTGCTCGCGGGCGGCCCGCAGGGCCCCGATGACGTAGGGGGTAGTACCCGAAGCGGCGATGCCGATGACGGTATCTTTGGTGTTGATGTGGTGTTCCTGCAACTCTTCCCAGCCGCGGTTCATGTCGTCCTCGGCATTCTCGACCGGGTTGCGCAGGGCGATGTCGCCGCCGGCAATGAGTCCGATGACCAGCGTGGGCGGCATGCCGAACGTGGGGGGAATCTCCGAAGCGTCGAGTACACCCAGCCGTCCGCTGGTGCCGGCACCCATGTAGAAGATGCGGCCGCCCTGTTTCATGCGGGGTACGATTTGGGTGACGAGTTTCTCGATTTGGGGGATGGCCTTTTGTACGGCCAGGGCTACCTTCTGGTCTTCGGTATTGATCTCTTCCAGAATCTCACGGACCGATTTTTTTTCGAGGTTGTCGTATAGAGACGGTTGCTCGGTGATTTTCACGAATGCCATAGCGATTGCGTTTTATAGGGTTGAATGATATTCGACAAGACCCTCCATGGGGCTTTTGATAATGGTGCCCAGCTCGATTTGCAGGGCGTTGGCGGCCTCCTCGAGCACCTCCTTGTAGTAGTAGGCGATGGAGCCGATGAAGTGCACCTTCACGTTTTTGTAGTCGTACTGCATGACGTTGCGGGTGAAGAAGTTCTTGAAGCCGTTGAGCACGATGCGGTGTATGCAGGGCTCCTCGATATTCTCGATGAGGAAGGGCGAAACCGAAGCCAGGAACCGGTTGGGGAAGGGCTTCTTGTAGACCCGGTCGAGAATCTCCTTGGGGGTGAGGTCGAAGCGTTTGAGAAACTTCTCCTTCAACTCGGGGGTAAGCTGGTTCTTGAGGCAGTCGCCCACCAGCAGCTTGCCCAGTACGGCGCCGCTGCCTTCGTCGCCCAGGATGTAGCCCAGAGGCGATATGTTGTCGACAATCTCTTTGCCGTCGTAGTAGCACGAGTTCGAGCCGGTGCCCATGATGCAGGCGATGCCCGGCTTGTGGCCGCACAGGCTGCGGGCGGCGGCCAGCAGGTCGCTGCCTATCTCGATGTGCGCGTCGGGTATGTGGCGGGCGATGGCCTGCTCGACAATGGCATTCTTCTCGGGGAAGGCACAGCCTGCACCGTAGAAGTAGACGGCATCGATTTTCAAGCCCTCGAGGTGAGGCATGAGTTTGTCTTTGACTACGAGGCTAATCTCCTCCTCGGTCTGGAAAAACGGGTTGGTACCCTCGGTAGTAATTCGTTTGACGGGAGCGCCCTGGTTTACTACACACCAGTCGGTTTTGGTTGAACCGCTATCTGCTATAATAATCATATCTTTATATATATTTTCTTTTTATACAAAACATATCCTACGAGCCAGTTTACCCCGATGAAGAGCAGGGCGAAGATGAGCGAGGCGAAGGTCTCGTCGCCAAACAGGGGTACGAGCCACTCGTTGTAGATGACCCCCTTCAGCGTCATGGCCGTGCCGCCGTAGGTGACGTAGATGTTGCCCAGGAGGATGCTCAGCACGCCGCCCAGCACATACATGAACAGGGGGTTGATGCCGAAGGCTTCGAAGAAGCGGCTCCACCTTTTGTAGCCTTTGATGTCGATAATCCAGATGAGCAGGGCCAGCGCACTGGCGGCGAGCCCGCAGGTGGTGAGGGCGAAGGTGGGCGACCATATCTTTTTGCTGATGGGGCAGCCATACTCGAGCAGCAGGCCCGCAAAGGTGAGTATGGTACCGGCGATGAAGAGGTTTTGCATGCGCACGGCATTGTCTTTGGTGTGCATGATGAGGCCTCCGCAGAATACGCCTATCAGCACGTGGCATATCGACGGGATGGTGCTGAGCAGACCTTCGGGGTCGAAGGCCAGGCCGCTGTCGTGATACATGTGATTGGTACCCAGCACGGCGCGGTCGACTACCGAGATGATGTTATCTTCGGAGAACTCGAATCCCCGGCCCGTAACCAGCACGACAAAGTAGGCCAGCAGGGTCACGATGACGATGTGCGGGATATACTTGTGCTTGACCAGCAGCGACACGAAGGCGGCCACGCCGTAGCAGATGGCCAGACGGGGCATCACGCCCAGGATGCGCAGGTGATCGAAGTTCCACATCGACCGGCCCAGACGCTCGAGCCACGGCAGCGACTCTTCGCCCAGTTGGTGATAGTTGCGCATGGTCAACCCGAACCACGCGATGGCCAAGCCGATGGCAAAGATGACAATCGTGCGGCGAATGATTTTCCAGGCCACCGGCCCCGATAGTTTGAAATCGAACTTCCGCAGCGACATGTAGGTCGATATACCCATGATGAACATGAAGAAGGGGAAGACGAGGTCGGTAGGGGTGAGCCCTATCCACTCGGCGTGCTCCAGCGGGGCATAGATGTGACCCCATGAGCCGGGGTTGTTGACCATAATCATACCGGCTATGGTGATGCCTCGCAGGATGTCGAGCGAGAGGAGTCGTTTGCTGGGTGGGTTGTTCATGGCGTTTTTCTTTTATTTTTTAGGGGTTGTACATTGGTCTACCAGATAGACGATCGAGAGGTAGGGAATGCCTGAGTTGGTGGTCAGTCCTATCTCGCAGGTGCGGCTGTTGGAGTAGCCGGTCTTTACGCCGGCTTTCTCGAGTTGGGGTTTCAGCTTGCGCAGGGCGTAGGCGTTGACCTCGGGGTGCGTGAAGCCGCGGTCGCCGGCAAATCCGCAGCAGCCCACCTCGTCGGGTACGACGACGTGGCGCGAGCAGAGCCGGGCCAGTTCGACGAGCATGTTGCCCAGGTTCATCTTCCGCATCGAGCAGGTGATGTGCACGGCGATGGGGTCGTCGATGGGGGTGAATTGCAGCTTGTCGCGCAAGAAGGTGTAGATGAACTCTACCGGTTCGTAGAGTTTGACGCGGGTCATCACCTCGCGCATGCGGTGCAGGCAGGGGCTCTGGTCGCACAGCACGGGGTAGCGCCCCTCGTGGCTGGCTTCGTAGAGGGCATCCTCCAGCTCGGCCGACTTGCGGTCGGCAATATCGCGCATGCCTTTGCTCTCCCAGATGGTGCCGCAGCAAAGGCTCTTCATGTTCTTGGGGAAGATGACTTCGTAGCCGGCCTTTTGCAGCAGGGCTACGGTCTTGTCGATAAGCGGCGTGGGGTCGGGCGAGTTTTTGGCCGGGCCCATGGTCTGGTTGATGCAACTGGGGAAGTAGACTACCTTCAGCGGTTCGGCATGTTGTTGTATCGTGTGCGGACGGTAGGGTTTGGGCATGGCCGGGGTCCACAGCGGCAGGCCCATGCGGTGCAGCGTGCGGCCTACGGCGCTCATCGATTTGTCGCCCAGCAGGGAGTGTGCCACATTGGCCAGGTAGAGCACCGGACGGATGCTGGCTTTGGTACCGGCAAAGTGGTTGGCTACCCAGTCGCCGGTTTTGTAGCCCAGGCTTCCGGCGGGCAGGCTCTCTTCGCGCAGGTCGTGGGTGAGGTCGCCCACGCTGATGCCCATCGGGCACGACATGGAGCAGAGTCCGTCGCCGGCGCAGGTGGCGTTGCCCAGATATTTGTATTGTTTCAGCAGGGTTTGCATGCGCGCCTGACTCTCGGCGTCGGCCAGGTGGCTCAACCGGGAGATTTCACGCCGGATGACGATGCGTTGGCGCGACGAGAGCGAGAAGCCGCAGGTGAGGCAGTTGACCTCGCAGAAGCCGCACTCGATGCAACGGTCTACGTGGGCGTTGGTGAGCGGCATGGGTTTGAAGTTCTTCAGGTGGCAGCGCGGGTCGTCGTTGAAGATGACACCGGGGTTGAGCAACCCCTTGGGGTCGAAGAGCTCTTTGACGGCCTTCATGTAGCCGAATGCCTTTTCGCCCCACTCGTATTTGACGAAGGGAGCCATGTTGCGGCCCGTGCCGTGTTCGGCCTTGAGCGAGCCGTCGTATTTGTCGACCACGAGGCTCTTCACCTCGTCCATCAGTCGCTCGTAGCGGGTCACCTGTTCGGGCGTGTCGAACGACTGGCTGATGATGAAGTGGTAGTTACCCTCCAGAGCATGGCCGTAGATGCAGGCATCGTCGTAGCCGTTCTCTTCGAGCAGGGCCTGCAGGTCGGCAGTAGCCTCGGGCAGGTCGTTGATGGGGAAGGCCACATCCTCGATGAGTACGGTGGTGCCCAGTTGGCGGGTGCCGCCTACCGAGGGGAAGATGCCCGAGCGGATGGCCCAGTATTTCGAGTACTCCTCGGGCTTGTCGGTGAAGTGTATGGGTGTGGCCGTCTGGAAGGGGGCCAGTATCTTTTTGATGGCCTCGATGTTGGCCTGGAGCTCTTCGGGCGAGTCGGCTTTGGTCTCGGTGAGCACGGCGGTGAGCCCTGTGCCGGTGGTGTCGCCCACCGAGGCGAGCGACTTCTTGTCGAGCATCTCGGCACTGAATACCGGGCCCTGTTTCATGGCCACGACGGCGTGGCAAGCCTCCTTGATGTCGTTGAAATAGAGCATGGCGCTGGCCGAGCAGGGGTAGTCGTGCTCGGTCTTCATCGTCACTTCGGAGAGGAAGGCGAGCGTACCTTCCGAGCCCACCATGAGGTGGGCGATGAGGTCGAACGGGTCGTCGTAGGTGACGAAGGGGAGCAGGTTGAGGCCGGTTACGTTTTTGATGGAGTATTTCCGGCGGATGCGCTCGCTCAGGGCCTGGTCGGCCCGGATGTCGTCGCGCAACTCGACGAGCCGTTTCAAGAAGTCGGGGTGGCTCTGCTCAAAAGCCTGTCGGCTGGCGGGATCGCCCGTGTCGAGGCGAGTCCCGTCGGCCAGGACGATTTTGGCCGACAGCAGCTCCTTGTCGCTGTTGGCGTGGGTGCCGCAGTTCATGCCCGAGGCGTTGTTCATCACAATGCCTCCTACCATGGCCGATTTTACCGAGGCGGGGTCGGGTGCGAATTTTCTGCCATAGGGTTTCAATATTTCATTCACACGGGCCCCGATGATGCCGGGCTGGAGCGTGATGCGCGTATGGTCGTCCGAGATGGCGTATTGTTCCCAGTTCTTGCCGGCAACAATCAGTATCGAGTCGCTTATGCTCTGTCCCGAGAGCGAGGTCCCGGCAGCTCTGAAAGTTACCGGCAAGGCATACTTGTCGGCCAGGGCCAGCAGCCGGGCCACCTCAGCCTCGTTTTTCGATCGGATTACGATCTGAGGGATAAGGCGATAAAATCCGGCATCGGTACCCCACGCCAGCAGGCGCAGTTCGTCGGTGTAGATACGGTCTTGGGGAATGAATGTCCCGACCTCTTTCAGATAAGCGTTGTACTTTTGATCTTTCATCTCGGTCTGTTACTTGGTGTTACTTATAAAGATAGTATTTGCGTGACAATTTCTTGAAGCTCTCTACATCTTTATACCAGTAGTCCTTGATGTCGTCGAAGCGGTAGTTCTTGGAGAACCGCTCGCGTATCTGGTTGCTGCCGCACACCTTGTCGAACATGTCGAAACGCTTTTCGGTTTCGGGCCCGAAAGCCTTCTTGTCGGGGTACATGGCAGCCAACTCCTGCAAGATGTAGAACTGGACCTCGGAGAGGCGAGCCTTCCGATAGTCGAGGATGTGCACTTGTACTCCCTGCAAGTGTTCGCCCTGCCCGAAAGCGTAGAAGGGCTTCAGGTGTATGGGGCGGAACTTGATGCCCGGCAACTCGAGCGCGTTCATGCGGTCGGCCAGCTTCTCGGCGTCGATCCACTGGGCGGCAAACATCTGGAACGGAATGGTGTACCCCACGCCTATCGACAGATAGGGCAACTCGCCCACGATACCCGACAGGGGGTAGAAGTAGGCCGAGTGGGGGTGCGGAATATGGGGCGACGAGGGTATCCATTGCAGCCCCGTCTGGGCATAGTCCATATTGCGTTTCCAGTGTTTCATGGGTACGACCGTGAGCTTGCAGTCCTTGGCCAACATGTGTTCGCCCACCAGCATGCGAGCCAGCTCGCCGCAGGTGAGTCCGTAGACGTAGGGAATCTTGAACTGGCTCACGAAGGAGAAGTAGCCGTCCTCGACGATGTTGCCTTCGACCTTCTCGCCCCCGATGGGGTTGGGACGGTCGAGCACGACAAACTCGATGCCGTTTTCGGCGGCAGCCTCCATGGCTACCCCCATGGTGCTGATGTAGGTGAACGAGCGGCAGCCTATGTCTTGGATGTCATAGACGAGCACATCGATGCCCTTGAGCATCTCGGGGGTAGGTTTGCGGGTCTTCCCGTACAGCGAATAGACGGGTAGTCCGGTCGAGGGATCGGTCGAGTTCTCTACCTTGTCGCCGGCATGCACGTCGCCGCGCACACCGTGTTCGGGACCGTAGAGGGCTACCAGATTGACGTTGGGAGCTTCAAACAGGATATCGATGGTCGATTTCAGCGAATTGTCCACCCCCGTAGGGTTGGTGATGAGACCGACTCTTTTCCCCTCCAGTATCTTGAAGTTATCTTTTTTCAGAACCTCGATTCCTGTCATTGTTTTCTGTGCACTCAATCCTCCTGCAAAAATTGCAATCAGGCACAAAATTATATACTTTTTTAATGTCATAGACTTTCTTTTTGCTATTTTGTTACTGTTTCATTTTCGTTTGCATCCTTCTTGCCGTAGTTGGGGTCGATTTTGATGAAGGCACACACGGCGATGGTGGCGGCGCAGCAAATCATTACCCAGTAGAAGAAGTGTTTATACCCGATGAGCTCTTGCAGCCAACCGGCAGCCATGCCCGGCAACATCATGCCCAGAGCCATGAAGGCGGTACAGATGGCATAGTGGGCGGTCTTGTGCTCGCCGTCGGAGAAGTAGATGAGGTAGAGCATGTAGGCGGTGAAGCCGAAGCCGTAGCCAAACTGCTCGATGAAGACGCAGAGGTTGATGATGAAGAGACTGTCGGGCTGGTAGTAGCTGAGGTAGACAAAGGTGGCGCAGGTGAGCGAGATGCTCCAGGCCATGGGCCAGAGCCATTTGCGCAGGCCGCCTTTGGCTGCTACGATACCGCCGATGATGCCGCCGACGGTGAGGCCCAGGATGCCGATGGTACCGTAGACCAGACCTACCTGGCCGGTGGTCAGACCCAGACCGCCCAGCTCTTTGGGGTCGAGCAGGAAGGGGTTGATGAGTTTCACCAGCTGTGCCTCGGGCAGACGGTAGAGCAGCATGAAGAGGACGGCCACCCATACCTGTTTCTTCTTGAAGAAGGTGACGAAGGTGGCGAAGAACTCCTTGAAGATGTTCGAGGCGGTAGCCTCGCATACGGCCCGGTCGGAAGCGGGTTTGGGCAGAATGTATTTGTGATACAGGCAGATGGCGATGAAGAAACCGGCCAGTACGAAGAAGGTGATGGACCAGGCCAGGGCGATGTTGCCCGAGGTCGACTCGAACGAAGCCGACGAAGCCTCTTTCAGTTTCGGGTCTACCTGTATGGTGATGTAGGCGGGTTTGTTCCAGTTGTCGGCGTTGAACTCGATGCGGTCGCCCTGAGTGAGGAAGATACTCTGGTCACCCGTTTTGTGCACGGTGTTGAGTACCACCTTTTCGCCGGGTTTGGGCTGTTGCGAGAGGCATACCTTGATGACCCCGATGTTGCCGGTGAGCTGGTGTTGGGTGCGCTCGCGGTTTTCACCGAAGGTGTTCTTGATGAAGAGCTCGAACTTGCTGAGCTCCTGACCCTTTGCGGCGGTGCTGCTCTGGGTCGTGGCGGCCGTCTCGGGAGCGGCGAAACCGTTGGCGATGTTCTGCTGTTTTACCCAGGCATTTACCGAGTCGACTTGGGCGGGATTGGCCGCGGTACCTATCTCGAGCACGGCAGGCGTGGCCACGAAGTGCATCTCGTCGTTGTTGCTGTCGGTCACGTAGTCGGTCGAGGGGAGGGCGATTTCACTGGCATACTTCGGGCCGGCCTTCACCTCGAGCGACAGAGGGGTAAGGCCCGTGTTCGACTCGAGCAGTCCGGCCAGAATCACCAGCAATCCCTGCCCGGCGATGGTGGCCACCCGGTAGAAGGTGCTGCGGATGCCCACATACATGGCCTGGTCGTGGGTGTCGAGGGCCAGCATGTAGAAACCGTCGGCCGCAATGTCGTGCGTAGCCGAGCTGAAGGCCACCAGCCAGAAAATGGCCAGCGTGATTTGGAAGAAGTGCGGCGCGGGAATGGTGAATGCGATGCCGGCCAGGCCTGCGCCCACGAGCATCTGCATGGTCACTACCCACCACCGTTTGGTTTTCAACAGGTCGATGAAGGGGCTCCAGAAGGGTTTGATGACCCACGGCAGGTAGAGCCAACTGGTGTAGAGGGCGATGTCGGTATTGGAGATTCCCAGTCGTTTGTACATGATGACCGAGATGGTCATCACAGCCACATAGGGCAGCCCCTGCGCAAAGTATAGCGTAGGAATCCAGGCCCAGGGCGATGTCTTTTTCTGCGAATTCATGGTTTATGTGTTAATAGAGTTTTTCAATGGTTGCTCCCGCGAAATAGTGCAGGAGGATGTGTCGGTAGTCGTATCCCTGCTCGCCCATGACGGCGGCGCCTATCTGGCAGAGTCCTACGCCGTGGCCCCAGCCGGCTCCCCGCAGCACGAAGCGTTGCGGTATGCCGTCGACCACCTCCTCGCGCTCGACGATGAAGGCCGAGCTGTACAGGTGCGAGGGCGAGAGGGTGCGGCGTATCTCCAGCTCCTTGCCGATGGTGAGGGTCTGTCGTGTGCCCTGTATCTGCAGGCGGATGAGCCGACCCGAGGTGCCCCGCTCGACGGGTTTCAGGTCGACAATCTGGCCGAAGTCGATGCCCGATTTCTCCCGGATGAGTGCCGCCAGCTCCTGTTGGGTGTAGGCCACGCTCCAGCGGTAGAAGTCGGTCGTCTCCTGGTCGTAGTTGTTGAGTACCTGCGAGAGCACCCGTTTGTCGGTGGTGTTGCAGAAGGCCTCGGGCGATTCGCAAATCCAGCGGCGGGCATTCTCCTCGACGGTCAGGTCGGGGAAGTCGTGCTCGTTGCGGTCGTCGCGCAGGGCGACGAGGTAGGGAAAGTCGCGGTTTTCCCAGCACGAAGAGAAGCGCTCCATCACGCCGCCGCAACACTTCGAGAAGCGGGCGTCGCATATCTGGCCGTCGTAGGTGAGTATCTCGCCCCGGGTGGCCTCGATGGCCTGCCCCACGATGGGCGTGGATTCGCGGGTGATGCCCTGGTAGCGCTGGCAGTGGTCGTCGGCGCAGACGTCGAAGCGGTCGTGGTCCTCCCGGTCGTACCAGCGGATGAGCTCGTGATCGGTGCGGAAGCACGAGACGGGTTTCTGCCCGGCCAGCGCCTTGTTCTTCTGTATTTGAGCCAGCAGCCAACTGCGGGAGATGACGGCGTGCGACTTGAGCAGCTCGAGCGAGGCGGTGGCGCTCATCTCCGACGAGATGACGCTGAGCAGATACTCTTCGATGCCCAGCTCGTTGATGGCGGTGAGGCGGTCGCCCTCGACAATCAGCTTCAGGGCTCCCCTGAAGGTCTGGTCTTCGCGGCGCTCCCAGTGGAATTTCACCCCTATGGTCACCCCCTTGAGGCAGAACGAGTGGTCGGCCTCCTGCGGGGTGAAGAGGAGCTGGTCGTACAATCCGCCGTTCCAGCCGATGCGCCCCTGCTCGATGCGGGCCGTTTGGGCCCCTTCGACCGGGAGGCCGCCCTGCAGATAGGTGCCGTTGAGGACGAACTCGATGGTTTCGCCCGACATGATTCCTACGGTTACCGATGGCTCTTTCATGGCTGTGCTATTTGAGTTTTTGGGCTATTTGGTTCATTTTCTCCCGGTCGAGGCATACCTCGGCGAGTATCTGGGCCAGGTCGTCGGCCGTGATTTTCTCGAAATCTTTCTCGAGCGGGGTGATGAATACACCACCCATATCGACCGATGCGGGGCTGAGCAGGATGTTGTCGTCGCCCTCGGCAAAGTAGCACGAGGGGCGATGCTGGGCCCGCGGGAAGATGGCGACCGACCAGCGGTCGGTGTCGTACCAGGCGAGCACGTTCATCATGGGCTCCGTTTCGTCGGGTTTCACCTCGAGCGTCTGGTAGAGCTTGTCGAAGAGGGCCCGGGCGTCGTCGGCCCCGGTGGCTTCGATGAGGAAGAAGGGGCAGATGTACTCCTCGACCAGACTCAGCCGGGCCGAGCCCTGGGTAATCACCGGCGTGCGGTGGCAGGAGGCTACCACGTCGCACAGCGGCAGGAAACCTTTGTTGCCGGCCTGGAAGTGGGCGTGGTCGGGAGCCGAGGCTCCGCATTTGGGTCCGTTGTAGAAGAGCACAAAGTCGTCGGCCTCGCGAGCCAGACGCAGCATGTCGCCGAACCGGCTGCCGATGAGTTGCGGCGTGTGGCGGTTGACCGGGATGGTGAAGTGCTTGGGGAAGATGGGGAAGGGGTTGATGAGCCACGTGTACTCCCCGTCGGGCAGCCCGTGCTGTACCTCGGGCCGGTTCTCGACGCAGAGGAAACACTTGCGCTCCTTCAACGATTTCGTGTCGACCTTGGCCGCCGACGAAACGATGCGGGCCGGGTTGAACTGCACCTTGACCGTGCAGCCCCCCAGCGGTATCTCCTTGACCCGTACCGACTCCAGTGCCTGGTAGTTGTTGCGGGCCGAATCCCACACGGCGAGCTGGTCGTCGAGCAGGCGTTCGATATGTTTCGATGTCAGTTCCATACCGGTTTATTTTTTATTCATGGCCACCCGGGCTTGCAGCTCCCAGGTGCGGATGCGGTCTTTGTAGAGGTTGTTGGCGTTCATCTTCTCGATGCTGAGCGAGGCGTCGGAGTTGTCGTCCCAGCGGCGGCACAGGTATACCACGTCGTAGACGCGGCCTATCTGGTAGCGGCGCGAGATGTTCAGACCCAGGGCGTAGTCTTCGCCGTAGCTGGTGTTGGGCACCTTCACCTTGCGCAGAAGCGGGGTGTAGAAGGCGCGCGGAGCACCCAGGCCGTTGATGCGCAGGGCGTTGTTGCGGCCGTTTTCGGGGGTCCACTCCTTGTGGTCGATGATGCCCGGGGCAATCATGTTCATGTGGAAGTCGGTCATCATGTAGGTACCTACCACCATGCCGCAGTTCTGCTCGTAGAAGGCGTTGACCATGGTTTGCAGGGTGTGCTCGTCCTTGTAGACGTCGTCGCTGTCGAGCTGCACGGCAAACTTGCCGCACTTGGGGTGATGCACGCCCAGGTTCCAGCAGCCGCCTATGCCCAGGTCGTTGCGCTCGGGAATGAGGTGGACGACCCGCTCGTCGGCCGCAAAGCGGTCGATGGCCTCGGTGGTGCCGTCGGTCGAGTGGTTGTCGATGATGATGAGGTTGAATTTGAAGTTGGTCTGCTGCTTCAGTACCGACTCGATGGCATCGGCAATGGTGCGTACGCGGTTGCGCACGGGAATGATGACCGAAGCCTCGTATTCGAAGTTACCCTCGTCGAAGGCAATCTTCTCGAAACGGGGCTCGAGGTATCCACCGATGGCCTTGAGGTGCTCGGTGCAGGCGGCCTCCATCTCAATCTGTACGCCCCGGTTCTTGGGGTCGACGTAGTCGAAAATCTTCTCGCCGCTCTTGCGGTTGTCGTTCTCGACTTCGGAGTAGAGATACTCGTTGATGTGTACCAGCGAAGCCTTTTGCGACAGCTTCAGACGCAGGTCGTAGAGACCGGCAAACTGGAAGTCGGTGGTCATGCGCGAGGCGGCCTCCCGGAAGGCGGCGGCGTTGAAGAGCAGCAGCGACCCGAAGTTGAAGTCGTCGCGCAGACTGCCGTACTGGTAGTCGATGACGGGGGCCTTCTCCTGTTTACCGTCGGTCACGTGGTACGAGTCGGCGTAGGCCATGCCGGCCTGGGAGTCGTCGGCGATGCGCACCATGCGCTCGAGGGCGAAGTAGCCCAGTTCGAGGGTGGTGTATTTGGTGTAGAGTAGGGTGTAGTCGGCATCGCTGCGGTCGGCTATCGCGTGCAGCGTGGCCGAGGCGTTGAGGCTGGTTACCGGCAGAAGTTCACACCCCTCTACCGCTTCTTGATTCTTTTCGGTGGCGAGCAGGTAGATGCTCTTCACATGTTCGCAGGCCCGCAGCCCTTTTACGGTTTCGCTTACCTGAGCCTGGCTCGAGAAAGGAATGAAACAGTTGATTGTTTTCATAACTGGAGTTTTATTTTTGTTTATTCGTTTTATAATCGATGACAAGCAGCCCTATCTCGCCGCCGGTGGCGGAGAAGAGGCAATGCTCTTTCGAAAGGGGCACGAGGGTGCTGATGAGCGAGTTGCCCACCTTGTGCTTCCACAATACCCGGCCGGTGCGGGCGTCGAGGCCGAACATGAGTCCGTTTTTGGTGCTACCGAAGACCACGCCCTCTTTCTCGACGGGCATCGAGGGGGCGTGTTCGTAGCCGAAGCCCACGTTCGAGGCCCACAGCTTTTGCGGGTGGTCGGCGGTAGCCGAGTAGCAGACCACGCTGTCGTTCATCGTCTTGCTGTAGATGCGGCGGTTGTCTTCCGACAGCCCGATGGTCTCGCGCACCATCGACTCTTTGGTGCGCCATACGGTGGCCCCGGTGCGGAGGTCGATAGCCGAGAGCACCCGCTCGGGGTCGGCCACAAACACCTTGCCGTGGGCACCTACGGGCCATACGGCAGCGGCCGAGTAGAATTTGCCCGGTTTGCCGTCGCGCCACTTCCACACTTCACGGCCGGTTTTCAGGTCGAGGGCATAGAGGTTCTTGTCCCACGCCCCGAATATGACGAGCCCGTCGTAGACGAGCGGTTTGGTTTCGATGTATCCGGCCACCCCTTCGTAGGTCCAGACGGCTTGCCCCGAGTGGAGGTCGATGGCTCTGAAGCAGTGGTCGCTGCCACCGATATAGGCTACCCCCTTGTGCAGGGTCACGGCGCCCAGCACGGGGGCGTCGGTCTGGACTTTCCACAGCAGTCGGCCGGTGGTGGCGTCGAGTCCGTAGATACACATGTCGGCCGAGCCGAATACCACCACGTTGTCGTCGGCCGCGGGGGTGCCCACGATGCGCATGCCGCTCTTGAACCGCCACAGCTCCTTGCCGTCGGCGAGGGCGTAGCAGGCGAGGGTGCCCGAGTCGTCGCCCACGTAGACCTTGCGGTCCCAGCAGGCGGGCGAGGAGAATATCTCATAGCCGCACTTGACCAGCCACTGCTCCTTGACCTGGGGATACTCGAGGTTCACCGAGTAGTCGGGGCGGGGATAGCCGGCGTTGCTTTTGTCGAAGTTGGGGCCGGTCATGGTGTAGCCTCCCCGGCGCACCGGTTCCCGGCCTATCTGCTGTTCGTAGATGAGGATGGAGTCGGGGGTCACCTCGCAGAGCGAGTAGCCGCCGACGGGGGCTTTGTCGCGCAGGTTCGACCGGCAGAGAATGCCGGGTATGCCGTCGTATTTCAGATTCAGGTATTGGTGGTAGTGGCCGCCCATGACGAGGCGGATGTTGTAGGGACGGATGGCGTCGGTCACGTCGTACCAGTTGTCGACGTCGCCCGGCTGGAGGGGATAGTGAGTGACAATGATGACAGGCTTCTCCGGACCGGCGGCACTCAGTTCGCGCTTGAGCCAGTCGATGTCTTGCGGAGCCACGTGGCCGTCGGCCATGCGGATGATGGGACCCGAGTTCATGCCCAGGAAGAGCACACCGTCGTGCTCGAACCGGAACCGCTCGCTGCCGAAGATGCGGGCGAAATCGGTTACCCCCGACTCGCTCCACTTCGTTTCGTGGTTGCCCGGCACGATGTAGTAGGGAACCTCGAGCCGGTCGAGCAGCGACTTGACCACCTCCATGGAGCGGCGGTCGCCCAGGTTGGTGATGTCGCCCGAGACGATGGCAAAGTCGATACCGGGTGTCGCGTTGATCTGGTCGACCGATCGGGCCAGGTCGTTGCAGGGCAGTGAGTCGCCGGCGGTGATGTGGATGTCGGTGAGGAAGGCAAACTTGAAGTCGGCCGCCTGACTGCCAATGACCAGCAGGAGAAGGGAGAGTGAGAGGAGAAATCGTTTCATGGGTTGTTTATCGGTCGTTTGAGTTTTCGTTGAAGGTAGAGAGTATGGCATTCATGAGCGCGTCGCGTTGGACTTCGCTTTTGATAGTCTCGAAGGGGTAGCCCAGCACGCAGGTGCTGTATGTATCGCCCCGGTAGAAGATGCCGGCGCTGATGTTGTTCTCGCCATAGCGCTGTATGGTGTAGCTGCCCTTGCCGAAGGGTTCGATGCCGTCGGGCGACTCTACGGCGTAGCACTGGGCGTTGGGGGTGTGGTAATACTCGAAGTCGAGCTTGCCGAAGCGGGCAAAGGGCGAGGCTGCCGGTTTCACCCGACCGCTCACCGAGGCTTGCCCGGTGCGCCAGGTGTAGTGCAGCACCTGGTTGGCAAACTGCTGTCCCAGCGTGTCGGCCTCGTGGTTGTCCCACAGGTCGGTACCTACGTAGGCCCCCGAGACGAAGAGGTTGCCGCCCCCGTTGCAGTAGCGGGTGATGGCCTCGCGCAGCGGCCGGTCGAAGGTCTTGAAGGCGTAGCCGCTGGTGCCCCGGCCCATCGTGACCTGTTTCTCCTTGCCGAGTATGAGGTCGGCCATGCGGTAGCGACTCGGGTCGACAAGCTGCTCGGCTACGGCCTCGTCGCTGGTCGAGACAAAGGAGTATCCGGCCCGCACAATCGAGCGGCCATGCAGGTAGGGATAGTCGAAGGTGTTGCCGGCGATGACCTGCGTTTCGTAGTCGGCGCGGCTGGCACCGAAGCCCGGGTCGTCATCGTCGCGCCAGGGGATATGGCGGCGGAACTCGTATTGTTCGCCTATGTAGTTGATGTCGCAGAGGTAGGGCACCCCGAAGTCTTTGCGGGTGTCGAAGCCCGCCGTGATGGTGTCGACCTCGAAGCTGTCGGGGCCGCTGATGCGGTCGAATCCGTTGATAACCAGCACGACTTCCTTCTCGTTGGAGGCGCGGCAGAGCGACAGCGTCTCGGAGGGGAAGCTCTCGCCGCCCCGGTTCACGGCGGTAACGCAGAAGCTGTAGATCGAGTCGGGTCGTATGGTCAGCGTGCAGGTGGTGTCGCTCACCAGGGTGCCGGCATCGAAAGCCCCGTTGCCCACCCGGGTGTAGACGATGTAGCGGTCGGGGGTGGCGGTCGGCTCGAGCGAGTCGGTCACGGCACGCCAGGCGAGGCGTATCTGGTTCGCCCCGGTAAACTCGGTGCGCAGGTGGCTCACCGGCAGGGGTTGCACGGTGTAGTCGTAGCCGTTTTGTGCGGCGATGAACTTCAAGATGCCTTTATAGACGGCCCGGGCCACGACGAAGCGGAAGCGTGGGTCGAGGCCGTAGCGCATGTCGGCAAAGTTCTGGTGCGAGAGCAACTCGAGCAGCATGGTGGGTACCTCGGGCACGCGGGCTTCGAAGTACGACTTGTTCCACATGCCCCGGCGGCTCCATTGGGGTTCGTAGGTGCGGCGTATGTCGTCGGTCACTTGCGACAGCACGGCGTCGGTGAGGTAGCGCGATACTTGCCGCGGCACGTCGTGGATGTAGACTTTGCGCTCTTTCCCGGTGAAGTAGATGCCCAGGCTGCCGATAATCGAGTCGTTGAGGGTGGTGCCGGCATCGGAGTGGAAGGCAAAGGCCAGGTCTATCGGCACGTTCAGGCCCGTGCTGTCGGGCAGTACCGACGAGCCTCCGGCCAGGTAGTTGACCCACTCTCCCCGGCATTTGTAGTCGTCGACATAGTCGTTTTCGCCCTGGGTGGGCGAGTAGACCGAAGCCGGGAATCCGGCCCATTGCAGCCAGTAGCGGGCCGCTTCGGTGAAGCGGGGGTATCCGCTGGACTGGTCGGTATAGTCGATAGCGGCCAGGGTGGGGTTGCTCTCGATGCGCGAGGGGTTCACCCGGCGGGCTATGTTGCCGTAGCCACCGCCTATCTTCACGGCATCGGCCGTGACGGTGCGTCCCTTTTTACGGGCCAGGTTGCTCAACTCGATACGGGCCTCCCGGCCCCCCTCGAAGTCGAAGTGCCCCAGATAGATCCAGATGCCGCCGCCCATGGTCTGGTTGACGTGGAATTGCGATTTACCCCCTTTGTGATATACGGTGTAGAGAGCGTCGTCGGTGCTGTTTTTGACCGTGTGATAGGCCACGTAGACGGCATATCGGCCCCCCTCGGGAATCGTGGCGTGCCAACAGGCCCGTATCTCCTTGTGCGGGTCGGTGGTGGTGTGGGTCTGGCGGAAGCTCCCGTCGGTAAAGGGGTTCTGAAAATCGGTATAGACTTGTTGCCGGTGGGCGAATCCGATGCCGCCCTCCTTCCAGCGCTCTTTCCCGGCCGAGGTTTCGCGATAGGTGGCCGGGTTGTCGTTGTCGGCAATGAGTTCGTGCCCGTTGGTATCGCGCTCACGGGGCGAGAAGACGTAGGCTCCCGCCTGCTCGAGCATGGGGGTGAGGAAGGGCATGACGTAGCTCTGGGTATAGAGGTCTTCTACGGTCTGGAAGATGCGGGCGCGCTGCCACTCCCAGCGGTCGAGCGACTGCTCGAAGTAGAACCCGTGGCTCTGCCACAGGGCGATGTGGCGGTTGAGCAGCCCCCGGTCGGGGGTGTAGAGGCGGTTTACCGGCTCGACAATGGGTCGGTGACACTTGACGGCAAAGCGCTTGTGATTCTCGGCAAAGGGGATGAGTCGGCTGATTTCGTAGCCACCGGCGTAGATGGCCAGCTTCTTGTGTCTCAGATTCTTGGGGAGGATGGAGCGCACGGTGTTATAGGCCCGTTTGACCAGCTCCTCGCGGAACGGCAGGTAAGAAAACTCGTCGTTCATGACGATGACGAGGCGGTTGCCCTTCTGTTGCGAGAGCGATTTCAGCTTGATTTCGCCGATGCCGAGATGCTGGGGCTTGAGCGAGGCGAGTGCCTGCTCGACGGTCGGCTCCAGATTGCGGGCATGTGTGGGGCCGAGCAGGACTGCTATGAGGATAAGCAGGAAGATATAGCGTTTCTCTTTCATGTTTTTCGAATGGATCAATTCGGTTATTTTCCGCTCCTCTTGTCGGGTAGCTCCGATTTGGGCCGTGCCAAAGAGCCACCGTCGGTGTCGGCGGGCAAAAACTATCTTTTTAGTTAATACAAATATAGGTATATTTTGATTTCGGGAACATATATTTAGTATTTTTTAATATGAATTTCCCTCCGTTTGTGAACGAAAAAAAATATGCAGAATCGAGGGTGTCGGTTCTGCATAGCTATGAGGTGCGGAAGTGGTTGAAGCTTATCCGTAAATCGAGTGGTACTCGATAAGTCCCCGCATGGGGCTCTTCTCGGTCTTTTCGATATTGAGTCCGAAATCTTTAGCCACCAGGTCGAGGATGTCGGCGTAGGTGTAGGCGAGATTTCCCATGAAGAAGACCGGGTATGACTTGTAGTCGTACTGGATGATGTTGCGCTGGAAGAACCGCATCAACTCTTCGTAGACCAGGTTGAACGCGTATTTGTTGTCGAGGTGGTCTTTGAGGAAGTAGGAGAAGGTCGACAGCGACCGGTTGGGGAAGGGGTGGTTGTAGATCGAGTCGAGAATCTCGTCGGGGGTGACTTTGAACTTCTCGTAGAAGGCGTCGCACAACTCTTTGGGAGCCAGATTTTTGAGGTAGTCGCTCAGGAAGCGGCGGCCCATGGCGGCCCCACTGCCCTCGTCGCCCAGAATGTAGCCGGCCGACCGTACGTTTTTGATGATGCGCTCACCGTCGTAGAGGCACGAGTTGGAGCCTGTACCCAAGATACAGGCGATACCCGGTTTGTCGATGAGCATACCGCGGGCGGCAGCCAACAGGTCGCTCTCGGCCGAGATGGGGGTCTTGAACTGGGCTACCAGCGAGGCCTCGAGTATGTTTTTCTTGTCGAGGTTGGCACATCCGGCACCGTAGAAATAGACCCGCTCCCATCTTTTCTTGAAGAAGGCTTCGGGCAGGTTGAGCCGTATGCTGTGACTGATCTCTCTACGTGTCTGAAAGAAGGGGTTTATACCTTCGGTAAAACTCCTTTCTACCACATTTTTCCCGTCGACGAGAACCCATTCCGTAGTGGTGGAACCACTTTCTGCTATAATCTTCATAAATCCAAAATCTTGATAATGGTGTTTTCTGGTATCACTCCATTAAATTAAAAAAGAGCCTGCAAGTCCTTGCCTGTGATTATGCTGGTCCTTGCATCGCTACTCTGTTGCTTATACATCACAAAGATAAAATTTCTTTCGACATTTTCCAAAAGGAATGCTTATTTTTTATATAAAGTACCAAATTTCTGTTAAAACCTAATGGATGAACGAGGCTGCATATCCGGCGGGAATGCCGGAGTATGCAGCCTCGCAGGAGGTAATAAATGAACTAATGAACAATCAATACCGGGTAGCAGAAGTTGTGGTCGGCGGCTCTGATCTGGAGCAGGTAGGTACCGGCGGGGATACCCGTGACGTCGAGCACGGCTTCGGTGCCTGTGGCTACACAGCTACCGGCCAGGTTGTAGAGGGCTACGCGTTGCACGGGAGCCTCGGACTGGATGTGCAGCAGGTCGGTGGCCGGGTTGGGGTATACCTGAATCGAGGCCGAGGTGGCTACGGACTGGATACCCGACGAGGTGTAGGACAGCATGTTGTCGAGGTAGAAGCTGCCCGAGTTGGAGAAGAAGGGGCCCTTGCGCACCACCTTGATGCCGCTCACCCGGTAGCTCTTGCCGGGGGTGAGCTGGTCGAGACGGGCCTCGCGGAATTGCCAGCCGCGGAAGTCGATGTTGGTGAGCAGCACCTCCCGGGTGTCGTCGCCCGACGAGAGTTGCAGCCAGATTTCGTCGCAGGCCAGGTCGCCATAGATGTGCATGCCTATGGTCTGGGTGTTGTCGACGGTGGCACCACCGGCAAAGGTGGCATCGGTCGGGTAGAAGGCATAGGCTTCGTTGGCGTTGAAGGTGTAGGTGAAGTTGTAGCCGGCACTACCGAAGAGGGCTTGCGAGGTCGAGCGGACCGCCTTGGCTGTGGACACTCCGCTGCTTTGTGCTGCGTCGTAGGTGATGCGGTCGGCCGTCTCGAAGTCCTCGATGGGGGCGTCGTTGTGGCGCACGTCGCCGGCGGTGAAGTTAATCACGATGGGGTCGATGACGGGCAGACTGTTGACGTCGCTCAGCGAGGCATCGATTCGCAACTGATACTCCTGCCCCTGAACCAGGTCGGAAGCGGTGGTGAAATAGTAGTTGCCGTAGACGTCGCCCAGCTGGTTGTACTTGGCCGAGCGCAGGTTGATGCTCACCTCGTTGCCCTCGTTGTCGTAGAGCTTGATGAGGTTGCGGATGTCGACGGCATCGAGCACGTTGTCGAACCGCACCTCGAGGGTCGGTTTCGTGTAGTGAACCACGCCACCATCGGCCGGGCTGGAGGCCAGCAGCTTCAACTGGTTGCGGCCCTGGGTGAGGAAGGAGAACGAGAAGTCCTCTTCCATCGACAGGTTACCCGGGTGTTTGGCGCTCTTGTCGATGGTCACGGTGTAGCGCGTAGCCACTTCGTAGGGACGGTTGGGGGTGAATACCATGCGGTATTGCGAGTCTTCGAAGGTGATTTCGCCCTCGACGGCCGGCTCGATAGAGAAGGCTTCGCGTACCGACTCTACATCCATATCCCAGTTGAAGTTGATGACGATGGGGGTGGTGCAGTTGATGCTGTCGGTTTCGCTCTCCATCATGGGGCTGTACGAGAGCACCTCGGGCGGCGTGCTTCTCACGCGGTCCATGGCGACGTTGGTATAGCTTATGGTGTTGGCCGTAACGGTGACGTCGATGGTCTGTTCGTAGTGGTCATCGGCCACTACTTTCAACTGGTAGTTGCCGGGAGCCAGGTCGCGGAACATGTATACGCCGTTGAAATAGGGGTCGGTCGTGTAGGTGATGTTGTTGGGCAGCAGGGTGACGGTGGCACCGCACAGGGGCACCTGCTTGTCGCGGCCGTGCTGTACGTACGACTCGGTGCGGGTCATGCGGCTGTCGTATACGACACCGGCAATGTGGCCGGTCGTGAAGCCGTCGGTATTGAAATACTCCATCACCGCCTTGGCAAAGTGCCAGGCCTCGATGTATTTGTAGTCCATGTTGAGCAGACGGTAGGTCTCGGGCACATAGTCGTGGTACGAACCCTCCGAGAGGAATCCCGTGACGGTGAGGTTACGCAGCACGCCCAGGCCGGCGTTGTTCCAGTCGGGGTAGAAATCCCAGTCGCCCACTACGTATTCACTGGTTTGCGTCCAGTAGGTGACCTGGTTTTCGATGAGGTGCTTGAACAGAATCTTGGCCACCACCTTGTCTTCGGGTTTGGCCGGATTCTCGGTGTATCCCTTGAAGAGCATCATGGGGAAGTTGACCCGATTGCTGGTGCCGGTGGCGTTGCTGTGAATCGAGAAGAAGAGGTCGGCATCGAATTCGTTGGCCTCGCGGCTGATGGTGTTCAGGTTGAGGTCGTCTTCGGTGCGGTTCAGCACGCGCGACATGGCCACGGTAGCCCCCTGGCCTTCGAGCAGTTCGCGCAGCATGAGCCCCTTGTGGAGGTTCGACGAAGATTCCCAGAAGCCCAGCGTATCGCCCTGGGCAAAGGGTGCGACGGCTACGTTGCGGTCGTCCGAGTCCCAGCCTCCGTGGCCGGGGTTGATGTAGATTCTCAGGCCTGTCATGTCTTTGGCTTGCAGACCGAGACAGCCCACGAGGGCTATGACGAGTATATAGAGTTTTTTCATGGCAGCGTTTTTATTTCGTGATGTTTAATTCCAGCATAAAGAGTTTGCCTTCGGGGGTGTTGTACACGATTTTACCGGCAGCGGCCGAGGGGTTCATGCCCATCTCGTCGGGGGCGGTGAGGTTGTGTACCTGGCGGTTGTGGCGGTCGAGCAGCACGATTTGCGAGGCGGTGTACTGGTGGCCGTCGTCGGTGGTGCGGGCAGCGGCTACGAAATCGTTGCCGTACCAGGCGGGGGCTTCGAAGTCGCCCAGTTCGGCCAGTACCTTACCGTCGAGGTCGAGCACGACTACCCCTTTGCCGATGGCATAGGTGGCAATCTTAGTGCCGTCGGGCGAGAGGGTGGTCCACAAGTAGCTGCGCACCTGATTGCCGTAGGGGCGTAACACCCGCGAGGTTTTGCCGTCGCATACGACGATGGTACCCTCTTGAGCTACCGAGTAGACGTAGAGGCTGTTGATGCGGGCGCCTACGCTCTTGAACAGTTTGTTGCCGGCAAATACGGCCATGCCTCCGGCGATGGCGGCCGGGCGCTTCAGGTCGCGGGTGGGGGCTATGAGCTGGCGTTCGCTCTTCTGGTCGAGGTTATACTCCGAGAGCGAACGGAGCTTCTGTCCGCCCACCGTGCTTTGCTGCCGGTAGTAGATGGCCGAGCCGTCGGTGCTGAATACCGGGTCGAAACCGGCCCCGGCCGAGAAGCTCACCACCTGGCTGTTGCCGGTCGTGAAGTCGAGCACTTTTAGTCCGGTGTAGTCGGACGAGGTATAGGCCATTTTACTGCCGTCGGGACTGAGCACCGGGAAATAGGCGGCTCCTCCCTCGGGGGTTACCTCGGTGTGGCGGGTAACCGATACGTTTTGTGCCGAGAGCGTGGCAGCGCACGCCAACAGGGCTATGGTCAATTTCATTTTCATGGTGTATGATTTTTGGATTTTATTGTACGACAATTTTGTTGACAAAGTTCCCGTGGGGCGTCTGTACGGCGACGATGTAGACGTCGGGGGTCAACGAACCGGCATCGATGGTACTCGGTCGGTCGATGGTCTGCTCCAGCACGAGGGCACCGTTGCGGTCGTATATCCGCACGAGGCTTCCCGGTGCGATGGCTTCACCCTCGAGGCAGAAGGAGCCGTCGGTCACGGGGTTGGGATAGAGTGTGAGGTTGCGGTCGCCGGCTATCGCCTCGATACCGCTCACTACCCCGTTGTAGACGAGGCTGAACTCCTTGAGGTCAATCTTGTAGGCCTGTCCGCTGGTGGTCCCGGAGGTGTTGATGTAGAACTTGATGTAGTTCAGGGTGATGGGGAATCCGCCGCGATTGTTCTCGCCGGTGATTTGGACCGAGGGGATGGCAATGAGGTAGTCGCTGTTGGTCTCCAGGCCTTCGTATTCGAGGTATTGCTCCTTGTCGCCGTTGGCCTTGCAGGCAATCTGTATCTTCGAGAGAGGTATCTCGCTGTGGATGAGCAGCCGTATGGTGTCGGGGATACTGTACAGGGTGACGCTCTTGTCCATCTCGACGTAGGGCTGGCGGCCCGATTTGTAGGTGAATGCCAGCGTGCCGGCTCCATTACCTGCCGGGGTGACCGTGGCGTCGGTGATGGCGCTGATGGCCTTGGTGGTCCAGCCGGTGAAGTCGTCGGCCGGGATGCGGGGCGACTGCGGAATCTCTACGGTCACATCCATGGAGCCGCTAAAGTCGCCTATCGAACCGGTGATGCGGGTCTGCCCGTTCTGGAGTCCGGTGAGTACACCCCCTTCGATTTGGCAGACGGTGGGATCGTCGATGCTCCAGGTGAGCGAGGCCGGGTCGTAGGTGTAGGTATTCTCGCCGATGGTCGAGATGACCTCGATGGGATAGGGGTGAGCCTTGTCGGCCAGCACGGCGCTGTTCTTCATGGCAATTTCGGTAGCCTTGACGGTCACCTTGATTTCGCCCGTAGCGTTGCCCGAGGTGACATGCAGGATGCCCGTAGTAGCCTGGGGCGCGGCATAGAAGCGTTTGCCGTCGTCCGAGACGGTTCCCAGCGAGGGGTCGCAACTGAGGGTGTAGTCGGCCACTTGCGTATCGACCAGCACGCCATACTGGTTATAACCCAGAATGGTAGGTTCGAAGCAGGCATAGGCCGGAATCTCGAGGTTGTAGTGGTCGAAAGCCAGGTGGGTGAGGTTTTCGTCGTCGGGGGCGTTGGTGAATATCATGAAGCCGTTCGATACCGGGCGCTCCTTGCCGTCGGCCGGATTGTTCACGAGGCTGCCCCGCAGCATCATCTGGGCCGAACCGCCGGCGTCCATATTGGCCACGTTCCAGGCCCCGGCCTGTTTCAGAATGTAGCACATGGTGGCGGTATTGCAACCTACCGAAGTGCTCGACTTGTAGTCGATGACGATGAGGTAGAGCGTCTTGCCGTCTTGCGACATGCCTATGCCCGTGCGCGAGTAGGTCTGCGAGTTGTAGGTCTCGTTTTCATTTCGGGGGGTAAGCTGGCCCTCGCGCATCACCAGGGCGTTGCCGGTGAGCATCTGGCGGGCCATGGGTACCAGACTGTCGGTGCGGGTTTTGATGGAGGTGCTTATGGTCACCTGGTCGCCTACCTGGAGCTTGTTCAGGAAGTCGGCTCCCGTGCCTGCACCCGAGAGGGCATACTCGGCCCCTTCGAGCTGGGTGCCGCCCGTGCCCGGTACGATGCGGGTCACGACACACTTCACCTCTTTGTTGGAACCCCAGGTCTCGCCTTCGACAGGTTCGACGATGACATCGACGCCGTCGATGTAGCTTTCGGTCTCACCCGTAAAGTGGTTGTAGAGCACAATTTCGTTTTCGTTGCGGATGCGGTTAATCTCGGCGATGGCAAAGCTCTCGTTGGCGGCGTTGGTCACCCGGGCTTCGAAATAGATGTCGTCGATCCACATCTTCTTCTCCTCGTCGAGCATCACGAACGCAATCTCTTGCAGCCGCTCGATGCCTTCGCCGCGGTTGGCGCGGTTCCAGTTGTTGGGCTCGGTGGCAAACTCTCCGTTCACCATACAACCGCTGTGCGGCTGGCCCAGGAGGTCGTCCATGCCCTGTCCCGAGACAATCCAGAAGTTGCCGTTTACCGACCCGATGGTACGGTGCCCCGGCGTGGAGAGGCGTGTGTAGGCCTGGGTCATGGCCTCGGTCGTACCGGCATGGTCTTTGCCGATGAAGGTATTTACGTCGTTGTAGGGATTGTTGAGGTCGATGGTGAGGGTGTAGACGTCGAGGGGATACTCGGGCATGTGCATGCGCACATACTGCACACCCGGGCCCACCGAACGGCACTCGAGCGTATCGACCTGTTTCGCTACACCGGCGATGTTGATGGTGGCGTTTGCACCGGCTCCGCAGAGGAGCGACAAAGCGCCTATTAGGATTACTTTTTTCATAACAGTTCAGATTGTTTAAGCAGGTTATTTTACTATCAGTTTGGCGGTGTCGACCTGCTGGTCACGAACGATTTGCAGCAGGTAGTTGCCCGGTTGCAAACCGGCCGTGGGCAGGGCCAGCGTACCGCTGTCGCAATGCCCGTAGTTGTGTACGGTGAGTAGCTTTCCGTTCAGGTCGTATACCCGAACCAGGACTTCGGTCGGTGTATCGATGTGCAGGAATACCTCCGATTGGCCGGCTCGGGCCGGATTGGGATAGACCCGCAGGGCTGCGGCGGTAGTGATGTCGTCGACACTCAGGGTAATGTGGTCGTAGACCAGGTCGAAGTTCTTGATGCGTATCTGGTACTTCTCGCCCGAAGTCTGCGACGAGGCGTCGAGGAAGAATTTGAGATACTGGAACTGCACGGGGTAGTTGCCCAGGTCTTCCTTGTCGTCGAGAAAATCGTTCATGGCTACCGTATAGGTGAAGTCTTCACCGGGGTTCACGGTAGGCCATTCCATGATTTGCGAGGTAGACATGAGGGCCCCGCTCATCGACATGGTAATCTTGGAGCAGCGGGTATTGCCTGTGTTGATGGTGATTTTGAAGGTGTCGGGCACACTGTACAGATTGAGGTTTTTGGCAATCTGTATGTAGGGTTGCCGTCCGCTTTTGTAGGTGTATTCGAGATTCGTTTCGCCATTGGCGGCGGGGACGAGCCGGGCATCGGTGATGGCCGAGATGCTGGTCACCTCCCAACCCGAGGTAAAGGCGTCGGCCGGCTGCGAGTGCGAGGTGGGAATCTCTACCTTCACCTTGAGCGAGCCGGTAAAGTCGTCGAGGTTGCCGGTGACGGTCGTCTCGCCGTTCTTGAGCCCCATCAGTACTCCGTCCGACAGGCTGCACACCGTGGGGTCGGCAACGCTCCACTGCGGAGTCGAGGGGTTGAGGGTGTAGGTCTTGTCGCCGATGGACGACGAGATTTCAATCGGGTACTCGCGGTAGCCGTCGAGGATGACCGAGTCGAGCCGCATGGCAAAATCGCTCTCCTGCAGAACTACATCCTTGGTGACCGATATGCCGTTGTAGGTAGCCGTGATGGTACCCTTGCCCGGCGTGCCGTAGGCCACGAAGGCATTGTGGTCGATATAGCCGATTTCGGGCGAACACGACAGGGTGTACTCCTGGAAGTCGGGGTCGACGATGAGGCCGTATTGGTTGTAGGCGGTTACCTGGGGTACAAAGCGGCAATAGACGGGCAGCGTGTAGTGCACCGGTTCAAATTCGAGGCGGGCCGGTACGCTGTCGACCGGCGCATTCGAAATGACCAGCACGCCGTTGCCCACGGCTCGCTCCTTGTTGTCGGAGGGGCGGTTGACAATCTGCTGGTTGATGACCATGGCCGACGAACCACCGCCGTCGAGGTTCACGGCATCGTTGGCTCCGACAGCCCGGAAGAGGTCGGCCAGCACGCTCATGGTGGCTCCGGCCGAATATCCGGCCCGGCGGCCGTCGACTACCATCAGGTAGACTTTGGTCTTGTCTTTCGAGATACCCATGCAGGTGCGCGGGTGCTCTTCGTCCCAAGCATCGACCAACTCGCCGTTTTTCATAATGATGTGGTCGCTGCCGCCCATCTGCTCCTTGATGTCGGTGAGCAGACCGGGAGCCGAGGCGAGGTCGGTCTTCAGGAATATCGATACCTCGTCGCCGGCCGAAAGGCCTTTGAGGAAGGTCTCGGCGCTACCTACGCCATAGAGTACGGCCCGTTGTTCGGGAATGGGCGATACGCCGGGATTGTCGAATATCGAGTCGACTACGCAGACGATTTCGCGGTTGGCCCCGAAGAAGAGTTCGCCGTCACGGGCACGCAGGATAGCCTTGGTGCCGCCGGTCGTGGCATGCGTCTCGGTGCCGTACGAGTTGGTGTAGAGCAGCATGAAGTTGGCAGCTGTTTCGGGTTCCCACTCGAGGCGCTGCATGTTCACGGCGTGCAGCCGGTGGCTGTTGCCGCCTGAGCTGACAGTGCCGGAAAAGTTCACCCGGTCGATATAGGGTACCCGGTCGGGGGTGAGCACAAACGAGGCCCGCCCTACCGGGTTGGTCACACACTCGTTGCGACGGTATTGCCCGCTGCGGGGAATACCTATCTCGATGGGGTCGACATATTGGTAGAAGTCGCCGTTGGTAGCGGCCAGGACTTCGTGTCCCGGCCGCGTATTGCGGGCCGACATGCTCGAGGGAGTCTCTGTGGCCACTGCCTGGTCGCCGCTGAGACAGGTCTCTATATCGACGTAGGGGTTGGTGAGGTCGACCTCGACCACATGAAACTTCAGCGGGTAGGCTGGTACGTCGTAGAAGGCGTATTTCGTACCCGGGCCTATGTGGTGCGACTGTACGAGGGTATCGATCTGGTAGCTCGTCCCTCCTATGGTCAGACTCCAGCCCGGCAGAGCGATGGCCAGGGCTGCGGTCAAAAGCAGGCAGAGTCTCTTTTTCATAAGCGTGTCGTTTTGGATTCGGTTATCGGATAATCAGTTTTACCGTATCGGCCTGGTTGCCGCGACGGATGGTGAGCAGATAGGTGCCGCTGGCCAGATTGCCGGTAGGCAGAGCTATTTCGCCGGCCGGCATCAGACCCATCTCTACCCGGTTGAGCAGTTGGCCGCCCAGGTTGTAGAGCTCGCAGCTCACTTCGGCACTCTCGGGAAGGGCGAAGTATACCTGTGCGTCGCCAGCCTTCACGGGGTTGGGATATACCCGCAGCAGCGAGGCCATCTCGGGATTCGATACGTTCACCGTGATGCCGTCGTAGATGAGCGAGAACTCCTTGAGCTTGAGGGTGTATTGGTTGCCGGCAGTCTGCGACGAACCGGTGATGAAGAGCTTCAAACTCTTGAAGATGACGGGGTAGTGCGACATGTCGCGGTAGTTTTCGAAATAGCCGTCCATGGGGATGGAGATGGCATAGTCGGTATTCTGGGGAATATCTTCAAACTCGGTGAGGGTCGAGGTCATCGAGGCATTCTCTTTCATCGTGAGCACCACTTTGTTTACCAGCGTTTCGCCCGTGTTGAGGATGATGCTCAAGCTGTCGGGGAGGCTGTACAGGGCAATATCCTTGGCCAGCTGCAGGTAGGGGGCGCGGCCCGAATTGAAGGTGTAGCGCAGTTCGGTACCTTCGGCTGTGGGGACGATGGCGATGTCTTTCAGAGCCGAGTTGGTGATTTCCCACGACGAGGCATCGGCAAAATTGTCGATGGGTATGTTGCGGTAGGCGGGTATCTGCACGGTCACGGCGAGGGTGTCGCGGAAATCGTCCTGTTGGCAGTAGACATAGGTCTTGCCGTTGGCCAACCCCTTCAGGTTACCGTTGGTTACGCTGCAGATGGCGGGGTCTTGTACCGTCCATTCGAAGGCTTCGGGAGCGATAATCATCGGCTCGTTGTTGACCAGCGAGGTCACCTCGATGGGGTATTCGTAGAGGCCGTCGTTGATGACCGAGTCGAGACGGAGGGTGAGCCCTTCGGGTGCACCGATTACAATATCGACCGACGTTTCGGCGCCATTGTAGCTGGCATAGAGTTTGCCGCGGCCTTCGCCCGAGGCTACGAGGGTGGTATTGTCCTTGATATAGCCCAGCGACTCGTCGCAACGCAGGGTGACGCCGGTCAACTCGGTATTGATGAGGTAGCCATACTGGTTATACCCCATGAAGTGGGGGGTGAATACGCCATACTTGGGCAGGACGCAATACTCCTGCGTGCAGAGGATTTCGGCAATGTTGTTGTCGTCGGGAGCATTCGACACGACGAATATACCGTTGCTCACGGCCCGTTCGTGGCCGTCGCTGGGGCTGTTGACCAAGCCATACTGCTCGATGTACATACCGCTCGAACCGCCGCCGTCGAGGTTCATGCCGTCGGCTGCACCGGCCAGTTTGAGCATGTCGGCCATCTGTTTGGTGGTGGCCCCGTCGGAGTATCCGCTCTGGCGGCCGTCAACCACCAGCATATAGACTTTGCTGCGGTCGGCCGAGTAGCCGATCGAGGTTCTCGGGTGGAGTTCGGCCCAATCGGTATCGAGCACCTGGCCGTTGCCCAGAATCTTGCGGTCGCCGCCAATCATGCAGTTGATGTCGGGGTAGGTGCCGTCTTCGAGCTGGAGCAGCAGTTTCATCTCCAGTTCGTCGCCGGGTTGCAGGGTTTTGAGGAAATCGGCCGAAGCGCCGTGCCCCGAGAGGACGGCTCCGTTTTCGGCAATCTCCATGTTACCGGCGGTATTGCCGGCTCCCGATACGACTATCTTCACGGCGCGGTTCAGACCCCAGGTTTCGCCTTCCGCCAGACTCACGGGCACTTCGTAGCCGTAGGCGTTGGTGTGGGTATAGTGGCCGATGTAGCGGTTGTAGAGTACCAGCTGGTCGGTACCGCGCGAGCCGTTTACGCTATGGATGCCATAGTTGGCATTGTTGTAGGTGACTTGTCCGTAGAAGGTAACGAACGAGATGTAGCACTCGTCGTTGTGGGTGAATGAGGTTTGAGGACCCGACGAGATGGGCACTTTGCCCAGTTGGCCTCCCGAGGCGAATCCGTGAACGGGAGTACCTATGGCACCCGAAGTGGCAAAGAAGTCGGCATTGGTGCCGGCAAAGTAGCGGCTGCCGGGCTGGCTTTTGCGGGCGGCCATGCTGGTGATGCCTTCGCAGGTGACAATCGAGTCGCGTCCCAGAACCGACTGGAACGATATGTAGGGGTTGGTAGCGTCTATTTCGAGGTAGAAGGCCCGCATGTCTTTGGGACCCGAGAAGTGTACATAGGTGTGATATGTGCCCGGGCCTACCTTGTAATGGGCCAGGGTATCGGCCGTGTAGGGACTACCGCCGATGGTTACCGTGCCTTTGGCGCTGAGCAGCAGAGGCAGCAGAGTAAATAGCAAGAGAAGGGTAAATATCTTTTTCATAAGGCAACCGAGTGAAGTGTAAGATTAAGATGCGATGTGAGCCGGCGATAAGTTTCGAACTGTCATGGTGGGCTTTCCCTTTTGTCGGCAGCTTATTTATCGGGGCGGAAATAAAAGGATTTAGAAAGTCTGTTTCGTATCGTAGTGGAAAGAGAAAGGGCGATATATATAAGAGATTTACATATACCGCCCTTCCCTTAAAAGTTATATTCTAAATGAGAGGTTTAGCACGAAGGGCTTATTTTACAACCACTTTCTGAACTTTTTGTACACCGTCAACAACGGCTTTTACTACGTAGATACCTTTCACGGCAGGAGCAGCCATCGACTCTACACCGTTGGCTTCCATAACTTTCTGACCGGCCAGGTTGTAAACCGTAGCGTCGGCAGCACCCGAGAATTGGATCATGTCGCCGTTTACGAATACTTTCACGTTGTCGGCAGCTACGCGGGCAACACCCGATTCGCTGTTCTCGTCGTAACCGTCGGGAGTCATTTTGTAAACAGCCGTACCGTTAGCTTCGGCATATACAGCGATGTAGGCTGCTTCGAGACCTTTACCGTCGGTTACTTTGGCGATACGAGGCAGGGCGGTACGAACGGCGTTCGAGTTGCCACCGATACCACCTTCGGGGATTGTCCAGTAATAGGTTGCACCGGCAAACGTAGGACCTTCGCCCATTTCGATAATCTTCCAGGCTTGAGCCGGAGTTACTACGTTGTTCGAGATAACGTATGCACAGAAGGGTTTGTTGTTGAGAGTAAACTCGGCAACACCGTTGTTACCTACGTTTACGAGGGCACATTCCTCGGGAGCGTCATATACGCTTTCGATGAGCGAACCGCTCATGTCGTAGAGCGAAGCACCGCTGTTGAAACCGTCGAGGTAGAAGTAGTCGTTGTCAACGATAGCGATACGGGGACCTGTTCCGTTGTCGGCAGCGTCTTTGGGAGCATATTTCTGGATTTCGATAACTTTGAAGTTGTAACCAGCATATTCACCAGTTTGTTCAACCAACTGGCCATCCTTGATGTCGCAACGGATAACTACGTTACCACTGCTGACGGGGAACATAACGATAGCGTCTTTCGTTACATCACCTTTTACGGCAAAGTAGTCAACGCGATAACCGTCGAGCAGACCGTCGGCGTTCTTGAGTTCCATTACCTTGGTGGGTTCACCCGTTGCCATATCGATAGACCACAAGTCGATAGCCTCGCCACTCAGCGAAGTCGACATGTTGAACACGATTACGTGGCCGGCATCGTCAACCTGGATATCGTTGCACAGGAAGCCAGGCACTTTTTGCTCTTCCATGGGCGTTTTGTTGAACGTCGTGTCACCGGGGGCGTTGACAACCGTATCGACTTTGGTGTAAGCGTAGCTTACTTTGAATTTTTCGGTATCGAACTTAACGTCTTTCTTGAAGTCACCCGTTTTCAGGTCATACACTTTGATGCCGGTGAAATCGCTTCTGTACGAATAGAGTACTTCGCCATCTTTTACCGTCATACCACGAGAGCGGTTACCACCTACCAGTTCGGTCATGTTGTTGTCGGTAGCTACCGATTTCATCCACAGGTTCTCGATAGAATACCCATTCACCGGTTGATAAGTTGCAGGGTCTTGAGCAACCATCGGTGTTGCCATACATGCGGCAACGATCCCAAGTAATAATTTTTTCATGATAGATAAATTTAAATGAATAAATAATTTAAAAACTATATTGCATGAATCAATATATTTCAGTTGGTTATCGTATTAGTTTCAAAATCTCACGTTGCCCGTCGATGGTGACGATGAGGGCATATACCCCGCGGGGCAACAGGTCGAGTGCGATGCGGTCGCCCTCGGCTACATTCTCCCGTTCGAATTGGGCGACAATCTGGCCCGACAGGTTGGCCACGTCGACAGCGATGTGTTGTGCCTGACGGCCTACAACGAGCGCCGCGCCGTTGCCCGAGATTACCTGGCACCTGCCTTCGCGCCGGGTGAGGTCGATGCCCGATGTGTGCTTATAGGTGAACGAGATGGTGTTGCAATATTCGGTTTCGCCGCCGGCATACTCCGAGCGTGCCCGCAGGTACCACACGCCGTCGGCCAGTCCTTCAAATTCGGTTTCGTAGACGAAGGCATCGACCGTCTGGCGCTTCACGTTGCGTACGGGCGAGAAGGTATCGTCGGTATGCAGTTCGATGCGGAAGGTCTTGGCGGCCGGCTCTTCGGCCCAGCGCACTTGCAGGGTGGGCCCTTCGACCGTAGCTCCCTGGGTGGGGAAGAGGATGACGGGTACATCGGGTATTGCCTCTTCGGTGGTGAAGTAGGTCACGGGGCTGGTGTATTCGATGTCGCCGGCATAGGCCGTTACCCGGGCGTAGTATTTGGTGTTGCCTACCAATACTCCTTGGCTCAGCGTGGTGCTGTTGCTGCTGTACCGTTGGTCGAGCGTTACACCCATGGAGCGGAAGTCGTCGTAGGTGTTGATTTCGAGGCGGTATTCGGCATCACCGGGATAGACGGTCCAGCTGATGGTGGGGGTTGTCGATACACTGGTGCTACCGCTCACGGGCGATTCGATTTCGAACGGTCCGCCGTTGAAGCTGTAGGTGGCCGACGTGGCGTCGGTGCAGTTGGTCTGACGGGTGCGAACTCGCCAGTAGTAGGTACCTTTCTCGAGGTCGGGGAGGTAGCTCGATGCAAACGAGTTGGTGGTTACCTCGCGCGAGAGGATAAGGTCGGTGAAGGCGTTGTCGCGGGCCACGTCGATGTAGTACGAGGCGTCGGCTACGCTGCTCCAGGTAAAGTCGAATATGCCGATGGCCGACGCTCCGTCAGCCGGGCTGGTGAGCGAAACGGCGGTAGCGTTGCCCACCGAGGCTCCCAGGAAGAGGGGGGCATATTCGTTGCCATAGCGGTCGACGATGGCCACGGCGTAGGTGTAGCCGGTGCGGCGGTCGGCAGGTATGGTGTAGCTGGTCTCGTAGGAGAGGCCCAGCAGGTAGCGGGCTTCGCGGCAGGCGGTAGCCTGGGAGGTACCTTCGGGCACGGCATAGATGGCGTAGCGCATGCCATTGACTCCGGTCCACGAGAGGGTGCCGTTGTTGTAGGCGATGTTCGATACCAGCCCGGGATCGGTGGTTGCCTTCCAACTGATGGCGGGCACGAGGGCGGGGTATTTGTAGACGTCGGAGCGCAGGAGCTCGAGCATGCCCGAGGTGTGGGTCACCTTGCGCATGTTGTAGAAGACGCTACCCGGGGCACCCGTTTCGTCGAAGGTGCGGTTTACCTTGATTTGGTTCACCAGCTCCGAGCCTTTGAAAGCGGCGGTAGCCCCGTCGATGATATAGTTGTTCGCCCGGTTTTCCTGAGCGATGGTACGTTCGATAGAGGAGAGCGATTGGGCAGGAACCCGTTCGCCGTTGAGCAGGAGTTGCCCGGCTTGAGCCGCGGTGCTGCGGTTGAGCGAAGGCATCTTGGCCGAGCTGAGGCTCGAGGCCGAGTGGCTCGAATAGAAGTGGAGGCCGAACATGCGTACGATTTCGCTCCACCAGGCGGCAATCGTCGTGTAGTCGCTACTCGACCCGATGGTCCAGTAGATTTGTGGCGATATGTAGTCGATGGTACCTTCCTGAATCCACGCCATGGGATCGCAGAAGATGTCGTTGTAGGCCCAGCCCGAACCGGCCGGGGTGGGGGTTACGCCGTATTTCTCGGCGATGGAGGCATCGGTGCACCACACGCCGGCGGGCGAGATGCCGAACCGCACGTAGGGTTTGGTCGATTGAATCATTTGGTATACCTGGGCAATGAGCTTGTTGACGTTTTGCCGACGCCAGTCGCCGCGCGAGAGCTTGTCGGGGTTCTGGGTCTGGTAGAGCTCGTTGTCCATGGCATCGGTCGTGCCCGACATGTAGAAGTAGTCGTCGAATACGACGCCGTCGATGTCGTAGTTTTCTACCACCTCCTCGATGATGGCGGTAATGTGGTCACGAACCTCTTGCATGGCGGGGTTGAGGATGGAGCCGCTACCCGAGTAGTCGAGCAGCCAGTCGGGGTGAGATTCGCGATAGTTGAGGGGAGTGCCGTCCCATTGGTTGAGCACGCTTTCGTAGCGGTAGGGGTTGAACCAGGCGTGAACCTCGATGCCGCGCTTGTGGCCTTCCTCGACGACAAACTCGAGAGGGTCGTATCCCGGGTCCATACCGCGGGTGGCCACCAGGTCGCTCGACCAGGGTTCGTAGGACGAACGATACATCGCGTCGCAACGGCCGCGCACCTGGAAGTAGACGGTGTTGCAGTTGGCCGCCTTCACCGAGTCGAGCAGCATGGTGAGCTCGTCTTTCTGCTTTTGTATCTGCTGGGTGTTACCGGTCTCGGTTATCAGGGTCGTTTGGGGCCAGGTGAGGCGCCATACGGTCGACAGCCAGAATGCACGCACCTCTTTCTTGGGCGCTTGTGCAAAAGTCGGGATAGCCATCCACAGGGCGAGGAGCACGATTGATATTTTGGCGATGTATTTCATCTTGTGTATCTGTTTCTTTTTTTATGTAATCCCGCCGGCCGGTGACGACCGGCGGGATGGGATTGTAGTCTATGTTTTCAGAACAGGTTTGATACATTATCGTTCAAGGCAATGCCGTAGGGGCTTACACCCGATACAACCGTTTCGAGCTGACGGGTTGCGGGGTTCCAGCGTTTGATACCCGAAGGCTCGGTGCTACCCTCGTCGGCACGCAGACCGAAGTAAACCGATCCGTCGCTGCTGTCGAGAACCATCTGGCATACGTCGACAAACTCGCCGGTGCTACCGTCGCTATCGGACTTGAAGCTGGCCACGAGGTATTTGTTGTCGGCTTTGGTGTTGGTCTTGGAGGCGTCGTTGGCGCTGATGTCGGCCATGGGCACGGCAAAGAGACCTTTGTCACGAATGATGGCGTAGAGTATCTGGTTGTTGGTGTCGATGACAAACGACTTCACGAACTCGTCGGGGAAGATGACGGCATAGGGAGGATTGCTGCCGCGGCTGATGTCGACGGTGCTGATGTCGCTGTCGGCAAAGCGGTAGATACCGCCACCGCCGTAGGTCTTGCCCCAGTACCAGAGGCCGTCGACCTTGGCGAAGCAGGCGTTCATGGCGCCATATTGCCAGGGGTTGCCGTAGTATTCGAGGCGGTTGTTCATCACGAAGTAATCGAACTTGGCGTCGCTGGTGTTGAGGGCGAGGTTGCGCTCGTTGACACCGATGCGGCGGATACCCGTGTTACGGTCGGCAAAGTAGAGCATCTCGCTGTCGATCCATCCGTAGAAGGGGTCGTTGAAAGCGGTGTTTCCTACGTTGGAGAGCACGGTTTCCATGCTGCTGCCATCCTTGGCTACGGCGGTGATTTTGCCGTCGCCGCGGTTATTCTCGGTATCGTTGATGTAGGTAAACTGAGTACCGCAGTCGAGTACGTAGAGAATGTCGTTGTGGAAGAGCAGGTTGAGGGGGTGAGCTCCCGATTTCACGCCCAGATCGAAAGGCGAGTTGCTGCTGCCCTCGGGCACGTTGTAGTCGAGCTTGTAGGCCATGATGTTACCGCTCTTGACGGCATAGTAGAGGGTCTTCGAAGCGTTGGGAGTACCCACCTGTACGTTGGCTTTCACGTCTTGCAGGGCGCGGCCGCCGAGCGTCGTCTTCAGGGTGATGGTTTGCGAACCGATGTTCTTGAAGGTGAGTCGGCCCGGATTTTCACCTACATACGTGTTGTTGGTGATTTCGGGGTGGTCGACCAGTGTAGTTCCTTCGGGCAGAACCCAGGTATATTCGGGTTGAGCCGAAGCAGCGGGGTTGCGCAGGGTTACCTCGAGGGTTACCTCTACATCGTTGATCACGCACACCGCGTCGTTCTCGGTCTTGGCGACGATGGTGGGTTTAATATCGTTGATGAGCAACGGGCGTGTGGTGAATTCTCCGCCCACGGTAAGTTTTACTTCATACTGTCCCGGCAGGTTGTAGGTGTGCGTGGGGTTGGGTTCGGTCGAGGTTTCGCCATCGCCGAACTCCCAAGTGCAGGCACCCGAGAGAGCCGAGGTATTGGTAAACTGTATCGTGGACCCTACCAGGTAGTCGAGTTCGTATCCTTCGTTGGTGACGCAGTAGGTAAAGGCTACATCGTCACTGGGATAAACATTGTAGGTGGGATCGTTTTCTACGCAGGCAGACAACGAGGCCAGCAAGACTACCGTCAAACCTATGTTTCTTAATGCTTTCATTGTTCTTTGCGTTTCTATTAGTTGACAGTAATGTTTTTAATATCGGTATTGCTCTTCACCCCTTTCGAGTCGGTCACTTGGAACCGGGCGGAGAGGGTGTAGGCACAGTTGTAGTTTACGCCATACTCCTTACCGTCGAAGAGCAGTTCGGGAGTGGTGAGACCGGCAACGATACCGTCGAGCGTAGCTTTGTTTTCGTCGGTGATGTTGTAGACGGTTTTACCTTCGGCATCGACCGATGTGGTGAAGAGAGCTTCATACTCCTCTTCGGTCATGCGCATGAACCCGTCGACCACAATCTTTTTCATGTTGCCATGATAGTCGGTGGCTATTTGCGTGGTGAGCGCGGCGCGGAAGTTGGTTTCGTACTCGCCGGGGAAGTAGGTCTGGAACAGGGTTTCGGTGAAATCGGTTCCGCCCACGTTGGCCCAGGTTACGCTGGCCCACGATGCCGATACGGGGAAGGTCGAGTCGAGTATGTAAGACGATTTGGCATCGTCCCACGATACGGTAGACGGGTCGAACTCCTTGACCAGGTGCGAGGCGACTACCTCGCTGCTCTCGGTCTCGGTGTAGGTGTAACTGATGTAGGGACAGGTAACGGCACGGGTGATGGTGCTGTTGACGCCATACCATACTTGGGCGCTCTCGACGGTGCTGCCGTCGGTGTAGTAATAGACTCTGAAGTCGAGTTCGCTACCGGCGTTGACGGCATCTTTCAGCTCCCAGTAGACATATGCGGTTTGTTGTCCCAGGTCTGCCCAATCGTTGATGGGGTCGTTGACTTCACACCCCGACAGTCCCACGATTGCCAGCAGCAGAGATGCTATTTTTACTTTATTTTTCATATCGAATGTCGTTATTTATGGAATACCTCAATTCTTTCTGTTTCTCTCTTGTTTATTGCCAAATCATGGGTTTGCGCAACCACTGGTAGTTCTTGTAGGCTCCCAGTCTTTCGAGTTCGGCCTTGTTGTATTTCTCCTCGGTCTCGGGGTCGTAGTTGATGCGGTTGATCCAGGCTTTGGGATCGTCGCCCCAGTGGGCCTCGTAGATGTTGTTGGGCCGTTTCAGTCCGGGATATACGTATACGTTGTCGTATTGGCGACCGTTCTCTTCGCAACTGTAGTTGTAGCGGCGCATGTCGGTCCACTGCTCGGGTTGCAGATAGAGGCATACGTACTTCTGGCGCATGATGTGGCCGATGTTGAACCCGTCGGCGGGGAAGTAGGTAGTGATGTATTTACCCGATCCGCTCTCGTTGCCCAGGTAGTTGTTGCGGTAACGCGAGTAGCTGCTGCCATAAATCGACTCGAGGTTGAAGCGCTCGAAGTTGACCTCGGCGGCCTGCATGGTGAGGGTGCGGGCAGTGGGTTTGTCGCCGGCCCAGTAGGTAGCCTCGGCTTTGATGAGGAGCAACTCTTCTTCGAGGAAGAGGGGTACGTAGCCGGTGTTCTGGGTGTAGACCGAAACCTTCTTGCCATCGACTTCGGGGAAGAGGTTGGGGTAGTTCTCTACCTTATACGAAACGTCCATACCGATGTTGGTGTCGAGGTAACGCATCTTGGTTCCTGTATCGGAGCTTTGAGCCGGGCCTTGGCGGGCGCTCATGAAGGCGAGGATACGGGGGTCTTCGGCCCAACCGTTCAGGTTGCTGTGCGAGTCGAATACACCCAGGATGTTCTCCATGAAGTAGGTGGTGGGGATAGCCGAGCCCAGCATGTTGCCACGGCCTTCCCAGCCGAGACCGCCTTGTTCGGCTTGGCTGAATGCCTCGCCCCAGGGGCTGTTCTGGGCACCGTTGCCACCGTCGAAGTGGTAGAGCACGTCTTCCCAGCCTTCGAGGGCCTTGTCTACGGTGGTGATAATCTCCTGGCAGGTAGCAGCGTTGTTGCTCCAGTTGGGCAGTTTGCGCAGCAGCAGGCGGGCCTTGAGGGCATATGCGTAGTGTTTCCACTTGTTCAGGTCACCGGCAAATACGCGGTCGATCGACGGGTCGATGGGGATGTTGGTGGCCGCTTCGGTATAAGCGGGGTTTTCGTACATGGCGATGAGATTGTCGATCTCCTGATACATCCAGTCGTAGATACTCTCTTGAGTATCGTATTTGGGGCTGTTCGACTCGTAGGCTTCGCTGCGGGGCATGTCGCCGAAGAGGTCGGTAGTCATCTGGGTAGACATGAGTCGCAGGGTGCGGGCCATCATTTCGAGGTTCCAGGCTTGCTCTGCGTGAGCACCGTCGATAATCTCTTTTGCATTGGCACCGATGTCGTAGAAGTGACGACGCCATTGCGGGTGGCGGTTCATGGTCAGGAAGTCGCCCCAGCCGGCTTTGTAGGCAAAGCTCGAGGTCTGGCTACGGCCGCCGGTCGTGAGGGTTTGTGAGAGGTAGGTGCCGTACTCGGCATGGTCGAATTGCAACTGAGCCGAGTAGAACAGGACGATGGGGAATACCTGTTCGGGCAACACTTCGTGAGCGGCGTCCTCGTTGATGTTTTCATACAGCCAGTCTTCGCAACTGGTTGTACCCATCAGGCCGATTAACAATGATAATATGATATATTTATATTTATTCATGGCTCCTTATGTGTTAGAATGTTGCGTTGATAGTGAAGTTGAAACTGCGCGTGGCCGGGATGGACATGTTGTCGATACCCATCGTACCGGTACCATAGGCTGCCGAAGTCGAGATTTGCGGATCGGAGCCCGAGTAGCGGGTCAACAGGAAGAGGTTGCGGCCGGTAATCGAGGCTCTGAGCCCCTTGATGTAGGGGTTGCCTTTCTTGAGGAACCGGGAGAAGTCGTATCCTACGGTTACGTAGCTCAGACGCAGGTAAGAACCATCTTCGATGAAGTTGGAGCTTACGCCGTAGAAGTAGGTGTTCAGGTTGGTCTGGTTCAGTACGATAGGCGTGGTGTTGGGTACGTAGGTGCCGTCGGGTTGAGCGACAACGCCTTTGACTACTACCTCGCGGTTACGATAGTTCTCGAGCGACTTGTGCATGCCGTTGGTGAAGAGCGAACGGGCCGTGCCGTTGTACACGTCGCCACCTACGCGGCCGTCGAGCAGGAACGATACGGTGAGGTCTTTCCAGCGGAAGGTACTGCTCAGACCGAGCAGGAAGTCGGGTTCACGGTTACCGATGTATACGCTCTTGGCCGGGTCGATGATGGGGTAGCCATCTTCGTCGACAAGCACCTGACCGTCGGGCGAACGCATGTAGTCCTTACCCGAAATACCGGTAGTAGAGCCGTGCAGGTAGGCGGTGGTATAGATGTCGCTGAATTGAGTACCTTGAATTTCGCTCACATCCTCGGGCAACGATTTTACGACACCGCGGTTCAAACCGAAGTTGAGGTTGGCGGTCCAGTCGAAGTCGCGGCTGCGCAAGATGTCCTGGCTCAACGTGGCTTCGATACCGTGGTTCTCGATACTACCTTCGTTGCGTACTTGCAGGATGGTACCCGATGCCGGCGACACGCGCACGGTAACAATCTGGTTGTCGACCATCGTCGAGTAGTAGGCTACGTCGAGTCGGGTGCGGCTGTCGAAGAATCGCAGGTCGGCACCGATTTCCCACGACTTGGTCATCTCGGGTTCGAGCGTGATGGCGTAGGACGAGGTGGGGTCGATACTGTAACCGCCGTCGGGGAAGGTAGAACCTTCGCGGTAGGCTTTGGTAAACTTGTTGGGGGTAGCATCCTTACCTACTTGTGCCCAGTTACCGCGAATCTTACCGTAGCTGAACCAGTCGTTGCTCAGGTGGAAGAGTTCGCTGAAGATTAAACCGGCCGTAACCGAGGGGTAGAAGTAAGAGGATTTCTCGGCTTGCTTGAGGGTCGAGGAGCCGTCGTAACGTGCGGTTCCGCTCAACTGGGCGATGCCTTTGTAGTCGAAGCGCAGTTCGCCGAAGTATCCGTATTTGTTTTTCTTCGAACGGAAGTAGTTGATGGGGTAGTCGCCCGTCTTCATCCAGTTCTCGGTGTTGGTGTTGTTGAAACTGTAATAGTCGCCTTCGAGTACAAACTCTTGACCCGAGAGGGTGGCTTCGTAGCTGTTGTTGACCATGATTTCGGCACCGGCCAGGATGCTCATGTTGAGGTCTTTGAAGAGGTCTACGTTGTAGGTAGCCAAACCTTGTACGGTGAGCAGTTCGCCGCGGCTGGGCTCAAACGTGTAATACCCGTATTTGTAGAGGTATTTCGAGATTACGCTCTCGTCGAGTTCGTCTTTGTCGAAACGGGGTTTCCCGTAAGAGTCGGAGGTGGTGTAGCCCTTGTCGTAGGCAATCTTACCGGTGAAGGTAAGGTCTTTGATGGGAGTCCATTCGATCGACCCGTTCAGAATCATACGCGACGATTGTGATTCGCCCCAGTCTTCGTAGCGGCCCCAGTAGGGACTTACGCCGGCGGTAATCTTGTCGGCATCGGTCAGGGCGTCCCAGTTGTCGTAGCGACCGCCGTCGGCCGTGCTGTAAATCGGTTTGCCCAGCGGGGTCTTGTAGTTGCGCATGTCGTTGTTGATAGGCCAGGTATATACGCTGCTCATGTTGTTGCCAAAGGAGCGCGACTTGGTGTCGATGTAGTTCAACGAAGCGTTTATCTTGACCCACTTGGTGGGGGTGAAGGTGGCTTTGATCAAGGCACCCATGCGGTCGCGGTAGTCTTCGGGAGCCACACCGTCGGTCGAGGTGTAGTTGAACGAGGCGTAGGCCGTGAACTTGTCGGTACCGCCCGATGCGTTTACGTCGTATTTCTGGTAGAGGCCCGTGCCCAGGAAGTTGCCTACGTTGTCGTAGGTGCGTTCGCCGGGTTTCAGCATGGGACCCCAGCCACCGCTTACGCTGTTTTCCTTATAGAAACCGAGCGAGCCGGGTACATATTTCTGTTGGATTTTGGGTATCCGTACACTGTTGTCTATCTGTACGCTGGCGCTACCGTTTACGACAATTTGTCCGCTTTTACCGCTCTTGGTCGTAATCAGAATTACACCGTTGGCGGCCTCCGAACCGTAGAGGGCCGATGCGGCGGCACCCTTCAGCACGGTCATGTTTTCAATATCGTTGGGGTTGATGTCGCCGGCCGAGGTACCTCCACCACGCATGGGCATACCGTCGATGACGAACAGCGGCTCGTTGTTCTGCCCCGAGTTGATAGAGGAGATGGCACGGATGATAATCTGAGAGCTGGCGTTGGGCGAACCACCGCTGCCCGATACCGATACACCGGCAATCTTTCCTTGCAAGGAGTTGACGAAGTTGGCCGACTGTCCGGCGGTTACTTCATCGGCGTTCAGGCTTTGGACGGCGAAGTTCAACTTCTTTTTCTCTTCGCGGATACCCATGGCCGTTACGACCACCTCTTCCAGCCGTTGGGAGGAGGAGCCTTGCAGCGTCACATTGATAACCGATTGGCCGTTGACTTGAACCGTTTGAGCCTGCATGCCCACATAGCTGAACGTGAGGCTTGCATTGTCGTTGACTTTAATAGAAAATTTCCCGTCTAAGTCGGTTGTCGTTCCTTGCGATGTGCCTTTGACATGGACCGATGCCCCGATGATGGGCAGCCCGTCTTCGGCCGACACAACGGTACCCGTTACGGTGCGTTGCTGAGCGAAACCTACCAGAGCAAATAGGGAAAATAACAGAAGTAGCACCTGTCTTCTCATAATACTGCTTGTTTGTTAATAATCAAGGTTAATAATACTCTCTTTATGTTGTAAAATTCATGGCCCGATCTTATATCCGCTTCGATTTAAATCAACATTTAAAACAATGGTAAAAGATTCGTTTCTTAAATTTTGTTATTTTAAGGGTTTGTGTTTTATTTTTCGTGTTTTACTTGTACAAATATAGCGTTCTATTTTGAAATCGAAAACTAAAATTCTTACTTTTTTTCGGCTTCTGCGCATTTTTAAGTATTAGAGTCATATTTTCACGAATATAAACATTAGTGAAAATTTGGGCTCTTCTCTCGGGTATTTTTCTAAAAATATATTCTTAATATATAACGCATTGGGCTCCTGTTTAAGAGGTTGCTCGTGTCGATGGGCAATTTGACCCTCTTTACATGGGGTGTCGGGGGTGGGCGATAGTGAGGCTGGAAGAGGGGCGACTGCCGTGCTTGGGGCACAAGAGGGGCAGGCAGAGTGGTATCGAATCGAAAGAGTGGTGTGAGCAGGGCGCCAGGCTCTTTTAAAATGTTCGTTTATAGCTTAATCCCTCTTTGGGTATTGTAGCGGACGAGCCTGTAAGGTGCCTGGAAATAGCAAGGGCTGCGCCGAAACGAAAGTTCCCGGACACAGCCCCTGACCTTGTGGTTATGGTTTTCTCGTGTTTTTGCTTTAGAACTTGAGGGTGATGTCGACGCCGAAGGTGATGGGCCGTCCGCTCTGTACGAAGCTGTTGGGCGAAGCCAGGTTCTCGGCATTCATTGTTTCGAAATAGAAGGCCTGGTAGTGGCGGTTCAGCAGGTTGCGGCCCCAGAGTTTCAGGTCGGCATATTTACCCGAGAGTAGAATCGAGGCGTTTACCAGCCCGTAGAAGTTTTGGGCGGCATCGTTGGCCTCGGTCCAGTAGATTTTGCCCTGGCCCAGGTATTGCAGCTCGAAGGTGACGTCGGTCTCGCGGTCGATGGGCAGCGAGTAGGCTCCCGAGAGGGCGAGGGTATGGGCCGGAGCAAAGGGCACGAAGTTGCCCTTGTAGTCGTTCTCGCCGTCGTTGTAGTCGCGGAAGGTGGCGTGGGTATAGCCATAGCTGGCCGAGAGCAGCAGGTGATTGGTGGGGGTGGCGCGCAGGGCGGCCTCGAGTCCGTAGCTGGCGGTGCGGCCCGAGTTCTTGGTCACGCGGCCGTATCCGCTCACGGCGGCAATCTGCTGGTCGCGGCAGTCGATGTAGAAGAGCGAGAGGTCGGCAAAGAGGTAGTGGTCGATGAGTTGCGAGCGTCCGCCTATCTCGTAGTTCCAGCTATGCTCGGGCTTGTAGGCGATGGCACTGTTCACGTCGGTCGAGCTCTCGAGCGAGGGCATGCCTGCCGGGGCGCTGCGGCTCACGATGGGGCGCGAGCCGGTATTGCCGCCCCCCGTTCCGCCGCCGGGGTTGCCGCCGCCCATGCTCTTCATCAGCTCGCTCATCATGCGGGTGCGTATCTGCGACTGGATGAGGTTGGAGAACATCTGGAAGTTGTAGCCTCCCGAGCGATATCCCCGGGTGGCCGAGGCGTAGACGAAGCTCTTGTTGTCGATGTTGTATTTCAATTCGAATTTAGGCGAGAGTTCGAGGGTCTCCATCGACTCGCGTCCGTCGATGCCCAGCGGCAGAGAGAAGGGTTGGTTGATGACCATGGGCCGTCCGCCGGCATTGATCGAGACCTGTGCATTGCCCGAGAGGGGCGATGTGGCGTGGGTGTGGTGGTAGATGCGGGCCCGCTCGTAGTCGAGGCGCAACCCCACGGTGGCCGAGAGGCCGTCGACGAATATGCGGTTGAGCGTAGCCTGCCCGAATGCCGCCGCGCCGTAGGTGGGGGTCTTGTAGATACCGTCGATGTAGAGGTTGGGGTTGTCAATGGCTACGGTGATGTCGGGCATGCCGGCCAGGGCGGGGTTCTGCTTGAGGGCCGCCAGCTGGTTGTTGGTCTGTTGGGTGATGAGCAGGTCGATGCCGTCTTGCTTGAAGTCGACGGGTCCCTGCGTGTGGATGTCCTGATAGAAGCCGAAGAGGCCACCTACCCACTCCCACCGTTTACCCTGGTGCGACTTGATGGCAAACTCCTGCGAGACGGCGTGCATCTGCTGTTTCTGTTGCAGGGTGAAAATCGAGAGGGGGATAAAGTCCTGGTCGAGGTGCATGTCGTCGTCGAGGTACTGGTAGCCGGTGGTCGAGGTGAAGATGAACCGGTCGTGGATGTATTGTGCCGATAACCCCGAGGTGAGGAGATCGCGGCGGTACGAGGCCTCGTCGTTGTAGGCGATGTCGCCGGTCTTGTGCTGAGCCTTGTCGTAGTAGGCGTAGGGGTATCCCTGCTGGTCGCTGCTCTCGTAGTCGCCGGTGAGGCTCAGTTTCCACCGTTGGCTGGCCCGCCAGTCGATCTGGATGCGGCCGCCGCCTGACCGGGTGCTGCCGCTGTTGCGGTGGGTATACTGGTTTTTGAAGTAACCTTCGTCGCTGCGGTAACGGGCGTTGAGGGCCACGGCCAGATTGTCGGTAATCTTTTGGCTGGTCGAGGCGTTCACTCCCCACAAGTTGTAGTTGCCGAAGCTCAGCTTCACCTTGGAGCCCTGCTTCTCGAGGGGCGAGAGGGTTTTGATGGCGACGAGCCCCGCCATGGTATTGCGGCCGTAGAGGGTGCCTTGCGGCCCCTTCAGTACCTCGATGTGGGCGATGTCGGCAAAGTCGAAGTCGAAAGCGCTCTTGTCGAGGTAGGGTATGTTGTTGACGTAGAGCCCCACGGCCGGCGAGTTGATGCGCGAGCCGATGCCCCGGATGTAGGCCGACGAGATGAGTTTCGATCCGTAGTCGGGGATGAAGAGGTTGGGTACGAGGGTCGAGATGTCTTTGACCGAGTGGATGTTCATGCGGTCTATCTGCTCGGTATCGAGGTACGAGATGGAGCCGGGAAACTCAAACAGGTTCGATTCCCACTTGGGGTTACTGATGATGGTGACGGCATTCAGGTTGTAGAGGCGGTTCCCCAGCGAGTCGGTGGTGACGGGAGCGGGATCGGCCGTAGCCGCGAACGTGGAAAGGAGCCCTAAGGCCGGGAGCAAAAATCTTTTCATAAATCTTGTTTACCTTGCCGGGAGGCACAGCGGTGGAACCTCCCCGTGAATTAACGGTGGCAAAGTAACATCGGAAAAGTGGTTGTCGCAATCCTCACTAATAGTGATTTTTTGGGAGCGTCGACCCTACAAAAAGAGCAGCAGGCTGAAGGCCATGACCGCCATGCCGGTGATGACGCCGCCTATGCCGTAGTGGTGATGGCCGTATTTCTCGGCGCCGGGCAGCAATTCGTCGAACGAGATGAAGACCATGATACCCGAGACGAAGGCCAGCAGCAGGGCGTGGATGAGGGGGGTCCAGAAGGGGAGCAGGAAGAGGAAGCCGATGAGGGCCCCTACCGGCTCGGCCAGACCCGAGGAGAGCGAGTACCAGAAGGCTTTCTTGCGGCTGCCCGTGGCCTGGTAGATGGGTACCGACACGGCTATGCCTTCGGGTATGTTGTGTATGGCGATGGCCACGACTATGGGGATGGCGATGTCGAGGTTGCCCAGTGCCGAGGCGAAGGTGGCAAGTCCCTCGGGGAAGTTGTGGATACCGATGGCCAGCGCCATGAGCACTCCGGTGCGTTGCAACCGGCGGGTGTCGGAGAGCTCCTCGACACGGTGTATCTCGTGCGGGTTCTCGTCTTCGGGGATGAGGAAGTCGATGAGGGCGATAAACGAGGTGCCGGCAAAGAAGGCGGCCAGCATGCAGATGTGGGCCATGCGCGGGCTCATCTGCTGGCCCAGCATGCCCAGTGCCTCGGGCATCAGCTCCATGAACGAGATGTAGACCATGACTCCGGCCGAGAATCCGAGGGCGGCCGAGAGAAACTTGGTGTTGGTGCGCTTGGCAAAAAAGGCGATGAGGCTCCCCACGCCGGTCGATAGCCCGGCGATCATCGTCAGCACGAAGGCCAGGAGGATCGAACTTGTTTCCATAATCTTCAATATAAAAAGGTGTGGGGGGAGCGGTGCCGGCGCCGGGAGTCCGGGCAGGGGGCATCCCCTCGTGTCGAGGCGACAAATGTAATGTATTAAATGGCTTTACGGTCGAAATCGAATAATAAAAATAACAAAAAAGAGCAAGATATGTTAGGAACAAACCGCACGCTCTGTGTATCTTTATCGCCGCAAAGTAGAGATTATGCAAGAGTATAACGAAGATATTGTCATCGAGCAACTACAAAATCCGGCCACTGTGCGTCAGGCTTTTGCCCGGGTGGTAGAGCGGTACAGCCAGCCACTCTACTGGCAGATACGGAAGATGGTGCTTTCGCACGACGACGCCAACGATTTGTTGCAGAATACCTTTTTGAAGGCTTGGGGCAGCATCGAATACTTCAGAGGCGACGCCAAGCTCTCGACCTGGCTCTACCGCATAGCCGTGAACGAGACCCTCACCTTTCTGGCCAAGGAGCGCGAGCTGCGCAACCTCAAGGCCGACGATGCCGACGACTTCCTGCTGCTCAATATCGAGAGCGACGAATACTTCGACGGCGACCGGGCCCAGCGGCTGTTGCAGGAGGCCATCGTGCGGCTGCCCGAGAAGCAGCGGCTGGTCTTCAACATGCGCTATTTCGACGAGATGAAATACGAGGAGATGTCCGAAATCATGGGCACCTCGGTGGGTGCGCTCAAGGCCTCGTATCACCATGCCGCCAAAAAAATAGAAGAATATCTGCATGAACATATTTAAACCTTTTCACTCATTTCCCGTCTAACAAACAAAAGGTGTAGCTATGGAAAAGAAGAGTCCCATATTAGATGAAATCGGCCGGAAACACGGTATGAAGGTTCCGGAAAACTATTTTGCCGATTTCACCGAGAAGATGGTCGAGAGTCTGCCCGAGCGGGAGTTCCCGATGCCCGAGCAACCTACGCTGTGGCTGCGGGTAAGGCCGTGGGTCTATATGGCCGCCATGTTTGCGGGCGTGTGGCTCATGCTCAAGATGTTTACCGGTATCTTCTCGGTAGAGAAAGGCGAGACCCCTCAGGTAGAGATGACCGCCTCGGCACCCGAAGAGGGTACCGTCGAGGAGGAGTGGTTTGCCCACTACGTCGACGATTACACGGCGTATGAGATGCTGTATACCGAGGGCGATTATTAACAAGAATGGAACGAACATTGGTTATGAAGAAAGTAGTTTTGATAATGTGGGTAATCCTCGCCTGCGGATTGCCCTTGTCGCTGGCGGCTCAGAACAAGGCCGGCAAATCGAATGAACAACGCAAGGCCCAGTATGAGCAGTTCTGCCAGTTCCGTCGCGATTACATGACGAAGCAAATCGGGCTCACCGAGCAGGAGGCCCAGCAGTTTTTTACCCTCTATGAAGAGCTGGAGTCGAAGAAGTGGAAAATCGACAAGGAGGCTCGCGACTTTGCCCGCAAGGTAGCTCATGCGAAGGGTACCGTATCGGATACCGAGTATGAAAAAGCCGCCCAGGCTCTGCTCGAGAAAGACGAGAAGATGGCGCAGCTCGACCGCGAGTATTACGACAAGTTCAAGAGCTTCCTCTCGAGCGAGCAGCTCTTCAAGTTCAAGAATGCCCAGATGAAGTTCCCGCGTGCCATGATGAAGTGGCATGGCGGAAAGAACGGCCAGCACAAGGGGCGGGGCAAATAACCCGCAGCATCCGGCCCGGGCGCGGGCGGGGCGCATGACAAGATAACGAAAGAGGGATTTCTACCGGTGTGGTGGAAATCCCTCTTTTGTTGTTTGCGGGTCAGAGGCTGCACGGTCAGCGCACGAGCACCTTCTCGCCGTGGCTGCCGATGCGTACGATATAGAGCCCGGCAGGAACGCCCGTCGCCTGCCACTCGATGCGAGAGCCCGGGGTGGTCTCGACGGTAGCGTCGTAGCGTACGATGCCGTCGGGGCTGGTCAGTACGATGCGGGTACGGCCGGCCTGTTCAGTAAAGAGAATGCCGTCGCGATAGAGACGGTAGGGTTTACCGGCAGAGGTCGGACGGTCTATGCCGCTGGGCGACAACACCTCGCCGATACCGGCCAGGGCGTCAATCTTGCCATAGCCGTAGACCGGGTTGGGGCAGGTGCCCGTGTAGCTGTCGGAGCGGGCGGTCTTTTTCAGAATCAGTTGAATATCCTCGGGCGATAGCTCGGGGTTGGCCTCGAGCCAGGTGGCTATGACTCCGGCCACGAAAGGCGAGGCCTGCGAGGTCCCCGTCATCTGCCCCCAGAAGTAGCTCTTCCCGTCGAGGGTAGCCGAGGCTACGGTGTTGGCGCTGCTCTCCTTGTAGTAGTCGGAGTAGGACGACACGGCACTGAATATCATGCCGCCGGGGGCCGTTACGTCGGGTTTTACCCGTCCGTCGGCGCTCGGGCCGCAGCTCGAGGTGTAGTTAATCTTGTTCAGCGGGTAGTCGATGAGCATCGATTGCTTGTTGCCCGAGTAGTTGGTCCAGACGTTGCGGGTGGTGTAGTTGCCCACCGAGATGGTGCGTCGGCCGGTACCACCCAGTTCGCCCAGCGTGTATTCGGTGTCGTAGCTCACGTGCGAACTCTTGCCGTTGTCGGTGAACTGTCCGCTGTTCTTGTCGGTCCACAGGTCGATGTGCTGGGGTTGGCCCTCGACGCTTACCTCGATATTATATCCTTTCAGGTTCAGGTTGTTGAGGGCAATCCGATACATGCGTCGCGAGCCGTTCCACAACTCGGTGTAGCAGGCAATCTCGCCCCCTTCGGAGTAGTTGTAGTCGTCGGGTACGGCAAAGCTCTGGTCGGCACCGTCGGCCGTACAGCTCCATACCGCAGTCCCTTGCGAGTCGGTGAGCGAGAGGGTCACGGCAAAGCCGTCGGTCTGCCCCCAGACCTCGAAGGTATTCGATTCGTAGCCCGTAGGTTTGAAGTAGGTACGCACCGGGGTAGAACCGTCGGTCAGCGTCATCGAAGCGTGAGCCTTGTTTTTGGCATCGTTGCCGATCGAGCCTACCAGAATGTGCCCCTTGTCCACCAGTGCGTCGATGGCCTGGTCGAAGAGCGAGGTTCCGTCGTGCGGCCCGTACGAGGTATTCAGGCTGATGTTGACTACCGCCGGGCAGCCGATGGAGTCGGCATAGCTGAAGATGTACTGGATGCCGTTGAGAATGTCGGTATCTTCGAGCGTCGAGCCCACCATCACCAGGCGGGCATCGTAGGCCACGCCGTAGTAGGGGTTGCGGTCGAGCGACGTGGTGGCCGAGGTCTGTACGGGGCCGAAGTATTCGCCGCCCGCGATACCGGCCACGTGGGTGCCGTGGGTCTGCTCGGCGTTGTCGGTACCCTCGGCGAGGATACTCTCGCGGGTGGTCAAGAGCCGGTCGTTCATCTGGTTCCAGAATCGCACGATGCGCAGGGTGTCGCCTTCGGCCGAGCGGAAGGCCGGGTGGGCCACGTCGAAGCCCGAGTCGACGAATCCCAACACGACACCTCTCCCCGTGAAGGGCGAGACAAGTGATTCGCCGCTCTGTACTTGGTTGACGAAGGTCTCGCTACGGGCCTGGTCGAGCGACGGGGTGGCCTGGCGCGAGAGTTCGGCCCGCAGGACAAACGGCTGTTGCAGCAATCGGTCGAGCTGGGCGCGGTCGGTCTGCACGGTGTAGAAGCCAAGGCCCAGCGATACGCACGAGCGGGCTCCGGCCGCAAGCAGGTCGGCCTCGGTAGCCGAGGCATCGCACTGGAGCAGGAGCCGCAAGGGAACCTCCCGGGTTGTCGATTTCAGACGGGTATCGGTGTGTCGGGTCTGGTCGAGCATTTGACGCGACGAGGCCGACAACTTGGAGTCGTCGGCCCGGCAAGCCAGGCCGTTGAGCAGGAGAGCTCCTGCCAGCAGCATGGCGCAGCAATGAATTTTGTTCATGGGTTAGGCTTTAGAGGGCGCACACCTTGCAGGTGTTGTTCCCTATTTTTACAAGATAGATTTGACCCGGAGCGAAGGGGAAGGCATACAGCCCGTTGTTGGTCTGTCCCAGGCTGACCAGTCGGCCGTCGGTGGTGTAGATGGCAACCGGCAGCGATTCGTTCTGGTTGACCGAGAAGCCTTCGCGGGTAACCGTCAGTTCGAATTGAGCCGACGTAGCCTCGTCGATGCCCGAACCGTATACCACGGCCACATCGTCGATGTAGAGGTAGTTGCCCTCGGCTACTTCGAGCGGTTGGTCGGGGCGTTTGCTCAGGTAGTTCGAGGCGCAGAAGACGATGTTCATCTTCTCGGGCGTTTCGTCCGAGAGGTAGTCGATAGTCACCTCTTGCGTTTCGAAGGCGTCGATGTCGTTGTCGATGGTGAGCGAACCCGACCCGATGAGGGTGGCTCCGGCATTACCGGCCAGTACGGCGCTCATCTCGTCGGTGTGCGAGGCACCGCTGATGTCGGTCGACGAGGCGCTGCCTTTCCACAGATATACGGCGATGTGGGCGGCATCGTCGATGTCGCTGGTGGGGGCGTTGTAGTATTGGGCCTTGAAGGTAATCTTCTGGGGACGGGCCGTGAACTCCACGCCGCCGTCAACGCCCAGGTCGCCGGTAGCTGCCGTGTAGTAGGTGGTGTTTACATAGAGCCAGGGGGTGCCCAGCGATAGGATGCCGGGAATCACATAGCCGTACTTCGTGCCGAATACGTTGGCGCCGGCAAAGGTGTTTTCGATGATGGGGTAGGCATCGGTGGTGTCGCCTCCCTTGGAGACCGTGCCGGCTTTCATGCTGACGAGGCCGCTCACGTTGGAGTAGAGTGAGTGCCAGCCTGTGGGTTGTTCCTTTTGGCTGCCTCCGTCGCTCTCCCAGGCGCCGTTGAAGTTATCGCCCGAGAACTCTTGAGCCTGGGCAGGGAATAAAAATACGATGCAGCAACTTAAAATAAGATAAAAATTCTTCATAATCCTATCCTCTTAAATGAATTTGTAATAATAGTTCTATTTTTGCGCCGGCAAAGTAAAGAAGAAAAGTTGTTATTTTGGAAAGAGGAAAAGGAAAATAGTAGTAATATTTAATAATTAAGGTTTATGAAAAAGAAATTTGCTTCGTATTTCTGCATATTTATGTCACTTTTTGTTTTTGCGGCATGCAGCGAAGATTCCCAAAAAAGCGAAGAACCCACGGTAACCCCTCCGGGCGGAGACGATACGACCGTTTATTGGGAGACAACCTATGCCGACCTCTCGGCCCTGGTGAACCAAGGTATCGACGAGGTGTGGAGTGCGGCCGCCGGTGCTACGGTAGACCAGGAGAATCGCACCCTCTATGTGCAGGACCAGAAGGGCAACCGGTATAAAGCCACGGTTGCGGTCGACGGTACTACCGTGACTTCGATCGTGATGGAGCTTGCCGGACAGTCGGCCGGACAGGATGCTGCCGTTTGGGAGAGTCTGGTCACTTCGTTCCGTGACATGAAACTGGGTACGTTCCTGGGAACGAAATTCAAGGATTACACGACCGGCGAAGGGGGTGTGAAGCAGACGACCGAGGAGACTCTGCCGCTGTTGACCTCGGAGGCCAATATGCTTATCTTCCCCATTTTCGGCATTCAAAAGACGGTTTACTGCTGTCCCGTGATGGACAAGGATAAATTCAGGGTAGAGCTCTGCCGCAACTATCTGGCCCTCGATTTCAGTACGCTGGGCCGCTATGTGGGCGGTAACATCGACGAGGTTCTGCAAGAGTATTACGCCATCGGCAACAAGGTTCTCTTCGGTACCGCCATGTCGTATATCTATTTCGACAGTGCTATCGATGCCAAGGGCAACAGCTACACGGCCTACTTCGACTCGGACAAGACTCTGGAGACGATTCTCGAAATCTCGGTCTATGTACCCGAGAACGACCAGACCATCACCCGGTGGAAAGATATGCTCGAGAATTATGTCGACTACAATCTGGGTACCCTCACCTCGATTTATGTGACCGATGCCTTCGGCGACAAGGTGCAAGACCTGGCCGATGCTCAGGCTGCCTTTGACCTCTACGAGACCAACGGTCGTGCCAACGGTATCATTGCCACCTTCACGACGGCTTACGGCTCCAACTCGTTGATTCTGAATAAAGACTATTGCTACGTGATTTTGCGCAAGTAAAACGCTTGAAACATAGATTTTGTATGAAACGTCGCAACGCTCGGGGGTATCCCTCCGGGCGTTGTGTTTTTTGTGCCGGCTGGGGCCGCCGAAAGAAAAACCGGCGCGATGACGAACAAAACGGGTAGAGGCTTGTTTTAGAGATACAGGCACCGCTCTTGTGTGCCGGTCGGGACACTGTGGTTTTCGCTCTCCCGTGAACCGTTCCGCACCGTGAGGTGTTTTCTATATATACTGTGTTATGTGTGTGACAGCGGAGGAACCGCAACTCTCGTGAGCTGCGATTCCCCCGCTCTGTGTAAATTGTTCCGATGTGAGTATTGGGCGAGCCGGGAACTTTTGTACCTTTGTGGTGAAACAATAATTCGAATAACTTGTGTCGCTATTAGCACTTTTTGTTTTGGCGGTGGGGCTGTGTATGGACAGCTTTGCCGTATCGCTGACTTCGGGCGTGCTGCTGAAGCCCTTCAAATGGTCGCGGGTCTTGAAGATAGCCGCCTTTATGGCTCTGTTTCAGGGGGGCATGCCGCTCATCGGCTGGGCTCTGGGCATCGGTTTCAAAAGCTATATCGAGGCGTATGACCATTGGGTGGCCTTCGGGGTGTTGCTCTTCCTGGGAGCGAAGATGATTTGGGAGGGCTGGCCTCGCAAAAACGAGGAGGAGCCCTGCTGCATGGACCCTTCGGATACGCGTACGCTCGTGGGGCTTTCGCTGGCTACGAGCATCGATGCGCTGGCGGTGGGCATCTCGTTTGCCTTCCTCAACATGTCGATGCTGCTCCCTACGATTGTCATTGCCGGTGTCACCTTTGTATTCTCGATTGCCGGGCTGTGGGTGGGCCGCCAGTTTGGCCGCCACATACATAACTATGCCGAGGTGCTGGGTGGGGTGATTCTCATCGGCCTGGGGATAAAAATTCTGTTGGAACATATCTATTTTTAAGAGTCGGTTATGGATAGACGATATGCACGTTCGTGGGTAGCGGTGGTCCTGTTTCTGGTGGTCTTTCTGGTGGCCAGCACGATGCGCCGTTGCGAAAAGAATACCTACCAGTATGACGAGGGGCTCATCTTCGGTACCTTCTACCACATCACCTATCGGTCGGACGAGTCGTTGGCCGAGGCCATCAAGCAGGAGCTCCTGCGGTTCGACGGTTCGCTTTCGCCCTTCAACGACACGTCGCTCATCACGCGGGTCAACCAGGGTGTTCCGGTCGAGACCGATGCGTGGTTCGAGCATGTCTTTACCGCCTCGCAACAGGTCTATCGTCGCACGGGCGGAGCCTTCGACCCCACGGTATCGCCGCTGGTCAATGCCTGGGGATTCGGGTTCAAGAAGGGTATCTTCCCCGACTCGACGCAGGTCGACAGTCTGCTGGCCCATGTGGGCATGAACAAGCTCTCGCTTGAGAACCATCGGGTGGTCAAGAGCGACTCGCTGGTGACCCTCAACTTCTCGGCCATTGCCAAGGGGTATGCCTGCGACGTGATAGGACAGTTGCTTACCGACCGCGGTATCGACGACTACATGGTCGAAATCGGTGGCGAGATGGTGGTGCGCGGCCGCAATCCCGAGGGGAAGCCCTGGCGGGTAGGGGTGAACCGCCCGACCATCGAGGATGGCGAGGCCGGTACCATCGAAGAGGTATTGCAGATGACCGGGGGCGGACTGGCTACCTCGGGCAACTACCGCAACTACCGCGTGGTCGACGGCAAACGCATTGCCCACACCATCGACCCGGTGACGGGCTATCCCGTGCAACACTCGCTGCTGAGTGCTACGGTGCTGGCCCCCGACTGCATGACGGCCGACGCCTACGCCACGGCTTTCATGGTGATGGGGCTCGAGCGCAGCCGGGCACTGGTCGATTCGCTGCCGGGCATCGAGGCGCTCTTCCTCTACCAGAATCCTACCGATACGGCTCGCATCGACTGCTGGGTGACTGCCGGCATGCAGAAACTGATCTTGAAAAAGTAAGATAACCCGGATAATAAGAAGATTGCCATGAAACGATTTTGGAGAGAAACACCGGCATGGTTTTTCCTGCTTGCCTCTTTTGTGGTAGGTGTGTGGATCCAGTTCGACAATCGGTCCGAAGTGCCCCTGCACTTTAATGCCCGGGGCGAAGTGGATAGCTGGGGCGATGCCTCAACGGCACTTCTGCTGCCCGCGATAGCTCTGGTGCTGTATGGACTGCTCACCTGGGTGCAGCATCACCCCCGGCATTGTAACTATCCGGTCGAGATAACCGACGAGAACCGGGAGCAGGCCTATCGCCAGATGTCGCGCATCGTCTACCGCATCAAGGTTCTGGTCATGGCTCTCTTCCTCTACCTCACGCTGGGGGTAGCCCAGGTGGTGGAGATTAGTTTCTTCCTGATTCTGGCTATTGCTCTGGCCGTTCCCTTTATCATCGTGACCGGCTGGTCGCAAGTGGGCAAAAACAAGTGAGGCCAAGCTGCTTTTGCGCTTCGCCTCACGGCTATCTCAATGAAATAAGATTGTCGGGTTTCAGTTGTGCAGCGTGAGGGTAATCTCGCCGCTGAGCGAACAGTTCATGTTCTCCTTGACCACCTTCGAGGGGTATTCGTGACCGAAGAGGAACATCAGCTTGGTGAGCACCGCCTCGGTGGTGCTGTCGTATCCGCTTACCACGCCGGCATTTTCGAGCTTGCTGCCCGTGCCGTAGCGGCTCATCTGCACGGTGCCGCCCATGCACTGGCTCACGTTGACGATAACGATACCCTTGTCTACCGCCTCCTTGAGCAGGTTGAGGAACCACTCCTTGACCGGTGCGTTGCCCGACCCGAAGGTTTCGAGCACGACCCCCTTCAGTCCCGGGATGTTCAGTATCGAGCGTACGGTCTGCTCCGAGATGCCGGGGAATAGTTTCAGCACCACGATGTTGGTGTTCATCAGGTAGTGGGGACGCAGCGGTTTGTGGGTGACGCGGGCGATCTGGTTCTCGTCGTAGTGGATGTGCACGCCCACCTGGGCCAGCGGCGGGTAGTTGGTCGACACGAAGGCGTTGAAGCTCTCGGCACTGATTTTGGTGGTGCGGTTGCCACGCAACAGGTGGTTGCCGAAGAAGATGCACACCTCGGGTACCAGCGGTTCTCCGGCGCTGTTTTTGGCGGCAGCTATTTCGATGGCGGTGATGAGGTTCTCCTTGCCGTCGGTGCGCAGCATGCCGATGGGCAGTTGCGAGCCGGTGAGGATGACGGGCTTGTTGAGGTTCTCGAGCATGAAGCTCAGGGCCGAAGCCGTGTAGGCCATTGTGTCGGTACCGTGCAGCACGACAAAGCCGTCGAACAGGTCGTAGTTGTCGGCGATGATGTGCACGAGTTTCACCCACGAGTCGGGTTCGATTTCCGACGAATCGATGGGGGGCTCGAATTGTACGGTCGAGATGGAGAATCCGAGTTGTCTCAACTCGGGGACCTTGTCGAGGAGATGGTGAAAGTTGAACGGTTCTAGACTTCCCGTCTGGCTGTTCTCTACCATTCCGATGGTACCACCGGTGTAAATGATAAGAACCGATGTTATATTTTCAGACATACACAATGGTTTTACAAAGTGAAACAAGCGTGTGCCGCCATGTTCCGGAGACGATGCAACTTTGCACCCCAGCCTCCTGTTTGGCTCTACAAAAATAATCATTTGCGGGAGAAAATAACATTTTGTCGGGCGAAAACTTTGTGCCTCTTTGTCCAGGCGATTGTTTCGTGGCAAAAAGATAATTTCAAAATGCCGTTTAAAAACCCGTTGAAAATATAAAATTGTAAAACGAACAGGATTATTTTAAATCATTTTGTGATTGTTCGACTGGAAAATCAAAAAAAAGATTACTTTTGCAAAACAAGAGATGTTTTATATCAATCTGGCCGGCCACCCTGCCGTTTGTGAAACTCCGGGGTGTCGGTTCCGAAAAAGAGAACGCCATGATCGAACGGCTGTATACCTTATTTTGTAACTGCATGCACGCAACGGGTACCACCCCTTAGGGGGGAGGATGTTGTTTTTTGTGTCGATAGACCGTTGCGATATAGTTTTTCAACCAAATTTTTTTTGAACGGGTGTGGCTTGCTCTCTCTCCAAGGGGTGCGAAGCTGCGCCGATAGAATAGTGCAGATATGAAAGTATTGAAATTCGGAGGCACTTCGGTAGGTTCGGTCGAGAGCATGTCGAGTGTCAAACAGATAGTAGAGAGTTGTCACGAGCCGGTTATCGTCGTGGTGTCGGCTCTGGGTGGAATTACCGACCGCCTGATCGAGACTGCCCGGGTGGCCGTGGTGGGCGGTGATGGCTATGAGAGCCACTTCAGAGCCATTGTCGAGCGTCACAAGACGATGGTGCAGCAGGCCGTAGAGCCGGCGAAACAACTCGAGCTGCTGGCCCTCATCGACCCGCTGTTGGGCGAACTGGGCAATATCTTCAGGGGGGTGTCGCTCATCAAAGACCTCTCGACCAAGACGCTCGACACGATTGTGAGTTACGGCGAGCGGCTCTCGTCGCTCATCGTGAGTCGGGTCATCGAGGGGGCGGTTCACTACGATGCCCGCTTTTTCATCAAGACCAGCCGCCAGTATGGTAAGCACATTGTCGACTTCGACGAGACCAACAAGCTGGTAAAACGCTACTTTGCCGAGTTGCCCCGGGTGGCCGTGGTGCCCGGCTTCATTGCGTCGGACCGCATCACAGGTGATGTGACCAACCTCGGCCGGGGTGGGTCGGACTACACGGCATCCATCCTGGCTACGGCGCTCGGTGCCTCGCAACTCGAAATCTGGACCGATGTCGACGGCTTTATGACGGCCGACCCGCGGGTTATCAACACCGCTTATGTCATCGAGCACCTCTCGTTTACCGAGGCGATGGAGCTCTGTAACTTCGGGGCGAAGGTCATCTACCCGCCCACCATCTATCCGGTTTTTCACAAGAATATCCCTATCCTCATCAAGAATACGTTCAACCCGTCGGCCCCCGGTACCCTCATCTCGGCCGACCATTCGCACTTCGAGGGGAAAGCCATCAAAGGCATCTCGTCGATCAACGACACCTGCCTCATCACCCTCTCGGGCATGGGCATGGTGGGGGTAATCGGTATCAACTCGCGCATCTTCAACACCTTGGCCCGGTCGGGGGTCAGTGTCTTTCTGGTGTCGCAGGCTTCGTCGGAAAACAATACCACCTTTGCCGTGCGCAATGCCGATGCCGATGTGGCCGTGCGGGTGCTGCGCGAGGAGTTCAAGGGCGAGATGGCCGTGGGCGAAATCTCTTCGATCGAGGCCGAGAAGGAGCTGGCTACCGTGGCTATCGTGGGCGAGAACATGAAACACACGCCCGGCATTGCGGGCAAGCTGTTCAACGTGCTGGGTCGCAACGGTATCAATGTGATAGCCTGTGCACAGGGGGCGTCGGAGACCAACATCTCGTTTGTCATTGCCCGCGACAGTCTGCGCAAGGCTCTCAACGTCATACACGATTCGTTTTTCCTCTCCGAGTCGCAGGTGCTCAACCTCTTTGTGGCTGGGGTGGGGACCGTGGGGCGCGACCTGCTGAAACAGATTTGCAAACAGCAGCAGCGGCTGCTCGAGACCAAGGCCTTGCAGTTGCGGCTGGTGGGTATCGCCAACTCGCGCAAATGCCTTTTCGACCGCGAGGGTATCGACATCGAACATGGCATCGAGTTGCTCGACCGCGAGGGTACACCCTCTTCGCCCCAGCGGCTCAAGGACGAGATTATCGCCATGAACATCTTCAACTCGGTATTTGTCGACTGCACGGCCAGCCCCGACATTGCCGCGCTGTATCGCTCGCTGCTCGACCACAACGTATCGGTGGTGGCCTCAAACAAGATTGCAGCCTCGGGTTCGTACGACCTGTACCGCGAGCTGAAGCAGACCGCCCGCAAGCGCGATGTGAAGTACCTCTTCGAGACCAACGTGGGGGCGGGGCTGCCTATCATCAATACCATCAACAACCTCATCAACAGCGGCGACAAGATACTCAAGATCGAGGCGGTTGTCTCGGGTACGCTCAACTACATATTCAATGTGGTGAGCGGGCAGGTGCCCCTGAGCCGTGCCGTGCGCATGGCGCAGGAGGCGGGGTACAGCGAGCCCGATCCCCGTATTGACCTGTGCGGACAGGATGTCATCCGCAAATTGGTGATACTGGCCCGTGAGGCCGGTTATCGGGTGGAGCAGAGCGATGTAGAGAAGCATCTCTTCATTCCCGAATCGTACTTCACCGGGAGCCTCGACGACTTCTGGCGGGCGATTCCCGACTACGATGCCACCTTCGAGGCCTATCGCCGGCAGGTGGCCGAGCGGGGTCGGGTGCTGCGCTTTGTGGCCACGCTCGACCACGGCAAGGTGGAGGTGGGGCTGCGCGAGGTCGATTCGGCCCATCCCTTCTACCACCTCGAGGGGAGCAACAACGTCATCTCCATTACCACCGAGCGGTACCGCGAGTATCCCATGGTTATCAAGGGCTACGGAGCCGGGGCCGAGGTGACGGCTGCCGGTGTCTTTGCCGATATAATAGGAATTGCCAACATTCGATAAAAAAGGAGTTTGTCATGAAACACATCATAGTATTGGGCGACGGCATGGCCGATGAGCCCATCGAGGAACTGGGCGGACGCACGCCCCTGCAGGCTGCCGATACGCCCGCCATGGACTGGCTGGCCGCTCACGGTCGTTGCGGAATGTTGAAAACCGTACCCGAAGGCTACCATCCCGGCAGCGAAATCGCCAATCTGGCGGTGCTGGGCTACGACCTCGACCGCGTATTTGAGGGGCGGGGCTCGCTGGAGGCGGCCAGTATGGGGGTCGACATCGAGCCGGGCGAGATGGCCATGCGCTGCAACCTCGTCTGTATCGAAAACGGCCTCATCAAGAACCACTCGGCCGGTCACATCACGACCGCCGAGGCCGGCGAACTCGTCGATTTCCTGCAACGGGAGTTGGGAGGCGGCGATGCCAATTTCTACCGCGGGGTATCGTATCGCCATCTGCTCAAGCTCAAGGGGGGCGACAAGCGGGTCGACTGCACCCCGCCGCACGATGTGCCCGGTACCCCCTTCCGCGACGTGATGGTGCGCCCTCTGGTGCCCGAGGCCACGGCTACAGCCGACCGCCTGAACGAGCTGATTCTGCGCTCGCAGCAGATTTTGCCCTCGCACCCCGTGAACCTGCGGCGTGTGGCCGAGGGGAAAGACCCCGCCAACAGCATCTGGCCCTGGTCGCCGGGTTACAAGCCCTGCATGGAGACCTTGGCCCAACGCTACGGCATACGCAGCGGGGTGGTTATCTCGGCCGTCGACCTCATCCGGGGTATCGGCGTCTATGCCGGTTTGCAGCCCGTCGAGGTCGAGGGAGCCACGGGACTCTACAATACCAATTATGAAGGAAAAGTTCAGGCCGCAATCGATGCGTTATATGCACACGATTTTGTATATTTGCATATCGAGGCCAGCGACGAGGCAGGCCACGAAGGCGATGTGGCGCTGAAGCTCCGCACGGTCGAGTATCTCGACCACCGCGTGCTGAAACCGCTTATCGAGGCTGTTGCCCGCATGGACGAGCCGGTAGCCATCGCCCTCTTGCCCGACCATCCCACGCCTTGCCGGGTGCGCACCCACACGGCGGCCCCCGTGCCGTTCGTGATTTGCAAGCCCGGAGTCGAGCCCGACGATGTAACCCGTTACGACGAGTTCAGCGCGGCTCGTGGAGCCTATGGTTCGTTGGCTGGCGACGAGTTTATGAAAGCGTTCTTTCGAGAGTAAATAAATGAGCCATGAAATTTTATAGTACCAACAAAAAAACTTCGCCGGTCTCTCTCCACGATGCCGTGGTCAGGGGACTGGCTGCCGATAAAGGGCTCTTCATGCCCGAGGTGATTCGCCGGTTTCCCCCGGCCTTTTACCAAAACATGAAGGAGATGACGCTTCGCGAAATCTCGTTTGTGGTGGCCGAAGCCTTCTTCGGCGAGGATGTCGAGGCCGACAAGCTGCAAGAGATCGTGTTCGACGCCCTCAACTTCGATATTCCCCTGGTGCGGGTGGCCGACAACCGGTACAGCCTGGAGCTCTTCCACGGCCCCACGCTGGCCTTCAAGGATGTGGGGGCCCGCTTCATGGCACGTCTGCTCGGCTACTTCAACCGGCAGGAGAAACGGCAGGTCAATGTGCTGGTCGCCACCTCGGGCGATACGGGCAGTGCCGTGGCCAACGGTTTCCTCGACGTGCCCGGCGTGAAGGTCTTCGTGCTCTATCCGCAGGGCAAGGTGAGTAAGATACAGGAGAAACAGTTCACCACGCTGGGCCACAACATCACCGCCCTGGAGGTGAGCGGCACCTTCGACGACTGTCAGGCGCTGGTGAAGAGTGCCTTCATGGACCCCGAGCTGAACGAGAAACTCTACCTCACCTCGGCCAACTCCATCAACGTGGCCCGCTTCCTGCCCCAGGCCTTCTACTACTTCTATGCCTATGCCCAGTTGTGCGGCATGGTCGAGCACCCCGAGCAGGTGGTGTTCAGCGTGCCCAGCGGCAACTTCGGCAACCTCACTGCCGGACTCATAGCCAAGCGCATGGGGCTCCCCGTGAAGCGTTTCATCGCCGCCAACAACCGCAACGACGTATTCCTGCAATACTTGCGCACGGGCTCGTATGACCCGCGCCTCTCGATTGCCACCATCGCCAACGCCATGGATGTGGGCGACCCCAGCAACTTTGCCCGCATACTCGACCTTTACAGCCATTCGCACGAGGCCATCTGTGCCGACATCAGCGGCGTAAGCTATACCGACGACGAGATACGCCGCACTATGCGCGACACCTTCCGTCGCGAGCAATACCTGCTCGATCCCCACGGTGCCTGCGGTTACCAGGCCTTGGTCGATGGCTTGCAACCTGGCGAAATAGGCATCTGCCTCGAAACCGCTTCGCCCGCCAAGTTCCTCGATACCGTGAGCGACGCCGTAGGCGAGACGATTGCCATGCCCGAGAAGTTGCGCAAATTCATGCAGGGCGAGAAACAGAGCATCCTGATGCCTGTCGGCTTCAACGCCTTTAAGCACTTCCTGCTCAATCAGCAGTAAGGCGGTTGGTCATTCTGGGCCTGACAGGGAATCCAGAAAAATATTCGATTTTGAAAGTAAAAGGGTGTACCCAATGAGGGCACACCCTTATTTTGTGTGTAGTGCCGTTTGTGTTTATACCCGGTCGAGAGCCTGCGAGAGGTCGGCGATGAGGTCGTCGACATGTTCGGTGCCAATCGAGAGGCGTATGGTGCCGGGGTAGATGGCCTGTTCGGCTTTCTCGCGGTCGGTCAGCTGGGCGTGGGTGGTCGATGCGGGGTGGATGACCAGAGATTTCACGTCGGCCACGTTGGCCAGCAGCGAGAAGATTTCGAGGCTGTCGATGAATCGGTGTGCTTCGGCTTCGCCCCCCTTGATTTCGAAGGTGAATATCGAGCCTGCCCCGTGGGGGAAGTAGCGCTCGTAGAGGGCGTGGTCGGGGTGGTCGGGCAGAGCCGGGTGGTTGACCTTCTTTACCTTGGGGTGATGGGCCAGAAAATCGACTATGCGCAGGGCATTCTCGACGTGGCGTTCGACACGCAGCGAGAGGGTCTCGAGCCCTTGCAGCAGCAGGAAGGCGTTGAAGGGGCTGATGGCAGCGCCGGTGTCGCGCAGAATCACGGCCCGGATGCGGGTGACGTAGGCGGCGGCTCCGGCCACGTCGGTAAATCGGGAGCCGTGGTAGCTGGGGTCGGGTTCGCTCAGTTGGGGGAATTTGCCCGAGGCGGCCCAGTCGAAGCGGCCCGAGTCGACGATGATACCGCCCAGCGAGGTGCCGTGGCCGCCGATGAACTTGGTGGCCGAGTGTACCACGATGTCGGCCCCGTGTTCGATGGGGCGGATGAGGTAGGGGGTACCGAAGGTGTTGTCGATGACGAGCGGGATGCGGTGGCGGTGAGCTATCTCGGCCACGGCGTCGATGTCGATGATGCCCGAGTTGGGGTTGCCCAGCGTCTCGATGAAGACCGCCTTGGTGTTGGGCTGTATGGCCCGTTCGAAGTTCGAGAGGTCGGACGGGTCGACGAAGGTGGTGGTCACGCCGTAGGCGGGGAGTGTGTGGTCGAGCAGGTTGTAGGTGCCTCCGTAGATGGTGTTGGCGGCGACAATGTGGTCGCCGGCGACGGCCAGATTCTGAATGGCATAGGTGACGGCGGCAGCTCCCGAGGCGACGGCCAGGGCGGCGACACCCCCCTCGAGTGCGGCGATGCGTCGCTCGAGTACGTCTTGGGTAGGATTGCCCAGACGGCCGTAGATGTTGCCCGGCTCCTTCAGGTCGAAGCGTGCGGCGGCGTGGGCCGAGTCGGCAAATACATACGAGGTGGTCTGGTAGATGGGTACGGCCCGTGCGTCGGTGGCCGGGTCGGGTTGCTCTTGTCCCACGTGGAGTTGGAGCGTTTCGAAATGCAGTTTCTTCGGGTCCATATTCGGTTCTGTTTTTATCGGTTGAGTATAAATGTTTGTACTTGCAAAACTATGATTTCTGGAAATATCGAACAAGTAAATTCGGAAATATGGAAAATATATCTATATTTGTCCACTGATTAAGAATAAATCCCATGTTTAACAGGCCGAGAGCAACGGCCCGGAGAATAGCATTCTATGGAGATACTGGATAAAACCGACTTGCAGATTTTGCGGGTCTTGCAAAGTAACTCGCGCCTCACCACCAAAGAGTTGGCGGCGCAGGTAAACCTGTCGCCCACGCCGGTTTTCGAGCGGGTGAAGCGGCTCGAGTCCAACGGATACATCAAGAAGTATGTGGCGGTGCTCGACCCCGAGAAACTCAACCGGGGTTTCGTGGTCTTCTGCAGCGTGAAGTTGCGTCGGCTCAACCGCGACATTGCCCTCGAGTTTACCCGCATCGTGCGCGAGATTCCCGAGGTGACCGAGTGCTACAACATCTCGGGCGACTACGACTATCTGCTCAAGATTCATGCCCCCGACATGAAATATTACCAGGAGTTCATCCTCAACGTGTTGGGCACCATCGACAGCATGGGGTCGCTCATGAGTACCTTTGTGATGGACGAGGTGAAACACGAGTACGGTATCCCCCTGTGACGGGGCGGTGCGGTTGTCCGGTTGGGGCAGGGGATGTGAAACGTCCCGGCGGCATCAGGCGATTTCGAGGTCGAAGGTGTCGTAGAAGTTTTTGATGTCGGGGTTCTTCTCGATCATCTTCATCAGTACGTCTTTGGGGCTGAAGATAATCTCTTTCTCACCGGGCTGGTTGACACGCAGTTGCATGGAAAACTGGTTGTTCTTCAGTGATTTCTGCAAAAAGGTCATCAGCTCGTAGAGGTGTTCGTTGATGACGTTGACCTGGATTTGCGAGTCGACCGACACGACAAACGTGCGGGGGTCGGTCAGCTTGGGCAGGCAACTCTTCATGGTGTTGACCAGCACCACCTCGGTAGGGATGGTTTGGGTATAGGCGAGCCAGGCCGCATTGAGCGCCTCTTCGGTAAAGGGGGTGTCGAGCACCTCCTGCTGTACCGTGGGAGCCTGTTGCTCCGGGGCCGCCTCGACCGGTTTCTGGTGAATGGAGATGCGTGCCGGGGCCGCCTTTTTCGTCGGGTTGGGTTGTGCCGGCGCCATTGGTTTGTGGGCCGGGGCTGTGGGGCGTATGGTCGAGGCCCGATAGGTGGCCTGCGGTTCCGACGTCTGTGCTGCCGGAGCTTGTGCCTGTGCCGGATTGGGCCGGGGTTGTTGCTGTTGCGGCTGTTGCGGCACGGCCTGTACCTGGGGGAGCGGCTGAGCCGGGGCTTGAGCCTGATGCGGTTGTGCGGCCGGTGCACTGCCCGGAGCGGCCGGGGTAATCTTTTGCAACGGCGGTTCCTGAGGTGGGACGCTGACCGGGTGAAGAATCTGGCAGATTTGTATCAGGGTCAGCTCCACCAGGAACTGCTTGTTGTTGCTTATGCGGTAGTCGAGGTCGCAGCGGTTGCTCAGCTCCATGGCCCGGTAGAGGAAGGCGAGCGGGCACTTCTGAGCCTGTTCGCCATAGCGTTGGGCCACCGAGGCACTCACCTCGAGCAGGGGTAGCGTGGTGGGGTCTTTGCATACCAGCAGGTCGCGCAGGTGGCGGCTGAGACCGCTGACGAAGAACTGCCCCTCGAAGCCGTGGTCGCGCACCTCCTTGAAAATCATGAGTGCTTGCGGCACGTTGCCCTGCAGGAAGGCATCGACCAACCGGAAGTAGTATTCGTAGTCGAGTATGTTGAGGTTGTCGATTACCGCCTTGTAGGTGATGTGCCCGCCCGAGAAGCTCACCACCTGGTCGAATACCGAGAGGGCGTCGCGCATACCGCCGTCGGCCTTTTGGGCGATGACGTTGAGCGCTTCGGGTTCGGCGGTGATGCCCTCTTGCGAAGCGACATATTGCAGGTGTTCGGCGATGTCGGCCGTGGTGATGCGCTGGAAGTCGTAGACCTGGCAGCGCGACAGGATGGTGGGGAGAATCTTGTGTTTCTCGGTCGTGGCCAGGATGAAGATGGCGTGGTGGGGCGGCTCCTCGAGGGTCTTCAGAAATGCGTTGAAGGCCGCCGTCGAGAGCATGTGCACCTCGTCGATGATGAAGACCTTGTATTGCCCGATTTGAGGCGGTATGCGCACCTGGTCGATGAGGACGCGGATGTCGTCGACCGAGTTGTTCGATGCGGCGTCGAGCTCGATGATGTTGTAGGAACGCTGTTCGTTGAAGGCGCGGCACGACTCACATTCGTTGCAGGCTTCGCCCGACTCGGTGGGGTGGAAGCAGTTGATTGTCTTGGCAAAGATGCGGGCACACGAGGTCTTGCCTACGCCGCGGGGACCGCAGAAGAGGTAGGCATGAGCCAGCTTTTTCGAGTCGATGGCGTTTTTGAGGGTCTGAGTAAGTGCTTTCTGACCTACCACCGACCGGAAGGTCGAGGGCCTGTATTTCCGTGCCGAAACAATATAGTCGTCCATATCGTGTTTTAAAGTTCTGTTCTATGTCTTTTTACTCCGTGCGGCAATGACTCGGGAGGCAAATTGCCCTGCCTGTCGTGCACGAGTAGAGGGGGCGAGCTGTCCGAGCCGCCTTTTCGAGCCCTACAAATATACGCTTTTTTGCGCGGATTCTATTCGGGCAGGTCGCTTTTCCCGAAGCAGAGGGGGAGCAGGCTGCGGATGGACTCGACGATATAGACCTCGTCGGTGCCGTAGAGATAGATGCGTATGGGGTAGCGGTAGCGCTCTTCGGTCTCGAGTATCACCTGGCGGCAGGCCCCGCAGGGAGCCGTGGGGTGCTCGATGAACTTTCCGCCCGTCTGTGCGGCGATGGCCAGCGCCTCGACCGCGCGGTCGGGGTATTGCGAATTGGCATAGAAGAGGGTGGTGCGTTCGGCGCAGGTCCCCGAGGGGTAGGCGGCATTCTCCTGATTGCTGCCCGATACCAGCACTCCACTGGCCAGACGCACGGCAGCCCCTACCTGGAAACGGGAGTAGGGCGCATAGGAGCGGTTGGAGGCCTCTTTGGCGGCGTCGATCAATTTTTTCTCAGCTTCGGTGAGCTCTTCATACGAGCAAACCATTATCTTTGTGGTGATATTCCTGTTTTCCATAACTCTCATTAAGCGGGTTTACGGGTGTCTACTTCTGCAAAAACAGCGGGAGGCGGGTACAGTGACCCAGGAAATCGGGTTTCTCGACTTGGGCTGTGCCGTACCGCATCCTCTCTTCGTGGAACAAAGATAAGGAAATTTTTGAGAACAGGAATTTTTATCGTCCATTTTTAGAATTTAGATTCATGATGAAATTCAGATACGTCGTTGTCGTTCTTCTCCTCGTTCTTACGTTGGAGCCGCTCTCGGCCCAGCGCAAAAACAAAGCCTATCTCGACTATATCGAGCAATACAAATCGATTGCCATCAAGCATCAGAAACTGTATGGCATACCGGCCAGCATCACGTTGGCCCAGGGGCTGCTCGAGTCGGGGGCCGGCCGCAGCGAACTGGCCCGCAAGTCGAACAACCACTTTGGCATCAAGTGCCACAGCGACTGGAAGGGGAAGCGGGTCTATCATGACGACGACCGCAAGGACGACTGTTTCCGCAAATACGACTCGCCCGAAGACTCCTATGAAGACCACGCCAAGTTTTTGAAGCGGGCCCGCTATGCCTCGCTCTTCGAGCTGAAGGTGACCGACTACCGCGGTTGGGCCAAGGGGCTGAAGGCGTGCGGCTATGCCACCGACCGGTCGTATGCCAACAAGCTGATACAGACCATCGAACTCTATGAACTCTACGAATATGACCGCCCGAAGTTCAAGCCGATACGGGCGCAAGACCTGCCTCCGGTCGTGGTGGAGAATCCGCATGCGGTCTATCGTTCGTGGGGGTTGCTCTATGTCGAGGCCCGCGACGGCGACACGCTCGAGTCGATAGCTCAGGAGTTCGGCTTCTCGGCCAAGAAGCTGGCCGGGTATAACGAGATACCCCGCGACTATCCGCTGGAAGCGGGCGACATCGTCTACCTCGAGAAGAAAAAGAAGAAGGCCGAGAAGGGGTACGACTACGCCGTGGTGCGTTCGGGCGACTCAATGCACTCGATTGCCCAGCGTTACGGCATCCGCCTGAAGAACCTCTACAAGATGAACAAGTTGCCCGACGATTATATCCCCTCGGTGGGCGATACCTTGAAGCTGCGGTAGGGGTGGCGCTTCGCCGTCGCTCCGCGCCCCGTGAGGGGCCGGTTGCAGGCTGAAGAGCGGCAGGTGCGCGCCCGGCGTTCCTGCTCACTCCATATTCTTACAATATTCTTGGAGTTTAGTTCCAGTGTGCGACCTGACTCGATGGCCGCATGGAGAGTTGCATGCACCCCTTCACCTCAAATGCCCTTTCGATGCAGAATCAATAGAGGTTCCAGGTAATCGAGAGCACCTGGAATTCGGTGCGCCGGTTTATCTGGTTGGCAATCTCCTGGTCTTCGGGCGAGAGTTTGGTGATGTACTCCTCGGTGAGCACGTCGCCCTCCTTGAATTGCGGGTATTGCGTGGCCAGCTTCTTGGTGATGACCTTGGGTTGGCTTTCGCCGTAGCCCTTGGGTTGCAGACGGCGGGGGTCGATACCCGCCTTGATGAGGTAATCGACTACCGACTGGGCGCGCCGTTCCGAGAGGCGCAGGTTGTACTGGTCCTTACCCTTGTAGTCGGTGTGGGCTGCCAGCTCTATCGACACGTTGGGGTTGTCGTCGAGCATCTTCACCAGTTCGTTGAGTGAGGTCTCCGACTCGGGCCGCAGGGTGGCGCGGTCGAAATCGTAGAAGATGTTTTCGATGAGAATAGGCTTGCTGATGGAGGCGAGCACGAAGTTGACGCCATATTCGGCATCCTTCTCTTCGGCATCGGAGATAAACTCCTGCTTCGAGTTGAGGTAACCGCGGCAGGAGGCCAGCATCACGTAGTGCACGCCGCGGTCGAGCTTGAAGCGGAAGCTGCCGTCCTTGCGGGCATACTCCTTTTGATTCGAGCCGTCGTTGCCCACGATGCGGATGATGGCGTCGGGCACCGGCTCGTCGTCCTTGTCGATGACCGTTCCGCTTATCCACACGCGTATCGAGGGGAGCTCGAAGCTGTAGATGTTGTCGTAGCCCCGGCCGTCGCCGCGGTTGGACGAGAAGAAGCCGGTCTCCTCCTCGCCGAAGGTGATGCCGAAGTCGTCGGCCGACGAGTTGATGGGGTATTTCATGTTTTCGATTTGCCACATGCCCGAAGCGTTCATGCGGGCGCGGAAGATGTCGAGGCCGCCCATGCCCGGGTGACCGTCGGAGGCAAAGTAGAGGTCGCCGTTGTCGCGGATGTAGGGGAACATCTCGTCGCCCGGGGTGTTGATTTGTACACCCAGGTTCTCGAGCGACCCCTCCTTGTCGGTGAGCGAGATGCGCCACAGGTCTTTCCCCCCGTATCCGCCCGGCATGTCGGAGACGAAGTAGAGGTATTCGCCGTCGGGCGATACGGCCGGCTGGCCGAAGGCCGAGAGGGTGTCGGCGGTGATTTCGTATTTTTGCGGCGGGCTCCACTGAGCGCCCGTACGGGTAGAGGTGTAGATCTCGACCGAGGTGTCGGCGTTGGGCTCGCGGCGGGCTTTGCTCAGGTACATGGTGGTACCGTCGGGGCTGAAGCTGACGATGCCCTCGTCTTCGTCGGTATTGACGTCGCCCTCGATGGGTTCGGGTTTCTGCCAGGCCCCCTGCTCGTCTTTCTTTGAGAAGTAGATGTCGCAGTTCTTGGTACCGGTGATGCCGCTTTTGTTTTTGCCCAGAGCCTTTTCGGTCGACGAGGTGAAGTAGAGCTGGTCGTAGTCTTTCCCCAGATACATGGGGGCGAAGTCGCTGCGGCGCGAGTTGAGTATCGTCGCCTTCTTCACCACATAGCGGGTAGGCGTCTCTTTCCACTGGACGGCCAGGTTGCAGCCCCGTATGCCGTTTTTGGCCAGGGAGCTCTGCGGATTGGTCTCGAGATAGGCCTGGTAGTTCTTGATGGCATCCTTGTATTTCCCCTCGAACTGCTGGCTGCGGGCCAGGTAGAAGAGGGCCATGCTGTCGGGGTAGTCGTATCGGATGGCGTTTTGGTAGGCGGCCGAGCTGCGGGCCGCCATGTTGATGCGGCGGTAGCACTCGCCCATCTTGAAGGCCACCTCGCCGCGCAGCTTGCGCTCCTTGCGGGGGTTGGTCTTGCTGTATACCTTGCGGTAGGTCTGGGCGGCATCGTAAAATTCGCCCCGGGCGTATTGCTCGTTGGCAACGCTTAGTTTTGCCCCCGAGCACGACGCCAACACGCCGGCCATAGCCAATCCCCAGAATACCGTCTTTATCTTCATCCTTTTTTCCTTGCGGGCGACGACAAGGCCCGAGCGGACGACCGTGTCCCGCCCTGCCTTTCGTGTGTACCGATACTATTATAGTATACGTTTTTTTTGCCGTTTTATTGTGTGGCTGCCGGGGCGAATGTCAGGGGAGCAGCAGCGAGCTGTCGCCGTAGCTGAGGAACCGGAAGTCGTGGGCAAGGGCGTAGTCGTAGATTTCGCGCCAGCGTCCGTCGACAAAGGCCGAGACGAGCAGGAGCAGCGTGCTCTGCGGCTGGTGGAAGTTGGTGACCATGCCCTGCACGATGTGGTAGTGATAACCCGGGGCGATGATAATCTGGGTGGCGGTGACGAGGCGCGTCATGCCGTGGCGGTCGAGGTAGTCGACGATGTGGTGCAGGGCTTCGCGCGAGTCGATGTCGGGGCTTCCGTCGTAGGGTTGCCACTGGGCCACGACGAGGTCGTGCGGCTCGGCGTCGGGGTTGGCGGCCAGCATCTTGCCTATGTAGTAGAGGCTCTCGAGCGTACGCACCGAGGTGGTGCCCACGGCTATCACGCGGCGGTCGGTGCGGGCCAGGGTGTCGATGAGGTCGCGGCTTACCGAGATGTACTCGGTGTGCATCTCGTGCCCCTCGAGGGTCTCGCTCTTCACCGGCTTGAAGGTGCCGGCGCCTACGTGCAGGGTGAGCTCGAGCTCGGGTATCCCCTTGGCCCGGATGGCCTCCAGCACCTCGGGGGTGAAGTGCAGCCCGGCGGTGGGGGCGGCTACCGACCCTTCGATTTTGGAGTAGACGGTCTGGTAGGTGGTCTTGTCGCTCTCTTCGGTCTCGCGGTTGAGGTAGGGGGGTATGGGCAGTTCGCCGGCATGGTCGAGCAGGGCGGCGAAGGTGACCTCGGGGTTGTCCCACGAGAAGCGCACTTCGCAGGCATTGCCGTGAGGCAGGCCCCGCTCGGCGGTGAAGTGTACCCGCTTGCCGTCAATCTCGACCTCCTGCGTGAGGGGGCCGCTCTTCCACTTCTTGGCGTTGCCGATGAGGCAGAGCCACGAGCACGAGCGGGTCGACTGGAACGAGAGGGCGTACTCGTGCGGCTCGAGGGGTTCGAGACAGAAGACCTCGATGAGGGCGCCGGTCTCCTTGCGGAAGTGCAGGCGGGCCTGTATCACCCGGGTGTTGTTGAAGACCAGCAGGCTGTCGGGGGGCAGTACCCGGGGCAGGTCGTAGAAGTGGTGTTCCTCGATGGCTCCCTGGCGGTAGACCAGCAGTTTGGAGTGGTCGCGTTGCGGGAGGGGAAACTTGGCGATGCGTTCGTCGGGCAGCGGATAATTGAAATCCTCGATGCGAATATCTTGTGTTTTTTGCATAATCTGTTTTGAATATCGTGCAAAAATAAGCAACTTTGCCGAATATAGCACGGTTCGCCACGACGAAATCGCAAGTCGCCGGCGAATCGCGAGACTCTTTAAAATGATGATATTATGGTAAAAGTTGGCGACAGAGTACGCTACCTCAACGCCGTAGGAGGCGGGGTAGTGGTGAAAATAGTGAAAGATATAGCCTATGTCGATGAAGATGGTTTCGAAACCCCGGTACTGGCCCGGGAGTGTGTGGTGGTAGAACCGGCCGAACCGGCCCGCAAGAGTGCCCCGGTACCCGCCTCGAAGGTGGTGGAGTTGCCGCCGGTCGAGAAGGGGATGGCTTCTAAAGCTGCCGACAAGGAGGACGAGCTCGCTGTCGAGGAGCGCCCCGAAGGCGAGAAGCTGAACATCACCCTGGCCTATATCCCCGACGAGAGCAAGCACCTGAACACCACCCGTTTCTCGTGCTACCTGGTGAACGACAGCAACTACTACCTCTACTTTGCCTACCTGAGCCGCGACGACAAGGGATGGCGCACCCGCTATGCCGGGGTGGTAGAGCCCAACATACAGCTGCTGCTCGAGGAGTTCGGGCAGGAGGATGTCAATGCCCTCGAGCGCATCGGCTTCCAGTACATCGCCTTCAAGAAAGACAAGCACTTTGCCTTGAAGAGCCCGGTGGCCGTCGAGTACCGGCTCGACACTACCAAGTTCTACAAACTGCATACCTTCCGCGAGAGCCTCTATTTCGACGAGCCGTCGTGGTGCATCGACCTGGTGAAGAACGATGTGCCCATGCGACCCATGGTGCTCGACGCTACCGATCTGGAGCGGGCCATGAAGATGAAGAAGCAGGTCGACACTCCGGTGCGCAAACCGGTGACCCGGCACGACGACAAGCCCGGCATCGTCGAGGTAGACTTGCACGCCTCGGCTCTGCTCGACACGACGGCCGGACTCTCCAATTCGGACATCCTCAACTATCAGCTCGACAAGGTGCGCGAGACGCTCGACCAGTATCGGCATGCCAAGGGACGCAAGATTGTCTTTATCCACGGCAAGGGCGAGGGTGTGCTGCGCAATGCGCTGCTCAAGGAGATACGCGACAAGTACAAGAACTGCACCTGCCAGGATGCCTCGTTCCGCGAATATGGTTTCGGGGCCACGATGGTGACCGTGCATTGAGAGGGGTTTGAATTGTAAATCGTTGATAATAACGGGATATGAAAAGAATACTCTTTTTGTCTGTCGCGCTCTGTTTCACAGCCTTGTGCAGCATGGCGCAGACCTGCCGCATTTACGCCGCATTCGTCTATTCGGAAGACAAGGTGAAAATCAATTATGGAACCGAGAAGAAATACGAGCCTTTGAAGGATGAAGCCGGGAGGGAACTGCGCTTTTTCTCTTTCCCGGGTGCGCTGAACTACCTGTCGAGTCAAGGTTGGCGGCTGGAGGGGAATTTTACGGAAGTAAGCGGCTCTTCGGGTGGATTCAAGGGCAATAACTGGGGTAGAACCTCGAGCGAAACTACTTATATTATTAGTAAGGAGGTCTCGGAAGAGGAGGCTAAAGCGTTGTTTGAACAAGTAGTCAAAGAGGTGAAAGAATAGCGATAGAGGGTATGCCGATATGTATCTGATAGAAACAAAAAAGGAGAGGGCTTCGGCTCTCTCCTTTTTTTGTTATTGATTGGATTTTCAGTCTCATCAGAAGGGCCGGTGTCCACCGGGACCGCCCGGGGGAGGGCCGGGATGGCCGTAGCCGCGGGGGCCACCGGGGCCCATGTCGGGGCGTTTGTCGCCGAAGGTGTTGAAGCGGTAGGTGAAGGTCAACAGACCGTAGGTGTTGAGGGTGTTGTACTCCACATCCTGAATGTAGTTACCCGTGACGGTACGGCGTATGCTGTTGCGCTGTCCCAGAATATCGTAGATTTTGAGGGCGATGGTGGCGTTTTTGCCTTTGAGGAACTGGTAGGAGGCCTGTGCGTTCCAGATCCAGCTCTCGGTGTTGTATCCGGCCGAGTATCCCGACATGCCGTTGTAGGTGAGGTCGGTACCCAGGGTGATGGACCAGGGCAGGTATCCGCTCAGGTTGAAGGTGCCGCCGTAGTTGTGGGTGCTCTGGTCTTTCTGGTTCTGCATGCTGTTGGTGGCGAGCGCATACCGATAGTTGCCGCGCAACTCGACATCGAAGTAGTCCGATCGGAAGGCGATGCCCAGATTTTCGGCGGCATTGAACGACCCGGCATCGTTGCGCATGCCGTTGTTGTAGCCCACGTTGTTGTTGTAGCTGAGGCGGCTGAAGCTGTTGAGCTGCCAGTGCTTGTTGCGGAAGGGGGTGTTGAACATCAACATACCCGAGGTGTTCCACACGCCGTTTACGTTGCGGTAGGTGGTGGTCTGTCCGCCGGTGGTGGCATCGTAGGTGGTTTCGGAGATGATGCTGTTGGTGGTGAATCCGCCGAAGAGCATGGCCATGATGGCCCGTTGGGTAGCCTGGTCGTAGTCGTTGAAGCGCACGCGCAGCGTGTTTTTGAACGAGGGTTTCAGGGTGGGGTTACCGATAACGACACGCAGCGGGTCGGAGACGTCGGCCACGGGTTGCAACTGCGCCATGGTCGGTTGCGACGATGAGCCCCGGTAGTCGATGCGCAGCGAGGTCTGTTTGCCCATCTTGTAGCGGTAGCGCAGGTAGGGAGCTACGTTGAATACGGTTCGCTTGGGTATGTTGCGGTTGCTGTTGATGCGGTCGATCGATTGCGACGACGACGGCTCCACGGCCACACCCACGTCGTAGGTATAGGTGGGTTTCACCTGTTTGAATCCCACCTGGGCCCGGTGCATGTAGTAGTCGTTGCGGAAGCTGTTGCTCAGGTCGTCGTTGCGCAAGGTATCGAGCGGCAGGGATGTGAGCGGGTCGGTAAATACGTCGTAGGTAAATTTGTCGGCGTTGTTGAAGTTGGCCTGGAAGCGGTACGAGAAGGTGAGGAACCGTCCTTTCGATACGTCGCCCAGCGGTTCGGTCCAGGTGAGTCGGGCCCCGTAGCCGTTGCTCCAGGTGTGGTCGTCGTCTATCTGGTCGAGGGTGCTGTCGGTGGCCAGCTGGTAGTATTTGTAGAGGGCTTTGGTCCAGCCGTCCTCTTTCGTGTCGCTGAACTTGTATTCGGCCTGGATACTGAACGACCGGCCGGGACGCGAGAGGAACTTGTGGTTGTAGATGAGTTCGCCCGAGAGGTCGTAGCCGGTACCCTTGTTGAAGTTGTCGCTTTCGCTGAAGTTGACTTTGCTGCGGGCCAGGTCGCCGGCGGTGGTGAGGGCCGAGTCGTAGCTGTCGGAGCGGGAGAGGGCCACGGCAAACTTGGGGCGGAACTCGAGGGTGTTGAGCGAGTCGATTTCCCAGTGGATACGGAAGTTACCGCGGATGTTCTGTCCGTGGTCATTCATCTTGTTGTAGCCGCTGTAATAGGATGTACTGTCGGCAAAGAGGTTTTGGCGCTCGGTGCGTTGCAGCACGTTGCGGTTGCTGTTGTTGTAGCTCACGTCGCCGCCCACGCGGAACTCCTCGCCCTTGCCCACGTTGAAGTTGACTCCCACGTTGTGGCTGGTGTTGATGCCGTTCATGCCGCCGAATCGGCGGAAGCGGCTGCCGCCCAGGTCGGTGAATCCCATGTTGTTGGTGTTGTTCGACCCGGCGAGGATAGTTATCTGGTTGTCGCCGAAGAAGCGGTTGATCATGGCTCCGGCTTCGTAGCGTCCGTCGAGGCCGTAACCGCCCGAGACGTTGCCGAACCAGCCGTGCTTCATCCCCTTCTTGATGGTGAGGTTGATGACGGTCTCCTCTTCGCCGTCGTCGACGCCGGTGAGGCGGGCGAGGTCGGACTTGCGGTCGACCACCTGCAACTTCTCGACAATGTCGACCGGCAGGTTTTTGGTGGCTATCTTGGGGTCGTCGGAGAAGAACTCCTTGCCATCGACCAGAATCTTGGTAATCTCCTTGCCGGCGTGGGTGATTTTGCCCTCGCTGTCGACCTCGACACCCGGCAGTTTCTTCAACAGGTCTTCCACGACCGAGTTGGGTTGGGTTTTATAGGAGTCGGCATTGAATTCGACGGTATCTTCTTTCACCACCACCTCGGGTGCTTTCCCCACGACAACGGCCTCTTGCAGCAGAATGTCGTTGCTCTCGAGCAGCACCGTGCCGATGTTGCGCCGGCTCTGGTTGGCCGTGAGTCGCACAGGTTCGTAGGTGGTCTTGTAGCCCAGGAACGAGAAGGCGGCCAGGTAGTTGCCGGCCTTTTTGACCGTGATGGCAAAGGTGCCGTCGTCTTTGCTCGATACGCCGGTGACAAAGGAGCTGTCGCGGGCCGAAAGCAGCCGGATGCTCACCTGCGGGAGCGGCGATTCGTCGGTTTTATCTTTTACAGTGCCCGAAATCGTGAACTGACCCCAGGCACTCTGGGCCGTCAGCAAGCAAGAAATACACGCAAACAGGATAAAAATACCTCTTTTATACATCTTAAAAAAATCCAATCTATTGATCACTTCGATTACAATGTCTATAAGACCCCGACATCTTGTCAAGGTTTAAATGCTCCCACCGTCTTTTTGCATTTTTTTAGAGAGTGATTGTTTTTACCTGTCAATTTTCTCTAAAAGCCGACCGCCACGAACCGTGGGTTGTCCGTGGGGCGTTAGTCTCTTGTCTCTTGTCTCGAGGAGGAACATCCCTCCCCGCTATCTGGCACTTGGCTTATCTTATTTCAACGACAGGTATCGCTCGATGTAGTCGGAGCCCGTCCGGGCGATTCGGGTGGTGGCTATGAAATACCAGCACATGGGTACGAAGCAGAAAAAGAATCGCTTGGACGAGTAGGCCAGCACGTTCTGTATCGAGTCCCACACGTAGTCGACGTGGTAGATGACCAGCCCGTAGAAGAGTAGACTCAGGAGAATCATGCCCAGCAGGGGCAGGTTGTCGCGGCTCTTGACCATGAACCAGAGGTTGGCGATGAAGAAGAGGGCGAATGCCGGGAAGGTCCAGCCGTAGTAGAGCGGTGCGGCGAAGAGGTCCCAGAAGCCCTTGACGATGAGGCCGGCCTTCTCGCCGTCCCAGAAGAGGCGGGTGATGGCCATCCCCTCGGTGTAGAGTCCGCCCACCTTCATGTAGACAAACCAGATGACGGCCGGGAGCAGGGCCAGGCCGGTGAAGTACCACCCCTTGCGGTAGCTCTTGCGGCGGATGCAGTCGATGAGCAGCACGATGCAGGCGGCACCGATGAAGACGATGCCCTCGTTGCGGCACCACATGTTGGCCCCCAGGAGCAAGGCTCCGGCATAGAGTTCGTGGTCGTGGCGGCTGCGCAGCCAGCTGGCGGTATAGGCGATGCCCAGCGAGGCGAATATGGCCTGCATGACGTTGGTGGCCGAGAGCGACGAGAAGGCGAGCATCTCGGGAGCCATCATCATGAAGAGGGTGGCCAGGGCGGCCAGGGTCTTGCCCGTGTTGCGCCGCAGGATGCCGTAGAAGGCAACGACGAAGAAGAGATACATGAGGGCCGGGATGGCCTTGGAGGTCTCGGCTCCCAGCAGGTAGACGTAGGCGTAGCTCAGTTGCACGAAGGGGGCATAGGCTATGCTGCCGCCCGCCCGGTGTATCGAGGGGTTGTAGTCGGCGTCGAAGAGGCTCATGCGCATGTAGGTGTGGTCGTGGGCGGCCACGAAGCCCAGAGTGTCGAAGGCGGCGAGGCTGTCGCGGTCGCTGGGCGGGAAGAAGATGCACTTCGAGAAATTCATATATTCGCAGTAGCCGATGATGAGGAGCAGCAGCACCCACACCAGGTTGGCCTGTCGCCAGTCGTCGAGCATGGCCGGGGTGAGGCGCAGGCTGTCGATGCCGCGGTAACGCCACACGACAAACAGCAGCAGGGCGAAAAGGAGGAGTCCGCCCAGCAGCACCGAGGAGGCCGTGAGGGGGATGTGCAGCAAATCGAGCAGAGCCATGATGATGGTTTGCAGGGTCATTCCCAAGGGGAACGAGAGGCCGATGCGTTCGGTCCACGAAAACCGCGAGCCGACGAGCGCAGTCAGCAAAATGCCGTTGAGGCAGGTAAGTATGATTCCGAGTGTGAGCATGGCGTTACGGTTTGGGGTGAACGGGCAGTACGATGTAGGGGACCTTCTTGGGTACCTCGTAGTCGAGGTATTCGTAGCCTATGCCGTTGACGATGGCTACATGGGTAATCTTTTTGCTCCAGGGGGTTACACCCAGTTCCGAGGGGATGATGACCCGGCGCGGATAGAGGAAACGGGAGGCCCACAGTTTGTTGTAGGGCTCGCCCGAGAAGATGCGTTCCTGCCCCTCGGGGTAGAAGGCCTCTTTGCCCGGCAGCAGGATGACGGCATCGGGCGGGGTGTTCTCCTTGAGGTAGCGCAGGTAGACGTGCGAGAGGCCCAACTTCATCTCGTACCGTTCGTCGGTAGTGGTTTGGGCATAGTGTTGAGCCACCTCGAGGTTGCCCTTGAGCATGTTGTAGGCCCAGTTGTATCCCGGCTGCAGGCCGAGTACGAGTTTGTTCAGCAAGAAGGCGACAACGACCACGGCCAGCAGATTCTTGACCACCCAGGTGGCGGTGATTCCCGTCTTGGCGGCGGTGTCGTTTTTGCGAACCGGTTGCTTTTTGGAGGATGCGGTCCTGTTTTTCATTGTACGGTTTTTTTCCAGAAACGGTATTTCAGCAAGGTGCCGATAGCCTTCAGTCCATCTCTCAGGCGCAGCTTCTTTCCCTCCTCGATCGAGCGGGGGTAGTAGCGGATAGGCACCTCTTTTATCTTGTAGCCCAGGCGCGAGACTTTGGCCGTCACCTCGGGGCAAAATTCAAAACCTTTGCAGTCGAGCGGAATCGACTTGAGCAGCCCGGCGTCGAACATCTTGTAGCAGGTGGGCTCGTCGGTAATGCGCTGGTCGTAGAGCAGGTTGGTCATCACCGACAGGAACTTGCCGCCCAGCTGGTAGCTGAAGTAGGTGTGCGAGTTCTCCTCGGCCAGGAAGCGCGAGCCGTATACCACCCGGTATTGGCCCGAGAGCAGGTGCGGCAGCATCCGGGCGAAGTCGTTGGGGTCGAGCTCGAGATCGGCATCCTGCATCACCACGTAGTCGCCGGTAACCGCCTGTATGCCTGTGCGCACGGCCATGCCCTTGCCCTGGTTGCGGTCGTGCACGAGGTAGGTGATGGGGGCCTGGGGGTGAGCGGCGATGAAGGATTGGACGATGCGTCCGGTCGAGTCGGTCGAACAGTCGTTCACGACAATCAGTTCCCGGTCGATACCTTCGCCCAGGTCGGCGTCGAGTACGCGTTGCAACAGTTCAGCAATAGTCTTCTCTTCGTTATATGCCGGAATGATAATCGATAATGTGTGACACGTCTGATTCATAACTTGCTATCGGCTAAAAAGATAATGCCGCTTTTCCGCTTCGGGTGCAAAAGTAGAACAATAATTTTGGCTATGCAAGCATTTGCGGCGAAAGTATGGGGTTTGACGGGACCTCGAGAGGTGTGGCCGGCAGAGAAAACCGTTGTCGGAGAGGACGGGGCGGGCGGCCCGGTAAAACTTTTTCGGGCGCCGGCTTCGGTCGTGAATGTAATTATACTATCTTTGCAGCGATAAATCGCCCGGCCATTCTCCCGGGTTCTAACAAGCTATATATGAAAGATTTTTTTTCTATTCTTCGGCGGTTTGTACCACCCTATAAATATTACCTTGTTCTCAATATCTTTTTCAACATACTGGCGTCGATACTGACGCTCTTCTCCTTTGCGCTCATCATCCCTATTCTGGAGATTCTTTTCAAGCTCAAGCAGGCTACCTATACCTTCATGCCGTGGGGGTCGGCTTCGCTCAAGGATGTGGCGGTCAATAATTTCTATTATTACATTACGAACATAATCAATGAGCAGGGAGCCGGTTTTGCACTGCTCATCCTGGGGGTGTTCCTCATGGTGATGACCTTCTTCAAGACGACAGCCACCTATCTGAGTTCGCACTTCATGATTCCGTTGCGGTCGGGCATCGTGCGCGATATACGCAACTATGTGTACGAGAAGGTGGTGAGCCTGCCCATCGGCTTCTTTACCAGTGAGAAGAAGGGCGATGTGATGGCGCGCATGTCGGGCGATGTGGGCGAAATCGAAAACTCGATCATGGCCTCGCTCGACATGATGTTCAAAAACCCCATCATGATTCTCGTCTGCCTGGGCACGATGTTTGCCATCAGCTGGCAACTCACGGTCTTTGTGCTCATTCTGCTGCCCACGGCCGGTTACATCATGGGTCAGGTGGGCAAGAAGCTCAAACGCCGCTCGCTCGAGGGGCAGAACCAGTGGGGACAGCTGATGTCGATTATCGAAGAGACCCTGGGCGGCTTGCGCATCATCAAGGCCTTTAATGCCGAGGCCAAGATGATCAAGTGGTTCCACGCCGAGAACAACGTTTTCTACAAAATATCGAACCGCATCAACCGCCGGCAGGCGCTGGCTCACCCCATGAGCGAGTTCCTGGGTACCTGCACCATCTGCATCGTGCTGTGGTATGGCGGTTCGCTCATCCTCTCGGGCACGAGCAGCATCGACGCCGCTTCGTTCATCTATTATCTGGTTATCTTTTACAGCATCATCAACCCCGCCAAGGATCTGTCGAAGGCGGCCTACTCGATACAGAAGGGTTTGGCCTCGATGGTGCGGGTCGACCTGATTCTCTCGGCCGTGAACCCGATACAGGACCCCGAGAAGCCGGTCGAACTGACCGATATGAAAGAGGGCATCGAATATCGCGACGTGTCGTTCCGCTACAATACCGAGAATGTGGTGAAGCATGTCAACCTCACCATCAAGAAGGGGCAGACTGTGGCGCTGGTGGGGCAGTCGGGTTCGGGCAAGTCGACCATGGCCGACCTCTTGCCGCGCTTCTACGACGTGAACGAGGGGGGCATCTACATCGACGGTGTCAATATCAAGAACTTCAGGGTGCACGACCTGCGGGGGCTGATGGGTAACGTGAACCAGGAGGCCATCCTCTTCAACGACTCGTTCTACAACAACATTACCTTCGGCGTCGAAGATGCCACCATGGAGCAGGTAATCGAGGCGGCCAAGATTGCCAATGCCCACGAATTTATCATGGCTACCGAGGATGGTTACAACACCTGCATCGGCGACCGGGGCAGCCGCTTGTCGGGCGGCCAGCGTCAGAGGGTGAGCATCGCCCGGGCCATCCTGAAGAACCCGCCCATCCTGATTCTCGACGAGGCTACGTCGGCCCTCGATACCGAGTCGGAACGGCTCGTGCAGGAGGCGCTCGAGAACCTCATGCGCAACCGTACCACGCTGGTGATTGCCCACCGCCTCTCGACCATCAAGGATGCCGACCTCATCTGCGTGATGCACGAGGGCGAAATCGTGGAGCGGGGCCGTCATGACGAACTGATAAAACTCGACCGCTACTACAAGCGGTTGGTCGACATGCAGAAGTTCTAAGGAGCATGTGATACAAGCATAAAAAAAGCACCGCGTTCCCGCGGTGCTTTTTTTATGTGTGGGCTTGGGAGCCGACGGTTCGAGGATTGAGAGGCGGCCGGGTCGTGTGGCCGGTTGCGGTCAATGAACTGCCCGGTTGTGGCGTTTGCGGTAAAGGCGCTTGATCCACAGGTAGTATCCTGTGAGGGGCAGCGTGGCCCCCAACAGAGCGGCCAGGAACCAGATGATGCGGGTGAGGTTTCCACCCCAGGCCCCCGTGTGTACCGAGTAGATCCAGCCCCGTATCTTGCCCGAGTTGCCGGTATCTTTGTAGAGCGATGCACCGGTGATCTGGCCCGATTGCGGGTCGAAGGTGTAGCGGTCGGTACCGCGTATGTTGCCGTAGCGGTTGTTCGACACGCTGGCCGTGCCGTCGGTGATTTCGATTTTCAGGCGGTCGGGATTCTCGGCAGCGACTTGGTTGTAGACCTGTTGCCAGCAGGCAAACGGTGTTACCGGGGCGGTGGCTTCGGTCGTTGTGCCCGGTTGAGGGCCTTGTGGGCTCTTCTCTTTATGAGCAGGACCTTTGGCCGGTGCGGTGGTCTCTACGCCGAACAGGGTATAAAAGGCGTTTTTGTACCAGTCGAACGACCAGGTGAGCCCCGTGAGAGCCATGACCAGAACCAGCAACAGTACATAGATGCCGCCGGCCGCGTGCAGGTCGTGCCAGAAGCGGGCCTTCCCCTTTCGCAGGGCTATCTGTATGCCGTTTTTCAATCCCTTGCGGGAGCGGGGCCACCAGATGACAATACCGCTTAACAAGATGATGACGAAGAGTAGCGTGCTGATGCCGGTAATGCGTTTCCCCCAGAAGATGCCGCCGTCGGCCGGTTGGCTGTCGAGCAGCCAGCGGTGCAGCATAAAGACGGTGCGGAAAAAGGGGGTGCGCTGCGATTGCCCCAGCACCTCGCCGGTATAGGGGTCGATATAGACCGCTGCGCCCTTGGGAGCCGAGAGGTTCACCTGGTAGGAGCGGTCGGGTTGGGGATAGATGGTGACACCGGTTATGGTTGCCCCTTTAGTCAGTTGACTCTCGACCTTCTCGACCAACGTGCCTACGGGAAGGGGTTGTGAGCCGGGGCTCTCTACGTAATAGAGGTGGCGGTTGGTAAGTTGGGTGACTTGATCCTCGAAAACCAATAATGCACCTGTAAAACAGATGATTGTGATAATGAGACCGAAGGGAACCGCCAACCAAAGGTGGATTTTTCGGAATGTTTTTTTCATGTGTAATTCTCTTTTAGCATGTAAAATTAAAAAGAACCTGCGAGAATAAGGTTCATCGGCAGGCTCTTTTTTTGCTTGTCGGCGGGGGTTATCGTGCTTGCAGTTGTCCTACGCCAGCCACGCTCGTGGCTACGATGGTGAGCCCTTTCGAGGCGGAGGCCGTGGCGGGGTCTATCTTATATACGGTGGGGTAGCCGCTGGTGGTGCTTACCACGACGAAGGCGTGCCCGTTCTCGTCGATATAGGGGGTGTTGCTCAAGGCACTGATATCGGCGGGGAGGCCCGAGACCTCGCGCAGGGTACCGTCGCCCTGGGTGTCGAAGATGACCAGGCGGTTGGCTGTGCCCTTGAATCCCTGGGCATCGTAGGCCAGCAGCATGAAGTAGTTGCCCCCGATATACCAGCTGCGCAGGAAGGCGGCTTCGGTACCATCGGCATTTTTCAAGGCTTTGTAATAGGTGGGGTCGAAATCAATCTCGTCCCACGCGGCGCGGGTGTCGATGCGCACTACGCCGGCCGGCAGGGTGGTTTGCTGGCGGGCATCGCTCATGGTCTTGGCATAGCTGGGCGAGAGCACGTAGAGGTAGCCGTCGTCGGCCTTCCACACCATCTGGTAGTATTGCGAGCGGTTGCGGCCGCAGGCGTAGCTGATCTTGTCGCTCTTGATAACCTTGTGCTCGGTGAGCGATTCGTCTTTGAAGAGAGCCACCCAACACTCGTCGGGGTATTGGGTCCACTGCAGTTCGTTGGCGTTATAGGCGCCGCTGCCCGAACCGCCCGACTCGGTCTTGACCAGGTCGTCGTACCCCTCGCGCACATAGCCGTGCTCGCGGCCGTCGACCGTCTGTATGTAGCCCCACTGGCTCAGCCCCATGGGGATGGCGGCCGAGTAGAGGTAGTTGCCCACCTGTTCCAGCCCGGCGAGGGTCACATACTCGCCGTTGCCGAGGAAGTTCTCGGCGCGCAGGCGGATGTCGCCGGCCCCCGAGCCCTCTTTGGCCGTCTGGTTACGGGCATCGATGTAGGCGGGGAGGAAGTGTTTGGGATAGTAGGTTTCGGTGAGGCTCTGGCCGCTCTTGTCGGTATAGGTGTAGCTTTGGGCGTCGATGGTGCCGCTGCCCGACGAGGTGGTCATGATGTAGTCGTTGTAGAGGCCGTAGGTGGTGAACCGGCTCAGTCGGTAGGTGCGCGGGTCTTTGGTCATCTCGAAAGCCGTGTTGAGGCTGTACGAGGCGGTTTGCCCGGCCTCACCCTGGTTGTAGTTGAGGGCAAAGAGCGATTGCCCGCCGTAGAATACCCAGTAGGTGGCACCGTCGTTCTGGGTGCCCTGTACGGTAGGGGTCACCTTGTAGTTGGGGTCGTCGAGGCGGTCGGCCGTGAGCAGCACATTCGTCTCGTTGTTGCCGGTGCCTACCGTGGCGGCAATCACGTAGTTGCCTTTGGAGACTTCGGTCAGGCCGGTGAGCCCGGAAGGGACGGCAGGGCCATCCTCCTGGCACGAGGCGAGCAGCAGGCTCGCGGTCAGAAGTATCGAACTGGTGGGGATGAAGGAGAACTTTTTCATGCGTGTATGATTTTAAGTGAATAATTTTTGTTGTCGGTCTGGGTTGTTCAGTCGCCGAAGTGGACTCGTATCTTGCCATAGAAGGCACGGCCCGCTTTCTGGAGGCTGAAGTTGTCGTAGAGTCGCTCGTCGGTGAAGTTGCGGCACTCCAGCGAGAGGTTGTATCGCCCGTTGTGCAGGCTGTAACTGATTGCAAGGTTGTGCGAGAACTGGTCGGGAATCATGTAGGCGCTGCTGTTGGTACCTATCACCTCGGAGTTGTAGCAGAAGCTGTGCAGATACTGGTTGTCGTAGGTGAGGGTAAGCAGGTTGCCCTTCCGTCCCAGGTCGTGCCAGTAGAGGCTGATGTCGCTGTCGGCAAACATGTAGGGCACGTTGGCCATACGGGCCTTGTAGGTGAGGTTGGGGGTGGAGTTGCCGGTGCTGCCAATCTGGTACTTCTCCATGTCGCGTATGTCCATGTGCGAGAAGTTGCCGCCGAGGCTCAGCCACCGAGCCAGGCTGTACCGGGCCGATAGGGTGTAGCCTTTGGTCACCACCTTGCCGTAGTTGGTGTAGGTGGCATTCTCCTTGCCGCCGCTCAGGTCCTGGATGTTGCGCTGTATGTAGTCGCGGGTGTTGCGATAGAGCAGTCCCCCCTCGAGGTAGAACGAGTGGCGGCCCAGGGTGCGGGAGTAGCTGAGGTTGAGGTTGACGTTGTGGCTGTTTTCGGGGCGGAGGTTCACCTGTCCGCTCTCGAGGTCCTCGTCGCCGAACATCTCCTCGATGGTGGGCAGGCGGTAGGCCTTCTCGTAGGAGAGTTTGGCCTGAAGACCGGGCAGCACGAAGCAGGTACCGGCGGCTCCATAGCCGGCCTGTTGCACGGAGCGGTGGACCATGACATAGTCGGTACCCTTGTCGTCGGTCGCCATGGGACCCGATACCCGCTGGTCGTAGTATTTGCCGAAAATCGAGAGGTTCCACCGGTCGGAGGGCATGAGGCGGTAGGAGAGTCCGGCGATGTTTTTGCGGGTATCCTTGGCAAATTCGTTCTCGATTTCGGTGCCGGTGAGCAGCGAAGCATTGGTGCGGTGGAAGAGATTCCACACATTATTAAAAGTGAGGGTATTGGCCTTGTTGATGCGGTAGTTGAGGGTGAGGGTGGCACTCCAGTTGTCGTTGTAGGCCCGGGCATACTGTTCGCTCTGCTCGCCCCGGCCGTTGGTTTTGCGGATGCGCTCGCCGAACCAGTTGTAGCGGTAGCTGGCGGTATCGATATTGGTGGTGAGGTTGCGGTTGTAGTTGGCCGTGAAGGTGAGGTCGAGCCCCCGGGTGAGGAGGTCGCGCTTGCTGTACTCGAGCGAGGGCATGAGCGAGTGGCCGCGTCGGTGCTTCTCGCCAAAGACGGTGTATTGCCGCACGCCGGTCTGCACCTCTTTGTACATGCGGGAGTAGGTGAAGCCGAGCATGAGGCGGTCGGCCCACGGTTTGCCGGTTACCCCTATCTTGGCCACGGCAGCCTCGTTGTGGTAGGTGTCGTTGAACCGTTTTACCCGAAACACTTCGTCGGTAATGATCGACGAGCCGTCGGCGTTCCACTGCTCCACGTGGTCGGCATCGACCAGGTAGTTGTTGTCGGAGTAGTTTTGGAAGAGGTTGATTTCGTAGGTGAGTCCGTTCTTGAAGCTCTGCCCGAAGTTGACGTGCGACTTGTGGGTATTGAACGAGCCGTAGGAGTAGGCGGCGTCGAGAAACCAGTTGCGCCGCTGCTTGTTGGTAACGATGTTGATAACCCCGCCGATGGCGTCGGTGCCGAAACCTACGGGTACTACCCCCTTGTAGATTTCGATGCGGTCGGCAAAGCTGATGGGGATGTTGTTCAGGCTGAAGGAGCTGCCCACCCCCTCTTGCGGCACCCCGTCGATAAAGACTTTGATGTGTTTGCCGCTGAAGCCGTCGAGCATGAGTTGCATGTCGGAGCCTACGCCACCCGATTCGCGCAGCTTCATGCCGGGGGCCTTGGCCAGGGCGTCGCTCAGGTTCTTGGTCGAGTTGCGCATCTCGCGGGTATCGACCGCCACGGTATTGTAGGCCGAGCGTTGTATCCGGCTCACTCCGGTAGAGACCACGGTTACCTCGTCGAGAGCCTGGGCTCGCGGGGTGAGGTCGATGTCGAGTTCGAGGTGTTCGCCCCGTTTGAGTGAGACGGCCCGTTCGACCGGGTCGTAGCCGATGGCCGAAACCACCAGGGTATAGTCGCCTGCCTGTGCCTTGAGGCGGTAGCGGCCCTGCTCGTCGGTAGAGCCTCCCGATGAGCTCCCTTTGAGGTAGACGGTAGCGAAATCGACGGCTTGCTTCTGGCCCGATTCGGTTGTGCTGACTTGTCCCGAGACGATGGCTCCGGCCGGGTGCCCCTCCCGATGGTGGCGGTGCTGCGCCTGGGCCGTAGTCCCGAGGAGTGAAAGCGTGTATACAGAGAGCGCGAGGAGTGTGCTGATTATTGTTCTCATCGAAAAAAGTTTGCTTTAGTAATTCGCTGCAAAATTATATCGACCCCGAAACGTGTACAATCGCATTTTATAGGTATTGTGCGGGTAGCTGCTCCCTATTCTTGGTTGGCGACAGCGGATTTTGTGGCCGGGAGTAGTTGCTGGCAAGAAAGTGAAAATGAGCAAGATACAACGAAAAAGTGTAGAGAATGGGGTGCTAACTCCCGTTTTTTTGTGTATGTTTGCAGCATGAAAGGTTTTGTGAAACATCTGCTCATGGTCTCGCTTGCCCTGATACTGGGGTGGGCCTCGACGCTGTTTTATGTGTCGGAGGCAGAGACGGCATGGGTGCAGAGTAGCGAAACCGAGAGCCCCTATACGCTGACCGACAGTGACAGCCATTCGTCCCGGTGCCCAGTTTTGAGGCCATTGTGCCGGCCGAGCGGGTGGCGGGAATCCATACGGTACGGTTCCCCTCGTCGCCGGTAGCCGAACGGGTAGGGAGTCACACCGCATTCTCTTCGGCGCAGCAGTGCTGCTGCCAACTCATAACCCTTCGTGAAAAGTCAATCAGACACGATTACGAGGGGTATAAGGCCCAGTTGTGTTCACACGGGCATTATCTCTATTCGCTTTGTCAAATGCTTATTTAGCAGGGCGGGCAGGTGTTCCCTGTCCGGATTGCGGAAGCCGGTTGCCGCTTCCGGCTCTCTTGTCGTGCCTGCGTGTGCGGCAGGATGAGGTCGCCGTGCCGTGCCGCGGCGGGGCAGCGCATGACTTTATAAACCAATATTACCCTGACTATTAGCATTGAAACAAAAATGGAAAATAAAGAGAAAGAGACTCATGTGTCTAAATTTGCAGAAAACCCCTATGTAGAAATCAAAAAGAGAGTGTCGATGGCCGGTGTGTGGTCGGTTGTGGTTGCCGTGGTGGCCTTTGGTGCTTCGGCCGTGTTGTCCGACCCGCAGTCGTCGTTGAAACTGTTCCTCATTGTGGTGGGCGTTTGCTTCCTGATCTACGGTCTTATCAAATTGGCCGTGGGCAACAAGGTGGCTGTGTGCCGGGCCAACGGTAAGGTGTTGAAGAAACACGAACTCCTCTTCGAGAGCAGCGAGGTTTCGCGTTTGAAACAGATGGTCGAGAGCGGCAACTTCCAGTCGATAGGTTCGTTGCCTCGTGCCGTAGGTCATAAGGCCGGAGCCAAGCTGACCCTCTTTATCGACGACGACCAGAGCTTTGCTACGGCTCAGGTTTCGGAGTTTATCCCGTTTGATTACGAGCCGGTGATGTCGCCCATGAGCTACGACGGCGATCGGGTGAAAGAGATTGCCGCACTGACCAAAGCCGCATAACTGTTTTACGGCCACGCAAAGAGGGGATTTCGATTTAGTTGTTATGCCATAAAGGGATTGTATAGGAGATACGAAGGTTCTCGTATCGTTATGTGTTTGTTTAATGCCTTCTGTCGGGCTGTCAATAAGACTCCGGGCAGAAGGTATTTTTTTATTTGTTTGGGTTGCCTGCCTTTTGCTGCCTTTATAGTGGGTGATAAGTAGTGCAGGATGCGTCTCGGCCCAGTGTAAATGAAAACTTCGTTTTTATTTGCCTCGGCGCTCGACTTTCACTACCTTTACAGAAGGCAGGATGCGTCTCGGCCCAGTACAAATGAAAACTTCGTTTTTATTTGCCTCGGCGCTCGACTTTCACTACCTTTGTACGAGTATATAAAACCTAAAAACAGCTATTCTCATGAACCAAGTATCCGACCGTTTGGCAGCTCTTGCACCGTCGCAAACGCTTGCGATGTCGCAGAAAAGTAATGAACTGAAGGCTCAGGGTGTCGATGTAATCAACCTGAGTGTAGGAGAACCCGATTTCAATACCCCTCAGCATATCAAGGATGCGGCGAAGAAGGCGATAGACGACAACTTCTCGCACTATTCGCCCGTGCCGGGTTATATGGATTTGCGCCAGGCCATCTGCGCAAAACTGAAAAATGAGAATGGCCTCGACTTTACGCCCGACCAGATTGTGGTATCGAACGGTGCCAAGCAGTCGATTTGCAACACCGTGCTCGCTCTCGTCAACCCGGGCGACGAGGTGGTGCTGCCGGCTCCCTACTGGGTAAGCTATGTCGAGATGGTGAAGTTGGCCGAGGGCAAAAGCGTGATTGTAGAGACGGGTATCGAGCAGGATTTCAAGATGAGTGCCGCTCAACTCGAGGCTGCCATTACGCCCAAGACCAAGATGCTGATTCTGTGCACCCCCTCTAACCCGACGGGTAGCGTCTATTCGCACGACGAACTCGCGGCTTTAGCTGCCGTGCTGGAGCGTCATCCCCAAGTCTTTATCCTGGCCGACGAGATTTACGAGCACATCAACTACGTGGGTGCTCACCAGAGTATCGCCCAATTCCCCGCCCTGCGCGACCGGGTAATCATCGTCAACGGTGTCTCCAAGGGTTATGCCATGACGGGCTGGCGTATCGGTTTCATTGCCGCTCCGCTGTGGATTGCCAAGGCTTGCAACAAGTTGCAGGGCCAGTATACCTCGGGCGCTTCGTCGATTGCCCAGAAGGCTGCTGCCGCTGCCTTTGCCGGCGACCAGAGTTGTGTAGAGGAGATGCGTCGGGCTTTTGAACGTCGTCGCGACCTGGTGGTACGGTTGGCCCGCGAGATTCCCGGCCTGAAGGTGAACAACCCCGACGGGGCCTTCTACCTCTTCCCCGAGGTTAGCTACTATCTGGGTAAGGCCGATGGCGACCGCGTCATCAAGACTTCGTCCGAACTGGCCATGTACATCCTCGAGGTGGGCCATGTGGCTACCGTAGCGGGCGATGCCTTCGGGGCTCCCAACTATCTGCGCCTCTCCTATGCTACTTCCGAGGAGAATATCACCGAGGCCCTGCGCCGCATGAAAGAGGTGCTCGCCCGGTTGAAATAAGCGACAGTATCGACAACGATAATATAGTGCGGCCTCCTTGTCGCCTCGGATGTGGGGAATCGGCGAGGAGGCCGTTTTTGTGCAGGTATGGTTTGGCTTTTTATCTGTTGTCTTGAACACCGGGAGAGGGGGATGCACAGGTAGTATTTGACTTTTGAATCTTGGAAAAGTGGAGGAAAGTGGGGAAATTTACCTTGGAAAAGCGGCAAAATAGGCGATAAATTCCTTGGAAAAGTGGAGGAAATGCGTTATTTTCGCATTAGATAAAAGGAAACTGCATGCTTAAACGTAAGATAGACAGCTATATTCGCAACTATTATGCGAACTCTCGTAATGCCTTGCTTATAACCGGGGTCCGACAGACGGGTAAGACCTATTCGATACGGGAGTTTGGGCAGGCGTTCAAGAGTTTTATCGAAATCAATTTTATAGAGAATCCCGATGCGGTGGAGCTCTTCCGTGGGGCTCGGAGCAGTGATGACATTCTCCTTCGGTTGTCGGCGTTGACAACCAAGCCCTTGATTAAAGGCGAGACCCTTATCTTTTTCGATGAGGTACAGCGGTGCCCCGAGATTGTAACAGCCATTAAATTTCTGGTCGACGAGGGATCGTATCGGTATATCTTGAGCGGTTCTCTGTTGGGTGTCGAGCTGAAGGACCTTCGGTCGGAGCCGGTTGGCTATATGGGTATCAAGGATATGTATCCGCTCGATTTCGAGGAGTTTGTGTCGTGTGTAGGCGTGGGCAATCGGGTCATTGATTCTTTGCGGGATTCGTGGACCTGTCGCAAACCTGTCGATGATTTTGTCCATGCCAGAATGATGGAACTGTTTCGCCTCTATCTGGTGGTGGGTGGCATGCCGGCAGCCGTAGACAAGTATATCGAGACGAACAATCTGCAAGAGGTGATGGCTGTACAGCAGGATATTATTCGGTTGTACAAACGGGATATAGCCCAATATGATCCGGATAATAAACTGTATATCGAGGAGATTTTCAAATTGATTCCTCCCGAACTCAATGCGAAGAACAAACGATTTATATTGAAACGGCTGAATGAGAATGCCAAGTTCGAACGCTATCGGAACAGTTTTCTTTGGTTGAAAAATGCAGGTGTGGCACTTCCGGTTTATAATGTCGAAGAGCCCAAGGTACCGCTGTTGTTGTCGCGTTCGAGAAATCTCTTTAAACTGTTTCAAAGCGATGTAGGGTTGTTGGCTGCCCAATATGCCGACGGTATACAGTTGCAGATTATCAAGGGCGATAAAAACATCAACTACGGGGCGGTTTATGAAAATGCCGTAGCGCAAGAGTTGGTGGCGCATGGTCTGGAGCCCTATTACTATAATAACAAGAAGCGGGGCGAGCTCGATTTTGTAATTGAATCGGGGGGGAAGGTGCTGCCAGTCGAGGTGAAATCGGGGAAAGATTATGAGTCGCATCGGGCTCTTTCCAATATTATGGATTGCAAGGAGTATAATCTGTCCGAGGCTATCGTGTTCAATAATGACAATATGCGTGTTGAAGGGAAAATCGTGTATGCCCCTGTGTATATGACGATGTTTCTCGAGCGAGACCATACGGCGCCAACCTACTATAAAGTCGATTTGAGTGGCTTGCAGTAGCGTATAAACAAGGCCAATCTTTCAGCGATACAGCAGAACCCACCGTGCCTCGCGGCGTAGTGGGTTCGTCACAACTAAAAACAAACTTCAAATTTTAGGATTCTTTTCCCCTTTTGCAATTTAGATCAGGAGGAGAGAAAAGAGTTTTTCTATTTGGCTTTACGTTTACAATAGCGTTGACATTGCCCGCACAGGTCGTAGCCCAGCAGGGCACCCAGGATGAAATCCTCCTCGGGGGTGAGTTCGTTCAGGGGGCGCGAGGCCAGCGATTGAATCACCTCGATACACTCGCGGCGGCCGAAGAAGAGGTTTATTTTGTTGCAGCCAATGGGCTGTATGCAGTAGTCGATGCGCTGTTTGTTCAGCCGGTCTACGGCAAACTCTTCGTAGCGGCGGTTGGTGGTGTAGAGTACCATGTGGCGCACCCCCTTCTTGTATTCATAGACGTGGTTCAAGAATACTTTCAGCTCGGCGGGGAAGGATTGGCAGGTAATCATGGGCGTAGTGCGTTTGGGTGAGGTTACAGGTCGAGGCTCTTTACCCAGGCCTCTATGCGGGCGGTTGTTTGGTCGGCTTCGTTGGTCTCGTCGAGCGGGAGCCCTGCGAAATCGCCGTTGACTACCGATACCGACGAGGAGAACGTGTAGCCGTCGGTAGCCACGTGGTTGCCGGTGAAGCGGCAGCCTGTCTCCTTCAGTTCGTCGTAGAGCAGGCCGATGGCGTCGCAGAAGGTGTCGGGGTACGACTCGCTGTCGCCGCAGCCGAAGAGGGCGATGGTTTTGCCGGTGAGATTGGCACTTTTCAACACCTTTACGGCATCGTACCAGTCGTCTTGCAGTTCGCCGCAACCCCAGGTCGAGGAGCCCAGTATCAGCGCCTCGTAGGGGGCGATGCTCTCGGCCGATAGTCGGGCCGCATCGTGAATATCGTCTGAGGCGATTCCCAGTTTCTGGGCGATTGTGTGGGCTACTCCCTCGGTCATGCCGGTCGAAGAGCCGTAGAATATTCCTGTTCTTTTCATCGTCGTAACGGTTGTTTGGTTTTTACGGAGGCAAAGTAAAGGCATGCGGCCCGGCCGGCCAATACCTATATGTAGGGGTTTTCTCGCCAAGCCTACTTAGTTTGAGGGAAAAAGTGAGGTATTTCACTATTTTTCACTATCTTCGTTGCCTAAAACAGGGACGATAATGAAACAAAATAAAAGGAGATTTGGAATGATTGTGATGGTTGTGGCGGTGATTCTTGTTATAGGGGTGGTTGCCGTCATAGGAATTTGTAACGGTTTGGTAAAGGGGTATGCCCGCGACAAGACGTTCGACACGACCGATGCGATACCTCACCGTACCGTGGGGCTGCTGTTGGGTACGGCGCCCATTACTCCGCAGGGGGCCCATAACTACTACTTCGACTATCGTATCGAGGCTGCGGCCCGGTTGTTCCAGGCGGGCAAGATTGACTATATTCTGGTGAGTGGCGACAATCACGACCGCGACTACGACGAGCCTACCTGCATGCGCGATTCTCTGGTGGCCCACGGGGTACCGGCCGACCGCATCGTGCTCGACTATGCCGGGTTCCGTACGCTCGACTCCATCGTGCGGGCCAAGGAGATTTTCGGGCAGGACAGCCTCACCATCATCTCGCAGAAGTTTCACAACGAGCGGGCCATCTATCTGGCCAAGAGCAGCGGCATATCGGCCGTCGGCTATAATGCCCGCGACGTAGCCCGCCGGGCGAAGTATATAAAAATACACGGACGAGAGTACCTCGCCCGTGTGAAAATGTTTCTCGATCTCCTCACCGACAAGCAGCCCCGCTTCTTAGGGAAGAAGGAGGAGACACCGTTTTAATGTTCAATGAGAAGTCAATAGCTTTTGCTCTTATTACATAAGGGCTTTTCTCCTTTCGATTTCACTACGCAAGTTGTTGAACCAGTTGGCATAGATGGTGGGGTCTTCGACCATGCTGTTCTTGTTTCGGGTGCTCTTGCTGAATTGATTGAGAGTTGAGGTGACACTACCTTCATAGAGTGTAAACTTAACCTCGGTCAAGTTGTCGTTAAGCGGTTGAATGAAGAAAGAGGCTTGCGAAGTAGAGGCTTCGGTAGCACTACCCAAAAGAGCCATTTGCCAATCGGCATTCTTATTATCAATCTGTTTGCTGGCGGTAATGAGTCCCGATTCTTTATCAGTACTGTTTATCAAGAAGCCCTCGGATTGGAGCAGAGAAATGGCTGAACCGAAAACGAGGTTGTAATCGGCCTCGAATTGCTTAGTGGTCATCAACTTTATCTCTGCAGGTGAAAGTGCCGGTTTGGAGGTTCCGCACGACATGAGTATAAATAAAATAGGTAAAAAGACGATATATTTTTTCATTGTGTAAAAATTTTAGAGTTAATAACTGGTTGAGACCACTGAATAGTCTAAAACTATATCGTTGGAATCGAATGTGATGATTAAGTCGAAAGATTGAGCACTGCTACTTTGTGACGCTCTTGCTCCAAATAGGAAATCGGTACCTCCTTGTTTGTTTACGGTACTCATTTTGTTGTAGCTCCATACCTCGTTGTTCGATTTGTTTTTCGACACCAGGTTGGGTGCTCCAAAGATTTCTAATATCTCGGCTTGAGTAGTACTCCCTTTTATGATTTTTGATTTTACAACACCAAAAGTGAGATTACTTTTTTGAGTCGGCTCTGCGCTGGCTCCGTATTTATAGCTGCTACACGATATTGAAAATAACAGGCCGCAGCATAATAATAGAATCTGTATCTTTTTCATCTATTGTATTATTATGAAAATGATTAAAATTGAGGTCTTTGGAATAGATTTCCCCTTTTTGTTCCGATTTGGCGATTTTATAGTTGTTTCATAGGCTTCGTGTTTATTTGTGCTAATAGTCCCCAGATTTAGCCTGTTAATAAAAAAGGAAAGCGTGGAGACTGTTTAAAGTTTATCTGTTCAAGAGGTATCGCCAAACACCCACCATACAAATAAACAACAGCCCCACGCCTATATTGATATATGACTATATCAAAGGCGTGAGCGTTCTGTTGTATTACTCTGTACGGTTTTGAAAATTTGGCGATTTTCTTGAACAAAGTAATATCTAAAAAACGCTTCCGTTCGTATGTCTGCTCAAAAGACTAATTGTTTAGCTTTTTGAGCCTTTGCAAATATATGTTGATTTATGACAAAATCAAAAAAATGCGATTGCTATTTTATTCCTCTACCGTCGGGTAGACGAGATTTTTCTCCTCGATTACGTCGAGTACCTCGCGCAGGTATTTGTCGGCTTCCCAGCGGGCCATGGGCAGGTCGTGCAGCAGGTAGTTGCCGCAGTCGCGGGGAGCGGCGCCGGGTACCTCGCCCTCGAAGTCGCGGATGAAGCGGAAGGTCTCGCGCATGAGGTCGACGATGTCGCGCGACTCAAGGTCGCCCTGCACCAGAAAGTAGTTGCCGGTGCAGCAGCCCATGGGCCCCCAGAATACGATTTTGTCGCCCCATACCGGGTGGTTGCGCAGGAAGGTGGCAGCCAGGTGTTCGATGGTGTGCAGGGCTCCGTAGCCGATGGCGGGCTCGCGGTTGGGCTCTTTCATGCGGATGTCGAAGGTGGTGACTACGTGGTCGCCCAGATAATCCTTGCGCGAGACGTAGATGCCGCGCAGCAGGTGAATGTGGTCTATGGTAAAACTGGGTATCTTTTTCATATCGGGTTATGTATTAGGGATTGATATGTATTACAGTTTGGCGATGAGGCTGGTGAGCACCTCGAACGAGCGGTGGGGGGCATCGTCCCAGAAGTGGTTGTATTGGGCCAGGTGACCCTCGATGCCCGGGGTGTCGCTGATGATGCGGAAGCTCAGGAAGGGGATACCGCGCATGCAGCATACCTGGGCAATGGAGCCCGACTCCATGTCGACGGCCATGCCTTCGGGGAAGAGGGCCTTGATTTCGGAGAGTTCGACCGGGTCGGTGATGAAGCGGTCGCCGCTGCATACCAGCCCCTTGTAGATGCGCAGCGAGGTCTCTACCTGCAGAGCCTTCTCGACCAGTGCCGGGTCGCTGTGGAACCGGGGCGGCAGCCCCTGTATCTGTCCCCAGGCGTTGCCTTCGCCACACCACACGTCGTGGTAGACAATCTCGGCCCCGACGACAATATCCATCACTCGCATCGAGGCGTCTATGCCGCCGGCCACGCCGGTGTTGAGCACGCAGTCGGGGTGGTAGCGGTCGATGAGCTCGTAGGCCCGAATGGCCGACGATACCTTGCCGATGCCGCTCTGGGTGAGTATCAACTCGTGGGCACCGTTCGTGCCTATGGTAAAGAGCGAAGCGCCGTAGCGCTCTTCGCGGGGATTTTCCAGCAGGCGACGCACGCAATCGAGCTCGCTCTGCATGGCTACGATAATTCCTATTTTCATCTTCTTGTTTTCTCTTTCGAGCAAAGGTAGGGGTATTCTCACATACCGCAAAATTTGTGTGGCGAAATTCACCGTCGCGGGGCGATGTGAAGATTTCACCGGAATTTTCCGTACTTTTGCCACCGGATATTTTTACCGATGAAAGATTTTGTCGCCATAGATTTCGAGACTGCCAATTACGAACCCACGAGCATCTGCTCGGTGGGGCTTGTGGTGGTGCGCGGGGGCGAGGTGACGCACCGGGTGCATCGGCTGGTGTGCCCCGAGCCCGACTACTATGTGCGCCGTTTTTCGGAGGAGATTCACGGTATCTTCCCCGCCGATACCTGCCATGCTCCCAACTTCGGGCAGGTGTGGCGCGAGGTGTCGCCGCTGGTCGAGGGGCTGCGGCTGGTGGCGCACAACAAGGCTTTCGACGAACGGGTGCTGCGGGCGACCTGCCGCATGTATGGCATCGACTATGTGTATGGCAATTTCCTCTGCACCCTCACGCAGGCGCGGCGGGTGATTCCGCGCACGGCCATCGAGAACTATCGGCTGCCCACGGTGTGTGCCTATCTGGGTATCCCCTTCGACCACCATCACAACGCGTTGGCCGATGCCGAGGGTTGTGCCCGCATTGCCATGCGGTTGTGGCCGGACGACGACGTACAGCCGCGCCTTCGGTAGTAGTGGGGCCTTTTGCTCCTTTCGAAGCTCAATCGATTGACTTTCCCTTATCTCATCCTTACGGAAGCAACACCTCTTTGATGGCTCGTTGCAGGGTCTCCTTGTCCATGAGTCCGGCTGCAATCTGGGGCTGGTCCTTCATGGGGCAGAAGAGGAGGGTGGGGATGCTTTGCACCCCGAAGATGGCGGCCAACTGCGGTTCCTTGTCGACATCGATTTTATAGACATCGATCTGTCCGGCATATTCGGTAGCTATCTCCTCGAGTATGGGGGCCAGCTTGCGGCAGGGTCCGCACCATGTGGCGTAGAAGTCGACAATGCAGGGGCGGGCGCCCAGGAACTCCCAGCGGTCGGGGGTCTTCTCGAAGTTGGCCACCTTGGCGAGGAACTCGGCCTTGGTCAGGTGGCGGGGTTTTACGGTTTGTACTTTTGCGCTCTTTTCGGGTTGGGCCGGTTGCTCCTTGGCCTGGCAGGCAAAGAAAAAGGGCAGGCAGGCGAGGGTTATTCCCAACAGGTGTTTTACGTTCATAATGAGTATCGGGTTGCGTGTTTGACATCGGGCGGAGGTGCTGCTGCCCCGGGCCAAGCCGTCGGGCAGGTGGGGAAAAGCCGCGCTCCCCCGTCGTGACTTTCCGGCGACAAAGATACGAGGTTTGTCACAGAAAGCCGCAGGCGGAGGAGCTATTTTTCAGATTATTAGGGTTTCTTACGGAGCGTAAGGAGGCCGATGGCGGGCCGCGACGGGGCCGGCGAGTCGGGCGGACTATATCGACGACTCGTTGACGATGGAGCCGCCCCGGTGGGTGGTGGGGAGGATATACGACGGCAGGTCGCGGCTGCAGATGTAGTTGCCTATGCAGCGGGTGATGAGGATGTCGTCGTGGTGCCCCTCCATGGCTCCGTAGCTGCCGTTGGGTTTGCGCTCGAACACGTCGTGCTCGTAGCAGGCCTGTGCGTCGTGCTCGATGTAGGCCCCTTCGCGCAGGGCCGACCGCTGTGCGTCGATGACCAGCACCTTGGTGGCGCGGTTCATGTGGAATCCCCAGCGCGAGGAGGGGCGCTGCCCGATGCTGTCGGGGGGAGCCTGCCGGGCGTAGAGGTTGTCGTAGTAGCGCGACAGTGTGTCGAGCAGGTAGGCCGAGTGTTCGCTGTCGTCGTGTTCGGTCTCGAGGGTGTTGCTCTCGATGACCAGCAGGGCATTCTGGTAGTAGGCGGCCAGTTGGGCGGCCTTCCAGGCGAGCAGGTCGTGGTCGATGTGTCCGCGCCACTGGGCCACCACCTCGGCCGGTCCCCCCTCGAGCATCCAGTAGCGGTCGAATATGGCGATGACCGAGTAGTCGGCCGCGTCGGAGCGGCCGCCGATGTCGACTACGGCCAGGTAGCGGTCGCGAATCTCGTGCTTCTCGGCCGGGTATTCCCACACCTGTAGCGGTCCGCCGGGGCGGACCTCCAGTTCGATACCCTCGAGGGCATCGTGGCCGGTGAGCTCGCGGCCGTGGATGTCGCCCACGAATCGGGGAGCGCAGCAGCCGCGCCGCAACTTTTCGACCAGCGTAGGGTCGAATACCCGTTCGCCCGAGTAGCAGAAGGCCTCGATGTCGTCGCTGGGATACTCGGCCATCATGTCGGTGTGGCGGGCATACTCCTTGCGTTTCTGCCGGTACCAGGCGATGGCCTCGAGGGTGGCGCCTCGACTCCAGAGCATGCGCTCGTAGTCGGTGAGAGTGGCGATGAGCGACTCGTAATCGTCGACGGGTATGGCATACATCTCGATTTCGAACCAGGGGACAAAGGCAAACTGCTTGTCGCTCTCGTGCCGCTTGGCCCGCTCGCACTCCTGGTGAAAGTAGGAGCCGGTGCCGTTGGCCGTGCTCTCCATCACCACCATCGAGTAGGGGAGCAGCATGATGGAGCCGCAGACCGAGCGCACCAGCTGCTCGGGCGACTTCATACGGCTGTTGCGCCAGAAGGCAACCTCGGAGAGGTGGGCCATGGCGGCATCGATGCCCCGCACCGACTCCTGGCTCTCGGCCGAGCCGATGGTGACCCGGCAGTCGCGCCCGACGATGACCGAGGTGTTGGCCATGCGCTCGAAGGGGCGGAATTTGGGTCTGCCCCCCTCGAGCAGCCAGTCGGGGTAGTTGGCCAGCAGCTTGCTGTACATGCCCTTGATGTTGGCGGCCGACTCCTTGATATGGGCGCAAATCACGCTGTTCCAGTTGCGGCGGTGCACCAGCTGTATCCAGGCCATGTAAATCTGTATGAGGGTGGAGCCGCCCCACTGGCGGGCCTTGAGGAGGATGAGGCGGATGGGGCGGTCGTGTGTGCGCATCGCCTCGAGCATGCCCAGGATGCGGCGTTGCGGGCGGTTGAGCCTGAAGGGGATGTCGTTGGCGCCCAGCTTGTCTTTGATGCGCACGAAGCAGAAGGCCCAGAACTCGAAATCGTAACGGATGCGCAGCCGTATCCACTCGCGCCAGAGGGTATCGAAGGGCGAGAGGTCGCCCTCCTCTTTCTCGCCGTCGACCGCCGGGGTGGAGCAGCCGTCGGGTACCTCGACCCCCTGCTGCCGCAGATGTCCGGCCAGACTGCCCGCCCGGGCAAGCTGCTGCACCAGCGGTTCGTCGAACATGGCAGCCGGGATATACTGGAGGGGCAGCGGAGCGTCGGCGAGCCGTATCGGACGGCGGTCGCCTGTGTCGCTCCCCTCGCCGGTTTCGGGTGAATAGTATCGTTTCAGTTTCTCATTTCTCAGTCGGTTGGCTTCAACCGTTATCGTTTCGTCGTGTTGTACAATCGCCATCTCTTTCGCTATTTTCTGCAAAAGAAATATCGCCAGCCCCCGGGTTTATGGCAGGGTAATAAAAGGTGGTGGCGAGGGGGCTTGAGCGGGTTCTGCCCGGGAGAGGTGGATAAAAGGAAACCCGGCGGAAGAAACGCCGGGTTTCCTTTTGCCCGAGAGCAAAGGTCTCGGGTTTATGTGAGTTGCCTTATTTCGTGGCAGGGGTATCGGCCCCCGGTTGGCTTTCGGGAGTCGGGTTTCCAGGAGCAGGGGCCTCGGCGGGACTCTCGGCCGGCTTCTCCTCGCGAGGCTTCTCGGGCTTGTTGAGCTCGGGGTAGCTGATGCGGGTGTGGTAGATGGTCTTGAGCTTCTCGATGAAGGTAGCCTTGATGGTCTCCACATCGCGGAAACTGAGGGGCGTATCGCGCAGCAGGCCGTCGGCAATCTGCGAGTCGATGATGCGGTTGACGAGTTGCGAGATGCTCTCGTTGGTATACTCCTTAAGGCTGCGCGAGGCGGCTTCGACGGCATCGGCCATCATGAGGATACCCGTCTCCTTGGTGAAGGGGTTGGGACCGGGATAGGTAAATTTCGACTCGTCGACGGGGCGGTCGGGGTATTTGTTGCGGTAGGAGTTGTAGAAGAACTTGGCCTTGCCTTTGCCGTGGTGAGTGGCGATGAAGTCTTTGATGGCCTGGGGCAGTCCCTGTTTGTCGGCCATCTTGAGGCCGTCGACGACGTGCGAGATGACAATCTGTGCGCTCTGCTCGAACGAGAGGGGCGTGTGGGGGTTGAATCCCGACTGGTTTTCGGTGAAGAAGGCGGGGTTCTTCAGTTTGCCGATGTCGTGATAGAGGGCGCCGGTACGTACCAGTTGGGCCTTGGCCCCGATTTTGTTGGCCGCTTCGGCTGCCAGGTTCGAGATCTGCAGCGAGTGCTGGAAGGTGCCGGGGCACTCTTCGGAGAGCTGGCGCAGTATGGGGTTGTTCACGTCGGAGAGCTCGACCAGCGTAACGGTAGAGATGAATCCGAAGGTCTTCTCGAAGATGTAGATGAGCAGGTAGGCGAAGAGCAGGAACACGCAGTTGATGCCGAAGTAGATGAACATGTTGTAGCTGATCTTCGACAGGTCGCCCTCGGAGAGGAGCGTGTAGCCTACGTAGGCAAAGCAGTAGGCCAGGAAGACGAGCACGGCGCAGCGCATGAGTTGCGACCGTCGCGACAGGTCGCTGAGGCTGTCGATGGCGGTCATGCCCACGATGAGCTGCAGGAAGATGAACTCGAGCGCAAAGGGGGCGGTGAAGGCGCAGATGAGTACGGTGATGAGGTGTACGTAGAGGGCCGTGCGGGAGTCGAAGAAGGTGACGACAATGATGGGTATGATGGCAAAGGGCACGAGGTATATGCCCTGAACTCGCACTTCGGAGAGGAAGAAGGCGATGAGCGAGATACCCGTGATGAGCATCATCATAAACCCGAGGGTGCGCATCTCGTTGAAGGTCTGGGGCCGGAAGAGGGCCAGGAAGAGGTAGAAGAAGGCAAAGAGGCAGGCGAAGACGATAATCTGTCCCACGATGGTGTAGCCCCGGTGGTCGTTGCCGGTACTCTTCTTGAGCGATACGGTCTCGAGCGACTTGAGTATGCGGTAGGTTTGCGGGGTGATGATTTCGCCCCGGTCTACGATGCGTTCGCCGGCCTGCACGATGCCGTCGGAGAGGGCGATGCGTTGCAGCAGGTTATCCTTGAGCCGGTCGGTGGTGATGCTGTCGAAGGTGATGTTGGTGTTGAGGTAGTCGTTGAGGTTGCAGTTTTGCAGCACATGGTGCGAATAGGAGTCGGGGAAGCGGTTGATGATGTTCTCGTAGGCTTCGCGGGGCGACTGCAGTTCGGCCACGGGCATTTCGCGGGCTACGTTGTTCTGTACGATGCGTATCTCTTTGGTGGTTCCCGATTGCAGCCGGGTGTAGTCGTCGGACGAGATGATGCCCTTGTGGTAGGTTTCGCGCAGGGCTTGTACCAGGTTTCGGCGTAGGGCTGGCGTAATGGTGAGGCCGGGGCGGCTGGTGAGCGACTTCTCGAAGTCGGCGGTCGATTTGGCACCTATGGCTTCGTTGAATGAAAATACCGGCTGAAAGCCGAGCATGATGCTGTCTTTCTCTTGCTGGATGACGGCCTCGTCTTTGTAGATGGGGAAGTCGAAGGGGGCGGTGAGCAGGCCGTATTTCCAAGGCTTGCCCTCCTGGAAGGAGTAGCGGAATTTCCCCTCGCCGGGGAAGAAATAGGTTACCAGGGTAACTGCGGCTATGAAAAAGACAAACTGCAGCACGCGTTTGCTCGACAGAATCTTTTGTATACGGGATTGATCCATGATTTTAAGGGGTTATTCTTTGCAGCGTGCAGCCTTCTGTACGCCTTTGATTTTACGTAACTTGTTGCACAGCGACTCGACTACGCGGGTGTCGTGCACCATGATGTTGACCGTGCCGTTGAACACGCCTTCGTTGGCTTGTATGGACAAGCCTCTCATATCGATCATCAACTCGTTGGAGATGACGCGGGTAATCTCGTTGAGGATACCCATGCGGTCGATGCCCTGTATCTCGATTTTGGCGGGGAAGGAGAGTGCCTCGCTGGCCTCCCACCGGGTCGATACCAGGCGGGGGCCGAAGCTCGACTTGAGGCGCATGGCCACGGGGCACTCGCGCTTGTGCACCACAACCGTCTCGTCGTCCTCGACATAGCCCAGCACATCGTCGCCGGGTATGGGGCAGCAGCAGTCGGCCACCTTGTAGTTCTTCACGCCGTTCTCGTCGCGCAGGATATAGGTCTGCTTGCGGTCGATGGTGGGCTGTTGCGGGGCCGGAGCCTTGGGTTGCTCGTTCTTGTTGCTGTTGCCGAACGAGAGCTTGAGGTATCGCATGAAGGGGTTCAGACTCTTGCCCTTGATGATTTTCTTGATGTTCTCGTTGAGGGTAATCTCTTCGTTGCCGATCTTGAAGAGGAGGTCGTCGCGATGTTGCAACCCCAGATTGCTCAGTATCTTGGTCATCAGCTCGTTGTTGAGCTCGATGTGGTTGCTCTCGAGAAACTCTTTCAGCTGGGCCTCGCCCTTGGCGATAATCTTGCGCCGGTCCTTACGCAGGGCGGCCAGGAGTCGGCTGCGGGCTTTGGCGGTGGTGACGAGGTTGAGCCACTCCTCCTTGGGAGTCTGCGACTTGGAGGTAAGAATCTCGACCTGGTCGCCGCTGTGCAGCTTCTGGCTCAGCGGTACGAGGCGGTGGTTCACCTTGGCGGCGATGCAGTGGAACCCCAGGTCGGAGTGCAGGGTGAAGGCCAGGTCGAGGGCCGTGGCATCCTTGGGCAGGGTGATGAGGTCGCCCTTGGGGGTGAAGACAAATATCTCGGTACTGAAGAGGTTGAGCTTGATGGTATCGAGGAAGTCGATGGCGTTGGGTTCGGGGTGCTCGAGTATGTCCTTGATGGTCTTGAGCCAGATGTCGAGCTCCGACTCTTCGTCGGAGTTGCCTACCTTGTACTTCCAGTGGGCGGCGAAACCGCGCTCGGCGATTTCGTCCATCTTCTCGCTGCGTATCTGTACCTCGATCCAGTTGCCGTCGGGGCCCATGACGGTGAGGTGCAGGGCCTTGTAGCCGTTGGCCTTGGGGCGGCTCACCCAGTCGCGCGTGCGCTCGGGATGCAGCTTGTAGATGTCGGTGATGACCGAGTAGATGGTCCAGCACTCCTTCTTCTCGTCGGCCTCGTTGGGGCACTTGAAGATGATGCGCACGGCGTAGAGGTCATAGACCTCCTCGAAGGGGATGTGCTTCGACTCCATCTTGTTCCAGATGGAGTAGATGGATTTGACGCGGGCCTTCATCTCGAAGTCGAATCCCAGCTCCTTGAGCTTGGCGACGATGGGCTTGGCAAAGTTGTTGTAGATTTGCTGGCGCGACTCTTCGGTCTCGGCAATCTTCTGTTTTATCTGGTTGTAGGCCTCGGGGTGTTCATATTTGAAAGCGAGGTCTTCGAGTTCGGTCTTGATGGCAAAGAGTCCCAGGCGGTGAGCCAGCGGAGCGTAGATGTAGAGCGTTTCGCCGGCAATCTTGTATTGCTTGCTGGGGAGCATGGAGCCGAGGGTGCGCATGTTGTGCAGGCGGTCGGCCATCTTGATGAGGATGACGCGGATGTCTTCCGACATGGTGAGCAGCAGCCGGCGGAAGTTCTCGGCCTGGGCCGATGCCTGGTCGCCGAAGATACCGCCCGAAATCTTGGTGAGCCCGTCGACAATCGAGGCTATCTTTTTGCCGAAGTGGTTTTCGATGTCTTCGACCGTATACTCCGTGTCTTCGACCACGTCGTGGAGCAGAGCGGCGCATATCGAGGTGGAGCCCAGCCCTATCTCCTGGCTCACGATGCGGGCCACGGCAATGGGGTGGAGGATGTAAGGCTCGCCCGAACGGCGGCGGATACCCTTGTGGGCCTCTTTGGCAAACTTGAATGCACGCTCGATAATCTCGACTTTCTTGCGGTGGTTGGAGTTGAGATAGCCATTGAGCAGTTCCTGGAATTTATCTTCGATCAGTTGCTCTTCGTTGGTGTATGCTTGGTCGGACGGTTCCATAACTTTGAGATCTTAGTGAGATAGACAAAGATAAAGGATGTCGACTGTAAATGCAAATAAATTTTATATTTTGCCGAGCGGTTCTGCTTAAAATCCCTGCCGAATACTACAAACCCCTTACCATGAGGAGGATGCCTGCCTGGTAAGGGGTGGTTCGGTGGTTGTCCGGCCTGTGACAGTCGGGCGGTTATTTACCCTTGTCGAGTCGTATTTTCTCGTGGTAGAAATAGTTGACGATAACCGGTTTTCCCTGTTGCGAGCGGCCGTATGGCAGGTCGTTTATGCGGTAGGGATAGTCGTGCTGGCGGGCATATTGGGCGATGTCGGCCTCGAGACCTTTCCAGTAATCGGTGCGCTTGCGGTTGTAAATCTCTTCGTAGAGGGGCAGCAGGTGGGGATACTTCTCCCGTATGTAGCTCATGATGCTGCCTTTGAACTGTCCGCGCAGGTTGAGGTTCTCGAGCCAGATGAGGTCGGCAAAATCTTTCACTTGCTCGATGATGGCCTTCACGTCGGTGATACCCGGGAAGATAGGCGAGATGAAACAGACGGTGCGGATGCCGGCGGCGTAGGTCTGTTTCATGGCCTCGATGCGGCGGGCGATGGTGGCGGCGTGGTCCATGTCGGCCCTGAACTCCTCGTCCAGTGTATTGATCGACCACGATACGGTGGTTTTGGGGAATTGCTTGAGCAGGTCGAGGTCGCGCAAGACGAGGTCGGATTTGGTGCAGACCATGATTTCGGCCGTACAGCCGCGCAGCTCCTCGAGGATGCGCCGCGTGCGGCGGAAGGTGGCCTCCTGCGGGTTGTAGCCGTCGGTCACCGAGCCGATGACGATGCGGCTGCCGTTGTACTTGCCGGGGTTCTTGATAGGGTCCCATGTTTTCACGTCGAGAAACGAGCCCCAGGGTTCGGGGTGTTTCGTAAACCGTTTCATAAAGGAGGCGTAGCAGTACCGGCAGGCATGGGTGCAACCTACGTAGGGATTGACCGAATAGCCGCCGACCGGGAGGGTCGACTGGGTCATGATGCTGCGTACTTCGATTTCTCTGATTTCGGGTTCTGTGTTCATAGTCTTTGGTGTATAAACGATTGCGGTAATTCTTGAATCATCTTCTCTTCGCCAATGATCGGGACGAGTTCTTCCTTCATAACCAGGGGTATCCCGCAGGCTTTGGCCTGGTTGGCAATGTGGGCTATCCATTGGGGATTTGCCTCGATTTTTCCCTTGCGCCGCCCGGTTTCGGTACCGATGACCACCCAGTCGATGCCCTCGAGGTCGAGGTCGGGTATGTCGCCGAAGAGGGGTTCGAAGGTGACGTGGTAGTGACGGGCCCCGATGTGCCGGCGCAGGTCGGCGATGCGTCTCTTCTCGGCCTCGCAGGTGACGGTGACTCCCATCCATACGTTGTCGAGGTCGGTGTGGAAGTTTATCCGTTCGGGGTGTTTGGTGAGGAAGAGGCAGGCGTGCTGCGGATTACGGGCTATGCGGTCGAATATTTCGTCGGTCCACTCGGGGTGCCAGTCGGAGAAGTCGCTCATACCGGTGAGCAGGAAGTTGTGCGGGCGGGGATTGTCGAGCAGCCGCAGCTTGCGGCTCATGTATTCGGGTACGGAAAAGTCGTCCGTGATATGGAAGCGCCGGCAATTGTTGCGGGCATAGCAATAGCTGCATCCGATGGTACACCCGATGACGATATTCAGGTTCTGGATAAACGATTTGATACAGTGGCTCATGGCTCGTCGCTTTTACAGGTTTGCTGTCGGTTGCAAAGTACGGAAACCGGGACCGATTGTCTCATACCCAAACCGAATGAAAATGTACCATTTTGATAAGTCGGCAGCGGTGGGGCAGATAGGGGCGGGGCTCCGATGAATCGGCTTCAGTCGGTTGTGCACCATGGGTACCAGTCTTGCGGCACACAAAAACAAAGGCCCGTCGGGCGGTTGCCCGACAGGCCTCGGTATGGATGAGGGTGAGAGGGGGAGGACAGCGTTCCGGCCTCCTTTTCTCTCGCTTGTTTTATCTTTGTTAAAGCTCCTTGCCCGGTATCAGATCGAGAGCTTGCGCAGGGTGTTGAGCAGCTCGCGGTCGATGGGCTTGTCGTTCTTGATAGCCTTGTTGAAGGGGATGTATTCGATTTCGTTGTTGCGGATACCGATCATGACGTTGCGCTGGTCCTCGAGCAGGGCGTCGATGGCTGCGGCACCCATGCGGCTGGCCAGGATGCGGTCGTGGGCCGTGGGCGAACCACCGCGCTGGATGTGGCCCAGAATGGTAACGCGCACGTCGTATTGCGGATACTCTTTCTGTACGCGCTCGGCCAGGTGCATGGCACCGCCCGTGATGGGGCTTTCGGCCACGAGTACGATACTACTGTTTTTCGATTTGCGGAATCCGTTTTTGATGAGTTCTTCGAGTTGGTCGACCTCGGTCGAAATCTCGGGGATGATGGCAGCCTCGGCACCGGTAGCGATGGCACCGTTGAGGGCGAGGAAACCGGCATCGCGGCCCATGACCTCGATGAAGAAGAGGCGCTCGTGCGAGGTGGCCGTGTCGCGAATCTTGTCGACGGCCTCCATGATGGTGTTGAGAGCCGTGTCGTAACCGATGGTGGTGTCGGTACCGAAGAGGTCGTTGTCGATGGTACCGGGCAGACCCACGATGGGGTAGTTGTATTCGGTGGCAAAGATGCGGGCACCGGTGAGGGTACCGTCGCCGCCGATGACTACAAGTGCGTCGATGCCCTCTTTGACAAGGGTGTCGTAGGCAATCTTACGGCCTTCGGGAGTTTTGAATTCCTGGCAGCGGGCTGTCTTCAGGATGGTACCGCCCTGCTGTATGATGTTACTTACATTTTGCGTTTTGAAAGGAGCTATTTCGTCGGTGATCAGACCTTTGTAACCTCTGTAAATACCTTTTACCTCAAATCCGTTGTAGATGGCTGCACGGGTTACCGCGCGAATAGCCGCATTCATTCCGGGAGCATCGCCTCCGGAAGTCAAAATACCTATACATTTAATTTGCGACATAACCTGTAATGTTTAGTTGTTGGCAAAGATAAAGATAAAAATCGAATTACCGATGCTGAATAGTTAACGATAGTTGTAAATAAATGTTTACCCCCGGGCCGATTTTTTATTCGGTGGGGTAGAATGTCATTTGCTTGTGAGGTTCGCGTCTTATTTGTCGGCAGTTTTCCCGCTCTCTTTCCCGTCGAGCAGGCGGGCTACATAGTCCTGCACTTCGGTCATCAGCCAGCGGGGGGTTGAGGTGGCGCCGCAGATGCCGATGCTCTCTTTCCCCTCGAGCCAGGCGGGGTCGATTTCGGAGAGGTCGGAGACCAGGTGCGACTGGGGGTTGACCTGCAGGCACTCGCCGAAGAGCACGCGGCCGTTGGAGCTCTTTTTGCCGCAGACGAAGAGCACGAGGTCGTGGCGCCGGGCAAACTCGCGGATGTTGGGGATGCGGTTGGCTACCTGTCGGCAGATGGTGTCGAACGACTCGAAACGGCCGTCGGGTTTCAAGTGCTTGATTTCGTCGACGATGTGGCGGAAGCCCTCGACCGACTTGGTGGTCTGCGAGTAGAGGAGCAACTTTTTGTCGAGATCGATTTTGTCGAGGTCGTTGCTGCCCTCGATGACAACGGCCTCGCCGTGGGTCTGGCCCACCAGGCCGTTCACCTCGGCGTGCCCGTTTTTCCCGTAGATGACGATTTGGGCCTCGCCGGGCGGGTTGGAGTCGTAGGCGGTCTTTATCTTGCGTTGCAGTTGCAGCACCACGGGGCAGGTGGCGTCGATAATCTCGATGTGGTTCTCGGCGGCGATGCGGTAGGTTTCGGGAGGCTCGCCGTGGGCGCGCAGCAGCACCTTCACGTCGTGCAGTTGCTTGAGCTGCTCGTGGTCGATGGTGATGAGCCCCTTGGCCTTGAGCCGCTCCACCTCGTTGCTGTTGTGGACGATGTCGCCCAGACAGTAGAGGTGACCGGTGCGGTCGAGCTCCTCCTCGGCCTTGCGTATGGCGGTGACTACTCCGAAGCAGAATCCCGAGTGTTCGTCGATTTCTATGCGTGCCATCTTGTCTCTCTCCTTTCGTTTGGGTCGGGGGTTATTGTTGTTTGGCTACGGCCTCTTCGTATCGGGCCAGCAGCCAGGCGTCCTGCTCGTCGAGGGTCATGTGCGAGTTGTCGAGCAGGATGGCGTCATCGGCCCGGCGCAGGGGACTCTCCTGGCGGGTCTGGTCTATGTGGTCGCGCTTGTTGATGTTGGCCACCACTTCGTCGAAATCGACGGCCACGCCTTTGGCTTGCAGCTCGTCGACCCGGCGTTGGGCGCGGGTCTCGGCCGAGGCGGTGACGAATATCTTCAGCTCGGCGTGGGGGAATACGGTGGTACCGATGTCGCGGCCGTCCATGACGATGCCCTTGCGTTCGCCCATCTTCTGCTGGGCGGCCACCATGGCGGTGCGTACGAAGGGGATGGCGCTCACGGGGCTCACCTTGTCCGATACCCGCATGGAGCGAATCTCCTGCTCCACGTCCCGGCCGTTGAGGAAGGTGTGGGTCTTGCCCGAGGCGGGGTCGGGGCGGAAGTCGATGTGGATGTCGTCCATGCGCGACCGCAGCGCTTCGGTGTCGACGGTGTCGCCGTCGATGAGGTTGTGGTCGAGGCAGTAGAGGGTGACGGCGCGGTACATGGCGCCGCTGTCGATATAGATGTAGCCGATGCGGCGGGCCAAGGCCTTGGCCATGGTGCTTTTGCCGCAAGACGAAAATCCGTCGATGGCGATGGTGATACGAGGTTTATCCATAGATGATTGCTATTTTTTGAATTCAAAGAGGTTGAGCGAGAGGTTCACCATGAGGGTGGTGGCTCCCGTGTGTTGCTGGGCCAGGGCTATGCCGAGGCCGAACATGCGCACCTTGATGCCGCCGCCGATGCTGAATCCCGAGAGGAAGTTGCGGCTGGCCGTCTTCATGTCGGTGCGGGTCTTGTAGTTGTATCCCACCCCGAAGTAGAGGCGGTCGGTGGGCAGGAACTCCACGCCGAAGATGAGGTGGCGGAAGAGGTTGTCGGCAAAGCCGCTCTTCTCGACAATATCGGAGTTGCCGGTGTAGGCGCTGTTCTCGATGGTCGGGTAGGGCAGCTTCCAGCGGGTGAGGTTGCGGGCCGTGACCGAGATGCGTATGGGGGCATGCTCGAGACTCTGGGTGTAACCGAGTTGCAGGTCGAAGGGCATGCGTTCGAAGGTCTCGTTGTAGCGCTTGATCTGGCCTCCCAGGTTGCGGGCCACGAGCGAGAGCGACAGGTCGTTGTCGGCGTTGTAGTAGTTGAGGCCCAGATCTACGGCCAGGGCCCACGAGGTGTATTGCTCGTAGGAGGAGTAGATGACCTTGGCGTTGACGCCGCCGCGCAGCGTGGAGGTGATGTCGTGCGAGTAGATGCCGTTGAAGACGATGTCTTTGGGCGAAAACTCGCCGGTGATGACGCCCGTCTCGTCGGCGCTCTTCATCTTGCCGTAGCCGTAGTACTGGATACCGGCCGCCCAGGCGCTGCGTTCGCTGGCCGCCTTGCCGAAGGTGACCCCGGCCAGGTTGATGCCGCCCACATACTTCATGTAGTTGAGTCCCAGTTGCAGGTCCGATTCGGGCCCCAGCAGGGCGGGGTTCTGGTTGACGAGGTTGATGTCTTCGTCGATAACCGATATGTTGGTGCCGCCCAGCGCGTAGGCGTGGGTGGAGGTGGGGATGTTGAGGAAGTCGAACGAGCTTGTCCCCTCCTGTCCCCGCCCGGTCAGGCAGATGACCAGTGCCAGCAGTACCGATATGTATCGAAGCGCGTATCTCATAATTCTTTTCGGCGTGCAAAGATAGTGAAAGGCGAGAGCCGAGGCAAACGGAAAAACTTGTTTTTCAAGTTTGACAGGGCCGAGCCGCCTCCTTTCTTCTGGAAAGATAGTGAAAGGCGAGAGCCGAGGCAAACGGAAAAACTTGTTTTTCAAGTTTGACAGGGCCGAGCCGCCTCCTTTCTTCTGGAAAGATAGTGAAAGGCGAGAGCCAAGGCAAACGGAAAACCTGTTTTCAAGTTTGACAGGGCCGCCTCCTGTTTTCGTATAACAAAGATAGCGAGAGGCGAGGGGAAAATGAAATATCGAAACTGGTTTCGAATATTTTCTGTCTCGGGCCGTCCTCTATCTTCCTGTAAAGGAACCGGGGTAAGCGGTTCCCCACGGTTTAATAACGCAAAAAAGGAGAATAAAGTATATCGCCCCGGCGGTTTGTGGGTAAACTTATCGGGCTCCCGCTTGTTCGACTCGACAGAAATGATTAAATTTGACCTCCATTCTATGTAAAACATCAAAAATCGGAAAAGAAAATTTATGGAAGGTTTGCAAAAATATTTCGACACGATAGAGAGTGCCCTGTCTCAGATAGAGTATGCCCCGTCGCCCGACGGGCTGTATGCGCCGGTGCGTTACGAATTGTCGCTGGGGGGCAAGCGGGTGCGCCCGTTGTTGGCGTTGCTGGCCTGCGAGATGTTTGGCGGCGATTGCCGTCGGGCCATCGATGCCGCCGTGGGGCTGGAGGTGTTTCACAACTTCACCCTCCTGCATGACGACGTGATGGACAAGGCCGATGTGCGCCGGGGCAAGCCTACGGTACACAAGGTGTGGGACGAGAATACGGCCATTCTCTCGGGCGATGCCATGCAGATTATCGCCTTCCGCTATATAGCCCGCACACCGGCTCCGCACACGGCGGCTGTCATCGACTGGTTCCTGAAGACGGCCCTCGAGATTTGTGAGGGGCAGCAGTTCGACATGGAGTTTGAAAGCCGCGACGATGTGACCGAGGCCGAATACATCGAGATGATACGCCTCAAGACGGCCGTATTGCTGGGCGGTGCCCTGAAGATTGGCGCCATCATAGGCGGCGCGGGGGCCGACGATGCCGACCGCATCTACCGCTTCGGCGAATCGCTGGGGCTGGCCTTCCAGTTGCAGGACGACTGGCTCGATGTCTATGGCGACCCGGCCCGTTTCGGCAAGAAGATAGGCGGCGATATTCTCAACAACAAGAAGACCTACATGCTCATCAATGCCCAGCGCAGAGCCCAGGGTACCGATGCCGGGGAGCTGTCGCGCTGGCTGTCGGCTACCGATTACGACCCGGCCGGGAAGATTGCGGCCGTGACCGCCCTCTACAACCGTCTGGGCGTGGGCGAACTGTGTCTGCAACAGGTCGACGACTACAGCCGTCGGGCCATCGAGGCGTTGCAGCAGATTGCCGTGCCCGAGGCCGCCAAACAGCCGTTGTACGACCTGGCCCGGTCGCTTATCAAACGAGACCATTGATTCACCTTTTTACCGAAATCCCCGTATCGTCATGCCATACCGCCGATTGCCCAATACCGACAAAGCCCGCATCGCCGCCCTCGAGAAGGCGGTGGCGATGGAGCACGCCTGTGATGTGGAGCATCAGGCGGCTTCGTACAAGACCCTGAACGAGGCGCGGGTCCTGTTGCGGCGCTTCAAGAGTGCCGTAGAGCAGTTTCAGTATTGCTATACGGCCCAGGCCGAGGCCAACCGTCGGTATCAGGAGCATCTGAAGACGGCGCGGCTCTACATCTCGCACTTCATCCAGGTGCTCAACCTGGCGGTGGTCCGCAACGAGGTGCGCAAGGAGCACAAGCTCTTCTACGGCCTCGACCCCGACGACTTTGCCGTGCCCGACCTCACGAGCGAGAAGCATATCCTCATGTGGGGCGAACGCCTGATCGAGGGGGAGCGCGAGCGGCTTTCGCACGGAGGGGCACCCATCTACAACCCTACGATTGCCAAGGTTTCGGTGCACTACGATATTTTCAAGGATGCCTACCGCGAGCAGCAGAACTACAAGCTCAACACTACCCGCTCGCAGTCGGGGCTCGATGTGCTGCGCGAGGAGGCCGACCGAATCATTCTCAACCTCTGGAACCAGGTGGAAGCCTATTATGCCGCACTTCCGCCGGCCGAGCGGTTGGCCCGCTGCCAGACCTACGGCATCGTCTACTATTACCGGAGCGGCGAAAAACGACCCGAAAATGATTGATACACATACCCATATTTATCTCGAAGAGTTTGACGAAGACCGCGCTGAAGTGGTGCGCCGTGCCCGCGAGGCAGGTGTGGAGCGGGTGATACTGCCCAATGTCGACCTCGATACGGTAGCGGCCATGCAGGCCACCCACGACCTTTACCCCGGCTATTGCCGCATGGCCATGGGGTTGCACCCCACCTCGGTCGATGCCGACTATCGCGAGCGGCTCGACCAGACGCACCGGTTGCTGCTGGCCGGCGACTATTGTGCCGTGGGCGAAATCGGTCTCGACCTCTATTGGGACAAGACGTTCGCCCGGGAGCAGGAGGAGGCTTTTGTCGTGCAGACGGGTTGGGCCGTCGAGCTCGACCTGCCCGTGATTATCCACTGCCGCGATGCCTTTGCCGAGATGGTGGCGCTGTTGCAGTCGGGGCGGGTGCCGTCGTTCCGGGGGGTATTCCACAGCTTCACTGGCACGGCCGACGAGGTGCGTACCCTGCGCACGTTGGGCGACTACTACTTCGGTATAAACGGCATCGTCACCTTCAAGAACGCCCACCTCGAAGAGATGGTGCGCGAGGTAGGCATCGACCGCCTCCTGCTCGAGACAGATGCTCCCTATCTGGCCCCCGTGCCCTACCGGGGCAAGCGCAATGAGCCGTCGTATCTGCCTCGCATGGCCCAGCGCATAGCCGATATTCTGGGCGTGACGCTTGTCGAGGTCGAGGCGGCTACCACGGCCAATGCCTTCCGCCTGTTCGGGGAGTGGTGATACGACGAGTCATTCCGCACCGTGATGCGGAATCCAGAAAATACCGGCAAATAAGTATACATGCAGGAGTCATTTCCCACTCATTCACCTCCTGGACCCCGCATCGTTGTGCGGGGTGACGGGGAGAGTCATTCCGCACCGTGATGCGGAATCCACGGAATATCGACAGGAATCATTTGCATCTTATTGCGAAAGAATGAAAAAAACACGCCCGGTTGACCTGTTTTAGCAATTAATACCTTAATTTTGCGAAATAATTCTATAAAAGCGTATTACTCGATTCAAGAGGGTAAAAATGTTCCCTACGCTTTCGTTTTTTTAAATGTCTACTCCAGGGGGCAGAGTGACAGAAAATATGATGCTATGAAATCTTATTTATCGGGGTGGCTTCTGTTCATGGTCACTTTATGGGGTGTATTCCCGGCAAGTGCGTATGATTTTCAAGTAGATGGAATCTATTATGAAATCAATGGCGAGGAAGTTACGGTTACCAATGAATCGGGTGGATATGTTTCGAATGGCTCTTATTCGGGCGATGTGGTTATTCCGGCATCGGTTACTTATGAAGGAAAGACTTATCCGGTAACGATTATCGATGATAATGCTTTCTCGAGCTGTACGAGGTTAACCTCAATTACGCTACCCGAGTCAGTAAGGTGGATTGGTAGTTATGCTTTCGTGGATTGTACAGGGTTGACTTCGATGGTATGGAATGCTCGTGCTTGTGGTAGTGGAGACTATCTTTTTGGCGAGAACTATAATAATACCATAACGACTTTTACTTTTGGCGATAGCGTAGAGCAGATACCCGATTACCTTTGTCAAGGAATGAGTGGCTTGACTTCAATTACGCTACCTGAGTCGTTAACGAGTATCGGTAATCGTGCTTTTGAGGGTTGTACGGGTTTGACCACAATCACGCTACCCGAGTCGTTAACGAGTATTGGTAGAAATGCATTCTCAGGTTGTACGGGGTTAACCTCTGTTACTTGGAATGCCCGGGCATGTAGTAGCGTTAGCAATCTTTTTGGCGATAACTATACAAGAATAACGACCTTTACTTTTGGCGACCAGGTAGAGCAGATACCCGATTACCTTTGTCAAGGAATGAGTGGTTTGACCACAATCACGCTACCCGAGTCGTTAACGAGTATTGGTAGCAGGGCTTTTGAGGATTGTAGTGGTCTGACTTCAATTACGCTACCTGAGTCGGTAACAAGTATCGGTAGCAATGCATTCTCAGGTTGTACGGGGTTAACCACAATTACGCTATCCGAGTCGTTAACGAGTATCGGTGATTATGCTTTCTTGGGCTGTAAGGAATTAACCACAATTACGCTACCCGAGGCGGTGACGAGTATAGGTAGAGGAGCCTTCTCGGGCTGTACGGGATTAGCCTCAATCACGATTCCCGATCAGGTAGAGGAAATTGGAGATGTCGCATTCTCGGGTTGTACGGGCTTGACCTCAATTACGCTACCCGAGTCGGTGACGAGTATCGGGTATGAGGCCTTCTATCAGTGTTGTAATTTGACCTCAATTACGATTCCCAATCAGGTAGAGTGGATTGGTGATGACGCATTTTCGGGCTGTACGGGATTAGCCTCAATCACGATTCCCGATCAGGTAGAGGAAATTGGAGATGACGCATTCTCGGGTTGTACGGGCTTGACTGCAATTACAATTGGTCAATCTGTAACGAATATTGGAAATCGCTCATTTCAAAACTGTACGGGTTTGACCACGGTTACAATTCCTGAGTTGGTTACTATTATCGGTAGTAGAGCTTTCGAGGGATGTGTGGGGTTAACCTCTGTCACGTGGAATGCTCGGGCTTATAAAAGCAGTAATTTTGTTTATGTTTTCAATGATTGTGATAATATATCGACGTTTATTTTTGGGAATCAGGTAGAGAAGATACCTCAAAAGATTTGTTCGGGAATGAGTGGCTTAACGGCTATTACGATTCCCGAGTCGGTGACGAGTATTGGAGTAAGTGCCTTCTCGGGATGTACAGGTTTGACCACGATTACTTGGAATGCTCGAGCCTGTGTCGATTGTAATGAACCTTTTAGCGACAGCAAAAATACAATCACATCATTTACTTTTGGCGACGGTGTGGAGCAGATTCCCGATTCTCTTTGTTTGAATATGATTGGTTTGACTTCTGTGATAATACCCAAGTCGGTCGCAAGTATAAAAGAGGCTGTCTTTGCCGGGTGTAATCGGTTGGAGACGGTAACGATTCATGCGGTTACACCGCCCGAGATTTGGTCGAATACCTTCGACGACTACGGTATGCCGCTCTATGTACCGGCCGGGTGTAAGTCGAAATATCAGGCGGCCAAATACTGGCGCAATTTCACCGATATTCAGGAAACGGGTGTAGCTTTGTATACGGTCGAGGGCTATTCGTCGGACGAGTCGATGGGGTCCGTCATGGGCGGTGGTGAGTATGCCGAAGGTACCGTGGTTACTTTGGCCGCCATACCGGCCAGTGGCTATTGCTTTGTACAGTGGAGCGACGGCAACATGGAGAATCCACGCCAGATTACGGTGACCGAAGATGTATCGCTCATGGCCGAGTTCTCGGCCTCGGGTCGGTTGACGGTCAGCTCGATTGACGATGCGATGGGTGGTGTGACGGCCATACTGACGGCTATTCCCCAGGAGGGTTACCGCTTTGCCCGGTGGAACGACGGGAATACCGAGAATCCGCGCACGGTGGTTGTCACCGGGTTGATTGACTTGGTAGCCGAGTTTGAGGCTGTCGCTACCGGTGTAGAGACCCAGTCGATCGGTGTGAATATCTATGTGGTAAATCGCACGCTGCATGTAGAGAATATCGATGGGGACTACCGGGTCTATACGGCCACGGGGCAGCTGGTTTATGAGGGCCACGCCGCTACCGTGCAGCTTGCCGATGCGGGAGTCTATGTGGTGCGCACGAGCAACCGCTCGCAAAAGGTGGTAGTGAAATAATTAACCTTATTCCTTTGATTGGAGTGAGGCCGACCCAAAAGAGATTTTGGGCGGTCTCTTTGTTTTATTATAGAAAAAGATGACCACATTACTTTTTACCGGAGCAGGAAGTCTCCGGGAAGGGCTGGTTTACT
>NZ_NFJR01000057.1 GCF_002159975.1 Barnesiella sp. An22 | reverse complement strand
ATTTGCGCCTCTCCGTAACTTTTCGCAGCTTATCACGTCCTTCTTCGCCTCCGAGAGCCTAGGCATCCCCCATGCGCCCTTTCTTACTTTCTTGCGGCTTCTCTTCAGTTATGAAGAGCTGTCGTTTTGGGTTGATATGGTTTGCTTCGTGCTCTTGTTCTCTTTTTTTCCAACATGTCAAGGATCTTCTGTGGAGAATAACGGATTCGAACCGTTGACCCCCTGCTTGCAAAGCAGGTGCTCTAGCCAGCTGAGCTAATCCCCCCGCTACCACTTTACTCTCTTCTTTCTGTTCAGCTTCCTTTTCGGTTGCTTTCGCTTGAGAGTCGGTGTAGTCCCAGGCAGATTTGAACTGCCGACCTCTACATTATCAGTGTAGCGCTCTAACCAACTGAGCTATAGGACTGTCTCAAATCGTGCCCTGGCGGGTGTCTCTGTTTCCTTTTTATATATGAATGAAAAGAAGCAGTGCGTTCAAGAGTCGAGAACTTTTGTTCTTGTCTCTTCGACCTCTTTGGTGTCTCTTCTCCAGAAAGGAGGTGTTCCAGCCGCACCTTCCGGTACGGCTACCTTGTTACGACTTAGCCCCAGTTACCGGTATTACCTTCGTACGCTCCTTGCG
>NZ_NFJR01000056.1 GCF_002159975.1 Barnesiella sp. An22 | reverse complement strand
GCTATTTGCGCCTCTCCGTAACTTTTCGCAGCTTATCACGTCCTTCTTCGCCTCCGAGAGCCTAGGCATCCCCCATGCGCCCTTTCTTACTTTCTTGCGGCTTCTCTTCTGTAATGAAGAGCTGTCGTTTTGGGTTGATATGGTTTGCTTCGTGCTCTTGTTCTCTTTTTTTCCAACATGTCAAGGATCTTCTGTGGAGAATAACGGATTCGAACCGTTGACCCCCTGCTTGCAAAGCAGGTGCTCTAGCCAGCTGAGCTAATCCCCCCCGCTACCACTTTACTCTCTTTATTTCTGTTCAGCTTCCTTTTCGGTCGCTTTCGCTTGAGAGTCGGTGTAGTCCCAGGCAGATTTGAACTGCCGACCTCTACATTATCAGTGTAGCGCTCTAACCAACTGAGCTATAGGACTGTCTCAAATCGTGCCCTGGCGGGTGTCTCTGTTTTCCTTTTTTATATATGAATGAAAAGAAGCAGTGCGTTCAAGAGTCGAGAACCTTTCTCTTCGGCCTCTCTTGGTGTCTCTTCTCCAGAAAGGAGGTGTTCCAGCCGCACCTTCCGGTACGGCTACCTTGTTACGACTTAGCCCCAGTTACCGGTATTACCTTCGTACGCTCCTTGCGG
>NZ_NFJR01000055.1 GCF_002159975.1 Barnesiella sp. An22 | reverse complement strand
TTTTTGTCGATAACATAGCTTATACCATGATTGGCAAGAAGTTTATTAAGGACTGATGTCAAGGCTTCATCCTTGACTTTGAGTGTTACGGGAACATTTACATTTATAGTCTCTTTGCTATAAATGAACCGGTATTTTGTCTGCTGTTCTATGGATTTAAGAACATTTTCCAAGGCAATTCCATCGACATCAATGGATACCTTGCTGTTGGATGCGTAGGCCGATAGCCCATAGCCAAACATCATCAGGAAGAGCATAGCCCTAAACATCAGATGCCAACGGCTGCGCATTGGATGTGAATTTGTTTTTTCCATTATTTTGATATGAGGTATTGTTTTCTGGTATGATTTTTAATTTATAGATTTTTATGGTAATTCAAATAAAGAACGATTGTGAAAAAATAATCCACATCGAGAAAGTACAAAATTTTCAATTTATTCATTTTTTGTTTGATTACCTTTGGATGCAGAGTCTTTTTTATTTACCTTAGTCGACCTACTGTTGAGTACAATTTGTTTTTGTCGATAACATAGCTTATACCATGATTGGCAAGAAGTTTATTAAGGACTGATGTCAAGGCTTCATCCTTGACTTTGAGTGTTACGGGAACATTTACATTTATAG
>NZ_NFJR01000054.1 GCF_002159975.1 Barnesiella sp. An22 | reverse complement strand
AATTGATTGCCAATGTAATATAAAATTTGTATCTTAGCTAAAGATAAAAAGAATACCTCCAATTGCCCTAGAAAAGCCAAATTTGGAGGTATCGCAAAAATTAATCTGCATGGCTAAGGTACAAAATTTCTCTGGAATATCACCCGATCTCCCTTTCACGGAGTTCGATTTTTATGAATTGTATAGGCGGACGTTCGAGACTAGCGAGCTGGGAAAAATCAGGAAGAGGCTGCCGCTTGGTGAGATGGCAGAGAACTTTGGACTGATAAGCAAGAGCATGAGAGCGAAGAAAGGACGAAAAACATACTTCACCCCGGAGGGCAAGGTTGCGCTGATGTTCCTGAAGATGTACACAGGTCTGAGCAGCCCGAAGTTGATGGAGCATCTTAACGGCAACGTCCACTATCAGCTCTTCTGCGATGTGAGAATAGACCCGATGCATCCTCTGACGAACTACAAACTTCTGGACGACGTGTTTTCGGAACTGGCCCGCGGGCTGAAGATCCAACAGCAGCAGGATATACTGGCAAGAGCCTGGAAACCGTACATGAAGGACCTGGATACGATGTATACGGATGCAACCTGTTACGAGAGCGAGATGCGCTATCCTACGGATGCGAAGCTTCTGT
>NZ_NFJR01000053.1 GCF_002159975.1 Barnesiella sp. An22 | reverse complement strand
AAAAAATTCAATCTTCCAAAATTATATCACCCAATAGAATGATAATCAATATATTATAAATTTATTTGATTTTATTGAGAAACAAAACAGGAACAAAATTGTGCTTTTAAGAGATTTCCCATTTTTTTGTTTTCATTGTGTTTCTTTCCTTGCACTTGCTTATACTCTCAACGTCTTTCATCCATTTTCGACATCATTTCTGCCCATCCTGTCCGAACGTCGCATCATCGAATAATCATTGCAGCCAAAAGAAAAAACAAGTCATTTCTTGAAGTCTTTGCAAAGGTAAGCATTTTTGTCCAAACACAAACATACAGGCAGGCAAATATGCCTACCTATATTTAGTTTACTTTGATTTAGCATATATATAGGCTAATGGACTAAACTAAACTGAATTTTCGCCTCTTTTTGCACCTTCTTCCCGTTCCAACTGTGCAGCCAAAAAAGAAAACGAATCCAACTCGTATTTTCTCTTTTGGCTGCAACTCCTTTTTACAAATCATCACCCTTTTGCAGGAAACCTTCTCTTCCCTGAGTTCGCCTATCCACTTCCGGTCTGCCTGATACGAATTGTGTCGCAAAGGTACCTGCCATGTCTTTCTTGTATGCAAGGTCATGCCTGGCGGTTCACGACAAAATCTCCACCTCTCCGAGGTCGTATTTGG
>NZ_NFJR01000052.1 GCF_002159975.1 Barnesiella sp. An22 | reverse complement strand
TTCGGACTTGCTTTCGCTTCGGCTCCGCGACTGAATCGCTTAACCTCGCCAGCAACAGTAACTCGTAGGTTCATTATGCAAAAGGCACGCCGTCACACTTTCGTGCTCCGACCGCTTGTAGGCGCATGGTTTCAGGGTCTTTTTCACTCCTCTGTTCGAGGTTCTTTTCACCTTTCCTTCACAGTACTGGTTCGCTATCGGTCTCTCGGGAGTATTTAGCCTTACGGGATGGTCCCCGCTGATTCGCCCCGGATTTCTCGTGTCCTAGGTTACTCAGGTGTCCATTCGACTTCCTTCGCATTTCGCTTACGGGACTGTCACCCTCTATGGCTACGATTTCCATCGTATTCTGCTATGCTCGGTCTTGTCTTTGTCATGGATCCTTCTACCCCGACGGTGCCGTAACATCGTCGGTTTGGGCTCTTCCGCGTTCGCTCGCCACTACTTGCGGAATCATTGTTATTTTCTCTTCCTGCGGGTACTTAGATGTTTCAGTTCCCCGCGTTTGCCTACCGCCATGCGGTATAGTCATTGCTGACTGGGTTGCCCCATTCGGAGATTTACGGGTCACGGGCTATTTGCGCCTCTCCGTAACTTTTCGCAGCTTATCACGTCCTTCTTCGCCTCCGAGAGCCTAGGCATCCCCCATGCGCCCTTTCTTACTTTCTTGCGGCTTCTCTTC
>NZ_NFJR01000050.1 GCF_002159975.1 Barnesiella sp. An22 | reverse complement strand
AGTTGAAACAAATCGAATTAAAAACAAGTGAGTCTATACGTTGAAAGAACAGAGAGTCTTTAAAGACAAGCTCCGGCACCTGCAGGTACCCTCTTTCTCTCTTTGACTCATCATTAGATACCTGCCCCCATAACGGTGCCGATAAGAGGGTGAAGATTACACCCGTCAAAATTGCATACTTAAATTTCATAGCATTGGATTTAATATATACCAAAATTCAGCATTCTATTTTCATGCGTCAAGATATGAATTTTCCTGCACATATCCAAGCGAATAGAGACGAAAATGCAGCAGCGTGTCACCCCGCACTCGATGCGGGGTCCAGTTGTGAGCCGCTTGTGGAAAACATAGGGACGTACAACCCGTGCGTTCTAAAAAGAGGTACGAGCAAGGAAACGGCCCAAATGTGAAATCACTGCCCGAGTATTTTCTGGATTCCGCATCACGGTGCGGAATGACTCTCCCCGTCACCCCGCACAACGATGCGGGGCCCAGTTGTGAGCCGCTTGTGGGAAACATAGAAACGTACGACCCGTGCGTTCTAAAAAGAGGTACGAGCAAGGAAACGACCCAGATGTGAAATCTCTGCCCGAGTATTTCTGGATTCCGCATCACGGTGCGGTATGACTCTCCCCGTCACCCCGCACTCGATGCGGGGTCCAGGAGGTGAATGAGTGGGAAATGACTCCTGCATATATACTTATTTGCCGGTATTCCCTGGATTCCGCGTCGCAGCGCGATATAACAAAAAGAGGGTGACCCAAAAGTCAAAGACTTTAAAGGGTCATCCTTTTTTGTTTGGATTACGCCAGATGGTCACAATGAGAGAATGAATGCGTGAGAGTGAGTGTGGAG
>NZ_NFJR01000005.1 GCF_002159975.1 Barnesiella sp. An22 | reverse complement strand
ATAAGATTTCCATGAGGGACGTCAAAGACGATGACGTAGATAGGTCGCAGGTGTAAAGGCAGCAATGCCAAAGCCGAGCGAAACTAATCTCCCGAAACTTTGCAGCGGCGGATAGTCGGGAAGGGCCGATAAGGTAAGTGAAAGTGTAGTAAGTTCGAAATTTTTTCAAACGTCAAGGATCGAGATATTCAAGGCGGTTATAGCACGGGGGATCCACCTCTACCCATTCCGAACAGAGAAGTTAAGCCCCGTCACGCCGATGGTACTGCGCAAGTGGGAGAGTAGGTAGCCGCCACCTTAAAAGATGAGCCGGAAGGAAGTCGAAGAGACAACCCTCCGGCTCTTTTTTTATGCCCTCCCCAATTCCTCCGGAGGGTATGTCGCGAGGGTGTCCAGTCATCCCGCACTCCCGATGCGCCCACTCGGTCATCCCGCACTTTGATGCGGTATCCAGAAATACCGGCCTTGGTCTGCCGCACCTTTGGTAAACTCATCCCGCGCCTTTTTATAATCTCCTTTTTCAGTTTACCTAATCGCCCCCGATGCGGTCATTTAGTCATCCCGCACTTGATGCGGAATCCAGGAATACCCGCTTTTGTCACCCGCGCCTTTGGTAAACATATCCCACATCTTTTTATAATCACCTTTTTAGTTTGCTCAATCGCCCCCGATGCGGCCACCCAGTCATCCCGTACCCCGACGCGCTCATCTGGTCATTCCGCACTTGATGCGGAATCCAGAAATACCGGCAGGAGCACTTGCAAAATACATTCCCTTTACGTCCCCTTTCCTGGACCCAGCATCGCTGTGCGGGGTGACACGGTTCTCGACGCGGAATCCAGGATATAGCCGTGGTTTATACCCAAAGAAAACAGTCAGCAGTACCGTCCGGGCCAGTAGGGACGCACGGACCGTGCGTCCTGAATCTCCCTTTTCTTTTCCCGCAAAAGAAAAGGGAAGCCAAAAGAAAGCTCCCGGCTGATGTCCGAAAGCTGAAAAATGGCTGCGAGGTCCGGGGAAAAAGAACTCGCCGGGCTCGCTTTGCAGCAGCCGTTCGGCTGGCTATACAGCTCCAGGTTCTCGACCGATACACTTCGGCTCAAACATCTTTTTCCCGCGTTCGTCCCTCTCCGCCATTTTTCCCACCGCTTTCTCCCATAGGCCGGACTGGGCTACGCGTTTTAGTCATCGCCCCCGACACGGTCATCTGTTCATTCCGCACTCCGATGCGGGATCCAGGAATACCCGTCTTGTTCATTCCGCACTCCGATGCGGGATCCAGGAATACCCGTCTTGGTCATTCCGCACTTGATGCGGAATCCAGAAATACCGGCAGGAGCACTTGCAAAATACATTCCCTTTACGTCCCCTTTTCTGGACCCCGCATCGGGTGCGAGGTGACACGGTGCGCATCGAGTGCGGGGTGACACGACCATAAGCAAAGGGATGACTTCTAAAAACAAGCCGCATCGAGTATTTCCTACGTCAATAGAGTGCAGGATTGACCTCGATACGGCAGTTATATGGGTGTGGAAGATCGTTTATGCCTCCAGCGCTTTTTTGAAGATGGCTTCGACTTCGTTGGGGTAGATGCCGCCTTCGTGTACTTTTTCGTCGCCGATGTAGAACGTGGGCACGTAGTAATAGTCGTACTGGTCGGCGATGTCGGGATGCTCGGTCTCTTCGATTGTTTCGATAACGATGTCTTTGTATTCAGGCCGTTTTTTCAGTTCGTCGATGTAGCTGAATGCCCGTTTGCAGAAGGGACAGCGCGTTTGATAGAAAAGTTTTATCGGTTTCATATTATACAAGGATTAGGGTTTCGTGAGCAAATATACAATATAATTTTTCTGTTTATAGTTGTGTTTGTCTCTTATTACGTTTGATAGTCTCTTTTTATTTGGTTGGCAGTCGTAGTTTACAGTCTGGTGAAGTTGCTGGATATGTGTTTTTCTTTTGTTTACAGAGGGGGTAGAGAAAAGTTCTTTATCTCGATGACCTTGTTTTTTAACTTTTTTACTATATTTGTTTACAAATGGAATCTATACATGATTGAAAAACATAAAAGACGATGTACAGAAAAATAGTTTTTGCTCTCCTGTTCATGCCTTTATGGGTATGGGGTGTTGTACCTACGGTAGTTAACGATACAACCTCCGAGGCGTTGTATCGCTTAGGATTAGAGTATTTGACCGGCAACGATTCGTTGGGCATCTACATGAATGAAGAGAAGGGAGTCGAATTGATACGCCAAGCTGCCGAGCGAGGAAGTGCTCCGGCTCAGTTCAGATTAGCTCTTTGTTATGAAGAAGGACAGGGGGTATCACAAGATTATGCGCAAGCTGTTTATTGGTACCGTCAAGCTGCCGAACGGGGAGATGCTTGGGCTCAATTCAATTTGGCTATTTGTTATGCCAAAGGACAAGGCGTGTCACAAGATTATGGACAGGCCTTTTTTTGGTATCGTCAGGCGGCCGAACAAGGAGATGCTTGGGCTCAGTACAATTTAGCTATTTGTTATGCCAAAGGACAAGGCGTGTCACAAGATTATGGACAGGCCTTTTTTTGGTATCGTCAGGCGGCTGAACAGGGAGATGTTCCGGCTCAGTACAATTTGGCTGGCTGTTATAGCAAAGGGTGGGGCATACCTCAGGATTATGAGCGGGCCGTTTACTGGTATCGTCGGGCGGCCGAACAGGGAGATGCTTGGGCTCAGTACGGTTTGGCTGGCTGTTATGCTGAAGGAGAAGGCGTGTCACAAGATTATGGGCAGGCCGTTTATTGGTATCGTCAGGCCGCCGAGCAGGGAAATGCTCCGGCTCAGTACAGTTTGGCTGGCTGTTATGCTGAGGGACAAGGGGTTTCACAAGATTATGGGCAGGCCGTTTATTGGTATCGTCAGGCTGCTGAGCAGGGAGATGCTTGGGCTCAACACAATTTGGCTGTTTATTATGCTGAAGGAGAAGGCGTGTCACAAGATTATGGGCAGGCCGTTTATTGGTATCGTCAGGCTGCTGAGCAGGGAAATGCTTGGGCTCAGCACAATTTAGCTGTTTGTTATGCTGAAGGAGAAGGCGTGTCACAAGATTATGGGCAGGCCGTTTATTGGTATCGTCAGGCCGCCGAGCAGGGAGATGCTCGGGCTCAACACAATTTGGCTGTTTGTTATGCTGAAGGACAAGGGGTTTCACAAGATTATGGGCAGGCTATTTATTGGTGGCGGAAGGCCGCCGAGCAAGGCGATGCTGAGGCTCAATACAGTTTGGGCATTTGCTATGAGGAGGGATTAGGTGTTAATCAGGACAGCAAACAGGCCGAGTATTGGAAGAATCTGGCTATTCAAAACGGATATCAGCCATGATAGCTCGTCTCGATTGCCTATGATAAAGAGTGTAACGAATAAATAAAATAGACAGACACAGCCGGGTAGGATAGTCCTGCCCGGCTGTGTCTATACTATGGAGTGAGGTCTCAGTATTTGTTATACGAAATCACCTCGCTGGCGGGTTTGCGTTTCTTCTCGCGCAGGGGTTGGGTAGAGTATCCCAGCACGATGTCGAGCAGAACCCGTTTTTTGTCGGGGATGTGGAGCAGCCGGCGGACGGCTTTTTCGTCGAACCAGCCGAGGATGCAGCTGCCCAGCCCTTCGGCGGTGGCGGCGAGGGTGATGTGGGCGGCGGCAATACCGATGTCGAGCAGCGGGAATTGCTTGTCTTTGATGATACCGCCGATGCCGGCCGTGAAGTTGGGTCGCTCTTCGACCACAAGTATGTGCACGGGGGCCTGTTTGGTGAAGTGGTTCATCCCCAGCAGACGGCTGGCCACGGCGTCGGCTACCTGGTTGCGCAGCTCGGGCTCGTCGACCACGATGAAGTGCCACGGCTGGGCGTTGCAGGCCGAAGGGGCCAGCCGGGCAGCCTCGATGATGCGGGCCACCTTCTCGGGCTCTACGGGGCGGTCGGGGTCGTACTGCCGGTCGCTCTGCCGGTGGGCAATGAGTTCATAAATATCGGTCATGGCAGTTTATGCTTTTTCGAAGTGCATGATGCGGCTGATGTATTTGCCGATGATGTCGAACTCGAGGTTGACGATGCTGCCGACTTCGATTTGGTGGAAGTTGGTGTGCTCGTAGGTGTAGGGGATGATGGCCACCTGGAAGCTGTTATCCTGCGAGTTGCATACGGTGAGGCTCACGCCGTTGACCGTTACCGAGCCCTTCTCGACGGTCATGTAGCCCTTGGCGGCCATCTTGGGGTCGAGGTCGTAGACGAAGGTGTAGTAGCGGCTGCCGTCGACCAGGTCGATTCGTTCGCAACGGGCTGTCTGGTCTACGTGGCCCTGCACGATGTGTCCGTCGAGACGGCCGTTCATGAGCATGCTGCGCTCGAGGTTCACCTTGTCGCCCACCTTGAGCGAGCCCAGGTTGGTGCGGTCGAGGGTCTCCTGTATGGCGGTGACGGTGTAGCAGTCGCCGTCGATGTCGACCACGGTGAGGCATACGCCGTTGTGTGCGACGCTTTGGTCTATCTTCAATTCGTGTGTGAACGAACTCTTGAGCGTGAGGTGCAGATTGCCGTTATCGTGTTTGAGGGCTACGATGGGAGCGGCTTCTTCGACAATTCCTGAAAACATAGTTTTGATGAGTTAGCGGTTAAAAATCGTATTCAACGATACGGAGAGGCAGCGGTTGCGGAACTGTATTTCCCCGGTTTGCCCGTGCCGAACCGTATCCTACGGTTTTACAAATGTAGAAAAATAGTTCGGTATCTTGTATGGATTATTCCCGAAAATAGTTATTTTTGAGAAAGGATTTCTGTAACATTAAAACGTGTACCATGGAAATATCGCTCCCGAAAAAAAACAATGGTTTGCCGGGCGATAAATTGTCGTCGCGAACCGTAACCGTGATTGGTGCCAATGGTGCGGGCAAGAGCCGTTTCGGTTTGGAAATAGCCCGCCAGAGCAAGGAGCATGCCTTTTGGCTTTCGGCACAGAAGGCACTGTGCCTTATGCCGCCGCATGAGGTGTGGCCCGGCTCTATCGAGGCGCAGTACAAGGAGGCTATCGATCGTTCGCACTACGTCTCGAAAGAGACTCCTACCGAGTTTGACCAGTTGCTCTTCCTGCTGCTGAGCGAGGAGTTTCGCAACCTGTTCAGCTACAAGTTCGAGGTACAGAAAGGGGGGCATGTGGAGTTGCCCCGTACCCGTCTGGACCGGGTGCAGAAGTTGTGGGAACGCATATTCCCCAAGAACAAGATGCTGCGGGCCGAAGGCAAGCTGCTGATTCAGAGCGAGGACTCCGAACCCTTCAACCCGTTGCGCCTGAGTTCGGGCGAAAAGGCGGTGCTTTACTACATCGCGGGGGTGCTCTATGCTATGCCCGATGCCGTGATTCTGGTCGAGGACCCCGAATTTTATCTGCATCACTCCATCTTGAAATCGTTGTGGGATTCCATCGAGAGCCTGCGCAAGGACTGTACCTTTGTCTATTTGACGCACGACATCGACTTTGCCGCGTCGCGGGTCGAGAGCACCTGTATCTGGGTGCGGTCGTTCGATGCCGAGCACATGACCTGGGACTACGAGTTTATCAACGACAGCGACTCTTTCCCCGAGGGCATGTATCTCGATATATTGGGCAGCCGCAAACCGGTGCTTTTTATCGAGGGAGCGGCTACGGGCAGTATCGATGTGAAGCTCTATCCCTATATTTTCCCCGAGTATATCGTGAAGCCGTTGGGCGGTTGCAACAAGGTAATCGAGGCTACACGAGCCTTTGCCGACTTGAAGGAGATACACCACCTCGAATCGCGAGGTATCGTCGACCGCGACCGGCGCACCGAGCGCGAGGTCGAGTATCTGCGCAGCCGTCACATCTATGTGCCCGAGGTGGCCGAGGTGGAGAATCTGCTGATGCTCGAGGGGGTAATCAAGGCTGTGGCCCGGCGTATGAAGCGCAATGCCAACAAGGTGTTCGAGATTGTGAAGAACAACGTCATCCAGCTCTTTGCGCAGGAGATCGAGTCGCAGGCATTGCTGCATACGCGCCACCGCATACGGCGTAATCTGGAGTACAAGATAGACCGTCGGTTCAACGACATAGCTTCGTTTGAAGACCACATCGACCACCTGACCGACGATACCGACGTGCGAGGCTTGTATAACAACATTTGCAATCAATTTCGTACCTTTGTCAAAAATCGGGATTACCGGTCGGTGCTGAAGGTCTATAACCAGAAGTCGATGGTCACCAACAGCAACGTGTGCAACCTGTGCGGCTTGGCCAATAAAGACAAGTATCTGCGGATAATCCTCACGATACTGCGCGACAATCACCCCGAAGCAGAGACGATACGCAGCTCGATACGGGCCTGTTTCAAAATAGACGATCAAGAAGAGAAAGAAGAAAAGAATAATGAATAAGAGTTGGATTTCGGCGGCTCGTCCCCGCACCCTGCCGGCCTCGGCGAGTCCGGTGATAGCTGCCTCGGCCTATGCCTTTTACGACGGATCCTTCCGTTGGGCCCCGGCACTCCTTTGCCTGTTGTTTGCCCTGTTGGCGCAGATTGCCTCCAACATGGCCAACGACTATTTCGATTACGTGAAGGGCAGCGATACGGCCCAGCGGGTAGGCCCTCGCCGGGCTGTAGCCTCGGGCGACATTTCGCCGCGAGCCATGCTCGTGGGCACGTTCCTGGTGCTGGGGTTGGCTTGTCTGGTGGGGCTGGGGCTTGTCTTCTTTGCCGGGTGGTGGCTGATACCCGTGGGTATTGTCATCGCACTCTTTGCACTGGCCTATACGGCAGGGCCCTATCCGTTGGCCTATCACGGGCTGGGCGACCTCACGGTCTTCCTCTTCTTTGGGCTGATAGCCGTCAACTTCACCTACTACGTGCAGGCGTTGCATTTCGATATGGCGGTCTTTCTCCTCTCCATTGCCATGGGGTTGCTATCGATCAATATCCTGTTGGTGAACAACTACCGCGACATGGAGGAGGATGCAGCTGCCAACAAGCGCACGACTGTGGTACTCTTCGGACGTCCCTTTGCCCGCGGGTGGTACCTGGTCAACGGCTTTGTGGCCGTGGGGCTGGTGTTGCCGTCGCTGCTCCCCTTGGCTCCCTATTACGAAGGGTTGGTTCCCGTGGTGCTGTACCTGATTTTACATGTGACGACTTGGGTAGAGATGGGGCGTCGCCGTGGTGTTGCCTTGAATCCACTATTGGGTGGAACGGCTCGTAATCTGTTGATATTTACGCTATTGATTTCGCTAGTATGGATTTGTAAAAGCGTGTGGTTATGAAGAAGATGCTCCTTCTCGCCTTCGTGGTGGGACTGTCGGTACTGCCCATGTGGGGGCAGTCGTCGGGCATCATGCCTCGCAAGAGAGCTGTGCCCAAAATCTCGACGAGACAGATGGACAAGCCGGTGGTCGACACCGACCCGAGTCCCATTGTACGGGAGGGGAAGGACGATAACGACTCGACGCTTTATGGCGCGTTGCGCTTTTCGCCGCTGGCGGTCGACATGCTGGCCTTCGACAAGCGCATGAGCGATACGCGCGAGAGCTTTCTGCTGCGCAACAATACGCCGTTCAGGCTCTCGCGGGTCGTGCTCCAACTCTTCTACCGCGACCCCGGTGGTCAGATGATCGACTATCGCACCCAGACGGTCGATTGCGACCTTTTGCCCGGGACCACGCGCAAGTGCGAAATCGACAGTTTCGACCGTTCGCGTAACTATTACCATGTCGACTCTCCTCCGACTCGCGTCTCGGGACGTCCCTTTGTCGTTACCTATAAGGTACTGCGTTACGATATAGTGGTGGAGCCGTAACGCTTTTTGAGCTTTTCTCGTCAACTTTAACGCCCTCTATCCAAGCCAAAGGGCGGGCCTCTTTGTTGTAAGGGAGAACGACGCGACAAACTGTCCGTCGACTTAACGTATAAACTTATTTAGGAGGTAAAGATTATGACACCTGCAAAGCATCAACAAAACTGGCTCCCCGGTATTTTCAACGATTTTTTCGGCAACGAGTGGATTGCCAAGACCAACAGTGCCGCCCCGGCTATCAACATTGTAGAGACCGAGAAGGCCTATGAGGTAGAGATTGCGGCTCCCGGTATTACCAAAGACGATTTTGAAATTACGGTCGATAAAGACAATCATCTGGTAATCACGGTCGAGCGTAAACAAGAGGAAGACGAGAAGAGTAAGAAGGGGCGCTATCTGCGCAGGGAGTTCTCTTATTCTCAATTTCAACAGACCCTCATCTTGCCCGATAATGTCGATACCGATGCCATCGAGGCTTGCCAGAACAACGGCGTGTTGACGGTGAAGATTCCCAAAAAGAGCGCCCCTGCCGTATCGGAGAAGAAGAAAATCGCGGTTAAATAGCCGCCGCTTGGTACGAAGGTACAAAGTTCAGATAATCGAGGAGGTCGTGCCCCGCTTGAGCGGCATGGCCTCTTCGTTTTTTTATACCCTGATTTTTGCCGGGCCCCGATGAGGTATGACTGGTTATCGCCAAGTGAAATTCTTTTTCCGGGAGGCTGAACCTATGATGTTGAAATAGAGGTTTACCCACGGTTGCAAAAACGAGAAGAGGGGCAGGGCGAATGTGTAGCGGGGAGTGTGGAATATTTTGGCCGCACGCCGGTATACCACCGCTTTAATGACAAAAATCGACACAGCCGGCAACAGGGCTATGATGGCCAAGAGCCAGTTGTTCAAAATGCCCCAGGCCAACAGCAGGATAAACAGAATGTTGAAGGCATAGTCGAATACCTTGCCCATGCCGAATACCGCCTTGGCTGCCGTATGCAGGTATTTTGCGGTAAAGTCGTATTGCAGTTTCAGCTCTTTCCAGGCTCCGTGATTGTCGTGGTAGACGGCGGTCATTTGGGAAGAGGGTGAGAGTTCTACCCGGGTGTTTTCTCGGGTAGCTATCTCATTGATAAATAGGTCGTCGTCGCCATAGTGCAGATGCAAGTGCTTTGAGAAACCCTTGTTCTTGAAGAAGAGCTCTTTGCGATAGGCCAAATTGGAACTCTCGCCCATGTAGGGACGCCCGATGAGGGCAAATGAGAGGTAACGCAGTGTAAAGAGCAATTTGTCGTAGATGTAGTAGCCGAAATCGTGGGGGGCTTTCTCTTTCGATTGCATGGAGGTGTAGCCCAGCACAATGTCGGTGCCCGGTACAAAATTGCGGGCGATGGCGGCCAACCATTGGCTGTCGGGCGGGCAGCAGTTGGCATTGGTGAATACGACGATGTCGTATTGGGCTGCTTTCACTCCGAGCGTGAGAGCCAGTTTTTTGTGGCTCAGGTTGCGCGACCCTTCGGGTACATAGGTGTGGTATAAGTTGTCGTATTGAGTCTGCAGAGCGGTGAGGATGTCTTTCGAGTCGTCGGTCGAGTCGTCGTTGACCACGATAACTTCGAATTGCGGATAATCCTGGTTCAGGATACGGGGCATGAACTGGATAAGGTTCTCGGCATCGTTCTGGGCATAGACGATGACCGATAGGGGCGGGCGTTCGGAAGAATATGAGATTTTACCCTTTTCGCTCTTTTTGTAAAAACGGAACGGGCGATCGAACAGGTAGAATTGATACACTATTTCGATAATCCAAATCAAAGCAAATATCCCGACTCCATATATTTCGGGGAGGGAGAGATTCCAAGAAAAGTTCAAGTCCATAACGTATATCAAAAAGTGTTACAAACGTACATAAACTTTTTCAAACAAGGAGCCTTATGGCCCGTTTAAATCATTTGTAGGAAAAGCGATTGAATTTTTGAAAAGACGGTTAAGATTTTGATAGTAAGAATCTTTTCGAAGATTAAAGAAAATAGGGTAAAAAACTGTTATGAAAACTGTCAAAAGATAAGAGGGGCGATATAATAAACGAGGGGGGTACATCGTTATAAATTAGAATTATTTTCTGGAAATTCCGGGAAGAAAAAAATAGTGTAATGAAAATAAACCGGTTAAGTATTTTTGCCCTTTTGTTGGTGCTCACGTCGTGTGCTACCAATAAGACGACTTATTTTGAAAATTTGGATGCAGAGCAGGTAAGCGGCCAGGTCGATGTAGGTAATTACGAGTTGCGTATTGCCCCCGACGATATGCTTTCGATTACCGTTTCGTCGGTTGTGCCCGATGCTGCTGCTCCCTATAACCTGCCCGCAGTCTCTTATTCGGAGCCTGGAAAAGAGGAACTTACGATTGTTCCCAACCTGCAGGTGTATACCGTAAGCCGTGATGGTGATATTTATTTCCCGATTGTAGGGCGTATTCACGCTGCCGGAATGACTCGTAACGAGTTGGCCAAATATATCGAAGACAAGATTCGTCCCGAGTTGGAAGATCCCTTTGTGCTGGTACAGTTTATGAACTTCAAAGTCGTTGTATTGGGCGAAGTGAAGAATCCGGGGCAAATACCGGTACAAACCGAACGGGTGTCTGTTCTCGATGCCATTGGTGCAGCCGGCGACCTGACTATCTATGGAGAGCGCAAGAATGTACTCTTGATACGCGAAGAGAATGGCAAACGCATATTCCATCGCTTCGACTTGACCGACAAGTCGTTGTTCGAGTCGCCCTATTTCTATTTGAAGCAAAACGATGTAGTCTATGTCATGCCCAACCGGGCCCAGCGCAACAACTCGGATTATAACCAGTTGGCTTCGTATCGAATCTCGGTAGCCGGTACGGTAGTGAGTGCAATTTCGGTATTGGCTTCGTTGGCCATAGCGCTGTTCATTAAATAAAAAGAAAATATCCCGTTTATGGAAGAAAATTATACCTCCGAAAGAAGAAACGATAGTGTCGATGTCGTAGCCTTGTGGCGTGCGATTTGCAGGAAATGGTACCTCTTTGTCGGTTCTGTAGTGGTGTGCGTGGCCTTGGTCGCATGCTATCTAAAGATAGCCAAGCCACAATACGAAGTGTTGGCCGATATTCTGGTCAATGAAGATGAGAAAAAAGGGAGTAGTGGTAGTTTGTCGTCTTTGATGTCTGGGGTATCGGGCGGTGGTTTCTCTCTGGATGGTATGATAGGCGGAGGTTCGGTAAACGATGAGATTCTGGTGATTTCGTCTCATACCATCATTCGCGAAATGGTGCAGCGGCTCGAGTTGAACAAGGTTTATACGAGCAAGAAGAATTTTTTCAGCAAGAAAGAGTATTATGGCAATTCGCCTATTACGGTCGATGTGCCCGAGTCGATGTTGGATACTCTGGTCTCCGGATTTGTTGTGAAAGTGCAGACCGACAAGTCGAGTGATAAGATCAAGGTGGTGCTGAAGCGGGGGTTCTTTGAAACTCTGGCTGAAACCGAAGCTACTTCGTTCCCGATAAAAGTTGATTATGGCGAAGGGATAGTTATTGATAAGACCTCCTATTATAAGCCTGGTGAGAAATTGCGTTTTGTGGCTCATATCAATGGATATGATGTGCAGACCGAACTTTTGTCGAAACGTCTTGAAATCGATTTATCAGATAAAAAAGCCAATGGCATCTCTTTGAAAATCGAAGATTCGAATCGACGTAGAGGGCAAGACATACTCGACACTCTTATTGAGTGTTATAACGAGGATGCCGTGCTGAATAAAAACCTGAAAGCAGAAAACATGCTGGCCTTTATCGATGATCGTTTGATAACGGTCGAGAACGAGTTGCATGAGGCCGAGCGGGTTATCGAACAGTATAAACGGGAAAACGACCTCTCGGATATTAACTCTGAGGCCAAAATTATTCTTGAGGCCAACAGCCAGTATCGCAAACTGTTGCTCGAGGCCGAGACGCAATACTCGATTATCTCGATGGTAGACAGTTTCTTGAATAGGCCCGAAAACAAATATTCGTTGGTGCCGGTTACAACCGGTCTTCCCGATAAGGGTGCTGCCGAGGCTATCAACGAGTATAACAAGTTGTTGCTGGAGCGGATGCGTCTGTTGCGTACGGCCAAGGACTCGAACTTGTCGTTGCTTACGCTTACGGCTCAGATTGATGCCATGCGTGAGAATATCTTGAACACGGTATCTAAGGCCAAGGAGAGCTCGGATATAGCTCGTGCCGATTTGAAGAAGCAGGAAGCCGAGTTTAAGAATAGACTTCGTGGATTCCCTGAGCAGGAGAGAGCCTACCTGGATATCAAGCGGAATCAGATGATTAAAAACGAACTGTATACCTTCTTGATGAAACGACGTGAGGAGAATGCCATGACCTTGGCTTCGACCTCGCCCAAATGTCGTATTGTCAATGCGGCGTACAGTAAAAGCAAACCGGTATCACCCCAGTCGTTGCTGTTGCTGGCGATTGCCTTTGGCGTGGGTCTGGTACTACCAGTCATTTATCTTTATGGAAAGAGTATTTTCAACGTCAAGTTTGCTACCCGCAACGACCTGCGCCGTTTGACCAATCTGCCTGTGGCTGGCGAGATAGGGCACAATTTGTCGACCGATTATGTAGTGATGAAAGGTCACAGCAATTCGCCGGTAGCCGAGATGTTCCGTTTGTTGCGCTCCAACTTGCAGTTCATCTTGCCCGGAAATGAAAAGCGGGTACTGTTGGTAACTTCGTCCGAGCCGGGTGAGGGTAAATCGTTTGTCAGCCTCAACCTGGCCTATGCGATTGCCATGACCGGCAAGCGTACGGTCTTGGTCGACCTGGATTTGCGTAGCCCGCAAATAGCCAATTATCTGGGCCTGTCGTCGACATCGGGTTTGACCAGTTATCTGATAGCCAAGAATGGAATGGATGAGAGCTCGTTGATTCAGTCGCCGGTCGAGTCGCTCGACGTCATTACGGCCGGACCTGTTCCGCCCAATCCTTCGGAGTTGCTGCTGTCGTCCAAGTTGGACCGTCTGATGAACGATCTGCGGGAACGCTACGACTATGTCATTATCGATACGGCTCCGGTTGAGCGCGTTTCCGATACCTTCTCGTTGACTCGCTTTGCCGATGCTACACTCTACGTTTGCCGGGCAAACCATACACCCAAGAACAGCGTATTCAATGCGATGGATTTTGCGGCAGAGGGCTCGTTGAAGAATGTCATATTTGTACTGAACGATACGGAAGTAACACACACATACGGATATTCGGAGGAGAAACATACGAGAAGAGTATAAGCCATGGTTTCCTTGAATAAAATATTCTTTGGGCTGTTCTTCTTGATGCTCATTGTAGGAGTTTATACCTATCAGATGTTATGGTTTCAAAGCTCCGATGAGTTGATCACGTTGCTGATGGCGCTGTTGTGCATGTTGGATATGCTGGCCAATAAGAATCACCAGCGGTACAAGGGCCTGTTTGCGGTTGTCGGGGTGATGACATTCTATTTGTTGTACTCCATGTTTGCCCTTCATTACAACACGCCCAAGGCGATTCTGTACGATTTCTTTATCCAGATCAAACCCTTTATCGCCTTTTATGCCGCCTATTCCATGGGTGTGCGGTTCGATGCTTCCCAGAAGCAATTCCTTAAACGATTGTGTGTCTTTCTGAGTGTCTTGATGCTGACGATTATTCTTGCAGGGGCTGGAAAGAAGATCTTTTTCCATGTGGCTTATTATGGTATTATCAGTACGGTTTTATTTTTGATATACTATTACTGTTCCTATCAAAGGCTTACCAAGAGAGACAAGATTGTGATGATGCTTATGCTGGCTGTGGGATTCTTCAGCACCCGTTCCAAATTTTATGGATTCTTTGTGGTGGCCATGTATGTCTTCTTTTGGTACAAACCGGGAATGTTGGTTCGGGTAAAGTTGAAACAATGGATAACAATTGTGCTGGTATTTTGTGCCGTATTGTACGTGGCTTGGGGTAAGATAAACTACTATTTTATCTCATCGGGTTTTTTTTCAGGTGCAGAAAACATGGACGATTCTTTTGCGCGGGCTGTTTTGTATGTGCGAGCACCACAGGTTTTGGCCGATCATTTTTTCTTGGGATCGGGTTTGGCCTCCTATGCGACCTTTTCGTCGGGTGACGTAGGGTATTCTTTGTTGTATAAAGAGTATAATATAGATGAAGTTTGGGGGTTGCTCGAAGGGGATTGTCCTTTTGTCTCTGATACTTTTTTCCCCGAATTGGCCCAATTTGGAATCGTAGGTATTTTTATATTCTTTTATTTTTGGGTATGGGTGTATAAAAAAATAAAAATTTCAGTTGTAGACTCAGATGCCATAGCGCTCTATAAAGGAGGACTGCTGATTATGACGTTCTTATTTATAGAATCGATTGCCGGTAGTGCTTTTTTGCAGGGATCGGGCATTGTCGTAATGATTCTGCTTGGTTTCATGGCGAGAGATGCGGTGGTTATTAAAGAGCACTACGAGTGTTCTGCCAAGCGAATAGGAGAAGTATGAATAGGGCTACGAAGTTTATACATGATATTTTTATTTATGCTATAGGGAATTTAGGCTCTAAGCTTATCACTTTCCTATTGGTCCCGCTGTATACTTATTTTATCTCGCCAGATGATTTTGGATATTACGACATAGTGCTTACGCTCACATTTTTGGCGATGGGGATTATTACCTTCCAATTGCGGGATGGTACATTTAGATTCTTGTTGGACAATGAAGATGAATATACCCGTAGAGGGGTTGTTTCATTTTCGTATAAATTGTTAAGCCAATCATCTTTGGCGGTTTTGTTGGTTGGCATTATCTTTTCTTTTTTTTATGAGATACGCGATTGGGGATGGATTATCGCTTTTGTTATTACACTTTCGCTATATGAAGTTCAGATCCAAATCGTACGAGGCCTTGGACGGAACAAGCAGTTTGTTTTTGCGGGGATTCTTACCGCTTTTCAGATAGGTTTATACAGCCTGATTTTTGTAGCTTGGTTGAAGATGGGTATTGGCGGAATATTCTGTTCCAATATATTGGCACGCTTGGTTTCGATGGTGGTTATCGAATTTCAGACTCGGGTATTTAAACGCTATTTTGTAGTCAGTTTCAAAGATAAGGCTTTGAATCGGGCTCTTTTGAAGTATTCATTACCATTGCTCCCTAATGCCATTTGCTGGTGGCTGTTGGGTAGTTCCAGTCGATTGTTTATAGAGCATTATTTAGGGTTGGAAGCCAATGGTATTTTTGCAGTAGGGATGAAGTTTTCTACGATACTCGAGACGTTTTCGGTAATTGTATATCAAGCTTGGCAGGAGACGGCAATCAAACAATACGAAGCTCCCGATCGAGAGGTTTTTTTCTCTCGAATATTTAATGCGTATAGTGTAATTCTTACGGTGTTGGTTTTGATATTGGTCTTTGTATTGAAGCTTAACTATTCGTGGTTAGTTGATGTCCGTTATCAGGAGAGTCTGCAATATCTTTATCCGATGTTTATTTCGGTTTTCTGTTTTGCTTTGGCTGCATTTTACGATTTGGGCTATCAGTGTTCTAAACGAACGGTCAGAAATCTTCCCGGGGTTGTTGTAACTACCGTTTTGAATTTGATAATGAATTATTTGTTTATACGTATCATGAGTATCTGGGGAATAATTCTCTCTTCGATATTGTCATATCTGTTTATGTTGGGATTCAGAATGGTCGATACGTGGAAGTTTTTCCCGGTAAGAATCTCTTTGGAAATTATTTATCCTGTCTTGTTTTTGGTCGGAGGAGCTGCGTTTTTTTATTGGGTCGATTCGGCTGTATGGCAAATATTTTATGTGATAACAGTAATTATACTCAGTTATTATATCCAGCCTAAAAGTATCAGGCAAGAAGTAAATGAGAAGTTGAAGAGTGTCGTAAAGAAAAAAATGGGAAGTTCGGAATGAATTGACTCAACAAGTTTGTGCCGGGCTTTATATCCATTATCTTTGTATTCAGAAATACGAACTATATGAATATTATCGTCATCAATTCTATACTTTTCACTCCGGAAAAAGAGGTTGTTCCTTTTGTCCAAACAATTAAAGAGACGATGATATATGACCTTTGCATGGCCTATCTTCGTTTGGGGCATTCGGTTACATTGCTTGCTGCTGCTGATTTCAAGCCTGCAAAAGAAGAAGCCTATGATTTTGAAGTGGTCTTTTTGAAGTCGATCTGGAAACGGGTTTTCAAACCCGGATTATTGCCTTTTATGCCAGGGGTGTGGAGCTATTTGCGCAAGCGGCGCCACGAGGTCGATATGGTACTGACGAGCGAGACGTTCTCAATCCCGTCGTTTCTGTCAGCTCTTATCGTACCCTCTAAGACTGTTGTATGGCAAGAGCTTGGGGCTCATAATCGCAAGATGAAAATGTTGCCGTCACGTATTTGGTACAACGTGATAGCCCGTTGCTTTATGCGTAAGGTTTGGGTGATACCTCGGTCGTATGTGTCTCAGCGATTTATAAGTAAGTATATGCCTCGAGTGGGTAGTCCCATAGGCCATGGTATTGTGGTAAAACAGAACTCTATTTCAACGCTTAAGAAAAATCAGTTGCTTACGGTTGGCCGTCTTTTTTGGGAGAAAAATATAATATCTGTAATTCGTAAGGCTGCCGCTTTTTTTTCGAAATATCCACAATACAACGACTATGTGTTGTATGTGGCCGGAGATGGAGGGCTGAGAGACGAGTATCAAGAACAGATAAGGAAGTTAGGCCGTGAACAGCAGATTATTTTGTTGGGGAAATTGCCTCATGAGGAACTTTTCCGTTATTATCGGGAGTCGAAAGCTTCGCTGTTTGACTCATTGCGAGAGCTCAATATGTTGGCTCTTATGGAGTCGGTCGCTATGTCTACACCGGTCGTAACCAATCGAATACCTTTCGATAGTGAGGTGGTCGAGAGAGAGCAGTTGGGAATTGCTCGTGATGGTTGGGATGAGGACGATATAGCCCGAGTGATAGAGGAGAATGATCGATTTGTCGCAAACTGTAAGAGGTATGCACAATCGATTACGGTCGATGCTGTGGCACAGCGTATTATCGATTCTTTTGAACAAGCATCAAAAAAGAATATCTGATATGGAAAAGGCTCGGGATATTGTATTCGATATAGCTAAAGGGTTAGGTATTATTCTGGTGGTTATCGGTCACTATATTCCGGCCGGAGCTCCGAAATGGTATGTCGATTTTATAGATTTTATCTACTATTTCCACATGCCGCTTTTCTTTATCATAGCCGGTTATTTTTACGATCGCTCTACCCGTCGGACAGACTATCTGCCGTTTGTGTGGAGCAAGTTCCAGCGCCTGATGATTCCCTATTTTATTCTCTCGTGGGCTATTGTGGGAACCAAGGTGGGCATAGGCCGTGTGATGCCGGTAGACCATCCGGTGACACTCGATGCGCTGTATCGTGTGTTCTATTTGCCCGAGGCCGGTTATTTCCTGTGGTTCGTGTATGTGCTGTTTCTCACGTTTTGCCTTGCACCTCTCTTCAAGAAAGGCGTAAGGCTCATTATCCTCTCGATAATGGCATTGGGACTGTTCTTTTGGGACACGGCGCCACAATATTTCTGCATCCGGCAGTTGTGCTCTCATCTGGTCTTCTTTGTATGGGGTATGTGGGTGGCTCGGTCGGGAGGCCTGCGGCAGGCCATGAGCCGGTATCCATTGTTGTGGGCTGTGGTTACGATAGGACTCTCGTTTGTACATACCAACATGCAACCGGGGGTATTGTCAACTCTCTTTTTATTGGTGTTGGGCATTACCGGTAGCTTTATGGTACTCTCGGTTTCGGCCTGGCTTTCGCGCTTGGCGGGGCCGGTATCACTGGGTTTGAGTCGGATAGGGGTAATGTCGATGACTATCTATCTTTTCCATACTTGGATTATGGGTGGCGGAAAAGCGATTTTAACACATATATTGTCGGGTGGCAATACAATAGAGTTTGTGCTCTCTGCGTTATTTATAATAGGAGCGGGAATTGTCGGCCCCATTTGTCTCTACAAGTGGGTGTGGACAAAAAACAAGTTTACCGCTCGGATATTTAAATAACCTGCACGCCGCCCATGAATCAAAAGCTACGCATCCTGTTGGTGAATAAGTTTTACTATCCGAGAGGGGGAGATTGCATCAGCATGATCAACCTCGAGGCTTTGTTGCGTCGGATGGGTTATGAAGTCGCCGTCTATGCGATGGCTTATCCGAAAAATTTACCCTGCGAAACGGCCCGCTATTTTGCCTCTGAAGTCTCCTTCTCGGGCGGGTTGATGGAGAAACTGAAAGCCGCCAACCGGCTTTTTGGTACGGGTGATATTATACGTTCGTTCCAGCGAATCCTCGACGATTTCCGTCCCAACATAGTTCACTTCCATAACATCCACTCCTATCTTTCTCCCATTGTGGTCAAGTTGGCTCATGAGATGGGCTGCCGTGTAGTGTGGACCATGCACGACTATAAACTGTTGTGCCCCTCGTACAACTGTTTGTGTCGTGGCAAAATCTGTGAAGCCTGCTTTACCGACCTGACGCAGGTGCTGCGGCGCAAGTGCATGAAGGATAGTGCCGTGGCCAGTGCGCTGGCCTATGGCGAAGCGTTGTGGTGGAATAGGCGGAAGTTGCAGCACTGGGTCGATGCTTTTGTCTGCCCCAGCGCGTTTATGGCCCAGAAGATGAGGGTTTGCGGATATGACTATATCAAACTGGCCGTTATCTGCAACTTTATCGAAAAGGAGAAGCTCGACTTCCTGTCTCAGCCCGAGGAACAGGAGTCTGCCTCCGAGCCATACTACTGCTATGTGGGGCGTCTTTCCGAAGAGAAGGGCATACGCCTGTTGCTTGACGTGGCGCAAAATTTGCCTTATCCGCTTTATGTAGCGGGTGACGGACCGCTGGCCGAGGAGTTGCGTAAGAAGTATGCTTCTGAGAAAATTCGGTTCCTGGGGCATCTCTCTTCGAAAGAGGTGGTCCGGTTGGTCAAGCGGGCTCGTACGATGGTGGTTCCCTCGGTTTGGTACGAGAACAATCCGTTGAGTATTATCGAGTCGCTGTGCATGGGTACCCCTGTTATTGGTTCGGAAGTGGGCGGTATCCCCGAGTTGATACGCGAGGGCGATGGCACCCTGTTTCGCATGGGCGACAAGGAGGAACTTGAGGAGGCAATCGAGGCTCGCATGTCGGTTGCCGATACCGATCGGCAGGCAATTTCGAAGCGGGCCAGGGCTCGATTTTCGGAAGAGCGTTACTGGCAAGAACTGAAAAAAGTGTATGGAATAGAAGGGTAAATATAAATTTGAAAGACTGGGAAAAAGATTTATCTTTGCACGATATTTGAAAAAAATGAAGATTTCTGCACCTACCGATATAAGCATTATTACCACCTATCGCTGCCCCATGCAGTGCAAGATGTGTAATATCTGGAAGAATCCCACCGATCCCCGGCAAGAAATTCGTCCCGAGGAGTTGGAGGTTTTGCCTCGAGTCAAGTTTATTAACATTACGGGTGGCGAGCCTTTTGTTCGGGAAGATTTGGATAAGATTGTAGAGGTAGCGTTTCGCAAAGCTCCCCGGGTAGTGATTTCTACGTCGGGGTGGTTCGAGAACCGCGTAATCGAGTTGGCCAAGAAGTTCCCCAAAATTGGCATTCGTATCAGCATCGAGGGACTGTCGCAAAAAAACGACGAGTTGCGCGGGCGTCCCGGCGGTTTCGATAAGGGACTTCGTACCCTCTTGAAGTTGAGAGAGATGGGCGTGAAGGATATAGGTTTCGGCATTACGGTATCGAACAACAACTCCGAAGACATGCTTTCGCTCTATCACCTCTCCAAAGCGCTCGATATGGAGTTTGCCACAGCAGCTTTCCATAACTCGTATTATTTCCATAAAGACGACAACGTCATCACCAATCGCGATACGGTGTGTGCCAACTTTGCCCAACTCATCGAGATGCAGATGCGGGAGAAACACCCCAAATCGTGGGCCCGAGCCTTCTTCAACATGGGGCTCATCAACTACATCGAGGGCAACCGTCGTTTGCTGCCCTGTGAGGCCGGTCTGATGAATTGCTTTATCGACCCGTATGGCGAGGTCTATCCCTGCAACGGACTGGAGTCGAAATATTGGAAAGAGGGCATGGGCAACATCCGGAAGGCCGGCTCGTTCGACGAAATCTGGAACAGCGAGCAGGCACAGCATGTGCGCGAACTGGTACGGCGGTGCCCCAAGAATTGCTGGATGGTCGGTACCGTTTCGCCGGTGATGAAAAAGCTCTCTTACGTGCGTCACCCCATGGGGTGGATACTCAAGAATAAAATGCGTTCGCTGCTGGGCAAACCGGTCTGCATCGACAAGAAGTGGTACGATGTGGGTCAGGATCCCCGACAGGGAAACCTCAATAGGCCCGAATAGGGCAGAAAGGATAGTCGTGGCGATGAAGATAGTCGTGGCCGGTACGCGTGGAATCCCCGATATTCAGGGCGGGGTGGAGACCCATTGCGAGGAGCTGTATCCCCGCTTGGCTGCCATGGGCCACGACGTGACGGTAGTACGTCGTTCGTGCTACGTAACTCCGCAAAACAAAATCACTACGTATAAAGGCGTTCGCCTGAAAGACACCTATGCACCCCGCAAGAAGAGTATCGAGGCCATTGTCCATACATTCCTGGCTATTCTCTATGCCCGCCGGGTGCATGCCGACGTGCTGCATATCCACGCCATCGGGCCGTCGTTGCTGGTACCCTTTGCCCGCCTGCTGGGGCTGAAGGTGGTGATGACTCACCATGGTCCCGACTATGACCGGCAGAAGTGGAACCGGGTGGCCAAGGCTGTGCTGCGGTTGGGCGAACGTATGGGTGTCAAGTATGCCAACGAGGTGATTGTCATCTCGACCGTCATCGACAATATTCTGCGCGAGAAGTACCATCGCTGCAATGCTCACCTGATTTACAACGGGGTGAATACTCCTGCCATAGCCACGACGACCGACTATATAGCCTCGTTGGGGCTGGAGTCCCATAAATATGTATTGGCCGTAGGGCGGTTTGTCGAGGAGAAGGGGTTCGACCTGCTCATCCGGGCATTCGACCAGATACCTCACGAGGGGTACAAACTGGTGATTGCGGGTGATGCCGACCACGAAGACCACTATTCGACCACGCTGAAACAGCTGGCTCGGGAGCGGGGGGTGGTGCTTACCGGCTTCATTCGGGGGGCCAGGTTGAACGAACTCTTTTCGCACGCCCGCCTCTTTGTGTTACCTTCGTTTCACGAAGGGTTGCCCATCGTGTTGCTCGAGGCTTTGAGCTATCACTTGCCGGTGCTGGTCAGCGATATTCCCGCCAACCGCCTCTCCTGTCTCTCGGCTGACGATTTCTTTGCGACGGGCGACATCCGCTCGCTTGCCGAGGCACTCGCCCGCAAGTTGGCACAGACCGATACCCGTTGCCAATACGACCTCACTCCGTATAACTGGGACTACATAGCTACCCAGGTCGATGCCGTGTATCATCGGCTGTGAATCTTCAACCGAAAAAGACAATGCTATCCTACTAAAAAGTCGGCCCGATTTCGAACCATATCGGGCCTGTTTTGTTTTTGAGGTATAACATATCACAAAACAATCAAAAACAAAACCATTATGAAAAAACTAATCCCGATTCTTTTTGTCGTGGCAGCCGTTACTGCGTGTCAGAAAGAGCCCAGCCTCTCCAAGCTGGATGACGATTATGTGGTGTTTACCGATTATGACAAATCGGCCAGCTTCGGCGACTATCTTACCTACTACATGCCCGATAGTGTGCTGCTGATTACCGATAGCGAAAAAGCCACCTACTGGACCAACGACGAGGCCAACTATATTCTCGAGACCTTTGCCGAGAATATGGCAGCCCGAGGCTTTATGCTGGTCGACTCCAAGGAGGAGGCCGACCTGGGTCTGCAGGTCAGCTACATCGAAGATGTGCACTATTTTGTCAACTATCCCAGTCCCAACTGGTGGTGGGGATACCCCGGCTATTGGGGTCCCGGCTACTGGGGGCCCTACTGGAGCAGTTGGTATTATCCCTATCCGGTAGTATACAGTTATAGCGTGAACTCCTTCCTGGCCGAGCTGGTCGACCTGACCGACCAGACCACGACAAGCAAGCGGTTGCCGGTGCTGTGGGATACCTATATGGCCGGTTTGCAGAGCAGCTCTCCCCGGGTGAACCAGACTTTGGTTATCCGAGCCATCGATCAGGCTTTCAACCAGTCGCCCTATTTGACCAATCAATAACGTGACTACCCATTTTGTATATCCAATAAAAACAGAAATCGAATTATGAAAACTATTAAACACATATCGTTATGGGTGGTAGCTGCTGCTTTTATGGTGGTTGTGCCGACCCGTGGAAACGCGCAAGCCGTTTCGAAAACCTATTTCAATGTCGATTGGCAATTCAATGCTCCGATGGGAAACAGCTATGCCGATAAGGCGAGCGGATGGGGTATGAACTTCGAGGGTGGATATTACGTGATGCCCCACATGGCCATCGGTGCTTATATCGCCTACCATACCAACAACAAGTATATCGACCGGCAGACACTGGCCTTGAGCTCCAGTTCGGCACTGACAACCGACCAACAGCACTCGCTGTTTCAACTGCCTTTCGGTCTTTTGGCCAAATATCGCTTCACGACCAGCGGCATGTTCGAGCCCTACATGACGGTAAAGATGGGTGCCAATTACAGCCGCATGTCGTCCTACATGCAGGCTTGGGAACTCTATCGCGACACTTGGGGATTTGCCGTCTCGCCCGAGATTGGTATCAGTATCTTTCCCAGTCCCAACTATCGGTATGGACTGCACCTGGCCATGTATTACAACTATGCCACCAACAAGAGCAAGGTGCTGACCTACGAAATCGACGGACGCAGCAATCTGGGTTTCCGCGTAGGTATCTCGTTCTAATCGGTTAACATTATATCCTCTGTGAATCGATCGGGGGAGGGAGTGCATCGGCATGCACTTTCTCTCCCGATTTTGTTAAATAAAGCGTAGCCGATTGCCCCATAACGATATATATATTACTTTTGTGCCGGTCGGAGGAGGGGCTGTCTCCTCTCCGTCGTTACCGTAACAACAGTATTTAGAAAATTTATTCATGATGTATCGTCGTTTTTGGGGCGTACTGCTCACTGCGCTTATGTGGATGGTGGGAGGTTCGTTTCACACTTTTGCTCAATATTCGATGGACTACGCGGTGTCGATGGTCGGTAATGCCGGTAGTGGCACCTTTGCTCCCTATTTTTTGTCGGCTAACAAGCATGGTTTGGTAACTCACAGTAAGAGCGGTTATTTGCGAGCCGCCTTGTCGCGCGACATCGATATGAGCAAGCGCTTCTCCTATGAGTTCGGTGTCGATTTGGTAGGGATGCTTTCGTCTACTTCGCCGGTGGCCTATTACGATGTAAATCAGGGTCTCTTGGAACGTTGCCCCCGGGTCTCCTCGTTCCGCATTCAACAACTGTATGCCGGCATCAAATATCGCAAGATTTTCATCTCGGCCGGGAATCGCGAGTTGACCGACCCGGTTGTCAACTTCGAGTTGAGTTCCGGCGGTTTGGTCTGGTCGGGCAATGCCCGTCCTATTCCTCAGGTGCGGGCCGGCTTTATCGACTTTGTCGACATCCCCTATACGAAAGGGTGGGTACAGATCAAAGGTGACATCGCCTATGGTAAATTCATGGACAGCGATTATGCCCGGGAGCATTACAACTATTACAATTTGTATATCACTACCGGAGCCTTGTATCACCACAAGTCGATTTCGTTCCGTACCAATCCCGACAAACCTTTTGTGGTGACTATCGGTGCCGAGTTGGCTGCCCAGTTCGGAGGGACTCGTCGCTATTATGACAAGGGGGTACTGATTGACTCGCTTACGATGAAAAGCCCCACGCGACTGAAAGATTTCCTGCAGGTTCTGGTTCCGACCTCGGGTGACGGCAGTACCAATCAGGGCGATCAGGCCTATTACTATGGCAACCACGTGGGGCAGTGGAACCTGTCGGCACAGTATACCTTTAAGGACAAATCGTCTATCCGGGGGTATTTCGAATGGTATTACGACGATGCTTCGGGCATGGGCAAGCTCAACGGCTGGGACGGCTTGTGGGGTATCGAATACAAGAGCGGTCGCGAGAACTGGCTCTCCGACGTGGTGGTCGAGTATGTCGACTTTACCAATCAGGGCGGCCCCTTGAACTGGTGCCCGACCGATTATGCAAGTCCGGTATTGACGACCGAAGCAACGGGTTATGACGACTATTACAACAATTACTTCTATAATGGTTGGACTCATTACGGGCAGTCCAACGGTACCCCGATGGCCAAATCGACCTTGTATAATACCGATGGTTATCTGAAGTATAAGTTTAATCGTATGCGTGGGGTACACGTAGGGGCCATGGGATATATTACCCCCGAGTGGCGATACAAAGTGTTGGCTTCGTACCGGACTTCGTGGGGGTCGTTGCAGCTCCCGCTGGCCGATACCCAGCACGATTTGTCGGGATTGCTCGAGTGTCATTACACGCCTGCGAAACTCGCGGGGTGGAGTTTCTCGTTGTCGCTGGCCGGCGACAAGGGCAAGCTGTATGGCGACAACTGGGGTGTTGCTATTGGAATCAAGAAGAGTGGAATTTTAACGATTGGGAAATGAAAGGAATAATAGATATAGTACGCCGCGTTTTATTGGGCGTTTTATTGGTTGTAGCCGTCACTTCGTGTACGCAGAACGATGGATATATAGGTCCTATTTTTGGCAAGTGGCAGCTCACCGAGATGTGGGAGGGGCAAACGATGACTCCTCACGACAGCATTTACTATAATTTTCAGACAGATATTATAATGTTACAACTCGTCCATCGAAATGGAATAGAGAATACAACCGAAAATTTTTATGGAAATTATGTACAAGAGAATGGCGAGTTACGCTTTAGTATTGTAGAGCCTTCGTGGTTCCCTGCCGTATTCCCGCCTGTATTCAATTTGAAGCCGATGGGCATCGACAATGTGAATGTGTTTCACATCGAGACGTTGAACTCGTCGAAGATGGTGCTCACGCGAGGCGAAGACGAGCGCTTTGTCTTCCGCAAATTCTGATTGTAATTGTTTTTTTACAGATAGCGGATTTCCCGGTTTTCGGTATCGTCGGGGAGTTGTTGGGGATAGATTTTGACAAAACCCGAACGTGGGTCGAAAAGGTCGCCCAGGTTTTTGGTCTTGTTGCCCCAAAAGACGATACCGTTCAGATCGGTTGTCAGACGGGCCGAATAACGCTTGGGCTTGATGAGAATCGAGCCTGTCAGCCGGTGCTTGTAGAGCCATACGAAGCAGGTGTTAGCTTCCACGCCGCGAGTCAAATATCCCACGACTGTACCCATGGGTGTCTCGGTTCGGACCGACGACTCCAATTTGACAATGCGATGGGTGAAGATTTCGGAAAATCTCACATCCTTGAAACGCTCGATCGATACTCGCTCTCCGGTCTCGGTCATCAGCCATATACCTTCCCAATTATCGATAGGGGCCGTATCGAAGTAGTGTCGGGCACTGGCCTCGCTGTACCCTTCGAGAATGAAGCTGCGATAGGGCGGTTTGTCGTCGTAGCGGCACTCTTCGTCGGCTATCGACGAAGAGCTCAGGATGAATCCCGCACACACCAGAAGCCAGGCCGCCGCTTTCATCAGAACTTGTAGTTAAATCCGAAACTGAGCAACTCTTTCAACTGGAAGTGCCCCAAGTCTTTGTTCAAGGCCAACGCATCGTCGTAGCGCAGGTGCACAAACAGTCGCGTCGAGAAGAAGCGGTTGAGTATGAAGTCGAACGTATTTTCCCAGTCGCCCTGCACATGGTCGTAGCTGGTAAAGTAGAAGAGGCGGCAGGTCCACACCATGTTGTGGTAGAACTCCCACTTGATGCGACCCTCGAACGACGAACCGTATTGGTTCATGCTCTTGCCCGATTTGATGCCGAAGCTACTGGGGTCCATATCGTTGTCGATGATGAACTGCAGGTTGTAGGAGAGGGGCGAGAGCGATATCGACGTCTCGAACTGTTTCTTGTCGTTCTTGTACTGGTACGACATACCTAAACCGATATTCAACTCGGCCGGCGACAGGAAGGCAGCCACCTTGTCGTTGGTGTTGGCCGTATAGCTCGAGAGGAACTGGGTCTTGAAGTTGAGGGTGGCCGTGTAGTACCATTTGTTGTAAGCCTTGAGACCGAATTTCGAGTTAATCTGGAACAGGTCCTCGCTCACACGCACCGAGCGCAGCGTGTCTTCGGGGGCGCTGTTGATATTCAAACGCCATTGCACCAGGTTCTCGAACAGGATGCGCTGCTCTTTGGGGTCGTTGTATTTGATGGAGAACTGTTGGTCGCTCAGCAGGTTCACGTTGCTGGTTCCGCCCTGATACCAGTTCTCCGATACATAGACCTGCGAGAACTGTATGGCCGACTGGAAGTTGACGACCCAGCGTTTCAGCTTTATCTTCTCCTTGCCCACATCGTTTTTGATGATAAGCGGTTTCTCCTTAATCGAGAGTACATGTTTCACCGGGTCGTTTTCGATGATGTATTGCTTGGGAACCTCGGGCAGATTGTCGAGGTTGTAGTGAATCATCTTCGGATAGTTGACAATCACATAGTTCTGTGCCATTTCGCGAGTCTTCTCCCGCTCAATCTCCCGTTGCAGCCACTGGTCGTTTACGGTGAGCGAACGGGGCTTGAAGGGGTTGTTGTCAGCCTCCGGCAGATGTTGCAGCGGGGTCGACATCTGTTCCTTGAATACGATGGGAAGGAACAGCGGGTTCACCGGAATTTCGTTCGAACCCTGTGCCGCCTTTATGCTGTCGGCATATTCGAGCATTCGCAGCATCTTGATGACCGGCAACATCTGTTCGGTCGTGTCGGTCTCCATCAACGAGAGCAGCCTCTTGTCGGCCTCTTGCTGGTATTGTATCGAGTCAAAGGGAGTAACCTGTGCAGGCCGTGCTGCCAGGCTGTCGGCTACAAGGGTGGTATCGGCCGGCAAGGGCTGAGCGGCACTGGCCGTACTGTCGGCGGGAGCTACGGTTGTGGCCGATAAACCGGTTACAGAAAGAATACCGATAAGAAGTGTGGTCATTCGTGAACCCATAGAGTCGTATATATTTTGTCGTTTGTAAATCCATGTCTCGGAGCATGAAACCCCGGCAGGACATTTTCCTCTTGTTAAATTATTTTACAAAGATAGCAAAAGGTGAGCGACAAGCAAAAATGCTAGCATTATTTGCTTGGCCGAACCGCCATCTTTCTTCGTGTAACAAAGATAGCAAAAGGAGAGCGCAGAGACAAAAGAAAACGTAGTTTTCAATTTTGATTTTGCCGAACCGCGCCTGTCTATCCAAAGATAGCGAAAAGCGTGCGGAGTGGCAAAAAGGAAACCGGGTTTTCTCATCTGCAAATAATTCTCCGGTACATTATGCAGGTATGTAGATTATTTTTCTTAATTTTGTGCCCCGTAGTGTAAATACATAAAACCATATTTTATCGTGGAAACTAAATATATATTCGTTACGGGAGGTGTAACCTCGTCGTTGGGAAAAGGTATTATTTCGGCCTCTTTGGCCCGGTTGCTTTTGGCTCGTGGATATAAGGTGACGATTCAGAAATTCGACCCCTATATCAACATCGACCCGGGTACGCTGAACCCTTATGAACATGGAGAATGTTATGTGACGGTTGACGGCCATGAAGCCGACTTGGACTTGGGCCACTACGAGCGGTTCACCAATACGCCCACGACCCGGGCCAACAACATCACGACCGGCCGCATCTATCAGAATGTGATCGACAAGGAACGCCGTGGCGATTATTTAGGAAAAACGGTACAAATCATTCCGCACATCACCGACGAAATCAAACGCAACATCAAGTTGCTGGGCTCGAAAAACCAGTTCGACTTTGTGATTACCGAAATCGGTGGCACCGTGGGCGACATCGAGTCGTTGCCCTATCTCGAGAGCGTGCGTCAGTTGCGTTGGGAGTTGGGCAAGAACTGTGTGTGCATACACCTCACCTATGTGCCCTATATCGCTGCTGCCAAAGAGTTGAAGACCAAACCTACCCAGCACTCGGTAAAACAGTTGCAGGAGGTAGGTATCCAGCCCGATATTCTGGTGCTGCGTACCGAGCACGACCTTTCGCTGAACCTGCGCAAGAAGGTGGCCCTCTTCTGTAATGTAGACCCGGCTGCCGTCATCCAGTCGATCGATGTACCCACGATTTACGAAGTGCCTTTGAAGATGCACCAGCAGCATCTCGACGAGCTCGTGCTCACCAAGACCGGCCTGCCCATCAATGGCGAGCCCCATTTGGAGCCGTGGATGAACTTCCTCCACCGCATGAAAAATGCCACCGAAACGGTTCGTATCGGTCTGGTGGGTAAGTATGTCGAGTTGCCCGATGCCTACAAGTCCATCAACGAGTCGCTCTTCCAGGCCGCTACCTACAACGACCGCAAGCTCGATTTGCAATACATCCACTCCGAGAAGCTGAACAGCGGCAATGTCGACGCCATGCTCTCGTCGCTCGACGGTGTGATTATCGCTCCGGGGTTCGGACAACGCGGTATCGAAGGCAAGTTCGTAGCCCTCAAGTATGCCCGTGAGCACGATATACCTACCTTTGGTATCTGCCTGGGTATGCAGTGCATGGTCATCGAGTATGCCCGCGACGTGATGGGGCTGACCGATGCCAACTCGACCGAGATGGATGTAACCACCAAACACAACGTCATCGACCTGATGGAGGAGCAGAAGAGCATCACCAACATGGGCGGAACCATGCGTCTGGGTGCCTACGACTGCGTGCTGGCCGAGGATTCGATTGCCGCCAAGGCCTATGGTACCACTCACATCCGTGAGCGTCACCGCCACCGTTTCGAGTTCAACAACGAGTATCGCCAGGCCTTCGAGGATGCCGGCATGCGTTGTGTGGGCGAAAACCCCGAAACTCACCTGGTCGAGGTGGTCGAGGTTCCCTCGTTACGCTGGTATGTAGGTGTGCAATATCACCCCGAGTACAACAGCACCGTGCTCAATCCCAATCCCATTTTCGTCGATTTCATCAAAGCCGCAATCTCGAAAAAATAAATTTTTAGTAATCTCAAAACTGAAGAATGGACAAGAACACGATTTTAGGTCTTGTACTGATGGTAGTGGTCGTGCTGCTCTTCTCGTGGTGGATGCAGCCATCGCCCGAGCAGTTGGAAGCTCAACGTCGGTACAACGACTCTATTGCTGCCGTCGAGGCAGAACGTATGGCCGAGGCCGCTGAGGCAGCCGCTCCGGCTCAAACCGATACCCTCTCGCCCGAGATGGCCGACTCGCTCAAGCAGGCCGGTCTGGTGGCTCAGTTTGGCGAATTTGCTCCCTGTGCCGAGGGTACCGAAGAGTTTACAACTCTCTCGAACAACAAGGTGACCCTGAAGTTTTCGAACAAGGGCGGCCGCCTCTACGAGGCCGTGCTCAACGATTATATGGCCTACGACTCGACGCAGGTGACTCTCTTCACCGGCAACGAAAACGACTATGGCTTCATCGTGCGCACCAATGCCCGGGTAATCGATACCCGCGACCTCTACTTCGAGCCGGTAGTCAACGACAGTACCGTAGACATGACGCTGACACTGGCCAACGGCAGCCGGCTGGGTATCCGCTACACCTTGCCCGAAGACAGCTATATGCTCAAGATGGACATCTGGCAGAAGGATATGGACCGGGTCATCCCCTCGAGCGTGGTCTACTGGGATTTCATCTGGGACCAGACGATGCGTCGTCAGGAGCAGGGACGTATGTTCGAGGAGCGTAACAGTGCCCTCTATTACAAGTTTGCCGGCGACGACGTAGAGCACCTGAGCGAATCGGGCAGCGACGACGAGAAGGCGACCACCAGTCTCAAATGGATCGGTTTCAAAAACCAGTTCTTCTCGACCGCCTTCATTGCCGACGGCAAGTTCAACGACGGAGCCTTCACTTCGGAGTCTTTCAAAGAGGGTAAGTACCTGAAGCGTTTCCACGCCGAGAGCACCATCGACTACGACTCGAAAGAGCCGCAGGTGGCCGGTTTCAACATCTTCCTGGGACCCAACTCGTACCCCCTGTTGTCGTCGTATGACGACGGCCGTTCGGGCGACCAGACCCTCGACCTCGACAAACTCGTGCCGCTGGGCTACAAGTTCTTCCGCTGGATCAACACCCTTATCGTCATCCCGGTCTTCACCTTCCTCGGCAAGTTCTTCAGCAACTACGGTGTCATCATTCTGTTGTTGACGATTTTCATCAAACTCGTCCTCTTCCCCTTCACCTACAAGTCGTACAAGTCGCAGGCCCGCATGCGGGTACTGGCTCCGCAAATCAAGGAGATTAACGACAAGTACCCGGGGCAGGAGAATGCCATGGAGCGTCAGCGACTCACGATGGACCTGTACAGCAAGGCGGGTGTCAACCCCATGGGTGGCTGTCTGCCGCTGCTGTTGCAGATGCCTATCCTCATTGCCATGTTCACCTTCTTCCCCTCGTCTATCGAGCTGCGAGGTGAATCGTTCCTGTGGGCCAAAGACCTTTCGACCTACGATGCCATCGTAAGTTGGGATACCTACATACCGCTCATCACGCCTTACTTCGGCAACCACATCAGCCTTTTCTGTCTGTTGATGACCATCACCAACTTGATTTATACCAAAATCAACATGCAGAACACGGCCGGCCAACAACAGATGCCCGGTATGAAATTCATGATGTACCTCATGCCCATCATGTTCCTGGTATTCTTCAACAACTATTCGGCCGGTTTGAGCTACTACTACTTCCTCTCGTTGTTGATTACCATTATTCAAACCTACGCTTTCCGTAAGTGTATCAACGAAGAGAAGGTATTGGCCGAGCTGAAAGAGAACCAGAAGAAACCCCGTAAGAAGAGCGGCTTCATGGCTCGCCTCGAAGAGGCTCAACGCCAGCAGCAGGCTGCCCTGCGCGAGCAACAGAAACAACGTGCCAAACAGCAACGTCGCCGTTAAGCCGTTTTAGATATTTTATATGGGAGAGGCGCTCTCCCGAGTAGGGGGCGCCTCTTTTTTTTCGTTATGACTATTGAAGTATAGTATAGAATAGCCATGCGATTGAAAAAGTTCATTTGTCTCTTTACCGCTGTTTTGAGCCTTTCGCCGCTTGCGGCGCAAGAGGTTGTCTCCAACCATTCGGTTTCGGTCGAACTGGCCGGATTGATGTATGCCTATGAGTGCCCGCTGGGCGACCGGTTTTCGCTCGTGACCCGGGTCGGAACTCAGGCCGGCATCCAATATGCGTCGTATAGCAGCTTTTGGGGCGAGTGGGAACACCGCTGGAGCGTGGGCCTCTATCCGGTCTTCTCGGTGGAACCGCGCTACTATTACAACCTCTCGAAACGCTACGAGGCCGGGAAGAATGCGTTCAAGAACAGCGGCGGATTCCTCTCCTGCAATCTGCAATACTATCTGCCGCCCTATTATCGCCGGCATGTCGATAACTCGGGAGGTTTCGTGATGACTCCCTTTTGGGGATTCCGTCGGGTGTGGTACCGTCACCTGCTGTTTGAACTGGGCGGGGGGCTGAACCTCGCCTCGACCGATTTCAAGAGCGTGTCGGTAGGCCCGGCCTTCAACGTGCGGCTGGGGTATCTTTTTTAGTCAGTCATTTACAGACATACTTTGACAGCCTGGCCCGAGGTGACTACGATATAGGTTTGCCCGGGTTGGGAGTTTGTTATTGTTGTGCAGCCGCTCTCTGCCACCGTGCTTTGGATAAGCCGTCCCTTGAGGTCATATACGGCAATGGATTGGCCCGGAGCGACACCCTCGACCTGAATAAGACTGTCGCTGGCAAAGATGCGGATTCCGTCGTCTGTTGCCGGCTCTACGGTCGAGGCGCCCCGCCGGTAAATCTTGTAGGCCGCCATGCCGTTGTTGGGTGCCAGCAAGTAGACGATGGCATAGTCGTCGACATACTCCACGCACAGCGGGGTGGTGAGGTTGGCATTGGCTCCACGTCCCATGGCCGGGGTGGTGTTGCCGATAACAGTAGCTTGTGCCAGTCCGCCGGTAATGTTGAATACTTTGAGAATGCCTACCTTATTCTCGGCCGAGACGAAAATCTCTTTCCCGCCTAATGTGAAGCATACGGCACTCGAAGCATCGGTGGCCGGTCTCTCTTCGCCGAACTCACCGATTACTTCGCCGTTGAGGTTGTAGAGTTTGCGGGGGCAGTATTGTCCGGTGATGAAGAACGAACTCGCATCGCGGATGACCGCTTGCGAAGCGGGGGCCGTCATGCCGTGACCCGGTATGACGCGAGGCTCGCCAAACGTACCGTTGGCAAAGGGTATGATAGCTGCCATTCCCGAGTTCCCGGCTGTGGCCAGATAGCCCCCTTCGGCCGAATAGAAGGCTCCGGTGGCAGCCAGATAGTCGGCCTCGCCCAATCCCGGTACGGGCAGGGCAAACTGTTGTACGATGTCTCCCTGTTCCCGGTCGCACTGTGCGATATAAAGTGTATCGGAATCGCCACCGGTACCACCCAGCAGCATGGCTCCGTCGTCGGTAATGGCCAGTCCGCTCATCTTGCGGCCCGAAAGTCCGGTGTCGTGTTCTGCGATGAGGGAGCCGTCGGTTCCGTCGACTACCACGAAGCGGCCCGTCTCGCGGTTGGGTATGTAGAGTTTCCCCTCATAAACACCCATTGCGTTTTGTCCTTCGGCCGTGAGGTAGGAGAGTTCGCTTTTCCGTTTCGACCAAAGCGACGAAATACCCACCGAGATGTCGGCCGTGATGTCCGATAGCTTGAAGTAGTCGGTCGTCATCATGTCGCACCCGTAGTCGTAGTAGGTGAGGAAGTTGCTCTCCGAGTTGACGGTCCACACGTTTACCTTCAGTCCCGCATCGTGAAACTGCTTGACGGCCTTCTCGTCGAAATAGCCTATTTGTATGTCTACGTCGAATCCCTGTTCGACACACCAGTCGAAGTGGTTGGCCCAGTATTGGCCGGTGAGGAATTGTATCTGTATCTCGGGGTAGTTGCTGCGAATGTATTCGAGGCATCCTCTCATCGACGAGAGTATCACCGCCTTCTCGGCAAGACCCTTTTCCCGGATGAGGCCGATGAGACCGGGTATCTTTGAAAAGTCGTTGTTGCCCGATTCGTTGGAGTGTATGCCGGTGCACCATTTCAGTTCGATTACGGGGAAGCAGTCGTACTGGTTGCAGATGTCGAGATACTCGGCCAGCGTGCAGAGTCGGCCGGTATAGGTTTCATCGCCGCGGGTCTGGCTCAACTCCAACTCCTGAAGCGAGGCGAGGGTAGAGCCCTCGATCGAGACCGAATGGCCCAGGCGAGACAAATCGTCGTCGTGCGAGATTACATATTCGCCGTCGGCCGTAATCTTGATGTCACACTCCAGGCCGTCGTATCCGGCCCGGGCTCCGTTGACAAAGGCTTCGGCCGTGTTTTCCACGCCCCAATAGCTGCCCCGGTGGCCCACCAGTTGCGGCTGGGCCTGCAACAGGCTCGGGGTCAGAGCCAGGCAGGAGAGGGCGATGAGAATCTTTTTCATGGAATGCAGGTTTTTTGGTTTGTTCAAAAATAATGAAATTTTTATATACAATATCAAAAAGCCGGGTAAATCTTCTTACACACCCCGGGGATGGTCGAGTTACGTTTGTATGTGGCTATGGAGGATGTTACGGAATAAATGGTCGGCCGGGTGCACATCGTTCTAGGAAAGATGCCGAATGGTGGAAAAAACGAGAGAGGCCTCCGTTCCCAGCCGGGAATACGGAGGCCTCTCGCTATATAAACTAAACCTATGGCTCGATCAGTTGTTTTCGGGGCGCAGTTTGCGCACGGTAACACCGGCTTGCCACATTTCGCTGTCGCGCAACTCCTTCAGCTCCTTGTTCAACCCTTCGCGGTATCCCTCCTTGCTGTTGGCGTCGATCGAGCGTTGAGCCTCGTTACCCTTGGCTACCTCGTCATACAGCTCTTCGAATACCGGTTTGGTGGCGTCGCGGAAACGCTTCCACCAGTCGAGGGCACCCCGTTGAGCCGTGGTCGAGCAGTTGGCATACATCCAGTCCATACCGTTCTCGGCGATAAGGGGCATGAGCGACTGGGTGAGCTCCTCGACGGTTTCGTTGAAGGCCTCCGAGGGGCTGTGGCCGTGAGCCCGCAGGGTGTCGTACTGGGCGGCAAAAATACCCTGGATGGCTCCCATGAGGGTACCGCGCTCGCCGGTGAGGTCGGAGTAAACCTCGCGTTTGAAGGTGGTCTCGAACAGATAGCCCGAGCCGACCCCGATACCCAGAGCCAATACTTTCTCCTTGGCGTGCCCGGTCGCATCCTGGAATACGGCGTAGCTCGAGTTGAGGCCGCGGCCTTGCAGGAACATGCGGCGCAGACTCGTACCCGACCCCTTGGGGGCTACCAGTACCACGTCGACATCGGCGGGAGGCACGATGCCTGTACGCTCTTTATAGGTGATGGCAAAGCCGTGCGAGAAGTAGAGCGTCTTGCCCGGCGTGAGGTGCTTCTTCACCTGCGGCCACACCTCGATTTGTGCGGCATCGGAGAGCAGGTATTCGATGATTGTGCCCCGTTTGCAGGCCTCTTCGATTTCGAAGAGCGTTTCGCCGGGTACCCAGCCGTCGGCTACCGCCTTGTCCCAGGTCTTGGAATTTTTACGCTGGCCTACAATCACCTTGAAGCCGTTGTCGCGCAGGTTCATGCTCTGTCCCGGGCCCTGCACGCCATACCCGATAACGGCGATTGTCTCGTTCTTGAGGACTTCTCTTGCTTTCTCCAAAGGAAACTCTTCGCGGGTAACTACGTTCTCGTCAACACCGCCAAAATTCATGATTGCCATGTTCTTTTACGTTTTGAGGTTATGGAATTTGTATTTATCTGTTTTCAAAAATGATTCGTCCTTTGCAATAGATGGTCTGGTCGTCGCGTATCTCGAGGGCGAAGTTGTCGGGCGCCTCCTCGGCTTTGAGCAGTTGCAGCGGGGTGCCGTAACGGGCCTCGTTGGCATAGCTGATTTCGAAGCGGTGCACCTGCTGGCGGTCGTAGCGCTCGAGGTCGAAGAGGTCGAGCAGATGCTCGATATACTTCACGCTGTTGACGTGCCGGTTGAGGTCGATGTCGATGTATCCCACGCGATGCGTGGCGGGATGGTCGTCGTGCACGTCGCGCACTCGCGACTGCTTGTCGATGGGGCAGGGACGGTCGGTGATGTTGCGGGCGATGTAGTCGAGCTGGCTGAGGTCGACCGATGCCCGGGTCTCCAGGTCGATTACCACCCATATCGTGCGGGCATAGCCGCAGGGGGTTCCGTCGGCCCCGTAGATGGCAAAGTTGCGCGACGAGAAGTGCTTGTTGTACCCCTCGATCCAAGTCTCGAGCGTGTAGTTCTCGTGGATGCGTGGGTAGCGGGTCATCTCGATACTCAGTCGCGAGAGTACCCACACTTGCCGCTGTTTGATGAGGTCGCTGTACCCGATGCCCCACGATTCGGCATGCAGCGTGGCTACCTCGAGTATCCGCTTCACCAGCAGGGGCAAGGGCAGCTCCTGTTGGGCATTGGCCTCGGCCGGTTCTACCGTATAGCTGTGGGTGTAGACCGGCTGGACGGGCGATTCCGAAAGTGCTTGATTCTCTTTCATAGTTGGTTCTGGCGATATTGTTGTTCTTGTAAAAACAGGCTTACGTGCTCGACCGTCGATTTGGTGATGGCCACGCGGCCCGACCGCACGAACTGCATCACCTCGTAGCGGCTCAGCTCCTCGAAGAGGGCTTGGGTTTCGTCGGTATGCCCCGATTTCTCGATGACCGTGTAGGTACGGTTCACCTCCAGGATGCGGGCGTTGTGTTTCCGTATCAGCTCCTCGATACGGCTGTCGTCGAGCAGCTTGTCGGTAGGCACCTTGTAGAGGGCCACCTCTTGGAATACGATTTCGTCGTCGGTGTAGAAGAAGGCTCGCAGTACGTCGATGCGTTTCTCGATCTGCTTGACCAGCTTCTCCATTGTTTCGCGGTCGCTGTATGTGGTGATGGTGAACTTGTGTATCCCCTCGGCGGCCGAGGCCGATACCGACAGGCTCTCGATGTTGAGCTGTCGACGGGTGAAGATAATCGAGATTTGGTTGAGCAAGCCCACCTGATTCTCGGAGTAGACGGTTACGGTATATAATGTTTTGTCTGTCATATCGTTATTCATATTTTTCGGTAGCGTTGAGCATGATGTGGGTTACACAGGCTCCGGCGGGAGTCATGGGGAATACCATACCGTCGGGGTCTATTTGTACGTCGAGCAGGTAGGAGCCGCGGTGAGAGAGCATCCGTTCGATGGCATCGTCGAGCTCCTCGCGGGTGGCTACCCGTTCGCCGTCTATGCCGTAGGCTGCGGCTATCATTGTAAAGTCGGGGTTGAGCATGGGGGTCTCGGAGTAGCGGTGGTCGAAGAAGAGGGCCTGCCACTGCCGCACCATGCCCAGAAAGTTGTTGTTGAGGATGATGATTTTCACATCGATGCCGTATTGCATGATGGTGCCCAGTTCCTGGATGGTCATCTGTATGCCCCCGTCGCCGGTAAAGAAGCAGACGGTGCGGTCGGGGTTGCCTATCTTGGCGCCGATGGCTGCCGGCAGACCGAATCCCATCGTGCCCAGACCGCCCGAGGTGACGAGGCTGCGCGGGTGCTTGAACCGGTAGTAGCGGGCCGACAGCATCTGATTCTGGCCCACGTCGGTTACCAGAATGCTCTCGTTGCCGGTTGCCTCCGATACCTTGCGGGCCACCTCGCCCATGTTCATGAGCGGCTTTTGCGGGTGTATCTCGGGCTCGATGACCTTGACGCGCTCCGCCTCCTCGCAGGGGACAAACGACTCGAGCCACTCGGTGTGGCGGGCCGGTTCCACCTTCGGGAGCAGGGCCTGCAGCACGGCCCGGGCGTCGCCCAATACCGACACGTCGCACTTCACGTTTTTGTTGAACTCCGAGGGGTCGATGTCGATGTGGATGATGCGGGCCTGTCGGGCATACTGGTTCACGTCGCCCGTTACCCGGTCGTCGAAGCGCATGCCTATGGCGATGAGCAGGTCGCATTCGTTGGTCTTGATATTGGCCGCCACGCTGCCGTGCATGCCCAGCATGCCCTTGTAGAGCGGGTGGTCGGTAGGGATGGCCGAGAGACCCAGCAGGGTGCAGCCCACGGGGATGTCGGCCTTTTCGGCCAGAGCGGCCAGTTCGGCTTCGGCCTGGGCGATAATCACGCCCTGTCCGGCCAGGATAAGGGGTTTGCGGGCCTGGTTGATGAGGCGGGCGGCCTCATCGATTTCGGCCGGCTTGATGGCCGGGTAGGGGTTGTAGCTGCGGATGAACTGGCAGGGCTGGTAGTCGAAGTCGGTCAATCCCGTCTGGGCATCTTTGGCAAAGTCGAGCACTACCGGGCCGGGACGTCCGTTGCCGGCAATGTAGAAGGCGCGGGCCACGGCCCAGGCAATCTCGTCGCTGCGGCGTATCTGGTAGCTCCATTTGGTGACCGGCTGGGTGATGCCCACCACGTCGGTCTCCTGGAAGGCGTCGGAGCCCAGCAGCGACGAACCTACCTGCCCCGTGATGACGATGAGCGGCGTGCTGTCCATCATGGCATCCGACAGGCCGGTGATGATGTTGGTCGCCGCCGGTCCCGAGGTGACCAGCACGACACCCGTCTTGCCCGATACCCGGGCGTAGCCCTGGGCGGCGTGGGTGGCGCCCTGCTCGTGGCGCACGAGTATGTGGTTTATCTGGTCGCGATAGTCGTAAAGTACGTCGAATACCGGCATGATGGCTCCGCCCGGATACCCGAAGATGTATTCTGTCTGTTCTGCAATCAAGGCTCTGATGAGCGCTTCTGCTCCGCGTATTTTTTCTGTTGCCATAATCGTTTCGTAGATTTTAGAGGGGGATTAGATGAGTCGAACGGCACCTTTGTCGGCCGAGCTGACCAGGGCCGCATAGGCCTGCAGGGCTTTCGATACGGTGCGTTGCCGTTGCCGGGGGGTGAAGGCCGCCTGGCCTCGCGCCAGCTCTTCGGCGCGCCGCCGTTCCAGTTCGGCATCGTCGACCAGCAGCTCGATGCTTCGGTTGGGGATGTCTATCTCGATGAGGTCGCCGTCGCGTACGAGACCAATATTGCCTCCCGCCGCAGCCTCGGGCGAAATGTGGCCGATCGACAGTCCCGAGGTGCCGCCCGAGAAGCGTCCGTCGGTAATGAGGGCGCAGGCCTTACCCAGGTGTTTCGACTTGATGTAGGAGGTGGGGTAGAGCATCTCCTGCATGCCGGGGCCACCCTTGGGGCCTTCGTAGGTAATCACCACTACGTCGCCGCTTTCGACCCGACCGCCGAGTATCCCTTCGCAAGCCTCTTCCTGCGACTCGAATACTTTGGCCCGGCCCTTGAAGTGGAATATCTTTTCGTCGACACCGGCCGTCTTGACGATGCAGCCATCCTGGGCGATGTTGCCGAAGAGCACGGCCAGGCCGCCGTCTTTGACATAGGCGTGTTCGAAGTCGCGAATACAGCCTGTGCTGCGGTCGGTATCGAGGTCGTTGTAGTAGTTCTCTTGCGAGCCCAGTACCAGGTTGAAGCGGTTGCCCGGTGCACTGTGCCACAACTGTTTGGCCTTGGTCGGGCATACGCCGTCGCGTATGGCATAGGCTTCGATGGCCTCGGCCAGTGTGTGGCGGTCGACCCGGTGCACCGAGGTGTCGATGAGTCCCTCGTCGGCCAGAATAGCCAGAATCGAGAGGATACCGCCGGCCCGGTTCACATCCTGTATGTGGTAGTGCGAGTTGGGGGCCACCTTGCAGAGTACCGGCGACTTGCGCGAGAGCCGGTCGATGTCGCTTATCGTGAAGTCGACATCCGCCTCGCGGGCGATGGCCAGCAGGTGCAGCACGGTGTTGGTCGAGCCGCCCATGGCGATGTCGAGCGTCATGGCGTTGAGGAAGGCCGCGCGGGTAGCTATCGAGCGGGGCAGCACGCTCTCGTCGCCGTCGCGGTAGTAGGCCTGGCAGTTTTCGACAATCTGTCGGGCCGCTTCGACGAAGAGCCGTTCGCGGTTGCGGTGCGTGGCCACGATGGTGCCGTTGCCCGGAAGGGCTAGCCCGATGGCTTCGTTGAGGCAGTTCATGGAGTTGGCGGTAAACATGCCCGAGCAGGAGCCGCAGGTGGGGCAAGCCGCATGTTCCACGCGGCGCACCTGCTCGTCGTCGATGCTCTCGTCGGCCGATTCGACCATGGCGTCGATCAGGTCGAGGCCCCGTCCGTCGAGGTGTCCGGCCTCCATGGGACCGCCCGATACGAAGAGGGTGGGGATATTCAGCCGCATGGCTGCCATGAGCATGCCCGGCGTTATCTTGTCGCAGTTGCTGATGCACACCATGGCGTCGGCCTTGTGTGCGTTGACCATGTACTCCACGCTGTCGGCGATGAGGTCGCGCGAGGGGAGCGAATAGAGCATGCCGTCGTGTCCCATGGCTATACCGTCGTCGATGGCGATGGTGTTGAATTCGGCGGCAAAGCACCCCAGTTTCTCAATCTCCTTTTTGACCGTCTGTCCGATTTCGTGCAGGTGTACATGCCCCGGGACAAACTGGGTGAACGAGTTGACTATGGCAATGATGGGGCGTCCCATCTGCTCGGCCTTCATACCGTTGGCCCGCCACAGGGCCCGGGCTCCGGCCATTCGCCTGCCGGCCGTACTGGTTGTGCTTCGTAACTGATGTTTCATCGTATCTACTGTTTACAAAAAAAAGAAAAACCTTTCCGCGCAGGTGGAAAGGTTTTACAATTACTCTTGATTGTTTATAACTATGAATTGAAGTAACTACATACGCCTTTCCACCTTACCGACTCACGACAATAAGTTCGCTAATAATAATCGATAGAGAAATGACATGTAGTATCATAATCATCATGCTGTGTGATTAAATGGTATTGCAAATGTAAAACTCTTTCGTGAAATAAGCAAGAGTTTTGAAAGAAAATTTGTGGTTGAAATTTAATTTTGCTTTTGTTTTGCTTGTTTTTGCAACAAGAAGATATATAATAATGTGTCTTTGCCAAAACTCCTCAACCGGAGTGTAGCCCTCGGGTGTGCATCTCGCCGGCAAATAGAGGGGATTTGAAAAAATAAAGTGTATATTTGCAGTGCCTTATTACGATAACGAGATAGGTATAAAATCCATATAATTCGGGGAACCTTGAGAATGCGACGTTTCATAACAGCCTGTGGAGTAGCCATCGCCTGTGGGGTGTTGGTGGCGTGCAGTCCTACCCGTCATGTCCCCGACGGCAGCTATCTGCTCGACCATGTGAAGATAGAGACCGATGCGAAGGCGGTGAAACCCTCGGATCTGAAGTCGTATCTGCGACAGGAGCCCAACCACCGGATGTTCGGCCTGTTTCGTTTCACGCTGGGGCTCTACAACCTCTCGGGCAACGACTCGACCAAGTGGTTCAACCGCTGGGTGAGAAATGCCGGAACCCCGCCCGTCATCTACGACCCGATGCTGATGGAGAACTCGCGCCTGCAGATGGAGAAGGCGATGTTCAACAAGGGCTATATGTCTGCCCGGGTCGAGGCCGATACCACTTCGCGGGGCAAGCGCATGGATGTGGTCTATCGCGTGTCGGCCAATACGCCGCACTATATAGCCAATGTCGATTATCACATTGCCAACGATACTCTGTCGCGGCTGATCGAGCGGCGGTTCTCGAACCATTCGCTCTTGAAGAAGGGCGACAACTTCGACCGGAACGTGCTCGACGAGGAGCGGCAGCGCATCTCCGACATCTTGCGGAGCGACGGTTTCTATGCCTTCAACAAGGAGCTCATCACCTATACGGCCGATACCGCCGACCACTCCAAGGCGGTGAACCTGACGCTGAACATACGGCCCGATTCGATGGTCAACACGTCGGGTTATCGACCTTACGAGCGCTACTACATGCGCAAAATCTATTTCGTGCTCTCCTACGACCCTACGGCTACCGATGCTATCGACGTCTCCAACGCCGGGGAGTACAAAAACTACTATTTCATCGAGGGCGATCACCCCTATATACGTCGCGAGACACTGGTCGAAAACTGCTTTATCCGGCCGGGGCTCCTCTTCAGCAGCCGCGATGTCGACAACACCTATACCGCTTTCGGCCGGTTGCACATTGTCAAGTATGTCAATATCCGTTTCGAATCGGCCGGTCGAAGTGTCGAGGGGCGTAACGAGCTCGACTGCTATATTCTGCTCAGCGAGGACAAGCCTCAGTCGGTTTCGCTCGAGGTCGAGGGTACCAATTCGGAGGGAGACCTGGGGTTTGCCGTGGGGGCCACCTACGAGCACCGCAACATCTTCAAGGGTTCCGAGACCTTTTCGACCAAGGTGCGCGGGGCCTACGAGAGTCTCTCGGGCGACTTGAGCGGACTCATCAACGACCGCTACACCGAGCTGGGGGGCGAGGTGGGCATCACCTACCCGAAGTTTCTCTTTCCCTTTCTGCGTACCGATTTCCGTCGGCGCATGAAGGCCAGCACCGAGTACAGCGTGAACTTCAACTTCCAGCAGCGGCCCGAGTATACCCGTGTCATCTGGGGCACGGCCTGGAAATACAAGTGGACGACCAATCGCGGATTCTTCCGCCACAACTACGACCTGCTGGATATAAACTACGTCTATCTGCCCCACAAGACCGACGACTTCCTCGAGACCATCGCCCCCGACAACCCGCTGTTGCGGTATAGTTACGAGGATCACTTCATCATGCGCATGGGGTATACCTTCTATTGTTCGAACCTGAACCCCTCCAATCCCGTGCAGCGTCGCACCAACGTCTATACGCTGCGGGCTGCCGGCGAGGTGGCCGGCAACGTGCTCAACGCCTTTTCGCGGCTCACCTCGAAGTCGCAGCCGACCGACGGTTACAAGATATTCGGCATCCGCTATTCGCAGTATGCCAAGTTCGATTTCGATTACAGCTTTACCCACCTGATCGACGACCGCAACTCGGTGGCTTTTCACGTGGGGGGCGGTATCGGTATTCCGTACGGCAACTCCGATATTCTGCCTTTTGAGAAACGCTACTACTCGGGTGGTGCCAACAGTGTGCGGGGGTGGTCGGTGCGTACGTTGGGCCCCGGTAGCTACAATGGCAACAACCTGGTGTCGGAGTTTATCAACCAGTGCGGCGACATCCGGCTCGACATGAATCTCGAGTATCGGGCCAAACTTTTCTGGAAAGTCGAGTTAGGCGCCTTTATCGATGCCGGCAACATCTGGACCATTCGCAACTACGAGGCGCAGCCCGGCGGGCAGTTCCGACTCGACTCGTTCTATAAGGAGATTGCGTTGGCCTATGGTCTGGGCATTCGTCTCGACTTCAGCTACTTCCTCTTGCGGTTCGACTTGGGTATGAAAGCCTATAACCCGGCTGCTGGACAGGAGCATTGGGCCATTGCTTCGCAGAATTTCAAGCGCGACTCGGCCTTTCACTTCACGGTGGGGTATCCCTTCTGATGCACGGGCTTGGGGGTGTAGCTAAAAAAAGTAGATTCTTATATTTGGAATATCGCGAAATATCCCTAACTTTGCAGCACTTTTCTATGAAAGGTCGGTTGAGTAGCTCAGCTGGATAGAGCAACAGCCTTCTAAGCTGTGGGTCTTGGGTTCGAATCCCAACTCAATCACCTCGAGGGAGCAAGCATTTCGTTTGCTCCCTTTTTTTATGGCCCAATCTTCAAAGCCCCCGGGTGGCAGGCTGGTATTGCCTGTACAAGGGGCTTGGCATCGCATTCGGGCGATATGTTCAATCGGGAATAGAAGTAGTGGGGTAATGTGCTTTTTCGTGAGGCGTATGTATAGCGCATGCAGCGGCCATTGATAGGTGTGCCGGTTGCCGTTACGTGTGGGGTGTTGTGTTTGATAAGAGGCGTAGAGTGGCGGTTATGCGCCCAGCGAGTCACACTCGTCGCTGCCACCGCCCACGCTGCCCACTTTTACCTGTTTGCTCGACTTGAATACCAACATGTCGGCCACCAGGTAGTTGAATACACCCGAGATGAGCAGGGCGGCGAGATTACAGTAGACTACATTCCACTCGAATATCTTCTGGAAGATGAGAAGGAATACCATCTTGATCAGGAATCCTGCACCCGACGAAAGATTGAATACCAGGAATCTGAGGCAGAAATCGCGTGTGGAGCGATGTCCCAGACGACTTTTCCAAATCCAGAAGTAGGAGCACATGAAGTTGCTCAGTACGGCAAATTCGAAGCTGATGGTGGGTGAGAGTATGTATTTGCCGAAATAGCTGGTGAATATGAAGTGGTCGCATATCCATAGCACGAAGGTGTCGACCCCTGTACCAAACAGGCGGCTGACCACGAATTGCAGATAGATGCGTAGTTTCAATATTCCGGCTTTCACGACCTTTTCGCTTCGTTACTTATTTCTGGAAGGGTTTCAACGGGTCTTGTTGCGACAGGGCGCGGCGGTCGGTTACGAATTGCACGAGCCAGGCGATGAAGAGGAAGCAGGCGATGAAGAGGCCGGCTACATCGAACAAGCCCAGTGTCTGGCCGCCGATAGTCCATTTGATATCTTCGAGCGAAGTATATATGAATATGGTGTTAATCAAGATGATAACCAGTCGCAATTCGGTGGGGCCCAGTTTACCGTAGGTAAGCAGGAATTTGCCTTTGACGATGGTCGAGATATAGGTATAAATCGAGAGCACCAGATAACCGGCCAGTACCAGCATGGCTACATCGAGGCGGAACATCGGCGACAAACCGGCACCGATACACATGATGCAGATGGTGATGGCATCGAGCGAGTGGTCGATAAAGAATCCGTAGACCGGGCGTTGCGTATTGCGCACACGTGCCAGCGTGCCGTCGAGGCTGTCGCCGTACCAGTTGATGAACAGACCCAGTGACGAAAGCCACAAGTAATTCTTATCGATATGTGCCAGTATAAAACCGACTGCGCAGATGACTGCACCCAGCAGACCCGTATAGGTGAGGAAGTCCGACGTAACCCACGAGGGCTGACGTTGAGCCAACCAAACTAATGCTTTTTTCTCTGCTGCATTGAGCAGAGAGGTCTGAATCCTTTCTGATGTTTCTTTCCCCATATCCTAAATTTTGTACAAAAGTACAGATTATTTGGAAAACCGAGTAAAAAAAATCCATGAATTTACAGGGGTGTGTAAAAGATTTGAAATTTCTGTTTCGGTTCGGTGAAGCTCTCTGGCAAGGCTTTTGTCAATTTAGGACCAAAGTCCCTTGTCATCGGCATTCTGTGAGATTCTGGCTAATCGTTTTTATATGAGAAGATTATCGTTTCGGCGATTTGGGCATGCGGCAAGCAATAACCTTTTGTTATGGAAAGTAAAAAAGAATGATAATCAAAATCGGGTTTTACTTGTTATCTTTGTTACACGAATAAAGGATGCACTTGGCATAGTCAAACTGGAAAACTTCGGTTTTCTTTTGCTTCTGCACGGCTCTTTACCTATATTCGTCATGTAGTTCAAATACGAAATACAGAACTTAAAATAAAAACGATTATGGAATTTTTGACAAACGAGAAATTGACGATCGTCGGCGCAGCCGGCATGATCGGTTCGAACATGGCTCAAACGGCCTTGATGATGCACTTGACTCCCAATGTATGTTTGTACGACCCGTATGCTCCGGCTCTCGAAGGGGTAGCCGAGGAGTTGCGTCACTGTGCTTTCAAAGGGGTGAACCTGACCTATACGAGCGATGTGAAAGAGGCTCTTACGGGTGCTGCTTACGTGGTATCGTCGGGTGGTGCTGCCCGTAAAGCCGGTATGACTCGTGAAGACTTGCTCAAGGGTAATGCCGAGATTGCTGCCGAATTTGGTAAAAACCTGCGTGCCTATTGCCCCGATGTGAAACATGTTGTCGTTATCTTCAACCCGGCCGATATTACGGGCCTCATCGTTCTGCTCTATTCGGGTCTGAAACCTTCGCAGGTATCGACGCTTGCCGCTCTCGACAGCACCCGTCTGCAAAGCGAACTGGCCAAATATTTCCATGCCGTTGCCGACGAAATCGAGAATTGCCGTACCTATGGCGGTCATGGCGAGCAGATGGCTGTCTTTGCCTCGACGACCAAGGTGAAGGGTACGCCGCTCACCGACCTGATCGGTACCGACAAGTTGCCTGCCGAAGATTGGGAGAAGATTCGCCATCAGGTAGTACAAGGCGGTAAACACATTATCGACCTGCGTGGTCGCTCGTCGTTCCAGAGCCCGGCTTACCTCTCGATCGAGATGATTGCCGCCGCCATGGGTGGAAATCCCTTTACCTGGCCGGCCGGTGTGTACCTCTCGGAAGGGAAGTTCAACCACATCCTCATGGCCATGGAGACGATTATCGACCGAAACGGCGTTCACTACAACCCCGTTTACGGTACGCCCGAGGAGGAGAAGGAACTTGAGAACAGTTACAAACACTTGTGCGAACTGCGCGACGAAGTGATTGAAATGGGTATTATCCCGCCCATCGCCGAGTGGCACAAGCTCAATGCCAACATCGACTGATTGCCGGTTTGAGAGAGATAGCCCCGTGTGAGGGGTAGAAACAGAATAGCGGTCTCGAGAATGAACTCGAGGCCGCTATCTGTTTTTATCAAATTGAAGAGGTGTGTTGTGTACCTTTAGCGTCCGAAGTTGAATATCGTGGACGGCGTGTGTTCACGGTCCATGATGACCTTCAGTTCCTCTACCTTGTCGGGGTAGGTGTTGGCCAGGTTATTGTCTTCGTGGGGATCTTCGTCGATGTTGTAGAGCTCGTGGGTAGGATTGCCGTTCTTGATATTCTGGCGTATCAGTTTCCATTCACCGGCTCTCACGGCCTGGCGTCCGTTCTCTTCGTGAAATTCCCAATAGAGGAACTCATGCTGTTGTTGCTCGCCTTTACCGGTGAGGGTAGGGAGTATCGACAAGCCGTCCATGGCCTCGTCGCGCCAGTTGGGACTTTCGCCCAACAGTTCGACGAAGGTTGGCATCATATCCCAGCCGGCAGCCATCAGGTCGGTAATCGAACCGGGTTGAATGGTTCCGGGCCAGTAAGCGATGTAGGGTACACGCATACCGCCCTCGTACAAGGCGCGTTTCAATCCTCTTAGCCGCTCTTCGGTGTTGAAGAATGTGGGGTCGGCACCGCCTTCGTTGTGAGGGCCGTTGTCGCTGGTGAAGATGAAGAGGGTCTTCTCGGCGATACCCAGCTCTTCGAGTTTGTCGATGATTTGGCCTACATAGGTATCGAGGCGGGTAATCATGGCAGCGAACTGGGTGCGCGGGTCGGTCGCCGTTCCGTAGTCGCCGTCGTTATACCAGGGTTTGGGCTCCTGGAATTTGCCTTTATACATGTCCACAATGCTGTCTTGCGGCTGGCGCAGCTCGGCATGCGGGATGGTATAGGTGAAGTAGCCGAAGAAGGCTTTATCCTTGTTGTCTTCGATGAACTTCATGGCATGCTCGTGGATGGCATCCTGCGAGTAGCGCCCGTTTTGATTCTCCTTGGTCTTGTTGTTCCACAGATATTCGGGGTAGTAGGAGTGGGCCTTGCGCTGGCAGTTGTAGCCGTAGAACACGTCGAAGCCCATGTCGTTGGCTTCGCCACCAGAGCCGGGATAGCCCATGCCCCATTTGCCGAAGCAGCCGGTTACATACCCGTTTTTTTGGAACAAGTTGCCCAAGGTCTCTACGTTCGGGTCGAGCGGTTCCTGCCCTTCGGGCTGAATCTCTTTATTGCCACGGATTTTGGTGTGGCCGGTGTGTTGGCCGGTCATCAACGAGGCTCGCGAGGGGGCACTCACGGCGGTGCTGGCGTAGAATTGGGTGAAGGTCATACCCTGGTTGACGAGCCGGTTGAGGTTGGGAGTCGAAATCATTTGCTGGCCATAGGCCTCGATGTCGCTGTATCCCATGTCGTCGCAGAGCAGGTAGATGACGTTCGGACGTTCGGTCGTGGCTACGGCATCTCTTTCTTGGGCAAAGCACATGCCTGAGGTGAGGAGCAGGCCGCTGGCCGGATATATAAATTTACTGGTATTCATGTTGGTATGTTTGATATTTAGAGTTTGCTGTCGAGAAGTTTGAGTGAGGTGGTCTTTCCTGTTTCCGATTCGATGACTACGATGATGAATCGCTCGGAGTATCGCAGGTCGCCTTCGAAGGTGGTATCGGTTGCCAGATAGTCGCCCAGCAACTGTCCCGAGAGGCTGATGACTCTCACCCGGTTGCGGCCGTCGAGACCGGTTACCGTGAGGTGTCCGTCGTAGAGCCGGGCCCGAGGAGCTACGCTTTGGGTTTCATCGTCGATAGCGGTGGGTGTTTTGATTGACACCTTGTAGAAATACCAGCCCGACCCGGTACCGATACCGGCATTGTACAGCACTACGCTCCACACGCCGTCCTTGGCATTGAGCAGGTAGGAGTTGTCGCCTTCGTATTTGATCGAATAGCTGCCGTTGGCGTTTCCGCTGGGGGCGATTTCAAACCGGTTGCCGGTAGCCGAAGCCGTGAAGTTTACAGTCTCGAGCACTTTCGATCCCGATATGCGCAGGTCGGTGCCACGGTTTACAATATACACCTGATTGTTGCCGGCGTCTTCGAGCCGCCACAGGAACTTGTCGGTTTGGTTGGCTGGCTTCTCTACGCGCAATTCGGTGGTATAGTCGCCGCCGATGTTTGTGTCGTAGGCAATATAACGCTCTTTGCGGGTTTCGGAGGTGTGGGCATTCATAATCTGATACCAAATGGGATTCTCGGCCGTGCTCACCTCGGGGGTAGCCAGTTGGGGAACAGCCGCTTCGAATACGGCGATGAGGCTCGTACTCTTGCTCACGGTAAAGGTGTAGACTGCCTCTTCGCTCACGATTTCGCCGCCTTCTTGCCAGCCTTTGAAGTCGATTACGGTTTCAGACTCTTCGTTGATAACGGCCTTGACGGTAACCTGGCTGCCGATTTCGTAGCGGCCGGCTTCGTTTGGTGCTGTTTCGATAAGAGCCGTTCCCAATTCGTTGTTGTTCGAGGTTACGCTGATGAAGCAGTCGGTACGGTCCGAAGCCTCCATCACATAGACTACGAAGTCGTATATGCGTCCCGAAATCGAGGCATCGGCCGACGAGGGGGTGGACGATTCGACTCTTATCCGCACGCGGGTCTTACCCAATGCAGCCGTCTCGGGGATGGTGATGGGTTGCACGAAACTGCGGGTCGAGGCGTTTACTTGTGCCGTTTGCGACTCTTTTTCATATATACCGTTGCGGTCCCAGTCGGTATAAGCCGTGATTACGTAGCTCGACGGGTCGACCGACATCGTGGCATTGAGTTCGAAACTTTCGCCGGCAATCAGCAGCGAAGTCTCTTTCGATACGATTGTAAAGTAGCTGCTTGGGGCACTCGATTTGACATATCCCAGCGGATAGATAATGGCATTACCCGAGGTGGTAGCCGAGGTGATGTATCCGCCATTGGCCGAGCCTGCCGGCATTTGGTAGATGGGGCTGTTTTCGCTGATGCGTCCCAGACGGACCATTGTTTCGAAAGGATCCGACGTGATGTAGCTGTCGGCTGTCGTATCGGCTGCCGCTATCGGTAAGGCCGAGGCTACAAGAGGAATGATGAATAGGGATTTGAAAAATTTGTTCATGAGGAGTTTCTTTAATTTTTTTTTGGGGGGGAGGGTGAGTAGAAACAAAGCGTAGGGGAGGCTTTCCGTTTGTTTTCCTCCCCTACGAGTGTTACTGGATTATTTGATGAATTTAATCACCTTTCCGTCTATGTAAGCTACATATACACCTTTAGCCAGAGCTGCAACCGAGATAGCATCGGCATTTTCGGCTTGCAGTACGACTTGGCCGGCGAGATTGTAAATGGCGGCTTTCTCCATGTGGGGTGCTACGATAGTCTGAGCCTGCGAGTCGTAGTAGATGGTCTCGGCAGCTACGCTTTCGATACCCGATGCCGGTGAGATATGGATATTGAAATCATAAGCGATACCATTTCTCAGTTCGTTGAAGAAATCGGTAAATACTTTCGTGTTCCAGTCCTCGGTATAGGGATTGGGGGCCATGTATACGACACGCATGCGATAGGTGCCGTCGGGTGTTCCCTCGGGAATGGCGATGGTTCTTTGCCAACCTTCGGCAACGCTGCCGTTGGGATCGCCAAAGTTGTTGTTCTTGCTGCTGTCGCCCAGCGGCTCGTAAAGCTCGTTTTCACCGGCGAATGTCTTGTCGTTGTTCCAGTCGATGTAGAGAGCCTGACGAGTCCAAACCAGTTCGGGTTCGCACACGTTTTCATTTACAGTGATGTCGCTGTTATATTGTTTCAGTTTCAAGGTGAAAGATTCGAGGCCTTCGGTCAGTTCGATAGGCGTAGAGGTCTTGTCGATAACAGCACCTTCGATTTGGGGGGTATGTACTTCCTTGTATTCGGTGAAGGGCAGTTCTTCCTGACTGTTGCAAGTGAAGAGTTCGTGGCTCTCATCACCTGCTGTATAAGAAGCGGCACCCAGGTAGCGGTTTTGTTGATTCAAGCCTACCTCATAGAAACGAGTCATGATGGGATAGTCTTTTTCTACAAATTCGGCTACGAGATTGATGCTCTCCTCTCCGGCATAGGAGTAGGTGGGGCGGTAGCTGACTGCATTTTCGGTACCCTCTTCAACCCAACGGTAAAACATATAGTTCTCGGCGGCCTCTGCTTTTACGGTTACGGCGTCGGTCGAGCCAACCTCTACGCTGTTTTCGTTGCTGCCCTCGATTGAAACAGAGCCTTTGCTGTCATCGCTTGATGCAATGGTGACAGTTTTTTGCACTGCCGGAGAGTAGTCGGTCTCGTAGAAGAACCAGCCCGAGGCTTGGTGTACACCGGCGGCGTAGATGGTAACGCCGAACTGGGTACCGCCGTCCATGGCATTCATGAAGGCACGAGCCCCGCTATATCCGATATATTGCAATGCGTATTGGTTGGCAGCACAATCGTTGCTGATACCGGTCGATTGGCTGGTGATTACGTCCCACACCGTACCGGTCTCGTTCATTTCGAGCGGGGTATTTACGTGTGTCGATCCGTCTTCTGCTGTAGCCGAAGAGGGAACAAATACCCGCTGACCGTTGCTGTTGACCAGATAGGCGTGCGTGCTTGTACCATCGTTGGCCGACTCCAAGCGCCAGATGAAGGCCTCGGTTACTTGACCTTCGGGAATGCCCGACATGAATTGTTCGGTGCACAATGTGGTGCCGTCCAATTTCAGAAAGCGGTTCTTACGGGTGTTGTCCGAGAGGTGCGACGACATCAGCAGATACCATTTGGGCGAATCGGCGGTGCTGATTTCGGGAACTACGGCTCCATCCAGGGGAGTAACGGCTGCTTCGATGTGATTGGTGGTAAATAAACCTGTTACAAAAAGTAACGATAAAAGTAAATTCTTTTTCATAAAGAGTGTTTTTAATGGATATTTGGTTTTTAAATTTGTTGTTTCATGGTAAGCGAAAGCTTGAAAAAACGAAACCTTCGCATAATATTAAACCGGGGGAATCGAGTTATCCCTAATGTGATAAATATATTTTAACAATATTGTCTCGTGTTTTTGTATTTGGTCGCGCATCTATCGATTTATTGGAACTCGTTTGGAGGTAAGAGATGTTTTTCTTCTCTTTTTATTGTGAAAGGTAAATGGATGTGTAGGGCAGAATCTTTGATGTAACTTTGAAACATAATGAAACTTGTATTGTATTTTTTCTTAAAAAAGTCGTAAATTGCGACGGATTTTAAAATTTCAGGTTATGAAAAAATATTTGGTTACCGGCGCGGCCGGTTTTATTGGGGCTAATTTCTTGAAATACATACTAAAAAAGTATGGGAATGATATTTACGTAATTGTTTTGGATAAGCTCACCTATGCCGGCAACTTGGGTACAATCAAGGAGGAGATTGCCGACCCTCGGGTACGATTCATCAGAGGGGATATACGCAATGCCGAATTGGTAGCCAATATTTTTGCCGAGACCGATATAGACTATGTGGTCAACTTTGCGGCCGAGTCGCATGTCGATCGCAGTATCACCAATCCGCAACTCTTCCTGGAAACCAATATTCTGGGGGCCCAGAACATGCTTGACTGCGCCCGCAAGGCGTGGTATCGCGGGAAGGACGCCGAGGGTAAGCCGGTCTATGCCGAAGGGAAGAAGTTCTTGCAGGTGTCGACCGACGAGGTGTATGGTTCGCTGACCAAAGACTACGACGAACCGCATCCGCTCGAAATTACCGACCCCGACGTGCGCAGGGTAGTAAGCGGCCGTACCGACCTGCACACCTATGGCAAGCACTTCTTTACCGAGACGACGCCGCTCGATCCGCGTTCGCCCTATTCGGCTTCGAAAACCAGTGCCGACCTCTTTGTGCGGGCCTATCACGAGACCTATGGCATGCCGGTAAACATTACCCGCTGCTCGAATAACTACGGGCCGTACCACTTCCCCGAGAAATTGATTCCGCTGATTATAAAGAATATCCTGGCCGGCCAGAAACTTCCCGTTTATGGCAAGGGCGACAATGTGCGCGACTGGCTCTATGTCGAGGATCATGCCAAGGCTATCGATGCCGTGCTGGAGCGCGGCCGCATAGGCGAGGTCTACAACGTGGGCGGATTCAATGAGGAGAAGAACATCAACATCGTGAAACTGGTGATTTCCATCATTGCCCGCATCATGCGCGAGGAGCCCGAATATCGTCGGGTATTGAAGACCGATGTCGAGAATATCAACGAAGATTTGATTACCTTTGTGGGTGACCGCCCGGGACACGACATGCGCTACGCCATCGACCCGTCGAAGATTGCCCGCGAGTTGGGCTGGTATCCCGAGACTCCCTTCAAGGTGGGTATCGAGAAGACCGTACGCTGGTACCTCGACCATCAGGACTGGGTCGACGAGGTAGTAAGCGGTGATTATCAAAAATATTACGAACAAATGTATGGCAATCGTTGATTGCCTGTTAGAACAGATATACAATGAAAGGCATAGTATTGGCCGGAGGTTCCGGTACGAGATTGTATCCCATTACGCGGGGTGTGTCGAAACAGATGCTACCCGTGTATGACAAACCCATGATTTATTATCCCATATCGGTGTTGATGCTGGCGGGCATTCGCGAGATACTCATCATCAGCACGCCTACCGACCTGCCCGGGTTCAAGCGGTTGCTGGGCGACGGCAGTCAGTTCGGCGTGAAGTTCGAGTATGCCGAGCAGCCTTCGCCCGACGGGTTGGCCCAGGCCTTTATCATCGGCGAACGGTTCATCGGCAACGACACCGTTTGTCTGGTGTTGGGCGACAATATCTTTTATGGACAGAGTTTTACCCGCATGTTGCGGCAGGCCGTGGCCGAGGCCGACAAGGGCATGGCTACGGTGTTTGGCTATCGGGTGGGAGACCCCGAGCGCTATGGCGTAGTCGAGTTCGATGAGAGTGGGCGAGCCATCAGTATCGAGGAGAAACCGGCCAAACCGCGGTCCAACTATGCCGTGGTGGGGCTCTATTTCTATCCCAACCGGGTAGTCGAGGTGGCCAAGCAGGTGAAACCCTCGGCTCGGGGCGAGTTGGAGATTACCTCGGTAAACCAGGCTTTTCTCGAGTCGCAGGCACTGGGTGTTCAGTTGATGGGGCGTGGTTTTGCCTGGCTGGATACCGGTACGCACGAGTCGCTCTACGAAGCTTCCAACTTCATCGAAACCATCGAGCACCGTCAAGGCCTCAAGGTAGCTTCGCTCGAAGAGGTGGCCTATCGCATGGGATGGATCGACCGGACTCAACTGCTCGAGCTGGCCGAACCGATGAAGAAAAACCAGTATGGACAATATTTGATAAGATTGGCGAACAATGAGCTTTAACCAGGTGCGATTAATCGATTTGCCCAAAGTGGCCGACAAGCGGGGCAACCTGTCGTTTATCGAGAGCGACCGGCACATCCCGTTTGAGATTGCGCGCACCTATTGGCTCTACGACGTGCCGGGCGACGAGCGGCGCAACGGTCACGCCTTTCGGCAGCAAGAGGAGTTCATCGTAGCCCTTTCGGGTAGCTTCGACGTGGTGCTGAACGACGGCACCGAGACGCGGCGCTACCACATGGCCCGCTCGTACTACGGGCTTTATGTGCCTCGTATGATGTGGCGCGAGCTCGATAACTTCTCCACCAACTCGTTGGCGCTGGTGCTTTCGTCGACCCCCTACGATGCCGCCGATTATATCGAAGATTTCGAGGAGTATCGCACGTTGTTGAAAGGAGGTCGAGATGAGTAAACGGGTTTCGGTAGACGATTGCCGCATCATTCAGTTGCCCAAGCACATGCAGGAGAGCGGCAGCATTACGGTGGTGGAGAACAACCGCGAGTTGCCCTTTGCCGTGAAGCGGGTTTATTACCTCTACGACGTGCCGGGCGGCGAGGAGCGTGGCGGCCATTCGCACAAGCAGCTGTACGAGTTTCTGGTGGCAGCCGGCGGCTCGTTCGACGTGTTGCTCGACGATGGCGAGCACACCCGCACGGTGACGTTGAATCGTCCCTATTACGGCTTGCTCATCGTGCCGGGTATCTGGCGGGTCCTCAACAACTTTTCGTCGGGCTCGGTGTGTCTGGTGCTGACCTCCGACTATTACGACGAGTCCGATTATGTGCGCGAGTATAACGATTTTAAGCAGATAGACAGTCAAGAATGAAATATCCCCACCTCTCTTTGAAACGGGCCAATGAACCCTATATGGCCGAGATGAAGGCCGTCGCTGCCGAGGTAATCGAGGGCGGCTGGTATATCCGGGGCAAATATGTGTCGCAGCTCGAGGAGCTGTTGTGCCAATACCTGGGTTGCCGCTATGCGGTGGCTACGGGCAACGGGCTCGATGCGCTGCGGTTGATGTTGCGAGCCTATATCGAGAGGGGGGTAATGCAGCCGGGCGACGAGGTTATCGTACCGTCGAACACCTATGTGGCTTCGGTTCTGGCCATAACCGACAACCGACTGGTGCCGGTTTTTGTAGAGCCTTCGGTCGATACCTACAACCTCGACACCTCGCTGATCGAGCAGGCCATTACCCCGCGCACGCGGGCCATCATGGTGGTGCACCTCTATGGCCGGGCCTGTTGGGACGAGACACTGAAGTCGGTAGCTGCCCGTCACGGACTCAAGATTGTCGAGGACAATGCCCAGGCCTTCGGGGCCGTCTCGTCGGTCGCCGGACTGCAAGGTTCGCACCATACCGGGGCGCTGGGCGATGCCGCAGGCGAAAGTTTCTATCCCACCAAAAACCTGGGAGCCCTGGGCGATGCCGGGGCCGTGACTACCGACGACCGCGAGGTGGCCGATGTGGTGCGGGCCTTGGGCAATTACGGCTCGGCCGTGCGCTATGTCAACGAATACAAAGGGGTGAACAGCCGCATGGACGATTTGCAGGCCGCCTTCCTTTTGGTAAAGTTGAAACACCTCGACGAGGAGAACCGCCGTCGGGTCGAGATAGCGCGCCTCTATACCGAGTCGATTGACAACGAGCGGCTCATCCTGCCACAGGCCGGAGAGCCCGGCGAACACATCTGGCACCAGTATGTGGTGCGGTGCACCGAGCGCGACCGGCTGATGCGTTATCTCGAGTCGCAGGGGGTAGGCAGTCTCATTCACTACCCCATACCGCCGCACAAGCAACAGTGCTATCGCGAATACAACCACCTGCATCTGCCGCTGGCCGAAACGCTAGCCCACGAGGTATTGAGCCTGCCCATGTCGTCTTATCTGACCGACGACGATGTGCACGAGATTGCCTCTATCATCAATCGGTTTGCGTAATACCATATCTTTGTTTTTGAATGGGAGGAATACCGTTTGGTGATTCCCTTTCAAGAGTAATATTGACGAATGTAACTCGTCGATTCAAGCCGAAGAAAAAGAAGAATAGAAAGAGGGCAACCCTGTTGAGTCGTAGACTCTGGGGTTGCCCTCTTTTATGGTCTGTGGGGGGAGATTAGCGCACGCAGACTCTGGTCACCTGGCCGTCGGCCTTTACTACGTAGATGCCGGGCTCTACGGCGATGGATGCCGTGTCGTGCCCAATCCCGTAAATCTTGCCGTCTATGCCATATACCGCTATGTCGTCGGCTCCATCGACCCGAATCACTCTGTGCTCTACCCGGATGGAGATGCTGTCTGCAGAGAGCCCTTCCATGCCGGAGGATACGCTTGCTTCGTATTCGTTCGAAAGTCCCGATTCACCTTCGGCGTATACGGCAGTTACCTGGTAGCGGTGCGAGCCCGTCTCCGACGGGATGCCGGAGAGGTCGTCGACATACTGGGTTTCGGTCAATACCTTATCGTTGAGTCGGATGCCGTCGCGATAGATATTGTAACCTGCAATCGTGTAGCTGGGGGTACCGTATGTGTAGCTGATGTCGTCTACCAGCCAGGCCAGGGTCATGTAGGAGATGTACCGGATGGCAAAGTATTTGGTACCCTCCGGCAGTTCTACTTCTACTTGAGACCACCCCAGATTCGAGGCGTAGGTATCGCCCAGTTTCGTGAAGTCGGCAGGCGTGTTGCCCGTGGTGGAATAGAGTACTTCGAACTGGTCGAAGCCATAGTTGACATTCACCGAGCGGTTCCAGAAACTGATTACCTGTTGAATGCCGGGGAGCTCGGGCGAAATCAGCCAGTCGTCGTTGGCCTTGGTTGTCGAGGCGAAGGCTGCCAGGCATTTGGAACCCGAGTGGGCAAAGTCTGATACCATCGATTGGCTTGCTTCGTCGATACCGTCAATGTCGAATACAATATACGACATGGGTTGTCCCTGATTCTGGAACATGACACCGCCTTCAAGTCCGAATGTGTCGTCGCCGTCCATATCGTAGAAGGTATAGTTGCCGGCCTTCCCGATCGAGAACGACTCGTACCCTTCCAGGTCGTCGGTTACCTGCACGGTCTTGCTCTCCGTGTCGGGTGCCTCCCAGGAGAGGGTGACCCGATTGCCCTCTACCTCTCCATTCAGGGTTACAGTCGGGAGATTAGAGGCGGTAAATTCTACCGTCTTGGCCTCGCTGTCGTTGTTGGAGAGGTCTTCGTCAGCATCGAACGCCGCATGTATTTTGTAGCTGATTGCTTCGGTTTGGGTAACGGGCGGGCATACCGTCATTTCGACCGTCTGCTGGGCCGATACTGCAAGGTGATCGATGGTTTCGGTCTCGACTACCTCGTCGTTGGCAAGCAGTTGTACGACGATGTGGTCGGCTTCGTAAGTACCGGCGTTGGAGATGGTGGCTGTCACTTGGTTGTCGACGCCCAGAGTCATGGTTGCGGGAGTGGTGAAGTCTGTAACGACCACATCATATCCGGCAAACTCGCGTACCTCGATGTTGTCGAGCAGGAAGTAGTCTTGCTGTGAGCGGGCATTTACATTCACACCCACTTGAACCGTTTGACCTTTGAACTGGGCCAGCGAAACAAATACGCGTTGCCAACCCGTGCCTGCCGAATTGGTATGTATCGGTTCGGTCAGATAATAGGTTTCGCCACTGGGAATGCGCACGGTGGGGGCGAGGTCAAACAGGTCGTCGGTCGTTCCGCAATAGTAGAACGACAGCCCTATCTTGTCACTCTCGGGAATTGCAATCTTGCCCGAGAGCAGCAGGTTGTTCTCCTTGGCCAGGAAGGGCTCGAGGTAGAACATGCCCTGGTCATCGTCTTGCGGCATGCACACCGGCTGGTAGCACGACTGGGCCGTGCTCCAGTATGCCCCTTCGTTCATCCACACATGTTGGAGCAGTGCCTCGGGACACGACTCCTTGAATGGAACCTGATAGGCCTCGCCTACGGGTATCATCGAGGTGTAGCCGTTGACGGGGTTGCGGCCGACACGGTTCTCGGCGAAAATATAGAATATGGCCAGAGCCTGTTCCTCATCGGCCGGTATTTCAATCGTGGTAGTCCAGCCCTTTCTGGCATCTTCGGCCGTGAGTCCGGTGGCCACAATCTGCTCGTTGATGTCGACCATCGTATAAGTAATCAGGTCGCTGTTGATGGAGTCGCCGTCTACATCTTGTGCCAGGGGATTCCAGGTGACCGTCACCTCTCCGGGAGTAGTGGCACTCTCCGTGATTTTGCAGTCGGTAGGGGGGCAGGCAGTTTCAGACCGGCATAGGCATCCTGGTCATAGGGTATGCCCGCTCCAGATTCGTTCGAGGCTACGATGGTGTAGTGAACGGTTGTCTCTTTGCCCACTTCGTCTTTGAAGGAGAGGGGAGCGCCGGGTGATACGTTGGTGAATTGTTTCACCATTTCGCCGTCTCGGGTTACGGTTACGGATGTGATGGAGGCGAGTTGGTTGCCGGCGATGTTCTTGTCGGGGGCATTGAGGCTGACGTCGATAGCTGCCGATCCGTCGGGTTGGGCCGTGAATTTTACGTTTTCAACAATGGCCGGTGCCGTGTCGGGGATAGGAGCTTCGATGGTGAAGTTGTCGATGTAGATGGCTCCCATGTTTATCTTGGACAAGCAGTGGATACCGATGTAGTAGGTACCCGTTGTTTCGGGAGCGATGACAGCGTAGTAGGTGCGATAGGTGGCATCGGTCAGTTCTACGGTATCGATGAGTGCGGTTACCAGGGCATCCACGTTGGCCTGAGTTCCCATCTTGACCTCAAAGTGATCTTTGTAGTTAGCCTCTCCTCGTGCATCGATGGCCAGGCGATAGGCTTTGCCTGCTTCCAGTTTTACGGGGGCCGACACTAACCAGTCGTTCATGTCGTTCTGCCAGCTGTACCCGATGTATGCACAGCCCGACTCGTTCCAGCCCCACGTGTTGAAGTCGTCGTTCGAGTCGATAACGGTGAAGGGGAGGAAGTCGTCGCCGGTTGCAAATGCGTTGGTATATGGCGGCATGATGCTACCCATTACTACGGCATTGGATTTGGTCTCGTTCGAGGTTACCCCTTCGAACTCGGCCACTACCTTATAGGTATATATCGAGAGCTTCTCGGGTGCGGCTACGGCGTCGGTGCATTGTGTGGCGGCGATGTGGCTGGCAACGACCGATTCCTCCACGCCGTTGTTGTAGCGAACTACCGTATAGGTCACCCGGCTTGCGTCGAAATAGCCGTTGTTCTCAGAGGTGGTCACGGCATCCCAGCTGATGTCGAATGTACCCTCTTGGTAAGCGATAGTCACGGTTGCGGGAGCGTATGGTTTGTCGGGGCCCACCCACAGGTTCACTTTGTTGCTCGAGGGAGAGTCGCCCACGCTATTGCTCACAAGCACGGTGAATTTGTACATGCCTGCTTCGGCCACTTGAACCGGTACGTCGATTGCCGCACCGGGAGCAGCCTGGCCGTGAGCTATCTCTTCGTCGTTTGCCCGGATGCTGTAGGGCAGGTCGCCCGTGAGGCTGCCGCCGGCAAACGTCTGGACGGGCATGGTGAATGTGGCGTTTCCGCTCAGAGAGCCGTCGGTGAACGATACGGCCAGGTCGGTAACCGCAGCCGGTGCGCCATCTTCGGCAAGCGGAGCGATGAGGTGCATGCCGCATACCTCGCCCTGCAAGTCGCAGATTTTGGCCACGGCATAGGCGTTGTTGAAGTCGATCGAGTAGAGAGCGGTCTCGGTGTCGGTACAGGATGCGTAGTAGAGAATCCCCGTTTTGCTGTCATAGGCAGCTGAAGTAAGGTAGTTCGACACGATGCCCGTGTTGGCGAGTGGGGTCTCTTCGCCCGTACTTTTATTGATTTCTACCAGGCGTCCGTCGCCATAGATTCCGTATAGCGCCTTGGCATCGCATGCCAGTGCGATATAGGGCTCGTCGAGCGAGCAGATGGTGCCGGTCCGTTTCACGGGAGTCAGACTCATTTTGCCCAACTCGTATCCGCTCAGGTCCTGTTTGTAGAAGCAGCCGTATATGTCGCTGCCGTCGGAGGTCATACACTCGGCCATCAGGTTGAAGTCGGCCTGGTAGTTTTGTTCGAGCAGCGACCAGTCATCTATGTCGAACAGCCGGTAGTATGCGCCGTATACCTGCCCCATGTACTGGTCCATGAAGCAGCAGATGTATTTGCCGTCCAGGGCGGCACCGCCATTGCTCGCATTCAGGGTATAGTCGGTTTTGATGGCGGTCAGCCCGTTTGCTTGTATCGAGTAGATGCCCACGTCGAGACCTGCGTTGCTCTGGACTACCGACCCGATGAGGTTGGGCATCGTTACCGTCTGTGCGGCGGGTATCTTTTTGAGTGAAAAGGCGGTGGAGGCAATGTTGTTTGGCGCTGTTGCCCGGTTGCCTCGAATGGTGTTGACACTTCGATGCTTGAAGTGGGCCTTTACTTCGCGTGGTTTCTGGATAGTCGTTTGTGCATTTTGTTTCACAACGGCATGGTGCGATGTGACTGCCGGTGCCGGAAGTATCAGACACCACAATGCAGCTAGCACTGCTAAAAGTTTGAATTTTTTAGGCATAATGTTGTGTGTTAAAATTATAAAATGTCTATTCAATGTGATGATTTGATGTGTAAAAGTAATGTTTTTTGATAAAATGTGGAATAGTTTGTAATAAATATGATAGATTTTCTTGCTTTTTGATGGTGATGTGTTTAAAAGGGAATCGCCTCTCCACACCAGTCGGGAAAGGCGATTCTTGAGTTTGTCGGATGGTACGAGTGTCGTGTTACCACTCCTGTTTCAGCGCGTTGATGGCCGCCTCGTAGTTGGGTTCGTGGGTGATTTCGGGCACGAGTTCCTCGTAGATTACCCGGCCGGTTTCGTCGATAACCACTACGGCTCGGGCCAGCAGGCAGGCCAGGGGACCGTTGACCATCTCGACACCATATTCCCTGCCAAATTCGGGCGAGCGGAAGGCCGAGGCGGCGATGAGGTTCTCGATGCCCTCGGTCGTGCAGAATCGCGACTGGGCAAAGGGCAGGTCTTTCGACACGGCTACGACGGTGGTATTGTCGAGCGAGGCTGCCAGTTGGTTGAACTTGCGCACCGAGGTGGCGCAGACGGCGGTGTCGAGGCTGGGGAAGATGTTCAGGACGATGCGTCGTCCCTTTAGCTCTTCGCTGCGCAGTTCGGTCAGGTCGCCGCGGGTGAGGGTGAACTGGGGAGCGATGCTCCCGACTTGAGGCAGTTTGCCGTAGGTATGTACGGGGGTGCCTTTGAATGCTGTTGTTTCCATTGTAGTGAATGTATAAATGATTTTTAATGTGGAGGTTGTTTCGACGGGTGGCGCATCTGTCGGATGGCCAGTTCCAGCTCCTCGGCCAGCGAGGGGGTATAGCCTATCTTTACCCAGCGGATTCTCCCCTCGGGATCGAGCAGAAAGAGGGTGGGGCAGCCGGTCACACCGTAGGCGGTAGCGGTGTTTGCCGCGTGCTCCAGTACGATGGCTCCGGCCGGATTGGGGGTCGTCTCGGGTTGCCTCTCTTCGTAGAGAAATACGGGGGTAAGCCCCTCTTGTAACGACAGAGATTCGGCTGTTTGTCGCACCGGGGTGCAAAACTCTCCTTTAGAGTCGAGGAATAAAAGCAAGGCCTCCTGCCCTTTCAGGTGGTCGGAGGTGAAACGGCGCCCGCCCCAGGGCAGGTCGAACTGGGGAGCCTGTTGTCCCACGCGGTCGCTGGCGGCATAGCTCCCTTCGCGAAAGAGGTGGAACACCTCGTTGTAGGCGTGTAGCAGATGCTCTTCGCCGAAGTGGTCGGGAGAGAAACGGGTATCGGTACGGCTCGGGCCATACCTCACCACAACCGTTTGCGAACCCAGATGGCCGGGATTGTTCTCGGTCTCGCGGTAGAGAGGCAGTCCGGTAGTGGGGTCGAAGGTATAGAGTATGGTGCGGGCCACCTCGCCCCGCATCGAGTCGGCTACCAGAATGGCGTGGCACGGCTCTCCCTGCACCGTCGTGTCAGGGAAGAAGAGCACCCGGCAGTCGGGTTTCGCCCGAAATTCGTTCAGTTGCCGGGCCATCTCAGCCGGGAAGAGTTCGGCAAACAACCCCGAGTGGTGCACCCCGAGATTGCGGCCCCGTGGAACAAAGGGCTCGGGGTTTTCGTCGTGGTGATACTCCCGCAGCCGGTTGCGGTCGAATCGAAAGCAGTGACCCGAGGCATACGCCGCAAAGTTGCGATAGTGGCAGGTGTCGTTCTCGGCCTTGTAATCAATGAGGTAACTGTACCCGCACAAGGTATCGGCCGGCTCCCTGCGGTAGTCGAGTCGGGCGCGGTATTCGATTTCAGAGTCGGTGATGGGCAGCGTCACCCGGTAGGTAAACGAGCTCTGGTAGTTCGACGTCGTGTCGAGCCGGGCGATTAGGTTGTCCATATCCGCCTGAGCCTGAGCAAGCGCGATGCCCGCCGACAGTGCAAGGAGGAGGACCCGAAGGCGATGGTGTGTCATAGTCGTGATGATGATTGGTCTGTCCCGGCTATAACAATCGCAACGGGTGGTTGGTTCGATGAGATTTGTTAATTCTCTGTGTGGGTTAAAAATTACGAATCATACCGAGAGCCATTTGGTTGTGGCCTCGAGCGAGAGACCCCGCTGACGGGCATACCGCTCGCGCTGGTCGGGGGCGATGTGGCCGATGTGGAAATAGCGGGCATCGGGGTGAGCCAGGTAGAGCCCGGCGGTCGAGGCGTTGGGATACATGGCCCCGTTTTCGGTGAGGGTAATCTCTATCTCTCCGAGGTCGAGCGCCCGGTCCCAGTCGAAGAAGAGCGAGTGGTCGGGCAGCGAGGGGTAGCCTGCGGCCGGGCGTATGCCGCGGTAGTTTCCGGCCAGGAGAGCCGGCAGACCGAGAGCAGGTTCGTCGGGAGCATATCCCCACAGTTCGCGTCGCACCTTCAGGTGCAACCACTCCGAAGCGGCTTCGGCCAGGCGGTCGGCCAGCGATTGCAACAGCAGGGCGTTGTAGTCGTCGCCGGCGAGGCGCAGCCGTTCGATGCGTCGCTGTATGTCGCCGCCGGCCGTGACGGCAAAGAGTCCGGCATAGTCGGGGGCTCCGGTCTGCTCGGGGCGTACAAAGTCGCTCAGGGCATAGTAGCAGGCATCGGCTTCGGGCTTGCGTACCTGTTGGCGCAGGCAGGGAATTTCGAGCAGGTCGCCCTCGGGCAGATGCAGGCGTATGAGGTTGTCGCGACTCGATGCCTCGGTCAGCAGATAGACCCCTCGGGGCGAATCGTTGTTTTCGCGTTCGAGGGTGTCGAGCAGTCGGTTGGCCTCCTTGTAGAGTTGCATTGCTTCGGTGGCTTTGGCCCGCTCGGCCGTGGGGAATGCGGCGAGCCAGGCGGCCCGGCAGTGGTCGCAGCCCCGCATGTCAGCTATGGCGGCATATTGTGCTCCTATCTTCCACACGGCAAAGAAGGCCCGCCAGTTGATGTAGGGGCGAATCTCGGTGATGGTGGGGGCAATCGTGTGGCGGCCCAACTCCCGGGGACACGGCGCAACGTAGTGGGCCCAGTCGATGCGGGGAGCCCGCTGTTCGGCCTCGGCCAGGGGCAGGGTGTCGGCCGGTTTCTGCGAACGGCGCAGAGCCTCCTGCTCGGCTTGCAGCGAGACGATGAAGCTCTGGCGGGTCTGCGGGTTGAGCAGTTGTGCGGCGATGAGCGGATTTTGCGAGGCGTCGCCGGCGTGGACGACGGGTCCGCTATACCGGGGGGCTATCTTCACGGCGGTATGCAGTCGCGAGGTGGTGGCCCCACCGATGATGACCGGGGTGCGCAAGCCGGCCTTCTCCATCTCGGCCACCACGTGTCCCATCTCCTCGAGCGAGGGGGTGATGAGTCCGCTCAGCCCTACGAAGTCGGCCTTTTCGGCAATGGCTCGTTCGACAATGCGTTCGGCCGGGACCATTACGCCCAGGTCTATCACCTCGAAGTTGTTGCAGGCGAGGATGACGCCGACGATGTTTTTGCCGATGTCGTGCACGTCGCCCTTGACGGTGGCGATGATGAATTTGCCCCGTTTCGCCGTCTCGCCCGTGCGGGCATTCTCCTGTTCGATGAGGGGTTGCAGGATGGCCACGGCCTGCTTCATGGTGCGGGCACTCTTGACCACCTGGGGCAGGAACATCTTTCCCTCGCCAAAGAGCTGGCCCACGCGGTTCATCCCCTCCATGAGGGGCTGTTCGATGACGGCGATGGCCGACCCGTATTGGGCCACCGCTTCGGCCAGGTCGCTCTCGAGGTGGGTCGACAACCCTTTGACAAGCGCCTGCCGCAGCCGGTCGGCTACGGGTACACTTGTGCGTTCCTGCGGTTCGGTCCGATTCGGTTTTTCGGCCTCCTCCCGGTGCCGGGCGGCAAAGTCGATGAGCCGTTCGGTCGCATCGGGACGGCGGTTCAGCACCACATCCTCGATGAGTGTGAGGGTCTCGGCGGGCAGGTCGTCGTAGGTCACCGAGGTGGCCGGGTTGACGATGGCCATGTCGAGCCCTTGGGCAATGGCGTGGTAGAGGAAGACGGCGTGCATCGCCTCGCGTATGTAGTTGTTGCCCCGGAAGGAGAAGGAGAGGTTGCTCACCCCGCCGCTCACCTTGGCCTCGGGCAGGTGCTGGTGAATCCAGGCCGTAGCGCGGATGAAGTCGACGGCGTAGTTGTCGTGGCTCTCGATGCCGGTGGCTATGGCCAGCACGTTGGGGTCGAAGATGATGTCGCAGGGAGCCATGCCTGCTACCTCGGTGAGCAGCCGGTAGGCTCGGGCGCAGACCTCGATTTTGCGTTCATAGGTATCGGCCTGCCCCTGTTCGTCGAAGGCCATCACCACCACAGCCGCCCCCATCCGTTTGATTTCGCGGGCGTGTTGCAGAAAGAGCTCTTCACCCTCCTTGAGGCTGATGGAGTTGACAATCGCCTTGCCTTGCAGGCATTTGAGAGCCGCCGAGATGACCTCCCATTTCGACGAGTCGATCATGACGGGTACCCGGTAGATGTCGGGGTCGGAGACGATGAGGTTCAGGAAGTTGACCATCTCGTCGCGGGCGTCGAGCATGGCGTCGTCCATGTTGATGTCGATGACCTGTGCTCCCGCCTCGACCTGCTGGCGGGCGATGTCGAGCGCCTCGGCGTAGTTCTTTTCGTGAATGAGCCGCAGGAATTTGCGCGAGCCGGCTACGTTGCATCGCTCGCCGATGTTTACGAAGTTGGTCTCGCGCGAGACTACCAGGTCGTCGAGTCCGCTCAAGTGCAGCCTATGGTCGCGGGAAGCCGGACGACGGGGCGCAGCCCCAGCCACGAGTTCGCGATAGGCCGCAATGTGTTCGGGGGTGGTTCCGCAGCAACCGCCCACGATGTTGACCAGCCCCTCGTCGATAAACTCTTTGATTTGTACGGCCATCGACTGGGGTGTTTCGTCGTATTCGCCCAACTGGTTGGGCAGTCCCGCGTTGGGATAGGCGCTCACGTAGCAGGGGGCCATGGCCGCCAGGCGTTGCAGCCAGGGCTTCATGTCGCGGGCCCCGAACGAGCAGTTGAGTCCCACGGCCAGCAGGGAGGCGTGCGATACCGAGGTGAGGAACGCCTCGATGGTTTGCCCCGAGAGGGTGCGGCCGCTTTCGGTAACGGTGACCGAGAGCACCACGGGCACCTCGCGACCCGCCGACTCCATGGCCTGCCGCGCAGCCCACAGGGCGGCTTTGGCATTGAGGGTGTCGAAGATGGTCTCGACGAGCAGCAGGTCTACGCCTCCCTCGACGAGCGCCTCCATCTGTTCGCGATAGGCTGCGGCAAGGGTGTCGAAATGGAGGCTGCGCAGGGCGGGATTCTCCACGTCGGGCGACATGGAGCAGCTCTTGTTCGTAGGTCCTACCGACCCCGCTACGAAGCGCGGTTTCTCGGCAGTCGAGTAGTCGTCGGCCGCTTGGCGGGCCAGACGGGCGGCGGCGAGGTTGATTTCGCGCACGGCCCCTTCGAGCCGATAGTCGGCCATCGATATGGCGTTGGCATTGAAGCTGTTGGTCTCGATAATGTCGGCCCCGGCCTCGAGGTAGGCCCGGTGTATTTCGTCGATGATGTGCGGGGCGGTGAGACATAGCAGGTCGTTGTTGCCCTTCAGCTCCACACCGGTGTGGGCAAAGCGTTCGCCCCGGAACTCCCGTTCGCCGAGTCCGTAGCGTTGTATCATGGTTCCCATGGCTCCGTCGAGCACGAGAATGCGTTGGTCGAGTAGTTGTTTCAGAGTAGTCATATCATGTAGAGGTATGGCGTGAATACAAAAAAGGGCAGGATTGGAAATCCCCGTGTACAAAGGTAACGCTAATTATCGTTTGGCCTCTCGAAATAATCTCTTCTTTGGGGTGGGTGATGTGGTGAAATATTCTGTTTTTCGCCCGACAGAGCAGAGGAAACAAACAAATATTCTGCCAATAATGGAGATAATATGTAGCTGAGGACCGGGGCGGGAGCTGATGCGACGCGGGTCGGACGCTATTTCTTGGGCGAAGGTTTCCCGTTCGAGACCTTGTCGGGGTTCTTGCTGATGAAGTCCTTCCAGCTGTTGTAGCTCTTGGGCACCTGAGGCCGGTTGGTCTGGTAGAAGTGGCAGAGGGCGGCCGCCAGACCGTCGGTAGCATCGAGCTGGGGCAGCATGTTCTCATCGGGGATGTGGAGGATGCGTTGCAGCATGGCGGCCACCTGCTCTTTCGAGGCACCGCCGTTGCCGGTAATCGACATCTTTATTTTCAGGGGGGCATATTCGGTGATGGGAATATCGCGCGAGAGGGCGGCCGCCATGGCTACCCCCTGGGCGCGGCCCAGTTTGAGCATCGACTGCACGTTCTTGCCGAAGAAGGGAGCCTCGATGGCCATCTCGTCGGGCAGATATTGCTCGATGAGGCCCAGCACCCGGTCGAAGATGCGCCGCAAACGCAGGTAGTGGCTCTCGAACTTGTTGAGCTGAATCACCCCCAGCGCCACCACCTCGGGCTTGTTCTTGACCACGCGCAAGATGCCGTAGCCCATCACGTTGGTGCCGGGGTCGATGCCTATGATTACTCGGTCGTTCTCGGGTGTCATTTACAAGTCGATTACTTCGAGCAAGGTGCTGAATCCCAAAACCTGATCGCCAAACCGTTTTTGCATCTCGGCAAGCAGCGCCTCGCCGCACTCTTCGTGCCAGCGTTCCAGCGATTCGGTATCGGGCGATTTGAACTGGAGCGAGAGGCTGGTGCCTTCGTCTTCGTTATCGGCAAAGATGCGGGTCAGTTGCGGCTCCCGCAGCAGGCCGTGCTCCACGACGGTAGGGATATACGACTCTTTCAGCCAGTCGATAAACTCGTCTTTGCGAGCATTGTCGGCATGATAGGTGGTGTTGAAGATAATCATCTCGAACGGTTTTTGAACGGTTATATCAGTTACAAAGGTAAGAAGATTTTGCGAAAGTCGTATGGAGATGGATGTCTCATTTGTCATTGTGCTTTTCTATTTATATATTTGTAGAATCTGTTATTTGTCCAACCTATAAGTGCTTTAATCCTTATGAAATCGATTGACTCCAACTGGCTTTATGCCGTAGCCTCTTTTGCGGTAGTGGGTAGTTTGGCTTCGTGCCAGAACACCAAGAGGGAGGCGCTACGCCCCAATATCATCTATATTATGACCGACGACCATACGGCTCAAATGATGAGTTGCTATGATACCCGCTATATCGAGACTCCCAATCTCGACCGCATCGCCCGCGACGGCGTGCGGTTTACCAACAGCTTCGTGACCAACTCGCTGAGCGGTCCCAGCCGGGCTTGCATGATTACCGGCAAGTTCAGTCATAAAAACGGTTTTACCGACAATACCACCTGCCGGTTCGACAGCTCGCAGCAAACCATGCCCAAACTGTTGCGGCAGGCCGGTTACCAGACGGCTATCGTGGGCAAATGGCACCTCGAGTCGTTGCCTACGGGCTTCGATTTCTGGGAGATTCTGCCGGGACAGGGCGACTATTACAACCCCGATTTCATTACACAGAACAACGATACGGTGCGCAAGCACGGCTATGTGACCAACATCATTACCGACGAGAGTCTCGACTGGCTGCAAAACAAGCGCGACAAGTCGAAACCTTTCTGCCTCTTTATCCACCACAAGGCGATTCATCGCAACTGGATGGCCGATACCTGCAACCTCACGCTGTACGAAGACCGTGAGTTCCCTTATCCCGAGACCTTCAACGATACGTATGAGGGCCGTCTGGCCGCTGCGGCTCAAGAGATGAGCATCGCCAAGGACATGGACCTGATTTACGACCTGAAGATGTTGCGCGCCGATAAGGATAGCCGACTGAAATCGCTGTATGAGTCTTTTTACGGACGTATGGATTCGGCCCAGAAGGCTGCCTGGGACAACTTCTATAATCCCATTATCGACAAGTTCTACAAGGACAACCTGCAGGGCGAGGAGCTGGTGCACTGGAAATACCAGCGCTACATGCGCGACTATGCCAAGACGGTGAAGTCGCTCGACGACAATGTGGGCCGGGTGCTCGATTACCTCGAGAAAGAGGGGCTGCTCGACAATACGCTCGTGGTCTATACCTCTGACCAGGGTTTCTACATGGGCGAGCACGGCTGGTTCGACAAGCGCTTCATGTATGAAGAGTCGATGCACACGCCGCTCATCATGCACCTGCCCAAGGGGCTCGACAAACGGGGCGACATTCCTCAGATGGTGCAGAATATCGACTATGCGCCCACCTTCCTCGAACTGGCCGGGGTTACCGTGCCCGACGACATGCAGGGCGAGTCGCTGGTTCCGCTGTTGCAGGGCGAGTCGCCGGCCGACTGGCGTACCTCGATGTACTACCACTTCTACGAGTTCCCTGCCGAGCACATGGTGAAGCGCCACTACGGCGTACGCACCGATCGCTACAAGCTCATCCACTTCTACAACGACATCGACGTGTGGGAGCTCTACGACTTGAAGAACGACCCTTGCGAGATGCACAACATCTACGGGCAGGAGGGTACCGAGGAGATTACCCGTGACCTGAAGAAGGAGCTGAAGCGGCTGCAAATACAATACGACGACCCGATCTTGAACGAGTTTCCCATTAACGAATAAACGAGGGGAGAGCCATGAAAATAAAACTATGGATTGCTTGCGCTCTGGGGTTGAGCCTGCCGGTATGGGCGGGCGAGTCGGTCGGGGCCGAGGCGTTGCCGGTGATACCGGCGCCGATGACATGCAGCGTAGACAGCGGCTATTTCTACTTTACCCCCTCGACAACAATCGGGGTGGAGTGTGAGTCGCAGTTGCAGATGGTCTCGACTTTTGTCGACCGCTTGGGCCGCACGGCCGGTTTTCTGCCGGCCATCGAGGTAGGAGCTCCCGAGCCCGATGTGCGGCTGACGACGGTGCCCTCGATGCCCCCCGAGGCTTATCGGCTCGAGGTGTCTGCCGGGCGGATGACGATAAAGGCGTCGGGCGATGCCGGTTTCTTCTATGCCTTGCAGACGTTGCGTCAGTTGCTCCCGCCCGCCATCGAGGGGGTGGAGCCTGTGGCGCGTAACCTTTGCCGGGTGCCGGCGATGACGATCGACGACGCTCCGCGGTTCGGATATCGGGGGCTGATGATTGACGTGTCGCGCTACTTTATGCCCAAAAAAGATTTGTTGCAGATTATCGAGGCGTCCTCGATGCTGAAAATCAACAAGCTGCACTTGCATCTGGTCGACGACAACGGCTGGCGCATCGAGATTAAGAAGTACCCCCGCCTCACGCAGGTGGGAGCCTGGCGCGTGAAGCGCGACGAGCTCTTTCCCAACCGCCGCAACCAGGAGCGGGGCGAGGAGGCTACCGAGGGCGGATACTATACGCAGGACGATATTCGGGAGATTGTGCGCTATGCGGCCGAACGTCAGATCGAGGTAATCCCCGAGATTGAGATGCCGGCCCACACCAATTCGTCGCTGGCTGCCTATCCGCAGTTGGCCTGCCCCGTGGAGGACCGCTTTATCGGGGTGTTGCCGGGCATTGGCGGGAAGAACTCCGAGATTGTCTATTGTGCCGGCAACGACAGCGTGTTTTCGTTTCTCGAGGATGTCATCGACGAGATTGTCGAACTCTTCCCCTCGAAATACATACACCTGGGTGGCGACGAGGCTTCGAAGGTAAACTGGGCACGATGCCCGTTGTGCCAGGCCCGCATGAAGGCCGAGCACATCGACCATATCGAGGAGCTGCAAAGTTACTTTATGACCCGCATGTGCGACTATGTGCGCAGCAAGGGCAAGGAGGTGATGGGCTGGGACGAGCTCACCAACAGTACCCTGCCCGAGGGGGCCATCATCTACGGTTGGCAAGGTTTGGGCAAGGCGGCTCTCAAGGCGGCCGAACAGGGGCATCGGTTTGTGATGACTCCGGCCCGGGTGCTTTACCTCATTCGTTATCAGGGACCCCAGTGGTTCGAGCCGTTTACCTATTTCGGCAACAATACCCTGAAGGATGTCTACCAGTATGAGCCGGTGCAGCAGGATTGGAAACCGGCCTACGAATCGCTGCTGATGGGGGTACAGGCTTCGATGTGGACCGAGTTCTGCAACTCGCCGGCCGATGTGGAGTATCTGCTTTTCCCCCGGTTGCTGGCCTTGGCCGATGTGGCCTGGACTCAAAAGGGCACGAAGGATTGGCCCGGATTCCTCGCCCGGCTCGACCGGGTGTTGCCTCACCTCGAGGCATTGGGCGTGACTTGCGCCCGCTCGATGTACAACATCGACCACCGGGTTACCCCCGAGAAGAAGAGACTGCGGGTAGACCTCTCGTGCATCCGCCCCGATGTGGAGATACGCTACACCTGCGACGGCACGGAGCCGGTGGCCACGTCGCCGCTATACGAAAAACCGTTTACGGTCGATGCCTCCACCTGTGTTCGGGCGGCTACCTTTGCACAAGGTGTGCAGATGGGGAAGACCCTCACCCTGGATATGCAGTGGAATCTGGCTACGGGCAAACGGGAGATAGCCAACAACGGGAGTGCCGGTGTACTCACTAACGGTGTGCGGGGCAGTTTGCGCCATACCGATTCGGAGTGGGTGGGCTGGTACGACCAGGATGCCACGTTTGTGATTGACCTGGGAAAGAAGACCCCGGTGAGCGAGGTGACTCTCGGCTGCATCACCAACTCGGGCATGGCGGTTCACAAGCCTGCCGTAATCAGGCTGTCGGTTTCGAACGACAAGAAGAACTACCGCCCGGTGGGCGAGATTCGCTATTCCCGGGAGGAGATTTTCGAGAACCGCATGGCTATCGAGGATGCCCGTTTCGACAACCTCGGGGTGAAAGCCCGTTATCTGAAGTTCGAGGTGGTGAATCCGGGTCTCTGTCCGGCCGGCGATGTGCGCGAAGGGCAGAAGGTCTGGATGTACTTCGACGAGGTGATGGTGCAATAGTCGCCCGACAGCCCAGGGGATAGCCCTGATACGGCTTCCCGAAGAACAATTTTTTTTGACTTTTACCGCACCCTGCTCTATGCGGGGCAAGGGTGCCATCCATACGATACACAAAACAGAGAAAGAGATGAAATCGATACCTTTGATATTACCTTTGATGGCTCTGCCGCTTCCTTTCGCGAGCCATGCCGCCGAGCGGGAGTCGCAAACGCCCAACGTCATATTCATTTATGCCGATGACATCGGCTATGGCGACTTGAGTTGCAACGGCGCCAAGACCATCAGCACGCCCCACGTCGAACAACTGGCCGCCGAGGGGGTGCGCTTTACCAATGCCCATAGTGCGGCGGCCACCAGTACGCCGGCCCGCTATGCCATGCTCACCGGCGAGTATGCCTGGCGTCGGCAGGGCACGGGCATTGCCGATGGCGATGCCGGTATGATCATACGCCCCGACCGTTACACCCTGGCCGACATGTTTCACGAGGCTGGTTACACGACCGGTGCCATAGGCAAGTGGCATCTGGGGTTGGGCGACAAGAAGGGGACGCAAGACTGGAACGGGCTCATTTCGCCCAACCTGTCGGACATCGGGTTCGACTACTCCTACATCATGGCGGCCACGGGCGACCGCGTGCCCTGCGTGTTTGTGGAGAACGGGCGGGTAGCGAATCTCGACCCCGACGACCCCATCTACGTCAGCTATCAGAAAAATTTTCCTGGCGAACCTACGGGCAAGAACAACCCCGAGTTGCTCACCATGCTCCCTTCGCACGGTCACAACCAGAGTATTGTGAACGGCATTTCGCGCATCGGGTTTATGAAGGGGGGCAAGTCGGCCCTGTGGAAAGACGACCGGATTGCCGATGAGTTGACGGCCAAGGCCATCGACTTCATCGAGCAGCACAAGAACGAGCCCTTCTTCCTCTACTTTGCCACGCAGGATGCTCATGTGCCCCGGGTGCCTGGCCCCCGTTTTGCCGGCAAGTCGGGTATGGGACCGCGAGGCGACGTGCTGCTGCAGTTCGACTGGAGCGTGGGCGAGGTGATGGCTGCGCTGAAGCGGCTGGGGCTCGACGAGAATACGATTGTGATTCTCTCGAGCGACAACGGGCCGGTGGTAGACGACGGTTATCGTGACCAGGCGGTCGAGCTGCTGGGCAACCACAAGCCGGGCGGACCCTTCCGCGGAGGCAAATACAGCCTGTACGAGGCCGGTACCCGCGTGCCGTGCATTCTTCGCTGGACCGGTCGTGTGCAACCGGCGGTCTCCGACGCGCTGGTTTGTCAGCTCGACTGGATGGCTTCGCTGGCCTCGCTGCTGGGGGTGTCGATGCCTGCCGGAGCTGCTCCCGACAGCGAGAACTGGCTCGATGCCTGGCTGGGCAAAGACCGTCAAGGGCGCAGCTCGCTGGTCGAGCAGAATGCCCAGAACAACCTCTCGATTATTACCGCCGACTGGAAATACCTCGAACCGGGCGAGGGTAGCCCCTACAACAGCAACGTGGGTATCGAGACCGGTAACAGCCCCGACCCTCAGCTTTACGACATGCGCAGCGATAAGGGCGAGACGAAAAACGTGGCTGCCCAATATCCGGCCGTTGTCGAGGAACTGGCCCGCAAGCTGGCCGAAATCAAGGACGGTCGGGTAGGGCTCCCGCTGGAGTGAGGATGTGTGAAGGTAACTTTTTTTGAAATCTATACTTTTTTGAAACGATGAAGAGAACAATATGGACGGGCCTCTGCCTCGCTTGCCTGACGGCAGCGACCATGCAGGCTCAACAGAACCAGCCCGAGTGGCAAAGCCAATATGCCACGGGACTGAACAAACTGACCCCGCATGCCTATGTGTGGCCTTATGCGGCGGGCGATGTCGAGGCTATTCGCGAGCAGGCCTGTGAGTCGTCGCCCTACTACATGAGTCTGAACGGAGCCTGGCGGTTCAACTGGGTGCGCAACCCCGACACGCGGCCGGTCGACTTCTACCGCCCCGACTACTACGTGGGCAACTGGAACGAGATAGAGGTGCCCGGCAACTGGGAGCGTCAGGGATACGGTACGGCCATCTATGTGAACGAGTCGTACGAGTTCGACGACCCCATGTTCAATTTCAAGAAAAATCCGCCCCTGGTGCCTTACGCCGAAAACGAGGTGGGCTCGTATCGCCGCACCTTCACCGTGCCCGACTCGTGGGCCGGGCGTCGCATCGTGCTCTGTTTCGAGGGGGCCGCGTCGTTCTACTACGTGTGGCTCAACGGCGAGCTGCTGGGCTACAACCAGGACTCCAAGACCCCGGCCGAGTGGGATGTGACCGACCGCGTGAAACCGGGCGAAAACGTGCTGGCCGTCGAGGTCTATCGCTGGAGTGCGGGTTCGTATCTCGAGTGTCAGGATATGTGGCGGTTGAGCGGCATCGAGCGCGATGTCTATCTGTACAGCACGCCGCAGCAGTATATTGCCGACTACAAGGTGGTGTCGCCGCTCGACCGGCAGGACTACCGGGATGGCGAGTTGTCGCTGGCCGTGCATGTGGGCGGAGTCGGCGGGATTGAAAAGCCTACCGTGGCCTACGAGTTGTACGATGCCGACAACCGGCTGGTGGTGCGCGATACCCGCGAGGTGTCGGCCGACAGTATCGTGAGCTTCGAGCAGGTGATACCCGATGCTCACCCCTGGAGCGCCGAGCAGCCCTATCTCTATACGTTGGTTGTGAATCTGAAGGACGAGGCCGGACGGGTGGTCGAGACGACCGGTTGCCCGGTGGGCTTCAAGACCTCGGAAATCAAGGAGGGCCGCTTCTGCATCAACGGGGTGCCCGTCCTGGTCAAGGGGGTGAACCGCCACGAGTTCTCCGACCGCGGCCGCACCGTGAGTAAGGAGCTGATGCTGAAAGATATACAACTGATGAAGCAGAACAACATCAATACGGTGCGTTGCGCCCACTATCCCAACAATCCCTATTGGTACTACCTGTGCGACCGCTACGGACTCTATGTCATCGACGAGGCCAACATCGAGTCGCACGGCATGGGGTACGGCCCGGCTACGCTGGCCAAGGATACCACCTGGCTCAAGGCTCACATGGACCGCACGCGGCGCATGTACGAGCGTAGCAAGAACCACCCTTCGATCTCCATCTGGTCGCTGGGCAACGAGGCCGGCAACGGGGTCAACTTCGAGCACACCTACCGCTGGCTCAAGTCGGTCGAGACCAACCGCCCCGTGCAGTACGAGCGCGCCGAGCAGAATTTCAATACCGACATCTATTGCCGCATGTACCGCAGCATCGACGAGATAAAGGCCTATCTGGCCCAGCCCGACATCTACCGCCCCTTCATCCTCTGTGAGTATGCCCACGCCATGGGCAACAGCGAGGGCGGTCTGCAGGACTACTGGAAGGTGTTCGAGTCGGAGCCGATGGCTCAGGGCGGTTGCATCTGGGACTGGGTAGACCAGTCGTTCCGCGAGGTCGATGCCAACGGCCGCTGGTACTGGAGCTACGGCGGTGACTACGGTCCCGAGGGGATACCTTCGTTCGGCAGCTTCTGCTGCAACGGTCTGGTCAATGCCGCCCGCGAGCCGCACCCCCATCTCCATGCCGTCAAGCATGTTTACCAATATATCAAGTCGACCCTCACCGATGCCGACAACCTCACCGTCACGGTGAAAAACTGGCACGACTTTACCGACCTCGACGCCTATACCCTGCACTGGAACGTGACGGCCGACAACGGTACCGTCGTGGCCCGGGGCGAGCAGGTGGTTGCCTGCGCTCCGCACCAGACGGTCGATGTCGCCTTGGGTCGTGTGGCACTGCCCCGCGACGCCCGAGAGGCCTACCTCAACCTCAGTTGGACCCCCAACCACGCTACGGCTTTTGTCCAGACGACCGACGAGGTGGCCTACGACCAGTTCGTGCTCGAGGCCAATCCGCGCTACGAGGCCAAAATCGATCTGCCTTCGGGCCGGTCGCTGAAACGCGACGGCTACACCTGGAGCAACGACCGGGTATCGGCTTCCGTATCGCCCGAGACCGGCGCCCTGACCTCCTATCGCTACAACGGCGCCGAGATGATAGCCTCGCCCCTGGTGCTCTCGCTTTACCGTCCCTTGACCGAGAACGACAAGAAGGACAAGACCAGCGGCCAGTTGTGGGCGAAGGCCGGCCTCTCGTCGGTATCGCAGCGGGTCACCTCGATCGAGCCGGGCAAGAACGGATGCGAGGTGGCCATTGCGCTCACCAATGCGCAGGGCCAATCGATAGGAGAGGGCACACTCACCTACGCCTTCGACCGTAAGGGCGTGTTGACGGTACACACCACATTCACCCCCGACACCACGGTGGTGAAGTCGTTGCCCCGCGTGGGCCTCACCTTCGGGATGCCGGCCGGGAACTGCCGTCGGGTAACCTATCTGGGCCGGGGCGATATGGAGACCTACGTCGACCGCCTCGCCGGCAAGATAGCCCTTTACGAGACCAGCCCCGACGCAATGTTCCACTGCTATGTAGTGCCCCAGGCTACCGGCAATCGCACCGATACCCGTTGGGCAACCTTCGGCAGCGAGGCCGGTAACGGCTGGAGAGTCACGGCCGATGCACCCTTCCAGTTCAGCGCCACGCCCTACACCGATGCCTGCATCGATGCCGCCACCCACGTAAACGAGTTGCATGCCGACGGTACGGTCACTGTTCACCTCGATGCTGCCCAAACCGGGGTAGGTACCGCCACCTGTGGCCCCGGCATATTGCCCGCCTACCGGTTGCCGCTCGACACCTATCGGTTCGATTTCACCTTTGTCCCGGTGACAAAATAGCATAAAAGCAAGAATAAGAGAGAAACGTAAAAGATTTCATCTCCTTGCGAGCGGGGCGGATGTTCACTACATTCGCTCCGCTTTTTTCTATGGTCTATTTTTTTTCGGGATATAACTCTTTGAAGATGAGGCGCTCGATTTTAAATGCAGAAAAAAGTTGAAAATATCTTTGCACGGTTCGAAAAAAGCGCTTATCTTTGCAGCGCAAATCAGCACGAGGGGTATTAGCTCATCTGGCTAGAGCGCGACACTGGCAGTGTCGAGGTGAGCGGTTCGAGTCCGCTATACTCCACTTCATTATCTATCTTTCAAAACATATCATTGGGTGAGTTTCTCGTATCGAGGAACTTTTTTTATTGGCATAAAAAGGTAAGATAATGAAAATCAACAGTGTAAAACATTTGAGGTTATGGGCCGTGGCCACATTGTGGCTGCTGGCCGTGTCGGCTTGGGCGCAAGAGCGGGCCGAACAGATACGGGAGCGGTTGTTGGACCGCGAACTGTCGTCGGTAATCGTGGTTGCTCATCGGGCCGACTGGCGCAACTTCCCCGAGAACTCCCTGGCGGCGATACAGAGCGCCATCGATATGGGGGTCGACATGGTCGAACTCGATTTGCAGCGCACCCGCGACGGCAAGTTGATTTTGATGCACGACGACACGCTCGACCGCACCACAACCGGCAGAGGCAAGGTAGGGGAGTGGACGCTCGACTCGATACGCACCCTGTACCTGAAAAACGGGTGCGGCATCAGGACCCGTCACCGGGTACCCACCCTCGAGGAGGCCTTGCGGCTGGCCCGGGGAAAAGTCATGATCAACCTCGACAAGGCCGACCGCTACTTCGACCAGGTGTACGAGCTGCTCGAAAAGACAGGAACCACCCGCCAGATTGTGATGAAGGGGAGCCGTCCCGCCGCCGAAGTCAGAGCCCTCTACGGCAAATACCTCGACCGGGTCATCTATATGCCGGTGGTCAACCTCGACAAACCGGGAGCCCGGGAGCAGGTAGAAGCGTTTGTCCGCGCCATGCAGCCGGCCGCATTCGAACTGCTGTATGCCCGTGACGACAATCCGCTGCCCCGTCAGCTGGCCCGTTCGCTCCGAGGCAAGTCGCTCATCTGGTACAACCTCTTGTGGGACACCCTCGCTGGCGGACACGACGATGACCGTGCGCTTTCGGCACCCGACCGGGAGTATGGCTGCCTTGTCGACTCGCTGGGCTGCCGCATCTTGCAGACCGACCGCCCCGCCTTCCTGCTCGACTACCTGCGCCGCCGGGGCCTGCACGAGTGAGGGCCGTGGCATCGCATTTTGCCCGCGGCATATGCCGCGGGGGAGCAAAGCCGTTTCATCTGGGACGAGGCGTCTAATTTCTCCCGTAAATGGTATTTTTTTTGTAAAAGTTGTTACCTTTACTCCAAATATCCCATTTGTGAGTATCTATGGCAGCAATGAATACAGCCGATATAGGCTTTGAGAAGGAGATTTGGAAGGCAGCCGACAAGATGCGCGGCAATATCGACGCGTCGGAGTACAATTAGAAGGTGCACTAAAAAGGGGGGATTCATAAAATCAGATATACATTGAGGTTAATCGGAGCAAATCTTCTCAATTCTTCCTTTTCGTCTCTATACTTGTTCTGTCAAAAGGACCAAAAAGGGCTATTGGTGGAGCCAAGCCGTTCATTATATTTGCTAACAAAAATTAAAAAAACAGTTACTATGAAAACAAAAAATTGGATAGCAATCGGTGTAATGGCCTTGTTGGCAGTCTCATGCAAACCTCTTGATCCTGCCGAAGAGGCTGCACGTGTCAATCGTGAAACCGATAGTTTACTCTCGGTTTATGATTCGATAGCCACGCCGTTCGTAAGGTATCAGGCTCTTATGGACATCAAGAACAAGGCTGACTCCATAATCGCGACAGCCGGGAAAAATTTCAAAAAAGAGAAATACGAAATCTTCAGCAACGCGGTTGTCTATATTGAAGATAATCCTCGTTACGAGTCAGCCTGGACATCGATGATCAACGATAATGGTGCAGAACTCGATAAGATTCCATCCAATACCTGGCTTATCAATGCCGATTCGTCTACGGTCAATACCATATTCAAGTTCAACCGGAATAGAGAACAGATTATCCCATACAATATTAAAGGTTCGAACTTTATAGAATCGAGTCAAAAGGATGGACTGATTTATGGAGAAGGTCTTATTGACAATCCTCTGTTTTTTCACTGTGACGATTCGACGAAAGTCTACGAAATATCCATAGCACCCAATCGTACTGCCCGATTCAGAAAGGCCGGGATGAAAGACCTTGCGCAAGGATATTACACTGCCGTATATGACTATAGAATTAGTTATGAGGAATATAACTATCTGGAAATAGAAAATGGAACAATAAAATATGGAGGTGGGGAATATCCACTTGTGATGGGCACAGAGAACTTTCTGGGAATGAACGTGAAAAAAATGAAGGTTGGAGATCTTATAATCATGTTCCTTCTTGAAAGATATTGCCGGGATGGATGTTACGACTGTTGGGGACCAGTTGACGATTTCAAATTCCGTTACAAGTACTCTCGCAGAATTCTCGACAAGGCAGAAAACATATCATATATCTTTGGAGAACCAGAAGAGGTATGGCGGCCCAAAAAGACCGAATCGGCTTCTTTGGATATTCCGGCAGATGGTGATTGGGATGCCGTACTCGATCTCTACGAAGAGTGTGTCGACGAATATGTGGCTGCGGTCAAAAAGGCGGCCTCGGGAGATTTGTCAGCAGCTGTGTCGTATGCAAAGATAGCCCAAAAGGCGACTGAACTCTCTGAGAAACTGTCTGGGGTAAATGACGAACTGACTCCGAAACAACAGAAAAGATATGTTAGCATACTCAACAAGATGACCGAGATGGCTAATAGGGAATAGCTTTAATTCCATAAATTTCAGAAGAGGGTCTTGCCCTCAATTCCTTGGGGCTGTGTCGTAATGTACGATACAGCCCTTTTTCGCAGGGTCTCCATCTGGATTTTCGATTGGCAGACAGTATGGAGGGACTCTTGTATGTTTTTTTTGAAGTATGTCGGGCATCATGTTTCTCGTTTTACATGAGGTGCAACCGAAAAAAAGTGATAACTTTACGGCTGAATTTTTGAGGGAAACGTAAAAAGCGTTCGGAAATTATCTCGTTTTCAGAATCTGGTAAATTCTTAACACACAGAGATAATGACAACTGGACGCTCACGCTTGTTATACAACGGGCGTGAGCTTGTCGTTTGTCTTGTGTGTGGGTTTACCAGAGCCTTGAAAACGGATGGACGATGCAGCTTACGCCCTTTTTGTATAACCGCTGCCGGAGCGTCGGCGGCATAACGATAGGGATGAGGTATGACGAGTATCGTAGCGTGTAAATTGTTTTCGGCTTTGGGGTGCTGGTTGTGGAGTGTGGTGCTGCCTTGGTCTGCCGGATGGGAGGCAAGCCGTAGTCTCGAGATTACATCGTGGCAGATTACCGTCGAAGGTCGGTGCTGGAGTTTTCGGCTTGCCGACGACGGAGACCGGTCGTGCACCTTTTGTCTGGAGGTCGAGGGGGCGGGTTGGACCGTAACGGTTCAGCATTGAATCTGGCGGAGTGTATTTGTAGCTGGTTAAAAATAGCTGAAACAGGGGGAGGAGGTTTTTATTCTTCTCTCACTTTTTGCTATCTTTAAATAAGATAGGAGTCGGTTCGGGATAATTAACCTTGAAAACTGTGTTTTCGGTTTGCCTCTCCGCTCACCTTTTACTATCTTTACGCCTCGAAAATTAAAAAAAGAACGAGATATGAAGAAAATCAGAGCTGCCATAGTAGGTTATGGCAATATAGGCCACTTTGTATTGGAGGCCTTGCAGGTGGCACCCGACTTTGAGATTGCGGGTGTGGTACGTCGTAGGGTAACCGATATTCCCCGGGAGTTGGCGGACTATCGGGTGGTGACGTCGCTCGACGAACTGGAGGGGGTGGATGTGGCTATCCTCTGCACGCCTACCCGCGAGGTGGAGCATTATGCCCTGAAGGCTCTCGAGAAGGGTATCCGCACGGTCGACAGTTTCGATATTCACACCCAGATAGGCGACTTGCGCAAGACGCTCGACGCCCAGGCCAAGGCTCACGACTCGGTGGCCATCATTTCGGCCGGCTGGGACCCGGGTACCGACTCGGTGGTGCGTGCCCTCATGGAGGCTTGTGCGCCCAAGGGGGTTACCTATACCAACTTCGGCCCCGGCATGAGCATGGGTCACACGGTGGCCGTGAAGGCGATTGCCGGCGTGAAGGCTGCCCTGTCGATGACTATCCCCCTGGGTACGGGCATCCATCGCCGCATGGTCTACATCGAACTCGAGGAGGGTTACCAGTTTGACGAGGTGGCCCGTGCCATCAAGAGCGACGACTACTTTGCTCACGACGAGACGCACGTGATGCAGGTCGAGAGTGTCGATGCCCTCAAGGATATGGGCCACGGTGTGAACATGGTGCGCAAGGGTGTTTCGGGCAAGACGCAGAACCAGCGTTTCGAGTTCGACATGAGCATCAACAACCCGGCCCTGACGGCGCAGATTCTGGTGGGTACGGCCCGTGCCGCCATGTTGCAGCGCCCTGGTTGCTACACGCTTATCGAGATACCGATGATCGATTTGCTCTATGGCGACCGCGACGAGCTGGTGCGCCGGTTGGTATGATGTGACGAAAGAATCGGGGCGGAAGATTCCCGTTTTCGCCGACAAATATGTATCTTTGTCCCTGTCTGTGTGTTTGCACGGGCAGGGCATTGTTTTTTACGAAGGTTATGATTACTGATTTTATCACTTGGACTGCCAACCCGGCACTGTTCGACGGGGTTATTCAGCTTCGTTGGTACGGGCTCTTTTTCGCGATTGGTTTCATCGTAGGGTATAGCCTGATGGACCGCATGTATCGCCACGAGCAGTTGAATGTGAAGTGGCTCGATTCGCTCTTTATCTATGTGGTGGTGGCTATGGTCATCGGGGCGCGGTTGGGGCATTGCCTGTTTTATGAATGGGACCTCTATTCGCAGCACCCTATCGAGATTCTGAAAATCTGGAAAGGCGGCTTGGCCAGTCATGGCGGTGCAATCGGTATTCTCATAGCCATCTGGATTTACTCGCGCCGGGTGACGCATCGCAGCATGCTCTTTACGCTCGACCGTCTGGTGGTGCCGGTGGCTCTGGTGGCGGCCTTTATCCGCACGGGCAACCTGATGAATCACGAGATTTACGGGCACGAGACTTCGCTGCCGTGGGGCTTCCGCTTTATCGAGAATCTGCCGGAGTGGATGGCCGGTGCGCCTCCCGTATTTTCGGCTCCGTCGCATCCGACACAGATTTACGAGGCCCTGTGCTATCTGCTGCTCTTCGGGCTGTTGCTCTACATGTATTGGCGTCGCAATGCCGAGGAGCGCGAGGGGCTCATCTTCGGTACCTTCCTCATCGGTACCTTCCTGTCGCGATTCCTGATCGAGTTTATCAAGAACGACCAGGTGGCCTTCGAGGCTTCGATGTCGTTGAACATGGGGCAGTGGCTCAGCATCCCGTTTGTCATTGGCGGGGTGTGGCTGGTGGTGCGGGCCATGCAGCGTCCGCGACTCCCTATCAAGTATGCACCGGCCAAGGCCAAAGGCAAGGGCAAGCGATAGAGGCGGCGGTATGCCGGGTGAGTGTATGGCCCGGTTCAGAACCGACGTTGAATGAATTTTTTTTGAAGAGAGAGGCGTCATTTATATGATCGACGAAGAGTTGTTCCCGGTAATCGGGGGCAGCTCTTTGTCTGTTTTTTTGGGGGGGAAAGTCTGTTTTTAGAGGAAAAGGTTTGGAGGTTGTCGTGCGGGCGGTTTATGACCCGAGGTTCATGCGGAGGATATGGAGACGAAACACCGAGGCCCTGCCTCCTGCTCGTAGCAGAGTGGGGCAGGGCCTCGGTGTATGGTGTGGGCCCGATGGCCGGGCGAGGTGTCAATAGTCGTATTCGAGCGAGAAGTCGTCGATGAAGAGCACGCTGCCGTCGCCACCCGTGAAGTAGTCGCCGTATTTGCTGGCCGAAGCTACCACAATGATGTAGGAGGGGATGCGTGAGGTATCGCGGTACTCGAGTTCGAGGGTGAAGGGGGTATATTCCGGAACCGACTCTCCCGATGAAATCTCGGCATAGGCAATCACGTGCGGGTCGTTCTTGTCGAACACCTTGCGGTCGCTGGGTTTGGTGCGAATCTCTACCGGGTCGCTCCAGTCGCCCAGGGCGATGTATATCTGGCAGGTGTCGGGTTGTCCCATGAGGGCGGTCAGGTCGCTGTTGGTCTTGTTGATGGGCACCGTGGTGTACTTGAAGTATCCCTTCAGACGAGTGGGCCGCTGGGTGAAGGGTTTGCCGAAGTTGAGCACACCGTTGGAGCCGTCGGTACGCAGGTAGTTGCCCACGTACATGTTGCCGGCTGCCAGTTTGCCCAGCGAGCCGATACCCACGAATTTGGTGGCCAGTTTGGCCGCTTGCCCGGTACCCGACCAGGTGTCGTCGGTGGGCTGGGTGTTGCTGTCGCCGAGTGTTGTTGCCCCCTTGTTGCCGGTATCCCAGAAGTTCTCGCTACCCTCGGGCCAGGGGTTCCATACCTTGCCGTCCAGGTTCCAGTAGTCGAAACTGCCGTTGGGCAGTTCGGCTGCCGAGCCGGTGGTGAAGGTCACCTCGTTGCCCGTGAGGTCGCCCGATACGGCGCGGCACACATAGGTGGTGTTGGCCTTGAGGTGAATCATGCGGGCCGTGAACGAGCCTTTGTCGTGGGTGATATAGGAGTCGGGTACCTGTTCCCAGGTTTCGGCGGTAGCCTCTTTGATTTCGAATCCGTTCTGAGCCCCCTCCTTGCCGCTGCCATGCAGCCAGGCCACATTGGTCCAGGCATCGACCCCGTCGGTCGACACTTCGCTCTCGGTGGGTACGACGTAGAGAGTCCACTCTTCCATGATGTCGTGGTAGGTGATGATTACCTTTTGGTATCCCAGCGAGAAGTCGGAGATATTCTCGATTTGGGGCGAGTAGGTGGTAATCCCCTCGGGACCCAGCACCAGTTCGGTGATGTGGATTTTCGAGAGGTCGGCATCCTTGTTTACATAGGCGACAGCCCGGTGATTGTAGGCGTCGAATACCGGGGCACCGATTTGCCCCTCGACGCTGAAGGCGCGCGCGATGTTTTGGGCCGCCTGTATGGTCCAGGTGTAGTCCTGGTAAATGGAGAGGGTAATCGAATAGTCGTGAGTGAGGTCGATGGTCGAGTCGGCCGGTAGAGTAGAGGTGGCTCCTTCGGTTACGGAGAGCGACTCGATGCGTACCCGCCGCATGTCTACGGTGTCGGCCAGTTCTATTCGCACGGTCTGGGTGGCGTTGTCGATGGTAGCCGCACCCACCTGACCTTGGGCGGAAATGGCAAGAATCTGAGCCTTGATGCGGGGGTAGGGGATGTCGTTCTGGATGCACGATGTCAATAGCAACGCGCAGAACAACGGGATTATGTAGCTTATCTTTTTTCGCATGACTTTCATTCTATATGTGCAGGCACATGCCTATGTTGATGTTGAAGAGGTTGAGCTTGAAGTCGGCCCCGCTCGAGCGTCGGCTACCCGTCTCTACGTTGTTGGTGGTCTGTTTGATGGTGCCGTAGCGCAGACCGGCTACCCCGAAGGAGACGCTGGTGCTGATGTTGTTCATGATGAACACGCAGAAGCCCGGGTTCAACCCCAGTTTGATTTCCGAAGTGGTCGTTTTGGTGTTGCGCAGGTTTTCGTCGGTACCTCGCACGAAACGGTTGGAGCCGCTCGAGAAGGCCAGCTCGGTTTCGTTGAAGAAGCCGAACCGCTTGTTGCGGTCGATACCGATGTAGGCCCGGTGGAATATCGAGGCCGAGAAGGTCTCGCCCAGATAGCGCATGTCGCTCAGGTTGAACTGCATATCCTCGTCGATGTCGATGCTGAGGTTGTCGAGGTTGGCGCTCAGGTGACTGTATCCCAGTTTGATACCGATACACTCGTTGTCTTTGATGAAGTATCCGATAAAGGGGTTGAGCGTGGTGATGTTGCCCTTGAAGTTGAAATCCTTGACAAAAATCAGCAGGTTGTTGTCTTTGCTGTCAAACTCGCCGTGCGAGAGGGTGAGACCCATAATCCACTGCTTCTTGGGTATGAAGAGGTAGTTTTTCAGTCCGCGTTTGTACTTTTTGCGATTGAACCCGCGTTTTTCCACGATGGTATCGGGTTCGGTCGGCGTCGTTGCGGCGACAAGCGAGGCGGCGGGTACCTCTTGTTGCACGGGGTAGGCTACGGCCGTCGAGTCGAGCTCTTGAGCGTGGAGCAGCGATTGACCGGGGAGCATGAAGCCTATGGCGATGAGTATGTATTTCCAGTTTTTCATAAATAAAAAGCGATACCTAATCCCAGAGAGAAGATGTTTACTTTGAAGTTGGCCAGGTTTTGCGACCGTTTACCGGTGTAGACCTGGTCGGTCGTTTGGGTCACGTGGCTGTAATTGAAACCCAGCACACCCACATTCACCTCGATGGCGGTGTAGTCGTTGATAAAGGCCATGAGCCCCGGTGCGATGCCAATCTTGAAGTTGAACGACCGCTCGTAGGTGCCGGTGAGCGCGTCGCCCGAGCCGTTTACCATCTTCGACTCGCCACCGCCCAGGTTGAGCTGCAGTTCGTTGAAGAGGCCGAACCGGTTGCTGTTGCCTATGCTGATGTAGTTGCGCATGATGGCCATGCCCGAGTAGGTGTGGCTGAGGCTGTAGACGTTGTTGACATCGAAGTTGAGGTCGTCGCCCAGTTGTATCGAGGCGCTGTTGAGCTTGGTGAGGCTGCGCTCGTAGGCAAAGCGGCCGCCCAGGCCCAGGTTGTCCTTGACAATGTAGCAGAGCATGGGGCTTATCTTGAAGTTGTAGCCTATGCCGTCGATGTTCTCAATGACGAGGAACTGGTAGTTGTTGTTGCTGTACTCCGAGTAGGAGATCGAGTTGCCCACAACCCATTGTCCCTTGGGTATGAAGGTGTTCAGCACGATGCCCCGGTCGAATTCCTCGGCCCGCGAGAGGCCGGGAATCAACAGGAACAGCGCGAGTATGGGATAGATAAGTTTATTCATAAATCAATTCTAAGTCGTCGATCCACATGGTGCTGCCGGTACTTCCGGTGAAGTAGTCGCCATATTTGCTGGCCGAGGCCACGAGCACGATATAGCTGGGTATACGGTTGAGCGAACGGTAGTCGAGCGGTATTTCAAATTCGAGCAGGCCGCCGTCGGCACCCTGGGTTTCGCTGGTGATTTCCCATTCGCCGTAGGCGATAATCTTCTCGTCGTTCTTGTCGAAGAGTTTCTTGTCTTTGGTGGTGATGCGCACCGGGGCATCCCAGTCGCCGACTGCGATATAGATGTTGCCGATGTCGGTCGAGCCTTTGGGCAAATCGTTGGTCTCGGAGTAGTCGACGCTTCCCGGGGTGTACTTGATATGGCCTTTCAGCTTGGCCGGACGTGAGGTAAAGGGGCGCCCGAAATCGAGGATGCCGTTGGTTCCGTCGGTTCCCACATATTGCCCGGCAAAGAGATTGCCGGCTGCAAATTTGCCTATGCCCAGGAAACTTACAAATTGCGATTTCAGTTTCACCGAATATTTACCGCTGTTTTTGTAGGTCTCGTCGGGAGTGGTTACATTTACATTCAGGGTAGCCGACCCGTGGTTTCCGCTGTCCCAGAACATTTCTTCATTGGGCCCGTATAATACCATGACCTTCGAGAGGGTTTGCCAGTTCTCGAAACTGCTGTTGGGCAGGGGGGTAGCCGCTTCGGTGGTAAAGGTGGCAGTCTTGACCGATGCTTGTGCCCCGGCGACAGCCTGGTATTCATAGGTCGTACCCGGTGTAAGGCCGGTTACCTCGGCCGACAGGGCCGAGCCCGAACGGTTGGCGGCCACCGATGTCCAGTCTTTGGTCCCTGTCCGGCGGTACTGGAAGGTGAGCGGCTCGGCAGTCTCTTTCACCACGTTGCCTCGCAGGGTAGCCCGGCATGCCCAGATGTCGGCCCGTTCGGGGTCGACGGTCACGACGATGGCATCCGACACGATAATCGACAGAGTGGCGGTATTGTCCTTGCCGGCAGCATCGAGGGCCTTGATGGTGAAGGTATATTCGTCGCTCGGGAGTGACTTGACGAAACTCTCCGAGAGGGTAATCTTGGCGTTGGAGAGGTCCTTCTCCTCCTGATAGGTGTGCTTGCACGAGATGCCCCGCGATTCGAATTCGGTAGCCGGCGAGCCGTCGGCTGCCAGGAAATCGACCGAGTCGGTGGGGAATCCCAAAGCGGTGAGTTTGTCGCACGAAAACCATACCCGTTGCAGCCGGGTAGCGGCATTGACCCATACGGCTGTTTGGCTGCCGCCGTTGGTCTCGTAGTAGAGCGTCTCGGTCAGGTCGAACTTGTCGCCGACAATTTGCGGCCGCTGTGTGATGACCACGTTGTGGGTCGAGTCGACCGTCGACTCGTTTACCTTCACGTCGAGGAAAGTACCGCCCGTAGCTGCACTCTCGGCGTTGTAGCTGAAGGAGAAGGCATATTTGGTGGCCGGCAGCACATCTTCGACCACACCCGACAGGGTGTAGCTGCTGCCGTCGGTCTTCTTGCCTTCGAAGCTCCAGGCCAGGTCACGCTCCTTGCCGTTGAAGAGGTAGTAGCCTACCGAGTCGGCGGTAGCTTCGGTAAAGTAGAGTTCGCCGTTGGTGGTAAATATCTTGACCTTGCAGTCGGTCACCACCTCGTTCAGGCCCGGGTCGAAAGCTACGGTAGCCAAGGTGTTGGCCACGGTGCAGGTGACGCTGGCCGTGGTGATTTCGCCGCTTCGCACGTCGAAGTCGGTCGAGCCCGTGTAGTAGGGGGTGTTGAATGCCGCAGGCACCGAGTCGCCGGCCAGTACGAACACATGGTATTGACCGCTGGCGAGGTTGAGGGTTTCGGGGATAGGTGTCGTGGCATCGTAGTAGCGGACGAGTCCTTTGCTGCTGTAAATGCGCGTTTGCATGGAGTTGTAGATGCCTGCGTCGACCGACCGCGTGACAACGGCCACGTCGTCCGAGACACGCACGCTCAGTCGCACCGAGCCTTCGCCCAGTGCCATATCCTCCTCTTTACAGGCGGTAAAGAGGAGCAGGAAGAGGAGCGTACCAGCCAAATATCTCTTTATATTGTATCTCATATCATTCGGTTACAAGGATTAACGATTCGGTTGTGGTGCCTTGTGCATCGGTCGCCTTGATGATGAAGTTGTGTGTACCGGCACCCAGCAGACCGAGCAGCGGCATGAAGTCGCTGATGTCGAAGGTTACTTTCGCTTGGTTCAGCACATTGCCTTCGGTGGGGAATCCCAGTCCTTCGATGGGCTCTTTCAGGTTGCCCGGGTTCACGAGGTCGAGGTGGTCTGAAAGTCCCATGCCGGTAAGTTCCTCGGGGGTAAGGGTAGGCGACTCGATGTCGACCGTGAGTCCCGTGAGACCGGCCGGGTCGCTGCTGGTGATGTCGACCACCACTTTCAACCCTTCGGTGATAGTGACAGGGGTACCCAGTTGTATGGTTTCACTCGTAATTTGGGGAGCCTCGCCCGGTGTGGGTTCGGGGTCAGGATCGGGGTCGGTGCCCGGGTCTACGGGATTGGGGTCGGGGATAATCTCCTCTTCGATGGTCACGTTGCCCTCGTGGTCAATGGTCTCGCACGAGGCGTCGAGGGTCACCGAGGGAGTTACGCCGCCCGTCTCGCTGCCCGGTTCGGGTCGCTTGATGTCGTAGTGAATCTTGCGCCAGTCGCCGGCCTTGACGTTGTCGACCTGGATGCGGTTCACCTCTTCATACCCGTCGATAGTGCCGGTGAAGGTGGCGATGAGCAGGTTGCTCTCACCGTCGGAGCGGAAGTATCCGGCGCGGGTTTCGGTCTGTGAGAAGTCGAGCGAGCCGGAGCCGATGTCGACCGTCACCTTGCAGTCGTCGCCCATGAACGATTTCAGGTCTTCGGAGTAGGTCACCGTCACCTTGATGTTTTGCAGCGTGCACACTACCGTGTCGAGTTGGGTCACCCGGTTCTCTTCGATGGTGAAGGCCTTGTCGGCATAGTAGTAGGGGTGTTCCCATTCGGCCGGCTGCACGCGGTGCGAGAATACGGCCACGTTGTAGTCGCCCACGTTGAGGGTGACAATCTCGGGCATCTCGTTATATTTCCATTCGAGGGTGTCGGTTCCCTGCGAGGGGTATATTTGCACGGTGAAGTCGCCCGTATCGACGGCCCGGCTCACCGGTGCTTTTTCTATCACTTGTGTGTCGTTGTTGGGTATGGCTCCGAAGGTCGAGAGGTCGAGTGTCCCGGTTTTTCCCGACGGGGTTTCTATACCCAGGTCGTAGGTGAATTTCTCCCGGTCGCACGAGGAGGCGGCCACGGCCAGAACTACGGCCAGAGAGATGCCTAATATATTTCTCATAGGGTTATGCTTTATCTTATTCATAGGTGAAAGTTAAGTTGTCGATGGTAAGGGTTGCACCTCGCGAGGCCGATTCGTATTGGCCGTTCGAGACGGAGGTCTTTATGGCCGAGGTCTCTTCGCTCTGGTTGTAAGAGGCGTGGTTCGACGAGGTAATCATAATGCGCAGCGTGGTAGCCTTCTGGTCGGTTACCGAGTAGGTGACGGGCACAGAGAACTCGGTGTAGTCGGTTGCGGCCGAGAGACGGGCCGTGCCGGTGGCAATCACCTTCTGCCCGTTGAGCAGGGTCACGGTCACTACGCCCGTTTCGGTGGGGTCGTTGCTGTCGTTGGCATATTTGTACCATCCCTTCAGGGTCGAGGGGCGTGAGGTGAAGCTCACCCCTTCGGTGTAGATTTCGCTGCCACCCGAGTAGGAGTAGCTGCCCAGGAACAGCTTGCCGGCCGAGCGGTTGGCTATGCCGGGCACGTTGGTGTTGTAGTAGGTGGTATTGAAGGCACCGCCCGATGTGGCGGGGGTGGTACCGTTGGCATCCCAGGCTACGTTGCGTACCACCATGGCGTTGCTCCCGCTTTGGGCCGTGAGATCGCGATAGAGGTCGGGCGTTACGGTGCTCGGAGCAAAGCTGCGGTAGGCGTCCCACGTGAGGGTGGTGTTGTAGGTCGAGGGGATGACAAACCACGAGTTCTGGTTGGCGGCCGAGAGGTTGCAGGTCTTGGCGTTGACGCTGGCCCAGCCCGTAGGCTCCTGTATGGTGAAGCTGCAGGTATTCTGATAGTTGACCGGCCATACCGAGTATTTGCCGCCCTGGTTCATATCGGTTACCGAGATGGTTTGGGCTATCTCTTCGAAGTCGCCGTTGGGCACGGCGGCTGCCGACTCGGTGCGCAGGGTGAGGTCGCCGCTGTAATTGACGTTGTCCTGGCCGCTGTTGCACGAACCTCGCAACTGGTAGCGGGTGTCGGGGTTGAGGCCGGTGATGACGCGGCGGCCCTGGCTCAAGGTCGAGGCGACGGTTTCCCACTGGCCGGTACTGTTGGCAAAGAGCACGGCATAGCGGTCTACGGCCTCTTGATACTGCGAATCTTCGGCAGTGAGTTTGACGGTGGCGCGGCGGGCCCAGATGTCATACTCCTCGGCGGTGATGGTGAAGGCCGGGGTCTTGACCGGTATCGAGATGGTCGAGGTCTTGGCTCCGTTGGCATACGAGCCCTCGACTACGACGGGCTTGTCGGTAGCTTCGATCGAAATCTTTATCTGGTAGAGGTTGCCTTCGCTCGAGACCACGGTCGAGTTGCTGTTTACCTTCGCACCTTCGGCGTTGAGGTAGCTGAATTTCACCTGGTCGATGTAGGCTCCATCGAACTCGACGGGAATCGTAACCGATTTGCTGCCCACGAATACCGGTTCGGGGGTCTGCAAGGCAAAGGTGATGGGTATGCTCTTGACCGACAAGGTGATGGGCGATTCGCTCACCTTGCCATACATGTCTTTGGCCGAGAGGGTGAAGGTGTGCTGGTCGCTCCCGTCGAGGGTGTGCAGGTGGGCAAAAAGTTCGGCAAAGTCGATGAATCCCATCTTGCTGCCCATCTCGGTAAAGCCTTTCAACTTCAGTCCCAGACGGGAGAGCAGGGCGCGGTTTTCGCTGCTCAGGTTCACCAGGTCTATTTCGCGGGGCCACCCTTCGCTTTCGAGGCAGGCCGACGAGGTGGTGAGTGTGCAGGCGGCGAGGCCGGCCTTGGCTGTGAGCGAGATATTTGCCTGCCGGTTGTCGGGGTAGCTGTTCTCTTTCACTTCGAGGGGCGTGCCCGGCTCGAATCCGGCCGGGAGGAACGAGGGGGCCGGGGCTACCATCACCTCGTCGGAGATGTCGATGGCGATAGGCTGTGTCTCGGTTGTTTCGTCAAAGCTGATGCTGAGTTGAGCTTCGCCCGCGGCATTGTCGGCAATATCGAGTTTGATGCGGTAGTGCTGACGCGGTTGCGCATTCTCGATGGCGGCCGGTTCGAAGGTCGACTCGATGCCGTTTTGTTTCTTCAGATAGGTCTGTATGGTTATCTTGCCGGGTTTCACATAGGCGGCACGGGTCTCCTCTTTCTCAAATTTTATATAGTCACCCTCGGCCGCATGTATGGTGGTGGCATAGTCGGCAAAGTATTTCTTGAAGGCATCGGAGTATTCGACCGTCACCTTCACGTTGGCCAGGGTGCAGAGTATCTCGACCGGCGTATTCTCGCGATAGCGTACGGCTACGTCGGACTGCCCCAGGTAGTAGGGCTTGTCGAACCCCTCCTCCTCGAGGTTGCCGTAGTAGGCGCTCATGGTGTAGGTGCCTACGGGAATTTTTTCGGCCGGGTCGAAGTCGGCCAGACTGTCCCAGGCGCGGGAAAAACTGCCGTCGGCAGATACCAACTTTAAGGCAAATTCACTGACATCGGGATTGGTGGTTTCGGTAATTTCGGTGGTCGAGCGAGTGACAGGTACTACTTGGTAATCGGCTGAAACTTTTACGTTTATGGAACCGTATCCCGAATCGACCTGATTCTCCTCGTTTGCGCAAGATACTAACAATAGCACGGTTGCGCCACATAAGAAAAGATTCTTTACATTCATGTTTCTCTTTTTTAATTTCCGTCTATTCGCAGATGGATTAAGTGCGTGGGGAATCCCCAGGAATCGCCCTCATACACTTTGAGTATAAGTCGAAAATCGGCTCAAAGATAGTAAAAATTTTGTAGATAGAACAGCCGAACCGAGGTTTTTGTTAGCTTTCGTGGTGTAAATAGGAGAAGTAATGACCTTGAAATGAATGCTTTTTGTGTGTCTCTTGGCTCGAGTGGAGTGCGTTTTGGAGCTCTTTTCTCGACGAAATCGACAGAAAAGAGCGCATAGCTCGAAAAATGTCACTATCTTTACCCCACGAAGATAGGGCGGGGATTGTTCAAAGGCTGAAAACCGAGGGTTTACGCCTCTTTCTGCTCTCGTCTTTTCGTATTTTTTACGGTACAAAAAAAGATATATATGAAAATAGCGGTAGTAGGTACAGGCTATGTAGGTCTCGTTACCGGAACATGTTTTGCCGAAATCGGTGTCGATGTGGTGTGTGTAGACATCGATGCCGAGAAGATAGCCCGCATCGAGCGGGGCGATATTCCCATTTATGAACCTGGACTCGACGAGATGGTTCTCCGCAATATGAAGGCGGGGCGGTTGCGCTTTACCACCGATTTGTCGACTTGTCTCGACGGGGTAGAGATTCTCTTCAGTGCTGTGGGCACGCCGCCCGACGAAGACGGTTCGGCCGACTTGCACTATGTGCTTGACGTGGCCCACACCGTGGGTCGCTACATGAACGACTATCTGGTGGTGGTTACCAAGAGCACCGTGCCGGTGGGTACGGCCCGCAAGGTGAAGGCGGCCATCCAGAGCGAGCTCGACAAGCGGGGCGTGTCGATTGAGTTCGATGTGGCTTCGAACCCCGAGTTCCTCAAGGAGGGGAGTGCCATTGCCGACTTCATGCGCCCCGACCGTGTAGTCGTAGGCGTGGAGAGCAAACGGGCCGAAGCTTTGATGCAGAAGCTCTACAAGCCGTTTATGATTAACAAATACCGCATTATCATCACCGATATACCTTCGGCCGAGATGATTAAGTATGCTGCCAATGCCATGCTGGCAACCCGTATCAGCTTCATGAACGAAATTGCCTTGTTGTGCGATGAAGTGGGTGCCGATGTGGTTGCGGTGCGCAAAGGCATCGGTGCTGACGATCGCATAGGCAGCCGTTTCCTCTATGCCGGGTGTGGCTACGGGGGCTCGTGTTTCCCCAAGGATGTGAAGGCTCTCATCAGGACCGCCGAAGAGAATGGCTGCCACATGCAGATACTGGAGGCCGTGGAGCGGGTGAACGAGTCGCAGAAGGAGCTGCTCTACCATCGGTTGCACGACTACTTCGGGGGCGATCTGGCGGGCCGCAAGTTTGCCGTGTGGGGGCTCTCGTTCAAACCCGAGACCGACGACATGCGCGAGGCTCCGGCCCTGATTCTGATCGATAGGTTGTGTGCCGCCGGGGCCAGCGTGCGGGTGTACGACCCGGTAGCCATGCCCGAGTGCCGTCGTCGCATAGGCGACCGGGTAGAGTATGCCGAAAATATTTACGGGGCGGTAGCCGACGTCGACGCCTTGCTTATCGTTACCGAGTGGAAAGAGTTCCGCATGCCCGACTGGACCGCCGTGCTTCGTGCCATGAAGTCGCCCGTCATATTCGACGGTCGTAATATTTACGACCCGGCCGAGATGAAGGAGTTGGGTTTTGTCTATCGCAGCATAGGCCGCCCCTTGCATTGAGTTTTTTGTCGATAGCAGAAGTGTAAAAAAAAGGTAAGGCAGACATGCGTCCTATCCCGGGACGGATGTCTGCCTTTTTGGTAGTGAAAGGGGCTGGAGCGATATTCGTCCACTCGCAATGGCTGCTCCTCCTTTTACCGTTACGTTGTGGAGAACCTCTCTCCCGGGCGCCCTTTCTGTCTATAATAACATCGTTTGCCGATTTTGGTTCAAAGCCGATGCTTTTTTATAGAAAAAAAGAGACGAGGAGACTATCTGCTCACACCCTTTCGCCTCGAGAAGGTGTAGGGCACACGGTTCATATTTCCCGATAAAATTGTATATTTGCAGAAGTAATACCATATAAAAGAAACAAATAACAGAAAATAGGATTGGATTATGAAAAGATGGATTTTGGCCCTGTGCGGGCTATGTTTATTCGGGAGCAGTGCCCACGCGCAATTTTCGCTGGGCGATTTGTTAAATTCGTCGACGGTCAACAAAGTGGTAGGAGCACTGACCGACAAAGATGCTACACTCACGGTAGCCGATTTGGCCGGTACGTGGCGTTATTCGGCTCCGGCCTGCAAGTTTGAGAGCGACGATCTGTTGAAGTCGGCCGGAGGCGAGGTAGTAGCTTCGAGCCTGAAAGACAAACTGGCTACCTATTACGAGAAGGCCGGCATTACCTCGTCGCGCGTCTCCTTCTCGTTTGCCGATACGACTATGGTGATGAACTACGGCAGTGCCAAACTGAACGGCTATATCGTGAAGGATGAGCCGAGCGGCAAGTTTGTGGTGACCTTTACGCTGGTAGGCGGGCATATCCCGGTGATGGTAATGGATGCCGATATTACCAAGAGCGGCAATACGATGGAGATACTTTTCAATGTCGACAAACTGGTCGATGTGCTGGTTTCGATTGCCTCGAAGACACAGAGCTCTACACTGCAGACCATCAGTAACCTGTTGTCGGAATACGATGGCGTGTTGATGGGATTTGAACTGACAAAGCAGTAGCGCATCCGGCATATCGGTCGGCAGGAACCGTATCGATTTGACTCTGCGGTTTATCTATTTTAACAGCTCTGTGAAAAAAGAGAGGTTAAAAATAGGATTGTTGGAAACAAATTCTTATATTTGTTCTTACAATTTAAACTAAAAAACACGTAAAATGAAAAAATTAGTTTTAACCTTAGTGCTTGTGTTTGGCATGTTGACAGCCAATGCACAATTTTTTGTGGGTGGTCAATTTGGTTTGACTTACGACGGTGATACCGAAAACACGACATTCCGTATTGCCCCCGAGTTTGGCTATGCGTTTAACGATGCGTGGACCGTTGCCGGATCTATCGGCTATACACACATGGACAACTACAATTCGTTTTACATTGCTCCTTATGCCCGTTGGACCTTCTTCAACCAAGGTATCATAGGGCTGTTGGTCGATGGTGGATTTGGTATCTCTACCGGGAAACACAAAGGTTTCGATTCGGAGACTGGTTTTGAAATCGGTTTTAAACCGGGCTTGGCCTTCAACCTGACCGAGAACTTCTCGTTGGTAGCTCACTATGGCTTCCTGGGTTATCGCGACAAATACAACGGCAACAGCGTTTCGGGTCTGTCGCTGAGCGGCAACGACTTGAGTTTCAGTCTCTACTATAAATTCTGATATTCTATTTCGTGAATCATATGGAGTGCCCGGTTTGCGCCGGGCACTTTTTTTGTGTCTGCCGGTCTGGAAACTTCCCTCGGTCTCTGGGTTGCGGAGTAGTGGCCGGGGCAGGCCGAGCCGGTCTTGTTTGGATAGGAGTATCTCATTAGATTACGGATCTCTATCATCGAGGAATATAAAAAGAAGAGTGTGGTTCCCGATGGAGAGGAACCACACTCTTCTGTATGGTGTGCGACCGATTACGGTCCCGGTTATTTCTTGAGGGCGGCGATGCTCTCTTCGAGCGATTTTATCTTCTCTTCGGCGTCGGCTTTTTTCTTGCGTTCCAGAGCTACGACAGCCTCGGGGGCGTTTTGTACGAAACGCTCGTTGTTGAGTTTGCCCATGACGGTTTTGAGGAATCCTTGGGCGTGTTGCAACTCGCCTTCGAGTTTCTTCAGCTCGGCCTCTACGTCGATGTTGTTGCCCAGCGGTATGGCATACTCGGTGGCGTGTACGCGGAACGAAGCGGCGGCGGGGTCTTTCTCGTCGATGGCTTCGATGGCCTCGAGGTTGGTCATCTTGGTGAGTATGCAATCGTTGGCGTGATCGTGGGCTCCGATGATTTGCAGCGTGAGGGGCTCTTTGTTGGCGATACCCTTTTGCAGACGTATGGTGCGCACACCGGCCACAATCTGCTTGGTGGTTTCGAAGCGGTCGATGATGGTGTCGTCGACGGGGTGAGCTTCGGGCATGCGGGCATACATGATGCTCTCGCCCTCTTTACGCTCGTAGAGGTGTTGCCACAACTCTTCGGTAATGAAGGGCATGAAGGGGTGCAGCATGCGCAGCAGGGCATCGAAGTAGGTGAGTGTGGCGTCGTAGGTGGCGCGGTCGATAGGCTGCTGGTAGCCGGGCTTGATCATCTCGAGGTACCACGACGAGAACTCGTCCCAGAAGAGGCGGTATACAGCCATGAGGGCCTCGGAGAGGCGGTATTTGCCGAAGAGGTCTTTTACCTCGGCCAGCGTGCGGCTGAGCTGGGCGTCGAACCACTTGACGGCGATTTGTGCCGTTTGCGGCTGCTCCAGACTCTCGTCGACGTTCCATCCTTTCACCAGACGGAAGGCGTTCCAGATTTTGTTGTTGAAGTTACGGCCTTGCTCGCACAGAGCATCGTCGTAGAGAATATCGTTACCGGCAGGTGCGGCCAGCATGAGGCCCATGCGCACACCGTCGGCGCCGTAGGTCTTTATCAGTTCGAGGGCGTCGGGCGAGTTGCCGAGCGACTTCGACATCTTCCGGCCTATCTTGTCGCGCACGATACCCGTGAAGTATACGTTCTTGAACGGTTTTTCGCCGGTGTATTCGTAGCCGGCCATGATCATGCGGGCTACCCAGAAGAAGATGATGTCGGGGCCTGTCACCAGGTCGCTCGTGGGATAGTAGTAGTTTATCTCTTCGTTGCCGGGGTGGTTGATACCGTCGAAGAGCGAGATGGGCCACAGCCACGACGAGAACCAGGTGTCGAGGCAATCTTCGTCCTGACGCAGGTCGCTCAGTTGCAGCGAATCGTCGCCGCTCTTTTCGTGGGCCAGTTTCAAGGCCTCTTCGGGAGTCTCGGCTACGACAAATCCGCCCTGGGGCAGGTAGTAGGCCGGGATGCGGTGTCCCCACCACAACTGGCGCGAGATACACCAGTCTTTGATATTTTCCATCCAGTGGCGGTAGGTGTTCTTGAACTTGTCGGGGTGGAACTTGATGTCGTCGTTCATCACGGCTTTGAGGGCCGGCTCGGCGAGTTTGTCCATCTTGACGAACCACTGCATCGAGAGTTTCGGCTCGATGACTACGTTGGTACGCTCCGAGAAACCTACCTTGTTGTTATAGTCCTCGACCTTCTCGAGCAGCCCGGCAGCCTGCAGGTCTTTGGCAATCTGCTTGCGCACGTCGAAGCGGTCCATGCCGATATAGAGGCCGCCGGCCTCGCTGATGGTACCGTTGTCGTTGAAGATGTCGATGGTGGGGAGGTTGTATTTCTCGCCCAGCATATAGTCGTTTACGTCGTGAGCCGGAGTCACTTTCAGACAGCCGGTACCGAACTCGATGTCTACGTAGTCGTCCATGATGATGGGCACGGCCCGGTTGACCAGCGGCACGATTACCTTCTTGCCTTTGAGGTAGGTGTAGCGGGGGTCGTTGGGGTTTACGCACACGGCCGTATCGCCCAGAATGGTTTCGGGACGGGTGGTGGCCACGACAATATATTTGTCCTCACCCTCGATGTAGTAGCGCAGGTAGTAGAGTTTGCTGTGCTCCTCCTTGTAGATAACCTCTTCGTCGGAGAGGGCGGTGAGTGCCTTGGGGTCCCAGTTGACCATGCGCACGCCGCGGTAGATGAGCCCCTTGTTGTAGAGGTCGACAAATACCTTCAGCACGCTCTTGGAGCGAACCTCGTCCATGGTGAAGGCGGTGCGGTCCCAGTCGCACGAGGCTCCCAGCTTCTGCAGCTGCTTGAGGATGATGCCGCCGTGCTCCTCTTTCCACTCCCAGGCATATTTGAGGAACTCCTCGCGGGTGAGGTCGCTCTTCTTGATACCCTGGGCGGCGAGTTTGTTCACCACTTTGGCTTCGGTGGCAATCGAGGCGTGGTCGGTGCCGGGTACCCAGCAGGCGTTTTTGCCCTCCATGCGGGCCCGGCGTACGAGAATGTCTTGTATCGTGTTGTTCAACATGTGCCCCATGTGCAGAATACCGGTGACGTTGGGGGGCGGGATGACTACGGTGTAGGGTTCGCGACCATCGGGCTTCGACTTGAAGAGCCCGTTTTTCAACCAGTAAGCATACCATTTCTCCTCTACGTCGGCGGGATTGTACTTTGTGGCAAGTTCGTTCATAAAGCGATTCTTTCAGATTTTCTTATTATTGTGGTGAGGTACAGAGGTATCGGTCTCTTGTACCAATTGGGTGCAAAAGTATAAAATATTTTCCGAAAACGATACTTCTTTGGCGGCAAAGTGGCCCGTAACCTCTCTATCGGTCGAGATGGTTCACGGCCTCCTCCAGTTGCTCGAGTGCTTTTTGCAGTACGGCCCGCGGTGTACCCACGTTGAGCCGCATGTGGCCTTTGCCTTCGGGACCGAACATCTCGCCGTCGTTGAGGGCGAGCCGCGCCTTGTCGACGAAGAGGTCGATGAGGGCGTCGTGGTCGAGCCCCAGCCGGGTGCAGTCGAGCCAGACGATAAACGAGGCCTGCGGTCTGATGGCCTTGATCTGGGGGATATGCTGCTGGAGGAACTCCTCGACAAAGAGGATGTTCTGCTCGACATAGGCGAGCATCTGCTCGCGCCAGTCGCGGCAGTGGTTATAGGCGGCTTCGGTGGCGATGGTGGCCATGAAGGTGGGTTCGTTCAGCTCGTTGGCCGTGAGCCAGTCGAAGAACCGCTTGCGGATGGTCTCGTTGGGCACGATGGCATAGGAGCTCACCAGTCCGGCGATGTTGAAGGTCTTGGAGGGGGCGCCGAACGAGATGCTGTTCTGGGCGGCCGTCTCCGATACCGAGGCGAAGGGGTGATGCTTGGAGCCGAAGATGGGCATGTCGGCATGGATTTCGTCGGCAATGATGAGGATATGGTGGCGGGCACAGATGTCGGCCACACGTTGCAGCGTGGCGAGCGGCCACACCACACCGCCCGGGTTGTGGGGATTGCAGAGTATCAGTATCTTGCACTGCGGGTCGATAATCGACTCGAGGTGGTCGAAGTCCATCTCGTAGTGGGTGCCGTTCCACTTGAGGGGGTTGTGCACCACTTGCCGGCCGTTGCCCTCGGGCACGGCCATAAAGGGAGTATAGACGGGAGTCTGTATGATGATTTTGTCGCCGGGGTTGCTGAATACGTTCACGGCCAGGCCGATGCCTTTGACAATGCCGGGAATGTAGGTAATCCACTCGCGTTTCACCTCCCATCCGTGCAGGTATTTGAGCCAGTCGATAATCGACTGCCAGTAGCTGGCTGGAGCTTCGGCATAGCCGTAGACAGGGTGTTGCAGACGTCGCACGAGGGCTTCGGTAATCGGGGGAGCTACGGCGAAGTCCATGTCGGCAATCCACAGGGGAATGAGGTCTTCGCGACCGTATCGTTCGCCCAGCACATCGGTCTTCATTGCGCCGGTGTGGTGGCGGTCGATAATTGTGTCAAAATCGTACTGAATGGCCATGATCTATATTGTTTAGGTATTAGGTTTCGTCGAATGGACAGAGCGGGTCAGAATCCCAGCTCTACCTGGAACCGCAACTGCCAGCGGCTGTAATCCGAGGCGGTGAACTCGTCCTTGTAGTTGTAGGAGAGGTCGGCCTGTACTTTGAGCCGGTGGTCGATGAGGTATTTGGTTACGCCCAGGGTCGACTGGTTGTAACAGCGGTAATTGGTGTAGGGCTGTACCTCTTTGTCGGGCTTGATGGTCGAGTTGCGCAGAGCTATTTCCCAGTTGGAGGGGAACAGGTAGCTGGCCTGCACGTTGAGACCCATGCCGGTGAGGATATATTGCTCGACGGTTTCGCCCGATTTGATGAGGGGCGATGAGGTGCATGTGCGTCCCATGAAATCGGTATAGAAGGCAAAGCCTCGGTATTTGAAGATGAAATCGACGAAATAGGACGAGAGGTTGCGTGCCTGGTCGAAGCGGAGCAGGTCGCCGTTGGAACCTTGGGCTCGCAAGGCCCGGTCGTTGTAGCTGTATGCTCCGGCCAGGAGTATCTTGGGCGTCTGCTCGCGTTCATAGTCGCCCTCCATGGCATCGCCTTTGCCGGTAAAGCGGCCCAGGGGGAAGAACTCTATGCGGCCCGTATAGGCGAGTCCGCTGCCCTTGTTGTTGCCCCAGTTGCGCCCTTCGCCCGTAGTAATCGAGGCTTTGGCTGCCAAATCGAATGAGCCGAACAGGTGCTGGTTGTACTCGCCGAAGACACCGAAATCACGGTCGAGGTTGAACTCGGAGTTGACAATCGATCGGTCTACAAACTGCAAGGCACTCGATGAGTTGATTCGGGCCCGGTTGGCACGTATCTTGGTTTGTCCGAAACCGATGTTCCATGTCGCATTGGGCACATAGTAAATCATGGCGTCGCGCACGATGTTGCTGTTGCCGTTGGGCAGGGTTTTCGTGTCGTATGGCGAGAATCCCAGTTGTACGAGATAAGTGAGCTTGGGAGTATAGATATATCCGTCGAATCGCAGACGCAACCGTTTCACGCGCGCGTCGAGTTCCTGAGCTTCGAATTTTTCGTTGAAATCGACGTCGACCATGTTTTGCATTCGTATCCGCATGGTGAGCTTGTAGCTTTTGTTTTTGGGCTGGAACGAGATACCGTTGCCGACCTCGATGTCGGGCATGTGCATGCGTATCAGTCTCAGCTCGTCGGAGTAGTCGGTATCGGGGAGAGTGATATTGAGCGAGTCGTTTTTGAAAGCCGGAGTTTTGGCGGCCGCCGACCACGAAAGAAGCATGAAAACCAATACCGATAAAAAGAATTTTCGATGAGTCATAATGTTTTGAATTTTTTTCATGAGTAAATTTTCATGCAGCAAAAATGAGGTCTAATTTTGAATTTAAATTGAAATGTTACAAAATTTTGTTCGGGATAGAGTGGCGCATAAATTCACCCCGATTCCTGTTGTGGGGTCTCTCGGGGAGTTCGTTTTGTGCAAGACTCTATACTCCTTTGTCTCCTGTCTTTTATTCGGGTCAAAAATACAACCAAAGCGGCAATATTCCAAAGTTGCGGGGCTAATTTTGCGGGATGGAAGAAAGAAAAAAGCCTGCTTCGCTTCGACGATGCAGGCTTTTTGAAGCGTTGGCGGAAGGAGGGGGATTCGAACCCCCGGTACCCATTCGAGTACGTCAGTTTAGCAAACTGGTGGTTTCAGCCACTCACCCATCCTTCCAGAGATGGTGCCGTTGTTGAACGGCGTTTTTCCAAACGCAGCGCAAAGATAAGGCGAATATTTGAATCTGCAAATTTTTTTGGCCTATTTTATTTCGCGAATATTCCGTATTTTTGTCGCTCCTATATAAATGAATCACGTAGTAGTATCGATTGTTTATGGCAAATGTAAAGAAAACGAGAGGGATAAGGATATGGATCGTGTCGCTGACAGCCGTAGCGGCCGTGATTGTGTGTGCCGTCTTGTGGCTGGGTAAGAGTTATGGCTACGACGCGGTGGTGCACACGCGGGCCATGGTGTATGTGCGCGGGTCGTGGAGTGCGGCCCAACTCGACAGTGCCCTGTATGCCGCCTTGGGCGACGACCGGGCGGTGGCTCGGGTGGGGCGTATGCTTTCGCTGTGCGGCTTCGATGCGGCTGAGCGCGAAGGGGCCTATGCCGTAGAGCCCGGCATGAGTGCCTGGCGGGTGGCTCTGAAGCTGTCGCGGGGCAGTCAGACACCGGTGCGGGTGACCTTCAACAATGTGCGTACCCTCGACCAGCTGACCGGGAAGATTGCCGACCAGCTCTGTTTCTCGAAAGAGGAGCTGTCGGCTCTGTTGCAAAGCGACAGCGTGTGTGCCGAGCTGGGCTTCACGCAGGCTACGCTGCCGGCCCTCTTCCTGCCCGATACCTATGAGTTTTACTGGACCGTCTCTCCCGAAGATTTCTTGAAGAAGATGGCGCGGGAGTATGGCCGCTACTGGGACGGCGAGCGCGAGAAACAGGCCGAGGCCTGGGGCTTGACTCCCGTCGAGGTGGCTACGCTGGCCTCGATTGTCGAGGAAGAGACCAACAAACCCGACGAGATGGGTACGGTGACCGGTCTCTATATGAACCGTCTGCACAAGAATATGCCGTTGCAGGCCGACCCCACGGTGAAGTTTGCCTGCGGCGACTTTGCCTTGCGGCGTATCCTCAAGAAGCATCTGGCTATTGAGTCGCCCTACAATACCTATCGGGTGACGGGGCTGCCGCCGGGTCCCATACGCATCGCCTCGAAGCAGGCTATCGACGCCGTGCTGAACCACCGGCCCAACGACTATCTGTATATGTGTGCCCGGGAGGATTTTTCGGGGTATCACAATTTTGCCACGACGCTGGCCGAGCACCAGCGCAACGCCGTGCGCTATCAGCGCGAGTTGAACCGGCGGGGCATACGCTGACCGCCGGGTTGCTTCTGGGTACGTATGGATTGAAATCGGCAAGGATTTAAAATAGCAAAGCCTCGTCTCACGACGGGGCTTTACTACTTGAAATATATCAAAAACAAGAAAGAGGATAATGTTTATACAGGATAAACAAAGGATAATATAATACCAATGAAACACACAAAAAACAAGAATATTATCGTATAAATCAAACTCTTTTGAATCGGGCTCCCGGCCTGTCTCCGGCGGGGCGACGCTTCGCTTCCCGAGTGGGAGGGGCTCTGTGGGGGCCGTTTTCGATAATAAAACAACGCTGGGGGGAGAAAGGTTTCGGCGGTTGTCGATTTTAACGTGCGTTAACTATCGGCAATCTGTTCGGTATGAGGTACGATGGCTGTTTCGGGCTCATCGTCTATCCAGATAGCCAGGGTGAGCCAGAACAATAGCAGGACAATGGCCAGGGCTACGCCGATGGCCATCCAGATTTTTTGTCGTTTTTGTCGTTTGTTTTCCATACGTCGATGTTACTTCGATTGTTTTGGTAGAGTAACATCGTCGAGGAAATAAAGTTCGGACCCTTAGAAGGGTAATTTTTCGTCTTTCCCGGGATTCAGAAAGTCGGTGTTCCCCGGCAGGGGTGCGCTACCGGGCAGCGGGTCGCCGGGCAGACCGCCTGCCATCTGTCCGACAGGTGCGGCGTTGAATTTCGAGGTGACCGGCGCGCTGAGGTCGGAGAGGCGGGTATCCTCGTCGTAGTTCTGGAAGCGGGCCAGGTAGGAGACGAACTTGAGGTTGACGATGTCGGTGGCACCGTTACGGTGCTTGGCGATGATGAACTCGGCCAAACCCTCGATGTTGTTGCCGTTGCCGTCTTCCTTGGAGCGGGTGTAGTATTCGGGACGGTGGATGAAGCAGACCATATCGGCATCTTGCTCGATGGCTCCCGACTCACGCAGGTCGGAGAGCTGCGGCCGCTTGGCCTCCTTGCTGTCCTTGTCGTTGCCACGCGACTCGACGCTACGGTTCAGCTGCGACAGGGCGATGATGGGTATCTGCAACTCCTTGGCCAACTGCTTGAGCGACCGCGATATGGTGCTCACCTCCTGCTCACGGCTGCCGAACGACATGCCGCTGGCGTTCATCAGCTGCAGGTAGTCGATGATGATGATTTTGATGCCGTGCTCGCGTACCAGCCGGCGGGCTTTGGTCCGCAACTCGAATACCGACAGACTGGGTGTCTCGTCGATGTAGATGGGGGCATTTTGCAGAATCTCGATGCGCGACATGAGGCGCTCCCACTCGAAGGGGCTCAACTGTCCGCTCTTGATTTTGTCGCCCGGAATATCGCAGGTGTTGATGATGAGACGGTTCACCAGCTGGATGTTCGACATCTCGAGCGAGAAGATAGCCACCGGGGTGTTGTAGTTGACCGCCATGTTTTTGGCCATGGAGAGGACGAAAGCGGTCTTACCCATGGCAGGTCGGGCGGCGATGATAATCAGGTCGGAGTTCTGCCAGCCCGAAGTGATTTTGTCGATGTCGTGGAACCCGGTCTGCAGGCCGCTCAAACCGTCGGTACGGTTGGCTGCCACCTGTATCTGTTTGATGGCTTCGCTCACGACGGGGGCAATTTGCACCACATCCTTTTTCAGGTTGCGTTGCGAAATCTCGAAGAGTTTTCCCTCGGCCTCTTGCATGAGGTCGTCGACGTCGTTGGTTTCGTCGAATGCCTTGTTCAGGATTTCGCTCGAAAACTCGATCAGCTCGCGGGCCAGGTATTTCTGGGCCACGATGCGGGCGTGATACTCGATGTGTGCCGCCGAGGCCACCCGGCCGGTCAGCTCCGAGATGCGCAGGGCACCGCCTACCTCGTCGAGTTTGCCGTCGAGACGCAATTGCTCGGTGACGGTGAGCATGTCGATAGGGCGTTGCTGGGCACCCAGTTTGGCAATGGCGCTGTAAATGGTCTGGTTGTTGGGGTCGTAGAAGCACTCGGGTTTCAGGATGTCGCACACGGTGGTGTAGGCATCCTTCTCGAGCATGAGGGCTCCCAACACGGCCTCTTCGAGCTCGGTGTCCTGGGGTTGTATCTTGCCCTGTTCCGAGACTTTCGGGGCATAGGTTTTCTTCTGACGGGGAGTATAGTTTCTTCGAGTTTCCATATATCGCTTTCTTTCGAGATGCAAAGGTATATAATCTTTGTGTGCCGAGGTACAGGGCGAGCCAAATCTTATGAAGAAGTTTTCAACAAGAGGGAGTGACAGGCTTGGGCCTGAAGGGGACGATTCGTCTCGCATTCAGGCCCAAGTAGGTATATCGGCAGTGAAATAGTGAGGTTGCAGGTCTCGGCCTTTAGGGCAGGGCGGGGGCTACGTCGGGGAAGCTCTCCATCCGGTCGGCACAGTAGGCTTTGAACGCCTCCCAGTCGTAGTAGGGGGCGTGGCCCGAAGCGATGGGCAACTTCACCTCCTGCTCGTTGAAGAGCACCTTGACCAGCACCCGGCCGGCCGGGTTGCGGTAGAGAATCCACTGGATGTTGGTGGCCATGGGGTTGTATTTGAAATCCTGCCAGCAGTCGGCCACCTTCTCGGGGTCAGACTCGGCCACGGCGGCATTCTCGATGCCGAGCAGAGCCAGCAGCGGGATGGTGTTTTCGCCGTGGGCAAATCGCAGGTTGGCCTCGATGCCGTTGCCGTCGACAGCCGCCTGCGAGGTAGCCAGCATGTCGGCCAGCAGCGGCTTGGCTATGGCCACGGGCAGTCCTTGGCCGTCGGGGTAGTTGGCTTTGCGCAGGTATTGCGAGAGGTTGTTCACGCTCCACAAGTCGTACTTCTCATCCTCGGTAAACCAGGGGAAGAGGTCGATGTCGTAGTCGGTATTGGGCAGAATCATGGCCAGGGCATAGAGGTGCGTCATAAAGGTGACGGGGTTGGGAATCAGCTCTTCCCACCCTTTTTTGAAGGTCTGTTCGATGAGCCGGGTGGGGGTGTGCCGCGTTTGATACTCCTTGAGTACCGATTTCCACGACCCTTTGGCCAGATATTGCTTGTAGTCCTTGCTGTTGAAAGGGCGCAAGGTGTTGTCGTAGCCGTTGCTGGGGTCCATGGAGAAATCGGCCTCCGGGGTGTAGCCTCGCATCTCGGCCACGAAGGCCGCCATGCTGGCCATGGAGCGGGGTACGGTAGTCGATTGGGCGATGAGGTTCACACGGCCGTCTTGCGGGGTAAATGCCGGGCGGAAGCGGTTGTACATGCGGCGGGCCATATCACGGTGTTGTTGGGCCCCGAGGGGAGTGAGGTCGCCCCAGCGGTGATTCATGCGGTGGTATATCGAGTCTATTTGACTTTTCAGCAGTTTCCCCTGCGAGGTGAGCATGCTGAGCGAGTCGGCCCGGTTCAAGGTTTTATAAAGGTTGGGCACCAGTGTTTTCGAGTCGTGTGTGCGGGAACCGTGCCGGGCTATGTGGTCGACATGGAAGGGGACGAACCCTTCGGGAGCCGGCGTGTCGGTGGTGTCGTTGCAGTAGTAGGGGGTACCCGTACTGCTGAAAAACTGCGGGTTGCGATGCAGGAAATCGCGGGTCGAGGTTTGCCCGTATGCGAATGACGATAGGGCGAGCAGGAGAGCGCCTGCCGTGAGAATTCTTTTGTTCATCTAAGCACTTTTTGAGTTATGCGGGTAAATTTAGAATAAATTCTGCAGATACTAAAATTTTTATTCATTTTTAGAATGTGGAAACGGTTCCATTTCCTTTTCGGTTTCAGGCCAAAATGTATTTTTTTGTCTCTTTTCCTGAGAAAAACTTCAGTTTGATTGTCTTGTAAGAGTATTTTTTGCTTCTTTGCATTTATAGCTGCATTGGTGACTTTAATCCATGTCCCGTAAAAATCCGATATACGAAGAAGCTATAAAAGTGGGAAATAGTTATATTAAAAATTTATAGTTTATGACAAGGAAAAAGATTGAAATCGGGGATATTTTTGAAGTCCCTACGGCAATAGGAAATGCATATATCCAATACATGGCCGAAGTGAATCAAGTGACATTGATACGCTTGCTTCCGGGGGTATATCATGAACCCGTCGATTTGGAAAAATTAGTCCAGCAGAAAGAACGATATATCTGTTTCGTTCCGTTGGGAATAGCTTTACGAAGAAAATACATTCGCAAAGTCGGTTTTTCCGAAGTCAAAAAGTTCAAAGTCCCTAAATATTTCAGAGGAGTAGAAAAAGTTTGCGGAGAGTTCAAAGGGTGGGTAATTACCAATATTCAAAATAATGAATGGAGATTAGTAAAAAAACTGACAAAAAAGCAAAAAGAATATCCGCCCAGCGGAATCTGGGGTATAGAATTTTTAATAGCCCGTATTGAAAAAAACTGGAACCCGGAAACTTGGGGAGACGAGGGTGTATAAATATATATGTTTACAGGCGATTAACTTTAATGAAGTAATCGCCTTTCATTTCTTTGAGAATATTTTGTTTTTTTATAAATATTCCCTTTCTTTGAGAAAAGAAACACCTCAACTTGCGTACCATGAAATTCTATCGAAATACCCTGCTGATATTTTATGCTTTCATTGCACAATCAATACCGTTTGAAGACGATAAGTAGTCCTGCCTTCAAATATAAATGATATAATTATTATGGGCTTATTAAAAAATAGAATAATTAAAATGGGATGCGATTTTTGGATCGATACCGAAGAAGATGCTCCCTCGGTCGTAACCCGTATGACCGGTGTACAACCCTCGTGGGCCACAACAAAAGGCGAAATATTCAGAACAAGACCCCACAATGCAATACCCGGTAAGGTAATACCCGGAAAGTTCTTTAAACAAAACCTGTGGGAATTATCCGGTACTGCCTATTTTGAAAAAGACGACCATCTGATACCTTTCAAATCGATCGATATGCTCGAAATGATCGAGAAACAGAAAAGTTCTTTCCAAAAGATTTTTAGGAACTACAAATACAAATGCCTCCTTCATTTCTGCTATACCAACCGGCATAAACTTCAATTCCGCATTCCGCCTGAACTGTGGAAGCGTATCGCTCCGTACGGATTGTTGGTCGACTTCGACCTGTACCTGCTCAGTAAAAGCAAGAAAAATAACATTAACCGAATCAAGACCGGAACCGAGATGGGCTGCACGCTCTATATCGAGACCGGGAAGAATGACCCGGTTATCGTTACCGAGATGACCGGAGTATCTCCCACCCGTATCAAACGGAAAGGATACCCCGACATACCCTACACCGAGCTCGGCACTCACCCGGTCTTCGATGAGAAAAATGTCTGGTTTTACGATACGTTCGACAACCGAAAAGCATCGAAATACTTCGATCTGGTATATCAATCCACCGAAATATTGGACTTGGTAGAGAGCCGTTTAGAGTCGTTCCGAAAAGTTTTCCGCCGTTTCAAAAACAGCGGATTGATACTCCATTGCAGTATGGGACATTATAACTTCCAGTTCAGAATACGGCCCGACATGTGGCAAAGAATCGCCAAGCTGAATATCCCGGTAGATTTTTATCTATACTACATAAGTACACCTTATTTCGACGACTGAACCATTGGACTCATGGGAACACAGAAGATTGAAATCGGGGATATACAAATGCCTCCTTCATTTCTTTTTTAGAAGAAGGTTGTCCATGTGGGGGAGAATGGTTAATTTCGCCGAGAAACTCGAAAAACAGACAAAACCATGATACGGTTTCCCAATGCAAAAATCAACCTGGGGCTGCGCATCGTTTCGCGTCGCCCCGACGGGTATCACAATCTCGAAACGGTGTTTTATCCCATACAGTTGCAAGATGCGCTGGAGCTGGTGCCGACGTCCGACCCGGCTACGAGCCTCACGCTGTCGGGGATAGTCATCGACGGCGACAGCCGCGACAACCTGGTGATGAAGGCGTGGCGGCGGTTGAGCGAGCGATTCGACCTGCCACCGGTGTCGATACACCTGCACAAGGCGATACCCTTCGGGGCCGGACTGGGCGGTGGGTCGGCCGATGCTGCCTTTCTGCTGGCGATGGCGTGCGACTATTTCCACCTGCCGCTGAGCGACGAGGAGCTCGACCGCGAGGCGGCCGCTTTGGGAGCCGACTGTCCTTTCTTCCTGCACAACAAGCCGTTGCTGGCCAAGGGGATAGGCGACGAGTTCGAACCGGTAGCTCTCTCGCTGAAAGGGTACCGTCTGGTACTGGTGAAGCCGGCCGTGGCGGTGCCTACGGTGGTGGCCTATTCGCTGGTGACTCCTGCCGAGCCCGATGAACCGGTGAGCGTGACCATTGCGCGGCCGGTGGCCGAGTGGCGCGACCGGCTGGTCAACGATTTCGAGAAGAGTGTCTTTGCCCGCTTCCCCGAGGTGGGGGCTATCAAGGAGAGCCTCTACGAGGCCGGTGCGGTCTACGCCTCGATGTCGGGGTCGGGGTCGTCGGTCTTCGGACTGTTCGACCGGGAGGTCGACCTGGCCGATTGCTATCGCAACTGCTTCGTATGGAGCGGTATGTGCGAGGTGTAGAGCCTTGATGGGAGAGGAGAACAAGTCTATGATGGATGTAGTGATTGAAACGATAAATGCGTTGTATCCGCTCTCGCCCGAGACGGTGCAGGCCTTGAAGGAGAGCGTGACCGAGTGCCGCTTCCCCCGGCGGTATCAGTTGGTGCGGGCCGGCATCTACTGCAAGTATGCCTACTTTATCGAGCAGGGCATGACGCGCTCGTTCTGGCTGGTCAACGGCGAGGAGATAACCACCTCGTTTTCGTGCGAGGGGGGCATCGTTTTCAGCATGGACGAACTCTATTACGACAAGGTGAGCGAGGAGTATGTCGAGACCCTCGAGGAGGTGGTGGCCTATCGCATTGCGCTATCGCGGCTGCGCGAACTGTTTGAGACCAATCTCGAGCTGGCCAACTGGGGGCGCATCATTCACCAGAACGAATACCGGCGGTTGCACCGTTCGCACAAGGAGCGACTCACCCTCTCGGCCCGCGAGCGGTACGAGGCGTTTCAGCAACAGTTTCCGCAGGTGTGCCAACGGGCCCAACTGGGTTACATCGCCTCGTATCTGGGCATCACGCTCTCGACACTCAGCCGGTTGCGCCGGGCCAAAAAATAGTGGGGGAGTCCCGGCCGTTTTTGATGTAGGTCAAATTTCAAGTGCGGCAACTGCTGTAATTTTGCAGTCGTAGCACGCTGCTACGAAAAACAGAAATTCATCCAGTAGAAAAATTCATCATCATGCAAAACATCTCTTCTGCCGCCTTCTCCGATACCAAACCCCATTACGAACTGCTCGACGGGTTGCGGGGCGTGGCGGCCCTCCTGGTCGTGTGGTACCACGTGTTCGAAGGCTATGCCTTTGCCGGGGGAACCCTTATCGAAGGTATCAATCACGGATACCTGGCTGTCGACTTCTTTTTTATCCTGTCGGGATTCGTCATCGGGTATGCCTACGACGACCGTTGGGGCCGGAGCCTGACGCTGAAAAACTTTTTCAAACGCCGGCTTATCCGCCTGCACCCCATGGTGGTGATGGGGGCGGTGCTGGGAACCATCACCTTTTGCCTGCAGGGGCGGGTGCAGTGGGACGGTACCCATGTGGCCACCTCGATGGTGATGCTGGCCCTGCTGTGCGCCATGTTTTTCATCCCGGCCGTCCCCGGTGCCGGTTACGAGGTGCGGGGCAATGGCGAGATGTTCCCGTTGAACGGCCCCAGCTGGTCGCTCTTCTTCGAATATATCGGTAACCTGCTCTATGCGCTGGTGCTTCACCGGCTCTCGACCCGGGTCCTGACCGGCGTCGTGGTGGTGCTGGGGCTGGCGTTGGCCGGCTTTGCCACCTTCGACGTGTCGGGTTACGGCAACATCGGGGTAGGGTGGACGCTCGACACGGTCAACTTCGTGGGCGGTCTGTTGCGCATGCTCTTCCCCTTCTCGATGGGGCTGCTGCTCTCGCGTCGCTTCAAACCGGTGCGGGTGCGGGGTGCCTTTTGGATTTGCTCACTCGTCTTGCTGGTGCTGTTTCATGTGCCCTATCTGCCCGGGACCGAAAGCTTCAGCCTGAACGGACTGTTCGAGACCGTTTGCATCGTCGCCGTATTCCCGGTATTGATTGTTCTGGGGGCTTCGGGGGCTACTACCGATGCCTTTTCGACCCGGGTGTGCAAGTTTCTGGGCGACATCTCCTATCCGCTCTATATTACCCACTACGCCTTCATGTATCTGTTTTATGCCTGGCTTATCGAGAAGGGTTACTTCACCTTTGGCGAAACTTGGCAGGTGGCCCTGTGCGTGTATGTGTGGAATGTGGCGGTGGCCTACCTTTGCCTGAAACTCTATGACGAACCGGTGCGTCGTTGGTTGAGTCGGAAATTTTTGAAGAAAGGCAAATAATTGCTATTTTTGAACCCGGAAGAGGGGAGCGGTCTCGTGCTGGTGCCGTCTTGACCAATGGAAAACAACAGAAACCAAAAAATATGATGAAGTGTAGCAAAGTATTGACCGCATGGGCTGTCGCGATGTTGGCCTGCGGTAGTGTGTGGGCTCAGGAGGCCGAATTCGATTTGTCGAGTCAGCGTTCCGAGTCGCAAGATGTGTTGGCCGTTCCGGGCAAGAAGCTCGATCACGGCGGTATTGTGGTGAACCCTACGCCGCAGCAGATGACCCTCGACCGGGCGCATGTGCTGGATTTGTCGAAGGGGGTGAACCTCAAGGACCGTCAGGGCCGTTTCTCGGCCGATGTGCCGTTCCTGACCCAGAACAAGAAGGGGGTGAAACTCATCGTCGACTATGGCGAGAAACAGGCCGAACGCAAAGGTGTGAAAGCCATATCGGGAGCCTACTGGCTGTGTGTGAATCAGAAGGGTATCGATATTGTGGGTTACGACGAACGGGGTGCCTTCTACGGCTTGCAGACGTTGCGGCAGTTGCTCGAGAGTCCGGCGGCAGCCGACGGCCGTTTGCCCTATGTCGAGGTTAACGATTACCCCGATTTGAAATATCGTGGTGTGGTCGAGGGCTTCTACGGCACTCCCTGGTTGCACGAGGTGCGTATGTCGCTCATCGACTTCTACGGCAAGTTCAAGATGAACAGCTACCTCTACGGTCCCAAAGACGACCCCTATCACAGCTGCCCCAACTGGCGGTTGCCCTATCCCGAGAAGGAGGCCGAGCAGATTAAGGAGCTCATCGAGGCCTGCCGCCGCAACCGGGTCGATTTCGTGTGGGCCATTCACCCGGGGCAGGATATTAAATGGAACGAAGAGGATTATCAGAATCTGGTGAATAAGTTTAACTGGATGTACGACCTGGGCGTGCGTGCCTTTGCCCTCTTCTTCGACGACATATCGGGCGAGGGTACCAACCCCGTGAAACAGACCGAACTGCTCAACCGCCTGACGGCCGACTTTGTCAAGGCCAAGGGCGACGTGGCTTACCTCACGGTTTGTCCTACCGACTACTCCAAGCTGTGGGCCAACCCCACACCGCAGGGACCTCTGGCCATTTATGGCAACACGCTCGACCCCTCGGTCGAGGTATTCTGGACCGGCGACGTGGTGTGCAGCGACCTCACGCCCGAGACGATGGAGTGGGTCAACAGCCGCATCAAACGGCCGGCTTACTTTTGGTGGAACTATCCCGTGAACGACTATGTGCGTCACGTCATTCTGCAAGGCCCGGTTTACGGGCTCGATACCACCCTGACCTCCAACGACCTCTGCGGTATCGCCAGCAACCCCATGGAGCATGGCGAGGCTTCGAAGCTGGCCCTTTACGGCGTGGCCGATTATACCTGGAACGTGGCCGACTACAACCCCATCGACAACTGGGAGCGGGGTTTGGGCGAACTGATGCCCGAGGCTCGCGAGGCATACCGTACTTTTGCCATTCACTCGTGCGATACCGAGAACGGCTATCGCCGCGACGAGTCGTGGGAGACCCGTACCTTCCGCCTGGCCGATTGGGACGACGCTGCGGCCGATGCCCTCTGGCAGGAGTTCGACCGGGTAGAGAAAGCCCCCGCTACCATAGAGCGCAACTGTGCCAACCGGGGCCTGGTCAAAGAGTTGACCCCCTGGCTCGTCGAGTTTGAAAAGCTGGGTGCGCGCGGTAAACGGACCATCGAGCTGGCCCGCCTCTATCGCACGGATGGCGACCATGCCGCCTTCTGGAACCTCTATGTGCAAAACCTCATGAGCCGCGACGACCGCGCCGCCTACGAGGCTCACAAGAGCGGAACCATGAAACTGCAACCCTTCTACGAAAATGCCATGGACGATATGGCTCACGGTTTCCTGGCCCGCGTGTGGGGCGAGACGCCCATCTATTACAAGGGCATCGGTACCTTCAGCACAATCAAGACTCCGCAGGCGAAACTGATGCTGGACCACGACACGGCAACCTATTACACGTCGGGTATCGCTCAGAAGGCCGGCGACTGGATGGGCCTCGACTTGGGCAAGGTTGAGCCGGTGACCGAGGTTTCTATTCGTCAGGGACGCAACTCGGTCGACGATGTCGACTACTTCGACCACGCCGTGGTAGAATATTCGGCCGACGGAAAGACGTGGACGCCCCTTACCGGCGAGTTGAAGCAGCAGTATGTCATCGACTGGCAGGGCGAGCCGGTACAGGCCCGATACATTCGTTTGAAACGGCTCGAGTCGGCCCGCACCAACTATGCCTCGATACGTTCGTTCGAGGTGAATCCGCCTCGTCTCGAGCGGTTGGGCTTTGACCTGAAGGCCGACGACATGCAGCAGGCTCTCTACCTGTTCGACGGCCAGCTGGGCACGAGTTATCGCAACGAGGGTACCATCACCTTCGGGGTGAAACCCGGTGTGGAGGCTTATGCTCTGTTGATGAACAGCCGGAAGGATGGCAAGCCGCTGGCCGTAACGGTGAAGCAGTTGGCCGCCGACGGTTCTACACTGGCCGAGGTGACGGCAACCGAACCCTTCTGCAAGGTTGCTTTGCAGCCCGGTGTTTCGTCCATACAGCTCACGGGCGATGCCGAGATATTCGAAATCGTACCGACCCGGAAATAGGCCGACGACACGCTGTCGCAGATATACGAGGGGCGGCCCGGTGGGGCTGCCCCTTGGTGTTTTATCGGGCACGAGCGTGAGGCTGACAGTCGGGTAGGCCGGGCGTGACAAAAATACAGTCGCTATCGGTTTGGCAGTGTTTTTGATACTATATAAATGCTTGTTGAAGATAATTCTTCGAGGAGGCAGAATATGAATCGTAAAAAAAGAAAAACTAAAAATATGGCTGAAGAGAAAGACCGCGAAAAATCGCAAGTAATTGAGGACGAGGTTCCTGAAAAGAACAAAGAGGAGGCTTGTGAGCAACAGCCCCAGGATGCGGAGAAGGGCGAAACCGAAGCCGCTGCCGAAGAGGGCGAGGTAGATGAGGCTGCCAAATTGTCAGCCGAGCTGGACACGTTGAAAGCGACCATCGAAAAGATGCAGAAAGATTATCTGCTGTTGATGGCCGAGTTTGATAATTTCCGTAAACGGACCTTGCGCGAGAAAGCCGATTTGATTAAGAATGGCGGCGAGAACTGCATGAAGGCTATCCTGCCCGTAATCGACGACTTCGAACGTGGATTGGCCGCTGTGGAAAACAGTAACGATCTGGAAGCCGTGAAAGAGGGTATGAATTTGATATACAACAAATTCAAAACCTATCTCGAACAAAACGGCGTGAAAGAGATTCCCACTCAAGGTGCCGATTTCGATACCGAGTATCACGAGGCCGTGACTACATTCCCGGCTCCCGACCCTGCCCAGAAAGGCAAGGTAATCGATACCGTGCAGAAAGGCTATACGCTTAACGACAAGGTAATTCGTTTTGCCAAGGTAGTAGTGGGTGAATAACGATTTGGAGGGATAGAGAGCAATGGAAAAAAGAGATTATTATGAAGTGCTGGGAGTCGCCAAAAGTGCGACGCCCGAAGAGATAAAGAAGGCATATCGTAAGAAAGCTATTCAATATCACCCCGACAAGAACCCCGGTAACAAGGAGGCCGAAGAGAAATTCAAGGAGGCCGCCGAAGCCTACGAGGTGTTGAGCGATCCCGACAAGCGGGCTCGTTACGACCAGTTCGGGCATCAGGGTGTGGGCGGTGCTGCCGGTGGTGGATTCAGTGGCGGCGGTATGTCCATGGAGGATATATTCTCGCACTTCGGCGATATATTCGGCGGAGGTTTCGGCGGATTCGAAGGCTTTGGCGGCGGCAGCAGTTCACGTGGCGGCCGTCGGCATGTGAACAAAGGGTCGGACCTGCGTGTGAAGGTAAAACTCACCCTCAAGGAGATTGCCACCGGTGTCGAGAAGAAAATCAAGGTGCCCAAATATGTAAGCTGTACCTACTGTAAGGGAACGGGTGCCGAGAACGGAACCGCCTACACCACGTGTACGAAATGTAACGGTTCGGGTGTAGTGACTCGGGTTCAGCAGACATTCCTCGGGGCCATGCAGTCGACGACGACCTGTCCCGATTGCGGTGGCGAGGGACGCATCATCACCAAGAAGTGCCCCCACTGTGCCGGCGAAGGCATCGTGCGCGAGGAGGAGGTCATCACCCTCAACATCCCCGCCGGTGTTTCCGAAGGCATGCAGCTCTCGATGGCCGGCAAGGGTAACGCTGCCCGTCATGGCGGTGTGAACGGCGACCTGCTTATCCTCATTGAAGAGGAGCCGCACCCCGATTTGGTTCGTGACGAGAACGACCTGATATACAACCTGCTGCTCGACCTGCCTACGGCTGTGCTGGGTGGTTCGGTCGATGTACCTACGCTCGACGGCAAAGCCCGTATCAAGGTAGAGCCGGGTACGCAACCGGGCAAGATATTCCGCTTGCGGGGCAAAGGTCTGCCCTCGGTCAACCGTTACGGCGTGGGCGATTTGATAGTGAACGTATCGGTCTACATCCCTGAGAACCTGAATGCGGCCGAGAAGAAACAATTCGAAGAGATGAAAAACTCGTCCAACATGCAACCTACGCTCACGACCAAGCAGCGTATATTCAGCAAGTTGCGCCACATGTTTGAATAATACACATAGGATATGATAAACGAACCGCGCGATACGTCGTCGAGATGTGCCGCGCGGTTTTTTTTGTGCCATGGAGAGACTTGTCTATGCAGGGCGATGGCTATTCAAAGTCGCTTTGCTGTTGTTCCACCTCTTTCAGTTTCAGTCGGTTGAGCTCTTGTTGCAACTCTTCGATGCGCCTTTCGCAGTCGGTCGGGGTTGATTGTCGGGCCTGACGGGTATCGCCCGACTGGTTTTGTAGCTGTTTCAGCTCCTCGCTGTCGGCAATTATCGGGAGAGCGGGGCGGTGGGAGACAAGGGTCAGTTCAGCCGATACGGGGGTATGTTTGCCCGACCACACGACCGAAGCCCGCACTTTGATTTCGCCCGGCGTCGTCGTAGCTCTTACCAGTACGGGAGCCGTACCCCACAAGACCGGTCGGGGATTGGTGAAGGTCTCTTCGTTGGCTACCAGTTCGCCGGGGCCCTCGATTTCGAATTTTATCTCGTAGTTGTTCAACCGCTTGATGTTGCCGTTGTCATCGGCTACGGCGGCTACCACGGTCAGCAGGTCCGAGCCGTCGGCCGTCAGCTCTACCCGTTCGTCATCGGCCCAGAGCAGCAGACGTGAGGGGCGGCGGCTTGGCATTACCTTGTGGGTGGCTACCACTTTGCCGTCCATCACTCCTTCGGCCAGCAGATACGAGTCGGCATGTTTTCCGTTTCGCGCCAGCTCCTTGTCCTGCATCACGTCGAATGCCCCTTTGAATGTAATCACGGGCGAGGGCATCCCCTCGTGATTCTGGGGTTTGTGGTAAATCCGGGTCTTGCCGTTGCCGCCATAGGTGAGCCGCACCTCGTCGCAGTTGCTGTAGACCGTTACATCTTCGGGCGAGAAGGGTGTCATGGCATTGGCAATATAGACCATGGGACCCGTCTCGGCCGGCAGGTCGGGGTTGATTTTGGCCGGGCGCTGGGCACAGAACATGTAGTACGACAGTTTGGGTTGTCTGAAGGCATCCATGATGCCCCCGTAGAAGGGGTCGGGATGGTAGCCCCGCTGGTGGTCGAACGAGTGCCACAGGCAGCCCCCCACATGTTGTCGGGGATTGCGGTAGAGCACGTCGTAGCAGGTATACTGATAGTCGGTTTTGGCATAGCCTTGAGCCTGTTTGAGCATGGGAGCCTCGCCCCAGGCCCGGTTGACCCGGCTGGGCGAGTTGTGCGAATTCCAGTCGTCGACGTTGTCGCCCCATTCGCGTGTGAAATAGCTGATTTTGGGGTCCAGCGTATCGGTGTTGAAGGCCCCGCCCTTGCCGTTCAGCGGGTGAGTGAAGTGTACGGGGAAATATTGATGGCCGAGAGCCGTCACGTCGCATCCGGCATAACAGTAGGGATAGGGATACTCTTCGTGCAGGATGTTCACGACATTCAGGGCAAAGTCGTCGGGGTACCAGGTTTCGTTGAGGATAGGTTCCCACAGCCATACCGACGGGTGGTTGCGGTCACGCCGCACCATGTTGCGGATGTCGCTGTACACGCGTTGTGCGAAGACCGGCTCCTGATTCCAGAATTGCCATCCCGGTGTGTTGACAATCACGAAGAGACCCAGCTCGTCGCAGGCATCCATAAAGGCGGGGGTCTTGCGGATAGTGGGCGTTGCGGATGACCCGCAGGCCGGCATCGCGCAGCTTTTTGGCGTCGCGCCAGTGCAGGCTGTTGGAGAGGGCGTTGCCGATGACGGCAAAATCCTGGTGGCGGTTGGCGCCGATTAAGGGTTCGGGGTAGGGCTTGCCGTTCAGCCAGAAGCCATCCTCTCCCTTGAACTCGATACTGCGGATACCTATGCGGCGATAGTAGCCGTCGACAGTCTTGCCGTTGGTATCCTGTACATACACGTGCAGTTTGTAGAGGTGGGGCGAGTCGGGCGACCACAGGCGGGGCTGCAGAACTTGACTTTGGCCCGATACCCGGTGGGCTTTTCCTGCGGCCAACGACAGCGTTTTCTCGAGGTCGAAGATGAGTTTGCCGTCGCGGTCATACAGCTGCCATACGACCCTCCCGCGGAATATCCGGTTCGACGCGTTGCGTATGTGCGTATCGATATGGACCACGGCCGATTGCTCCGATACCCGATCGTACGAGACAAACAGTCCGCCCGAAGCCTTCTCGTCTTCGTAGTTGGGGTCGGTGATGAATACGGGGTTGTGCACGACGAGCCAGCAATCGCGGTAGATGCCGCCGAAGTAGGCAAAGTCGAGCATCGCCTGCTCTTTGCCGGGAGGATAGGCGGGGGCGTCGCTATTGTCGGCCCACACGGCAATCACGTTGTCTTGACCATATTTCAGATAAGGTGTAATATCGACGATGACCGGCAGGTATCCGCCGTAGTGACTTTGCAGCAGCACGCCGTTGAGCCACACTTTCGATTTGCCCATGATAGCCTCGAAGTGGAGAAACTGCCGTCTCCCTCTCCAGGCCTCGTCGGGAGTAAAGTGCTTGCGATACCACACCTCGCCCTGATAGTTGATGCAGCCGCTGGCCTCGGTAGGCAGATATTCATTCCATCGGGGAGCGAGACCAGTCGCCAGGAGCGGTCGTCGAAGTCGTTGCGTTCGGCACCTTCGACCGGCCCTTTGTAAAATCGCCAGGCCGGGTTCATGCTGTAGACCTCGCGTCCCGTTTCGGGCAGCGCAAAGAACCCGGCCGTAGAGAACAGCGGTTGGTAGCTTTCGTTACTCCAGGAGGGTAGAATCGAGAAGAGTGCGGCGGCACAAAGCAGCAGAAGTGCAGGGCGTTTTACATGGTGTTTCATGGTCGTGACAAATGAACGGGAGAGCCAGAATACTCGGCGGAGGGTCGGAACATGCCGGCCTTCCCGGTTGAAAATCCAAAAATACACAGAAAGATTGTGACATGAAACGGTTGGGCTGTTATTCTCGGGTAAGGAACAAATTTTTTGCCTGTACCAGAATAGGACAGAAGTTCGGTTTCTGTTTTCTCCCCGATTTGTTATCTTTGCTGTTACATAGTTGAAGCCATGAAAGTAAAGATAGAGGAGAGTTGGCGACGTCGATTGCAAGAAGAATTTGACAAACCCTATTTCGAGCAGTTGGTCGCCTTTGTGCGGAGCGAGTATGCTCGGGTGCAGGTATTGCCGCCGGGGCATCAGATTTTTCAGGTATTCAATGCCTGCCCTTTCGAGTCCGTGAAAGTCGTTATTCTGGGGCAAGATCCCTATCCCAATCCCGGGCAATATTACGGAGTTTGTTTTTCGGTTCCCGAAGGTGTGGCGATTCCCGGTTCGCTCTGCAATATCTTCCGGGAAATCGAGAGCGACATAGGCAACCCCATGCCGGTATCGGGCAATCTGGACCGCTGGGTACGGCAGGGCGTATTCCCGATGAACTCGGTACTCACGGTGCGGGCACACGAAACCGGTTCGCACCGAAACCGGGGGTGGGAGACTTTTACCGATGCCGTAATCCGCAAATTGAGCGACGAACGGGAGCATCTGGTCTTTATGCTGTGGGGCAGCTATGCTCGGGCCAAGGCTTCGCTTATCGATACTAGCAAGCACCTGGTGCTCGAGGCGGCACACCCTTCACCCCGTTCGGCCGACCATGGCTTTTTCGGTTGTAGGCACTTCGGTCGTGCCAATGCCTATTTGCAGAGCCAGGGTATCGCCCCTATCGACTGGTAGTTTTTTTGTAACAAAGGCGGAAACAACAGATCGATGTTCCCGCCTTTTCTATGAAAAGAGTTGATTTAGAGAGCTACTTTATAAGATTTGTTCACTCCTTCTATTTGTACGATGTATATGCCGTGGGCGAAGCCGCTTGTTTCGATAACAGCCGATTGGTCGCCGGCAGTAGTCTGGACGCACAGAATGCCTTGGCTGGAGTAGAGAGCTACTCGAGTACCGTTCGGTATGCCCGTGATATGAAGAGATTTACTTTGCCGGATGATGGAAACCGACGAAGCGATTTGCTCGATTGAAGATACAGGCGACAGGTCTACAGCGAGAGGTTCGGAAAAGTCGGTCTCCATGAAGGAGTGAGCTTTTACACGTGCGGTATAGACCTTTTGGTCGAGGTTCGTAAAACTGGCTCTCGGCTCAGTGAGGTTTGTACGGCTCTCGACGGTCTGGTCGCCGTCGAGCAATTCTACACTCCAGGTATTACCTTCGGTCCCGTCCCATAAGAGGTCGAACGAGTGGTCGGCTTTATTTTCTATCCGTAAGTTGGCAGGAGTTGCGGCAACCGTTTCCCAACTGTAATCGGTATCTATGGTTCCCATGCACCAGGCCTGGTTGCCTTCGGGGTCGGCCAGGTTGACCGTATGGTCTCCACTGCCTTCGGCAAAATTGAAGTTTTTAATTAGTCCTTCGGTCGAAGGGTCTATCTGTTTTTGATAGTTGTCTTTGATTTCATCTGGTGTGCGGGCTACGCTCCACAGTCTGAAATCGGCCATCTTGCAGATGCAGGGATTTCCCCAAGGGGCACGACCCAAGTATAGCGGATAGCCGTCGGCGGCTGTGTCGTAACCGGCGATATTGCTTTGTGAGCCGACAACCTCGCCGTTGACATAAACAATGATTTGACTGCCGTCGGCCACGCAGGCTATATGGGCCCAATTCCCTTTCCACGAAGTAGGGTCGATCCATAGCGACTCGCCGTCGAGCTGGAATTTGAACCATCCGTCAAATCCCAATACAAAACCTTTGTCGTTGTGCATGTTACTGGCAAAGAACCCCGTATTGTCGTCGATATAAAGCCAGGTTTCTATGGTTATTTGATTGGATCCGATAGTGGTCTCCAGCGCATTGAGGCCGGCTGCCGAAGTCTTTAACGAAATAGATCCGATGTCGGCATGAGCAGACAGAATGGTAAGGATACAGGCTGTCGCAAGTGTCGCAACTTTTGATAATGTGTTTGTTTTCATAGATGTAAAATTTAATATTAGACAAGTTATTGGCAGAGAATTTCCAATACGGATTCTCGGAATTTTTCTATCTCGTGGCTGTTTTGCGTGAATTCATTCGGATTGCTGTAGATGGACTGAACGAGCGTTTCGCTTTTGGCGCGTCCGATTTTCTTCTCGAGAAGAGCCAGATATTCGTAATCCTCCATACTGTCTCTCCAACGCTCCATGCGAATCGATACGACAGGATGCTCGCAATGGAAATACCGGCCGGGATAGATGAGAATGCCGTCGCCCTCGGGTAGGTCTTTGCGGAAGGCTAGGGTATCGGTTTCGGCATAGGCATTGACTGCCCAGTAGAGAAATCCGGTCGTACGCTCTTTCCAACTGCGCCACAGCACGGCCCGGTGTTGGTATCCCGTCATCGAGAGCAGCAGGTTGGGCTGGTTTTCGCCAGGCCCCATGCACACATAGGTCCACCACTCTTCGTTTTCCTTGAGCAGAGAGCGGCACGTATCGGCATTGGCTTCGTTCCCTTGCAATGCCCAGGCACTCATGGCAAATATCTGGGTGTCGCCTTGCCACAAGTCGAAGACCGAAAAAAGTTTATCTTTATAGGGCCCGTCTTTCGGGCCGCAATAGAAGGTGGTGAGCACTTTGGCTTCAGGCTTGAGCGAGTGTATCTCCCGGGCATATTGGCCGATGAGTCGGTATTCGTTCATGTATGCCGGTTCGTCCCACAGGTAGAAATATGCCCGGTCGAGCAAGTGGTGCTTTTCGAGCGATTGCAGCATGCCGTCCAGTTCGTCGTGCGAGAGCGAGTGATAGGGAATGGCAAAACGGTTAAAACGGGGATCGGCAAGAAATGCCAGAGTGCGGGAATCGTCCCATTTCCAGGGCGACGACGAAGCCTCGTGTCGCATGCTGTTGGCCAACCAGGTCGAGAAATAGGGATTCATGCGGTAGTCCAGACACAGTTCAGCCCATTCCAGCTTGTTTTTTAAAGTCTGTTCTTCGGATGTCGAGTCGATGAGGTTTTTCTCGATAATACCGAATGTAGCCGGGATCGATGGGGTAGTGGGCAGAGTGACATCGTATACATGCAGGTCGAGCTTTATTTTCTGTTGTTTTCCATTCCCGGCAATAATCAGTTGCTCATTGTATTTCCCGGGTACCGTTTTATCGGTCGTGCGGTAGGTAATCCACAGTTTGGCAATGGTATCGGTCAGTAGTATTTTGTCATCTTCGACCGGTACCAGCGCATCGTCGAATCCGTATACGGGAGTAATCTGTCGGCATGAGTATTGAATACCGTTGTCTTTGGTTGTCCGGTGTATGGTATAAGTCTCACCGATTTGGCCCTTGAAAACGAGTTGAATGTGTTCGGCTTCGTTTCGGGCAAGCATGAGAGCGGCTGAATTGTGGGGCTGGAGTTCGTGAAAGTCGGATGCTTTGTCGACCGAAGGTACCAGATAGCATTCGATTGATTGCTGACATGACCCCAATAAGAGGATACCGCCTGTCAGAAGCAGGTGTTTGAGAAAGGTAGATTGCATAGTAGTGTCTTGTTTTATTCGGAGATGCCTTCAATTAAATTTTTTCGCAGGGCCAAAGCATATTTGCTTTGACTGGTGTAGTTGGTCGGACCTTTGTATACGTTGTTCAAAAGCGAGAGTGTGGCTTCGCGTCCCACTTTCTTCTCGTACATCATCAGCATGTCGTACTCTTCGGCACCGTCGCGCCACCGTTCCAGCCTGATCGAGGTGCATAGCTTGTCCGAGTCGAACGATTCGCCCGGGTAGATGAGTACGCCGTCTCCTTCTGGCAAATCGGAACGAGGCCGTAGCGGATAGACACTGGCAAAACCGTTGACAACCCAGTACAGGAATCCCGAAGTTTGTTCCTTGTAGCAACGCCACATGGTGGCCCGGTTTTCAATGGCGGTGGAGTTGGACGCAAGACCGGGGGTGATTGACATGCACACATAGCTCCACCACTCCTGGTCCGGGCGTAGTTTGTCTTTGCACCGGTCGGCCCAGGTTTCGCTGCCCTGCAAGGCCCATACACTGGTGCAGAAGAGCGAGGTGGCTCCGTTCAGCAGATCGAACGTGGCCAACAAATCGTCTTTATACTCTCCATCGGTCGGGCCGCAATAGAAGGTGGTGAGCACTTTGGCTTCGGGGGCATATTGGTGAATGCGGTCGGCCATGCTCCTGATCTCTTCATACTCGGCTGTTTTGGTCGGCTCGTCCCATAGATAGAAGTAGGCTTTTTCGAGGAGCCCGTTTTCGCGAGCCTTGTTTAGCATGGCTTGTAATTCTTCGTCCGAAAGGCCATGAGAGGGGAGAGCAATGCGGTTGAACCGTTTGTCGGCCAGGTAGCTCCACGTACGGTCGTCGTTCCAGTCGTAGGGCGATGAGAAGCACTCGGTCTTCATCGTACCGCTCAGCCAGGTGGAGAAGTAGGGCGAAATTCGATATTCGAGCAACAGGTCCGAAGCCTCTTTTCTCTTCTCGATTTTTCCCTCTTCAGACAACCCCGAGAAAATAAAGTTCTGGGGGTTAATGCCAAATACCGAAGCGATAGAGGGGGTCTCGGGCAGCGAAGCATCGACTACATTGAGCGATATGGCCACGGCATACTCCTGGCTGCCCTCTTTGAAACGAATGACCTCTTTGTATCGTTTGGTCTCGGCATTGGGCTTTATCTTGAACGTAAGCCAGGCCCGCACGATTTTACCTTCGGGTTCTATCTCGTTGTCGCAGGGGACCAGCACATCGTATTTCCCGTTGAAGGAGGCAACTTTGCGGCACTGAAATTCGATAGCATCGGCATCGCCGCTACGCTCTATGGTCAGGCTCTTTTTGGAGTCGGTTTGTATGACGAGCTGTACACTCTCGTATTCGTTGCGCACCACATCCATGTCGTATCGGTTTTCGGGGGTTGTGGTGGTGTAGTTTTCCATGTTGTCGAGGCTGTTGAACAGCCACGTATTGGTTGCGATTGCCGGTATATCGTCGCCCGAGTTGCCCGGTGTTTCCGGTTCTTTGTCTTTGCAGGCGGTCGATAGAAGGGTAATCAGGAGGATAATATACAGTAAATGTGATGATTTCATAAATATTCTATTTGGTCAGTTTCATAAGTTTTACGCCATGAGCCGGGATATTGAACGTAACGGCATTGTTATGTATCTCTACCGGTATGTTTTTCCACAGGTCGGTGATGTGTCCGTCGCCTATGTAGTTGATGGCCTGTAGCGGGAAAGTGTAGTCTTCTATCGCCGTATCGGTTGTGTTGAATACCGCTATGTAATGGGCCGTTTCATCTTCGCTTTGAGCATACCAGGCGATTATCCCGTCAGTCTCGAACAATTCACGGTTCCCCTTTGAGCGTTGGTTGATGTCGATTACTTCCTGGTTGGTGATAAGGCTCAGCGTGAAGTCGTCGATTTCGGGCAGGTTGCATCCCACCATCAGAGGAGAGCGGAACATGGCCCACAAGGTAAACATGGTGTATTGCTCGTCGGGTGTGAAGTGGCTCATGCGTGGAGCACCTCGCATGGCTCGTTGGGCCATCGGACCGACAGGGAGCATGTCGGCATCGGGCCAGTGACCTTTGACAATATACTTTTGCCACTTGCGGCAGAGGGGGAATTGGGCTTTCAATGCTTCCCAGTTGTCCCAGAAATCCTCGGATATGCGCCAGAGTTGTGCCACGCTTTGCAGATGCCTTACGTTTTCGACAGGAGCCGGACCGGGAGAGAGACTCAGGACAATCGGGCGTTTTACCTTTCGGGCAGCTTGGGCAATGGCATCTATTTCGTCGCAAGCATAGACGGGCGACAGCAGATCGTCGGCTTTGACATAATCGATGCCCCACGATTCATAGAGTTCGAAAATCGAGTTGTAATACTCCTGAGCTCCGGGTTTGCTCATGTCTATCCCGTAGAAACCGAAATACCATTTGCACTGCGAGTCGATGTTGGCGATGTCGCGGGCCTTGTACGAAGTCCCTTTGATGGGCGTGTTGGCCTCGACTGCCTGAATGGGGATACCCCGCATGATGTGGATACCCAGTTTCAGCCCTTTGCCGTGCAGATAGTCGGCTATGGGTTTCAACCCTTCGCCGTTTCGGGATGAGGGGAATTTCTCGGGATCGACGATGAGCCGTCCGAATGAATCGATAAGCTGGTGTGGAGCCTTCGATTCGTAATCTTCCAGAGTCAGCATGCCGGGGGCATACCAACCGGCATCAATTACGATATATTCCCAGCCGAGTGGCTTCAAGTGTTCGGCCATGAAGTCGGCGTTGGCTTTGACCTCATTTTCGGTGACCGAGGTCCCGAAACAGATCCAACTGTTCCATCCCATCGGCGGCCGTTCGGCCAGTATGGGCGAGGTCTCGGGCTGTTTGGTCTGTGGGGTGTCGGTACAGCCCGTACCCAGTAGAGGTATAAATAGGCATGTGATAGCCAAAGTTTTGATGTTCATGATATTGTTTTCGAGGTTAATGGTAAAGAGTGCCTGTTATTGCCGGAGACCCCGGCAATAACAGGGATAAAAAGTTTAGTCGAGGACACAGCGTACGCAGTATCCACGAGTACGGTCGTAGGGGTAGAGGGCTGCCCCCGAGTCGTTGCTTGTGAAGCCGTAGGTCACGCCTTGATTGGGGAAGTTGGCGGGATCGGGATTCCACGGATAAACATCACCCTCTTTGGGGGCAGTAGCTGTCCAGTAGTAAGATGTGGCGAAAGCCTCGATAATATCGTTCTCGGGAATGCTCCAGATGTAGCCGGTCCCGGCCAGATTGAATCCGATGGAATTGAGTCCAACATCGCCGGCATTGGGATCCCAATAGTTTTTCTCTTTGAGTATGGTTCCCGGCATGGTGGGGTCGCCACAAGCGTTGATGAGGAAATCCCATTCGGCTTTGGTCGGGATGTGCCAACCTTTGGGAGCCAGACCTTGAATCTTTTCGCCCTCTTCGGCACCACGAGTCCCGCGCATGGTAGCTGTCCACGTGTAGTATCCGCCGAAGATTCTGGTCCACGATTCGTCTTCACCTTCTTGCGGAGTGTAGAACTTCACGTCGTTCTCGGTGAGGGGGGTACCATCGGAGTAGGTGGTAGCCCGCAGGTTGTCGGCCAACCATACGGCATAGTCTTCGGTGAGGGGATCGTAAACGCGGCAAACCCGGTATTCCTGGTTGTCACGTGGGTCGATAAACGGTTTGTAGAAGCGGAAGAGTTTCATGCTACGCACTTCGCTGCGCGACAAGGCGCCGTTGTTGTTGCTTTCGATCGCCCAATACAATTCGCCCCGTTTATATTCACCTACACCCAGTTCGGCCAGCAGGTCGTCAAGATCCTGATGGGTGAGGGTATATTCCATTTCGGTTCCCACTTCGATGCGTTTGAGTTCGTTCATCTCTTCGTCGAGGCTGAAAATGAGCGAATACGAAGCACCGGCTTGGTCACCTTCCCATTCGAAGTCGAGTTTCTTGGTAGGGTTCTCATACAGGAGGTCAAACTCTTCCAAGTCGTCGGGTGCATAAAGCACGATGTTGCTTTCTTGATTTTTACCTCCGCCTTCGTCGTCCTTTTCCGAGCAAGAGGTGCCTGCTACGAGCAGGATGGATGCCAGATAAAAAAGTGTCTTTTTCATTGTGTTATGTTTTTAGGGTTGATGAATTATTTGGTTACATGTAAGGTACCTATCTTCAACCAGCCGTTTGTGAACGAACCGTTTTTTACGGCCAGGTTGAGACCCGGTTTTTTCTCTTGAGTGTCGTCGGTGATGGCCACGGCCAAAATGTATTCGCCGGCGGGCAGGGACACGGTTTCGCTTGTCCTGTAGGTCTTGTCCTTTCCCTTGATCCAGGCCGAAGGCTCGGCATTGTCGTCGGTAATCATCTGTTCGATTTCCTGGCTCTCGGGATTGAGCAGGGCAAACGAGACTTTGTACTTATAGTTCCAGCGACGGTTGTTGTTGGGACATACTCCCACACCACTGTTTCGCCAGGTATGCTTTATCGTCAGCGATTGTCCGCTCTGGACCGACGGCTGAAACTCTATCTGTATCGGAGTGAGGCGATAGCCGCCGTAGCTGATAAAATCTTTTACCAACTCCTTGGCATGAGTTACCCATCCGCGGGTTTCGGTGGCTTCTCGCAAATCGAGGGTATTGGCATGGCCGCGGATAGCGTCTTTGTAGGCCTGAGCATAAAAATCGGCCCAAGACTTGAATTTGTCGGCGTACAGAGGGTCGGTGCTCCAAGGCTGATAGCTGTTTGAATTGCCTCCCCAGTAACAACCTTCGGCGATGAAGGCTTTTTGCGGGAATAGCGAATTGATGATTTCGACCTCGGTATCTTGGAACCAGTAGCTGCCGATTCCGTCGCGGCGGGTCAGGAAGTCGTGCTTGTCGATAGCCAGTTGTTTTTCATAGGCAAAGCCTATTTCGGTACCGAAGTTGACCACGAGCAGTACGTTCTTGAAATTCTCGGCATACAGGTCGGTAATCCATTGATACACGCTGTACTTGTTGCTGTTGTTGAGATATTGCACATGATGGCCTTCGCCCCACCAGCCCAGGTTGTAGGCGTCGATGAAGTCTACTCGTGCGGGGTCGTCGAACTCCTGGGCAAAGGCCCGGATAAAGTTACCGAACTTCTCCTGGAATACAGGGTCATCGGCATAGGGGGTCCAGTTGTTGTTCTCGTCGGCCGGATCCCACAACCGATGCACCGCATACCCCTGAGCTCCTGCTTCTCTTACAAAGTCGGGGGTACCGTTGTAGATATTGTCTTGCCCGTCGACATAGACTCGGAAGGCCAGTTTCAGCCCCCGGTCGAGAGCCCCTTGAATGAGGGCCTTGAAATTTTCGTCGTGCTCCCAGGCATATTTTCCCTCTTCGGGTTCGAGTTCCGACCATCGGGAGCGCCAGTAAAAAATCGAGGCATACTTTTCGGCGGCTGCATCTTGTTGCGACCAGTAGGTTTTGGCGTTGGATACGTAGTCGTTGGCATCGTCGTAGAGAGTCCAACCCGAGGCCGGATTCCGTATGAGCGAGGTCAAATCGGGGTCGAAAGAGACCGTTTGGTCTCCCGACTGTATTCCATCGTTGTCTTTGTCGGTGCATGCGACAAAAAGAGCGAGGGCGACGGGCAGTATCCAAGTGAGGTTTTTGTAGTGTGACATAGTTAGAAACCTTCGTTGTTTTTAAGATTAGGATTTTCGTAGATAACCGATTGAGGTATCGCATACAGAATGTGTTTGGGTTCGGCCATGAGTTTGCCGCGGGCGTGAGCGTTGGAAATGAGTTCGCCATGGCGAATCAGATCGGGACGACGCATGCCTTCCCAGCAGAACTCCCAACCCCTCTCTTTCAAGAGATGGCTGCGGAACGCATCTCTGTCGGTAATGTCGTTTATCTCTTTTTCGTATTTGCTCCCTTCGTAGTTGTCGAATGCCCGGCTCCTGATTTGGTGTACCAGGTCTTTGGCCTCCTGCGTGGGGCCGTGAAGCTCGTTCAAGGCTTCGGCCCGGGCCAGAATCACCTCGGCGTAGCGGTTTATTACATATTCGCTGGCATCCCATTGTCCGGTCGTATTGGGGTTTTCTTGATACTTCATGGGGATGGCTCCCGGTTTGCCGGTGTATTCGGTACGGCGGTCGACCATCTTTTTGCCGTTCCAGTAGGTTGCCAGTAGGGCATTACGGCGTTTGTCGTTGGGGTCGTAGGTGTCGTAGAAATCCCAAGGTACGAGGAATCCGCCCCATTTGGTCAGAGAGATGCCGTTCCGCGATACATAATCGGCGGGCAGGGCATGAGCCAGGAAGCAGTTGCCCAATCCGCCTTGCGGGAAATTGGGAATCGGGAAAATGACCTCTTTGTTTTGTTGGTTCGACGGCGACCATATCGACATGTAGTCTTTCTGCAACATGTATTCGCCGTCGTTGATTATTACGTTGGTAATCGAGTCGACCCGGCTCCACCACATCATGGCCTTGCCTTCGTTGTTGCGGTAATGACGCTCTTGACCGGCTTCGTGCATGTACAGTTTCAGCATGTACATTTGGGCAATGCCTTTGGTCATGCGGCCGTAGTCGCTGGCACTCAGTTCGCTGGCGGTCTGCAGGTTCTCTTCGGCGGTCTTCAGTTCGGTATCGATGAAGTTGACATACCACTCGACCGAGGGTCGCTCGGGCATATAGTCCTGTGCCCTTTCGGGATCGAGCGCAATATCGGGGTCGGTAATCAGGGGAACGGTGCCGTACAAATCGTAGAGGTCGTATGCCCACATGGCCCGGAGGCAACGTACTTCGGCCATGTAACGGCGTTTTACCGGTGCCGAAATCGAGATGGGGCGCATGCGTTCGAGCAGGGCGGTTGCTTTGGTGACAGCCGGAACCATGCCTAAGTAGAATGCACTGAGGTCGGTCGTCTCGGCAGTCCACAGAAAGTCGAGCTGTTTGTCCCAAACCCAGTTGCAGTCGCACTCGTCAGTACATCCTACTTGCATGGTCAGTAGAGATCCCCAAGCGCAGTTATAGCGATCCCAACCGCCACCGCGCAGTTCGTGGTAGATGCCTGTGACAGCAGCTTTTACATCGCTTTCGGTTGTCATTACGTTATCGGCGCTGAGTTGGTCGAAAGTTTCGTTCTCCAGTGAGCACGAACAAGTTGCTATGAGCAGCAACGATGAGAAAAATATATTCCTGGTTTTCATGATTCAAATAGTATTAAAAGGTTATGTCAACACCAAAAGAGTAGGTTCGTTGGTTGGGATACCCGGCTTTGAAATCGGTTTCGGGGTCGTTGCCCGAATAAGGTGTGATGACAAAGGGGTTGGATATGTCGGCAAAGATTCGTGCGCGGGAGAATACCTTGTGTATCCATTTCGAGGGGAGGGTGTATCCCAGCGTGATGTTCTTGCAGCGGATAAACCAGGCATCTTCCCACAGGTAATCCGAGGGTTGAGGATATTGGCTTACGAATCCCGAAGGGTATTTGCTGTGCGGGTTTTCGCTCGACCAGCGTTCCGAAATCTCTTTCATCATGTTTTGCCCGTTCAGGATGAAGCGGATATTGGGAATCGAGAATTTTCCGCGGGTGGCGTTGTTGACGATACGGTCGAACATGCCATAGAAGAAAATATTCAAGTCGAAACCCTTGTATTCGAAGGTATTGCCGAATCCAATCGAGAAGCCCGGGTCGTAGGTGCCCAGCAGCACGATGTCGGCTTCGTCGATAATACCGTCGGGCCCTCCGGTGTATTGTACGTTACCGTTTGCATCGGGAATCAGATTTCCGAACTCGTCGCGCAGATAACCGTTCACATCTTTGATCTTGTACTCGCCGGGCAGGAGGTTCGGCATGGAGGCAGGGGCGGCCTCGTCGATACCCAGCACACCGTCGGAGAGGTAGCCATAATGAGCCCGTATGGGGTCGTCGGCTTTTTGCCAGGGACTCAGTTCGTCTTCGGGATTTCGTTCTTTCCACCTATCGACATAGCGCGTGAAGTTAAACTCGGTATCCCATTTGAACTCGCCGGTGAAGTTGCGGCTCTTCAACGAAATTTCTATACCGGTACTTTGCGTCTTGCCGATATTGGCGGCTACGGTCGATACCTCCATAAACGATTTCAGGGTACGGTATCCCAAAAGGTCTTTTACCTCTTTCTTGAAGAACTCGAAAGTTCCGCTCAACCGTTGGTCGAAGAAGCCGAAATCCAAACCGAGGTTAAACTCGGTTGTCGTTTCCCATTTCAAGTCGGGATTGGCTATTTGCGACTTGGCCGTACCTGTGCTTACCGAGTTGCCGAAGACATATTGTTGCCAGGCTGCCGTATAGTATTCAAAGGCATTGTTGCCTATTTCGCTGTTACCGGTTTGCCCTAAGCTCAATCGCAATTTCAGGTCCGAGAGGAAGGTGACATCTTTCAGAAAATCTTCCTGCTTGATACGCCAGGCAACTGCCCCCGATGGGAATATACCATATCGGTTATTGGCACCGAAACGATTCGAACCGTCGACACGGGCCGTGAGGGTGAACAGGTATTTGTCGAACAAGTTGTAGTTGATACGTCCGAAGTAGGAGATGAACATGGTCTTCGACTTGTTGGAGGCAACCGTGGGACGAGCTGCTTCGCCCGAGGCCAGGGAGTTGTATTTGAATATGTCGGTGAAGAATTGCGAGTTGGCTGCCGAGAATCCTTCGTTGGTAAAGTCCTGATAAGAGTAGCCGGCCAGGATATTGAATTTGTGAGCCTTGGCTATCGAGAAATCGTAGTTGACCGTGGCTTCGAGCAATCGGTCGAATTGTTGAGCCATACTTTTGCTGGCTTTGCCTCCCTCTTGTTTCCCATACAGGGTAGTCGTGGGGATATAGGAGTTGCGCACACCGGTTTGGTCGTCGAATCCGATATTGACTTTGGCCACCAGCCCTTTGATGATTTCGGCCTGGAGATAGGCATTTACCAGTAAGCGTTTGGTTTGAGTGTAGTCGTCGATTTCGAGCATGGAGACGGGGTTGGGTACGGTTGTCATGCGCTCGCTTTGGGCATAGCTCCCGTCTTTGTTGTATACCGGAGTCGTGGGGTCGTACGACATGGCCGAGTTGATGAGGCCCGAGTTTTCGAAATCTTCGGTCCCCAGAGGTACGTTGGTCGATTTGATGTAACTCTGTGTGGCGTTGACACCGTATTTGAAGATTTTGTTGATTTGGTGTTCTACATTCAGACGGCCGGTATAGCGGGTGAAATCGCTGTTGCGTACCACACCGTTTTGGTCGAAGAAGTTGAACGAAGCCATGTATCTCAGGTTGGAGGTTCCGCCCGATACCGAGAGGTTGTGCTGATGGATCATTCCTTCGCGGGTGATGAGGTCGTACCAGTCGGTACCCTCACCGGCGTTGCGAATGGCAGAGTCGGTATAGGGATAGACAATGGGGTCTGTGATGGTCGAAGGGTCGGTATTCCCATAGGGATATATGCGGTTGTTGTAGAGCCATTGCTCTTTGGCAAACTTGTTGGCCTCGGTCATAAATTCCTGGGCATTCATCATTTCGGTCTTGTTGGCAATTTGCTGAACGCCGTAATTGGCACTGTAATTGACTACCGGTTTACCTTCTCGCCCTTTCTTGGTCGTGATGATAATGACACCGTTGGCAGCTCGTGCTCCATAGATAGCCGTCGAAGAGGCATCTTTCAGAATTTCGATAGACTCGATGTCGTTGGGGTTGATCGAGTTCAGCGGGTTACGCGAACCGAAGTCGGTATATCGGTTATCGGCCGCCGGTTCCACCTGAGAGCCGCCGATGGGAAATCCGTCGATAATGTACAGCGGCTCGTTGCCGGCACCGGTAGAGGCTTCGCCACGTATCCGCAGAGTTACGCCGCCTCCCGGTTGGGCGCTGTTTTGGACCGAAGTGATACCGGCGGCTCTACCCGAGAGCATGTGCGAAATCGAAGTGTTTGCCGACATGGGCAGGTCTTCGGTTTTTACGGTAGAGACAGCGCCGGTCAGGTCGCTCTTTTTCATACTGCCGTATCCGATGACTACTACCTCGTCGAGGTCGTTTATCTTTTCTTGCAGCGTGGCGTTGAGAATATCGCTTTTCCCGACTTTCAGTTCTTGCGTGTCGTAGCCGATATACGAGAATTGCAAAATCGATTTGTCGGGTACGCTCAACGAGTAGTATCCGTCGATATTGGTCATGGTACCTTTCTCGTTGGAACCTTTGGCGATAATGCTTACGCCGATAAGCGGTTCGCCCTGACGGTCGGTTACCCGTCCCGATATTTTCCGATTCTCGGTAGCGGTTTGCGATGCTTTCGTATCTCTATCCGATCCTTTGATGATTCGGACCATTTTGCCGTCGATTTCAAAAGATACGGGTTGTCCTTGAAATATGGTACTTAATACTTTTTCGATAGGTTGATTTTGGAGATTGGCATTTACTTTTTTCTGCAAGTTCACATCGTTTGTCTTGACCGAAAACGAGTAGCCTTCTTGATTGCGAAGAATTTCCAAAGCTCTTTCAACCGTTATGTTCGGGAAGTTGACCGAGATGTTTTGTCCATATCCTGTAAAGACAAAGCACAATAAAAACAGCATAATACATTTTTTACATTTCTTGGATATACCGATGAAATGCGGACTTTTGTGTTTTTCCATGGTAAGTGTGTTAGTTTGTTTGTCAATAAATTTCTATGATTTTACCATCGCGCTTGATTGTCAGGTAGCCGTCCAGGTTCATGGCTTGCAAAATATCGTCGAGTGTCTCGTTGTTGACGAAGGCCATGTGATAAGGAATGTTTTTGAGTGAGTCGTTCTTGATGACAATGTTGACGTTGAAGTTGCGTTCGAGTTGTTTCGCAATATCTGCCAAGGTCTCGTTCTTGAAATAGTATTTTCCGTCTTTCCACGACGAGTAGTCCGACAGGATAAAACGGCTCTTTTCCAGTTCGTGAGTCGTGCGGTTGTATTGTATCTGTTCGCCGGGAACCATGTTGCAGCGGTTTTCTCCGTCGGTTTTCCTAGGATAATAGAAAGCTACCGAACCGTCGAGCAATGTTATGTCTATGCGATTGTCGTTGCTGTACGATTTCAGGTTGAACTGGGTACCGAGTACCTCGATACTGCTTTCGTGTGACTTGATGATAAAGGGCTTTTCTTTGTTCCTGGCTACGGTGAAATGCCCCTCTCCGGTGAAAAATATCTGGCGGGTGTTCCCTATGAATTCTTCGGGATAGATAATCGTACTACCTGCATTTAGCCATACGGTGGTCTTGTCGGGGAGGGTAATCCGCTTGATGTCTCCGTAGGGAGTACTTTTTTCTATCCATACCATATTGGCCTCTTTCTGACTTTGGTAGAAGAGGTACCCCGAAACGAGGATGAGCGGCAGTATGAGAATGGCGGCAATACGTTGAACCCGGAAGAGCAATCGACTGGCCCAACTTTCCGATTCGTTCTCTTCCGGTTCGTTGTCGAGGAGCAGTTGCTCTTTGAACCGGATAAATGCCTGTTCGGTTTCCTCGGGCGATATCGTTGTAGTCTCCTCCAGCTCTTCCCATAAGGAGAATAACAGCTCTCGGGCTTCTTGGCTTTTGCCGTGAGCCAGGAACCATTGTTCTATTTTATGGCCCACTTCGGGGGTGCATCGGTTGAAGAAGTAGCCGGACAGTTCTTGTTGGGTAGGAATAGAGTTTTCCATGGGTTTGATTTTATATGGTTAATACGGATAAGCATAGATGTACACGTAATGGCCGGGTATATTTTTCTTAAAAAATACCGGAAACCGACTCTCGGAATAATTGATTGCGTGTGTTTATTGAATGAAAAACAGGAACAACCAGAAGAGAAAATCACCTAAATTTTTCTTGATGGTAGCCAATGCCAGACCGATGTGTTTTTCGACGGTTCGTTTCGACAGTCCCAGGGCCTGGGCAATCTCTTCGTTGCTGAGAAATTGTTCTCGGCTCATTTTGAAGATAGTCCTGCGCTGGGGAGGCATCTCTTTCAATGTACGGTTGACGATAGCCTTGATTTCCTTGATATTGTACTCCGAGTCTATTTCGTACTGCAGATTGGGAATATTTGACCGTATGTTTTGTTGGTATCCGAGTTGATAGTGTTTCTCACGAAAGAAGTCATATACTTCGTTGTGGACTATGGTGAAGATATAGCTGCTCAGAGAGTATGTCGATTTCAGCTTTTCCCGGTTGGTCCACACTTTCAGAAATACGTTTTGGGCTATCTCCTCGGCTTCGTATGGGTTTTTGATCATGCCCAAGGCGAAACTTTTGACCCGGGGATAGAAGGCTTTGAACAAAATCTCGAAGGCTTTGATTTTCCCAGCTTGAATCTCTTCTATTTGTAGATTGGTAATTTGCATGGAGTAATACTGTCGAGGAGCTGCTTGTTTTTTCGACATCAAATTACGGTAAAAAATGATAGAAAAACAATACTTACGAAATGAAAAGATGAGGCTTCGGCAATCTGTAGAGGATTGTAAGTCTTCCCCGGCAAGTTTCGGGAGAAGTATTTCCTTTTGATAGTGTTGGGACTATCTCTTGCGGGCTATATCGGGGACGGATATAGTCTTTTTTATCACTTTTGAATGGCTCGATGGAATATTCTTGGGTGATATTGTTTTTGCAAAGGGAGTTTCGTTCGTCTGCATTCCATTCGAAAAGGTTGGATAGGGCTATAGTGGCTGGCTGTTTCATGGTATTGTCTTTTGTTTAATACGGACAAGAATGCCGTATTACGTAATCGTGACATGCGATTTTTTCTATTCTGAACAAAATCGGAGAGCCGGTTGTATATAGCCTGTGGCTCTCTGTATTTGGATCGAGGGTGAAAAGTATGTGGCAACGGTATCTATTGTTGGGTTGTAGTCTGTGTGTCGTGGTGTGTGCCTGGTGTGCACAGACCTATTCGGTAAAGGGTCGAGTGGTTTCGCGCGAAACGGGTGAGGGGGTACCCTTCGTGAGTGTGGGTATCTGGAACTCCTCGCGGGGGACGACGACCGACTCGGTGGGCGGCTATCGCATCGGCAATCTGCCGCCGGGGGCTTATCGGGTGCAGGTGTCGTCGGTGGGGTACAAGACCTATGTGTCGCCCGAGTTCCGTATTACTTCGTATGACTATACGCTCGACATCGGGCTGGAGGAGTCGCAGGTGGCACTGGGCGAGGTGAGTGTGGTGGCGGCTCCGTTTCGTAGTTCGGTCGAGAGTCCCATTGCCCGGCGGGTCATCGGGGTGCAGGAGATTGAGAAGAGCCCGGGGGCCAATCGCGACATTTCGAAGGTGGTCAACTCCTTCCCCGGGGTGGCTACGGTGGCGGGGGGTGGCTATCGCAACGACCTGATGATACGGGGCGGCGGCCCGGCCGAAAACAAGTTTTATCTCGACGGGGTGGAGATTCCCAACATCAACCACTTCAGTACGCAGGGGGCTTCGGGCGGACCGGTGGGGATTATCGATGCCGACCTCATTCGCGAGGTCAATTTCTATACGGGGGCTTTCCCGGTGAACCGGGGTAATGCGCTGAGCTCGGTCTTCGACTTCAAGTTGCTCGACGGTACGCCCGACCGTTATACCTTCAAGGGTACGGTGGGGGCGTCGGAGCTGGCGGTGGGCTCGAAGGGGCACATCGGCAGCCGCACTACCTATGTGGTGTCGGTGCGGCAATCTTATCTGCAACTGCTCTTCTCGTTGCTCGACATGCCGTTTTTGCCCCGGTATACCGATGCGCAGTTCAAGATAAAGACCCGTTTCTCGCAGGCGCACGAGCTCACCGTGCTGGGGCTGGGGGCCATTGACGACATGAAGCTGAATACCGAGACCGACCCGGCCGACGAGTCGAAACAGTACCTGCTCAACTACCTGCCGACCATCAAGCAGAACACTTATACGCTGGGGGCAGTCTACAAGCACTATGCGGGAAACCACACTCAGACGGTGGTGTTGAGCCGCAGCTACATGAGCAACAGCAACGTGAAGTATCGCGACAACGACGAGTCGACCGACGAGAACCTGACCTTGCGCCTGAAGTCGGTCGAGACCGAGAACCACCTGCGGCTCGAGAATCGCTCGTTGCTGGGCCCGTTCGACGTGACGGCCGGTCTCAACGCCGACTATGCCGTCTATACCAACCGTACCTTTCAGCGGGCTTTTGCCGAGGTGCCTCGCGAGATTCGCTACTCGACCGACCTGGGGTTGTTCCGCTGGGGGCTTTTTGCCACGGCGGGCTACAAGTCGGCCGGCGAACGGTTCACGGCTTCGCTCGGTTTTCGTCTCGATGCCTGCGACTACTCGTCGCCGATGTCCAATCCGCTCAAACAGTTTTCGCCCCGGCTGGCTCTCTCCTACAATGTGGCGGGTAACATTTACCTGAACGGCAGCATAGGGCGCTACTATCAGTTGCCGGCCTATACGACCATGGGCTATCAGGAGGACGATGTGCTGGTGAACCGCTCGCGGCTCACCTACATCCGTTCCGACCAGGCGGTCGTGGAACTGGAGTATTATATCAACCGGTGGGCCCGCCTTACGGTCGAGGGCTTTTACAAGAAGTATACTCACTCGCCGCTTTCGCTCACCGACAGCATCCCGCTGGCCTGCAAGGGTACCGACTACGGTGTTTCGGGCAACGAGGCGGCCGCCTCGACCGCTCGGGGGCGGGCCTATGGCGTGGAGGTGATGCTTCGCTGGTTGGGGCTGGGACGCTTCACGGCCCTGGCTTCGTACACCTGGTACCGCAGCCAGTTTCAGAATCCCGCTACGGGGCGTTACCTGCCCTCGGCCTGGGACTACCGGCACCTCTTCACGCTATCGGGTACCTATAAACTGCCCAAGAACTGGGATATTGGCATGAAGGTGAGGCTGATGGGCGGGGCTCCCTATACACCTTACGACGAATATGTCTCGTCGCTCATCCCGGCCTGGGATGCCACGGCCCGGCCCTATTACGATTACAGCCGCTACAATACGGGGCGGCTCAAGACCTTCTACGAGGTAGACCTGCGGGTAGACAAGTCGTTCTATTTCAAAGGGGTGATGCTGGGATTCTATATCGATTTGCAGAATGTACTCAACTTCAAGTACGACAATCAGCCGCTCCTGATCAGTACGGGCGAAACCTATGTCGACGACAACGGCACGGAGCGTTACCGCACGAAGTATATCGCCCAGCAGAGCGGAACCATATTGCCTACCTTGGGCATTACGGTGGAGTTCTGACTATTTGCGGGGACGCTTGATGCGGCGGTTTTTGTAGATGGTATCGGTTATCTTCTCGTCGAACGAGATGCCGGCATGCTGCATGAACCGTACCCGGATGGGCAGGTAGTAGAGGGCCTGTTTCACGGAGTCGTCGAGAGCGGCCGAGCGTAATCGGGCGGCATCCTTTTCGGTTGTAACGATGTATTTTTTCGTTCCTTTCATCGACTCGAACCGTTGGGCTATATGAGCCAGGTCGCTGCTCGAGAAGTCGTGGTGGTCGGGGTATTGCAGTTCCTCTTGCGGGGCATGGCATCGAGCCAGATATTGCAGCATGGGCCGCGGGTTGGCTATGCCGGTGAGGACCATCAGTCCGGCCGTAGCGGGCAGATCTTTCAGAGTCAGTTCGCGAGCCGGGGCCTTCTCGGGGAATACCGCCTGCAACTTGCCGTAGTCGAGTGTGGTGAAGTAGAGGTGCTGATAGGGGAAGAGGTGCAGCCACCGCGAGATGATGTTGTATTCGATGGGCTTCATGTCGGCGGGGCATTTGGTCACAATCACGATGTCGGCCCGCGAAAGTTCGTGGCGCGACTCGCGCAGCCGACCGGCCGGCAACAGTTTGTCGAGGTGTAGGGCCCGGTTGTAGTCGGTGAGCACAATCGAGGCCAGCGGCGATACATAGCGGTGCTGGAAAGCATCGTCGAGCAGAATCACGTCGAGGTCGGGTTGCAGCTCTTTCAGTCGCTTGATAGCGCGTCGGCGATTGGCATCGACGGCTACTGCGATGCCGGGGAATTTCCGTTTTATCTGGTAAGGCTCGTCGCCTATTTCGCGGGCGGTCGACGAGGCGTCGGCCAGTACGAAGCCCCGGCTCTTGCGTTTGTAGCCCCGGCTGAGCACGGCCACCCGGTATTTGGGTTGCAGCAACTCGATTAAATATTCGATATGGGGAGTCTTGCCGGTGCCACCCACCGCCAGATTCCCCACGGATATGACAGGAATGTCGAACTCTTCGACCGGGAGAATACCCCAGTCGAAGAGTTTGTTCCTGAGACCGACCCCGAAGCCGTACAACCAGCTGAGCGGGATGAGCCAACGATTTATTTTAATCGATTTGCCATACATGAGAATCGGTATCAATAGAGTTCAATATCTTCCATACGATACTGTATGGGGTCGATATTCTTGCATTGTTCCAGAGCTTGTATATACTTGTAGTTTTCACCCAGGTACGAGGCGGCTATGCGAGTCCGCACGTTGGTGTTGAGTTCCGAGAGCAACTGCTCCATGGCTGTCTTTTGAGCCGGGTAGGCGTTGGTCTTGTATTTGTCGAGGTTGGCCTTTTGGGCAGCCCAGGCAATGGCTGCATCGAGGTCGCCCAACTCGTCGACCAATCCTATCTTGAGGGCCGTCTGTCCGTCCCAAACCCGACCTTCGGCAATCTTCTTGATGGCCTCGAGGCTCATGCCGCGGCCCTCGGCACAACGTGAGGTGAAGAGTTCGTAGCCCCGTTCGATGTAGCGTTGCATCTGGTTGCGCTCGTCGGGGGTCATGGCACGGTTGAAGGCACCGAAGTTGCCGTAGCGGTTGGTCTGCACACCGTCGAAGGTGACACCCAGTTTGCCGGTAACCAGTCCGCCGAAGTTGGGAATCATGCCGTAGATGCCAATCGAGCCGGTGAGGGTCGTGGGGTTGGCAAAGATGCGGTCGGCGTTGCACGAGATGTAGTATCCGCCCGAGGCAGCCAGGTCGCCCATCGATACGACAACCGGTTTGCCGGCAGCCTTGATCTCTTCGATGGCGGCCCATATCTGTTCCGATCCGTAGGCGCTACCGCCCGGCGAGTTCACCCGCAGTACCACGGCTTTTATGTTTTCGTCCTTTTGTATCTTGGTGAGCTCCTCTACCAGTTCATCCGAGTGGATGCCGGTAGTCGGGTCGAGGTCGATACCTCCCTCGGCATAGACGATGGCGATTTCGTCTTTGGCCTTGTTCTTTTTCTGTTTGATTGTGGCTACCTCGTTGGCCGAAGCAAAGATGAGGTCGTCGTCGGCATCTATCCCCACTTTGTTCTTGAGGAAGCTGTCCATCTGGGGGCGATACATGAGGGTGTCGACCAGTCCTTTGGCCACCAGCGTTTTGGCGTCGACCGTAATCAGCAGTGTGTCGGCCAGGTTGTTCAGTTGCTCGACGGTGAGGTTGCGGTCTTTCGACAGGTTCTCGAGCAGGTGGTTCCAGATGGGGGTCATGTAGGCCATGGTCTGCTCGCGGTTGGCGTCGCTCATCTGGGTGTTGATGTAGGGTTCTACGGCCGATTTGTAGGTACCTACTTTCAATACCTGCATCTCAATGCCCAGTTTGTCGTAGAGACCTTTCAGGAACATCACCTGGCTGGCCAGACCTCTGAAGTCGATGGCTCCCACGGGGTTCAGCATCACGCTGTCGGCAGCGGCGCTCAACAGGTATTCGCGTTGCGAGTAGGTGTCGGCATAGGCATAGACAAACTTGCCGCTCTCTTTGAAGTCGACCAGTGCACGGTGTATGCGGTCGAGGGTAGCGATGCCTACGTTCAAGCCGCCGGCATCGATGTAGATACCGTCGATATTCTTGTTCTCCTTGGCCGTTTCGATGGCTTTGAGTATGTTGTCGAGACCGTCGCTCTTCTGTTGGTTGCCCAGCAAGAGACCCATGATGTCTTCCTGGCTGCGTTCGGTCACGCTCCCCAGGTCGAGCTTCAGGATGGTATGCGGTTGGGGAGTATATGTCGTTTCGGTCGTAGCCACCATACCGGTGAGTGCTGCAATCGAAAGGAACATCAGCAAGATGCCTGCAATCAATACGCCCAGCACACAGGCGAAGGTTGTAGTGAAAAATTTTTTCATTGTCTTATCGCTTTGTTTAATGTTTTTGTTTCATTCGATTTGACAAAGATAAACTCTTTTTCGGAAGAAAAAGCTCATGAGTCGTTTATCTTCGTCGTTTATTCTATGCAAACATAGATATAAAAATTGAAATTGCAAAGAAAATCAATAAAAAATTATCGTTTTTCGATAAAAATAAATTCTCTTTTTACTCTTCCGGTTGGGTAAAGAATTATTTTTCGGTTCTGTAATGCTTATATATTAGTTTGATAATCAATGTTATGAGCCTGCTTTCTTCCGGCTTATCGCTTGCACAGCAACTTGAAGTCGCAATATTGGCAGTGCGACTCTTCGGTCGTCTGGGTGAAGGGGCGGTCGAGGTTGAAGATTTCGTCGAGGCAGGCCGTGAGGCACCGGTCGAACTCCTCTTCTACGTGAGCGAAGTCGGTGAACAGATCCTTCTCGTAGCGGATGTTCCATTCGAATTTGTCGAACAGGTTGCGTATGATGTAGATGGCCGGGTAGATGGGCGAGGCCGGCCGATAGTTCATCTTGTACAGTTTGCAGTAGAGCAGCACCTGCAGGATGGCTTTGCGGCGTTCGGTGGCCGAGCTGTCGAAGAGCTCTTCGACCGATTTGAAGTCGAGCCGCTCCTTGCCGGTCTTGTAGTCGACGATGCGGATGCGGCCGTTGCACTCGTCCACCCGGTCGATGAACCCCTTCAGTTGCACGGCGCGTTGGCCGCTGATGGGAGCTTCGCCCGTGATGCGCAACTCGGAAGCCCGGTAGACAAACGGGGTGAGCGAGCGGTCCTTCTCGAGGGTCTTGTCGATGAGCTTGAGAATGATTTCGCCCGTGAGGTAGTCGTATCCGGTGAGCGGCCGGGGGTGTTGCGGTGTTTTGTAGTAGTCGCGGGCAAAGCACTCCTCGAGGTAGTGGGTGAGCAGCGGCTTGTCTTTGCGGATGGCGTCGATGTGGTCGGCCGTGACGGTCACCTGCTCGCGGTCGCCCTCGATGCGTTCGTAGATGTGCTGCATCATGCCGTGGTAGATGCTGCCGAAGGTACCGCTGTCGACACTCTCGGCCACCTCGTCGGGACGTTCGAGCCCCTCGATATATTGCAGGTAGAACTGCAAGGGGCAGTTCAGGTAGCGGTTGATGGCACTGGCCGAGAGGGCACTGTCGCCGCCCGATAGGAAGGCCGCCAGCTTGCGGTCGATGCCGAAGCGGTGCTTGTCGACCGTGATGGTCGTGGGCGAGAAGGTGGCGATGTCGCAGTTGATCTGAATCTCCTGGATGGGCAGGCGATAGTGGTATTTCAGCTGATAGACATAGCGGCTCACCTCGCCGCTCTTGAGGCCGTCGGTACGGCTGTCGTAGAGCAGGAATACCCGTTTGGCCCGGCTTATCATGCGGTAGAAGTAGTAGGCATAGATACTGTCCTGATGCTCGGTGGTTGCCATGCCGAATCCCCGCCGCAGGTTATAGGGGATGAAAGAGGGGGCCACCTTTTTTACAGGGAAGATGCCTTCGTTCATCGACAGGATGATGAGGTTCTCGAAGTCGAGAGCCCGTGTCTCGAGCACACCCATCACCTGCAATCCCGAGAGCGGTTCGCCCCGGAAGGGAATCGAAATCGAGGCCGCCATCTTGCCCAGCAGGCGGAAGAAGGTGTCGACCCCCATGGCGATACGTTGCTCGGTCATCACGTCGCGCAACCGCTTGATGGTGATGTAGTAGTGATACATGAACTCCCGCTCCACGGCCGAGAATCCTACGGGCGAGTTCTCCTCGTCGGTCGCCTCGGCCGGTTCGTCGGCAGCGGTATCCTGTTGCAGATATTCGAGCAGGCGGGTCAGGTAGTCGGCTGCCTCGTCGGCCGTAGCCGGGATGCGGAACAGCAGCTCGACCAGCGGGTGACGGCCCAGCTCGCCGGGCGAAACGAAAGCCCGGTTGTTGCCGTTGATGAAGGCGGTGATGCGTTGCCCTTCGTCGCCCAGACGGGCGGCGATGAAGCGGTGTCCCAGCAGTTGCTTCACGTCGATGTGGTAGAAACGCGGTTCGCCCTTCGAGAAGCGCACGTGCCGCTGCATCTGGAATATCGAATCCATGAGAGCCGCCACGGTCGTGTGTTGCAACGTGTATCCCATGGTGATGTTGACCGTCGAGATTTCGGGCGGTATGGAGTAGAGCATGGGGAGCAGCAACTCCTCGTCGGGGAGGACGATGGCCGTGTCGATGGCCCGCTCGGGCGACAGCTGCTTTTCGTCGATGAGCCGTTGCAGAATGTCGGTCGCCTGCTTGGCTTGCCCCACGGCCGACGGCACCGAGATGAGCTCGATGCGGGGCACCTGCTCGATGCGTTCGTCGAGGTCGATTTTCGAGGGAAATCGCCGTTTGTTGTCGTTGAGGAAGAAAGCCGCCTTGTTGTACGGGTCGTGCAGGGTAGGGGCGTAGTAGTCCCAATAGAAATCGCCCAGCCCCGTGTCGCGCAGGTACTCCATGAATACCCGTTCGGCCTCGGTGATGGCGTTGAATCCCACGAAAACCACCTGCGTATAGGGCAGGTCGAGCGTCTCCTTGCGGCGGCAACGCTCGGCCACGTCGCGGAAAATCATTCCCTCGTAGGCCTTGTTCTGGCTGGCCAGGTCGTCTCGCAGCCGGTTATAGAGGTCGAAAAGAATCTGCCACAACTGGATGAACTGCTGCTTGTTCTCGCTCTCGGTCGAGGGGAAGAAAAGGTGCCCCCAGAAGCGTTTGATGATGGCAATCTGCTCGTCGGTGAGGTAAAACTCGTCGATCTCTTTCAAGTCGTGTATGTTGGTATAGAGCTGTCGGGCATCGACCATGTATTTGTCCACGTCGTCGAAGTCGCCCAGCAGCATGTCGCCCCAAAAGACAAAGTTGTCGAAGGTCTCGTCGCTCTGCCGCAGTTCGATGTACCGTTTGTAGAGCATCACCAGCAGGCTGATGCGGTCGATGGTCGTGTAGGGCGAGAGCTCGGCCATAAGGTCGTTGATGGTCGTTACCCGGGGCGAGAAGAGCGGTTTGCCCGCCACTTCGGCCAGATACTTCTGAAAGAAGATGCCGCTCCGCCGGTTGGGAAAGACGAAGGCCAGTTGCGAAATGTCGTGCCCGTAACGCTCGTAGAAGGATTGGGCTATGCGGTATAGAAAAGGAGTCATAAAGGAAAGTGCGATTTACGCTTACAAGTTTACGGCTTTTTATCCAGATTCCGAAATCTGGGCGGTAAAATGAGATTGATTTCGGCATTTTCATCGTATCCGATGGATGGTGATGTTAAAGGATTAACAAAAAAACTCAAGTAAGCTGGGCTTTTTTGCTTATATTTGCCGACCGATAAAACGAGAAATATGATATCGATAGAAGGACTTTCGGTTGCATTTGGTGGAAATACGCTGTTCGACAACATTACTTATGTCATCAACAAGAGGGACCGCATCGCCCTGGTCGGGAAGAACGGGGCGGGCAAATCGACTATGCTGAAAATCATAGCCGGGTTGCAGGCGCCTACCTCGGGCTGCGTGAATATGCCGAAGGACCTCACCATAGGTTATCTGCCTCAGCAGATGAACCTGACCGATACCCGCACGGTGATGCAGGAGGCCGAGCAGGCTTTCTCGCACATCTTTGAGCTGCAGGCGCGCATCGAGCGCATGAACAACGAGCTGGCCGAGCGTACCGACTACGAGTCGGCCGACTATCAGGAGCTCATCGAGCGGGTCTCCAATGCCAACGAGCAACTCTCGCTCATCGGGGCTTCCAACTATCAGGCCGAGATTGAGAAGACTTTGATCGGTCTGGGCTTTACCCGCGACGATTTCAATCGCGACACGTCGGAGTTCAGCGGCGGTTGGCGCATGCGTATCGAGCTGGCCAAACTGCTGTTGCAGCGTCCCGACGTGCTGCTGCTCGACGAGCCCACCAACCACCTCGACATCGAGTCGATACAGTGGCTCGAGAACTTTCTGGCCACGCGGGCCAATGCCGTGGTGCTGGTCTCGCACGACCGCGCCTTTATCGACAACGTGACGACCCGTACCATCGAGATTTCGATGGGTCGCATCTACGACTATCAGGTCAACTACTCGCACTATGTGGTGCTGCGGCAAGAGCGTCTGGAGCAACAGCGGCGGGCCTATGAAAACCAGCAGAAACAGATACAGGATACCGAGGCCTTCATCGAGCGGTTCCGCTACAAGGCCACCAAGTCGGTGCAGGTGCAGTCGCGCATCAAGCAACTGGCCAAGCTCGAGCGGGTCGAGGTCGACGAGGTGGATACCTCGCACCTGAACCTGAAGTTCCCGCCGGCTCCCCGGTCGGGCGACTATCCCGTCATTGCCGAGGGGGTGGGCAAGAGCTACGGCGACCATCTGGTCTTTGCCGATGCCACCTTTACCATCAAGCGGGGCGAGAAGGTGGCCTTTGTGGGAAAGAACGGCGAGGGTAAGTCGACCATGGTCAAGTGTATCATGGGCGAGATTTCCCACACCGGTACCCTCAAGATAGGGCACAATGTGAAGATCGGCTACTTTGCCCAGAACCAGGCGAGCCTGCTCGACGAGTCGCTCACCGTGTTCGAGACGATAGACCGCGTGGCGGTGGGCGATATCCGCACCAAGATACGCGACATCCTGGGTGCCTTCATGTTTGGCGGCGAAGCGTCTGACAAGAAGGTGAAGGTGCTCTCGGGTGGCGAGCGCACGCGGTTGGCCATGATACAGCTGTTGCTCGAGCCGGTCAATCTGCTCATCCTCGACGAGCCTACCAACCACCTCGACATGCGCACCAAGGATGTACTGAAACAGGCCATCCGCGATTTCAACGGCACGGTCATCGTCGTGTCGCACGACCGCGAGTTTCTCGACGGGCTGGTGTCGAAGGTTTACGAGTTCGGTGGCGGACGGGTGCGCGAGCATCTGGGCGGCATCTACGACTTCCTCGAGAGCCGCAAGCTCGAATCGCTGCGGGAGCTCGAGCAGCGCAACCCGGCTACGGCGGTGACCGATAAGAAGGTAGCTTCGCCGAAGGCCGAGTCTGCACCTGCCATTTCGGCCGCACCCGAGGGGTCGAAACTCTCGTATGAGGAACAAAAGGAATTGGCACGGCGTTTGCGGAAGGCAGAGAAGGAGGTGGCCGATACCGAAAAGCGGGTGGCCGACCTCGAGGCGCAGATTGCTTCGCTCGAGGAGAAACTCTCTACTCCCGAAGGGGCTGCCGATACCTCGCTCTACGAGCAGCACGGGCAGTTGAAAAAGCAGCTCGACGATGCCATGTGGCAGTGGTCCGAGGCTTCGGAGACGCTGGAGCATTTGCAGAAACAGGGTAAATGAAACACATAAATATATATTGTAAAATGAAAAGAGTAATGATTTTATCGTTTGCAGCAGCTTTGATAGCCACAGGCTGTACAAACAAATCGGTCACCAAGACTCCGGGTATCGACCTGACCAACCTCGATACGACGGTGGCTTGCGGCGACGATTTCTATGAGTATGCGTGCGGCGGATGGATGCAGAAAAATCCGTTGAAACCCGAGTATGCCCGCTATGGCTCTTTCGACCAACTGCGGGAGAACAACCAGGAGCAAATCCGTCTGCTCTTCGATGAGTTGGGCAAACAGAAAGCCGAGCCGGGCAGCGTGGCCCAGAAGATTGGCGACCTCTACAACATGGGGCTAGACAGCGTGCGCCTGAACCAAGAGGGGGCCGCTCCTATTGCCGACGAGCTCAAACGCATCCAGTCGCTTTCGGGCAAAGAGGCCGTGAGTGCCATGATCGGTGAGATGCACCGTACCATGTCGGCTCCGTTCTTCGCCATCTATGTCGATGCCGATGCCAAGAACAGTTCGATGAATATCGCCGGTTGGTACCAGGCCGGTATGAACATGGGCGACCGCGACTACTACGTATCCGACGACGAGAACAGCCGCAAGATTCGCGACAGTTACACCAACTATATCAAGACCCTCTTCACCCTTTCGGGTTATACGCAAGAGGCTGCCGAGCAGGCTGCCGCTACGGTGCTGAAGGTCGAGACGGCTATTGCCAAGGCCGCTTTCACGCGTGAAGAGCTGCGCGACCCGCAAGCCGGTTACAACGTGATGACGGTTGCCGACCTGAAGAAACAGTACGACGGTCTCGACTGGGATGTTTACTTCAAGACCGTAGGTCTCGACAGCATCCAGAAAATCAACATCGGCCAGCCCCGTACGCTCAAGGCCGTGAACGAACTGCTCAAGACGCTGAGCGAGCAGGAGATGCGCGACTATCTGGCCTTCAACTGCATCGACGGTGCCGCTCCCTACCTGAGCGACGATTTCGTAAACGCCCGCTTCGACTTCTATTCCAAGACGCTGTCGGGTAAAGAGCAGATCGAACCCCGCTGGAAACGGGCTCTCAACGTGCCCAACAGCCTGCTCTCCGAAGCCGTCGGCGAAATGTATGTAGCCAAATACTTCCCCCCCGAAGCCAAAGAGCGCATGGTACAGCTCGTAGCCAACTTGCAGACGGCTCTGGGCCAGCACATCGACAGCCTCGAATGGATGAGCGATGCCACCAAAGCCAAGGCTCACGAGAAACTGAATACCTTCTACGTAAAAATCGGTTACCCCGACAAATGGCGCGATTACAGCGGCCTGACCATCGACCCGAAAGAGAGCTACTACGCCAACGTGCGTCGTGCTGCCGAGTTTGAAACGCTCTACTCGCTCAAAGACGAGGGCAAACCTGTCGACAAGACCAAATGGTACATGAGCCCGCAAACGGTGAATGCCTACTACAACCCCACCTCGAACGAGATTTGCTTCCCCGCCGGTATTCTGCAACCGCCCTTCTTTAACTTCGATGCCGACGATGCCGTGAACTACGGTGCTATCGGTGTGGTTATCGGTCACGAGATGACTCACGGATTCGACGACCAGGGCCGTCAATACGACAAGGATGGTAACCTGAACGACTGGTGGACGCCCGAAGATGCCGAGCAGTTCAACCAACGGGCCGAGATTCTGGCCAAACAGTACGACAATATCATCGTGCTCGATACGGTTCATGCCAACGGTCACTTCACGCTGGGCGAGAATATCGCCGACCACGGTGGTCTGCGTGTAGCCTACACGGCATTCCGCAATTCGCTCAACGGGGTAGAGCCTGCCTTGATCGATGGCTTCACTGCCGACCAACGCTTCTACCTGTCGTATGCCAACCTGTGGGCCGGCAACATTCGCGATGCCGAGATTCTGCGTCTGACCAAAATCGACCCCCACTCGCTGGGCCGCTGGCGTGTAAACGCTGCCCTGCGTAATATCGATACCTTCTTCAAGGCATTCAATATCAAAGAGGGCGATCCCATGTATCTGGCTCCTGCCGATCGGGTAATCATCTGGTAATCATCCGAGATTGAGATATGGCAAAGGGCCTGCCGATTGTCGGCAGGCCCTTTGTGTTTTGTGATGGGGCTTTATCGGGAGAGTTGATTCGCGGTGGCGGTGTCGTAGACGATGCGGGCAATTCGGGCAATGAGGGCGGCGTTGGTGGTTTCGCTTTCGCGGGAGTCCTTCACCAAGACGACCAGGAAACAGAGGCGGCCGTCGGGCAGGCAGAAGAAGCTGGCGTCGTTGTCGGCAATCGTCAGGCCATCGGGCAACTGTCCCGAGCTGCCGGTCTTGTGCCCCAGAACAATCTCCGGGGGAAGGCCTGCCCTGATTTTATTGAGCCCTGTCGAGGTCTCGACGAGGGTCGTGCGCATGAAGCGGGTATGCTCCTCGTTCAGCAACGAGCCGTCGAGAATCTTTTGCAGCAGTTGTACCACCGACGAGGGGTGGGCCCAGTTGCGATAGCAGGCGGGTATATCGGCGTGCATCGAGGCCTCGGTCTCGGCGAGGTCGTACCCTGTGATGCCCGCCCGGTCGATACAATGTTTTATCGCCCCGATGCCGCCGGCATAGTCGATGAGGATGTCGCAGGCATTGTTGTCGCTCAAGGCTAGGGCATAGTGCAACAGGTCGGTATACGAGATGCGAAAGTTGCCCGAGGGATAGAGTCCGAGCAGCGGGCTGTAGGTGTCGCGGTGCATTTGGGTAGAGTCGATGGTCAAAGCTTCGTCGAGCCGGGTCCCCTCGGCCTCCATGCGTTGCAGGGCAGCCACGGCCACATGCAGTTTGAATACACTCATGAGCGGGTAGCGCACCGTGTCGTTGAGGGCAAAGTCGTCTCCGTCGATTGAGCAGGCTACACCCACCGTCGCCTTTTTGTCTTGCAAGAGCGTTTCTATTTGTTGCCGGGCAGCCGTAGCCGCCTCGGGCGAGAAGGTTCGGGCCGATACTCCGGCACTCCAGAGGGCTGCTGTTGTGATGAGAATTACAGTTTTTTTGAACATGAAGCGGTATCGATTATTGAGAGGCATAAAGATAGGTCAAACTCGCCTGTCACTGGGGGTGGGTTAGCCATATTTAACAAAAGCAGGCGATGGAATTTTTAATACCACAGCGGCGGTTGAGGCCGAACTTTTTGCCTGTCGTCGGGCAAACGGGTGTCGCGGGAGGAAGAGCGGGGGTGTCTGTATTATGGGAGTTCTGTCTTTTTTGAAGATGAAAAGCAAATTTTTTTCACACTTATATACTTTAATGTACCAACACTAAAAATCAGTTCAAAGTTATAAGTATTCTCCCACATTCCATGCAAATGGTTTGTGGGATTTTCCGTTCAAGTCATTGGATTTTTCTAATAATTTCTCTTGCATACTCCTCTGCAATGTTCTCTGCTGTGGCTCCAATCTCCTCTAATCTTGGGAATTTTCTCACAATAGCACCACGAGCGGTTCCAGACAAATGTGGCAATGCCAAAATGTTCCACAGTCCCATTTTTTTGCACATCCTTTCGGCACTCCTGCCAAGGCACACGATTACAGTAGGTTTTACAATCTCTATCTCTTGTCTCATAATTTCTGCATACTCGTCTATATGAGCACCGGAGAACTCATCGGTTATCTTATGGTCATAGATAAAGAACTTGTTGGCATCAGTCAGATAAATGCCATATCCATTGGCTACTAGTCTCTTTACGAGCAAATCCATCATTTTGCCACCTCTCGCATTCTGTCTATGCTCCAATGAGTGCAAGCCAAATGGACTTGAAATAACCGCATCATAGCATTCTCCATAATACTTGTTGTTCCTCAATGGGTCTTGTGCAACAATCATTATATGCTTGTTGTCTTGAACATTGAACCAAGTGGGCAAGTCCACTCCGATTGCCCCCTTATGCAGTGTCTTGGTGTCAGCGCCTAATTGGGAGTTGCCAATCGGAATGGTCACGGAGGTGGTGTCGTCATATCCACCAAATGGTTTCAAATCCTCTGTAAACACTCCTTGCCATTCTACACAAGTACAGTCATAGTACTTGCGCATCTGTTCATAGCGGTTTTCTATCCTATGCAGATATTCCACACCAAGCAACCTTTCGGCAACAAGGTGTGGAATATCATAGGACAGACCGCATTCGTTACAGAATAGGTCTCGCATAGGCATTTACTTCACTTGTTCCCATTTGAAAAAATGTGGTCTGGCATTTGGCTCATTTATACCGAATTGAGCCCTTATTGCAGTAAGGATTTCTTGTTGACTTGGACAAGAACCAGATTGACTAATTACTTGAATCGTTGCACCTCTTGGAATTTTACCGATTTGGGTTTGTGCAGTACCCTTGAGCAAAAAACTTGGCATAATACTTATGTTATTAGTTTTGCCTACTCTTTGATAAGGTTTTCGGCATCCCCTTGTGGCTGATTGGGGAACAAAAGAAAGTGCAGAGAGCCATTGCTATTTCTTCAGACAGGCTCTGGTAAAGCCTTTGGACTAAATAAGCAACAGCCTCTGCACCATATAGCATAGTGAGAGGTGGCACTTATTCCCGTCCAAGAAAAATTTACCAGATTCGTCTGAAAGGAATAAGGTTCAAACACTTTCGTGTTCTATCCAATATTTAGGTACAAATATATACCTTATTTCTCACCCACGCAAACGGGCAGGGCTGTTGCGAGAACAAAAGTACGAATTAGAAAGCAAACATCTCTTGATGTGTTCTGTCAAACATTGTCTTGGTTGTGACTGTGAAACGCTTTCGGCAATGCTTGCATTTGTATAGACCTTTGAATTCTCCATTGGTCTTCAACTTGTAATGCTCTGCTGATATGCAGCCGCAATGAGGACATACTGGTGTGCCTCTCCATTTTGCCTGTTCAAGAAACTCTCTAAATCCAGTCTCATCTTTTAGAGCATCTCTCATATCATCGAATGATTTGTAAATCTTCATTCTATAGTCTTCGCCTTTGAAATTGTAATTTGATAACATTATTTTGTTATATAAATATAATATGTTTATTTAACATATTAACTATCAATGAGTTATAATTTGATAACATTTTCAAATTATTTTTTCATTGAGTCTATACTAAAAATGGCTGCCTTGTTCGGGCAGCCATTGGCGTATCTGTTACGATGTTGCTAATTATACAAGAAAACGGCGAAATGTTATCAATTTCAAGAAAAAATTTTCAGAAATTTTCAGTTTTCAGGATTTAATCCTCGTAACGGGAGGATATTGGGATAATAAATACCATTATTTGGTACCATTCCCGCCACGAGGGGAAACAAGAAGTATCAAGGATTTAATTCTTGGATTTGGGTTTATTAGAAATATGGCAAAGGAGGCGTTTATTGAAAACTTGTACCACCAAGGCTAAATGATATTTGGCCATTTGGATTATAATCCAGTTCGGCATTAACCATATCACCATTCCAATAAAACATGTGTCTCAACATATAATTATAGTTGTCAATGCAGAACAGAGTAATGGGAATTGTAATGGTTTCACCAATATCTTGAGCGGTAAATTGGAATAGTATTGACTGACCAACAGAAAGTTTAGGTATCAATTGGTAATTTTGGAGGTCATTGGTTGTCATGTGGTCAACATAGGCACCCCATTTCCCTCCACTACCACCTCCACCCCATTGACCATCAATTGGATTAAGAACTAATATCTCGGGGGGGGACATTTCACTACTCGCTCCGCCAAACCGAGAACAGATTTCGTTGTCAGAAAGTTATCTGTTGCCATTGTATCAAAGTTTAATATCTTTGTATATGTATCAAGGCAATGATTTTAGTGTTGGTACATTAAAGTATATAAGTGTGACCCAAAGCTCGTTTCCGCAATGCCAACACGCAGATTAACGAAACATTGACCGAAGAGACCGACAAGAACCTGGTGTTCTGGGTTCCCATAGGTACCGCTTCGGGTGGTAACCCGAATGCACGGCCTAACGGCAAGTTCGATTCCGAAGTATTCAGTATGTGGTCGTATGTTACCCACTATGGCAACTGGACCGCTCCGCAAGGCTGGGTGCCCGGTGGTTTTGCCGATGCCGCCCATAAAAACGGTGTAGGAGTATCGGGTGTGGCCTCTATTCCCTGGGGCAGTTTGTCTTCCGATTGGGCTACCGCTTTGGATAACATGTCCAAGAATGCGACCATTCGTGAGAAGGTAGCCAAATTCCTTCACTATCACGGTGTAGATGGTCTCGGTTACAACTCGGAGTTCAACACTTCGAATACGACGATGCTGTCTAATGTGCGCGCTCTGAACGAAGAGGTACACAAATATTTGACCGAACAAGGAAACCCCGTAGCCGAGAACTTCTGGTATGATGGTACGAACGATAATGGTCAGATCAATTTTGACCAGGGTCTCGGTTCTCACAACAACGAAACCTTTGGCGATGGAGAGCACATCCGTACGTCACTGTTCTTGAACTACAACTGGTGGGGAATTCCGTTGAGCACGTTCAATGAGGCTACAATCAATAGCCAGGCTCCCGGCCGTAGCTTGCTCGACTTGTATGCCGGTTTCAACATGCAGGGTGGCGACCCCTCGACTTGGACGTTACTCGAGGACTACAATGTTTCTATCGGTTTGTGGGGCGCTCACGATTTCAACATGTTGTGGGCCGACCGTGCCAACTATGGCAGTACCGATATGTCGAAACAGTTGGGTTATCAAAATGTAATCGAGCAATTCTTCTCGAACGGCCGTCGTAACCCGATTGACAAGATTGCGGTATTCGATCGTGGCAGCCACCACCCCAACGAAGGCTGGTTCGGTATGTCGGCCTTTATGACCGCTCGCAGCTCGCTCAGCTGGGATTTGGCCACCGAGCCGTTCATCACCTATTTCAATCTGGGTAACGGTCAGTTCTTCAACTGGATGGGCGAACGTCAGAACGACAACGAGTGGTACAACATTGGTGTACAAGACTATCTGCCTACCTGGCGTTTCTGGTTTGCTTCCGAGTTCTTGGGCAAAACGGCCGACAAGGTGGTTGCCAATGGTCTGGATGCCAAGTTTACCTTCGACGATGCTTATGTAGGCGGTTCGTGTCTGCGCATCTTCGGTTCGACAGCCGATGAATATCTGCACCTCTTCAAGACGGCTTTCACGCTGGCTTCGGGCGATAAGATTACGGTTCGTTACAAATTGATCCGTGGTCAGGCCGACATCAATCTGGCTCTCTCTGCCGTTGGTGACGAGACCACAATTCTGCGTGAGTCTGGTTTCAAGGTATTGACGGTTGCCGATAGCGAGGCCGACGACGAAATGTGGGTAGAGAAGACCTTTACAATCAGTGGTACTTTGGCTTCGCTGGCCAACCGGAATATTGCCATGGTTGCTCTCCACTTTGAGAACGCCGAGAATCTGGAACTCTACTTGGGCGAATTCTCGATTACGCGTAACGAGATGACTACACCTGCCGCTCCTGTCATCAAGATAGCCAAAGTGCTGGCTTCTCACTACAAGGGCGTAGATGCCAAGGTCATCTTCGAAATGAACAATACCAAGCCTCTGGGCGAGCCGGTTTACAACCTCGATGTAAACGCTTCGATGTTCAAGCTCTATGCTCAACAAGAGAATGAAGAGCCTATCTTTATGGGTATCACTACGTCGTGGGCCGGTATGTACTATTCGATTCCTACCAACTTGCAGGGTTCTGACCGCATCCGTCTGGGTGTTGCTGCCGTTTCGGTCGACATGAAGAGCGATTCCGAAATCTCCTGGAGCGAGTATATGGATATGGGTGAGTACACGACGACCGACGACATTCAAATCGACAAGACGACAATCAAACCGAACGAGAGCTTCGAAATCTCTTACGTCGATCCTCGTCACGACCCTGCCGACTGGAAACTGCTCAACAGCGACGGCGAGACTGTAAAACAAGCTACCAATACGACGGTATTCTCGGTAGAAGACGGTATCTCTGAGATTGGTGGTTATGACCTGCAGGTAACTTGCAACGGTCAAACATCTACTTTCGGCTACTATGTACAGATTACGAGCGAGTCCGTAGGTGCTCTGCCCGAAATCTATACGCTGACGGTTGACGGCGAAGAGACTTCGGCTGCCGAAGTGAAGGTAGACCTCGACCAAACGCTCACACTGGGTTATACCGGTAGAAAAGCCGATGGTGCCTCGTCGCGCGGTATCGAAATCAACGACAGCTGGATTGGCGGTAACCTGAATGAAGCAGGTATCGTAGGTGGTAAATCCTTCTCGGTATCGGCTTGGGTTCGCTTTACTACGTTGCCCGAGTCTTCTGCCTTCTTCAGCATCGAGAACCGTGCGGGTGGATGGCCTGTAAACAACTGGGGCTGGATGTGGTCTAACATTACCAGCGAAGGCCGGGTTACCGCCTATACGGTTCGTGGTGACGGTAATGCTTCTCCGGTTGCCGTGAACTATACCTTCCCCAATACGATTGTATCGCCCAATGCTTGGAACCATGTAGTTCTTACCTTCGAGTATAACGATCAAGGTCAATTCCGCTCGCTCTTCTACCTGAATGGTGTTCTGCAAGAGTCTACCTGGACCTACGGTTCTTCTGCAAGTGGAAAAACCGAGGATTGGGTTCCCAAGGCAAGTTACGATGTTTCGGCTTCCGACTGGTTCTGCTTCGCCGGTGGTCGTGGTGAACAACCGGTTACCAACAACGGTATCGTTGACGACCTGTTGATTTGGGACGGTGGCATGACTCAAGAAGAGGTGAATCAAGTGAAAGCCGGTCTCGATGCTTCTGACCTGCCCGACAAGGTAATCGCTTACTGGGATTTTGAAACCGATGCCAACGACCAGAATTATTTCTTGTCGAAAGGTTCGAAAGAGGGTGCAAAAGCCTGCTCGTTCAAACTGGTAGCTTCGACGGCTCAAGGTTCGGGTGTGCAAACTCCGCAAAGACCGCTCTACATCTCGGGTTGTCCGTTTATTGCCGGTACTGCTTTCCAGGTAGAAACTCTCCCGACGTGGACTGCCAAACGTGGCGAGCTCTCCGAATCGACCGGTACCGATACCGAAGGTTCTACGAAGCTGACTTACAGCAAGAGCGGTGATTATACCGTTACCTTGACGCTTGAGAATACGCTCGGCTCAGACACGAAGTCCTATCCGGTATTCCTGGTCGATCAGAAAGATGCCGTAGAAGATGGCGTAGCCGATGAGATGCGCACCTATACGGTTGAAGATCTCCTCTTTGTAGAGTTTGCCGAAGCCGGTGCTTATCAAGTAGGCGTATACAATGTTTCGGGTATGCTTGTGGCTCAGGAAGAGGCTACGGTAGCTGCCGGCCAGCACATGAGCATTACGCTCGGGGCCAAGGGCGTTTACGTGGTTAAGGTGATGAAAGAGGGTAAAGTGGTTCGCACGGTTAAGGTGCTGAATCGCTAAGCCGATAATGCCTTTTCCCCGACGGGTGTCCTGGCTTCGGAGCCGGGTTGCCGCGGGATAAGGCCATAAAGTCCAAGCGGGGGCTGTGTCGTCGTAGACGATGCAGCCCTCTCTTTTTGTATCCGGGTGCATGGGGCGGGAGATGTGAGCGGGCCGCTCGATAAGTGTGCCGTATAATTTTGATTTCTATTCGGCTTGTACTACTTTTGTCCATCATGTCATTGCCCGTCTGTTTTGCCCCGTTGCAAGGGTATACCGATGCGGTGTACCGTTGTGCCCACGCCTCGCTTTTCGGTGGGGTGGCTGCCTTTTACACGCCGTTTGTCCGCATCGAGAAAGATGATTTTCGCCGGAAGGATTTGCGCGATATTGCTCCCGAAAATAACCGGGGTATGACGGTGGTGCCGCAGTTGATAGCCTCGCAGCCCGACGAGTTGTGCCGGTTGGTCGACGGTATAGCGGCCTGCGGGTATCGGCGTATCGACCTCAATCTGGGGTGCCCGTTTCCCATCCTGGCGAAGCGGCACAAAGGGTCGGGCATCTTGCCTTTCCCCGACGAGGTGGAGCGGCTGTTGCGCCCGCTCGAGGGGTATGGCGGGATAGATTTCTCGGTGAAGATGCGGCTGGGGTGGGAGAGCCCCGACGTGTCGTTGCGCCTGTTGCCGCTGCTCAAGAGCTCGCCGGTGCGACAGATTACGCTCCACGCCCGGGTGGGGCGGCAGCAGTATAAGGGCGAGCCCGACCTCGACGGCTTTGCCCGGTTCTACGAGGCGTGTCACCTTCCGCTGGTCTATAATGGCGACTTGACTACGGTCGAGGCGATGAGGAGCATCGAGCAGCGCTTCCCCCGGCTCTCTGGCCTGATGGTGGGGCGGGGATTGCTGGCTCGTCCCTGGTTGGCCGAGGCCTATGCCGGCGACGGAGCGATGCCGCCCGATGGTTACGCCCGGGTGGCCCGGCTGCACGACCAGGTGTTCACCCGCTATGCCGGGGTGTTGCAGGGGGTGCATCAGTTGCTCGCCCGCATGGCTACGTTTTGGGAGTATCTGTTGCCCGACGTGGACCGGCGGTTGAAGAAGCGGGTGTTGAAGGCGCGGTCGGTCGAGGAGTATACCGGGGCGGTGCAGAATCTGTGGCACTCGTTGGAAGAAAACCGGTAGGCGGGTAGGGATTTTTGTGCGGAGGGGCGTTATATCTTCAAAATCATCAGGCAGGTGTCGAGGCGTTGTTCCGGCGAAATTCCCGGCTTTTATTTGCTTTTGCGTTTTTCTTTCACTATCTTAGCCAAAAAGGAAGCCGTTTGGGCTTGTCGCTTTGTATGCCGCCTATTTGTAACACTACCTAAAACGCTCCATTATGGAAAAAGAGATTGTGTTGTATCGTACGTTCGACTCGTCGGTCGAAGCGAATATCGTGAAAGATGTGTTGGAGACAAACGGTGTGCCTTGTTTCCTGTCGAACGAGATTTTCTCGAGTGTGCTGCCGCTGACCAATTCGTCGGTGGGGGCCATCCGGCTCAATGTCTTTGCCGAAGATGTGGACAAGGCCGACATGATTTTGAGCAGCACGACACTCCCCGAGAGTAAAGAGTAACTGTTTTTTCCCGAATTCTTTCTGCTTGTTTTGGACGCCGCGTGCTTACCCCACGAGCACATGGCCGGCATCGGGTGCACCCTTGACCGTTTCGCTCGCTTTGGGGGCGAATTGGGCCGCAATACCCTGTTTTATCTTGAAGCCGGTGATTGCTACGAGTATCGACATGAGGGGGCTCAGCAGGTTGAAGAAACAGTAGGGCAGGTAGGTGAGCGTGCCTACACCCAGCACGGTAGCCTGGGTCATGCCGCACGAGTTCCAGGGGATGAGCACCGAGGTGACCGTCACCGAGTCTTCCACCGTGCGGCTGAGCAGCCGGCTCTCCAGCCCGCGGTTGTGATACAGATCCTTGAACAGATTGCCCGTGAGGATAATCGACAGATACTGGTCGGCCGTGCAGGCGTTGAAGAAGAGGCCGGCCCCAACGGTCGAGCATACGGCGCTCTTGGGCTTGTGTACGAACCGCACGAAGAGGTTGGTGATGCTGCTTATCATGTGGCTGGCCGACATCACTCCCCCGAAGCACATGGCGCAGATGATGAGCCAGATGGTGTCCATCATGCCCCGCATGCCCCGGGTAGCCACCAGCGCGTCGATTTCGGGGTGGCCCGTCGAGAGGGCGGTGCTGCCGAAGACCGACGTCATCAGGGCCTTGAAGCCGGTGGCGAAGTCGAGGGTATCGCTCTGGGCGATTTGCAGCAGAACGTGGGGCTGGAAAATGAGTATGCAGATACCGGCCACAACCGACGAGATGAAGAGGGTGATGATGGTCGGTAGCTTGACTACGATCAGGATTCCGGTGATGAGAGGCACCAGCAACAGCCAGGGCGAGAGGTTGAACTTCTGGGCCAGTGTGTCGGCAAAGAGGGCACTCTGGGCGCTGTCGGTGTGGCTCATCGTCAGTCCGGCCACCGTGAAGATAACGAGGGTAATGACTATCGACGGCACGGTGGTAACCAGCATGTAGCGTATGTGGGTGAAGAGTTTGGTACCCGTGGTCGACGAGGCGAGCACGGTGGTGTCGGAGAGCGGCGAAATCTTGTCGCCGAAGTAGGCCCCCGAGATGATGGCGCCGGCAATCCATCCGGTGTCGAATCCCATGGCCTTGCCTATGCCCAGCAGAGCCACACCTATGGTGGCGATGGTGGTCCAGGAGCTGCCCGTGATGACCGAGACTATGGCGCAGATGATGCAGCACGAAGCCAGGAAGAAGCGCGGCGAGAGGATGTGCAGGCCGTAGGAGATGAGCGTAGGCACCACGCCGCTGAGCATCCAGGTGCCCGAGATGGCCCCGATGAGCAGCAGGATGATGATGGCCGGGGTCACCTTCTTGATGTTTTTGGCCATGCCCTCCTCGAGTACGCTCCATTTGTAGTTATACAGTCCCATGGCCAGGGCCACGCATACGGCCGAGGCGACGAGCAGCGACACTTGGCTGCCGCCCATCAGGGCATCGCTCCCGAAGATGGGGATGACCATGGCCAGCAGGGCCACCAGTACAACCAGCGGGATGATAGCGATGAGGGGCGCAGGTATTTTGGTTTTCTCGTTCATGTCGGTTTTATTCTGATTTCGTTTGCAAATGTAATAATAATGCAAATATTAGCGGCTGTTTTTCGGGAATATTTGAATATATACACGTATTTTTATCGTATTATATAATAAATATACATTTATATGTAGAAAAAAGACCGAACAGAAACTGACGGTTTCTATCCGGTCGGGGTCGTATGAGTATGAATGTCGTGTATCAGAAGTGGAGCATCACGCCGGCTGAGAAGCTGCGCATCTGGGGACCACGGCTCTGCTGCAAGACGTTGAAGGGCGAGAGCTTCACGTAGAAGCCGAAGGTACCGTATCCGCCCTGGGCCATGATGTCGAGGTTGATGGGGTTGGGCTTGATGCCCTTTTCGAAGAGTTGTATCTTCTGGCCGTCGGCGGTGGTATATTTGGTTTTGGTGCTGCTGTAAGTCTTGATGCCAATGACGGGACCCAGCGAGAAGAAGATGGGGCCGTGCAGGAATTTGTGGGTTTGCCACTCGAAGAGCAGAGGCACGGTGAGGTCGACGGTCTTCAATCGCGAGAAGTCGAGGTCGGCACCCTCGGGGCAGGGCACGACGCTTATTTTCCCCTCCTGTTTGACGAAGTAGCGGTTTTCGTTCATGACGTAGTTGCGCCAGTCGATACCCAAGCCGGTGACGAATCCCCAGTTGTTGCCGCTGATGGGAGTATAGACGGTGATGAAGTTCCAGAAAATTTCGAACGAACCCGAGAAGTCGAGCGAGATGCCGTTGGGGTTGTTGAGGAAACGCATGCCGTTACCCATGCCGTTGCAGAAGCCGAAGCCTACGCCCGACCAGTGCGGGTCGAAGCGCTTGCGTTTCTTCGCCTTGTTGCCTGTGATGAGGTCGGAGAAGGGGAACGCTACCGACTCGGAGAGTTCCCACGAGGTTTGCCGTTTGCCGTCGGCGTAGCGCGACTCGTAGAATTTCTGGTAGGGTGTATCCCCTTCGAAAACCTTGACCGATACGATGTCGGCCGAGTCTTTGATTTGAATCTCTTTTTGGTTGAAGTAGACGGTGGTGTCGCGTTCGATGTCGGCCGCCACGACAGGCAGGGCGAGCAGGAGCGCAGGCAAGAGCGTAAGAATAGGTTTCATATCGATATTGTTTTTTTATTGTTTCTTGTTGATAAAGAGTTTGATGAGTCGGTCGAGCTGCGTGTGGCCCTCGAGGTAGATGAGGGTGGCATCGTCGGGCGACAGCTTGCGGAAGAGGATAAACCGGTTCTCTCCGCCCGGTGAGGCCGGGGGCAGTTGGTAGTAGCCGGCTATGGTGTTGTTGCCCGATTTCACCGTTTCGCTGTTGTTGGCCTTGGAGCTGTCGGCTCGCACGGCCGCTTCGAAGAGGGCCACGTCGTCGGGGCGGTCGGTAATGGCGATGCTGCGGAAGAGCGAGAGGTGGTACTCCTTCAGTTTATCCCCCTTGATGAGGACGACAACCGCCTGCTTGTCGTGGTTGTACTGCCCCGCGAAGAGGGGGGCGATGGCCAGACCTTCCTGAGCCTGTGCAACCGATGTGCCGACGAGCAGCAGGCTTGTGATGAGTATTTTGTATAACCGTTTCATAACGAGCATGTTTAAGGTATGGATTCGAGGGGTGAGAAGATGGCGTCGAGCTGACTCTCTACGGCGACATCGGTCGAGGCAAACTGCGATACCGACTGTTGCATCTGCGAGATTACCGCTTCGGGGTCGGTCTGTTTTTCGCCATAGACATAGGCTACACAGGTATCGCGTGGTGCCGTGGTGTAGTAGACGATTCCGCCTCCCAGCATCAGGGCTATGCAGGCGGCAGCCGCCCAGACCCGCAGCGCGTGGTGCCGGGTGGCATGCACGCGGGGAGCCGTCTGACGCCGGCCCATCTGGGTGTAGGCGAGTACGGCCCGGGTGTCGTCGTAGCGGTCGTCGGCCTCTCCCGAGAAGAGGAACTTTCGCAACTCCTCCTCTTCGTGCAGCGAGGTTTCGCCGGCGTAGTATCGCTCGATGAGCTGCTCCCAGTCGTGAGGGGTGCGGGTGCTGTGTGTCGATGATTTACCGGTCATGGTCGTATTGTTTTTTATATTGTTCGCGTATGGTCTTGCGGGCTCTCGACAGATTCATGCGTACGGCTGTCGGCTGCATCTGCAGCTCTTGGGCAATCTCTTCGATTTCGAGTCCGCGGAAGTCGCGCATCTCGAGTATGGTCCGCTGGTTCTCGGTCAGGGCACTGTCGATGAGTTGCCGTACTGCCTTGAACCGCTCGGCTACGGCGTCGCTCTCGGCAGTCGTTTCGTCGTCGCAGCTATCGCACTGGTCGGGGTCGTACTCGGTGAAACGGGACTTTTGCCGGGCCCGGTCGATGCAGAGGTTGCGGGTGGTGGTGACCGTCAGGGCCGAGGCCTCCTGTTCGTTCCGAATCTTGTCCCGCAGGGGCCACAGGCGGCAAAAGGCATCCTGTATGGCATCGGAGGCGTCGTCTTCGTCTTGAAGAATGCGGCGCGACATCGACAGCAGATTGTCTCGCAAACGCGTGAAAGCCGATAGCAGCGGTTCCTGTTTCATTGTCGGGGTTTGAACGACTTGGGTTTCTCTTTTTGTTTTCTGTAAATGTAACGAACGGCAATCGGCTTTGTAACAGAAAAAGCGGAAAAATTTTTATCGGTCGGGCGATGACAGGGCACAACGGGGTCGGGCGCTATGACGCCGGATAGAGGTTCGCCGTTGACGAACAGTTGGTTAGAAGTCGAATCGCAGACCGGCCTGCAGATTGAGGTTGAAGGGCTTTTCCTTGCGGATGGTCGAGACCTGCGACCCGTCGTCGAAGTAGTAGGCCACGCCCGGTTCGGCGTAGAGGTTGACGTGAGGCGCCAGCTTGAGGGTGATGCCGATGGCTGCCGATACCGACCATTGCAGCGGGTCGATGCTCAGCCGCTCGTCCTGATTGAGCGACGGGCGATCGTTGGCTTCGTAGTGCGACGACAGGCTGCCATAGATGCACTTCTCGGCCATGCCGCCCCCGATGACATAGAGGTTGAAATAGCGCTTGCGCAGAAAATTCCATTGCAGCTTCAGGGGGATACCCAGGTAGTGCAACTGCTGTTTCTGGGTGTAGTAGGCGGCATCGCCGGCCATGAGGTCGGAGGCGAGGTAGGTATATACCAGTCCCGTTTCGAGAGCGAGAGCCGGGTTGAGCGACTTTTGCACCGTGACGCCTACCGAGATGGGGAAGTGGTGCTTCACGTCGGTGGTAGGTTGGGCGTTGATATTTTGCAGCATGATTTGCTGGTAGGGTGATGCCGATGCCTCCTTGCCGTTGGGCGTCACGCCCGTTTCGGGCGAAGGAAGGCTGGCCATCTCGGCCGTAGCGTAGGGGGCCAGGTTGCCGAATCCGTTGCGGTTGTCTGCGGCGGTAATGAGGCTGTTGCCCAGCGAGAGCCCCACGGTCCAGCCACCGCTTGTGCGGGTTTGCGTGCGGGCCGGGCGGTAGGCGGTCTGTTCGCTCTCGCCCGAGCGGGGGTAGAGCGTGTAGCCCTCGCGCGTACGCGGCGAAGGTGTTGCCGGTTGTGCCGGCTGCTCATGAGCTTCTGCCTCGTAGCCCGGTGCCGGTTGGCCGGTTGTGGAGGTGGTGTCGGGTATGACCCGTTGTAGTTCGACTGTCGGTTCGCTCTCCGCAGTTGGCAGGGAAGCGGCTGGGGTAACAGTCCGACGGGCTGCTCGAGCCGTATGGCCGTTTACAGACGATTGGGTCTGGGCATAGAGCGGGGGTTCCGGGTCGGGGTTAATCGCCTCGATGGAGTGGTCGGGATTGGGCTGGCCCGTTGTCGGTCGGTTGTCCTGAGCCGTTTGTAGCGGAGTCTCGTGGGCGGGTATTCCCGGCGAGAGATATTGCAGCCCGACGAAGCATCCTATCAGAATGGCTGCACAGGCCGCGGCAGCCCACAGCACGGCCCGCCGGCCCACGCGCACCCGGGGAGCCAGCTCTTCACTCAGCTCCTCCCAGACCTCGGGCGGGGGCGTGACCGAATAGTGGTCGAGCTGTTCTTGCCAGCTCTTTCGCCAGTCGTTGCTGTTTTTATTCGTCTCCATGTTGTGCCAAATATCTTTTTATTCGACTCATCAATAAGGTGCGTGCCCGGTATAGCTGCGACGAGGAGCTTTTCTCGTTGATGTGCAGCAGGCGGGCAATCTCCTTGTGCGACTTGTTCTCGAACGTGTAGAGGTTGAATATCGTACGGTAGCCGTCGGGCAGCTCGGCAATGAAGCGGAGCAAGACCTCGGGGGCGATTTGTTGCACCAGACCGTCGTCGGTCGAGTCGGGGTCGGCCACCTCGGGAGCCTCGTCGAGGTCGACATCGAGGTGCTGCGCCTGTTTCCGCGCCTCTTCCAGCGCCGTGTTTACCATGATGCGGCTCAACCACGCTTTCAAAGAACCCTCACCCCGGTAGTCGAACTTGTCGAGCGAGGTGAATGCCTTGAGGAATCCGTCGTGAAGCAGGTCTTTGGCTGTCTCGCGGTTGCCGGCGTATCGGATGCAGAGGGCAAACATCTCGCCGGCATACCGTCGGTAGAGTTCGGCTTGCGCCGAGGGCTCCTTCTGCTTGCAACGCGCTACCAGCTCTGCTTCGTTCATGGTGAGAATCCTGTTATTGAATAAATGCAACGATGTAAAAATACTGCATGGCGGGCGATAGAAAAATTGTTTTTCACTCTTTAACAGTAGCCGGTGCAGTATTTGGGGATAGGGCCCGTTTATCCCATAAAAAGCGAATAAAATTAAATACGAGAAGATATGAAAATGAAACACATGTTGTGGACCGGATTACTGGGTGTAATCCTGTCGTGCGGGTTGACCTCCTGCGGCGATGACGAAGATGGTTATTACGTGCCCTATTCCTATGCTGTGGGCGATATGGTGGTCGAGGAGGGACACTCTCCCTATATACAGCTCGATGATAAAAAGACCATGTTCCCCTCGAACGGCGACCGGTTGCCGAGTTACCTGACCAAGAACGGCAAGCGGGTGATTGTCAACTTCACCTTTCTCGACGGGCAGCGCGAGGGGTACGACTACTACATTGTGGTTAACGACATCGATTCGGTACTGGTGAAGAATGTGATACCTATTACTCCCGAAACGACCGACAGCATAGGCAACGACCCGATGAACATATTGAGCATGTGGACGAGCGAAAAGTACCTGACGGTACAATTCGAAACGCGCGGTCTCGGTAGGGAGAAGCACATGATTAATCTGGTGCGCGACTATTCCGAAGCCGCCGCGCTCGACGAGGAGGGCTACCTGCACCTCAACTTGCGGCACAACCGCATGGACGATCCCGACCTGGACCATTTCCTGTGGGGGGTAGCTTCGTTCCGCATGGACGATATAAAGCGTGAATTCCCCGACATAAAGGGGTTGAAAATCGAGGTTCGCACGCTGCATGACGGTACCCGCGACTACACCTGCGACTTCGACTATACCGTAGGTTCCGGCTCTACAACCACCGGGACCAGCGAGCGAAGTCTGACCGCCACCTCGGTACGATAGACAGAGAGTAAGTAAGAAGATAGTGTGGCACGAGGGGTTGTGACGGAACGCAAGTTCACGTACACAACCCCTCGTTGTATCTATTCTGCGCTATCTGGGATAACAGGGGGGAATCCGATTCTCCCCAAATTATTTCATATGCAGCGCCTCCATGAACCGGGCAATCACCTCGGCATTACCCGTGTGCTTGCCGTCGTCTTCGCTTATCTTGCAGGTGTCGTTGTAGAACGACCACGATTCGGTGATTTTGGCCGCAATGAGCTTGATGACGATGTTCATCGGTTTTATGCCGTCGAAGTCGTTGGTAAAGTGGGTGCCTATCCCGAACGAGGGTTGGCAGTAGTCCCGGGCATACTGTTGTATCTCGATGGCCTGCTGGGTATTCAGGGCGTTGCTGAAGATGATTTGCTTGCTCTTGGGGTCGATGCCCAGCGAGCGGTATTTCTCCACAATCTTCATCAGCTGCTCGTAGTTGTCGCCGCTGTCGATGCGCAGTCCTTTGAAGAGGTTGGCAAAGTCTTCCGAGAAGTTCATGCTGAAGATGTTCCACCCGAAGCTGTCGTAGAGGAAGGTACCCAACGCCCCGCGGAAGGTGTTGCGCCAGTAGTCCATGGCCATGTGGTTGGCCATCTGCGGACCGAACATGCCCCCTATGGCACAGATAAATTCGTGAGCCATGGTGCCCACCGGCAGCAGGTCGTGCTTCATGGCCAGGTATACGTTGCTGGTACCGACAAACCGGCCCGGCCATTGCTGGCTGTGGTCGCACGCTTTCAAGGCACGCACCACGGTATCTTCGCTCTCGAACGAGGCCCGGCGGCGGGTACCGAAGTCGCTGAATACACACCCGGCCTCCAGGAGCCGTTTGCCCTTTTCGCAGGTCTTCGTGTAGTACGCGTCGTAGTCGAAGTGCTGGCTCTGGCCGGTCATGGCGTAGTAGAGTTCCGAGATGATAGCCAGCAGTTTTACCTCCAGCAGAATGGTGTTGGCCCAACTGCCTTCGATGTCGACATGCAGGTGCCCCTCCTCGTCCTGACGCACCTTCACCCACTCGTGGTTGTAGCGGAAGCCCTTCAGGTAGGTGTAGAACCAGGTGGGGATATAGCGGCACTGCCGTTTCATAAACTCGATTTCTTCGTCGGTGATGATGACCGAGTCGAGCATCTCTATCTGTTCGCTCAGAGCCTGGGCAAATCCGGCCGGATAGACGGTATTGTCGCGGTCGGTAAAGGTATATTTCACCTGTGCTCGCGGGAAGTTGTCGATTACGGCACAGCACATGGTAAACTTATACAGGTCATCGTCGGTAAAGTGGGTGATGATTTGTCGCATGACGAAAAGATTTTAGCGTTGTATTCAACCAATGTCTGTTACAAATATAGTGAAAGATGAGAGCAGAGGCAAATGGAAAACGCAGTTTTCAACATTTGACCATGCGGAGCCGCCTCCTGTATTCTGTAAATATAGTGAAAGGCGAGGAACGAATAAGATAGGAAACCTTATTTTTCTCCGTAATGCCCTTTGAGCGAAACCACAAATACGGTAACGATGTCGTCGTCGATTCGATAAATGAGTCGGGAACCTTTGTCGATGCGTCTGCTCCAAAACCCTTGCAGGTTACCTTTCAGAGCCTCGTCCTGCCCGGTACCGGTTGTGGGGTGCTGTTGCAACTCTTCGAAGAGGGAGACTATTTTCTGGAGTGTTTTCTTTTGCCCCGATTTTTTCCACGCAAGCAAATGTTGTTCGGCTTCGGGAGTAAGTATCAATCGGTAATTCATAACTCTAGGAGTTTCTTTATCTCCTCTGTCGTGCAGGTTCTACCTTTGCCGGCTTTCATTTCGTTTATTCCTCGCTTTACCGATTCCATGTTTTCGGGGTTGTCGAACCACGTGTCGCCCGAGGGTGATGGGTTTTCGCTCACCTCTATGTTTATGCTGTTGGCTTTTGAAATGAGCAGTTGTTCGATATAGGCTTTCAAACTCTTCCCTTGAGCTACGGCCATTATCGACAATTTTTTCAATGTATCCACGGGGAGGTCTATGTTTTTTCTCTTTAATGTAGTCTCCATGTCTTTTCTCCTTTCTGTATGTAGCAAAGATATATCATATATATCATATATATCATATATATCATATATATCATATATATCATATATACAATATATCGTAGTGTATACAAAAAAACCACCTTCGAGAAAGAAGGTGGTTTTTTGTTGTCCGGGAAGGATTCGAACCCTCACAGGCGGAACCAGAATCCGAAGTGCTACCATTACACCACCGGACAAGCTTTGTTTTTGTTTTGCGACTGCAAAGTTGCAATTTTATTTTTATATGGCCATCATTAGAGGCACAAATTTTCTCGTGTTTAATATTTTTTTTACACTTCATCCTCTCAACGGGAGAGCCGATTCGATTACCTGATACGACTCTTTCATCAGCCGGTCGAGGTCATGTCCTTGATTCTTATCGGGATAGATGGGCGGATGTATGGTGAGGATGATTTTTCCCGGTTTGAAGTTGTAGGTGGTGCGGGGCATCACGGCGAAGGCTCCGTCGATGGTGAGGGGTACCACGGGGAGCGAAAACTCTACGGCCAGCTGGAAGGCTCCGCGTTTGAAGGGACGCATGGCACCGGTCCAGGTGCGGGCTCCCTCGGGGAATACGACGAGCGACATGCCGCCCTGCAGGGTGGCTTCGGCCTGTTGCAGGGTCTCTTTCACACCGCTGGGGGTGGAGTTGTCGACAAAGATATGGCCGGCGGCGGCGCAGGCGCTCCCCACGAAGGGGATGTGGCGCAGGCTCTTTTTCATCATCCACTTGAAATTGTGGTTGAGGTAGCCGTAGATGAGAAATATGTCGTAGGCTCCCTGGTGGTTGGCCACGAATACATAGGAGGTATTTTTGTCGATGTTTTCGCGCCCGCGTACTTCGATACGTACCAGCGAGAAGATGCAGAAGAGCCGCGACCAGATGTGGGCGGGGTAGTAGCCCCAGACGTTGCCTTTGCCCAGGCGGCACCCGATGAGGGTGATGATGGCGGTGAGCAGGGTGAGTACGAGCAGGATAGGCATGGCGATGAGCCACTGGTATAGGAATGTAAGGATACGTAACATGGACTGTTTCTTTTTCGTTTGATGTGGTTTGGTTGCAAAGATAGTGTACCCCCGAGGTAGAAACAAATTTTAAGACGATGAATTGATGGCCGGGGTGTGTCGTGTCGGCTCCGGACCAGGTTGTCGGACATAAGAAAAGGCGGCTTTGCGGGCCGCCTTTTCAGGAGTTTGTGCAGACGAGGTTTATTTCGTTTTGGCTTCTACATCGGGGGCAATGAGTTTGTAGCCCTTGCCGTGGATGTTGATGATTTCGATCGACGGGTCGTCTTTGAGGTGTTTACGCAGTTTGGTGATGTAGACATCCATGCTTCGTGCGTTGAAGTAGTTGTCGTCGATCCAGATGGTCTTGAGGGCGAAGTTCCGCTCGAGAATCTCGTTGACGTGAGCGCACAGGAGGCTGAGCAGCTCCGACTCCTTGGTGGTGAGTTTGGTGCTTTTGTCGTCGATGGCGAGAACCTGTTTCTGGGTATCGAAGGTGAAGCGTCCGATCTTGTACATGGTCACCTCTTTGCCCTTCTTGCCCTTTACGCGGCGCAGGATGGCTTCGATACGGAACACGAGCTCTTCCATGCTGAAGGGCTTGGTGATATAGTCGTCGGCACCGATTTTGAAACCTTCGAGGATGTCTTCTTTAAGCGACTTGGCAGTCAAGAATATGATGGGGACTTCGCTGTTTACGGTACGAATCTCTTGGGCCAGTGTGAATCCGTCTTTTTTAGGCATCATCACGTCGAGCACGCACAGGTCATATTTGCCTTTGAGGAATGCCTTGTATCCGCTTTCACCGTCGGAGAAGAGGTCGGCGGCATAGCCTTTGGCTTGCAGATACTCTCTTAACAGCATGCCCAGATTCTCATCATCTTCGCAGAGTAGAATACGCAATCTTTCTTCCATAATCATTTGTTTTTTATTAGTGGTAGTGTAATTATAAATGTCGAACCTTGGTTAATCTCGCTCTCTACGCGGATGTCGCCCTTGAGGTCGGTGATGATTTTGTGGACGTAGGCGAGGCCCAGTCCGAAACCTTTCACGTCGTGGCGGTTGCCGGTAGATACGCGATAGAACTTGTCGAATATCTTTTTCAGGTCTTCCCGTTTGATGCCTATACCGTTGTCGCGAATCGAAATCTCGACCTTGTCGCCGATGGTGCGGGTGCGGATGAAGAGCGAGAGGGGCTCCTCTTCGCGGCGGTATTTCACGGCGTTGTCGAGCAGGTTGAAGATGACGTTGGTAAAGTGCATCTCATCGACCGATACGATGGCATCTTCGGCTTCGAGGTCGGCGTCGATTACGCCGCCATACTTCTCGACCTTCAGTTTGAAGGTGCTCATTACGCTGGTCACGATGTCGTTCACGTCGACGTTGTGCAGTTTCATCAGCGTCTTCTGCCGGTCAAACATCGACATCTGCAGCACCTTCTCGACCTGGAAGCGCAGCCGCTTGGTCTCGTCGTTGATGACGCCCGAGATGTGCTGGAACAGGGCCGGGCTCTTGGCCACCGAGGGGTCGTTGAGCATCTGGGCCGCCAGCGATATGGTCGAGATAGGGGTCTTGAACTCGTGGGTCATGTTGTTGATAAAGTCGTTTTTCATCTCGGTGAGCTTCTTCTGGCGGAAGGCTACGATGATGGTAAACAGGAAGGTTACCAACAGGATGAAGGTGAAGGCAAACGAGGGTATCATGAACTTGACCGAGCTCGATATGTAGTTCCGCTTGGTGGGGAAGTAGACCTTCAGGTAGTTGATACGGGCCGGCGGATCGTTGGGGAAGATGGCCTGGGTGAAGAGGTTTCCTTCGATCTTGGGATCGTACTGGTTGGAACTGTAAAGAATCTTTTCGTTCTTGTTGTAGATGGCAAACTGGAACGGCAGGTTGAGCCCGTTGTTCTCAAACTCCGATTTCAGGTAGGTCTCGAGTTTCTTGATGTCGATACGCTCCATCACGGGCCGCGTGCTGGCCTTGCTGAGCATGTTGAGTATCACCTCGTTGAGCAGCCCCTTCTGGTAGAGGTATTGTCCCTTGCGGGCCTCTTGCATGTTGCGGTAGGTGCTGATGAGGGTGTTGTGGTCCTTGGGCTGCGGAGCTGCCGGGGTGATGATGGTGCTCGTCTGCTCGCGGAAAGAGAAGCTCGCCACCGAACCGTCGGGCGACACGATGGAGAACTGATGGTGCGTAGTGATGTCTTGCTGGTCGTTTCTCTGTTCGTAAGAGGAGAGCATTTTCTTTTCCTCTTCTTCCAGGTACTCGTCCAGATAGCGTTGCGTTTCGTCCAGTTCGAGGCTTGTCGATACCGCATACAGGCTCCGTTTAACGGCTTCGGTAAATTGCTCGTTCCTCATTTTTATCATGTTCTCCATATACATGATTTGTATATAGAGCAACCCGATAAACGTGAGTGCCATAATGATGGCCAGTAGCCAGATTGTTGACTTTTTCATTGCGTTTGCCTCTTTGTTTTTTCCGGTTGAACGGGTGCGGTGCTTGTGTTTTTTACATCATTTGCACAAATTTATTACATAAACACCGAATCCGCTATTTTTGTTTTATTTTATGAAAACCTATAAAAGCTTATTGTTTAACACTTTCCCGCAAATTTAACAAATAAGTGTTTATATGCAAAAAAGCCACTGGGAAAAACCAGTGGCTTTTTAATTATTTAACAAAACGGGGCTTTATTCGTCGGTTTGTTCAGCTTCGTAGGCCTTGAGCAGCTTCTCTTGAACGTCGGAAGGAACGAGTTCGTACGAGGCGAATTTCATCGAGAACGACGAGCGGCCGCCGGTAATCGAGCTGAGTGCGGTCGAGTAGGACGACATCTCTTTCAAGGGTACCTTGGCGGTAATCTTTTCGAAACCCTTTTCGCTGGCCATACCCATGATGATGGCGCGGCGCCCTTGCAGGTCGCTCATCACATCGCCCATGACATCCGACGGGGTGAGCACCTCTACGTCGTAAACGGGCTCGAGAATCTTGGGCCCGGCGTTGCGGAAGGCTTCGCTGAAGGCGTTGCGGCCGGCCAGGCGGAAGGAGATTTCGTTCGAGTCTACCGGGTGCATCTTACCGTCGTAGATACATACACGCACGTCGCGGGCATACGAGCCGGTGAGGGGGCCTTGCTCCATGCGGTCCATCAATCCCTTGACGATGGCCGGGATAAAGCGGGCATCGATGGCACCGCCCACGATACAGTTGCAAACCACCAGCTTGCCGCCCCACTCGAGGTCGATGGTCTGGGTGTCGCGCACGTTCATGCGGTACTCCTGGTTGTTGAACTTGTAGGTGTCGGGAGCCGGCATACCTTCGTAGTAGGGCTCGACGATGAGGTGAACCTCGCCGAACTGTCCGGCACCACCCGACTGTTTCTTGTGGCGGTAGTCGGCACGGGCAGCCTTGGTAATGGTTTCGCGATAGGGGATGCGCGGCTCGATGAATTCGACAGCGAGTTTGTCGTTGTTTTCGATACGCCATTTGAGGGTGCGCAGGTGGAATTCGCCCTGTCCCGAGACGATGGTCTGTTTCAGCTCTTTCGATTGCTCGATTTGCCAGGTGGGGTCCTCTTCGTGCATGCGGGTGAGGATTTCGCTCAGCTTCTCGGCATCGGCCTCGTTGACCGGCTTGATGGCCCGCTGGTATTTGGGAGCCGGGTATTTGATGAAGTCGAAGTGATATTCACAGCCTTTGGCATTGAGGGTGTTGCCCGTGCGCACGTCTTTGAGCTTGACCGAAGCGCCTATGTCGCCGGCCTGGAGTTCTTCGACCGGGGTGCGTATCTGGCCGCACACGCAGAAGAGCTGGGCCAACCGCTCGCGGCCGTCGCCACGATCTACGTTCACGAGGTCGTCGCCCTGATGTACCGTACCCGACATGACTTTGAAGTAGGAGACTTCGCCGATGTGGGGCTCGACTGTTGTCTTGAAGCAGAAGAGGCTCGTGGGGCCGTTGGCGTCGGGGGCTACCTCTTCGCCTGCGGTGTTCACGGGTTTTGGCATCTCCGATACGAAGGGAACCACGTTGCCGAGGAACTCCATCATACGACGCACACCCATGTCGCGCAGGGCGCTCACACAGAATACGGGGTAGATGCTGCGCGTTACCAATCCCTTGCGGATACCTTCGCGCATCTCGTCTTCGGTCAAGGAGCCTTGTTCGAAGAATTTCTCCATCAGGGTCTCGTCGTTTTCGGCAGCGGCTTCGACCAGTTTTTGATTCAGTTCCCGAGCTTTTTCCATTTCGCTTTCGGGAATGTCCGATATGGTGGGCTTGCCGCCTTCGGGCGACCAGCTATACATTTTCATAAGCAGTACGTCGATCATGGCGTTGAACGACGGTCCGCAACTGAGCGGGTATTGCACTTGAACGATTCGGTTGCCGAATGTCTCGCGCATCTGGTGGATTACGTTTTCGTAATCGGCCTTTTCGCCGTCGAGTTGGTTCATGGCGAAAAGAATGGGTTTATTCAGGCTTTCGGCTGTACGGAAGATGTTTTGAGTTCCTACCTCGACACCGTATTGCGAGTCGATGACGATGACTCCCGTATCCGTTACATTGAGGGCGGTGATGGCGCTACCCACGAAGTCGTCGGCTCCCGGGCAGTCGATCACGTTTAGTTTCTTTCCTAAAAATTCGGCATAAAAAACTGTGGAAAATACCGAGTATCCATACTCTTTTTCCACAGGGAAATAGTCCGATACGGTGTTCTTACCTTCGACGGTCCCGCGGCGTTTTATTACACCACACTCGTAGAGCATAGCTTCTGCGAGGGTGGTCTTACCCGAGCCTTTACTTCCCAAGAGGGAGATGTTTTTGATTTCGTGAGATTGGTAAACTTTCATGATATTAAAGTTTTTTGATAAAACAAGAACGCTTGTGGCGCGTTTGAAACAAAGCGTTCGCAAATTAGAAATTATATTCCGAAAAAGCAACGGTGCAAACTATGTTACAAAACATTGTTTGTGAATCGAAGTTTTGTACTTTTGCACCTTGATGGCTGGTATCTATATACATATTCCGTTTTGTACGAGTCGCTGTGTCTATTGCGACTTCTTTTCGTCGACCGACTCGTCGTGGCGCGGGCGCTATGTCGAGGCGGTGTGCCGCGAACTGCAGTTGCGTCGCGACGAGCTGGGGGGAGAGCCGGTGTCGACCGTCTATCTGGGCGGGGGGACACCCTCGACGCTCACGGTGGCCGAGCGGGCCCGACTGTTCGACGCCCTCTCGACGGTGGTCGACTGGGGGGCGTGCAGCGAGGTGACCCTCGAGGCGAATCCCGATGATGTGACTCCCGAGTTTGTCGCGTCGCTGGCCGATACGCCGGTCAACCGCTTGAGTATGGGTGTGCAGAGTTTCTCCGATGCCGACCTGGCCTTCCTGCGCCGGCGCCATACGGCCCGGGGGGCTGTCGAGGCGGTGGAGCTTTGCCAGGCGACCGGCTACGACAACCTCAGCATCGACCTCATCTATGGACTGCCGGGCCAGACCCTCGAGGGATGGCAGGCCAATCTGCAACAGGCGGTATCGCTGGGCGTGCCGCATATCTCGGCTTACAGTCTTATTTATGAGGTGGGCACGGCCCTGTGGTGCATGCGCGAGCGGGGCGAGGTGAAGGAGTGTGACGAGGAGTTGTCGCTGCGGATGTTCGACGAACTGATAGACCGGCTGGCCGCTGCCGGATATGAGCACTACGAGATTTCCAATTTTGCCCGCGACCGGCGGTATGCCCGGCACAATACCTCGTACTGGACCGGGGTGCCCTACCTGGGGCTTGGTGCGGCGGCTCACAGCTACGACGGTCGGGTGCGGCGCATCAATCCCGCTTCGTTGCGCAGGTATGTCGAGGCTGTCGAGTCGGGGCGAACGGCCTGCGACGAGGAGTGCGAGAGCCGCGACAGCCTCTACAACGAGCGTATCCTTACCTCGCTGCGCACCTGCTGGGGTCTCGATTTGGAACGGTTGCGGGCCGACTTCGGCGAGGAGCGTCTGCAATATTGTCTCGAGCAGGCACAGCCGCACTTGCGGGGCGGACGGCTCGCTATCGACAACGGTGTGATGCGTATTACCCGCCAGGGTATCTTCACCTCCGACGATGTGATGAGCGACCTCTTCTGGGTCGATTAAGGGGTGATGTCTCTTTCTCTCTGCTTACAGCTTCAGCTTATAGCCAAATGAAATAAAGGTGTTGAGTTGCTGGGGAGCCGTGCTGATGAGGTGCTCCTCACGCACCTTGCACTCGATGGCGTTTTTGTTGTCGATGCGGTATTCGACTCCGGCGTCGTACCATACCCGGTCGAACTCACCGGCGTGGCTGCCGTTGAGCATGAGGAATATGTCGGCGTGGAAGAAGGGGGTCCAGCGACTGTCGGGGATGGCGTAGCTGAAGAGCAACTTGTTCCGCCACTTGTTCACCGGTTTGCTGGTGCCCACCGTGTAGGTCGACTCGAATCGCGAGCTGAGCGACATGGACCACCGGTTCACCGGGTAGGAGAAGGTAGCCCCCAGGTGGTACCGGTTGCGGTTCTTGTAGGTGCCCGGGGGAGTCTGCTGGTTCATGTAATAGTAGAGCACGTTCAATTTCAAATACTTGGGTATGGCGGTATACGATACCGTGAAGATGGGCATGTAGCGCTCGTAGTATTTGCCCAGAGTCCATACGTTTTGCTGCAGTTGCAGGTTCACCCGGCCGAACTGTTTCGACACGGTGAAGTTCCACAACGAGCCCACCTGACTGCTGTATTCCCGGGCATGGGCCTCCGGGGCGGTGCAGGCCAGCAACAGGGCTGCGGTGAGGATTGATTGGTAGAAAAACCGTTTCATGCTTATTCGTGATGATAAGGTTCGTTGTTGAGAATAGTCATGGCCCGGTAGAGTTGTTCGGTGAAGATGAGGCGAATCATCTGGTGCGAATAGGTCATCTTCGAGAGCGAAATCTTTTCGTGAGCCGTCTGGTAGATACGGTCGGAAAATCCGTAGGGGCCCCCCACGACGAAGACCAGCCGTCTGGCCACGTTGGCCATCTTCTTTTCGAGATAGGCGGCAAACTGCATCGAGGTGAACTCCTTGCCGTGCTCGTCGAGCAGCACGATGTAGTCGCCGGGCTGCAGCGCCTTCAGGATGAGGTCGGCCTCCCGTTCCTTTTGCTGGTCGGTGCTGAGGCTTTTGGTGTTGCGCAGTTCGGGGATGACAATCGTCTCGAACGGCACATAGTGCGCGAGCCGTTTGCTGTACTCCTCGATGCCTGCGACAAAGTACGGTTCCACCGTTTTTCCTACGACCAGTAGCGATATTTTCATGCCGTTTTGTAAATTTTCTGCAAAATTACTATAAACAAAGAGTAAAATCAAACTTGTTTTGCTCTTTCCCTTGTGTTATCTTTGCGGTTGTTTAAAAAATATAAAAACAGAAAGATATGAAAACTACCGAGCAGTTGGTCGACGAGTTGATCGACCTGGCATTTGCCGAGGATATAGGCGACGGAGACCACACGACCTTGTGTTGTATACCCGCAACGGCCATGGGAAAATCGAAATTGCTGATTAAGGAGCCCGGCGTATTGGCCGGTGTAGAGGTAGCCCGCGAGATATTCCACCGCTTCGACCCCGAGTTGAAGATGACCGTCTATATCGAAGACGGTGCCGAGGTAAAACCCGGCGATGTGGCTTTTGTAGTCGAGGGGCGCATCCAGTCGCTGTTGCAGACCGAGCGCCTCATGCTCAACGTGATGCAGCGCATGAGCGGTATCGCCACCATGACCCGCCGCTATGTGAAGCGGCTCGAGGGGCTGCACACCCGCATACTCGACACCCGCAAGACTACCCCGGGCATGCGCATGCTCGAGAAGGCTGCCGTGAAGATAGGCGGCGGGGTGAACCACCGCATCGGACTCTTCGACATGATTCTGTTGAAAGACAATCACGTCGACTTTGCCGGCGGTATCGAGAATGCCATCACCCGCTGTCACCACTATCTGAAAGAGAAAGGCAAAGACCTGAAAATCGAAATCGAGGTGCGCAACCTCGATGAGCTGCGCGAAGTGATGCGCGTGGGCGGCGTCGACCGCATCATGCTCGACAACTTTTCGCCCGAGCTCACCCGCGAAGCGGTGAAGATTGTCGGCGGCAAATACGAAACCGAGTCGTCGGGCGGTATCACCTACGACACCATCCGCGACTACGCCGAGTGCGGCGTCGACTTCATCTCGGTGGGTGCGCTCACCCACTCGGTGAAAGGGCTCGACATGAGCTTCAAGGCTTGTTAAGCAAATAATCGTTTTATCAATAGGCAGCGCCCTGAAAGTTACAACACTTTCAGGGCGCTTTTGTTTTCTGTCTCGTGCCGCGCGGTAGGCGATGCGTGGCACTGCATCCAGAGGAAGGTCCTGCATGTTCCCGGGATAGGACTATGTATTTGGATGTATTTATTGTTGAAAATGAGGTAGATATATTCCTAAGTCCTAAAACTAGGCCCAAAAAGGGCTATGGTTTTTTAAGGGTGAATATAGATATTTGCAGAAAAATCAACATTTATTAGTATTCACCTTAAATATTAAAAACTATGTATTGTCAAAAATGTGGAGCTAACCTTGAAGAAGGTTCGGTAGCTTGCCCCAAATGTGGAACACCTACGGGAATCAATAGCGATGTAAAGTCGGGAGCCAGTGAGAAGAGCCGTTTGGTCGCTTTCCTCTTCTGTTTCTTTTTAGGTAGTCTGGGTGCACACCGTTTCTATGTAGGGAAAACGGGAACGGCCATAGCCATGTTGTTCACGCTCGGTGGATTGGGTATCTGGACCTTCATCGACTGGATTATGATCTTGGCCGGCAAGTTCACCGACAAAGAGGGTCGTACCTTGCTGAATTGGTAAAACGATCGGAACCTTGTTTGAACCGTGAAATGCTTGATGACGTGTCACGGGTAATTTATCCCCAATCTGTAATATAAAGACAGTAAAGACAAAATCTAAACAACCATTTAAATTAAACAAAACTATTATGAAAAAGACTCTTTTTGTATTTGGACTTGCCGCTATTGTGGCTATGATGGCATCTTGTTCGGGATCTGGAAAAGAAACCAAAACCATTACTCCAACATTTACCGAGTTTTCTTCCGGAGAGATTGCAAAATATGTGGAGGTAGTAGATCAACCTGCCGAGTTGACATTTATGGATGATAAGGGTATTTATCTCAAGGTTACCTTAAGACTGGTACAAGACGGAATTAAAGGTGTGGATGCTCGTGATATTAACTTTGAAAACTTTATAGGTTGTGCTGATATTGATCTTCTTAATGAAGAAGAAGGTAATATGTCAACAGTGTCGATGAAGAGTGAAGATGAACTTAAGTTTAAGAAATTCCTTACGGGAAATGTGGGTGACACGGCTGTATTCGTGTTTGAACGCCCGGGCTATTCACAAGAATATTTCAAAGAAACAATTAAGTTTATGCCTGCTGCTACTGCCGATATTACTGTGGAAGCGGGAGACAATACTTCTGTATCGGATAGCGATTCCAGCGACACAGCAGTTTCCAGCGATAGCGGTTCAGAAGATTGGGATTCCCTGCTGGATTCGTATGAAGAGTATGTCGATATGTACATCTCGTTACTGAAAAAGGCCAGTGCCGGCGATTTGAGTGCCGTGTCGGAGTATACGAGTTATATGAGCAAGGCTCAGGAGGTCAGCCAGAAAATGGCGGATGCTACGAGCAAATTGTCTCCTGCTCAATTAAGCCGGTTCAATAAGATTAACCAGAAGATGCTTCAGGCTGCACAAAACATGAACTAACTTTTTTCATCGCATCTCGAGGAGTGAGACCCGGCAGACAATTTCGTGGATGCCGGGTGCTCATGCCTCGGCGGGCGATGGGGTACCGGAGAGCTACGCAGATTGATATATACACACATAAAATATTCGGTTATGAAAAAAATTTTGTTTTTGCTGGTGGGGCTGTTAACTTCGGTAAGCCTGTTCGCATACGACGATTTTGATATTATTGAAGGGACAACTCCTATCAGTTTGCCCACAGACGCTCTTATCGTTAACGGCCAACCGATACTCTGCGATAGAATGACTTGGGAAATCGATGATTTTGGCGAGTTGGGTAAGACGGTGCGGCTGATACCTACTTTTTCGGGGGAGACCTTGCAATATTTGAAATCACAAAATGTGCTCCAGTCTTTTAATTTTTTTGTCTCGGGGAAAATCTTTTTGGTTCGTATGAAGGACATGGATGCATATGGTATTTGTCGGGGAAGTGTGAACAAGCCCATTATATGTGCCGTGTTGGCTACGAAGGACGGTAAAACCAGATGTATCATTAACAAAACAGCGGAGTCTATGGTTTTCAACGACTTCTATAAGGGCATGCCGAAATCGGCCGTGGAAGAGTATGCCTCCAAAATCGGTACGAGCCGGTTCGTCTTTATGGGTAATAAAGGTGGACTCAAATGCTACTCCTTGAAGTTCCTGGACATGAAGAAAGAGTATAACATCTTTGGCGATTACCACTATGAGGTCAATAACAACAAAGATTATTGCTACTTCTATTTCGATGCCAATAACAAGCTGGTGAAGTGGATACAATTCATGTAGCCGATTGTTGTCTGGTTCAGAAAAGATACAGGTGCTAAAAGTTTCGGCTTTTAGTGGGTCTAATACTATGCTTGTAGAGGGGATTGCTGTATAATCTAATATCAACGTTGTGAAAAGAGGAACGGGCTCCGATTGTAAAGTCGGGGCTCGTTTTGTTTGCGAGTGGTCAGAATCCCAGCTCCTTGCCCAATCGGGCCATTATGCGTACGAGCGAGTCGTGCTGCGCGGGTGGGAGGGTGTTGACGGTGGGTAGCGAGGAGCACAGCGAGTCGATGGTGTGATGTTGGCGGGTGTATACCGCAAAGGCCACATCGGTCTCTTCGGCCACTGTGCCGTCGGGGTGTGGCGGATATTTCAGAGCAATCGATTTCAGGTAGGGCGTCATGAATCTGTAATAGGGACCGGCGTGCATGATAGCCATTTCCTTGTATTTCTGTTTTTTTATCTGGGCAATTGCAGGTTCGTAATAGGGGGCGAATTCTTTTTCGAAACGCTTGCGGAGCACTTCCCGGCGTTGCAGCTTTTGGGCGAGTCGGTCCTGCTCGGTCTCCTGGGTATAGGAGGCTACTTTTTCGACAATCTGCTTTTCGGTTTGGATAGAGTCCTGCAGGGTCTGTGCCTTGATTTTATTGGCCGTTTTCTGATATACCGAGTCGATGCCTTGGGTAATGCGTTGCTCGATTTGCATCGTTTCGTTGTGCCGATGGATAAGGGATGCCGTGACCGATGCGGCCACGATGAGCACGGCGGCGACCGATGCAATGATGAGCGGCTGGCGGTCCCGGCGTTTGATCAGGGCACGCAGGGCCTGTATGTTCCGGGGCCGTTCCGACGGGTCTGTCTGGCTGCACCGGCGGGCTATATGCACATATTTGCGGCCTCCGAAAATCAGGTTTATCAGGCGGCCGAGCGTGAAGATGTCGGAGGTCGTCCCGGCCGACCCGGTGCCATTGAGAATCTCGGGGGCGGTGTATCCGTCGGAGCCGCCGATGTAGCCTTTGTAGGCGCTGTCGGCGCTGGCCGAGAACCCGAAATCGATGATGCGGGCCGCCTTGTTGCCGTTGACAATGATGTTGTCGGGCTTCAGGTCGTTGTGTATGATGCCGCGGTGGTGCAGGTAGTCCATCCCATCGAGAATGTCGTTGAGCACCGATTTGCGCTCATCCAGAGTGGGATTGGTCGCCACAAATTCGTCGAGCGTCAGGCCGTCGATATATTCCATGACAATGGCCGGCCCCACGGGGGTGCTGGGGTTGAACTCCAGGGTGTTGACAATGCAGGGGTGATTCAGGTTACAGGACAGCTCGTATTCCCGGCGAAGAATCTCGAGCAGCATCGAATCGTCGGCAATCGGTGTCTTGAGGATAATATACTTGGTCCCTTTCTGCGCCTTGTAGATGCGGAACATGCGCCCTTCGCTGATTGTCCCCAGAATGGTGATGGACGTATCGGACGGCGCCGTTTCCAGGTATGTGGGCTTGGAATATATCCTCATGATTCGCTATTTGTAGTTCGGGGAGTAAATATAGCGATTATAATGAGAGTCTGAAAAAAATATGGTAATAGAAATTGGCGGACAGGCAATAATCGGTGAGCGGTGCGATGCCGTTACCGGGTGGTAAACCCGGATTACAGTTTCTCGAGAATGGTCAGCCCGTTGTCGAGGCCCATGGCATATCGCTGGCACAGTTCGCCCCCATGTACCAGATTGTCGACAAAGAGCGGATAGTGTTTCATCAGTATGCTGCACTCGAAGCTGTCGCCGTTTTGCAAGGTAGAGTTTTTGCAGTCGATGGCCTTGAAGGTGCGACCGCCCTGAAATTCGATGATGCACACGCGGTCGGGCAGCCACCCGATGCGTAGCCGGTCGCCCGGGGCGAGTTCCTCGACCCGGATGGAGTGATGGCTTTGCAGAATGTCCGATTCGGTTTTGGAGTCCTGTTTCAGATGGCTGCAGAATGCCTCCCAGTGGTTGAACCCGATGTAACGGCATAGCACGTCGAGCGTGCGGGTATAGGTGGTGCTATACCCTTTGATGCACCCCCAAAGGCGGCGCAGGGTGTTGTCGGCCAGATGTTCGTTGGTGACACGTTCAATCTCTGCACCGAAAAGGGTAAAGTCGGATCGGCTCTCGATCTTGTGACCGAAACGCTTTTCTGCAGCCATCTTCAGGGCTGCTATTTGGGGTAAATCTGTTTGTACTGCCATATCAATAGCGAAGATAGATAATAATCTTTACAGAAACCAAACAGATGCAAACAAAGAACCAAAAAGGACCGCGAATTTGCAAAGTTTCTCAAAATGTGGTGGCTGCAGCCGTTTTATTGGGGTGGATGTTTATTGTCTTGATTATCTGGGTTATCCTTTTGGTCGTATGGCCGGATGGGAGTGGATATTCCCCTTTTTATTGGCCGGTGTGGGTCCTTCTATGTCCGGCTTCGATAGCCGGCCAAAAACGAGAGACTGATTTTGAATTGAGCCGGGGAGGAAGTAATATAAGGAGTGGCAGGGCCCATATACACTTCGAGGCCGCACTCGTTTGCCGGGTACAGCCTCGAAATGAGATTTATTTGTCTTTGTTTTACAGGATTCCTAATTGTTGAGCACCAGGCGGAATACCATATCCTCGGGGCGCTGTTGGGCAAAGTCGCTGTATTGCACATAGAAGGCCACGCTGCCCGGCATGTAGTCGTAGGTGTAGGTCTCGGTCCAGAGCATCTCCTGGCCGCTCTGGGTGTCGGTGCTGCCCCGGTGTATGGTGTAGGGCAGGGGGGTGATGACCTCGTCGTTGGTGCCCGGCGATTGTACCAGGTAGCCCAGCACGTAGCCGTTGAGGTAGAGGTCGTCGGTGATGTCGGCATTTTGGAATACATACATGTAGTAGGTGTTGAGCCCGTCTTCGGTGGTGACGAGTTCCCAGTCTTGCGACTTCACGGTGTAGGTGTAGTATTTCCAGTACATGCCTTCGCCCGGTACTCCCTGCGGACCTTGCGGACCCATGGGACCCTCGCAGGAGAACAGAGCTAAACTTATGATAACCAATAATAAAAGCTTTTTCATTGTCTCTTTTCGAATTAACGGTTTGGATAACAGATTGGAACGGAGGCTCTTGCGGGTTGTCGCCGCGTGCCGTACGTGACCGAGACTCCCTGTTCCTTTCGCAAATATAACAAGGAGTTGCAAAAAACAGTTCTGTTTTCGGAGAATTTAATTTTTTTAATGAACCGCGATGGTGCGTGGGGTGTATGCGAGAGGGATAATGTCGTAGACGAGTGTGTCATGTGCGGTTTGCGAACAACTGTTGCACTCTGTGTGTTTTATTAAAAATACCGATTTGTTATAAAATACTTATGTTCATGCCAAGGGTGCCGAATAATTTGTACCTTTGTCGCGGAGAGACAAAGATAGAACGGGGCCTGCAACAGGGCTTTGCTCATCGGGTTCTGTTTTTGTTGGCATAATTGCGAAATTAGGAAAAACTATGACAGATCGTACTTCCCCATTGATTCTCGGTTCCGAGCCTATCGGTAAACTGTTGGTACAGTATTCGGTGCCGGCTATTATCGCGATGACTGTTACATCGCTCTACAACATCATCGACAGTATCTTTATCGGCCATGGAGTAGGGGCGTTGGCTATCGCCGGTCTGGCCATTACCTTCCCGTTGATGAACCTGGTGGTTGCCTTTTGTACGCTGGTGGGTATAGGCGGTGCCACCATCAGCTCCATCTTCCTGGGGCAGGGCGACCAGGTGCGGGCTACCGAGGTAGTGCACAATGTGTTGTTCATGTGCATTGTCAATGCCATCTGCTTCGGTGGGTTGACCTTCCTGTTTCTCGATCCCATTCTGCTCTTCTTCGGTGCCAGTCACGACACGTTGCCCTACGCCCGCGACTTCATGCAGGTGATTCTGCTGGGTACCCCCATTACCTATGTCTTTATCGGTCTCAACAACGTGATGCGGGCCACGGGTTATCCCCGCAAGGCCATGCTCTCGTCGCTGCTTACGGTGGGGTGCAACGTGATATTGGCCCCTATCTTCATCTTCTCGCTGGGTTGGGGCATCCGGGGGGCTGCACTGGCCACGGTAGCTTCGCAAACGGTAGCCATGGTGTGGGTGCTGGTGCACTTTTCCAATAAAAACAGTTTCGTTCACTTCGACCGCCGTTATGCCCGGCTGAAGGCCCGGGTGGTAGGCAAGATTTTCTCGATAGGCATGTCGCCCTTCCTGATGAACGTGTGTGCCTGCGTGGTGGTGATCTTCATCAACAACGCGTTGCAGCGTACGGGCGGCGACCTGGCCATCGGTGCCTATGGTATCGTGAACCGCACGCTCATGCTCTTTGTGATGATTGTGATGGGTATTACCCAGGGCATGCAGCCTATCGTGGGTTACAACTTCGGTGCCAAGCAGTACGACCGGGTGCGCAAGGTGTTGCGCTACGGCATCACGGCTGGAGTGTCGGTAATGACCGTGGGCTTTATCTTGAGCGAGTTGTTTCCCCATGCCATCGTGGCCCTCTTTACTACGAGCGAAGAGTTGGTAGACTTGTCGGTGGTGGGGTTGCGCATCTGTTGTGCCATGTTCCCCTTTGTGGGTTGTCAAATTGTGATTTCCAACTTCTTCCAGTCGATAGGGCGGGCGCCGGTGTCGATATTTCTCTCCCTGTCGCGGCAGTTGCTTTTCCTGCTGCCGTTGCTGCTGATATTGCCCGATTACTGGTCGACCAACGGGGTGTGGTGGAGCATGCCCATATCCGATTTCATTGCATTCGTGATAGCCGTCGTGGTGCTGATGATACACCAGCGGTCTATCCACAGAAAATATCAAAGTGTTCAATCTTAAAAGTAAGGAGCTATGAAAAAGAGATTAACCATTGCGCTGGTTGCGCATGATAACCGCAAAGCCGATATGGTGGAGTGGGTGAAACACAATGCCGAGTTGCTGTCGCACCATCATCTGGTGTGTACGGGTACGACGGGACATTTGGTTAAGGAGGCTTTTGAGGAGTTGAATATCCCCGCCGATGTTACCTGCATGAACTCGGGCCCGTTGGGTGGCGATGCCGAGATTGCCGCACTGGTGGTACGCCATCAGGTCGACTTGGCCATCTTCCTTATCGACGATCTCAACCCGCAACCGCACGAGGCCGATATACAGATGCTGTTGCGTCAGTGTCGGGTGCACAATGTGCCTATTGCCTGCAACCGGTACAGCGCCGATTTGATGATTACGAGCACGCTGTGGGACGACGATAGCTATGTGCCCAGCGAACCGAAATACATCTATTTCAAACGATAAGAGGTTCTTTGGATATATACGTCAAGCGGGCACGGCCGTTCTCCAGTGAGACGGTGCCGTGCCCGCTTCGTGTATGTGTAGGTGGTTATCCCTCGATTTCGCTCAGTTCGAGCCAGCGCAGGGTCTTCTCGTCGAGCAGGTCGTTGACCTCGGGCAGCCGTTTCGATTTTTCGGTCAGCTCGTCTACCCCGAGGGTACCGCTGCAGAGGGCGGTCTCGATGCTCTTCTTCTCTTCCTCGAGTGCGGCAATCTCTGTTTCGAGTTGCTCGAGCTCCTTCTTCTCCTTGAACGAGAGGCGCCGGCGGCTGTTCTCGGCAGAGGTCCGTTTTTCGGGGGCCGCCTTTTTGCTCTCCTGGCGGGTGCGTTCGGCCTGTTCGTTGCGGGCCTTCTGCTCCTGAGCCTCGCGCCATTCGCGATAGTCGGTATAGTTGCCGGGAAAATCCTTTAGTACGCCATTTCCCCGGAATACCAGCAGGTGGTCGACCACCTTGTCCATGAAATAGCGGTCGTGCGAGACGACAATCACACACCCCTTGAAGTTGCGCAGATAGTCTTCGAGCACGTTGAGGGTGACGATGTCGAGGTCGTTGGTGGGCTCGTCGAGCACCAGAAAGTTGGGGTTGCTGATGAGTACCGTGCAGAGGTAGAGTCGCCGCCGCTCGCCGCCGCTCAGTTTGTAGATGTAGTTGTGCTGGGTCTCGGGGGTGAAGAGGAAGTGTTGCAGGAACTGCGAGGCCGAGAGCTTGCGGCCGTCGCCCAGTGAAATCTCCTCGGCGATGTCGCGCACGGCGTCGATTACCTTCATCTGGTCGTTGAACTGCATGCCCTCCTGGCTGTAATAGCCGAACTTGACCGTCTCGCCGATGTCGAACCGGCCCCGGTCGGGCTGTACCTGGCCTATAAGCATCTTGATAAAGGTCGACTTGCCCGTACCGTTATTGCCCACGATACCCATCTTTTCGTAACGGGTGAAGGTGTAGTCGAAGTCCTCGATAATCTTCAGGTCGCCGAAGCTCTTGGTGATACCCTTGGCCTCGAAAATCTTGGAGCCGATGTACGACGATTTCACCTCGAGCCGCACCTGCCCGGCGGCTTTTTCGCGGCGGGCCTTCTCCTGCAGGTCGGCAAAGGCGTCGATGCGGTATTTGGCTTTGGTGCCCCGGGCCTGAGGCTGCCGGCGTATCCACTCCAGTTCGGTACGCATGAGGTTGCGGGCGCGGTCTATCTCGGCATTGTGTATCTCGATGCGCTCCTCGCGCTTCTCGAGGTAGTAGCTGTAATTGCCCTTGTAGTTGTAGAGGGTGCGGTCGTCGATTTCGACAATCTGGTTGCACACTCGGTCGAGGAAGTAGCGGTCGTGGGTGACCATGAGCAGTGTGGTGTTGGAGCGTCGCAGAAACTCCTCGAGCCACTCGGTCATATCGATGTCGAGGTGGTTGGTAGGCTCGTCGAGAATCAGCAGGTCGGGTTCGGTAATAAGCACGTTGGCCAGCGCCAGACGCTTCAACTGCCCGCCCGAAAGCTCCCGTACCGGTTGGTCGAAGTGGGTGATCTTGAGTTGCGAGAGTATCTGTTTGGCCCGTTGTTCGTAGTCCCAGGCCTTAGCGTGCTCCATGCGGTCGAGCAGCTCTTGCAGCCGGTCGGGGTCGTTGGCCTGCAGGGCCCGTTCGTAGTCGGCGATGAGGCGCACCGTCTCGTTGTCGGACTGGAAGCAGGCTTCGATGACTGTCAGCTCGGGAGCGTACGAGGGCGACTGTTCCAGATAGCCTACCCGCAATCCGTTGCGGCAGGTGATTTGCCCGTTGTCGTAATCCTCCTTCCCGGCCAGTATATTGAGCAGAGTGGTTTTGCCCGCTCCGTTTTTGGCAATGAGTCCCACGCGGTCGCCCTCGCCGATACCCAACGATATGTTTTCGAACAAGATGCGGTCGCCAAACGATTTGGTAAGATTCTCTATCTGTAAGTAACTGATCATAGTCTGATGTTAAACGGACTCAAATTTACGACAAAAGTAGCGATTGGGCAAATGACTCTGTCGGTCGGTGGTGAAAAAGGGGAGGGTGGGGCATGGTCTCGTGTGTTTGGGTTGTGCGGTATGTTTGGTAAAATCGTCATGGAATCCATTCTGTCATTGAGTCTGAAGATAAAAACCGAATGAAAAATCTTTTTTTTGCAAAAAAAATAACGATAAAAATAGTTGCAATTAAGAATAAAGTCCTATCTTTGCAAAGTTTGATTGTGCTCAGTGACGCAATCGTCGTGAGTGCTACCAATCTTGTTATCCTATCTATCTACCTGAAACACAAAAAAACACACACAACGCCGACATTATCCGTTATTGCAAGACTGTTAAGCATTTGGTCGGAAGTGCAAGGTCTTGCGGGAAATCCTTCTCGCCTTTATCTTTTTTCATGGGAACAGTAAAAATCAGCGGGGAAATAGACAAAAGAATATTTTTCCGTTCACTACCAGACTCTCATAAGAATAATAAATGGATAGTTTTAAGTTTCTCCTCTATGTCGCATCGGCAATAGAGGAGAGGTGCCACGCCGCGAGGGGGTGAAAAAAGGAATGAAAAAGGAGGCTGACAGGGAATATATTAAAACTCCTCCCCCTGTATTTTCTGCAAGAAAATACAGGGGGAGAGTTTAAATGTAACTTCTTGGCATTTACAGGAAGCGCAGAAGAGGAAACCCTTCGTTACTGCGTGCCACCACCCCTATATTTTCTTGCAGAATATACAGGGGGAGAGGTGAATTTCCCTTTACATCACCCGCACAGGAACTATTCCGGGTTAAATTTTTTAATAATAATTTTGTCGTGTAAGTTTGTCAAAATGTAAAATAAACTTTACATTTGTGGCGTGAGAGAAATCCATCTATTTACAAACCGAAATCAGTCATGCTTATGAAAAAGATTTTTCTGTTGCCCCACAGCTTTAAGAAAGTCGGTTGGGCTATTCTCATTCCCACCTTTATTATCGGGCTTATGATGTTTGTCGACGGTTGCAACGGTTTCCCCACCTATTTGCTGAAGGGGATAGACCCCGCCAGCGGGTTGTATCGGGTATTGACATCGAATGTGATGATCGGTCTCCTCAACAACATAGCCATCATAGGCATCAGCGTGGGCAGTCTGTTTGTGGTCTGTTCGCGCGAGCCGATTGAGGACGAGCTCATCACTCAGGTGCGGCTCAACTCGTTGCTGGTTGCGCTTTATTTGAATACGGCCTTTGTGGTCGTGTCGGCTCTCTGTTTCTATGAACTCGACTATCTGTATGTCATGATCGGGAATATATTCACGGTCTTGCTGGTCTTTTTGGTAGTGTATGAGGTGAAGTTGTGGCGCCTTAAAAAATCGTTGAGCCATGAAGAATAGGATACGGGCCGAACGGGCCGAACTTCGCATGACCCAGCAGGCACTGGCCGAAGCTACCGGTGTGAGCCGGCAGACCATCAATGCCATCGAGACGGGGCGGTTTGTCCCCTCGACCATCTTGGCTTTGAAGATTGCCCAGGTATTCCAGAAACCGGTCGAGCAGATTTTCCAGCTGGAACCGGGCGACTGAACGGCGGGGGAATACCCCGAGAGATTGAATTTGAATAAACGGCAAAAGGCTGCTGCCTCGCGAGGGGCAACAGCCTTTTTATGCAGTGTGGGGCAGAGTGGGGAGCCCCGGTTGTTATGACCGTCTGTCGCTTTTTACAGCGGGTCGTATCCGGCCTCGGCAATCAGGGCCTTGTCGTCGTTGACGCCCGACCCCAGAGTGGTGAGCATGTCGCCCATGAGCAGACCGTTGAGTCCGGCCTGCAGGGCCTGTTTCTGAGTGTCGCGCGAGAGGCGTGCCCGGCCACCGGCAAAGCGGATGAAGGCGCGGGGCAGCACGAAGCGGAAGATGGCGATGGTCACCAGTATATCTTCGTCGCTGATGGGGGCCGTGTGTTCGAGCGGGGTGCCCGGTATGGGGCTGAGGATGTTCATGGGTACGGAGCAGACGCCCAGCTCCTTCAGTTCGAAGGCCAGCTCGATGCGTTGCTGCAGAGTCTCGCCCATGCCGATGATACCGCCCGAGCAGATTTCGAGCCCCACCTCCTGGGCTGCGCGGATGGTCTCCTTTTTCTGTTCCGAGGTGTGCGTGGTGCAGAGTTCGGGGAAGTAGGACGAGGCGGTCTCGAGGTTGCAGTGGTAGCGCTTCACGCCGGCCTCTTTCAGCTTTTGCAGCTCCTCCCGCTTGAGCAGACCCATCGAGGCACACAGCTGCAGGTGGGTTTCGCGACCCATGCGGCGGTACAGGTTGCAGAAGTAGTCGAGGTCGGAGCCCTGCACGCTGCGGCCGCTGGTCACGAGCGAGAGCCGCTTGATGCCCTGCGACTCGTGGAGCCGGGCCATCGTCATGGCCTCCTCTTCGGGTATGGCGTCGTAGGTTTCGATGTGGGTGTTGTAGTGAGCCGACTGGGCACACCACTTGCAGTTTTCGGGGCAGTGACCCGAGCGGGCATTGATAATGGAGCAACTGTCGAGGGTGCGGTTGCAGAACTTCCGGCGAATCTCGTCGGCCGCGGCGTAGAGCTCGGCGCGGTCGGCATGCAGAGCCAGGTCGATGGCCTCGTCGGGAGTAATCTCTCCGCCGGCCAATATACGGTTTTTAATCTCTTGTAGCATGGTTTTCGGTTTTATGTCCCGAATCACAATCGGGTTTCGGGAGTACAAATGTAGATTTTTTTGTTGAACAATCGGAGTAAATGTCCTCGATAAAATGGACTGTGGAAAAATGTGAGAGACTTAGGCCTAAGTTAAATGTTTTGTTCTTAGGAAGATACGAGAAAGTGGTAAATTTTTTTGTACAATACTATTGCTATCTGCGAAAAAATATCTACTTTTGTGCCCGGGTAAGTCCTATACGGCCAGCTCCTTGTGAATCCCCCAGGGCTTGACCGCAGCAAGGGTAGCCGGTTGTAGCGGCGCGATGTAGATAGCTTACCCACCTGCCTCTTTAGCTCAGTTGGCCAGAGCACGTGATTTGTAATCTCGGGGTCGTTGGTTCGAATCCGACAAGAGGCTCAAAAGATAAGGCACCAGAAACGGGTGCCTTTTTCTTTTATAGGGTATTTTTTAAGGTAGAGTATACGATGGAGGCTATAATCACACAGATGATTATCCTGTTCATCCTGGTAATCGTCGGTTATGCTTTGAGCAAGATGAATATGATGGATGCGGATTTTGACCGCAAGTTGTCCAACTTGGTAATCAATGTCACTTGTCCCTGTCTGATACTCTCGTCGGTGATGGGCGACACGCTTCCCGACAAGACCCTGATTCTGCCTCTGCTCGTTGTCGGTTTTGCCACCTATATTCTCTTGATTGGGGCGGCGTTTCTGTTGCCGCACTATATGCCGGTCAAGCCTATGGAACGGGGCATATACAGTTTCATGCTGGCCTTTGGCAATGTGGGTTTCATCGGGTACCCCATCGTGGCCTCGATTTTTGGTCCCAGTGCCGTATTTTATGCCTGTATACTCAATTTCCCCAGTACGTTGCTGATTTTTGTTTTCGGAACCCTTTTCATTTCGGGCGACCAGGGAAAGATGCGCTTCGACTGGAGTACGCTGTACAGTCCGGCCATGATTGCGTCGTATCTTTCGATTCTGATAGTGGTGACCGGCTGGATTCCTTCGCGGGTCATTACCACACCTTGTCTTCTGTTGGGCAATATCACGGTCCCGGCTGCGCTGCTCATTATTGGTTCGTCGATTGCGCAAGTCCCCATCCGCCGGATGTTCGGCAACCCCTCGATTTATCTGATGTCGGCTTTGCGTCTGATGTTGATACCGTTGCTCATCCTGTGCCTCTCGCGTGTATTCCGTGTCGATGAAACCATAGCCGACATCAATGTGGTACTGTCGGCTATGCCTGTAGCCTCGTATGGCACGCTGTTCTGCATCAAATACAAGCGGGGCGAGGTGATTATGGCCGAAGGCACCTTCATCACCACGCTGCTCTCGGTGGTGAGCATTCCGCTGCTGACGATGTTTCTGTAACCAAACTTTACGCCCGCCGGTTTGTTGAAGAGATAAACTCTTTAACAACAAGCAAAGATGAAAAGAATCGTCTATTATCTGCTCCCGGTACTGGTGTGTCTGGGGGTAGGATTTGCGGGCAGTCTGTTTCAGGCCCGGTCGATGGTCGAGTGGTATCCGTGGCTCGACAAGTCGGTGCTTACCCCTCCCGGTGTGGCCTTTCCCATAGCCTGGACGTTGCTGTATGTGTGTATGGGCGTCTCGTTGGGACGCTTGATCGATCGGGCCCGCGACCGCATGCTCTTCACGATATGGGGTGTGCAGTTGGTGCTCAACTTCTTGTGGAGTCTCTGTTTCTTTACCTTCAGGTATCCGTTGCTGGGGCTGGTCGATATTCTGCTGCTCGATGTGCTCGCGCTAATCTATATCGTGGGGGCCTATCCGCGCGACAAGGCGGCATCGTGGCTCTTTGTCCCCTATTTTTTGTGGCTCTTGTTTGCGACTTATCTCAACGGGTATATATATTTGTATAACGAAGTTACGAAAAGAGTGTATTTTATTGGGAATGAGCGTATGTTAATCGCTCATGATAGTAATAGGTTACGATTTAGTTAGTTATCTGCTGCATTATTCTTCTGCGCGTTGCGTAACCTTCAAAGAACTCTTCGTATGCAAAAGTAACAATAAAACGGGAGATTTTGATATGAATCTCCCTGATTTTTTCTATCTCATACAAGTTTTTCCGTAAAAGCGGCTTTATTCGTCGGCACACCATCGTACAAAAGGATTTTGAACGAACGTCTGCCGACTATCGCATAAGCGGAGAAAAGGGCTTTGCCTCACGCCTAAACAATAGTTTAGACTGATGAGGCAAGGCCCATTTCTTTTATGCTTATGCCAAAGAGGTGCTTTTACGGCTTTTCAGATGATTTTTCATTTTCGTTGTTCTTTTGAGCCGGAAGCGGAAAGCCGTGTATGACCGCTTGTCCATAAATGTAACAAGCCGTCACCCACAGCAGGCAAACCGGGAAGAAAAATTTTATCTGCCCACCCCGACACGTCTGACCGGACAGATAAAACCATACTTCCTTACAGGTGGTTTGCCCGGTTTCACGTTGCCGGCTATGTTCTTTTTTTGTTGGGAGCTTCCTGTTTTCACGGATTTCTCTTTTGAAGTTTTCTGTCTAATCTGCCTCTACTTCCGTTTACCTCCATTTTCGCGCCTTTCAGTGAGCCGCATCAGGCTGTCATTTCCGTTCTGGGCGCAAAGGTAACTCCGGGATTTGACGGGAAAGCAAGGTCAAGCCTCCTGTTTTCTGGAAAAATCTCCAGCCCTCTGGGTAGTATTTTTCCCGAAAAACTTTGCATTCCCTAATCCCTACCTTTTTAAGCACCCGAAACGAAAACGACCGATGCGACAGAAAGACGCATTAAAAAAAATGTCGGATAAACGAGAGGCAGATAAAATAGTTTGAAACTCAACTCCCTCAGCTCTTGAATCCGCATTAAAAAACAAAAAATCAAAAACAGCAAAGATATGACAGCAACAGCAGATTTCAGACAAATGGCGCAATACATTGGGCTTGCGATGTGCAGCTTAATCATGCGCACCGCCTTTTGGGTGTTCGGCATCATTTGGGATATCGTCAGAGAGATAGTAAACGGAGTGTTCCGAGTGGCGATAGGTGTAATAGTGGCTATCCTTTCCACAATCGTCTTTTTCGGATTCATCCTTTGGTTATTCACCCTTTAATCCTTAATCGACATGGCAAAGAGAAGAAGCAAGACAGTAGAGCAACAATGCAGATACTATGAGGTGGACAACATATTCGAGTACATGGTGGAAACATACATCAACGGCAATATATCCGTGTTCCGTGAACTCTACCACGAACTGAACAGGGACGCACGGAAGGACTTTACAGACTTCCTTTTGAGCGAGGTTGAGCCGACATATTGGAGAGAGATACTGAAACAGACAATCTAAAGCGACAGCGATATGAAAACGACAGACCATTTCAAGAGAACGATACAGATGTATTTGGAGCAACGTGCAGCGGAAGATGCGCTCTTTGCGAAGAACTACCGCAACCCTGCCAAGAACATAGACGATTGTGTGACCTACATTCTGAACTATGTGCAGAAAAGCGGTTGCAACGGCTTCACGGACGGCGAGATATACGGACAAGCCGTACACTACTATGACGAGAACGAGATAGAGGTGGGCAAGCCTATCCAATGCCACATAGCCGTGAACCATGTGGTGGAACTCACCGCAGAGGAAAAGGCGGAGGCACGGCAGAACGCTATCCGACAATACCAAGAGGAGGAAGTCCGCAAGTTGCAAAACCGCAACAAGCCTAAGACCGCCAAACAGACAACCCAAGTTCAACAATCCTTATTCGACTTTTGATTATGAAACCGAGAACACGCATACAGCAGGAAGTCGCACGTTTGAGCAAGCGGCTACCGAGATTGAACGCCACACAAAAGGCATACGCTTTCCGCCATTGCTTCAAGCATTATGCAATCAAGAGAGCGGACGGCACGAACATCTGCACCGAGTGCGGACATTCGTGGAAGAGCGACCACGACCTTGCAGACACCCTTTGCGGATGTATCTGCCCACATTGCGGTATGCAGTTGGAAGCGTTGCGCACCCGAAAGAGTGTTTTCAGCGAGAACGAGTACTTCTCCATCGTCACCACCAGCAAGCAGTACCAAGTGATACGCTTCTTCTTCGTGAAGTCCCGATACAAGGCAGGGCAAGCAGCCGAGTATTCCATTTATGAAGTGGTGCAAAGGTGGATTTCACCCAAAGGCACAACCACCACCGTTGCCCGACTGCGAGGTATGTCAATGTTGTATTACGACCAATGGGCGGAATACAGCGACATGGAGGTACGCAAGAACAACAGACTTCACGCATACGATATAGCACCTATGTGTACCTATCCCCGACAGCGTTTCATCCCCGAACTGAAACGCAACGGCTTCAAGGGGGATTATCACAACACACTGCCGTATGACCTTTTCACGGCTATCCTTTCCGACAGCCGAGCCGAAACACTCTTGAAGGCAGTACAATACCCCATGTTGCGCCACTACATCCGCAGTTCCTTCGACATGGAGAGGTATTGGGCATCCGTGAAGATATGTATCCGCAACGGCTATACCATTTCGGACGGCTCAATGTGGCGTGACACCATAGACCTGCTCCGTCATTTCGGCAAGGACACGAACAGCCCGAAATACGTCTGCCCTGCCGACCTCAAAGCCGAACACGACATATTGGTGGCAAAGCGTAACCGACAAAGGGAGCGCGAGCGGACGGAACAGCAACGGCAAAAGGCGATTGAGGACGAGAAGAACTATCTGAAAGCCAAAGGCATCTTCTTCGGACTTGTGTTCTCTGGCAGCCTTATCTGCATCAAGGTCATAGAAAGCGTTGAGGAAATGGTAGAGGAAGGGCGGATGATGCACCATTGTGTGGGCGGTTATCACAACAAGGCAAACTCTCTTATCCTATCCGCCACCATTGACGGCAAACGGATTGAAACGATAGAAGTCAGTTTGAAAACGCTGAAAGTGGTACAGAGCAGAGGGGTATGCAATTCCAATACCGAGTACCACGACCGCATCATCCGACTTGTGGAGGACAATGCCGGACTTATCCGTCAGCGTATGAACGCAGCATAATATCAACCTATAATACAGAATAATATGGAAGTAAGATTTGAAAGCATGGTTTGCTTGTGGGACGATAAAATTCCCACGATGTTCCTTGAATTTATGAACCTCCTCACTTTTTGTCAGAGTGAGGAGCAGTTAAGGGCAAGCGTAAAGGACTTTTCCGAGAAACACGAACTTGACAAGTTCTTCCTTTACGGCTTCGGCTCACATCATTTCTACCTGCACCAACGCTATACGAGTAACCCCGAAATGGTTATGCGGAACAGAGTGTTGTCAGTACATTTCTAACCATCTAAAAACAACGATTATGAGTACACGGATGACCATCAACGGAGTAAGCACCTGCACGAAAGCAGGGACAGAGAAATACGAGAAGTTCCAAACGGGTATCGGCAGACGCAAGCGGACACTTGTGCAGTACGACTACCGCCACACGGACGGGGAATTATTCTCTTGTGTGAAACCCACTTTGGACGAGTGCCGAGCCGCACGGGACAAGTGGCTGACGGCAAAAAGAGGAAAGGAGGACAAGCGATGAACGAATCAGGCTACCAAACGCTGATAGTCAAGTTCAGCAAGCCCATCACGGAATTGGACGGCATCTTTGACGATGCCGAAGCGTGGGGAGTTGAAACCCTTAAAGGATGGGTAGAGGACTATGAGAGTAGTCGGTTTACCACCATTGACAGCCATACGGCAGTCATAACGAGCGAGTACAATATGGAGTGTGTGAAAACATGGTTGGAAAGGAACACCCCCATAGCCGAGAAAACAGAATTTTGAACATTCGGGCGGTGTCCGCACCGCCCGAACATAGCACCCAAAGAAGAATGAATATGATAGCAAAGACAATTTTGGAGCAGATAGGTGGCAGACGCTTTGCCGCCATGACGGGAAGCAAAGACTTCATAGACATGGGCAACGGCTTACGCATGAGCCTTGCGAGGAACAAGACGAGTGCCAACCGCCTTGACATCATCTATGACGGAGGGGCAGACCTCTACAATATGCGCTTCTACCGCAGGACGTTCAGCAAAAAGACATTCGAGTGCAGGACGAAGGACATTGAAACGCACGAGGGGATATATTGCGATATGCTGGAGGAAATGTTCACGATGGTAACGGGACTTTACACCCGTTTTTGAGTGGGTGGGCGGCAAAAGCCGCCTACTTTCTTTCAGTGAGCAGGATGGCGGACAAAGAAAGTAGCAAAGAAACCTCTGTGCCAATCTTCGATAAAACCAGTCTTATAAAGATATGATTTGTTCCCAATTGTAATTAGGATTAGAGAAATGTCCGTATATAGAAGTTGGTTGATATATAGTATTCTTTAATTTTAACAACTCAATTATTGCATTAGGTCTAAAATCGAATTTTGATAGAATAAATTGTTTCAATTTTGTAGAATTGGATTCTTTGTCTGTGGAAACATTTAGCATGGTAGGCTGTTCTTCTCCAAACAAATAAGCCACTGCTATTTTGCATTCTTTTTCTAATCCGTTTGCGACTATGTTTTTTGCAACAAATCGAGCCATGTAAGCAGCACTTCTATCTATTTTGCTCGGATCCTTTCCAGAAAAAGCACCTCCGCCATGTGTTACCAAACCGCCATAAGTGTCTATCATTATTTTACGACCAGTTAATCCTGTATCGTTAACAAACCCACCTTTATAAAATTTTGATTTCCTATTTATCTGAATATCTACATTTATACAATCAATCAGTTGAGTTAAAACCTTCTGTTTTATTTCATTTTCAATGAAATCGGGATGAACATTCTCCTTATGCTGTACATTGATTATCAATTGTTCAAGATTATTTTCGCTAATTGTAACTTGTACTTTCCCATCAGGGAGGAGATAATCTACGCTCTTTCTATACGTATCAATCTCTTTGGCTATTAAATTAGATAAATATACACCATACGGAAGATAATTATATTGATTGTTTATAGCATAACCATACACAATACCTTGGTCGCCAGCTCCACCGTTCATAACAGCATCATTTAGTTGTCTTGATTGTGAAGTCAAAAAGTTCAGTATGTTTAATTTTTCACAATAGCCTATGGATTGATATACATCATTGACAATTTTCTCAATATCAACCCTTTTATTTTGAGTACTAATTTCTCCAGCAACAATTAAATTATTACCACTTCCCAAGCATTCTATTGCTGTATGGGCATTACAATCTTGCATCAAGAAAGCATCCAAAAGAGCATCACTTATTTGGTCGCATATTTTATCGGGATGTCCTTGTAATACACTTTCTGTTGTATATTTGTCTAATTTATCGAATATCATAATTCTGTTTTATACAGCTCCATTCTTCTGTTAATTTATTGTTTAGTTTTTTGTACACAGAATTGCTATTTGGAGATTTATTATATGCCAATGTCGTTTCATATTCAAGTACCATATAGATAGCATTCTGAATAGTTTTATTTTTAGTTGATTTAGGTGTGCTAAAAATTTGTTTGAATTTATCACACAAATTCTTTAATCTAAAAAAGAATGCTATGTGGTATATCAGTTCTATTAAGAACAATGACGATAAAAATAGTTGCAAGAATGGTATGGCAACGACGTTATCTTTTATTCCGTAGTATGCAAATATCAAAAGCAAACCAAATAGTATTGTGTTCTTTATTGCCATTTTAGGCAACATCACTTTAATGATATTATATGTAAAAAAACAATTCTCATAACAATTAACCAACATTTTATATGGTCCTTTCTCAATAGAATCATTATCGTAATAATTCAAAACTGGCTTTTCCAGCAATTTCGTGCCTAATGAATTGTCGATAAATCCTTTCCGTCTTTCATTAGCAGCCATAGGTTGCATTATAATTTCTACGATTATATATAATAAACCATACCCTATAATAGAAATATAATTCAAAACATTAAATAAATTAGCAATCCATTTTATAGAATCTAATGAATGGCTTATACAATTTATTTGGAACGTTTGGAGTAATATTGAACATATGAATGTACTCCAGAGGAATCCATTTTCGATATTGCGCCAAAAAGCAATCGTCTTGTAGCTTATCTCATACGGTAATTGTCTATCCATATCCTTTATTTTTTTGCAAAGTTACATGAAAAAAGCGAAACTACTTGAATGAGTCACTTGTAAAATCAAGTACTGACCATCAATTAAAATATTGATATAACATAAACTCCGATAAAGCATCCCCAACTTCATCGGAGTTTATGTTGTCGGACACTTACTTTTTATGGTACATACAGTAGCGCAAACTCCGCCTTTCTCCGTTTGAGCAGCATGGCATGACGTTTACCCTTGTAGTTGCAGAAAGCGATATACTCCCGATAGATGTTCCTATCGCCTGCCTCCAACTTTCGGATCAGCGTGCTTTTGGGTATCTTTCCGCCTCCCAACAGACGGTACGGACCGACATTGTAGGCGAGCGTGGCAAGCAAGAGCGAATCCTTCCCGAACTGCCGGAACATCGCGCAGAACTTCCGCAGGTCTTTACGAAGAAGCGCGTCCGCCTGCCGTTTCGTCATTGTGCGTGCCGAATACCTTTCACCCGGCTGCAACCGATGACCGTACCCTACATACGGGTAATGCTTTTCTGAGTGCCAGCCCTCAAAGAATTTCGTGCAGCGCACCGCCCTCTCGAAAAGCGGCAGCCGGTAGATTGCCGCCTGCCTGTCCGTTCCCTCATGGCGTCTGTTCCGTGCGGACACGGAACAGACCGCCAGAAGCGAACAGTGAATAGCCATGAATACACGCATCATCGTGTAAGGGGCTTGAAGTTGCCGATTGGGACAACAGAAATAACCCCGTCATCCTTCACGTTGCGGTTGTTGAAATCAAATTCCAACTCGTAGGAGTTGTTAAAATTATCTTCCACCACCACAATGAAATTGTGCGCCTCGTCGCCCTCTGCCGTGTAGTACAGCCGGAACTTTTCGTTTTCGAGCAGGTAGCGGTCGTTGGGCAGGAACGTGATTCCGTTGTCCATTTTCAGCGTACCTTCTCCCTCGAACTGGAAATACCGGATGGTATAGAGTGTGTTGGCGAAGTCACCCGTCTTTTTCAATTCACAGCGGATTTCCACCGTCTGCCCCTTTGTCACCTTGTTCGGCACGGGCATGGTTTCCACCGTGAAGGGATAGGATTGCTTGATGTCCATGTCATCGTCACACGACACGAGCGTGAGCGACACAGCGGCGAACAGGCAGAGTGCCAACGCCTTGAAGATTGATGTTCTCTTGTTCTTGTTTTTGTTGTTCAGTATGTTCATTGTCCTTTGATTTTTAAGTTATTGTTCTTTTTGGGTTGTCAGTTGCAGATACTCGTTCAAGTCCTTGCAACCGTCATAGAGAGCGGAACGGTCATAGATACGTTCCCCATAATGTCCTTTCAGCGTTTTCAACGTGCGCCGTCCGGCTGCGTCATGGTCGAGATAACAGTCTATGCACCCGTAGCCGTCCAAATGCTTCATTGCCTTTTCCACGTTGGCAACAGAGTTCAATACGAGGCAGTCACCCTTTTCCAATCCGAGCGTGGCAGCGGAAAGGAAGTCCATGAATCCCTCAAACACGCTGCACACGTCAGCCGGAGAACTTTCCATTTTGACCAGCGACACATCCTTCGGCGGCACGCATCCCTTGAAGAAGCGGCTGCGGATTTCAAAACCACCCGCCACGTTCGGGAAGCCGACGGCAAAATACCGCTTGCCACGCACACCATAATTCAGTCGGCAGCAGTAACGTGATGCGACAGCGTAAGGAATGCCCCGTTCCGCCAGATAGTCCGTCAGTGGAGAACGAATCAAAGGGACGGCTTCCACTCCCTCAAAGGCAGGTTCTGACGGTTTAGGCAGGAAAGTCGGTTTACTCACTTCGGGAACAGGCATAAGCATATTGGCGTTTTCCGCTATGAATTTCACTTGTTCCATGAAGTCGTTGCTTCCGATAAACTCCCCGGCAAGCGTGAAGATGTCGCCACCTTTGCCCAGTCCGAAGTCGTACCAAAGCTGTTTCGTCACGTTCACACGGAAAGAGGGCGTGCGTTCGCTCCTGTACGGGGTGAGATACCACAATTCGTTGCCGCTTCTTCGGACAGGCTCATGTCCCAGCCGTGCGAGAAAATCCGCAATTGGCATTTGTCTGATGATGTCTATTTCCGTCCGTTCCATGTGGCGTGTCAGTTAATGATGAACTTGATGCCCACGCCCCACTGCGTATGAAACTTCCTTGTGTCGCCACCCCACAGGCAACGCTCCCGGAGGTTGGCGAGCAGGGCGATACGGTCAGCCACATAAAACTCCATATCGAGCGTCACGGCACCGCCGTAGATGAAGGCGTCCCGGTCATGGAGCGTGGAGCCGTCATGCAGCACCTTTTCGCCCCAGTTCACCGATTCATATCCGGCAAGAGCCGAAGCACCTGCATAGACGAACACGATTTTACGGGCATCGGAGAGTATCTTGAAGTAGTAGCCGCCCTCCGCCGTAAACTGCGCCACGGGTATCTTCCCGTCCTTGTAAGGGTTGTTCTTCAACAGGTATTCGCCGCCGAACACCCATTTGTTCCCCTTTTTCGTGTAGGTGGAAAGAGCCGCCCCGAAGCTGTACCCGCCGTCGTTGCCGCCGGGATTGAAGCCGTCCGCCATGTTCGCCCTGACCTCGATGCCCTGCATCTTCGGCAGGCATCGCTGGGCGTGCGCTTGCCCCGTACACAGGGCAAGCGACGCGATGATTATTGCAATGTACTTTCTCATGGTCAGCGCACTTGAAGTTCGTTGATGGTATTGGCACGTACCAAGTCCTCGTTCTCAATTACAAAAGACTGGTGGCGACCTCCGTTCTTCTCGTTGAGTTCCACCACGAGGCACTTGCCATCGGGGATGGTGAACTTCGCCATCGTGAACACCGTGCGCTCGCTTTTCTTGCCCGGCACGAGCGTAGCGTAATTCTGCGCACGGAGCGGCAAGATAATCTGCTCCTGTACGGCGGTACGCTTCGCCACCTTCTTGTCCACGATTTTCCATGTGATATAGTCCACATCGAAAGGCACATTGCTCTGGTTCTTTATCTCCGTGTGGAAATAGAGCAAACCATTATGCGTGTAGATACCTTTCAGCAGATACTGGATGCCGAATCGCTTGCAGCCGATATGCTTCACCTCACGCTTGTTCTGCTTGTGGATGGACTTCATGATAAGGCGCACCAGCATCGGGCTTTCGCTGCCCAGTTCCTTCAGGTAGATTTCCTGCGCGTTGTTCGGGCGGTTCACCTTCTCGCCGTCATGGATGAAGTCGCACATCTCCACGTTGAGCAGCAGCGGTTCAGCGGCATATTTCACGTTGAAAGTATAGAAACTCCCGTCCTCCGTTATCACGGACATATTGGTTTCATTCGGGAAGTTCCTCACGGTAGCCTTCACGCGGATGACGTTCTCCGCTCCGTCGGCTTTACCCGCAATCAGGTCGGGCGAGCCTAAATCGACGTAGCGCACTTCCGAGGGGAAAATGACGTGGACGGTCTTGTCGTAGGTCACTTCCAAGCCGTGCGGAGGAACCATGCGGTCGAAGGTCAGTTTCTTTGTCAGCCCGTGATACAGGTCGCCGTCCGCCTCTTTCTGCGGATAGACCTCCTTTGTCAAGGTCGGTTGTTCACTTCCGTTGTCCGATCCAACGGTTACGTTCTCCTGCGCGTTGGCAGTTACGATGCCCATAGCGAGGGCAAACATGATGATTACTTTTCTCATTACTTTGGATTTTAGTGGTAAATAAAATTTGGTTGTTGTTTTTGTTAGTCGTTGATTGTTATTGTTTTCAATCTCTGTCCTGATAAAGCATGACCTTGTATCCGGCTTTCAGATGTACCTTGACGGTACGCATCTTCTTGGCGATATACTGGCTCGTGCCTTGTATCAGCCCCTTGCCCAAGTCGGAGGCGAGCTGCGCCCCTGCGTTGGTGGAGATATTGATGCTGCTGCCCAGCGAGCCGCCCATGTTGGCGGCAACCTCCCTGACAGCGTTCATTTCCATCGAGTTGGGAATAAAGATACCGGGTTGCCCGTCCGTGTCATACACCGCCAGCTCTACCGGGATAATCGTACCAGCATATTCCAGCGACGTGATTTCAATATCAAGCCGTTCGCCCTGAATCTTTGCCGTGCCTACCACCACCGCATTACGGGGGATGATTTTGTCCGCTACCGCCATCGGCTCCAACAGACGGAGCTTGACAGCCTGCCCGTCCGTCACACTCTGCGCCCCATAAACGCACGCCGATATGGTGTTTTTGTCCGATACGGTCGTGCCCCCCACCGCCGTATTGAAACTGCGGTTACGTTCCTGCGAGAAGGAGGCGACAAACTCGGCGTTGCTCATCGGCTGTGAGAGCGAGGACACCACCTGATGCGCCACCTGCCTGACAGGTGCAGCCGTGTTCTTTCCGGCTTTCTGCACGGGGCAAGGCTCTGCCGCCTGTCCGACAGGTGGCTGTGTGCCGTTCTGTCCGCCCATGTACTTTGCCGCCAGTTCATAGGACTTCTCCATGAGTGCCACTTGGTCATCCATAGCGGACGCCTTGCCTTTCTCGCTTTCCAATTCCGATTCCAGCGAGGCGATACGCTCCAGCAGTTCGTTCATCTCCGCGTTGTCGTTTTTCGGCTGCTCGTAGAAGTTGCCGAGCGTGGTATTGAGGTCGCGGTAGGCGGCTGCGGAGGATTGGATGGTTTTCGGAGCGGATGATGTTGCTGTTGCATCTTCCGCATTTCCGGGATTGGCAAGGTTGAAGTCCCTGCCGCCGTCCGTTTCCGCCACCTCGCGGTCGAACATATCGCCCAGTTCCTGCATGGCGCGGCTGCGGTTCTCCTGCCGTTCTTCCATCGCCCCCTGTTCGTAGGCTTTCGCCTTGTCGCCGATGATCTGGCGGTTCGCCTTGTCCGCGTCGGGCATTTCGATATTGTAACCACCCGTTCCCGGTTGCTGCTCCTTGTCGGAGGACGGGGCGAATATCAGCCACATCGCCCCGATAAACACCAGCACCATAGCGGGCAGCACTATCATTTTCTGACGTTTCAGCCTTTGGGCTTCGGTCAGCGGCTTGCGCTCCTTGGCTTTGCCTTCCTCCTTCGCGCCTTGGCCATTCAAGCAGGCTTGATGGCTCTCGGCTTGGCGTCGGTTCTTCGGTTTCCCGTTGTCGGGAACCGCCTTGTTCTCATTTTTAGGTTCATTCTTCGTCTGTTCCATATAAATAAGGTATTACATTATGATTGTTTTCCGGTTTTACGGACAGTTCCACCTGTCCGGCATGGTCTGTTACTATCCGGCTGCCGTCATTCCTGCCGATGTCATAGACGGCTTTGCCGAAGGTGTAAAGGGCAAGCACCGCGAAGGCGGCGAGCATCGCCAGCACGATGCGTTTGCGTGTCTTCAGGGGCAAACCGTCCAGATAGCCTTTGAGCCTTGCCACCAGCATTTTCTTTTTGTCGTGGAGCTTCCAGTACGCACGCCAAAATGATTTCCTGATTTTCTTCATGTCCGTTACCTTTTGATGGTTTGTAAATCCTTGTTCTCGATAATGGTGAATCCCTCGATGGTGAAACCGTTGGGATTATCGTCCGAACGGGACGAGTTCAAGAGGCGGCACGTCGTCACGAGGCTGCGCTCGGTGACGTTGCTTTGCCGGATGATCTTCTGCGTGGCGTAGGTCACGGCACGGTAGGGATAGCCGTTGAAGTCGCACACCACGCTGTCCACTTTCAGCACTTGGTTGATGTTCCCGGCGATGATGCGGTTGTAGTACCCCTTCTCGGCGAAGTCCGAATAGTAGTTGTACACGCTTTTGTCCGCCAGCAGCAGGGCGCGTTTCACGTTATGCTCTATCGCGCTCTTTTCGGGTGAGAGTGTGAAGAAAAGCTCGTGGAAGCGGCGCACGTGTTCCCTTGCCTCCGCCGGACGGTTCTGCGACAAGTCCTGCGAGAGAGCCAGCATCAGCGACTTGCCGTTGTCCAGCACGTAAATCTTTTCCCGTTGCCGCTCCGCGAAGCGGTAGGAACTCCAGACGCTCCATACCGTTATCACGGCGCACAGCGAGAGGAAGACGATACCGAACAGGCGTATCTGCCTGAACGATGATTCGATGTTTTTGAGTGACTTAAATTCCATTGTTGTTTATTCGTTTTTAATTGTCAGTTGATTATTTCAGCAGTTTTCCGGCACGTCCGACCATGTTGCCTGCGGCTGCACCCGCCACGCTGCCCGCCATGCTTCCGGCTCGTCCTGCCGTCTGGTTCACGTTGCGACCGTAGCTTCCCATGCCACCGGCTTGGATAATCCAGCCTGCCACCGTCGGGATGGTGAAGTAGCCTATGATGCCGATTATCATGAAGACGATGTACACCCCGTCGCTCGAATCCAGCGAGAAGTTCGGGTCAGCCTGCATACGCTCGATGTCGCTTTGCAGCATCAGCACTTGGATTTTCGCCAGTATGGTGCTGAACATATCCGACACGGGCTGCCACAGATAGACCTGAATGTATCGGCATATCCACTGCGTGAGCGTGCTTTGGAAGCCGTCCCACACCGATATGGCGAAGGCTATCGGACCGAGTATCGCCAGCACCACGAGGAAGAACGTGCGGATGGTGTCTATCACGAGGGCGGCGGCTTGGAACATCAGTTCCAGTATCTCGCGGAAGAAGTCGCGGATGCCCTTCTTCATGTTGTACATCCCGCGTTCGATGTACATTCCCGCCATCGTCACCATGTCGCCGGGCGACCAGCCCAGTTCCTCCAGCTGTTTGTCAAACTCCTCGTTCGACACAAGGTAGGCGGTTTCGGGATTGCGCATCATCGCCTCGTATTCCAGCTTGTCCTTCTGCTCACGGTATCGGTTCATGTCCAGCGTTTCCGTCTCCAGCATCTTCGCCGTACCTTGCACTACGGGCGACATAATGCTGTTTATCGTGCCTAATACCACCGTCGGAAAGGACATGATGCACAAGCCTATCGCAAAGGGGCGGAGCATGGGGAACACGTCTATCGGTTCGGCTCTCGCCAGCGACTGCCACACCCGGTAGGCGACGTAGAACAGCGCACCCAGCCCGGCGATGCCTTTCGCCACGCCCGCCATGTCCCCGCATAGCGGCATCATCTGCTCGTAGAGCGAGCGCAGAATCTGGTGAAGGTTGTCGAAATTCATAGGCTACCAGTATCTTTCGTTCATGTTCCCGTACAGCCCCATGATGCGGTCAAGGTCGTTTTTCTTCTTTGCCCGCAGGTAACTCACGCTGATGTTCTTGTTGGTGTAGTAGCTCACGAGGTTGCGGTAACGCTTCATCTTGGAGTAGCAGCGTTCCACCACATCCATGCGCTCCTTGTCCGTCATGGAGAGCGTAGTGATGTTCACCACGTTCTTCAGCTCCGTCAGTACGTCGTTGGATTCCTCCAATAGCTTGGTGTAGCCGAAGGCGATGGCTCCCAGTTCCTCTACCGTGAAGTTGTCGTCACGCATCATCCTCTGGAAGCTGGTCACATAGGTGTCGGTGATGTCACCCACCATCAGGATGGTCTGCTGCACCTTCCGGGCGTCCTTTACCAGATTGTTCACGGATTTGAGTGCGTCGTAATACTTCTTTCCCTGCTCGTAAATCTTCACCGTCTCTTGAAAATTTTTTATCATATTCTGGGCGGTCGTGGAAGTGTGTACCACGTTCTTGGAGGTGTTCACGATGCTCTGCGCGATGTTGGACGGGTCTATCACCGCCCACTGTGCGCTTGCCCTGCCGACTGCAAACAGGCACAGGCAGATAATAAGTGTTATTCTTGTTCTCATGTTACTTTGGATTTTAGTGGTTATCGTTATTGCTCGCTTATCGGATGGTCTGGTTTCGGGTTCACACGCACGTAGTCCCCGTTGGGCGAGAAGGTCAGGATGTCCGTCGCCTCGTTGTAGGATACGTCGATACGGAAGCCGGTGTTCATGAACAGGTTGCCGTTCTCCTCCTGCAAGAGATAGGTTTCCGGCTTCAGTTTGCGGCGCAGCCCGCTCCGCTTGAACACCGTCACCTTGTAGGCTTCGCCCTCCTTGTAGATAAGCACGTCAGGCTTCCCCTCCACGCTCTCCCAATTCCCGCAAAGCAGGTCGCGGCGGTTGTCCGCTACATCGCAGGATTGCAGCACCATGACCGCCAGCCCGATTAAATACTTGCTGACTTGCAGCATTTTCGTTCTTGATATACTCATACGCATTTTCTTTTTTAGTTGATGAATCTGTTTTTACTTATTGCCTATTCCTTGTTTCTCCGTCTTTCGGCAAGCTGCCGGATGGCGGCTTCGATGTCACCGCCCAGCTGTTCCGCCAGACGGTACACCTCTACTTTTTCCGTTTCTTCGGTGGTGTATGCCAGATACTCTTCAGCACTAACTTCGGTGGCATAAACCGCCGACTGTGTGCCACCCAGTCCGATCCAGACTTCCTTATAGAGCCTTGAAGGATTGTTTGCCATGTTAATGGAGAGTATCTGCGACTTCTCCTTCTCCGTCAGACCTAAAAGGGACTGTATGGCATCAAACTTGTTCATGTACTTCCGCTGGTCAAGGAGTATCTTGCAGTCGGAGTTATTGATGATGCTCTCCTTGACCACAGGCGAGGAAATGATGTCGTCCACCTCCTGCGTCACTACGATTGCCTCCCCGTAATACTTGCGCACGGTTTTGTACATATAGCGCAGGTACTCAGCCATATTCGCCGAAGAGAGAGCCTTCCAAGCCTCTTCCACTATCAGCTGTTTGCGTACGCCTTTCAGACGGCGCATCTTGTTAATAAAGGCTTCCATGATGATGATGGTCACCACAGGGAAAAGTTCGCGATTTTCCTTTATCGAATCAATCTCGAAGACAATGAATCGCTTGCCGAGCAGGTCGATGTTCTCCGTGGAGTTGAGCAGGAAGTCGTAGCGTCCGCCCCGGTAATACTGCCGCATGGTGGTGAGCATATTGTCGATGTTGAAATCGGACTTCTCCACCTTTATCTCACGTTCCGCCAGTTCGCGGCGGTAGTCGTCGCGCATATACTCGTAGAAAGTGTTGAACGAGGGGACGATGCTCCGGTCAGCCCTGATACGCTTGATATAGGCGTTCACCGCACTGCCCAGTTCGCCGCTCTCCGTCTTCGTCACTTTGTCGTCCTCCGACTTCCAGAGCGTCAGCAGCAATGTCTTGATGCTGTCCTTCTTCTCCACGTCGAACACGTAATCATCGGTGTAGAACGGGTTGAATGAAATCGGTTTCTCCTCCGTGTGTAGGCTAAGCACCCAACGCCTTGTCATATTTCTATGATAGGTTTTCGTGTACTCGCCCCCGAACCGTACGTACACGTCTCCGCGTATACGGCTCTCCATTAAAGAGTCAGTCATATCTTTCCAGCGTGAACTTTTAAGTGACAACTTCGACATAAGGCAATGGTTTTTCTCTGCCTTGCAATCATCATTTTATCCAAGAACTTCTTACCATCCAAATCTTTTAATTTTCGGATATGATGCATCTCTAAATTTTCGGTTGCTCCACAATTCTCACATATCGTGGCTTTTAGCCTGTCTATCAGACTTGTGCCTGTAATGTAATTTATTGTGATAATGTCATCAAGTTGTTCACTTACAATTGGTTTACACCTTTTGAAGCTTTTGTTGTAAAAGGTTTGAGCTTTCGTTTCTCCCTTTTTATTCGTATAATGAATAGTAAACAATTTGTTCTTCTTATATTTACGAAGAATCTTTTTTACGCTGGTTCTATATTTACCGGCGAAAGTCTTATACATACTATATTCCATTATGTACTTAAAAGAGTTCAATAGAGCACTGTTGTTTGCAATAGCGTAATAATTGTGGAATCCTTGTATTTGATAATTATATATTTTAAGAATTTCCAAATCATCATTATTGATTAATCTTCCTCTTTCTCTTGGTTTCCATATTTCTTTCCCATTGGGACATTTTATCTCTAAAACTCCTAGTTCAATGAGTTTTTTCTTAATGGTATCCATTAAGATATGAAGTCGCACTTTCTTGTTGTACACCCTGCTTAGTCTGCCCAAAGTGTCACGTCGGGCTAGGTTGGATTTGTTTATAAAAATCTCATAACCAAGAAATTTTGCTTTCTTTTCGGTATGTGTGATGAGAGTCTTTTCATCTGAAAGCTCCAACTTCAATTTAGATGCAAGAAAATTCTTTATATCTTCTTTGATTCGTTTGCTATCTTCTTTGCTGCCAATGACACCTACAAGGAAATCATCAGCGTATCTCTCATACTGGATTCTTTTAAAACTATCGTCCATTTCGTCATCACTGGCTATACTGTGACGTGCTTTGTCAATAATTTTAATTTGTTTTACAATATCAGCTCTTGCATTTTTGTCTTTCACAATTTCTAAGCTTCTCATAGCCCTCATTTTCTGTTTTTCTAACTGAGCTCTCACTTTGTTCGGCTTATGCTTCCTCCCTTTATTGAATTTTTGAGCATATTCCATCATAAACTTATCAAGCTTGTCTAGATATATATTAGCCAGTATGGGGCTAATAATTCCACCTTGAGGTGTTCCGCTGTAAGTATTGTGAAATGTCCAATTTTCAATGTAACCTGCATTTAGAAATTTCCTTATCAATCGGATGAAACGTTCATCTGAGATTCTTTCTTTGAGTATGCCAATCAGTATCTCATGATTGATGTTATCAAAGAAACCTTTAATGTCTCCTTCGATGAACCATTTTGCACCAGTGAATCTCTTTTGAATCTGTGTTAATGCAGTATGGCAGCTACGTTTTGGTCTGAACCCATGTGAACAATTTTCAAATTGTCCTTCATAAATTGCTTCCAAAATCATCCGTAATACTTCTTGTACTAATTTATCATCAAAAGATGGTATTCCTAAAGGGCGCATTTTCCCGTTTTTCTTTGGTATACATACCCTTTTTGCAGGTTTTGGTTTGTACGCTTCCGTACGCAACGAGTCAATTAGGTCGGTTATCCGTGTTAGGCTCATACCGTCTATTGTTTTTCCGTCAGACCCTTTCGTCATATTACCCTCTTTCGCATAAATGCGTTGATAGGCAACGTAGAACATCTCTTCGTTAAACAGTATTCGGTATAACCTTTCATACTTGTAATCGACTTGCGGACTATGTTTTGATAGACCGTTTAATACGTTTACTGAATTTCTCATAATGTCTCTCACATTTTTCTTTAATTGTATTAAACCTTTAACTGCTTCCCTTCGCTATGTACAAGATATTACCTTGCTCGAACTACTATGGAAGCTCCGTTACCGTGTCGGATATTCAGAGGCTGGAACCTCATAGCCTTACAACCGGCTTTCCGATTTAGGTAATCCCCGTTTGTGATATAATAACTTAGCTTGATAGATTGTCGGATATGGTTTCCACCCTTTACCACTTACTGTGGTTGTGCTATGATAATTTCCTGCTTACATTGTTCACCTACACCAGTGTAAGTATCATAGTATGGTGAGTATAGCTATCACTAACACCAAAGTCTCTACAGCGACCACTTGGATTGCCATTCAATCAATCAGGATTTTATCCTTATATCTATCTTTTCATCTCGCCATTCAGTCCCAGACTTGATAGCCGTCCAGCTAATGGTTTTTCCGATATGCTACACTCCCCACCGTCTTTCGTTGGTGGATAAATCGGATGATGATAGGCTGTTGGAAAACTCGCCTAACGTCTTGCTATTGACATATTTATTATATCGCCTTGACGGGCGCACAGGTGAAGTACACGCCGTCCGCCCCGTTTGTCTTGCGCCGGATCATCTCGCACAAGCCCTGATAGGAGTTTCCTGTGTCCACCAATACCACGTGCGTACCCTGTTCGTAGTATTGCCTCACGAGGTGGTTCATGAAAAACGACTTGCCACTGCCCGAAGGACCCAACACGAACTTGTTGCGGTTGGTGGTGATGCCCCGCTTCATCGGCAGGTCGCTGATGTCGAGGTGCAACGGTTTTCCCGTGAGCCTGTCCACCATCTTGATGCCGAAGGGCGAGAGCGAATTGCGGTAGTTGGTTTCCTCCGTGAAGAGGCACACCGCCTGCTCGATGAAGGTGTGGAAACTCTCTTCCGCCGGGAAGTCCGCCGCATTGCCGGGCATCGCCGCCCAGTAGAGTGTCGGGCAGTCGATGGTGTTGTGGCGCGGTACACACTCCATGCTCGCCAGCTGGCTGCCCACGTCGTTCTTGATGTGCTTCAGTTCCTCCGCGTCATCGCTCCACGCCATGACGTTGAAGTGCGCCCGCACCGATGTCAGCCCGTAGGAATGGGCTTCGTTCAGGTACTGGTCTATCCACTCGCGGTTGATGCTGTTGCTCCGGCTGTATCGGGAGAGCGACTGCATATTCCTCGCAGACTTCTCGAATTTTTGAAGGTTCTCTTCACTGTTGTCGATAATCACATACTGGTTGTAGATGTGGTTGCAAGAGAGCAACAGCCCCACGGGAGAGGCAAAGGAGAGGCGGCAGTCGCTTCGATCCGTGGAGAGTTTCTCGTAGCGGATGTCGGTAGCCACCTTTCCGGGCAAATCCTCCGTGTCAGAGAGGGTGTGCAGGCACAGGCGGTTGTCGCCGATACGCATTTCCCTTGCCGATAGGTCGATGTCCTGCAAGGTCGTGTCGCCTTCGGGCATGAGCGAGAAGTAACGCTCTATCAGCCCGGCGGACTTCTCCGTCCCGACAATCTCATCGGTGGAGAGGCGGCGCAGCCTGACAAAGCCGCTGTCGTTCATGATGCGCTCGAACTGTTCGGCGGCTTCCATGAACTTCCCGGCGGTTTCCCTGTCCAGTTCCTTCGGGATGATATGTCCTCGGCACAGCGTGCTGAAGTTACTCTGCATCCGGTTACGCTCCTTTGTCGTCTTGGTCAGGTAGAGGTAGCAGGAGTGTTTCAGGTACGGACGCTCGTTGAAGTGGCGTTCAAAGGAGCGGCTCAAGAAACTCATGTCGTCTTTCTGTAACTCCGGCTTATAGCGTTCCTTGATGAACCAGTCCTGCTTATGCACGACGCAGAAGTCCGGCAGCACCTTGATAGCCTTGCACCAGCAGCCGTGTATCGCCTCGTACTCCGCGCCCGTCACGGTATAAAGCTCCGGCAGTTCCACCTCGAAAGCCACCGTGATGTCGGCGTCTTTGGAAATGATGCAGCCATGCTCCACAGCCAGCAGGGGGAACTTGTTTTCCAGTGTCGTCATTTTGGATGTATTTCTCATGTCGTTTCTTCCTTTCGTTGTCGTTTGAATAATCGGGTGATCCGCCGCCGGTTGATAAGGTATCGGGGATGGCTCCTTGCTGCTCCCAACTTCATCAGCCCATGTTCGCCGTACCGGGCGTTCAGCGCGAAGGTCTGCCATACGAGGACGGAAGACGATGACGCGCCGAAGCCGATACATATCCACTGGTCGATGCCGACCATGTAGAGGATGACGAACAGGACGAAGAGAGCCAGCAGACCTCCGCAGAAGATGAAGAGGTACTGGGCCTTCAAACCCTTGAACTCGACCGGACGACCGATACCCTTGTTTATCGGGTATTCAGCCATACATTGTGTATTAAAGGAAGAATGAGCGCAGGATAGTGGCGGCGACAATCAGGAAGATACAAGCCCCGAACCACGAGGCGGCGGTCTTCGAAGTGTCCGGGTCACCGGACGAAAACTTGCCATAGACTTTTACGCCTCCGATAAGACCGACCACCGCACCGATGGCATAGATAAGTTTCGTACCGGGGTCGAAATACGAACTCACCATAGAGGTGGCTTCGTTGATGCCTGCCAGACCGTTTCCCTGCGCAAATGCGGAAGCGGTGGCGGCAATCATGAGTGCCGCAGAGATGATGAACTTTTGTCTGATGTTCTTATTCATAAACTGTTCTTTTTTTGTGCCGTCCAAAGGGTGGATAGTCCTTTTTCGGGCGGTTGATACTTGATTACTTTACTTTGGTTTAGTGGTTGCCCGTTTGTTTCTACGGACTTGGGTATGTCCGTTGCGGATTGGCTGTACCTTGTACCGCCGTGCGCATGGGTGTCGTCATTTTACGTTTTCATTTCCATTCTTTTTTAGCTGTTATACATAGTTTCGGAAGTCGAACTCCTCGATGTTGTCGGGAATCACGAACACCTTTTCCTTTTGTTGTGTCACGGTCATGTTCACCGTGTCCACGAAAACTGCCATCGCCTTTGCAAGCCTCTCGCTCATTGCTTCATCGGTCAGGCGTTCCGTTATCCTTGTATAAAGCTCTGTCCCGTCCAGTTCCGTCATGACCTTTCCGGCGTGTCGCATTTCCTCATCGGACGGTGAATCCTTCTTTATGGTGCGTACAGCCCTGTCAATATCCTCGAAACTGTTTCCCGAAGCCTGCTTTTTGTCAGGTTCCTCGTCCTCCGGATCATCCTCTCCGTACTCCAGTTCCGAAGGCGGGATGCTCGTGAAGGTTTCATCGAGTTTTTCCTCCGGAACTTGTGCCGGGCGTGAGACGGTTTCCGTGTTTCCGTCGTCAAAAGTAGCCTCTTCCTCAGACAGCTCAATGCCTTTTTCCGAAGTGGCGGCTTCTTGCGTCGGTATGGCAGCGGTTGTCCGGGTCGATGCCATCTTGAAACGGCTCTTGCCAATGATGTCCGAGGTGTCTGCGTGAGGTATTTCCTTATCCTTTCCTTGCTCTGCCACCGTACTGTCCAATGACCGCCATAGCCCGGCAATGTGTCTGAAGAAACGGATGAGCTTCGTGTCCATGATGCGGTCATAGAACAGCAGGAACAGGAACCACACGTTGCAAGCAACCGATACGATTAAAAACGCCTTTGTCATAATCTTACTTTTTGGGCGTTTTCAATCTGTTCCATGTACTGCTGCCCGTACTCCCGGAAATGGTCGCGGAGGATGTTATCCACAAACTTACCGATGCTCAAACCGTTTCCCATCCGACTGGCAACGATAGCGACTTTCTCATGAATTTCTCGGCTGATGTATATACATTGCCGCGTTTTGATTTCCGATGCTTGCAGGAAAGTCGAGAGCGGCTTGTCTCTGCCTTTATCCTTGCGGAAGTCAACGCCGGTATTTTCCTGCCCGTAGTCGGTTACACACTTTGCTGCACGGGCAGCGGCTCTTTCACTCTTTCCTGTTTGCAGGCAGTCTGCCTGACGGTTTTTCTTTGTTCTTTTCATACTTCTTTGTTGTTTATTGTTTTTATAGATTATAGGATTCCATGTGCCGTTTGAACGATTCGGCTATCTCGTCTTGGAACAGTGTGAAATGGTGTGTCAGCACGTTGTCAAGAAAAGCCGCAATAGTCACCTCATTGCCTCCGATTACATGAAGCATCTTCTGTATGCGGTCGTGGTACTCCTTGCGGATATATACCTGTTTGCCGAGCCTTGCCGTGACATTGGACCCGCACATGAACACGGTTTCATAATCCGGCTTTTCCGGCTTGCCGTTCCTGCGCCTGCGTTCCGGTTCCTCTCTGGGGCGCGGGACAGGCAAGGGGACGGTTTCCTGCACCGTTTCTTTCGGAGGTGGGGAAAGCGCGTTCCCGTCCGTGCTTCTCGCTTCCGGCGGAATGCTTGTATCGTCCAGTCGAAACGAGTTGATTACGGCTTCGCTGTCGATGTCCTCGATTCTTGTTTTCTTTGCCATGCCGTTCAGTTTTTGATGATGCCGAGAATCTCATCGACGAGTTTGTCGAGGTTGCTGCCGCGTACCAGTATTTTGTCCGCCGGAAACGCCGTGGAGCGGAATACCGCCTTGCGTTCTGCCGCCGTCTCCTTGCGGAAACGCTTGCTGTCCGGCAGATGTGTTTCCAGAATGGGCAGGGCGAACTCGGCACAGACCTTGTCGTATGCCTTGTAAAGTTCCGTCTTTTCGCGCCCGTCCACCATGTTCCACACGAGGTAAATCCCTTTGATGCCAGACTTGCCCGTGCTTATCATCTGTTCGTTGATAACGGTGGCGAACTTGATGGAACTCTCCATCACCACACGGTCGGCGATGATGGGCGTGAAGATGTAGTCCATTTTGGAAATGGTCTGCACCACATCGGCATTGTTGATGGTTCCCGGCAGGTCGAAGAACACGAAATCAAGGTCGGGCTGCGTTGCCACCAGATTTTCGGCGGTCTTTACCGCATCTTCCGCACGGCTGCATCTGATGGTGTACGGGTTCTTCTTCAGCCGTTTGAGCTGCTCATACGCCATCACCTTGTAATGCCCGTCCTCCATGACGGCTTTCATGTCGCGCTTGCGCATATCATGGATACTGTACTGCGGAAAATCGCAGTCCACCACGGCTACGTTGTAGCCTTTCACATAGTGCAGGTAGCTTGCTACAAGCACCGTCAGGGTTGTCTTACCCGCTCCACCTTTCTGCGTGGAGATTGCCACATAAGTTGCTTCTTTCATTTGTCTGATAATTTATTTGGTTATACATTTGTCCGGTGGCGGTAGCGTATTGCCATTAGTACGTACGCACGCGCTCCCATTCATTTATTTATTCACTCCTTAATCCGGCTGTGCCTATGGGTAATCATCGGTTTGTCCAACCGCCCATGCTTTTATCCGTCCGCATGGACGTGTGCTTGGAAAACTGTCTGAATACATACACCTGTTTTCAACCGTTTGGATTGATGTCCGGATTACTGTCCGAACATCCGGCGGAAGGAGTGTATTTTCAGTCCCACATCCGAATCACACTGCAAATAAACAAGGATATTTTGGAACTTGTATCACTTCTCCGGCAAGTGGCAGCACGTTGCGCCGGTTGGCATTGATTATCCGGGTCAAGCCTCTGTCCGATACCGCGTTAAGGGCGTAACTTTGCACCCGAACGGCAGGGTTCGCCGCAGGTGGCGCAGCCCGGAGTTTGAAGGGCATTCCCCCAATCCGTCCCCGACGGATTTTTATGTTCACCTGAACATAGCAAGGTATGTTTTCAGCCGCTCAAAACATTTTGAGCAGCCACGAAAACGCCTTGCCCTTGCAGGGGGCGGGCTTACCCTCCGAAGTCGGAAAGCCTCTCAAACCTGCGGTGCTGTGCCTCGAAACGGCGGCTTATACCGTCAAACCGCTAAATCCAAAGTAATATGAGTGAAAAAAGAAGAAACAAAGGTGGGAGAAATCCCAAACTCGATCCGGCGATGTTCCGTTACACCGTCCGTTTCAACGAGGAGGAACACAACCGTTTCCTCTCCATGTTTGAGAAATCGGGCGTTTACGCCAAATCAGTTTTCCTGAAGGCGCACTTCTTCGGACAGCCGTTCAAAGTGCTGAAAGTGGACAAGACGCTGGTGGATTATTACACCAAACTGTCCGATTTTCACGCGCAGTTCCGCGCGATAGGTACAAATTACAACCAAGTCGTGAAGGAACTGAGGCTGCATTTTTCCGAGAAAAAGGCGATGGCGTTACTCTACAAGCTGGAGCAACAGACCGTCGAACTCGTGAAACTGAGCCGTAAGATTGTGGAACTTTCAAGGGAGATGCAGGAAAAATGGTCGCAAAAATCAGTATAGGAAACTCGTTGTACGGCGCACTTGCCTACAACGGGGAGAAGATCAACGAGGCGAAAGGGCGACTTCTGACGACCAACCGCATCTACAATGACGGTACGGGAACGATGGACATCCACCGGGCAATGGAGGACTTTCTCGGCATGATGCCCGTGCGGTCGAAGGTAGAGAAACCGGTGGTACATATCTCGCTCAATCCGCATCCCGACGATATTTTGACGGATACAGAACTTCAGGACATCGCACGGGAGTATCTGGAGAAGATGGGGTTCGGCAACCAGCCGTATCTCGTTTTCAAGCATGAGGACATCGACCGCCACCATCTGCATATCGTGACGGTCAGGGTGGACGAGAACGGCAGGAGCATAGACACCCGGAATAACTTTTACCGGAGCAAGCAGATAACACGCGAACTGGAACGGAAATACGGGCTGCACGACGCGGAACGCAAGAACCGCCGTCTTGACACGCCGCTGCGCAAAGTGGACGCTTCTGCGGGCGACGTGAAGAAGCAGGCGGGGAATGTGATTAAGGAACTGAACCACAAGTACAAGTTTCAGACGATGGGCGAATACCGCGCACTTCTTTCCTTATATAATATGACGGTGGAGGAAGCGCATGGCAATGTGCGCGGACGCGAATATCACGGACTGGTGTATTCCGCCACGGACAATAAGGGCAACAAGGTCGGCAATCCGTTCAAGTCCTCGTTGTTCGGGAAGTCTGTGGGCTATGAAGCCGTGCAAAAGAAGTTTGCCCGTTCCAAGCAGGAGATTAAGGACAGGAAACTTGCTGACATGACGAAACGCACCGTCCTTTCCGTGCTGGAAGGCACGTATGACAAGGAGAAGTTTGTAGCCGTGCTCAAAGGGAAGGGCATCGACACCGTACTGCGCTACACAGAGGAAGGGCGCATCTACGGAGCCACGTTCATCGACCACCGCACGGGCTGCGTGCTGAACGGCTCACGCATGGGCAAGGAGCTTTCCGCTAATGCCTTGCAGGAACACTTCACGCTGCCTTACGCCGGACAGCCGCCGATTCCGCTTTCCGTTCCGGTGGAGGAACCGGAAAACAGGCAAGGATATTCCGGAGGGGAATACGAGAGCCATTCCGGTGGCATGAACTTGTTTGCCCCCGAAGGTCCGGCAGTGGACGCTGAAGAGGAAGCCTTCATCCGGGCGATGCAGCGCAAGAAGAAAAAGAAGAAGCGCAAGGGCTTGGGGATGTAATCAGGAGTATCAACAATCAAAAAAATCAATGTATGTCACAGCAAGAAGACGATTTGAGGGCATTGGCGAAAATCATGGATTTTCTGCGTGCCGTGAGTATTATTTTAGTGGTCATGAACGTGTATTGGTTCTGCTATGAAGCCATCCGGCTTTGGGGTGTGGACATCGGCGTGGTGGACAGAATACTGATGAACTTCAACCGCACGGCGGGGCTGTTCCGTTCCATCCTGTACACTAAACTGTTTGCCGTTCTCCTGCTTGCCCTGTCCTGTCTGGGGACAAAGGGCGTGAAGGGTGAGAAAATCACTTGGGGACGAATTTGGACGGCTCTTGCCGTTGGCTTCGTGCTGTTCTTCCTCAACTGGTGGATACTGGCGTTGCCGCTGCCGATAGAGGCGGTGACGGGACTGTATATCCTGACCGTTGGCGCAGGCTATGTCTGCCTGCTGATGGGCGGTCTGTGGATGAGCCGCCTGTTGAAGCACAATCTCATGGACGATGTGTTTAACAACGAGAATGAGAGCTTCATGCAGGAAACACGGCTCATAGAAAGTGAGTATTCGGTCAATCTGCCGACACGGTTTTACTACAAAAAGCGTTGGAATAACGGCTGGATCAATGTCGTGAATCCCTTTAGGGCTTCCATTGTATTGGGTACGCCGGGCAGCGGCAAATCCTACGCAGTGGTAAATAATTTCATCAAGCAGCAGATTGAAAAGGGCTTCTCGATGTATGTGTACGACTTCAAATTCAGTGACTTGTCCACGATAGCCTACAATCATCTGCTGAACCACCCGGAGGGCTACAAGGTGAAACCGAAGTTCTATGTGATAAACTTCGACGACCCGAGACGCTCACACCGTTGCAATCCCATCCACCCGGATTTCATGGAGGACATTACGGACGCTTACGAGAGTGCGTACACCATTATGCTCAACTTAAATAAAAGTTGGGTGCAAAAGCAGGGCGACTTTTTTGTGGAATCGCCCATCATCCTCTTCGCGGCTATCATCTGGTATCTCAAAATTTTCCGGAATGGCAAGTATTGCACGTTCCCCCATGCCATTGAGTTTTTGAACCGCCGCTATGAGGATATTTTCCCGATTCTGACCTCTTACCCGGAACTGGAAAACTACCTTTCTCCGTTCATGGACGCATGGCTCGGAGGTGCTGCGGAGCAGTTGATGGGACAGATTGCGTCGGCTAAGATTCCGCTCTCGCGCATGATTTCCCCGCAACTCTATTGGGTAATGTCGGACAGCGAGTTTACGCTGGACATAAACAATCCCGAAGAGCCGAAAATCCTGTGCGTGGGTAACAATCCCGACCGTCAGAATATTTACGGTGCGGCTCTCGGTCTGTATAACTCCCGTATCGTAAAGCTCATCAACAAGAAGGGGATGCTGAAGTCGTCGGTTATTATAGATGAACTACCGACGATATATTTCAAGGGGCTGGACAACCTTATCGCCACCGCACGAAGCAACAAGGTTGCCGTGTGTCTGGGCTTTCAGGATTTCAGCCAGTTGGTACGCGACTATGGCGATAAGGAAGCCAAAGTCGTGATGAACACCGTCGGCAATATCTTCTCCGGGCAGGTGGTAGGCGAAACTGCCAAGACGCTATCCGAACGCTTCGGAAAGGTCTTGCAGAAACGGCAGTCCATATCCATCAACCGGCAGGATGTTTCCACCTCCATCAATACGCAGATGGACGCGCTTATCCCGCCAAGCAAGATTTCCGGCTTGACGCAGGGTATGTTTGTCGGTTCTGTGTCCGATAACTTCAACGAGCGTATCGAACAGAAGATTTTTCACTGCGAGATTGTCGTGGATGCAGAGAAGGTGAAACGCGAGGAAAAAGCCTACAAGAAGATACCCGTCATTACCGACTTCACGGACGAAAACGGTAACGACCGCATGAAGGAAACGGTGCAGGAGAATTACAGGCGAATCAAGGAGGAAGTCAAGCAGATTGTTCAGGAGGAACTGGAACGGATTGCCAACGACGAGAATCTGAAACATCTGTTACAGCAGAAATAACATAGCTGACGGGGTACAATGAAAACGGGCGGAGCAAAGTGTCAAACTTGTTCCGCCCAATATTAAGTAGATTATTACCAAGTCGCTAAATATAAAGCAAAAACAGATGATGCGATATTGTTTGTCAGCAACTGTTTTTGCTTAGAACAATTTATTTCTCCAACAATCAATATCGTCTGATGGAACGGCTATCCATAACAATTTCTTAGGTCGTGTACATGCAACATACACAATGCGGAGTTCTTCATTATTGTCAACAGAATACTTTGCAGGATTATTCAAAATCGTTGTATAGTTCGTGTGGACAGCTTTTTTAGACAGAAATACTAAAATAGCCTCTAATGTCATACCTTTTACCGAATGAATTGTTTTCAGGTAAGGTCGTTCTTGCCGAAATTGATGATTTACTGTTCTAAAAAGGGATTCAATACGGACATTAGCCTTTCCCAAATCAACAGTTAGATTTATGCCCATTTGTTGAAGTTTCGTAATCCAATTAGACAGTGTATCATTCGTTGAAGGTAATTTTTGAATAAAATCAAACATCTCTGCTCTATGTCTTCTAAACCCTACTTCCGCTATTTCTCTTCGCATAGTACTTGCGGGAACATACCGAACTCGCTTTGTGATTTTATAGCAGCCTTTTTCTATAAGAGATAGTCCGTCAGTATATTTCCCATGATCAATCAAATATTTTCCATATACAATATCTCTAACGCCGTAATGCCCGTTTATCCACGGACTATTCTGTCTTGATGAATTATCATTGTTTACTAATCCAAAGTTTGTCTCGCCAAACTTTTGTCCTCGAAATACAACTGCATATTCAGATTCATCCAATCCCATCTCATTGCATTTTTCGATGAAATGATTCGTAATTTGATTGACTGATTCTGGAGTGTCGAGATGACCTTTAATACATGGCTCGTCTGTGTAATCTTTGTCGCTTGCTATTGAACACATTTCATTTCCAGAGAAATGATTAGCTAATTGACATATTTTTTCGGAGCTACGTCTATTTTCCGACAGATCTAATGAATGCCAATCTGGACTATTGTATTTCTCCATAAATAAATGTGGATTGGCAGTATTCCATTCAAAAATAGCTTGGTCAGGATCCCCAATCAACATAATAGATTCTGCTCCGCACTGAGATAATTTATCAATTATAGCCATTTGCAACTCTGTTGTGTCTTGAGCTTCATCAATTATTAAAATCGGGAATCGACGAACAATATTTTGTGCTATTGAAGGATATTTATCTAATATTCTGAATGTAAAATATATTGCATCTGCCTGATTGACCTTGCCTGCATTGAAATGTTTCCATTTCATTTCTTTCAATTCAGATATAACCTTTTTGGGTGAACCATCTTTCTTATTGGGATTATCCCAATCTGCTTTTCCGAAATGATATGCCTGATATGGGGCCAATCGCAATAATTGATCATTAAGCCCAAACGATATGAGATCGAAATAGTAGTTGGCATCACGAGATGTAATTATTCGTTCACCGAGCTTACCTCTAATATATCTTGTTTGGGTCGGATCATAATCGAACCATTTGTTAAACGTGGTTCCTACTATTTCAGGACGATAATTGCATCCCATGACTAAATGAGCATAAGGCAAAAATATGTACGTATTTATAAAACTATCAATCGTCCCTATAAATGAAGGATAATCTATATTTCGACAACCGAATGTCTCTTTAAGTTCTTTTTGTATAACCTCACATGCGGTGTTGGTAAAAGATATGGCTGCAATTCCTTGATGTCTCGATAGATTATTCTCTTGTAAAAGTTTTGCCATACGCGCAGCCACAGAGAAAGTCTTTCCACTTCCCGGACAAGCTTTCACGACAATTCTCGGCTCGTTACAATCAACAACAGCTTGTTGTTGTGCTGATAATTGAATATCCATACTTTTATTCTGAGGGTGCTACAAACAAAATAGCATCCTTTATATAATCAGGTACATCGAACGCTACTTCAGTTTCTAATCTATCACAGAGTTGTAAGGCAAATTCCGCTTTATCCTTATTAGATTTGAGTTTTTTCATTAAAGTAGAGGCATTAAAATCACCTCTTAAATCATTTGTTTGAGCGTGCATTTTTCGATATACATCTCGCATTATACTCTTGTTGTGTTCCGATTGCTCAAACAAGTCATATTCAAGGGTATGTGGAGCCAAACATACTTTCAGGTTTTGTCCCTCTAAATCTTTAGCTTTTTGCGCTCTGTCGGATTTGTCTTTATCTTCTTCGGGATCGCTGTCTGTAATAATCGCACATTTTGACAAAAGTCGCTTGCTCTCATCATCATTGTTGAATAATAACCCAAAATGATTGAATGCGACCCCTCCAATATTAACTAATTCGATTCCACTTTTACACAAGTCTATTTTCTCAGAGAGAAATTTTTTAGCAAGAATTGGTATAATAATCGCTTCTGCGACACCTTCTACCAATAATACACCGTTAGCAAAAAATAACTGTGCTTTTGTTGTATCTAAAAACTTTCGCAAATGCCGTTTGCTCTCAGCCGGATAATCACTTTCCGTTAATTTACCAAATGAAAATGATTGTACGATGTTTTGTTTTCGTTGTAAAACCGAAATATTATTAACATCCGATTTCGCCGTAATCGTCGGAGAGTGCGATGTTACAAATACTTGAAGTCCTTTGCTTTGTAGTTCATTCAGATATTCAAAAAACGTATTCTGATATTGTGGATGCAAATGTGCTTCGGGTTCTTCTACCAGCAATGCATTATAGATTTCCAGCGCATTATCTTCGCATCTATTGATAAGGTCACCTAACACCACAGACGTAAAAATAAGATTATTTTCGCCCAATCCATTTTGATACAATTCAAAATATTTTTGTTCTTGACCATCCTCGATCGTTTTGTACACCGGACATTTTAATTCGACACCTCGTACCACATCGGAAAATTTCCGCCCAACATAACGCATTTCTATATTAGGATGTTTGCGAGTTATTCCCGTCCCTTCAAGATGGGCGTTGACCTTACTTTTTCCTGTTGTTAGAATATGTTTCCAATCCGAAGCGTCATCTTCAAAAACATGGTACAAGTTTTTAGCGAGCAAATCTTTTCTTTCTTCATTTAACTCAATCTCTTCCTCTCCTTTATTGTATTTTGTAAGTTGATTAAATAATTGAGATGTCTTATTGTCGTAAGAATAAGGACGTAGACAGCTTACAGCATCTCTTAGTGGACTTAAATATGTATAAAAGATTTCTTGCAAAGATTCGTAAGGAACCTGCTGTCCTTCATTATCTCCACCCCATATCATCCGTTTGAAATATTTTTTCTTCCCATTATTTTCTTGGATGAATTTCAAATGTAATTGTATTGTTTGCTTGGCTGGATCTTCTTTATCTTGCGATATGAAATCATAGAAACATTCTCTTTCAATCAGAGCATCTCCAAATTCAAATGTCAAGTCAAATTGTATTGTCGTATTGTTTTCAGTTGGAACTGTGGAATTGACGTGCAAATCGCTTTCTTGAATATAGATATAATTGTCTGGTTTTCCACATCCGAGACATATGCGCAGAGCATCTATAATTGCAGTCTTACCTGAATTATTTTCTCCTATCAGAATATTTATTCCATTCTTGAAATAGAGAGTAATATCATCAAATACTCTAAACTGTCTGATATGCAAACTACTCAAATACATGTTTCTATATTTTTTTGTTTTTATACAAACTCCAAATAATTCTCCCTGTTTACAACATGGAACTCGGCATGGGGATATGCTTCTTGAAACACTTTCGGAGCATTGGGCATCTTGTTTCCCCATTTGAACTCCAAAGCCGTCAAACTGTCTGCACACTCTTCGATCAAGTCTATTTCTTGCTTATCGTAAGTGCGCCAGAAATAGAACTCCTTATGCAGTCCTTCGTTGAAATTCGCCTTACGACGCTCTCCGATGATGTAGTTCTCCCACAATGCACCGACGTCCTGTCGAATGGCCAATGGTGAAAAAGCACCTATAATCGCATTTCGAATGCCATTATCGTAGAAATACCACTTTCCGGCTTTTGTCACCTCCTTGCGAAGGTTACGCGAGTAAGCCCCAAGACGATATATAACGAATACTTTTTCCAAGAGGTCAAGATATTTTTCAACCGTCGTTTTGCTCATACCGAGCTGTTTACCTAACTCATCGTAAGAAACTTCGCTGCCCAACTGAAAAGCTATCAATCGTAGCAAATCGCGCATCTTACTCGAATTTTTTAGGCCGTCAATTGCTAAGATATCTTTAAGCAGGTATGCACCAACAATATCGCGTAGGTAGTCTGTTTTTCGTTCATAGTTCTCCATCATTACTACTTCAGGATATGAACCGTAAATTAAACGGGCTTCGAGATTCTGACGAGTTTCAAATGGGGTTTCTATTTGCGCTATTTCCCGTTGCGAAAAAGGGGTAAGTAGAAATTGCGTACTGCGACCAACCAACGGTTCACCAGTCTTATTCAGTAAATCGAATGACGAAGAGCCACTTGCCAAGACACTTATTCCCGGTATTTCATCAACTATCAACTTCAGAATACTACCGATTTGTGGTATATTCTGTGCCTCATCAATAGCCAGCAAATCGATACCATCCAATAAATGCCGATAATTGGCAATTGAGCGATTCTCCAACAGTGCTAATGTATCGTAGTCTTCGCCGTTGAGCATCATCGTCCTACCTGAATAGTTGTCCACAATTTTACGCATCATTACCGTTTTACCAACACGGCGAGCACCAAAAATCAATACTGCTTTATTAGGCGCGATTCGTGCTGTAATCTTCTCTTGAAGTATTCTATTTACTGTCTCCATACCTTGATAAATTATAGTGCAAAGATAATCATATTTTTTTAATTGGCGAATTTTATATAAAAAACAGACTATGAAATGGCGATTTTTACAACTCCAATCTTAAAGCGCTTCTTTCACCGTTCGTAGTAATTATTAATTTTGATAGCACGAATGGTTCTATTATTTACCAGACATAATACTTTACAATATATCATTAGCAGGTTGAAAGGTTTCATATCGAACTAATTAGCATGTAATCAAATGTAAACGAAAAAGACAGGAATGCTCCATCCTGTCTTTTCGTATATGTATACTTGCTATCTTCTCATGCGCTCCATCTCTTCGTCACGGAGCATCTTCTCATTCAGTTTTTCCTGCATTTTGTCAAGGAAGTAGGTGCGGCTCTCGTTCTTTCGGCGTTTGATGTCGATATAGAAACGGTAGCAGTCCTTTGATTCCACGCCGAATATCTTGTACAGGAGTGGAGCAAGCTGTTTGAGCGGCATATTGCCGTTGTTGATACAGCCCATCTCGTTGATGCCGTATATCAGCTCCACGAGGTCGATGGCGTTGCCCGTCCATTGCAATGGCGAGGCGGTATTTTCGTTTGTGTTGTCGGTGGATGTTTGGATGGGGATTAGTGGCGGCACTTGGGGAGCGGCAAGAAACTTCTGCATCTTCCTTACGAAAGAGAGAGCCTTGCTGACATAGTTGGCTATTTCCTTCTTTTCTTCGGGAAGATTACGCACGGGATGATGCTGTAATTCGATTTCGATGTAAGCCAACGCGATGATGGTCCGGTTCGTGTCCGGGCTGCCGATACACAGTTCGATCACTTGGGTGGCGAAAGCCGTGTATGCTTTTTCCATATTGCAGTCCCCGGCTTCGTTTATCCGGCGGAAGAAATCGGTTTCCGCCAATAAAAAATAATTCATGTCCTGTCAATTTTGAAATTTTACACTCTGTTTTCGGTATGCGCACATGAATAGTATTGGCAAAAATCGCGACCAAAAAGCAAAATATCCGGCACGGTTTTTACAACGTACTGGATTTCAGTGCAATAAAAATTGATATTTTTTATCCGACATGAATTATAATCTTCTGAAAATGTTCTTTTTCAGAACATTGCTTTATTAAACGGATTATAAAAGTGTTCTTCTATGGAACATCCTGGCTATTTCATAGTTTCCATGCGTATGTAGATGCTCCGGCATACTCCGTTGGAATAACTCTTTTGTGAGGAGAGTGTCCAGCGTGCTTCGGGTAGTGCCGACTTGAAGAAATGCCGTCCCGTTCCCGATATGAAAGGCACGGTATATAGGATAATCTCATCCACCACCCGCATACGCAACAGTCCGTTGATATAGTCCGAATTGTCGGGAGTGGCTTCTGCAAGATAACAGGTGTTTGTATTGTCTTTCCGCCATTCGTCCAGCATGGAGATGGAGTAGTCCGGCGTGATATGGTAAAGCGCGTTTTCCCTTATTTTGTCAATATCGCAGCGGTCAAGGCGTAAATCCGCATACGCTTTGCCATATAATTCTGAAGAATGACACCCGTCCATCGTGAGGACGGCAAGAATCTGAACTTTACCCATAGCCTTTTCCTTTCGTTGGGCAAGGAGCAAAAAGTAGCGTGCAATCCACACTACTTCTAATGGAGGCTCTGGTAAAGCCTTTACGGAGAGTACGTGAATGCACGCTATGCGTAGGCATAGCATAAGCATCACGCAATCGTCTCCGTAGTGTAAATTTACCAGATTTCCATTAGGACGCCTTGCGGTCTTATGTTATATATTGGCGGCGAAAGGCTCCCCAATCGCCGTTTACCTTCAAATGTTATGCAAAGATAGCAAAATTCCGCGAATTTTCGGCTATGGTTGCTGAAATTTATACTTCAATCCATACTCTTTCAGCTTGCTGTACAGCGTTGTACGCCCGATTCCGAGCAGTTCGGCGGCAACCTTGCGGTTACCGTTCGCCTGCTTCAACGCACGTAAAATCCGTTCCTTGTCTTCCGCGTCATTCCGCAGTGCGAAACTGACGGGTGAGGTCGGTTTTGTCACGGCAAGTTCCAGATGTTCTTTCGTGACAAGTCCAGTTTGCGCCTGCAACACCGCACCCATGATTTTCTGCCGAAGCTCACGGACATTGCCCGGCCAAACATGGGTCAACAATGTTTTACGGGCTTCTCCGTCAAATCCGATAACGTCGCATTCCAGTTCTTTGTTCGCTGCCTCACGGAAGAACTCAGCCAACGGCATGATGTCCTCCTGACAGTCACGCAATGGAGGGACGGTTATCTCGAAGTCATGCAGACGATATAACAGGTCTTGCCGGAATCGCTTTTCATTCACAGCTGTCTCCAAATCTTCGTTGGTGGCGGCGATGATACGGACATTGAAACTTTTATCCGTCTTATCACCTATCGGGCGGTATCTCCGTTCCTGTATGGCTCGGAGTAACATCTGCTGAGTTTCCATTGCGAGATTGCCAACCTCATCCAAGAACAGCGTGCCGCCTTCCGCTTCATGAAAATAACCTTTCTTGCTATTGTCCGCACCCGTAAACGCTCCTTTGACGTGTCCGAAGAATGCCGACGGCGCAAGCTCTTTGGAGAGTGAACCGCAATCCACCGCTACAAACGGTTTTCCTGCCCGTTTGCTCTTGTCGTGCAACAAGTGTGCGATATGCTCCTTACCAGTCCCGTTCTCTCCGAATATCAGCACGCTCATATCAGTAGGAGCCACCAGCCTAATTCGTTTCATGATGACTTGGAACGCCGAACCGTCACGTGAGAACACAGGCATACGGTTTCGTCCGATATTCCGTTCTTTCAATATGTTCCTTAGCAGAGGGACAAGTTTGTCCTCAACAAGCTGCTTGGGTATGTAGTCCAGCGAGCCGAGTTTCATGCTTTCAACCGCCGTATGCACTTCGGCATAGTCGGTCATGATGATGAAAGGCTGCATCATCCCCTCCTTGCGCATCCAACGCAGCAGGTCGATACCGTCGCCTTCAGGCAGACGCAGGTCGGAAACCACGATGTCCCCGTCTGAGGCCTGTTGCAGATATTTCTTCGCGGTCGAGAGGTGGAAAGCCTGCACGGTGCGGAATCCCTCGCGTGCCAGCAGGTTACAGACAAACTCGCAATATACGATATTGTCCTCCACCACGATGATTTTTGTCTTATCCATAATTATATTTTCTCCTTTCCTCTTTTGCCAATCGGATAATATCCGCGCCCATATCCAATACGGCAGTCACTGCATCGGTCAGTGCTTTATGATCTGTATCGGTACTCCCATGAAGCAGTTTATAAAGTTCCCTTAATGGCTGGTCGGCACGGAGTATCTCCCACGAGCTGCGCAAGTGGTGTGTCAGGGCGTCCAGTTCCTGAAGGTCTTTCCGTAGTTCCGCCTCCCTGACCGCCTGCATTTCCTTTTCAGTTTCCGCTATCAGTTTCTCCAGCATGACGGCTTCATTACCGTATGACAGCAGGGAGGTGAAATCCGGCTTTTCATTCTGGTTGCTTTTTATGGCGCATTTGTCTGAAATCTCCATCAGTTCCGATATGGAGAACGGTTTGAGCAGGCTACCGGTAAAACCACGATCCATAAGTTCTTCCTTGCTGCAACTGCCCGAAGCGGTTGTCACCACCACCGGGATATCCCTTGAATTGCCAACGTTGGAAGTGCGCAACAGTTCCAACAACTCGAAACCGTTTATATCCGGCATATTTAGATCAGTCAGAAGAAGGCTGTATTCCTTTTTTCGTATCAGTTCTATCAGCTCCGCAGCATCGGTGCAGGTGTCACAGTGTATTCCTTCCTGTGCATACATTTCTTTCAGCATCGGGAGCAGCACTGCGTCATTATCAATGGCGATTACCTCATGATATGCCTCATTTTGGCGGACATATCCTTGACGGGATTGTTCCGGCTGTTCCTCGGCTGTCTGCATGGGGATTTCCACAGTGAAACAGCTGCCTTTGCCTTTCTCACTTTCCAGCCGTACTACACCACCAAGCATTGCCACGATACGTTGCACGATGGACAATCCCAGTCCGAAACCGTCTTTTGTGGCGGCATTTGACAGACGTTCAAACGCACCGAATACCCGTCGCTGTTCCTCTTCGGTCATGCCCGTACCCGTATCTTCGACGATAAGTTTCAGCAGACCGTCATCATAATCCGTTATCAGGGATACGCTGCCGCTCTCGGTAAACTTGATGGCATTTGACAGAAGATTATTCCCGATTTGCAAGATGCGTTCCTTATCGGTCAAAACAACGGCATCCGTGTGGCAATTTATCGTAAGAGCCAGACCATTGCTTATTGCAACAGGCATAAACTCAGTTTCAAGTGTGTGGGTGATTGTTGAAATTCTGCACGGGGCAAAGTTCGGCTGTTCCTTTCCGTTGTCCAGACGGAAGAAACTTAGCAACGTGTTGAGCATTTCACGCATCCGATTGGATGATTGTTGAATGTTTTGGATATATGACCCGATTTTATCAACATCGCAATCTTTTTGCATTAGTCCGGCATAACCCGTTATCGCTGTCAGCGGCGTGCGCAGTTCATGCGTGATAGTATGCACGGCTTTCTTGCGAGAGGCTATCAGAGCCTCGTTTTGCTCTACCGACTGTTGCAACTGTCCTATTAAATCAGTCGTTTTCTGTTTGTACCGTTTGATTCGGTTGGCATTACGGTGTATGATGATATATGAGATTACCAGCAGGAGGAGGACGAATCCTGTCAGGCTACCTATCTGCATAAACGACTGTTCCCTCATGGCGGTTATCTCGGCTTCCCGTTTTTGCAGATCGGCTTGCACCTTTTTATCCATCTGGCGTATAAATCCGTGCAGTTGCCGGTTAAGTTCCGCGTTTCGTGCCGCAAGGCTGTCGGTGTGTTCCGACAGACGGCGGCTTTGTGCCCGCTGCTCGGCTATTATGTCCCGGTTGAGGGAACGGAGCATTGTTGTAGTCACGGTTGGCTTTGGCTTTTCTTTCTTGCCGAATATGCCGAGAAATCCTTTCCGTTTCGGTTTTTGCGGTTGTTCCTGCACACTTTTCTGTACGATTATGGGTACTTGACGAGTGATCTTATAATTGATGGCTTGTTGCTGCTCAAATACCTGCACGATTTGACGCATTTGTCGTTCCTTATCTTCGAGAAGATGGCGTACACTGTCTATGCGATCTGTCGGATAAATCGTTTTGAAACGGCATAGCATACTGTCCATTGCCATGCGTTGATAATGGTAATGTTCCAAATCTGTATATTCCCATTCCAATACAGTCTCGCCTGATAAAGAAAGTTCAATAAGAAGAACTAATATTTCGTGCGATTCTTGGCGAAAAGTATCTATATGACGATTCTGAACTTCCAATTTCTCTAATTCGTACCATTCTTTACGCCAAATATACATTATGCCGATAACCAATAGTACCATCAGCAAATAGCCGAGTGAAATTAGATTCTTGATTGATTTCATGTTGCCTATAATTTATCCCAACGTCCATCTTTCAGATAAGGCATAAGCTCCCGTATCTTATCTACCGGCCAATTCCACCATTTCAAAGCCTGCATCCGATTTATTATATCAGGATTGAACCGCTTTCGTATCTCCTTTGCGGGGATACCACCTACAATGGTATAGGGCGGCACATCTTTCGTCACAACCGCCCTTGTGCCAACAATAGCCCCGTCACCGATATGGACACCAGCCATAATAACGGCTTCATAGCCTATCCATACATCATTGCCTATTACGATGTCGCCTTTGTTGTCCCAAGCGGAAGCCACATCTGCCTTATCCAATTCCCAATCTTCATAAAACAGCGGGAACGTGTAAGTCGATAGTGATTTCAGGGTATGATTGGCGCAGTTGAACAGAAATTTTGCACCGCAAGCAATAGAACAGAACTTTCCAATTATCAGCCGTTCATGGTTAATGGGATAATGATACAATACGTTGTTTTGCTCAAACAGACACGGGTCTGAAACAAAATCATTGTAAATGGTATAGTCACCTATTTCGATAGAAGGGTCTTTTACGACAGCATTCAAATAAACGGTTTGCGTGTCACCTTTACGGGGATATATCTTGTTCATCATAACTTTCAGTTCTTAGTATTGTTTATATTTAAGATAAATGACGGATTGTGTACCAAGCAGTATCACATATAAGTATTCCACTGCCCAATATGCCGCTAACGGGACGTTACAATAACCGAATCCCCACAAACAGAACAGATAAGCAATAGTAGTTGTCACCTGAAAAATGAATACCGTCCGTGTCGCTCCCGTTCCGGTTGTAGCATTCAGATAAACGTAACCGGGTAGTGCAAAAAAGTAATTTAATAGCATGACAAGAAAAGGCGACCATGCAAGCTGTACGATAGCAGGATTTTCCGTATAAGCCCCTATAATGGGCTGGTGAAAGCACAACGCAAAAGCAATCAATGGAATGCCTGTCGCATATCCTAAACGGATAATCTTATGGCAAAGCGGAAATACTTTTTTCTTTTCACCTGCTCCAATCAGGTTACTCACTAAAGAACCGGTGACACCTGCCAACGCATTGACGATAACGGAAAACAGTGCGGAAACACTTCTTACAATGTTCGATACTGCCAATTCCGTTTCTCCCAAACGTTCGATAGCCACGAAGAACAGAAACCAAATGGCTACACTTGTAAAGAACTGGAGCATACTCCATACCGAGATAGAAAATACCTTTTTCAATATCGTTATATCAATACGCCAGTATAAGCCATACGCTTTTTTATCAATGTGCCGAAACATATATGCAGCCAATACAGCCAGCGAACACATTTCGGCAAATGAAGATGCGATAGCCGCTCCCGATATACCCATATCGAAACCGAATATCAGGAGCCAGTTCAGCGGAATGTTTACCAGTACGGCTGTGAAAGCCGCCATGTTCAGGGATTTTGTCTGTGTAATGCCTACCAAAAACGAACGTAAGGCAAGGAACGGGAAAGAGAACAACAATCCCCAAATACGCCAATCCAAATAGCGGATAACCGCATTATAGACATCATCCGAAGTTATCAGATGTTTCAACAGAACGGGAGAAAATATCTTGGATAGCAGACAGAGGAGTACCGCCAGTATCAGCAAGAAAAACAATCCCTGAAAGAACGTTTTTCCCGTTTCCGCATACTGCTGTTCTCCGTTACGGCGGGCAATTACCACTTGCAACCCCAAACTGAACCCGAAGCCGAGCATATAAATTGCCAAGAACCATATTCCGGCAAGGGCAGATGCGCCCAGTTCCACATCACCCACGTGCCCCAAGAATAAGGCATCAGTAATGTTTATCAGTTGTTCGATAAGGATGCTCATCATTACAGGGAAAGCGATGAGCCAGATTTTCTTATAGGTGTAATTCATTTGTTCAAACCAATATGAAACGACAAGCCACACTGCCGGTAGCAGCGTAACGAGTGCTTTAGTAACTATATAAGGGAATTATTGGCAATGCAACATATGACAGACTTGATATAAGCCCGTCAGTTGCTCAATAGCAAGCTTTTAGAGTGCTATTCGTTGAGCGTAGCTATATGCACAACTGCCATTTCATATTGTTGAACAACTATTTCTTTTTCTGTTAGTTCTGCAAAGATAGCGTTTTTTCCTGAACTTATATTCTCAATTTATTAATTTCTTTCTGAACCCCGTCTAAAAATCGGGAAGCGTGTGCCCCGTCCATTTGCGTGTGGTGGAACTGGAAAGAAATGGTGAGCGTCGTTTTCAGCAGGCGGCGTTTGTATTTGCCCCAAATAAGAAACGGATTATTAAAAATGCCGCTATACATCCCGACAGCACCGTCTATTTCATATTGTGCCAATGCGGAAGTTCCGATAACCATGCTTTCCGTCAAGTCGTGATTAACGCAACTTTCAACCACTTGTTTGGTAAGTTGCAGATAGTGTTGGTTAAACAAAGATAAATCATCGCAGAAAGGAATATCACATGAACTTACCTTGCCCTCTCTGTTGGCGACAATGGTGTTTACTGCAATGGTATCGTACTGCATCAGTTTACCGCCAACGGGCAGCAGATAAAATTCTTTCACGTTTCTTGCGGCTTTGCCGATACACCAGCACATTAACATATTAAACTTCATGCCCGATTTCCGGCTGATTTTCACAAGGCGTGACACGTTGAGTGTCTTAAAGAACGTCACCATCGGCATGGGTGCGTTCATCCACATTTCAAAGGCGTATGCCCGGCTGGTTTCTTGGGGATTTACTTCTTTCATACTTAATGCTATTTTCTTTAATGAATCAGGCGGCAAAAGTAGGATAAGCGTTTGACCCCGGATAGAACAAACGGGACATTTACACGGGATTGGTGAACAAATCGGAATATGGATTTGATACTTTCAGCAAAGACATGGGCGTATATCCGCAGAATTTCTTGAACTCCCGGATAAAGTGCGACTGGTCGGCATAACCGCTGGCGTATGCTATTTGTGCCTGATTGATTTCTTTGCCCGCTTGATGCTGCATCTGCGCCAAAGCTTTTTGGAAGCGGACGATACGGGTATATTCCTTGGGATTGATGCCTACAAATGAATGAAACAACCGCTCAAACTGTTTTTTACTTAGGCAGGCAATAGAAGATAATTCGTTTACAGAGATTTGCGGAGTGATATATATTTGCTGTATGGCGGCATCTATTCTTTTAATTCTGTATGCGGTATCAGCTAAATTATCGGCAATTTGTGACACCAGCCATTTTTCTATATAGCTTATGCAAATAGAATTATTCTCACAGTCGAATATTCGTGTAGCCAGTTCATTCAAACTTTTGTTTTCAAGGCTGTAACCGGACACTTCTTGATTGTAAAAGAGCGATGTCGGCATGTTCAGAAACATACTCATAGCGTGAGGGTGGAATACAACCACTATCATTTCTGTATTGCCGTCAGCATATAGGTGTGACGAGAAATTAACTTGTCCGCTGATGGTGATTTTTTCTTGTGTAACATTCAGTTCAGGGATATATAACGGTACTTGTTTATGGAAGATGATCTGAGGGCAACCGATAGGAAAAGTCAGGGTATTCAAAAACTGGTTACTTTTGAATACCCAATAATATCTCACGTAAGGTTGCAATAGCTTACATGGCTTGTAAAATTTGAACTTCTCTTGAATCATTTTACAAAAGTAGTAATTTTGTGCTGGTTACGAAGTAAAAAGAGGTAAATGAAACATAGAAACGACTGCGCATAATGACAAAGTCGTTTCTATGATAAGAATTATATTTTCAATCCTTTCGGTCGGTTTTCATCTTTTGCATACAATCCCGGATGTCCAATGATGACACGGTCAGTAATGAAGTTGCCTGACGGACTGCGTATCTGTGGGGATTCCCCAGTGTGTTGTAACGGCACATTCCGTACACCTTCCGAAACGGGCTTGATCTTCTGCCCGTCCTTCTCTTTTTCGGCCGCTTCCGGAGTAGGTGGAGCAAGTTCCAGCTGTATCTTTCGGTCGAGCGCAGCAAGTTCGGATTTCAACTGTTTCAGTTCGTCCTCCTTCTTCCACACCTTGCCCGCTATTTCCTGCAACTGCGGAATCTCTTTTTCCAGCACCTCGTTCTTCGCCTTGTACTGGTCGATGATGGACGGAATCCTCTCCAATGCGTTTAGGAAGTTTCGTGCGGCGGCTATAGGATCAGCCATCGCCAAATGCCCGTTGTTGTAGGTGTACTTGTAGTTTCCTTCAACCACGAAGCGGTTGTCGGTAAATTCCAGTCCCTCTTTGAGAATACGCTCGCTGACCACTTTTATCGGGAAGCCGTAAAGTTCTCCGACATCCTTGTATAGTCCGCCCGTCGTGGCGTTCTTGGCGATCTCTTGCAAACGCTTTCCGATAACTTTCTCATCCGTTGAATCCACGCCGTCCACTTTGACAAGATTAAGGCGGCTGCCTTCTTTATCCGTCTGCACAACAGAAAGAAAACGGTTCCAGTCTTCCGTCATAGCTTCGATGAAAGCCGTGTTGTTACGCAGTTCTCCCGTCTTGGATTCCAGCTTGAACTCCGAATCGCGCTTACCCTTGTTGAACGACTTGCGTTCCCCTTCGAGCGAGGCGATACGCTTCTCTAATTTCGCTTTGTCAAGCAGGTCGGTATTGCCGGAGAGCAACGCCATATACTCCGAGAAGTTCATACCCGATTTCTCGTCCATCGCTCCCTCGTCGATGGTACGTGCTCCCATCGCTCCGCTTTTGAGCTGCGAAATGAACGTCTGCTTGCAGTGCAGCAGGTTGAACTTGTAGCTGTCCAACGATTTCTCCACCGCGTAGATGATGACATCCACGTTGTTTCCGGCAAAATGCTTGGCAATCTCGTTTCCGGCTCTAACTCCCCGTCCGTCACGCTGTTGCAGGTCGGACGGTCGCCACGGCGTATCAAGATGATGGATAGCCACGCACCGTTTCTGCGCGTTTACGCCCGTTCCGAGCATGGAGGTAGAGCCAAACAACACGCGCACCGTTCCGGCGTTCATGGCATCTATTACCGCCTTGCGTGCCTTGTCGGTCTTGCACTCCTGAATGAAGCGCACCTCGCTTGCCGGTATGCCGTAATCCTCCGTCAGTTTCCGCTTTATCTCGCTGTACACGTTCCACCCGTCGCCCGGCTGGTATGTACCCAAATCCGAGAAGACGAACTGCGTTCCCTTGTGCGCGTCGTATTTATGGTAATACTCCGCTATCATCTTGGCACAGTGGCTCGCCTTGTTGTCGGGATGGTCTTCATAATTGGGGTCTATCATGCGCATATCCAAAGCCATCTTCCGCGCGTAGTCGGTAGCGATGAGCATCTTCGCCTTTTCCTCCGTTTCAGACAGCGGCAACCTGCCCAACAGCGTGGCGTCGCCCGTCTTGGCAAATTCCATCAGTTGTTTGATGAAATACTCTTGGTCGGGTGTGGGCGGGATGTGGTGCAATATCTCATTCTTGTGCGGACGGTCCACACCCACGTCCTCTGCCGTGCGGTAGTCGGTGATTTCGTTGTAGAAGGCGGCAAGCTCCGGCACTTTGATGAAGTAGCGAAAACGCTCCTTCTGCACCACGTTGTTCGTCACGTTGAACTCGAAGTCGGTCGTCTTCTTGGCGAAAATCGCCGCCCATGCGTCGAAGCATCGAATATCCTGCCGTTCCAGTTCCTTCGGACGTAAGTATTTGAAGAGCAGGTACAATTCCGTCAAGCTGTTGGATATGGTCGTGCCGGAAAGAAATGTCGCCCCCAAGTCCTTGCCAGTACGCTCCTGTATGGTGCGTATGGCAAAGAGCATATTCAGGGCTTTCTGGCTTCCTTCCGAGTTCCCCAACCCCGCCACACGGTCATGCCGTGTGTTGAAGGTCAAGTTCTTGAATTGGTGGCTCTCGTCTATGAAAATGTGGTCGATGCCCATCTGCTTGAAGTCCACCACGTCGTCCGTGCGCGACTTGATGGCGTGTTCCACTTTCTCCAGCTTCGCTTCAAGGTTGTGCTTGCGTTTTTCCAGCCCTTTCAGCATCGCACGCGACACGTTCTTGCCCTGCTGCCGCAAGACTTCGAGGTTTTCCTCCACCGTGTCAAGCTCCGCCTGCAGGATGCGTTGCTGCAACTCCGGTGACTGTGGTATCTTGCCGAACTGGTCATGCGACATGATGACGCAATCATAGTCATTGTTTTTGATGTTGTTGAAGAAACGCACACGGTTGGCGGTCGAGAAATCCTTTTCCGAAGCGTAGAGGATGCGGGCATTCGGATAGGCAGCTTGATAAGTGGCGGCAATCTCCGCGACATTGGCTTTCAGACCAATAATCATCGGCTTATGCGCCAAGTTCAGACGCTTCATTTCATGCGCTGCAATGCATATTATCAGCGTTTTACCTGTTCCGACTTCATGGTCGCATATCCCGCCGCCGTTCTGTTTTATCATCCAGACGCAATCCTTCTGCGACGGATAAACGCTTTGAATACCACGGCTTGCCAATCCTTTCAGATTGAGGTCGGGGAAGGTCTGGTGCGAGCCGTCATACTTCGGGCGCACGAAACAGTTGAACTTGCGGTTATACATCGTCACAAGCCGCTCCTTGAACTGTGGCGACTGCTCTTCCAACCATTCCGAGAACCCGTTACGGATTTCGTCAATCTTGGCGTTGGCAAGCTGTATGCCCTCGCTGTCGCGCACCTTGATGTCATTGCCGTTCTCATCCTTGCCGATAGACTTCATCATGTCAGGACAGGTGTTGTGCAAAGCGTGTTTCAACAGGTGCATACCGTCATAGTTCCGGTAATAGCCCTTTACCAGAAACTCGTCCGTGATCTTCATGGTGCGGTAGCCGCACGCCACGGAAAACTCGTCCATGCTGGCGGAATAGGCGATTTTCACGTCCGTGTCGAAAAGATGGCTCATGTAGGCGGCATACACGCCCGTGGGAATCCAACGTTCACCGAAGTTGAAGTCGAGGTCTTCAAAGGCGATACGCTGCGGTTCGGCTTCCTTCAAAGCCTCCAAAGCCTGTTTCACTTCTGGCAATCTTTCGCTTTCGGGATTGCCGTCTATCCATGCCTCTATGCGCTCCGCTTTCTCTATCACGTTTCCCGCGATGAAGCGGTCTTTAATCTCGTAACCGGTTACGAGCGGATTGTAGAAGATACGTCCTTTGAGGGCATTGAGCAGTTCCTCTTCCGTACTGTCTGTTATCCCCCGCATATAGTCGAGATTGACCGTACCGTACTTGTTGAGCGATGCGGACAAGGCTTCTTCGGGAGAACCAACGTTGGCGTGGTTCTCCACCGAGAAGGAAACGGGACGGTCGAAGATGTCCGCCTTGACGAACTTGCCGTCTTCCGCACGTTCCAGCGAAAGGATGTCGCGCCCTCCGGCATCCATCATCACTAACTTCACATTCTGTTTGGCGTTGAGGTTGCCATAACGCATGACAAACTCGTCGTAACAGGTGTTCAGGTGTTCACGCCAAGGTACATTTTCCTCATGTCTGTTCGATTCATAGCGGTACAACCGCTCGTATGCGTCACGGAGCGATACATACAGCAACGCTTTCTCTTTCTGATAACCTGTCAGTCCAAGCGGCTGGAAGGTCGCGCCGTAGGGAGTGATGTCCTTCAGGTAACCGATGTCGCGTGCCCTGTTTGCCACCAGCGACCCTTCGCGCAGGTGCATTTCCGGCGTGCGGTGATAGGGACGCGGCGTAAGGTCGGGGGCTTCCTCCTTCGGCTTTTCCGTTTCAAATTCAGGGAATAGTGAAGTGGTTGCCTTCTCACTTGGGCTATTGTCCGTAACAGTAACGGGAGTTGCCTCCGGCTGTGCTTCGGGTTGTTTTGCTACTTCCTTTTGCTCCGGTTTGTTATCTGGCGAAGGCACAAAGGCAGGCTTCATCGTGTCCTTGACACCCGACTTTTTCAGTTGTTCCTGTCTGTGTCGTTCCGCTTCAAGCCGTAGAGCCTTGCGCCGTTCCGGTGTCAGGCTCATCATCGTTTCGTAGAAGCCGTTGATGGGCGGATTGGTTTCCCAATCCAAAGTGGCATAAATATCTTCAGGGTCGCTTTGCTTCCCGGTATCTTCCGGCTTTATCTCCCTGTTTTCGGTTGTAGGCTTGACGGATTCAACAGGAGGAACTGCCGTAATCAGCGGTTTCGGTTTGGGAATGGTACGCTTTGCCGTCTTTTCCTTTTTAGCCGTCTTTTTCTTCTTTGCGGATACGTCCTGCTTATTGACTTCTTCGGTCATGCCCCAGAGATCGAGCAGGGAGAGTTGCACGCCAGCCGAATACTGCGGGCGACGTGGCTCTATCTCCTGCTTTTCTGCTATTGGTTGCGGTTTTTCTGCTTGGGCTTCTTCCGTCCGTACCGTAATTATCGCTTCCGGCTTCATGGCAGGCTGTTCCGGTTTGACTTCAACGGCAACCGCTTTTTGCTCCCTCGCTTGCCCGATTGCGCCCGAATACAAGCGCATGACAAGCCTCATATGGCAGTCTTCGTCAAGCATACGTCGCAAGTCCTCCGCGATACCTGCGGTTTTCCCCTCGTGCAGATAAACCATAGCGGGCTTGCCGTAAGGGTCGGTATCGAGTTTTGCGTTCGTATGCACGATACGTTCGGGATGATGGATGAAATAGGCGTTGTCCGTCAGATTTGTCTTCGTATCCGTCTGTATCACGGTCAGCAGCCGTTCATCCTGCGACAGTTCCGTCTTGTGCAGGTTCTTTTGCAGGATTATCAGGTCGCTGCCCACCTCTGTCCCCGCGTTGTCCGAAAACAGGTTGTTGGGCAGGCGGATTGCCGATACCAGATTCGCCTGACTGAAAAGTTCGTTGCGCACGGAAGTCTTGGCACTGTTCAGCACTCCCTGCGACGTGATGAAAGCCACGATGCCGCCGTCGCGCACCATGTCCAGTCCTTTTAGGAAAAAATAGTTGTGGATGGCTTTCTGTGCCGAGCGTCTGCCGAAAGATTCGCTCCTTTGAAATTCAGCGTCAAACACGGCTATGTCACCAAACGGGATGTTGGACATCGCCAAGTCGAAATAGTTGTTGAACGGCTTTTCGATTTTCTCGAAACCGTCTATGCGCATCTTTTTGTCGGGGTGAAGCTGTCGCAAGATAGTACCCGTGAGGAGGTCTTTTTCAAATGCCATCACATCCGCGTCAGGATTGTGCCGCAGCACGGCGTCCACGAAAACGCCGACACCGGCCGACGGCTCCAGCACACGCGACGGGCGGACACTGTAATCCGCCAGCACATCGGTTATGGTGTCTGTTATCTCTTTCGGAGTGTAGAAGGCTGTCAGCACGGACGCTTTCAGCGAATCCACAAACCGCTTGTACTCCATGTCGTTCCGGCTGTTCTCCCGTATCAGCCTGTGCAGTTCCACGGTAGGGGCAAACAGTTCGAGGTCGGATTTCGCCCAATGGACGGCATCCGTCAGTTCCTTTGCAGGGTTCAGAATACATTTCAGGCCGCCAAAACCGCAATACTTCCGGAGTATCGCCTGTTCCTCGGTTGTTGCCGTTCTCTGTTCCCTGTAAAGGATAAATGCCGTCCGTATCGCCTCGATGTTGTCCCGCAGCCTTTGTTTGCGGTTAAACGCCATATTCCTCAATGTAGAGGACGACAGCCCCCGTCAGCTCCGTGTAGAGCAGGTCATAATCGGGCGACAGGGCGAAATTATCGTCCGAGAGGTTATAAATGTAGAATACGTTTCCGACAAGTGGCAGCAGTTTTCGGGTAAAAGATTCACGCTTCGCTTCCGGCACGTCATCGGAAAACTCGTTCTCTACGACTTCGCGGAGGATGGCGTACTTGGAGTAGTGAAGCCCCTCCAGCAGCGTGCGCATCGCCAGTTCCTGCGCACCATCGGCGGGATAGCCTTCAAGCCTTGCCCATTCATACGTTCCGGCGGCACGGTCGGCGCGTTCACGGATGAAGGCTTCGTCGGTCGCTTGTTCAAATTTGTTCGTTCTGAGATAGTCCAGCAGGTACAGACCGTAGTAGGAAAAGTCGGTTTGCCCCTCGTTTTTCTTCTTGTTGTTCATTACTTTGGAATTTAGTGGATTGGTAAATCATGATCGGGATAATTGTCTGAAAGGAGAAAGAAAAGGCACTCGGTATCCCTCCGAGTGCCACCACTAAGTCCAAAGTATGAGTGTAATCCGGTATCGAAGAACAGTTCATTACTCTGAATCAGTGGCAAAGTTAATACTATTTCTTCCGTCCTGAAAATTTCTTGGCCGTTTTCCTTTCGGGGAACACGAAAGTCGTGTTGTAGTCCCCGTCAAAGGCAACCACGGCATCGAAGCTCTTGCCCTGCTTGCTCTTGAAGCCTTTGAGCAGTTTCGTGTGTCCGTCGGTGAGCAGGTCTTTGATCTCGTCATCGGTGAGGGTACGGTTTGCCTTCAGGCGGAACACGGGCAGCCCGCACTCCGCATTGTTGCAGCGGACGACCTTGCCGTAGAACTGCATACTGCCCGTTCCGCACTTGGGACACTTGCAGCCGGAATCTCTGCGGGCGAACAGCTTGTCGCACGAGAGCAGTTCGGATGTAATCTCCCGCGTGTACGCCTCTATCTCCTTGCGGAAGGTGTCGGCGGGCAGTTCCCCGCGCTCGATGCGTGCCAGTTCCTTCTCCCATTCGCCCGTCATGGCGACGTCGGCGATGCGCATCATTTTTACGACTGAGTAGAGGGCAAGCCCCTTTTCGGTGGGCACGAGCGACTTCTTGCAACGTTCCATGTAACCCCGTTTGAAGAGCGTTTCGATGATGGCGGCACGGGTGGCGGGTGTGCCGATGCCGCAGTCCTTCAAAGCCTGCCGCAGTGCGTCGTCCTCTATCTCCTTGCCAGCCGTTTCCATAGCGGACAGCAGGGTCGCTTCGGTATGCAGCGGTTTGGGCTTGGTCTTGCCCTCCGTGATGGAGGCAGCTTTCAGTGTCAGCGTATTGCCTTCCTGCCAGCCGGGGATGATGGTTTCCTCTTTTTCTTCCTCGCCATAGACGGCACGCCACCCGGCTTGTTTGATGATGCTGCCTTTTGCCACGAACTCCGCTCCGGCACACTCCGCCGTAACAGTAGCGGTGTCTTTGACGCATTTTTCAGAAAAAGCCTCAATCATGCGTCCGGCTATCATCTGATAGATGATGTTGTCCTCTTTGGATAGAAACAGAGGTTTCTCGCCCGTGACGAGCAGGGCATGGTGGTCTGTTACCTTGCCGCCGTCCACGCTGCGGCGTGTAGGCATGGCTTTCGGATTGACGTTGCCTTTCCATTCGGGCAGATTGCCGATGAAGGCAAGCAGCTTGGGGATTTCCGTGAACACGTCTTCGGGGATGTAGCGGCTGCCGGTTCTCGGATATGTGATGAGCTTCTTCTCGTAGAGCCTCTGCGCGATTTCAAGCGTCTGTTCTGCCGTGAAGCCGTACTTGGCGTTGGCTTCCTTTTGGAGCGTGGTCAGGTCGTACAGAAGCGGAGTGTCCTCCGTCTTCTCCTTGCGTTCTGCTTTCGTGACAATAAAAAAGCCAGCTTCCTTCACCTTATTATATAGCGTTGTGGCAGGCTCTTTCTCTTTCCATTTCTCAGAAGAAGAGAATTTCACCACTTCGCCGTTGCCATTGTCAGTGGCAATATGGAGTTGCCAGAACGGTTCCACCGTGAAGCGGCGGTTCTCCCAATAGCGTGCGCACACCATCGCCAGCGTTGGTGTCTGCACCCGTCCGACGGAATATGTGCCGTGTCCGGCAGCGATGGAGAGTGCCTGCGTGCCGTTGATGCCCACAAGCCAGTCGGATTCGCTCCGTGCTTTGGCGGCAAGATAGAGGTTGTCATACTTGCTTCCCGCTTCAAGGTTGCGCAGTCCCTCGCGGATAGCCTTGTCGGTGAGCGAGCTTATCCACAGGCGTACGAAAGGCGTAGTACATCCGATATAATGGTAGAGGTATCGGAAGATAAGCTCACCTTCACGCTTATCACAACTTTAGATAATCGCGATTATCCAAAGTAAAAGATTATCCAAAGTAGAATTCTATTCGTATTTGATTATGAGATAGTTATATTTAATACTTACAA
>NZ_NFJR01000049.1 GCF_002159975.1 Barnesiella sp. An22 | reverse complement strand
AATCTTGGTTACAGATGAGCATGCGGTCCATTAGCCAGTTGGCGGGGTAACGGCCCACCAAAGCGACGATGGATAGGGGTTCTGAGAGGAAGGTCCCCCACATTGGAACTGAGACACGGTCCAAACTCCTACGGGAGGCAGCAGTGAGGAATATTGGTCAATGGTCGGCAGACTGAACCAGCCAAGTCGCGTGAAGGAAGACGGCCCTAAGGGTTGTAAACTTCTTTTGTCGGAGAGTAAAGGTCTTCACGAGTGGAGATTTGCAAGTATCCGAAGAAAAAGCATCGGCTAACTCCGTGCCAGCAGCCGCGGTAATACGGAGGATGCGAGCGTTATCCGGATTTATTGGGTTTAAAGGGTGCGTAGGCGGCATGACAAGTCAGCGGTGAAATGCCCGGGCTTAACCCGGGAGCTGCCGTTGAAACTGTCGAGCTAGCGTGCACAAGAGGTAGGCGGAATGCGTGGTGTAGCGGTGAAATGCATAGATATCACGCAGAACCCCGATTGCGAAGGCAGCCTACTAGGGTGCAACGGACGCTGAAGCACGAAAGCGTGGGTATCGAACAGGATTAGATACCCTGGTAGTCCACGCAGTAAACGATGAATACTAACTGTTTGCGATATAATGTAAGTGGTACAGCGAAAGCGTTAAGTATTCCACCTGGGGAGTACGCCGGCAACGGTGAAACTCAAAGGAATTGACGGGGGCCCGCACAAGCGGAGGAACATGTGGTTTAATTCGATGATACGCGAGGAACCTTACCCGGGCTCAAACGCAGGGGGAATATGGGTGAAAGCCCATAGCCGGCAACGGCCGCCTGCGAGGTGCTGCATGGTTGTCGTCAGCTCGTGCCGTGAGGTGTCGGCTTAAGTGCCATAACGAGCGCAACCCCTATTGACAGTTACTAACGGGT
>NZ_NFJR01000048.1 GCF_002159975.1 Barnesiella sp. An22 | reverse complement strand
AGTCAACAGCAGTAGACGCGAAACCAAGTGATCTACCCTTGGTCAGGTTGAAGGTTGGGTAACACCAACTGGAGGACCGCACTGATAAGCGTTGAAAAGCTTACGGATGAACTGAGGGTAGGAGTGAAAGGCCAATCAAACTTGGAGATAGCTCGTACTCCCCGAAATGCATTTAGGTGCAGCCTCGGGCAAGAATGGCAGAGGTAGAGCGACTGATAAGATGCGAGGGCTTCACCGCCTATCAAGTCTTGACAAACTCCGAATACTGCCATTTGTTACCCGGGAGTGAGGGCATGGGTGCTAAGGTCCATGTCCGAAAGAGGAACAACTCAGACCACCAGCTAAGGTCCCGAAATAAGGGCTAAGTTGAACAAACGAAGTAAAACTGCAGAGACAGCTAGGATGTTGGCTTGGAAGCAGCCATTCATTTAAAGAGTGCGTAACAGCTCACTAGTCGAGGAGTTTTGCATGGATAATAATCGGGCATAAGCCCTTTACCGAAGCTGTGGATGTCGCAAGACGTGGTAGGGGAGCATTCCGTCGGCGGCGAAGGTCAGCCTCGAGGCTGGCTGGAGCTTACGGAAAAGCAAATGTAGGTATAAGTAACGATAAAGGGGGCGAGAAACCCCCTCGCCATAAGACTAAGGATTCCTGATCAACGCTAATCGGATCAGGGTAAGTCGGGACCTAAGGCGCAGCCGAACGGCGCAGCCGATGGAAGAAACGGTCAAGATTCCGTTACTGGTATAAGGAGCGACGTGGAGACGGAGAAGTGACACACCCGCCTGCTGACGGAATAGCAGGTTAAAGGAGGTAGGTAAACGTGACCCAGGCAAATCCGGGTCGTGTGCCGAAACTGACAGTATCGAGAGCCCCCGGGCAATCGAATAGCGGTGGTAAGCAGGCTCCCGAGAAAATCCGCTAAGCATATTCTTATATCACCCGTACTCCAAACGGACACACGTAGTCGGGTAGAATATACCAA
>NZ_NFJR01000047.1 GCF_002159975.1 Barnesiella sp. An22 | reverse complement strand
TTGTCTTTAATTGTACATTCTAAAGGGTGAAGATTTAACGCTTTTATTGATTATTAACTCAATTAGGATAACAATATAGGCGGTATCTTCTATTTTTCTATGCAATTCGTTTCCAATATTCCACTTCAGTTTTAGCTTATTGTTTAAGACGATAACAAAGGTAATGTATTTTGCTTAATTTATTCAATATTTCTTTACAGCACCATAAAGATTGAGTATTTCGCGCATTAAGTTGAGAAGAAAGATGGAATATCTGCTATTCTTTGAGTAGTAAAATTTAAGAGGGAGAATCGTGTGGTCCTCCCTCTTAAATTTTATCATGTTAAAAAATTATAGCTATTCCTAGGAATACAAAAGTTATCTTAGTTCTTATTTTGCTCAAACAAAAATGAATCAAAAGCATTTTCTGCTTGAATTCCTATTTTCAAAGTTCTATTGTCATCACTACTATTCGATAGAATCGAAACAGTCATGGTGTTTCCATCATTTATTTTTATAGAGTACCACTCTCTTTCTATTTTTTCATCTTCATTATCTATTGGAAGAGACTCACCGTTTTCAGACAACGCATTAATCCAAAAACTTTTATAATTCGTACATTTAATGACATAAACGCCACCCTCATTGGGTACTTCTATCTTGTTTTTATTGATATTTGATACATTGGTTTCCCATTTCATCGCTTCCCAATCTCCATCTTTTTCCTCGCTTTCACATGCGACAAATGTCGTTGCAAAGATTATTAATAAAAGAATTTTGAATAAATTTCCTGTTTTCATACCGTTAGTGGAATTAAATTGATAAAAGATTTATGTATAAAAAGTTATGTATACTTTTAATGGGCAAATATCATACACACAAACTATATGCAATATTCGCAAAATTTCTGAACATATGCAAGCAAGTAGCTGGAAATTTTGTCAATGAATCAGGGAATGTGCCTAGAAAAGGAGTAGTCCCTGGATTCTCAGACCTTGAAATAATGGCATTGAATATGACATCAGAAACTGTTGGTATTGACAGTAAGCCATTGTTGTTTGCAAAGCTACAGGAATATA
>NZ_NFJR01000046.1 GCF_002159975.1 Barnesiella sp. An22 | reverse complement strand
GTCGTTTAATTCCGTCATTATGAGTCAATCGGCAGACTGTCCCGGTAATTTTTCCGATCGAACTCATCTTTTTATATTTTCGGCTCCGTTTCGGAGCCCCTTTTTTCATTTTTGGACCCAACTGGAGCCAATACTCCAGTGAAAGGGCCGTTTCTCACTCACCTCGAACATCAGGCAGCCTGAGCAATTTCGTTGACTTCCCGCCGGACGAGCTGTACTGCATTCGCCGTGTGGATGCCAAAGAAGATGTACAGGATTTCGGTCAACTTCGTCCTTGCCTTGATGCGTTTCAGGCCATAGTGTTCCTTCTGCGTTCCGAACGAGCCTTCCATCCTCGTTGCCCTCACCCTCGCCAGCTCGTTGCGGATGATGTCGTTCTCTTTCTTTTCCAAGGACGGACGGCCACGCTTGACGAATGACGTCTGTATTCCTCTATCCTTGCAGTACTCCCTGTTGGCGCTGCCGGCATAGCCTGCATCTCCTCCGACCTTCTTCGCGTCCACACCGAAGAGCTTTCGGTGCATCTTCAGGCAGTGCGTAAGCCTGGTTCCCTCGTTGAAGGCATTGAATGACAGCTTCTCGATGAATGAGAGTCCGTCAACCTGGATGTTGTTGCACTTCGCACCGAACTCTACGCTCTTCACTTCCTTGCCTCTCACGATTGGCCTCACATACGGCTTGCTGATGCTCACTATCCTGTCCTTGACACTCTCGCGAGGATTGTTGTTCTCGAAGTGGGCCTTCTGCTGGCGGTACACTCTTGTGATGATTTCAATATCGCTCTTCTGTCTGGCTGTCAGCAATTTCTCCGCGCCTGCATTCTCCCTCTCCAGTGTGCGGGTCTCCTTCAGTATCTTCCCCAAAAGGTTGAGCAGGCGTCTGGTCAGTTTCCTGGTCTGGACTTTCGTATGCCTGCGCCGCTTCCTGTACGACAGGTTGGCCTTCTCTACGTCTACGTACTTCGTCCTCGGACGGTGCACATTCAGCTTGGCACTCAGAGTGCACATTATCTCATATGACTTCTCTATTCCTTCCCACAGAAGCTTCGCATCCGTAGGATAGCGCATCTCGCTCTCGTA
>NZ_NFJR01000045.1 GCF_002159975.1 Barnesiella sp. An22 | reverse complement strand
CCGGAGCTTGTCTTTAAAGACTCTCTGTTCTTTCAACGTATAGACTCACTTGTTTTTAATTCGATTTGTTTCAACTTGCATAAGTTGGATAAAGGTAATTTTGAGGTATGTTACGTTGATTCGAAAGAGCCCTGGCTGAGATTTGATTTATATCCCGAATTTGAATTTTGCGGAGGTACAATAACCGGATATTTTGAATATAAAAATTTTTCTTTTGTTTGGTATGGAGTTATTCCCGATTCGCTATGCGAGGTATCAGACAGGAAACGGGAGTTCTCCTATTGGAAAGGAGAGAATGGAGATTCGGTTATCTCCGTGTATTTGGGTTACGTCGAGGGTTCGATAAAATCTATGGGAATGGATTGTATCGATAGGGATATGAAGCGTTCATTCCATGGTGAGGACTAACAAAATTCTGTTTAACGGCTATGAAAAAGTGTATGATTTATGTGTTGCTGTCACTGATAGGTGTACCAACCATACAGGCCCAAATGCTGACCTATGAAGAGATGGTGAAAAAAATCACGGTCTATATGCCCGAAATGAATATAAAAGACTCGGTCTTTTTACAAGAGATAGACTCCAAGATTTTCAATTCGGGTTGCGCTTGCTTGGACTATGAAGATGCCGATGTATTTGATATTAAATCGAAAAGGCAAGACGATGGAAGCTATTATCTCATATTTTCGATATCCTCCACTCCAGAAGCCAGGGATGGAACGGGATATTTCGAATACAACGATTTTCTTTTTGTGTGGCATGGTGATCTTCCTCCATATCTATATGAACGAACGGGGAAAAAAAGAAGATTCACATATCAACAATATGTCCCAACTATGATATGTGATTGGGGAGATTTCTATTTCAAATACTCTCGTGGAAAGATGGAGATAACCGGGCTGGGGTGCTGGTGATGGGAATTGTGTAACCTTAAAGTAATTCATTATGAAAAAGGCGATTTTAATATTCCCGATTCTGTTTTTGCTTTTACCCTTTTGGGGAAGGAGTGAAGATACTGAAAATACAATCGAGTCGATATATGTGCTGTATTACAATTATTCATTTAACAGCCCGGTGGCCATAGATTGCGACTGTCTGAGAAAAAGAATGATTGGACCATTTATCGATATTACCGATAGCGGTCTGATAGAGTATCCCGACTCAATGGGCATAGTCGATACTCTATTGACCGACCCGGTGCTGTTGCGGGAAGTTCAGAATGAGTTGAAAAAACTGAAACCCAATGATAATCCTTATCCTCCTGATGCTCGAGCCTCCTATACCTTGCGCTACAAGGACGGCACAGAAGAAAAGATATGTATGGGTGAGTATGCCCACTTTTGGTTCAGGGGGAGAAACTATACCAACAATCGGCTGTTGTATTTGCTGAGAAAAAGCATAGATTATTATAGAATAGTATGGGAACCTATGATTGATGGTCTTGAAGAGTTGAACGATACTACATTCGAACGAGAACCGGTAGTGGGGAAACACGGCCTCGTTTATTGAATCAGGCAACGGTAA
>NZ_NFJR01000044.1 GCF_002159975.1 Barnesiella sp. An22 | reverse complement strand
GATGTTGATACCCATGTCCACGAATGTCCCGTAGCAGAACCAATAGACGTGGATGACAATAAACACGATGGAAATGGCACGCATGAACTCCATGACCTTGGCCAGTCCTCTCAAATCATCTTCTTGTTGCATAACTGTAAAAATTTTGATGGTTGGTAATTGACAATCAGGATATGCCGCGTGAACGGCGTTTTTTCTTCTTTTTCTTACGTTGCAGCCTGCGGGCGAGTGCCTCCTCCTGCGGGTCAGGACCGTTGATGTCGGGACTGAATATCCCGAAAGCCTGCTCGATGGTACTCTCCATGTTGTCGGAAAGGCTCTCCCGTGTGCCGGCATATTGTCCGGGAGCTTCCTGTTCCGGAAATTCCTGCGGTCTGCTGAAAAGCTGTTCGAAGGCGTTGGCGGAAAACTCCTTGCCCAGACGGGAGCCGTTATATACCTCACGGTTCTTGTGGTCGATGAAGGTCACGCCGTAGATGCGGCCTTCCTCGTTTTCCCTGAACACCACGTCGATGCCCTTTTCCCCGAGAAGCCGGATGAAGTCTTCCCGGTTTCCACGGCATCCGTGCATGGCCAGTGCGACGGTGTCATGGATTTTCGGCTGCCACTTCCGGCTCCTGAAGTCACGGACATTGACGGCAATCCTTTTTTCTATCCCTTCGTAGCCGAAGCGCTTGCCGATGAGTGAAGATTTGATGGGCGTGCATACCGGCCTGCCCGTATCGTCTGTCAGGGTATATACGATACCGTTGTAAGGTGAGCCTTCAAATTCTCCTCGAACCTGTTTGGCCTCGATGTTGAAGCATGAGAGCATGGCACTGAACTCCCCGAATGTCTGGAAGCGGTAGGCGGTGAACACACTTTTGAGGATATTGCCGACCTGACGTTTCACGTCCCCGTCCCGGTAGTCCGCCTTCTTGAGATACGGTTCCAGCAGTTCGTTCCGCTTGTCAGCCACAGGCTTGAGTCCGAATCTGTTTTCCAGTTCCCGGCAGGCTTTCATCGAACGATTCCATTCGTATGCGTCACCGATTTTCTCGCCGTTCTCCTTCACGCAGGTGGAGACAATATGGACATGCCTGCGGTCGATGTCCTCGTGCAGATAGACGATGTAGGGCTGGTCGCCGTAGCCCATCTTCTGCATGTACTCACGTGCCAGTTCCGCGAACTGCCCGTCCGTGAGGCGGTCGTCCACCGAGGGATTCAGGGAGATGTGCAGTACCGGCTTCTCCGTGTTCCTGTTGGCGGCGAGGTAGCTCTCGAAAGCCCATAGCGTCTGTTGCATGACATTGTGGGGATTTCCGGTGAGGTCGGTAATCATGCGGTTGCCCGCGATGATACGGGCGGTTGCCTCGTCCACTTTACGCTGGTTGTAGATGACCGCCCCGTAGAGCGATACACCCCGGTTGATTTTAGCCACCATTCTGCTGTTCCTCCTTCCTTCTTTTTATAAGGTATTCCTCCTCGAATTCCCGGGTAAGCATGACAATTCGCTTGCTCAGTACCACCAGGTCAATGGTAGCTTTTTCCAGGTTTCGGAGCAGGGCGAACGCCCGTTTCTCGCCGAAATTGGACTTGACAGCCTTCACCGTCTGGTTGTAGTTGTTGCCGATGGCCTGGAACTGGTGGTAGAAATTTGTCAGCCTGATGTAGTAGTCCATCGCCGCCTTGTCGATTCTGACGACCTTCATTTCACGTCCGAAAATCATCGCCTTGATGAATCTTGCCCGTTGTTTCATCCCGGATTTTTCAAACAGCAGCTCGAAATTTCCGT
>NZ_NFJR01000043.1 GCF_002159975.1 Barnesiella sp. An22 | reverse complement strand
TGGAAAATCTTTTAACCGTGGAGGAATCGAATATGAAAGCAAGACACTATATAAATATGATGGGAATGGCAGCCGCCGTGCTGCTCTCTTCCTGCGTGAAGGACACGCTCTATGATACGCCGCACCCCGACAAGGGAGCTGTCACCGTCAGTCTGACGGGAGTGTCGGCCGACGAGGATTTTGCAGTCGACATCGACGGGAAGGTGGCCGACATCACCGGCTCGCCTTTTACCTACCCCGACCTGCTCGCTCCGGGAACATACCGTATGGTGGTCTATAACCGTGCGGAAGGTTTCACTTTCGACGGACGAATGGCACGGGTCAATGCCCACACGGACGGGACCTCGGTCATTTCCCTGCCGGGCTATCTGAAGAGCGTCAGTCAGGAGATTACCGTAACAGCCGACGACACCCTGCGTCTCAGCCCTGTTCCGATGCAGCGTGTACGTGACCTGCAACTGGAACTGGAAGTGACACAGGGACGCCCCGAACTGATACAGAGCGTGACCGCCACCCTCAGCGGCATAGCCGGAATTTTTGATATGGAGAAGGGACAGACCATCGGCGAACCGACCTCCACGGTCTTCTCCTTCACCCGTGACGGCAGCAAGCTCACGGCCGACGCCCGCCTGCTGGGCACGATGGGAGCCGTGCAGACGCTGGTACTGGACATCGTCTTCACCGATGGCGGACGCACACAGCACACGGAAGTCGACCTGACGGAAGCCCTTGCGGACTTTAACGGCGACATGACCACCGCCTACCGGGTGACCGGCACACTGGAGACCCCCGTCGGCATGGAGGAATGCAACGCCGAGATTACCGGATGGGAAACGGTGGAAGGCGGCAATGCCAGTGCCACGCTGTAAATTCCACACACCGCTCGGGTCACCTCGCACTCGATGCGCTCCGTGTCACCCCGCACTCGATGCGAGGTCCAGTGTGTGAGTCACCCCACACCCGATGCGAGGTCCAGTGTATGAGTCACCCCGCACTCGATGCGGGGTCCAGAGAGGGAAGGCAAAGGACAAGTGCCGCAGACGATATTCCTGGATACCGCGTCGCAGCGCGGTATGACGAGGTGGCGGGGTCCAGTGAGGCCGCAAAGGGAAAGGGCGGAGCAAACCCCGCCTTTATCGGGCCGGGAGGAGGCCAATCGACCGAGGAAGAAGGGCGAGGACTGTTTGAGCACAGCGAGTTCCGCAGCCCCCGAGGGCGGTGACAGCCTCCGAGCGAAGAAGCCCGATAACAGCGGCGGCGCTTCTTGGTTCGTTCTTCTCGCTGTTGAGAAGAATGAACACACCGGGTCACCCCGCACTCGATGCGGGGTCCAGGAAAAGGGAAGGCGAGGCATTCATTTGCCAGTACTCCTAGATACCGCGTCGCAGCGCAGTATGACGAGGTGGCGGGGTCCAGTGAGGCCGCAAAGGGAAAGGGCGGAGCAAACCCCGCCTTTATCGGGCCGGGAGGAGGCCAATCGACCGAGGAAGAAGGGCAAGGACTGTTTGAGCACAGCGAGTTCCGCAGCCCCCGAGGGCGGTGACAGCCTCCGAGCGAAGAAGCCCGATAACAGCGGCGGCGCTTCTTGGTTCGTTCTTCTCGCTGTTGAGAAGAATGAACACACCGGGTCACCCCGCACCCGATGCGGGGTCCAGTGCGGGGCCGCAAACGGGAAAGGACCTGCGGGTATTGCCGCAGACAGTATTCCTGGATACCGCGTCACAGCGCGGTATGACGAGGTGGCGGGGTCCAGTGAGGCCGCAAAGGGAAAGGGCGGAGCAAACCCCGCCTTTATCGGGCCGGGAGGAGGCCAATCGACCGAGGAAGAAGG
>NZ_NFJR01000042.1 GCF_002159975.1 Barnesiella sp. An22 | reverse complement strand
TGCGCGAGCCTTCGATGCGTGCTTTTCGGGAGGCGTATGATGCGGGCCGGATTGTGCGCACTCACCTGTTTCGGTGTACCTGGCAACTGGTGGCGGCCGAGGATTTGGGCTGGATGTTGCCTTTGTGTGCCGAGAGGAACAAGGTGTCGATTCGGGGTTACTTGGCTTATCACGGAAGGCGGATTGAAGAGCGAGAGTATGAACGTGCCAATGACCTTATTCGCCGGTCGCTCGAGGGGAAGGGGTCGGTGCCGAAGGATGCACTCTTGCAAAGCCTCGAGGAGCAGGGCCTGGTCGATAATGCCCACGTGATGTCAATCTATCTGCGTAGAGCCGAGGCCGACGGTATTATTTGCAACGGCTTGTTGGACGATAGGCAGAATACCTATGCGCTGGTCGATGACCGAATACCTCAAGCCCCGGACATGTTGCGGGAAGAGGCTCTCGCTTTGTTGGCCCGGAAGTATTTCCTGAGTCACGCCCCGGCCACTCTCGAGGATTTTGTGTGGTGGTCGAATTTGAACGTGGGCGAGTGTCGGGCAGCCATCGAGTCGATCCGCAGCGAGTTGATTACCGAGCCGTATGCCGGGGAGACTTATTTTATACATCGCGATTGCCGGATGAGGGGATACCGCCGGCAGGTGATTCTGCTGCCCTCGTACGACGAATATCTCATTGGCTATAAAAGTCGGCACCATGCTTTTGAAGAGGAGTTCCGCCACCGGATACATAATCGTAACGGCTTGTTCTATCCGGTGATTCTTGATGACGGGCAGGTGGTGGGAAACTGGCACCCCACGAGGGAGCCCTCTTTCTTCAGGGACGAGATGCAGCCCGATGTGGCCGACGCCTTTCTACGTTATCGGCAATTCTGGAATAGCGATAGATGAAGGTGAGAGTCTTCTTTCTATTATTAGCTTTTTAGTTTGTTCAATCACCCCCCCCCGATGTAGCTACCCAGTCATCCCTGCCTTGATGTGGAATCCAAAAACTACCTGCTTCGGTCATACCGCATACCCTCGGTAACCACATACTGTACCTTTTTATAATCACCTTTTTTAGTTTGCTCAATCGCATCCGATGCAGCCACCCAGTCATCCCGCACCTCGATGCGGGATCCAGGAATACCCGCTGTTTATACCAAAGGGAAAACGCCGGCAGTATCGTCCGGGTCGGTAGGGACGCCCAGATTGTGCGTCTTACTAGTAATCTTTACCCGCAAGGTCTATGTTCGTGTTTCCCCTTTTCTTTTCCTGCAAAAGAAAAGTGAAAGCCCAAAGAAAGCTCCCGGCTGATGTCCGAAAGCTGAAAGATGGCTTCGCGCTTCGGTCATGCCGCGATTTGATGCGGCATCCAGGGATATCGACAAGATTACCCGTAAGATTCACTTCCCTGGACCCCGCATCACGTGCGGGGTGACACGGTGCGCATCACGTGCGAGGTGACTTGGTGTATATCACTGTGTGGGACAACAGAGGTGGGTATTGTTGTGCGGGGTGATAGGGGGAGTATGGTTGGTATAGGGTAATGTCTTGTTGGGGTTAGCTCCACTTTTCCCGATGGAGGTGATACGATTGGTTATATTTCGTGTATCTTTACAGAAAATAAGAGCTATGAATATCTTGCATATACGACTTCTTAACCAGCAGTTGGTAAGTTCCCGATTTACCGATGTACACGACTTGGTTGCGTGGATGGGTATGGTGCAGGCGCAGGAGTATAAGATGATGCGCTGGGCGGTGGGCATGAGGTTGCGCGAGCCTTCGATGCGTGCTTTTCGGGAGGCGTATGATGCGGGCCGGATTGTGCGCACTCACCTGTTTCGGTGTACCTGGCAACTGGTGGCGGCCGAGGATTTGGG
>NZ_NFJR01000041.1 GCF_002159975.1 Barnesiella sp. An22 | reverse complement strand
GAGGCCGACCCAAAAGAGATTTTGGGCGGTCTCTTTGTTTTATTATAGAAAAAGATGACCACATTACTTTTTACCGGAGCAGGAAGTCTCCGGGAAGGGCTGGTTTACTAATACCTCTGATTTTCGTCTTTCATGTTTTTGGGCTATGCCATTCCCAATGACGGAGAGTTGTCAGACACCCCCAAGAGTCCGTCGCGGACATGCGCCGCATATTTTCTGAGGTTATGGGCGAGGGCGACAAGGCCGAACTCGACATTGACCTTTCCGGCTGACTTGAGACGGAACCTCTTGAAGCCGTGATTGAACTTGATGTCACCGAATACGGCTTCCGGCTCGATCGGACGTCTGCTCCTGTGCATCAGGCCTCTCTCTCCGGTCAGCAGTTCCCGTGCCTTCCTTTTGAATGCGTTCGCAGTGTGGTTCACTTCAATGGTACGCCTGCCGGACTTCCCCTTGTAGCACATTCCACGCAGCGGACAGCCGGCGCAGTTCTTTGCCCGGTATACTGCCACGGATGACCTGTATCCCAGGTCGGAGACAGTGCTCCATGTCCCGGCCCGCTCCAGACGCTGCCCCATCGGGCACACATAGAAGTCTTTCTCCTCATTGTAGTACATGTTCTGTACCAAGAAGGCGTTGTCCCGGTATTTCCGCTTCATCTCCGCATGGAACATGGTGTATTTCACATACGCGTCAATCCCCTCTCCATCCATGTACGCGTAGTTCTGCTCGTTGCCATAGCCCGAGTCCGCGACTATCTCTTCGCTCTGCCGGCCGTATCTTTCCCTGAACGACTTCAGGAACGGTATCATAGTGCCCCAGTCCGTCGGCCTCCGGTAGATTCCGTAGTTCGTGATGAACTGGTTCTCCGTCGCTATCTGGACATTGTATCCCGGCTTGGTCTGACCGTTGCGCATCGCGTCCTCCTTCATACGCATGAACGTCGCGTCCTTGTCCGTCTTGCTGTAGCTGTTCCTTTCCCCCAAGGTCTCCAGATGATGCTTGTAGGATTCTAGCTTCGGAAGGGACTCGTCCTTCACCTTCTCTACGGACTTCCTCAGCTTTCTGTCGCTGATACCCTGCTCGTCCATCCTGCGCAATATCCTTTCCGTACGCTCGGCCAGATCCTTCACACCGGACTCCTCCGAAGCACATTCCCTGTTCTCTTCGGAGAGGACCGACTCCGCCGTCTTGAGTACGGCATCCACTTTCGCCTCCAGTTTCTCCTTGTTCTTCTCGACACTCCTTTTCCATACGAAAGTGTACCTGTTCGCCACAGACTCTATCTTCGTCCCGTCGATGTACTGCACTTTCAGCGACACGAGCCCCTCTGCATTCAGAAGCAGGACAACCTGCCTGAACAGCCCGTCAAACCGCCCGTCCGCCAGACGCCCGCTCCTGAACCGGTTGATTGTTCTGAAGTCCGGCCGCGACATCCCTGAAAGCCACATGTAGTTCACGTTCTCCTGCAGAAGACGCTCCATACGGCGGCCGGAATAAACATTGCACAGGTAGGAGTAGACTATCACTTTCAGAAGCATGCGGGGATGGAAACTGCTCGTCCCTCCGCCCTTGTAGGTCGATTCTACAGAAGATATGTCCAGCCTGTCTATCACTGCGTTCACGATCCGCACCGGATGGTTCTTTGGGACGAGTTCTCCCAATGTCGGCGGAAAAAGCAGACTTTCGTTCTGATTGTAATCTTTATACACTATCTTTGCGCTCATGGTAAATGCTTGACTTTATTTTTAATTCTCACTTTAAATATAGCAATTATTTACCATAAAAACAACGGTTATTTCTTTGAAAACAAAGAGATAACCGTTAATTTTTTCTCCCCTCCACACTCACTCTCACGCATTCATTCTCTCATTGTGACCATCTGGCGTAATCCAAACAAAAAAGGATGACCCTTTAAAGTCTTTGACTTTTGGGTCACCCTCT
>NZ_NFJR01000040.1 GCF_002159975.1 Barnesiella sp. An22 | reverse complement strand
CCAAATACGACCTCGGAGAGGTGGAGATTTTGTCGTGAACCGCCAGGCATGACCTTGCATACAAGAAAGACATGGCAGGTACCTTTGCGACACAATTCGTATCAGGCAGCCCGAAAGCGGATAGGCGAACTCAGGGAAGAGAAGGTTTCCCGCAAAAGGGTGATGATTTGTAAAAAGGGGTGCAGTCAAAAGAGAAAATACAAATGGGTATTCCTGAAAGGTGTCTATCGTGCCGGAGACATTCGTATCGGAAGCGCACGACGATTCGAGGTAAAAAGGGGCAGTTCGCCGGCAGGCTTGTCTGTCATTATGTGAAAATGCGGATTGAAACCGGAAATACCGTCTCAATCCGCATAGCTCGTCGATGGATTTTCGTTGTGCTATCCTGTTATGTCAAAAGGTCAAAATCGTGCCATCATAACACGATGCTTGAACAGTTTGTTTTTGTCGCTCGGTCGTCGCTGGCTTATCCAGATATGATGTGCGCCATATCCGAACGTGAAATATTCCTCAAGCTGCGTTTTCTCCTTCAAGTGTTCCATTCCCGCACGGAGTTCAGCTTCATTGCCCGAAAAAAGAATCGTGTTCATGATTCTGAAATAAATCTCTGTCGCTTCATCGCAATAGAGACAAAAGCTGTGTTCGATAATTACGTCCATACTACTGTTTTTAATTTGATTGTGTTACGTCCGGAACATTGGTCATTATAGACACGCCGGATTGGTTGAAAATCTCCATAGTCGGACACCCGCCGTTTTCTTCGGGTAACAAGCGTTCCGAAGTTTCGGGCAATGCAAACCATTCGTCATAAAACAGACGTTTGTCGCTAATATTCGACACGTCCTCACATCCCCATGAACGGATAATATTGACGGCTTCTTCGTAACTGTCTGCTTCCACACTGAAATAATCCCGTTCCCAACTTGTAACCTTGCGGTCTTGATAGAATTTGTATTTTTCCATATAATTGATATTTAATTATTTACTTCGACAATGACTTCAATTCTTCCGTACAACATAGAGCGTAGTGCCGTTTTGTCAATGGCGTAATACTCACCAATGTGTCCGTACTGCTTGACAAAGTAACGTTTGAGAATATCCGAGAAGTCAAAATAATAACCGCTCAATGCAATGCCCCGTTTGAAATAGACGCTTTCCCGCACGTTACGGGTAATCCAGTTTTTCTCCTCTCGGTTCAATTTGCCACCGTTATTCAGGCGTTCCCGCAGCTTGTAAACACGGCTGTCCTGTAAAGTCGCCAGTTCGGGAACGTCCCATTTGACGAATTTTGTTGCTATCTGTGCCATAATCCCATCTGTGCTAATCATAAATAATCACTTCGTCACGGCATTCTGAAATTTCCTTACCACTTGTAAGGCGGATAACTATGGTGTTGCCATAGTCGCCCACGATTGTACCTTCCGTGTAGCCTTTGTACGGGTTAAGCAGTGTGCAATGCAATCCGATGATGTCGGACGGTTCTTCATATTCATACATAAAACAATGTTTTTACGGTTATTACTTGATAGCCCATTTCCCTTGAGAGAACGTTCTGAAGCTCACGTACTCGTTTTCGAGTTCGTAAGTCAGTATGCGGATATAGATTTCGTTTTTGGCTTCCAACGATTCCACCAGCTTGTTGATTTCTTTTTCCGGGTATTCCCAGCGAGAAGAAAATTCCGCATCTATAATATCGGCATACCGGTTGATATAGCCGTTAAAATTATCGTCCAAGAAAGCCTCTATCTTGTCGAGGTCTTGTTTGTTCGCAGTGGTAGCGTGGAAAATGTTTGTTGCAATGTTCGCCATAATCTCAAATTTTAAGTTTTTTCTTTTTCCCTCTTGTAGCTTGTCAGCTACTTTCGGGCTTGATTCAATTATGTCGCCTCAAAAGGTGGCATGGCTCTTTATGCAGGGTTTCACAACCAAATACGACCTCGGAGAGGTGGAGATTTTGTCGTGAA
>NZ_NFJR01000004.1 GCF_002159975.1 Barnesiella sp. An22 | reverse complement strand
ATGAACTGTGCCCTCCGTTTTCGCTCCGGTTGACCCGGTGTTCTTTCGAAAAGCGATGCAAAGGTAGGCGTTTTTATATATTCCCTCCAAATTTTTTGAGGACTTTTTTTCTAAAAAATTTTCGAGGATGCCATCAATCACCTATTGGTCTGCATTTTACAAACCGACCTTATAATTGTATATTTGATTGCAGTCGACCACGCGCACCAAATAGATGCCTCGATTCAATCCGACAACTATCTCGTCACGGTCATCTACGGAACCGGAATAGAGAAGCTGCCCCGACAGATTATATACGGCAACCTGCCCACGGCCCGATAGACCGGAGACAACCACCCGACCGTCGGCGGCATAGACTCGCGGGGTATCGGCCTGAGGTCGGGCCATGCCCGAGAACTCGGCCGTCGTCACCCTCTGCACCGGCGACCAGGGCGAAACCACATCGTCGCAAAGAGCCCGCACCTGATAGTGATACTCGCTCAACGGCTCGAGATCGTGAACCACATACGAGGTGACCTGCCCTATCCGCTCCTGCGTGTGGACGGTATTGAGATAGTCGCCATAGACAATCGTGGCATCGTCGATAGCCACGTTGCCGGTTGCCTTGTGGGCATAGGTTATCTTCATGGCCGTTACCCCCTCGTCAATCGAGAAGGTGTAGCTCGGATAATATTTCGACGTATTGACGTAGCGCAGGGTATCGACCGACGCCCAGTTGCCGCCCACCTGTTTCTCGACCACCACATAGGAGCCGGAACCCGACGAGGCGAAGCGGTACATGAACGAGAAGGAGACGATGCCCTGAGGATAGGTGGGGGTACACAGGTATTCGCCCGTTGCCTTCAGGGCTACCGAGGGTGCCGACTGGCCACTGCTGGCCGCCGAGGTGTAGTTGCCGCTCGCATTGCCGCTCCAGCCGTCGGGCAAAGGTTCGCCCTTGGAGCCCACGTTGTCGAAACCTTCGGTCACGGTGTGCTGCTCGCCACTCTGCGTAAAGCAAAGCACCTCGTAGTCGTCGGCGGCCTGCACCTCTTCCCAGTTGATGCGGAAGGAGGTATCGGTCACTTCGGAGGCATCGAGCAGTTGGGGCGTCTCGAGAGAATCGGTAACAAACTGCATGCTATATGCCGCAGCAACGGTAGCGGAGGGGGTGACGGCATCGACCCGATAGGTGTAGCGCGTCAACGGTCGGAGTCCGGTGAAACGATATTCCAGACCGAGGCCGGCCGACTCTCCGTCACAGATGTATTCGCGCTCTGCATCGAACTGCATCGCAAAGCTGCCCAGTTGCGAAAAGTCGTCTTTGGGTGCTTCGGTCCATTCGCTCGGGTCGTATACGGCCGAGGGGTGCGTAACGCGGGATTGGCGATAGAGGGTCTTGTCCTGTCCCCAATAGGCTATTTCGCCAGCAAAACCTACCACGTCGATGATGATGCCGTTGCGGCAGAGTGCCACAGCGTCGTTGCCGTTGAAATTGAGCGGCGAATCTTCTCCGCCGGGAATCATCTGCGAAGCCTTGGCGCGGAGCGTGGCGTCGGTCGACTGCTCGTTCAGCAGCAACCAGGTCTCGCCATTCTGCAATACGGCATTGCCCAGCGGGGTATCGTTGTAGAAACTGCCGCCGCCGTTCGACTCGATGCGCAGGCTGTATGCCGAGAGGTCAACGGGAGCGCCCGTGCCGTTGTAGAGTTCGATGGCCTTGTTGTAGCTCGAGCCCTCGACATAGGCCGAGATGATGAGATCGCCGGCAGACGTATTGCCCCGCCAGAGCGATACCCGGTAGTCGGTAGCCGAGGGGTAGTTGACCCATTGCACCGTAGCTTCGGATGCCGTGATGTCGGTAGCACCAGTAACGATGAACGAGGGTACCACAATCAGTTGCACGGGGATGCGATATTGCCGCTCGAGACCTCCACCCACGATGGTCAAGGTGTCGCGATATTCGCCCTGTACCGGACGGTCGCAGGCGATTTCGAGGCTATACCCGTCGCTCACCTGTTGCGGCGAAAGTGTCGTGGCCGACAAGGAGAATATATGGCCTTGAGTCCAAGCGATACTTAAGGCAGAGGTGAGGTTGTCGCCCAGAATCTCGAGCTGTGCCGAGCGGCTGTCGCCCGCCAGAATCACCCCCATGTCGACCGACTCGCCGTAGCGGGGCATCGCCAGGAAGGGGGCCGTCTCTTCGGGGAAAGCGTAAGCCTGGCCCACGTGGTCGCCCCACACATATTCGACCAGGTCGGGGTAATCGATATAAGGGTTGCGATTGCCCTGTATGGTATAGACCGAGTCGTTGCGAGCCATCTCACGTTCGCTCGGCGGGTCCTGCCGGTGCCACTCGAGCAAGAGGTCGCGGGCCCAATTCTTCCACACCGGATAGGTATTGTTGTCGACCATGGGCGATTGCCAATAGTCATACAGATTTTCGTAGGCCGTGACCACATAGAGGTAGGCCCGGGCAAAGTCGCCCTTGTACTCGTCGGCCGGTTCGAAACAGCGGTCGGTATAGTCGGTACCGAAACCGTTATACCCGATTTTGGAAACGCCGTTGTCGAAGCCCGGAGTACCCGTAACCTCGCCCAGCGGCAAGTTATTCTTCGACGAGTTGGCCGAGCCGTCGGCCGGATAGAGGTGATGCAGGTCGCGGTAGGCGTTGTTCTCGTAGGCACCCCACCAGCTCTTGGGGAATGAGTGCTCGATGTGCATGCCGTCGACCGCCTTGTAGCCATCGAAATAGCGCACCTCGGAGGAGTAACGGTCCCACACACGGCCGTCGTCGAGGCGGTCGGTGCGCGAGAAGCCCTCCCAGGTAGCCCCCTCGCCACTGCCATAGTCGAGGGTGTGCATGGCACTCACTATCTGGTGCAAGGCGGTTTTCAACTCGGCTCCACTCTTGCCGTCGGCGGCATAATAATAGCCGGCAGGCACCTCGGCCCTCAGGTAAGACCCAAGGGAGAAGATTGCCATTGCCACTAAAATTATCTGGATAAATTTTCTATTTTTCATGGCTGTCAAGATTAAAATTAAGGAAAGCGGGAGAGCTTGAAGCTCTCCCCTGTTTCAATTCGTTTTTATTGAGCGCTACGTACCCGCACCGTGCTCTGCATGGTACGCGATACCACCCGCACGATGAAGAGACCCTCGGGCAACTCCCATTCGGACTCCTCGCCGTGCAGCACGCGCGAGCCACACAGACGGCCGTCCATCGTGTACCATTGGGCTACCGCATTCATGGGGGCATTGAGGATATACAGCGTCGTACCCGAGGTATAGATAAGGATATGATCGCTGGCTACCTCGTCGACGGCAGCCGACCACGTGGCTACCGATACGGTGTTGGAGACTGTCTGTGCCTCGTCGCCCACATAGGGGGTAACGGTGTAGTGATACTGTACGGCCGGGGTGAGGTCGGTCACCTCGTATTCGGTCACATTACCCACGCGACGGGGATAGCCGTCGAGAGTAACCGGTGTAAATCCGCCACCGCTCTTCACCACCACACTGTGCAGGTAGGCCCGGTGGTCGCTCTCGGCCATCAGGGTGATGGTCGAAGCGGCAGTGCCTTCCTTCACGGGAATAGTCGTGGTGGTAGTCCCGTCGAGGGTAATCTGGCCGATCTCCTGCCCATCGACCGAAACATAGATTACCGACTGGTCGTTGTGATAAGGCTCGGCTACTACCGTTATCGAGGCATCACCAGCCGAGAGATCCATGGCAGGCGAGGTGGCACTGCCATCTTTGCTACCCGAACCCAAACGAAGCATTCCATTCTCGACAGCCGTATACCCTTCGTATGTCCAGGTATCGGGTTTCGACGAGAATACGGTATTCAATATCTCTTTCTCGGGCGAACTCGACGAATAGTCGTCGTACCACACATTCAGTTCATAGTCGGTAGCCTCGGACTTGGGAGTCCAGGCGGCCACAAACGAGGTCTTGCCTATCTCCTTGGCCGGCAGAGCCACAAAGTCGTCGATGGCCTGACCGGTGAGGTTGACTACCACAGCCGACGAGATGCCTCCACCCGTGATGTCGAGCGTAGCCCGATGCGAGCCTACTACCGTAGAGTGGTAAGAGAGTTCGACCGTAGCTCCGTTGTTGACGGCATCGGCCGTGAGGGTACGGGGATTGACCGAGAAGCACTCGCTGTCGGTTCCGCCAATCTCGAGCGACACTTCACCCTCGATATTGCGGCCCTTCACCTGAATCTGCATGGTGACGGGGTCGGATACATTGACCGAGGCAACACCCAGGTCGATGGTAGAGCCTCCCTGAGGAGCCTCGATATAGGGAGTCTCCTCACCCGCAGGCGAGAAAGGCTCGTTACGACGGTCGCCGAAAATCAGATCGACCAGTTCGGGATAGTCGATGAAGGGGTTGCGGTTGCCCTGCTTCGATGCATACACGGCCTCGTTGCGGTCAATCTCCTTCTGGCTCACGGGGTCCATCTCGTTCCAACGGAGCAGCATGTCGAGCTGCCACTGTACGATATGCGGATAGGACGACACGAAGATACCGCCCCAGTTGTTGATACGGTTTTGATAGCGCGTAGCAAAATAGAAATAGGTACGGGCAAAGTCGCCTTTATACTCGTCGTTGGGTTCAAACACCGTACCGGAATATCCGGGCGTTACACACTTGCCCCACTTGGAGAAACCGTTTTTCGAACTCGAAGCACCCGAGCCAACCTCGCCAAAGGGGTTATTGCTGCGATAGCTGTTTATCTTACCGTCGGTAGGATAGATATGCCAGGCATCGGAATACATGGGCGACGCATCGTTGAACCAACTTTTGGGCACCGAATGCTCCCGGTTGTAGCAGTCGCCTTCATTTTTATAATTTCCACACTTATCAGTTCCAAAAGTAAAATCGGTTACATCGGAATACATATCCCACACCTTTCCGTCGGGCCGGCGGTCGGTCGTTTTGTAAACCTCCCACAAGCCATCGTAACCAACATTATCTGCATTATTTAAGATGACCGACAAACTTTTCTGCAAAGCTTCTCCGCTCTTTCCGATGGCATCGTCGTAATATCCGGCAGGAATCTCGGCCCACAACGAGAGCGAAAATAGGCAAGCAGCCATGGCAAGCCCGAAACGATTGTGTGAAATACGATTCATAAATTGTTTTATTTAAGTTTTCTTGTTTTTGGAAAAGGGCGATAAAGGTAATGATAATTTATCAAAATCTGCTTAAGAACCGTCCATTTTTATAAAAAAATCAGCGGGCCGACTTCTACCAGAGAAGCCAGCCCGCCGTGATGGAGTTACTTTCGTAAAGCGAGTTATTCCGATTCGAGTACACCCGAATGGCCCCGCTTCTTGTCTTTCCATATCTGGTACCGATAGACCAGACAGGTAGTAACGAAATAGACTCCTGTGAGTATCCACAACATCGTGTAGGCATGGCGCACGTCATAGATACCGGCCCCGGCCGTATTCATGCGCACAAAGCCTTCGATACCCCACGTCGATGGGATGATGGCTCCCAGCCATTGCCAATACTCGGGCATGGCGTAGCGCGGCCAGGTGATACCCGAAATGAAGAGGAAGATGACTGAGGTGAAGACAAAGAGCAGGAACGAGCTCTCGCGCTCACGCACAAAGACCGAGAGGGTCATGCCGAAGAATATCGACGAGAGCAGGAAGGGCACGGCAAACGAATAGATTTCGACCTGACTGCCTATCTGCGGGAACTTGAACAGCCACGGTATGAAGTGCAGGATGTAGGCCGTACACAACACATAGAGGCTGAAGTAGCACAAGGCTTTGCCTATGACCAGATGCAGCACGTTGTTGTGCATGTGCTCGCGTCCGCTGTAAAAGAGGTGCAGCTGATGGTGCTCGTAGATTCCCCCGGCCAGCATGCCGATACCCAAAATAAGACTCTGCTGCAGGATGAGTATCAGGATGGCGGGCAGCAGGAAAGAGGCCAGACCCGACTCGGGGTTGTAGAGGTTGACCGAGACGTAGGGAATGGGCTGAGTGGCTACGTTGATCTGCTCTTGCGTGGCACCGCCCAACGACTGGGTTTGCAACCGGCCGCCCAGATTCATGGTCACATCGGTGAGTGCAATGAGGAATCCTTTGTAATTGAGCAGGATACTCATATCGGAATAGAACGATACGACACTCTGCTCGCCCCGTTCGATCTTCTGGCTGAAGTCGCTCGGGATAAACAAGATACCGTAGCAGTTCTTCTCGTGCATCATGCGCTTGGCCTCATCCATGTTGGCACAGTAGGAGACGATACGGGCGTTCGGCGTGGCATCCATCTCGCGAGCCAACTTCCGACTCAACGGGGTGCGGGCATTGTCGACCACCACCATAGGTACATCGCGTACCACCTCGGGATTATAAACCGCAGCATAGACGATGGGATAGACAAAGGGCAAGGCAAAGAAAAAGAGGATAACCCCGAAATCCTGGAAGACGGCACGGTACTCCCGCCGCCAGATGTAGTAGATGTCGGCCAATCCTATTCTTATGGAGTGGAAAAATTTCATAGCAATCTGTTTTTTACATCACGGTACATATACCTGCCGCATGAGGGCCTTTTTGAGCCGGGGCAACAACGGGGTCGACGCTACGGCAAAGAGAATGAGCGCCACATAGTGCCAACGCGAATAGTAGAGCGGTATGCCGTTGAGTGCCTGGTCGACATAAATCAAGAAGTAATGGCGCACGGGCAACACATACGACATGGCCTGGAAAGGCAGATACATGGCCGGTACCGGGAACGAGAAGCCGGCAATGGAGAGCGACAAGACCCCCACCAGACCGGCGGCACTCAACCCGATGCGCAACGAGGGGGCTATGCTCATGATGATGACGGCAAAGCTCTGGGTCGATACCACCAGCAGCAACATGGCTGCAATCATGTGCCAGATATTCCCCTGCATGGGGAAGTGCAGGTAGCCGTACAGCAGGGCCAGATAGAGGAGCCCCATGGCAAAGAAGATGATGGTCTGGGGCACCAGCTTGCCGGTAATGGCGACGATAATCGAGTCGTCGGCCGTGCGCAGCCACTCGCGAGCGGTGGAGCGTTTGATTTCGGACCCGATGCTGAAGACCGTCACCAGCAGAATCATCAACTGCAGCAGACCGGGAAGGAACGAGTTGTTGAGGTAGACCGAATAGCTGATCCACGGGTTGCCCAGTGCGTGCATATCGGTGGCAATGGGCTGCAACTTGGCCATAATCTGCGACTCCTCTACCCCGGTAGCGAGCAGCACCTGCCGCACGACCGCCCCCGAGGCCAACACCGACATGGTCTTGAAACTCTTGTAGAGCAGCGAAGCGGGTATGTAATAGGCGTTGTTGGTGTAGAACGAAATCTCGGGCTGACGTCCGGCCGTAGCCTTGGCCTCGAACCCCTCGGGAATCATGAGGAAGCCGAAGATGTCGCCCGACTGCATCAACTCGCGGGCCTCGGTAAAGCTGTTGAGCTTGTAGAGCACGTCGACCGACTCCAGAGCACCCAACTGCTGGGTGAAGTCTTGCGACGAGTTGGAGTGGTCCTGGTCGACAATGGCCACCGGTATCTTGTGGGGCAGCCCTTCGTGCATCAGGGAGAACATGAAGAGGCAGCAAAACAGCGGAGCCACCACCATGCACAGCACATAGATGGGGCGCGACACGAGCTGCCGCATCTCCCTGACGATGCTTGCCCACAAGCCTGTTCTATTTTCCGTTTGTTCTGTCATATAACAATCTCCCGACGTTAAACGTGTGCCGGAATCCGGCTTACTTATTGCGTTTCAACAGTACCGACATGCCCGGACGCAGGTTCTCGACCGGCTCCACGGGACGAGCCTTCACCTCGAAGGTCTTGGCATCGTACTGCCCCGTCACCTTGGTGGCCCGCCATACGGCATAGGAGCCCATGTCGCGAATGTAGAATACCTTGAGGGTAACCTCCTTGTTGCCGAGTGCGGGAATGACGGCACGCACCTCGGCCCCCATCGTGAGGTCCTTCAGCAGGTCTTCGCGCACGTTGAACGAAACCCACATGTCGTCGAGTTTCAACACATTCATAATAGGAGCTCCCAGGCTCACCAGCTCGCCCACGTTGGGGAATATGTCGGAGATTTCGCCATCGGTGGGAGCCGTCAGGTAAGAGTCGTCAAGTATCGACTCCACTTCGGCCACACTGCCCCGGGCGGCAGCAACCATGGCAGCGGCAGCAGCCTTGTCTTCGACCTGTGCTCCGGCCTTGGCCATCTCGTATTGCGAGCGGGCGGCACTCTCGGTAGCGACCATCGCCTTGTACGAGGCTTCGGCCTCGTCGCGTTTCTGAGCCGAAACTACACCTTTTTTATACAGCGACTCCATGCGGTCATAGGTCTTCTTGGCTATCGTAAGACCGGCTTGAGCCTGCTGCCACATGTCGTAGGCCGAGTTGAGCAACTCGATGCGGGTACCCTTGTCGACCTTCTTGTTCTGGGCTTGAGCCACCGACTCCATGGCCTCGGCTTGCGAGAGCTTGGCCTCGACGAGCGACGAGTGTATGTGCACCAGCGTATCGCCGGCCTTCACATGCTGTCCCTCCTCGACCATAAACTCGACCACGCGCCCGGGCAGTTTGCCCGATACCCGCACCTGGGTAGCTTCGGCCTGCCCCTGGATAATCTGGGGTTCGGGTTTGAGCAGGAACAATCCGATCAAGGCCAAAACAACGATAATGACAATCAAAGCAATGAGTCCAACGACCAAACTGCGTTCTTTCTTTTCTTTTAGATTTTCCATCGTAAATCTTGTTTTGCTATTTTTTTATTTTCTTTTTCAATATCTCATGGTTCCCAAAGCCTTGGCCAGGTAGACCTCGCACAAGCGGGTGTCGATTTCGGCATCGATTTTCTCCGACTGGGCTTCGAGCCAGGCGGTCTGGGCCTCGAGCACGTTGGTCGTGGTAAGCACTCCCTCTTCAAAACCCACCTGGGCATTGCGCAGGTTTTCGTCGGCTTTCTCGAGGTTCTTCACCGCCATGCGGTAGGTGCGGTAAGCCTCCGAAGCCTTGAAGGCGGCCTGGTTGACCTGCAACTCGATTTTCTCTTTCGTGTCGGCCAGTTGCAGCTTGGCTACGACAGCCTCGCTCTTGGCCGCCCGTATCTTGTTGTAGTTCTGCCCCCAGTGCAAGATGGGAATGTTGAGCATAACCCCCACGCTGAACATGCCGTTGAACTCGTTCTTGAAGCCATTGAAGGCGTTGGGATTGGAGAATGAGTAGGTGCCGACCAGCGCCAGCTTGGGCAACATGTCGGAGAGAGCCAGGTTTTTCTTCTTCTCGTAAATCTTGGCGGCATAGTCGAGACTGAGAACCTCGTTGCGGTTCCTGAACACCTCGTCCATATCGTAGGCGAGCGGTTGCTCCTGCGGCTCTACCCGCTCGAGCGACTCGTCCTCGAGCGTAAATACCGAGTTTACCGGCAACCCGCAAATCTGGGCCAGCGCCATGCGCGACAGGGCCAGGCCGTTGTCGACTTTGGCCAGCGTAATCTGCGCGGCATTGAGCCGCACGGCTACCGTGAGGCCGTCGGACTGGGTAGCTACCCCCTCCTCGATCATATCCTGCACGTGGCGGTTGAGGGTGTCGAGCAGGGCGGTGTAGCTCTCGGCCAACCGCTTTTTATGCACGAGCGATACCACCTGCCAGTAGGCCTCGTCGGTTTGATAGACAATCTCCTTCTCGGCCGTGTTGCGCTGCGTGACGGCCAGTTTTTCGGCATAGCTGGCGATGTCGTTCAACGCCTTGATTTTACCGCCCATGAAGATGGGCTGCGTGAGGGTAACCAGACCGACGTAGACATTGTGCACATCGAACTCGAAAGCCTCTTTCGGGATGAGCGCTACGGTCTGGGGAATGGGCTGCCCGTTGTTCAAGATGGGCTCACCCGTCATCGGGTTGGTCACCACATTATATTTATACTCCTGAGTAGCCAGGTCGAAGCTCTTGGTGGGCAGATACTGATCCTCCTCGAGCAGCGAGATGGATTTCTGGTTATACATATAGGTACCGCTGAAATCGATTCCCGGGAAATAGGCTCCCCGAGCCGACTTCTTGGTATAGCCTGCACCCTTGACCTTCTCCTCGGCAATGCGCAGTTGCTTGTTGTTCTTCAAAGCCATGCGGCGGCACGAGTCGAGCGACACGGGCTGTTGCGCCGAAGCGGCCAGGAAAGAGAGTAGAAAGAGGGCGACCAGCACTCTTCCCGCCCCTAAAGTTCGGTTGATTCTCATATCTTTTTACCTTTTACACGTTGCAGGGTTAATACTTGCCATGCTTATAGTTGCCTAAACAATTTTATATCTTAAAAAAATAATGCCCTCGGCATTACCCCGCAAAAATACGCCGAGTTTAGCATTAAACAAATATTTGATGAGTTTGTTTTCTATTTTTACTTTTTTTTAAGAGTCTCACCCCACCCCGTCGACAGCAGGCCACGAAGGTGCCCGACTCACTCTTTCAGGGTAAACGAGCGGGTGCCTATCTTGTAGTTGTCGGCAAAGATGTCGACCCGATACTCACCCGGATAGAGGAACTCCTCGACCGCCCAGTACATGGTCACATCGTTCAATTCATCGCCGGTAAACTCGATGAGCTTGCGGCACGAATAGTTGATTTCGCGATCTTCGAAGGGGAAGACGTCGGCCCGGTCCTTGACCAGCACGTCGCCGTCGGGTTTCACGATGCGGGCATAGATATACTTCTCGCCCACCTCGGCCGTCACGTTCTTGGCTATGGAGAAGGTAATCTTTATCTTGTCGGTCTTTTTGATGCGCTTGGCCACCTTGCCCCGCGAGTCGATGGGGGTAACCACCACGCCCACGGCATCGAGCTTCGAGGCCAGCGTCACCTTCTCGGTGAGTTCCTCACGCTCCTGTTTCAGCTGGTCGGCCGTAGCCGATACCTCGCGATAGCGGCGGGTCACCTGGGCATTCTCTTCGCGCAGCTGCTTGTTGGCGACGTTGAGCGAGTCGATCTGCATCACATAGTGGCGCATGATACCGCGCAGGGTAGCCAGCTCTTTCTTCAGCTCCTCGATACGGGCCGAACTGGTATTCTTCACCGTGCGCAACTCTTCGAGCAGGCGCTGTACCTTCACCTTCTCGGCATCGAGTTTCTCGATGAGCGAGTCGTTGTTGAACATCATCTTTTGCCCCTCGAACTGGTCGTATTGGGCAGCCAGGTCGCTATACTCCTTCTCGAGTTCGCTACGCTGCTTGTCAATCTCGACCTGCTCCTTGAAGTCGGACATCTGTTTGTGCTGTATATAGATGAAAATACCTGTCCCTATCAGAGCGACAGCCAACACGGCAATAATAATCACTACCAGATTACTTCTTTTCATAGTTTATCAGAAGCTATTATTTTTCTGCAAAAGTAACGCATTCTCGCCAACCAGCCAAGGTGTAACAGATTATTTAAGTTATAAATGTTAAAATAGTCTATTCATGCGGCGTCCACAGGTAGATAAGCAACGGCGGCGACCCTGTCGGCAAAAAGAAAGTAAGCCCGGCTCACAAAATCTTTTTCTCATAAAAATAATTAAGTTAACACCTATTGCAAACGATTTTCCCTATCTTTGTGAAACCTTAGAACAGTTATACGCCTAAGCAATGATGGGAAAATTGATCGAATTTTTCAAAAAGCACCCGATAATCAAAACATTAGTACAGATGGTTATCGTCTTTTTTCTGTTAATCGGAATCACCCTCTACGGGCTGAAACTATATACACGACACGGGAAAGCCGTGCTCGTGCCCGACGTAAAGGCCATGGCCTTGCCCGATGCCCTGCGCATACTCGACCGGGAAGGCTTCAGATACGACATCATCGACTCGCTGTTTATCGACGAAGCCGTGCCCGGCACGGTCGTAGAGCAGACTCCGGCCGGCGGCAGCAAAGTGAAGGAGGGACGTATCGTCTACATCTCGATAAACGCCTACTCCCCGCGCATGATTACCTGCCCCAAAGTGGTCGACATGTCGATGCGCCAGGCGCTTTCGCTGCTGGAGAGCCGGGGCCTGAACGACGTACGCATCCAGGAGGTTCCATCGGAGTACCCCGATTTGGTCATGGGGCTACAATATCAAGGCGAAACCTTGCAAGCCGGCGACAAAGTACCCGCCGGCAGCTCATTGACACTGCTCGTGGGTAACGGTGTACCCGAAGTCTACACCGACTCGACCACCGACGAAGAGGCTCCACAAGCCATGGATACCGAATCGCTGACCGATGAAAGTTGGTTTAACTAAACAGACGATGCGACAAGAATGAACTTTTGCGACGAAGACATAGAAGCCGACGATAAAATCGTTGCCGAAGAGGGTGAACGGGAGCTTTACGAGCACTTTCGGTTTGTTGCCGACAAGGGACAGAGCCTGCTGCGGGTAGACAAATTTCTGGTGGCCCGCCTCGAAAACTCGTCGCGCAACCGGGTGCAACAGGCTGCCGAGGCCGGCTGCATACTGGTCAACGGCAAGCCCGTCAAGTCGAACTACCGGGTGAAGCCGCTCGACGTCGTTTCGGTCGTCATGGACCGCCCCCGCTACGAATTTGAAATCATACCTCAGGATATTCCCCTCGACGTCGTCTACGAAGACGATGCCGTGCTGGTGGTGAACAAGCCGGCCGGACTGGTGGTGCATCCCGGGCATGGCAATTACAGCGGTACGCTGGTAAATGCCCTGGCCTACTACTTCCGCAACACCCCCAACTACGACGTAAACGACCCCCGGCTGGGACTGGTACACCGCATCGACAAAGACACCTCGGGTCTGCTGGTCATCGCCAAGACTCCCGAGGCCAAGACCAACCTGGGACTGCAGTTCTTCCACAAAACCACCCAGCGCAAATATGTGGCGCTGGTGTGGGGATTGATGGAACAAGACGAGGGTACCATCGAGGGCAACATAGGCCGCAGCCTCAAGGACCGGCTGCAAATGACCGTATTCCCCGACGGCGATCAGGGCAAACACGCCGTCACCCATTACCGAACCCTGGAGCGTCTGGGGTATGTCTCGATTGTCGAATGCCGACTCGAGACCGGGCGCACACACCAAATCAGAGTACACATGAAATACATAGGCCACACGCTTTTCAACGACGAGCGCTATGGCGGAGACCAGATACTCAAGGGGACAACCTTCTCCAAATACAAACAGTTTGTTCAGAACTGTTTCGACATCTGCCCCCGACAGGCACTGCACGCCAAGACACTCGGCTTCAAACATCCCGTCACAGGAGAAGAGATGTTTTTCGACTCGCCTATTCCTCAGGATATGACTCAGCTGTTTGACAAATGGCGCAACTACACCGCCAATCGAGATATATAGGAGATATTATAAACCCAGAGAAAAAGAACTACCAATCAATAAAAGACGGTTCTATACCTTAAAAACAAGAGTTATGGAATGCCCAAAAGAATTTGACGATATCAGGCCGTTTTACGACCGCGAATTCCACGACAAGATGAAAGTCTTGGTCAAAGAACCAAAATTCGAACACGCCGTGCGCTACGTGCTGCGCGATGTCAACTACGACGTATTGTGCCAGCAACTGCTCTCGCTCGACAACAAGAAAGATTTTCAACTGCTCGTCATGCGCGCCTTTCTCGAAGTACTCACCAAGAAGACGACCAAAAGTCTCTCCGAGAAGAACTTCGACCTGCTCGAAAAGACCAAGAACTATACCTACATGTCGAACCACCGCGACATCATTCTCGATGCCTCGTTGCTCAACCTGCTGCTCATTCGCCATGGCTTCAACACCAGCGAAATCGCCATCGGAAACAATCTGCTCATCTTCGACTGGATATCCGACCTGGTGCGGCTCAACAAAAGCTTTATCGTGAAACGCGACGTGGGGGTACGACAGATGCTCGAAGCGGCCCGGCAACTCTCGGGGTATATCCACTTTGCCATCACCCAGAAGAAGGAGTCGGTCTGGATTGCCCAACGCGAAGGCCGGTCTAAAGACTCGGACGACCGCACGCAGGAGTCGCTCATCAAGATGTTGGGATTGGCCGGCAACGGCAACCTCATCGACAACCTGAAGGAGATAAACCTCGTGCCCGTATCCATCTCTTACGAATACGACCCGTGCGACTACCTCAAGGCCCAAGAGTTCCTGCTCAAACGCGACAACCCCGACTTCAAGAAGTCGCAAGAGGACGACCTGCACAGCATGGAAATCGGGCTGCTCGGCTACAAAGGCCGCGTTCATTTCGAAATATCGCCCTGCATCAACGACGAGCTCGACAAGCTCTCGCATCTCGAGGAAAAATCGGAAATTCTGGCCCGGATACTCAAAATCATCGACAAGGGCATCCACTCGGGCTACAAGATTTACCCCGGCAACTACGTCGCCTACGACATGCTCAACGGCACCAACCGGTTTGCCGACCGCTACACTCGCAAAGAGTCGCTCACCTTTACCAACTACCTGCACTCGCAACTGGCCAAGATACCCGACTCGGACGACGAAAAGAATCGGGAGTTCCTCGAGCGGTGCATTCTGCTGATGTATGCCAACCCGCTGAAAAACAAACTGGTGGCAACCGGGCAAGAAGCCTGACAAAAAACGTATAAGACAAAACGATGAGTGGTTTCCGTACAAAACGGCTCATCGTTTTTCTTCTCAAACTCAAAACAAAATCTATGCGGTTACCTCTTCTTCTCATTCTGCTGCCGCTCCTGGCCCTCACGACCGACGCCTATATCTACGGGCGGAACCTGCGAAACCGATCGCGATGGGTCAAGATACTCTGGTGGTCTGTCACGGCCGTCGTGCTCGTAGCCGTATTCGTGGCCGTGCTTTTCCAATTCAAATTCAGGGGGACAATCGACATCAATGTGGCCATGTGGATATTCTATGGTTTTTTCCTCGTCTACATGCCCAAATGGTTCTACTCCATCTGTTCGCTGTTCGATTACCTGCCCCGTCTGTGGCACAAACGGCGGGGACGCTGGGGCCACTTCGTGGGTCTCGCGCTGTCGTTCTACGTCATGGGCAGCATGCTCTACGGTGCATTCTATGCCCGCCAGCATCCGGTATATAACTACCGTACCATTACGTTCGACCGATTGCCCGAAGCCTTCGACGGATACCGCATCGTACAATTCTCCGACCTCCACATCGAGACCCTCGGCTCGGCCGGGCGATACCTGCCCCGATGGGTGGCCGACATCGACAGCCTGCACCCCGACCTCATCGTCTTCACCGGCGACCTGGTGAACCGGCAGGGCGGCGAACTGCCCCGCTACATGCCTGAGCTCTCGCGGCTCTCGGCTACCGACGGAGTCTACTCGGTGCTGGGCAACCACGACTATGGCGACTACTATCACTGGAGCTCGCCTGCCGAACAGGAGAAAACCCTGCAACAGCTCATCGCCGACGAGGGCCGCATGGGGTGGCACATGCTCAACAACCGGTCGGTATGGCTGCACCGCGGCAACGACAGCATCGCCCTCATCGGGGTCGAAAACTGGGGCATGCCCCCCTTCCCCCAATACGGACGGCTGGCCGAAGCCTACCCCGCGCTGAACGACTCGACCTTCAAGATACTGCTCTCGCACAACCCGCTGCACTGGCGCCACGAGGTGATTCCGCAGAGCAACATCGACCTCACCCTCTCGGGCCATACCCACGCCATGCAGTTGAAGTTGGGGTGGAAAGGGTTTGAATACTCGCTGGCCGAACCCATGTACCCCGAATGGAGCGGTCTCTACACCGCTCCCGACGGACGACACAAACTCTACGTCAACGAGGGCATGGGGTGCGTCTTCCTGCCCATGCGCATAGGCGCCCGCCCCGAGATTACCGTCATCACGCTAAAGAAAGAACCATGAATACGACGTTCCCAAAAATCCTGGCCCAGTCGCTGGGTATCGCCGAACCCCAGGTAGCCAAAACCATCGAACTGCTCGAGGGCGGGGCCACCATCCCCTTCATCAGCCGATACCGCAAGGAGGCCACCGGCTCGCTCGACGAGGTGCAGATAGGCCGCATCAAGGAGGATTATGACCGACTGTGCGAACTGGCCAAACGCAAAGAATCGATACTATCGACCATCGACGAGCAGGGCAAACTCACCGACGAGCTGCGCCAGCGCATCGACTCGTGCTGGAACGCCACCGAACTCGAAGACATATATCTGCCCTACAAGCCTCGCCGACGGACTCGCGCCGAGATTGCCCGCGAACGCGGTCTCGAACCGCTGGCCAAAATCATCATGTCGCAACGCAACGACCGCATCGAGGCCAGCGCCTCGCGATTCATTACGGCCGAGGTGACCGACGCCGAAAGCGCCATCAAGGGAGCCTGCGACATCATGGCCGAATGGGTGGCCGAAAACGAACGGGCCCGCAACACCGTGCGCCGCAGCTTCGAGCAGAGCGGTGTCATCGCGGCCAAAGTGGTCAAGGGCAAAGAGACAGAGGGCGATAAATACCGCGACTACTTTGCCTGGAGCGAATCGCTGCGGCGATGTGCCTCGCACAAGATTCTGGCCGTGCGCCGCGGCGAAAAGGAGGGTATCCTGCGGGTATCGATTGCCCCCGACGACGAACAGGCTCTCACTCGCCTGCAACGCCTCTTTGTCAAGGGCGAAGGCGAAGCCTCTACCCTCGTAGGGGAGGCGGTGACCGACAGCTACAAACGACTGTTGCGACCCTCGATTGAGAGCGAATTTGCCGCCTCGTCCAAAGAGAAGGCCGACGATGCGGCCATCGCCGTCTTTGCCGAGAACGTGAAGCAGTTGCTGCTGGCCCCTCCGCTGGGGCAGAAACGGGTATTGGCCATCGACCCCGGATTCCGTACCGGCTGCAAGGTGGTCTGCCTCGATGCCCAGGGCAACCTGCTGCACAACGAAACCATCTATCCCCACCCGCCCCGGCAGGACCGCGCAGGGGCGGCCCGCAAACTCACCCAACTGGTCGAGAGCTACAAGATTGAAGCCATCGCCATAGGCAACGGTACCGCCGGACGCGAGACCGAAGAGTTTGTCACCAACCTGCGCTACGACCGCAAGATACAGGTCTTTGTCGTGAGCGAAAGCGGGGCCTCCATCTACTCGGCTTCGAAGGTGGCCCGCGAGGAGTTCCCCGACCAGGACGTGACGGTGCGAGGTGCCGTGTCGATAGGCCGGCGGCTCATCGACCCCCTGGCCGAACTGGTGAAGATCGACCCCAAGTCGATAGGCGTGGGGCAATACCAGCACGACGTGGACCAGACGAAGCTGAAGCGGTCGCTCGACCGTGTGGTGGAGTATTGCGTCAACTCGGTAGGCGTCAACGTCAACACCGCCAGCAAGCACCTGCTCACCTACATCTCGGGACTGGGCCCTCAGCTGGCCCAGAATATCGTGGAGTACCGCCAAGCCAACGGCGACTTTATGAGCCGCAGCGACCTGCTCCGGGTGCCCCGCATGGGAGCCAAGGCCTTTGAGCAGTCGGCCGGATTCCTGCGCATACCTCATGCCGCCAACCCGCTCGACAACTCGGCCGTTCACCCCGAGCGCTACGCCATCGTCGAACAGATGGCCGCCGACCTGGGCTGCACCATAGGCGAACTCATCGAGAACAAAGAGCTGAAAAAGCAGCTCGACCTGAAGCGATACATCGCGGGCGACGTGGGCATGCCCACCCTCACCGACATCATGGCCGAGCTCGACAAACCCGGGCGGGACCCCCGCCGCTATATCGAGATGATGGAGTTCGACGCCAAAGTCAAGAGCATCGATGACCTGCAAGAGGGCATGGTGCTCAACGGCATCGTCACCAACATTACGCAGTTCGGCTGCTTTGTCGACATCGGCATCAAGGAGAACGGCCTGGTACACATCTCGCAGATGGCCGACCGCTACATCGCCAACCCCGCCGAGGTGGTATCGATGCACCAGCCCGTGCGGGTACGGGTCATCGGGATAGACCGCGAACGCAAACGCATACAACTCTCATTAAAAGATGTATCATGAATACCGCTTTAATCAGTTTGGCTTCCAATTCGCCCGATAAACGGGAACAGATGGAACAGGCCTTTGCCGAGTTGCGGGCCATGGGCATCGTGGCCCGGTCGTCGTCGATTTACGAGACGGCCCCTTACGGAAATCCCCGACACCCCAACTACCTCAACGCCGTGGCCTGCATCCGCACTGCGGCCGAATACCCGGTGCTCTACGATACCCTCAAGGAGATGGAGCGAGCCCACGGCCGCACCCCCCAGTCGAAACTGAGCGGCGAGATTCCGCTCGACATCGACATCGTCGTGTGGAACGGCGAGACCCTGCGCCCGCAAGACTACGAGCGCGACTACTTCAAGACCGGACTGCACGAGATACAACCTGTTGAGAACCAACAACCCCACCCGATTGTTTCACATTAAATACGATTCGATATGAAAACAGTAGAAGAAACCTTACTCAAACGTACTTCGGTACGCCGTTACGAATACGACAAGATACCGGCCGAGACTCTCGACTTTATCTACCGGGCCATTGCCAACACCCCCACCAGTTACAACGGTCAGCAATTCTCGGTCATCGCCATCGACGACCAGGCCATCAAGGAGGAGCTCTATGCCATCACCAACCAAAAGCAGATCAAAACCTGCGCCACGCTGCTGATGTTCTGCGCCGATTTCCACAAAATCGACGTGCTGGCCCAAAAGAAGGGAATAGACAACCCCCACTTCGAAAACACGCTCGACGGGGTGATGGTGGGTATCATCGACGCCGCCCTGGCCATGCAGAATGCCGTAGTGGCCGCACAGGCCGCCGGTCTGGGCAGCTGCTGCGTGGGATATGCCCGCACCGCCAATCCCGAGAAGATTGCCGAAATTCTGAAACTGCCTCAGGGCACCTTTGTCATCTGCGCCCTCACGCTGGGTATTCCCCGCGAATCGCCCGACCTGAAACCCAAGCAACCCCTCTCGCTCGTGGTACATCACAACCACTATCGCACCGACGACATGAGCGCCGACCTCGAGCAATACGACCAAACCATATCGGAGTATAACCGCCACCGCAGCGGCACTACCACCGAAAACGACTGGTGCGGCCACATACTCGACTACTACCGCATCGCTCTCGACTACGACATGGAGGGTTACCTCAACAAACAAGGATGCAAATTACCCTTCGTACCGAAAAAATAGAGACAATTTTCGGTTATCGACAAGGTAATGTTCCAACGGAAAAAGGGGCGGTTAGGCGATATTTTTCAGCCTTTTGTCGATATGGTTTTGATATGCCCAGCTGCGGACATACATTTGTATCACAATTAATTAATCGCCCTATGTAAATGTTACAGACTATTTTTTTCGATTAACTATTCTATATATTTTGGTTATGTAGCAATTTCGCTGAGAAGCGAGGTTGCTACTTTTTTTTCTACGGCTCACACCCCGATGCCGCACAGATGCAGAATATCGTCGGGCGTATCGACCAGATGGGTAGCACCGGCCCGGCTCAACTCGTCGCGCCCCCGGAATCCCCAGATTACCCCGGCCGACTCTACCCCGGCTGCACGGGCGGTACACATGTCTACGTCCGAGTCGCCTACATACAACGTATCGACCTTCTCCACCCCGGCACGCTGCATGATGTCGTAGACAATATCGGGAGCCGGTTTCGTCGGCACCCCTTCGCGCTGTCCCAGTACGGCTACAAACGGCACACGGGGAAAGTAGTGGGCAACCAGCTTCTCGGTACCCGCCTGATATTTGTTCGAAGCCACCGCCAGCTTTACACCTTGGCCCGACAACTCATCGAGCAGACGCACTATACCGTCGTAGGGGCGAGTGTGGTCGGTATTGTGTTCGGTATAATATTCGAGAAAGAGAGTGCGCATGTGAGCCACATTCTCGGCCGTGCGAGCCGCTTCGGGCAAGGCACGTTCGAACAGTTTGGTGATGCCGTTGCCCACGAAATAGAGATACTCCTCTACCCGATGTTCGGGGTAGCCACAACCCCGCAAAGCATAGTTGGTACTCGCAGCCAAGTCGGCTATCGTGTTCAACAACGTCCCATCCAAATCAAAAATAACCAGTTGTTTCATCTTTTTTCCTTTTATCCGTGCAAAGATAGTGAAAGTCGAAGGCAGAAAAACAAGCCCGCTTGATTTTTATGTCGCAACATCCCCAGCCTTCGTGAATCCATGGCCCTATTTTTTGTGCACAAATACCCGACTGCCGCCCCTCGACAAGCAAACAGACGGGGCCGGCCGACATTTTCACAGATACGACTTTTAGAACAAATATATATACATAACGACCTTGTGGAGAGGCCTGTCACAAGGTAACTTTGCACTGTTTTCTAACAAAAGGATATGGAACAAACACACGACATAAAGGGCATTCTGTTTAACTTTTCGGGTACAATCGACACCGAGGGATGCGAGTGGTTCGACCTCATTTGGCGGAAATATCGGGAGACCGGTATTCCGGTATCGAAGAGCGACTACCTGTGTGCCCACGAATATGCCGAAGCCCAGATTTCGGAATGTAATCTCATCGAGCCCGGGTTCAATCTATATCAGATGCTCTACATCAAACTCTCGCTGCAAATCAAATATCTCATCGACAAAGGACTGCTATCCGACAACGTATGCACCCGCAAGTATCCGCAGCAGTTGGCTACCCTCTGCTACAATCGGGCCATCATGCACGTGAGACAAAACGAATTGATTCTCGAACAACTGGTCAAGCAATATCGACTGGGTATCGTAGCACAGTCGTACGGCAACCTACCGGCCATGCTGGTAGACTTCGGGCTCACCCCCTACTTTACCGACGTGATCGAATCGAGTGCCGTCAACCTCAACAAGCCCGACCAAGCCATTTTCAAACTCTCGGTCGATGCCCTGCACATTGCCCCCGAAGAGACACTGTGCGTGAGCAATTCGCTCAACAACGACCTGTTGCCCGCACAAGGCATCGGCTGCCAAACGGCTTGGCTGAATCTGCGCCCGGTACCTCCGGCCAAACGGGTATCGAACTATCATATAACCTCCTTAACAGACCTTAATGCACTATTATATTCAAAAAGCAATACATAATGTAGGAATACGAAAAAAGGAAACAACTGCTTACTATTGAATTGAATACTGTGTTGTGAAAAACAAATCTAACTAAATATTCCGAACGCTGTGCGCGAGTATAGCCGAGGAAGGCTCTTAGCATAAAAAGTGTATTGACTTGATGGAAGGTCCAGGGCGCGATGTCCAGGACCTTTTTTTTCGCCATATCCTTTTTCGGCAACAAGAAAAACTATACCGACAAGAGTTGTTTATAGAGAATATTGCTAACTTTGCACAAAAAGTAAAAAGTATTGTTTATCTAAAATGGATTGGATACAAAGTCTGCTATTTAATGACGCATCGGTAGCCCATACCGTAATCCTATACGCCTTTGTCATTGCGGTGGGAGTAGCATTGGGCAAACTGAAGTTCTTCGGAGTATCTTTGGGAGTTACGTTTGTTCTCTTCGTCGGGCTGATAGCCGGGCACTTCGGCTTCTCGGCCGAGAAAAACATACTCCACTTCGTACAGGAGTTCGGTTTAATTCTCTTTATTTACTCCATCGGTCTGCAAGTGGGACCCAGTTTCTTCTCCTCGTTCAAGCGAGGCGGGCTCACCCTCAATATGCTGGCCGTGGGTATTGTAGTTCTCAACATTGCTGTGGCGCTCGGCATCTACTTCCTCAACGAAGACCAGGTGAGCATGCCCATGATGGTGGGTATTCTCTCGGGTGCCGTTACCAACACCCCGGGACTGGGTGCCGCACAACAAACCCTGTCGCAGCTGCGGTTCGACGGTTCTATCACCGAAGTCCCCGAGATTGCCCTGGGCTATGCCGCCGCCTATCCGCTGGGTGTAATCGGCATCATCGCCTCGATGCTGGTGATTCGGGCCATCTTCAAAGTGAAGCTCGACAAGGAAAATAAGCAAATCGAGGAGGAAAACCAGTCGAGCCAACTCGTGCCCCACGTGGTTACCTACCAGGTAGAAAACAAACTCATCGTAGGTAAAACGCTCGACGACCTCGCCAAGCTCATCGACCGCAACTTCGTGGTGTCGCGTATCAAGCACAACGACGAGGTGATGATTCCCAACTCCGACACGCTGCTGCAAGAGGGCGACCTGTTGCTGGTGGTTCTCTCGCTGCAGGACGAAAGCGCCCTCGAAGCCTTCATCGGACGCCCCGTCGAGATGAACTGGGAAGCCATTCAGGCACCGGTGGTTTCGCGCCGTATTCTGGTTACCCGCCCCGAAATCAACGGGCGCAAAATCGGTAGCTTGCGGCTGCGCATGGGATACCGCCTGAACGCTACCCGCGTGAACCGTGCCGGTTTAGACCTGTTGGCCAACCCCAATCTGGAGCTGCAAATCGGCGACCGCCTCACCGTAGTAGGCCGTATCGAAGACATCAACCGTCTGGCCGAAAAGTTGGGCAACTCGACCAAACGTCTGCACGAGCCCAACATGGTAACCCTCTTCGTGGGTATCTTCCTCGGTATCATTCTGGGTAGTATTCCTATCGCCATACCGGGCATGAGCGTGCCGATGAAACTGGGTCTGGCCGGTGGTCCTCTGGTCGTTGCCATTCTGCTGGGCCGCTTCGGTCACAAGGTACACCTGGTTACCTACACCTCGACAGGCGCCAGCCTCATGCTGCGCGAGGTAGGCATCTGCCTCTTCCTGGCCAGTGTGGGCATCTCGGCCGGCGGCGAGTTTGTCAATACCATCATGTCGGGCGGCCTCGTGTGGGTATGGTGGGGATTCCTCATCACCGTCATTCCCCTGCTCGTCATTGCCGTTATCGCCCGGGCTCACTACAAAATCAACTACTGCTCAATCATGGGTCTGCTCTCGGGAGCCTGCACCGATCCCCCCGCCTTGGCTTATGCCAACAAGGTTTCGGGTAACGATGCACCGTCGGTAGCCTACTCGACCGTCTACCCGCTCACCATGTTCCTGCGAGTTCTGTCGGCGCAGTTGCTCATCCTGCTCTTCTATTAACGAAGCATACCTTTTCGAAACTATCTTCACGAGGGGAATCCACACGGGTTCCCCTCGTTTTTTCACCAGCCTCTCTCCATAAGGGAAAACGCATAACCATACACCCCTGTTTTATCGATAAAAGAGACCGCTTTATCCACAAAAAAGGGAACTCTCTCTATTACATTTTTCTTAATGGCTCGCCAAGTGTTAAATTTGAGTTCGAATTTAACGTATCGGTTATGAAAAATTTAATAATATCCACCGGCATTTTAACGCTTCTCTGCTACTCGCCGCTGCATGCTCAGGAACTTCAGGTGAGCCAGGAAGAGTCGATGCCCGAAGTGTGGACATTACAGGATTGCTTCGACTACGCCCACGACCACAGCATCACGCTGCAACAGAACCGACTGTCGATCGAGGAGAGCTCGGTCAATACCAAGGAGGCCAAAGCCCAGCTTTTCCCCTCGTTCGACTTCTCCACGTCGCACAACTACGGCAACTACCCCTTGGCCGACGGCAGCCAGGCCGGCAAAAACGTCTACACCGGCACCTACGGACTCAATGCCTCGTGGACCCTCTTCGACGGGAAGCGCCGCAATACCATCAAGAGCAACCAGCTGCAAGAGCAGCAACAGCAATATGCCTTTCAAGAGAGCCTCGACAACCTGCAAATCGAGATTCTCACCGACTATCTGCAAATTCTCTATGCCGAGGAGGCCGTGAATATCTGCAAGCAGACTGTCGAGGTATCGCTGAGGCAAGTCGAGCGGTCGCGCGAACTGCTGGCCGCCGGCTCTATCTCGAAGAGCGACCTGGCCCAACTCGAGGCCCAATACAGCAACGACAAGTACCAACTGGTATCGGCCGAAGCCAACCGCGACCAACTGCGGCTCAACCTCAAGCAACTGCTCGAACTCGACATCGACGTAGAGATGAACCTGGCTCTGCCGCCCATCGACGAGAGCAAGGTGCTCGTGCCGCTGCCCGACAAGAGCACGGTCTATGCCACGGCGCTGGGATTTATCCCCTCGATACAGAGCGGCAAGCTCGAACTCGAGGTAGCCGAACTCAACATAGCCAACGCCAAGGCCGGCTACTACCCCAACCTCTCGCTCAATGCCGGCATAGGCACCGGACACAACACCGACAACAACGGCGGTATAGGTACTCAACTGAAACAGAGTCTCAACGAGTCGATCGGGCTCACCCTGTCGATACCCATCTACAGCCGCCGGGCCAACAAGTCGGCCGTAGAGCGGGCTCGTATACAGCAGAAAATCAGCGAGCTCGACCTCAAGAATCAGGAGAAAAATCTGCTCAACCAAATCGAGAGCGCCTGGCTCGACGCCTCGTCGGCCCAGTCGCAATACCTGGCCGCCCGCGAGCAGCTCAATGCCACACAGACATCGTTCGAGCTCACCGAAGAGCAATTCTACTTGGGCATGAAAAATACCGTCGAGATGCTCACCGCCAAAAACAACTGGCTCTCGGCCCAGCAAGAGGAGCTGCAATCGCGCTTCATGGCGCTGCTCAACCTCAAGCTGCTCGACTACTACGAAAACAAGCCGCTTACGCTCGATTGATTTGACAATCTCGAATAATAAACTGATCATCACGATATGAAACGAAAAAAAATCATCATTCTCGCCGTGTCGATAGTCGCAGTGATTATAATCCTGTGGTTTATCTTCGGACGGAAATCGAACAGCACAAGCTACATCGTCGAGACGGCCACGGCCACCCGAAGCGACGTATCGGAGGCCGTCACGGCTACCGGTACCATCGAGCCGGTGACCAAGGTCGAGGTGGGTACCCAGGTATCGGGTATCATCGACAAACTGTATGCCGACTACAACTCGATTGTCACCAAGGGACAGCTCATCGCCGAGATGGATAAGGTGACCCTGCAAAGCGAACTCACCTCGCAACAGGCCACCTACGACGGTGCCAAGGCCGAGTACGAGTATCAAGAGAAGAACTACCTGCGCAACAAGGCGTTGCACGAGAAACAGCTCATCAGCGACACCGAGTTCGAGGAGTCGACCTACAACTATGCCAAGGCCAAGAGTGCCTACGAGAGCAGCGAGGCCAATCTGGCCAAGGCCAAGCGTAACCTGGCCTACGCTACCATTACCTCGCCCATCGACGGGGTAGTCATCAGCCGCGCCGTCGAGGAGGGACAGACCGTTGCCGCCGGATTCGAAACGCCTACCCTCTTCACCATTGCCGCCGACCTCACCCAGATGCAGGTGATTGCCGATGTCGACGAGGCCGATATAGGCGGTGTGAAAGAGGGACAACGGGTCGAATTTAGCGTCGACGCCTACCCCAACGACACCTTCGAGGGCACCGTGACACAGGTGCGTCTCGAGGCTACCGAAGAGAGCAACGTGGTTACCTACGAGGTGGTCATCTCGGCCCACAACCCCGATTTGAAACTGAAACCGGGCCTCACGGCCAACGTCACCATCTACATCGCCGAGCGGCGCAACGTCATCAACATTCCACTCAAGGCACTCCGCTTCGTCCCCGATATGCCTTCGGGACAAGCTCCGGCAGCCGAGTCGCAACCGCAGCCCCAGAAGCCGGGCAACGACAGCCTCAAGACTATTTGGGTACAAGAGAACAATACCTGGACTCCCCGGCAGGTAAAAGTGGGTATGAACAACGGCGTGAATGTAGAGATTTGCGAGGGGCTGAACGAAGGCGAAACCGTAGCCATCGACCGCAAGAGCAACGGCGGCCTGCCGGCCGCTCAGCTCTCGGGAAACAAGGAGGAGAGCCCCTTCATGCCCAAACCGCCGGGAAAGAAGAAATAAAGAAAGGAAACCGACAGCATGGCAACAAAAGAGATCATACGTCTGGAGAACATACGGCGCAACTTTATCGTGGGTAACGAGACGGTACACGCCCTGCGGGGGGTGAGTTTCACCATCAACGCCGGCGAGTTCGTGACCATCATGGGCACCAGCGGCTCGGGCAAGTCGACCCTGCTCAACATTCTGGGCTGCCTCGACACCCCCACCTCGGGCGAATACTACCTCGACGGCATCCCGGTACGGAGCATGGGCAAAAACGAGCGGTCGGTACTGCGCAACCGCAAGATTGGTTTCGTATTCCAGTCTTACAACCTGCTGCCCAAGACGACCGCCCTCGAAAACGTGGAGCTGCCCCTCATGTACAACTCGGCCATCTCGGCCCGCGAGCGGCACGAACTGGCCTCGCGGGCACTCGATGCCGTGGGACTGGCCGAACGGAAAAACCACAAGTCGAACCAGATGTCGGGCGGACAGCAGCAACGTGTGGCCATTGCCCGGGCGCTGGTCAACGACCCGGTCATCATTCTGGCCGACGAGGCTACCGGTAACCTCGACACCCGCACCTCGTTCGAGATACTGGTACTCTTCCAGGAGCTGCACGACCGGGGACGCACCATCATTTTCGTCACGCACAACCCCGAACTCTCGGCCTACAGCAGCCGCAACATCGTGCTGCGCGACGGGAAAATCATCAGCGACACCCCCAACGACCATCCGGCCTCGGCCCTGGAGATGCTGAAAAAACTACCGGTAGAAAGCGATTAAGGAACAAACGATTATGAATCTGACCAATCTCACCAAGATAGCGCTCAAGGCGCTCAACAATAACAAGATGCGGTGCTTCCTCACGATGCTGGGCATCATCATCGGCGTAGCGTCGGTGATTACCATGCTGGCTATCGGGCAAGGTTCGAAGCGGAGCATCCGGGCCCAGATTGCCGAAATGGGGTCGAACATGATTATGATTCACCCCGGCAACATGGAGCGGGGCGGCGTGCGGCAGGATGCCTCGTCGATGCAGACCCTCAAGCTCAACGACTACCAGGACATTCTCGACGGCACCGAATATGTGTCGGCCTGCTCGCCCTCGGTCAGCAGCAGCGGGCAGTTCATCTACGGGGCCAACAACTACCCCAGCACCATCTACGGCGTGACCGAAGACTACCTCGAGATACGCAAATTCTCCATCGACGAGGGCAGCATGTTCACCCCGCAAGACGTGCTCACCTCGGCCAAAGTCTGCCTGGTGGGACAAACCATCATCGACAACCTCTTCCCCAACGGCGAGAACCCTATCGGCAAGGTGATACGATTCAACAAGATACCGCTCAAGATTGTGGGCACACTCACCCCCAAGGGCTACAACAGCATGGGCATGGACCAGGACGACATGGTGCTGGCCCCCTACACCACGGTGCAGAAGCGGGTACTGGCCATCACCTACCTGCAAGGCATCTTCTGCTCGGCCCTGACCGAGGAACTCACCCCGCAGGCTATCAACGAGATTACCCAGATTCTGCGCAAGAATCACAAAATCAAGGAGGGCGAAGACGACGACTTCGAAATACGGTCGCAAGAGGAGATGAGTTCGATGATGAGCTCGACTACCGACATGATGACCATCCTGCTCGCCTGTATCGCCGGTATCTCGCTGCTGGTGGGCGGTATCGGCATCATGAACATCATGTATGTATCGGTAACGGAGCGCACCCGCGAAATCGGGCTGCGCATGTCGATCGGAGCCCGAGGTATCGACATTCTGGCCCAGTTTCTCATCGAGGCGGTGCTCATCAGCGTAACGGGTGGTATCATCGGGGTGCTGCTGGGTGTGGGAGCATCGATGGTGGTCAACCTCGTATTCAACTGGCCGGTTTACATACAGGCCTATTCGGTGATACTCTCGTTCTTCGTCTGCACGATTACCGGCATATTCTTCGGCTGGTACCCGGCCCGCAAAGCCGCCAACCTCGACCCCATTGAAGCTATTCGTTATGAATAATCGACATTCTTATACTCAAAATCTTTATCTTTGTACCATGACACCCAACCGGCAACATATACGCCTCCGATGGAATCCCCTCTTCATCCATGCCATTGCATGGACGATTGTCTTTCTCTTCCCGCTCCTCTTCATCGAGCGGTTCGAGAGTATGGGGCGCATACGCAACTTCAGCCTCATGAAGTTCTATATCCAGCCCATCTGCATCGCGGTCATCTTCTACATCAACTATCTGTGGCTCATCGACCGGGTGCTGTTCCGTAAAAAGCCGGTACAGTTTATCCTCTACAACGTGCTGCTCATCGTGGTAGCCAATGTGGCCATCTATCTGGTACACCGCATGATTATCCCCGACGAGTTCCTGTTCAGGCGGCCGGGCGGTCCTCGTCCTCCACGGCCGGGGCTCATGCAGTGGCAGGATTCCATCACCCTGGCTCTGATGGTGGGATTGAGCGTAGCCATCAAGATAACGCAGAAGTGGATTGTCACCGAGAAGGAGCGCAAGCAACTGGAGCAGGAGCGCACCGAGGCCGAGTTGAAGAACCTGAAGAACCAGCTCAACCCGCACTTCCTCTTCAATACCCTCAACAACATCTACTCGCTCATCGCCATCAGCCCCGACCGGGCGCAGAGTGCCGTGCTCGAGTTGAGCAAGATGCTGCGCTATGTACTCTATGAAAATGCTCAGGCCTATGTTCCCATGGAGAAAGAGCTGGAGTTTAACCACAACTACATCGAACTGATGCGGCTTCGGCTCGCCCGCCACGTGAAGGTCGAGGTCGATATGCCCCAAGGGTTGTGCCGGGGATACCAGATTGCTCCGCTGCTCTTCATCACCCTCATCGAGAATGCCTTCAAGCACGGCACCAGCGCCACCGAACCCTCGTTTGTGACCATCGTCATGAGCGAACCCTCGCCCGGTGTCATCGAGTGCCGCATCGAGAACAGCTGCTTCCCCAAAGACGAGAACGACAAAAGCGGCTCGGGCATCGGGCTCAAAAACCTCTCGCGACAGCTCGAACTGCTCTATCCCGGCAAGTACACGCTGCATGCCGAGAGCGATGCACGGGTCTACCGCTCGTCGCTCACCATCGACTTGAACTAACCCAAATACGTGGAGACTATGATCCTGAAATGCTGCATTATCGACGACGAACCCCTGGCCATCGAACTGCTGGAGAGTTATGTCAAGCGTACCCCCTTCCTGCAACTGGAAGCTTCGTTCAACTCGGCCGTGCAGGCGGTCGAACGGGTTTCGCGGGGCGACATCGACCTCATCTTCCTCGACATACAGATGCCCGAGCTCGACGGCATGGAGTTCTCGCGCATGATCGAGGGGCGCAGCCGCATTGTCTTTACCACCGCCTTCGGACAGTATGCCGTAGACAGCTACAAGGTCAACGCCATCGACTACCTGCTCAAGCCCATCGCCTATGCCGATTTCCTCAAGGCGGCACAAAAGACACTGCAATGGTTCGAGTTGTCCGAGGGGAACAGTACCGCCGGCACCCCTGCACCCACACCGGCACAAAGCCCCTATATCTTTGTCAAGAGCGACTACAAGCTCAAGCAGATACCCCTCGACAAGATTCTATACATCGAGGGCCTGAAGGACTATGTAAAGATTTATCTCGAGGGCGAGCCGCACCCCATCCTCTCGCTGCTGAGCCTCAAGTCGCTCGAAGAGATGCTGCCCGAGGGGCAGTTCATCCGGGTGCACCGCTCGTTCATCGTGCAGGGGTGTAAAATCAAGATGATCGACCGCAACCGCATCGTCTTCGGCAAGGAGTATATCCCCATCTCCGACACCTACAAGGAGTCGTTTGCCGAGTTCATCGCCCGCCACTCGCCCATCGCCGGCAAGCCGCAGGGTTGAACGATGCTCGCCATAAACCACACAAGGAGCAGGCACCCCAGCAACGGGACGTCTGCTCCTTGGCATGTTTACTTAAATTTATTTCAGTTTCAGGAAGCGTCGTAAATCGACCGGAAGAAAGAGTTCGCCTGTGCGCCCAACAGGATACAGGCCACGGTCAAGGCTCCATACATCACCCAGGTACCGGCACAGTTCCAGCAGGGGTTCGCTGTCAGCTCGCGGGCAAAAGCTACACACAAGGCCGTGCAGATGAGCAATATCAGTACCAGAACCACCAGCGAAATTTTCGTCTCGAGGCTCCACCGCTTGCGCGGCAGTCGGTTCATCACCCGGCGGGTAAACCACCGGTCGCGCCGGGGTTGGGGAGTGTGTCGGTCGAAAAGCTCCCGCCACTGGTCGTCATTCCACTCTTTCATATCCGTTTTTCTTTAAATATTCTCCTAATTTTTGTTTGGCGCGCGAGAGGTACGACTTGACGGTCCCCTCGGGCATACCCGTCACCGCGGCAATACGGGCGATGGCCATATCCTCGACGAAGTAGAGGGTAACGACCGTACGTTCCTCGGGACGCAGTATCGACAGAGCCTGGGTCATGTCGAGCCGGCGGTCTACCGGCTCGGGCGACTGGGGTATCGTCGCCGCCTCGTCCAAAGGCTCGAAGTAGCGGTCGCCCCGCTTGCGCAACTCGTCGTAGTAGAGGTTGTAGGCCACCCTGAAGAGCCAGGTCGAGAACGAGGAGAGACCCTTGTAGCTGCGCAGGTGGTAGTAGACCTTAATGAAGGTCTCCTGCGCCAGGTCATCGCTGAGCGATTCGTCGCCACCGGTGAGGCTCAGAAAGAAGCGCTTCACCCGCCCCTGGTATTTATCGACCAGCGAGGCAAAAGCCTTGCGGTCGTCCAGCAGGGCGCAACGTGCCACCCACATCATATCCTCGGTCTTCTCCATCGTGTCGAGGCCGGTTATTCGGGTTGATTATCGGTGTGATCGTTATCGGGGCGCGACGATACCCGATAGAGTATCAGTTTGCCCGCACCCACCAGAATAAAGATAGCGGCCAGACCCAACAGGAAGATTCCCACGCCATCGCCAAACTCTTCGGTACCGTTGATACTCCACAACACAATGCTCCAGATGGCAAAGCCCAAACCGATACCCAGGAATACCAAGCCCTGGTTGAGGGTCACCAGCTTGTCGGGGCGAGCCTGTCGCGACCGGGGCGACTCGAAAAATCCGTCGGGCAACTCACGCCCGGCCTCGATGGCCTTCTCGATAACCTGATAGTGGGCCTTCTGCTTCTTGTTGCGGTAGTAGATAAAGAAGAAGATAACCAGGAAGGCAAACAGGAAGGGAACGGTTATGCCCAACACTGGGACAATCGCATCGAGAATATCCTCGGCATCGGCCTCATAATGCATCAAAGACCGTTGTTTTTCCAGCTCAATCTCGGCCATACGCACCTTGTAGGCTTCGGTCTCGTTCATGTCGCCAAGAGTATCGCTTTCGGTCGTCGCCGCAGCCACGGCTGCTGTCGGTTTTGAAGTCGGGTTCACATTCCCGGTCTGTGCCATTACAGTTGCGCCCGTCCACAACACGAGTGAAAGGAGCGCTGTCATTACAAATCGTTTCATCTTGCTATCTGTTTTTAATTTATGTATCATTTTTTTGTTCATCTCTCTTTCCGGAAATTCAACCATTAGACGCAAGTCACCCCCCGGCAGGTTGCAGACACCCCCGATTTTTTTCAAAAAAATTTCTCGACAGGGCATCAGCCCCCCCGCCCGAGGCACAACAAATTTACTCATAATCCAAGAAAATAGGGCCACAAGCAACCAATGCCCGCAAAAAAGCGGTAATTTTGCACCGCGAAACAAATAACGAAGCTATGAAACCCAAAGAGATCAATAAAGTAGAGATTCGTAATCTGCAACGCGAAGACTACGACCAGTTGGCCAGCTCGTTCACCCGGGTCTATGCCGACGGCAGCGACGTGTTCTGGACCCCCGAACAGATAGACAAACTCATCCGCATCTTCCCCGAAGGGCAGATCGTGACCGTGGTCGATGGCAAAATCGTGGGATGCGCCCTCTCGATCATCGTCAACTACAACGATGTGAAAAACGACCACACCTATGCTCAGGTGACCGGCAACGAGACCTTCAACACCCACACCCGCAAGGGTAACATCCTCTACGGCATCGAGGTATTCGTGCACCCCGACTACCGCGGCCTGCGGCTCGCCCGCCGTATGTATGAATACCGCAAGGAGCTGTGCGAGAAACTCAACCTCAAGGCCATCATGTTCGGCGGCCGGCTGCCCAACTACCACAAGTATGCCGACCACATGCGCCCCAAAGAGTATATCGACAAGGTGCGCAAGCGCGAAATATTCGACCCGGTACTGCTCTTCCAGCTCTCCAACGACTTCCACGTGCGCAAGGTGATGCGCAACTACCTGCCCAACGACGAGGAGTCGAAACATTTCGCCTGCCTGCTCCAGTGGGACAACATCTACTACCAGGAGCCTACCGAAGAGTATATCTCGCCCAAGACGACCGTGCGGGTGGGACTCGTGCAGTGGCAGATGCGCAGCTACAAGACGCTCGACGACCTCTTCGAACAGGTCGAGTTCTTCGTCGATTCGGTGAGCAGCTACCAAAGCGACTTCGTTCTCTTCCCCGAGTACTTCAACGCCCCCCTCATGGCCCGCTTCAACGACGAGAGCGAATCGGAAGCCATCCGTGGTCTGGCCCAATACACCGATGAGATACGCGAGCGGTTCATCAACCTGGCCATCCGCTACAACATCAACATCATCACCGGCAGCATGCCCCTCATCAAAGAGGACGGACTGCTCTACAACATCGGCTACCTGTGTCGTCGCGACGGTACCTACGAGATGTACGAGAAACTGCACGTCACCCCCGACGAGATGAAGTGCTGGGGCTTGAACGGCGGCAAAGCCATCCGCACCTTCGAGACCGACTGCGCCAAGATAGGCGTGCTCATCTGCTACGATGTCGAGTTCCCCGAACTGTCGCGCATCATGGCCGGCGAGGGCATGCAGATACTCTTCGTCCCCTTCCTCACCGACACGCAGAATGCCTACTCGCGCGTGCGCGTCTGCGCTCAGGCCCGGGCCATCGAAAACGAGTGCTTCGTGGTCATTGCCGGTAGTGTAGGCAACTTGCCCAAGGTGCACAACATGGACATCCAGTATGCCCAGTCGGGAGTCTTCACCCCCTGCGACTTCGCCTTCCCCACCGATGGACGCCGCGCCGAGGCTACCCCCAACACCGAGATGATTCTCATCTCCGACGTCGACCTCGACCTGCTCAACGAGCTCCACACCTACGGCAGCGTGCGCAACCTCAAGGACCGCCGCAGCGACCTCTACGAGGTGAAGATGAAAAAGGTAAGTCAGGAATAACCACGGTGTTTCCAATATATGCACGCAGGGGATAGAACGTCGATTCTATCCCCTGCTGCTATATTCCGGATCAAAGTTTATCGCCTTACATACACGACAGTCTCGTCGCCTTGCGAGAGATACAACTTATTGTCCCGTATCATATAATTGAGGACAGAAGTCTGCGAAACTCCGTTCAACGTCATATTTAGATTGTGACTATACTGTTAATTATATTAACTAAACGTAAGAAAAATCACAACAAATATAAAAATGAATTCCCAGATTGGCAATATCTCGTCTCAATTCATAAAATTATGAATTGACAGGCGGAATGAATATATAAAAAAAGCCGGCTTGCTGCATGCAAACCGGCTTCTCAAAGAGCGGCAAACGAGGCTCGAACTCGCGACCCTCAGCTTGGGAAGCTGATGCTCTACCAACTGAGCTACTACCGCATCTGTTTCTGTGGGGACAAATGTAGCTGTTTTTTTTCGACTTTACAAATTATTGCCGTACTTTTACCCTTAAATTGAGAAAAGAAGTCATGGTAAAGATTGGTCTGTTATCCGATACCCACGCCTGGTGGGACGACCGTTACGCGAAATATTTTGCCGAGTGCGACGAGATTTGGCACGCGGGCGACATCGGCTCGGTCGAGCTGGCCGACCGCTTCGAGGCGCTGAAGCCCTTCCGGGCCGTCTATGGCAACATCGACGGTCACGAATTGCGCCTGCGCTACCCGCAACACCAGCGGTTTACCATCGAGGGGGTGGACGTGTGGATGACCCACATCGGCGGATACCCCGGCAAATATGCCCGCGAGGTGATACCCCAGATTTACATTCATCCGCCCAAACTCTTCATCTCGGGCCACTCGCACATCCTGAAGGTACTCTACGACAAAACCTTGAAATGCCTCCACATCAACCCCGGAGCCGCCGGTCTGTACGGATTCCACAAGAAACGCACCCTCGTGCGCTTCGTCATCGACGGGGCCGAAATCAAAGACCTCGAAGTCATCGAACTGGCCGACCGTAGGCAGGGTGGCTAACACGGTCTGCGGCCGCTCGACAATCACATCTTCATGGAATAACAACTAACTATCAGATATTCAACTCCTGACGCACGGTCTCGATAAACTCCCAGAATACCGAGGCGAAGGGCTCGATGATGGAGCGCTTGGGATCCTCGGCCGGAATGAGGGCGCGCAGGCCGCCTTTGAAGCAGCGGATGTCGATGCGGGTACCCATCTCGACAGGCTCACCATCGAGGTGCATGGCCCCCGGTTTCTCGCGCTTGATGACGAGCGACTCGGTGGTAAAGCTCTTGATGTTGGCATCCTGATCGATATGCTTGGTGAAGAGCAACAGGGCCAACCCCGCCGTGTCGAAGGGGGTAAAGGGCATGAGCACCGTGACGTCTATTTTGCCGTCCTGCATGCTGGCATGGGGGGCGATATAGGCGTTGTTGCCATATTGCGAGGCGTTGCCGCAGGCAATGAGGAAGGCCTTCTCGGTGACAGTACCGTCGGGCATCTCAATCTGATAGGTCTCCGACTTGTACTTGAGGTACTCGGTGAGCGCCTTGGCCACATAGGCCAGCTTGCCGCGACGTTTTCCCTGCGCAAACTTGAGGCTCACCAGCGCGTCGAACCCCACCCCGCAAGTACAGAAGAAGGGGCGGCCGTTGGCCGTGCAGTAGTCGAGGTCGGCGATTACCCCATCGTTGACAATCTCGAGCGCCTTGCGGGCATCCATCGAGATACCCAGGTGGCGGGCCAACCCGTTGCCCGAGCCCACCGGCACGATGGCCAGCGCCGTGGAGGTGTTTATCAATTCGCGGGCAATCTCGTTGCAGGTACCGTCGCCCCCGACCGAGAGCACCACATCTACCCCGTCGGCAACAGCCTGGCGGGTCATCTCGGCCGCATGGCCGGCATATTGGGTGAAGCGGCACTCCACGCTGTATTTCGACGGGTCTATCACCTCGTCGATCAAGGCAGGCAGTTCCTCTTTATCTTTGGTTCCCGAAATGGGATTTATGATGGCTAAGATTTTTTTCGGTGCAGGCATAGCATCTTTTTTGTTTCGAAAATAGAGGTAAACCTCTCGTGTGGAGCCTCTTGCATCGATGTCGACACAGCCGCATCCAAGCGACCCGGCTCGACCGCGATTTACCGCAGCGGGGACAAAGGTAATAAATATTCCCAAATTCACACACTCCGGCCGCGGCTTCTGCAGGCAAGGCTGTTAAATAGCGTTTCACTATCGAGGCTATTCACAAACATCTTGCTACCTTTGCTGTTGTTACATCACATACAAACAACTAATCTCGAATACTGTTTTATGAATGCTTTTCAAAATCCGCTGGTCCGTATCATCGCCTCTATCGCCGTGGGGTTGCTGTTGATATTCTATCCCAACGCCGCCCTGCCCACCATACTCTTCATTATCGGTATCCTGGTGGGGATACCCAGTCTCTACACCATCCTCTCCTATCTGCTGAGCGGCAACCACAAGAAGGATCTGCCGTTCCCCGTGATGTCGGCCATCCTGCTGCTGTTCGGGTGTTCGCTCATCCTGGTGCCCAGTTGGTACATCGGGGTGACCATCTACGTGCTGGGGGGTGCACTCATCTTAATCGGAGTTTACCAGTTGCTCTATCTGCTCACACTGAAGAAGACCATCAAGCGCAAGGCGGGGTGGCTCTCCTATCTGCTGCCGGTGATTGTTCTGCTTATCGGCATCGAGATTCTGGTCAATCCCTTCTCGGCGACCGAGCGCATCATTGTCGCCACCTTCGGTGCGGCCACACTGCTCTACGGCATCACCGACCTGATGTACTACATTCGCCTGCGGTAATCGGGCCGGTCGATTAAAAGTCGATGGAGAGACGCAGGTTTATCTGCCTGCGGGTAAGGTAGTTGGGCACGGCATACTGGGCATTGGTGATGTCGGTGACCCAATAGTAGGAGTTCACGTTGCTGATGTCGAAGAGGTTGAACACGTCGATACCAATCCACACGCTTTTCAGGTTGCGGAAGATACCCCGTTGCAGGAGTTTGTCTTCGCCCCCCACCAGCAGACGCGAAGCTCCGATGTCGATACGCTTGTAGGCCGGGGCCCTGAAGTAGCCCGCCTGACGTCCCTTGCGGGGCGAACCCACCGGCAGACCGTCGGCCAGGATAGCCCGCAGGCTGAATTTGTATTTGGGGAAGCGGGGCACATAGTCCTGGAAGTAGAGCCCCACGCTGTACCGCTGGTCGGTAGGTCGGGGCAGTTTGATGCCGCCGATTTCCTCCTGCGTCTTCATCAGCGAGAAGGTGAGCCACGAGTCGACCCCGGGCACAAACTGCCCGAAGAGCTTCAGGTCGATACCGGCGGCGTAGCCCTTGGCCTCGTTCTGCCCGCTGTACCACACCCGCAGGTTGTCGATTTCGTAGGGAATGAGGTTATCGAGTTTCTTGTAGTAGAGTTCGGCCGTGAATTTGAACGGACGGTCCAACGCCCGGAACGAATAGTCGCCGCCGAGCACCACGTGTATCGAGCGTTGCGACTTGATGTTGCGGTTCAACTGCACCACGTAATTGTTGGAGGCATCGCACACCGTGTCGCGCAACTCCTTGTAGAAGGGGGCCTGGTAATAGAGACCGCCGGCCAGGCGGGCCGTAATCTGCTCGTTGGCGGCCGGGATGAAGGTAATCGAGGCCCGCGGACTCACCAGCGTCTCCTTGTTGAAGCCCCAGTACGAGGCCCGCACACCACCGGTGAAGATGAGCCGCCCCCACAAGGTGCGCATCCGATAGGTATCCTGCAGATAGGCCGAGAGGCGGTGGCTCTCCATGTCCTGCTTCGAAAAGAGGTTGTAAATCATCTCGACCGACTGCCCGGTATGCGGCAGCGAATAGCCGGCCGAGTCGCGCATCTCCCACTCGCGCACGCGGTCGTAAATCTGTTCGTACTGGTGGGTGAATCCCCACTTCAGCTCGTTCTGTCCCAACTTGGTAGCCCCCTTGATCGAGGTGGCAATCACCGAGGCCTTGAGGCGGTTGCGGGCATGCTCGTGATAGGTGCCCACGCCCAGCGCGCCGGTATTCTCGCTGCCCTCGCCGTCGCCCGTATCGGCCAGCTCGTCGAGCCAGTATTGACCCGAAATGTCGTAGGTCACCAGTTCGTTGGTGACAAAGGCCGAGGTCATCAAGGCCCACTGGGTATATTTGTCGGGGAAGAAGTTCAGCGACAGAGCCCCGAAATAGGTCTCGAACTTGTCGCGCTCCCCGCCGTCGAAATAGACCTTGAACTGCTTGGCATTCGTGGCCGTACCAAACGAGGTGTTGCGCTCGTGGGGGGTGAACTTGTAGTCGTTGATGGCAATGTTGCCCAGAAACGAAGCCTCCCACTTGGGGGCGAACTTATAGGTGAGATAGGTTTGATAATCGAAGAACGACGGTTCATACTCGCCCTTGGTATCGAGCGAGCTCAACAGGGTGGAGTTGGTCTTGTAGCGGATGCCGTGCAGTTGCGAGAACTTCTTGGTACTCTGCCCAATCGAGGCGGTGGCTCCCAGAAAGCTGGCCGACACCGACCCCTCGAAAGCCTCGGGATGCTTGTAGATGATGTCGAGCACCGACGACATCTTGTCGCCATACTCGGCCGAGAAACCGCCCGACGAAAAGCCTACGGCCCCCACCATATCGGGGTTGATGATACTCAACCCCTCCTGCTGTCCCGACCGCACCGTGAGCGGACGATACACCTCGATACCGTTGATGTAGACGATATTCTCGTCGAAGTTACCGCCCCGCACCGAGTATTGCGAACTCAACTCGTTGCTCGAGTTGACCCCGGCAAAGGTGGTGAGCATCGCCTCGATACTGCCGCCCGAAGCATCGGGCATCAGCTTGAGGTCCTTCGTGTCGATGGTCTGCAACGTGCTGGTCTGCCGGCGGTGAGTCGCCACCACCACCTCGCTCAGCATCTTCGAGTTTTTGTTCAGCCGCACCGACAGCGAGACATCTTTCGTAAGGTTGAGCAGCTGCCGCTGCTCCTCGCGGTAACCCAAGCAGGAATAGATGACCACAATCGAGTCGCCCGCCGGTATGGAGAGCTGATACTCGCCCTTGAGGTCGGTCATCGTGCCCATGGTCGTCCCCGCCACACGCACCGTAGCCAGTTCGATAGGCTGGTTGTCGCTGTCGTAGACCCGGCCCGTGAGTTTCACACGCCCTTGCGCCGCCAGCTCGAGCACCGCACCTATCGCGACAAAAAGGAGTAATATCTTGTATTTCATCGGGATTCTATACACAACGTGCCCCGTTTGTCGAGAGGCACATTTAATAAACGCAAAAAAGCGTCGTTCAGTATGCGGCCCGCCGAAAAGTAGCGAAAAAAGTTTTCGCAGATTCCCCGCGTAAGCATTAGGTTTTGTATCTTTGCTACTGGAAGAGATGCAGGCTCGTGTCCCCGCTCGTCTGTACGCCACACAGCCGGGGCCGAACGTCACCTCCTCCAATTCATGAAATACAAACCGTAAAAACATTACCCTTATGAATAATCTGCACGATCTGTTGATGCACCGCCGCAGCATCCGCAAGTATACCGACCAACCGCTGTCGCCCGACTCGGTGAAGCTGATTCTCGAGGCCGGGCTGCTCGCCCCCTCGTCGAAACGCTGTACCCCTTGGGAGTTTATCGCCGTCGAAGATAAAGAGGTGCTGGCCCGCCTGGCTGCCTGCAAGACGGCCGGAGCCAAGCCTGTCGAAGGGGCTGCCCTGGCTATCGTCGTGACGGCCGACATGACCCTTACCGATACCTGGGTCGAGGATGCCTCGATTGCCGCCATACTCATGCAACTGCAAGCGGCCGACCTGGGGCTGGGCAGCTGCTGGATTCAGGTGCGCAACCGATTCGGGGCCGACGACGAACCGGCCGAAGACATCGTACGCAGCATACTGGGCATACCCGAAACGATGGGCGTGCTCTGCATCCTCTCCATCGGCCACAAGGACGAGGAGCGCAAGCCCTTCGACGAAGAGAAGATGATGTGGGAAAAGGTGCATATAGGCAAATGGGAATGAACGACGCAACGATGAAGATAGTCCTGATCGGTGCCGGCAACCTGGCTACGAGGCTGGCACTGGTGTTGCGGGAGAAGGGTCTCGCCCCGGCGTGGGTATATAGCCGCACCGAAGAGTCGGCCCGGCGGTTGGGCGAACAGTTGCCCCGCTGCCGCTACACGACCGACCTCAACAGTCTGCCTGCCGACGGCGACCTCTATATTTTCGCCGTGAAGGACTCGGTTCTGCCCGACCTGCTTGCCCGTATGCCGGCCAACAACGGGCTGTGGGTACACACGGCCGGCAGTGTAGACTGCGAAATATTCCGCCCCTACTCGACCCGCTACGGAGTCTTCTACCCCATGCAGACCTTCAGCAAGGAGCGCGAGGTGGCATTCGACAACATTCCCCTCTTCATCGAGGCCAACAGCGAAGCCGATGCCGACCTGCTGTACCACCTGGCCGCCCGGCTCTCGGGCCGCGTCTACCGGGCCGACTCGGAGCAACGCAAGTATCTGCACCTGGCTGCCGTCTTTGCCTGCAACTTCACCAACCACCTCTATGTGCTATGCGACCGCATCCTGCAGGAACACGGACTGCCTTTCGAGGCGATGCTGCCCCTTATCCGAGAAACGGCCGACAAGGTGGCCGACATGTCGCCCTTCGATGCCCAGACGGGCCCAGCCATCCGATACGACCGCAACATCATCGCCAAACAGGAGGCGCTGCTCTCCGACCCCACGATGCGCGAGATTTACAGTCTGATGAGCCGCAGCATTCACGAAATACATAACCCCGATAAAACCCAACAACCATGAGCCGAACCGATTTCGACCTGACGAAAATAAAAGCCTTTGCCTTCGACGTGGACGGCGTGCTGTCGTCCGACTCCATACCCCTGCACCCCTCGGGCGAACCCATGCGGGTCATCAACATCAAAGACGGATATGCCTTGCAACTGGCGGCCAAACTGGGATACCCCGTGGCCATCATCACCGGCGGACGCACCGAGGCGGTGCGCAAACGCTTCGAGGGGCTGGGCCTCTCGCACGTCTACATGGGCGTGGCCGTGAAAATCAAGATATTCGAACAGTGGCTCGCCGAGTGCGGCCTGCAAGCGAGTGAAGTGATGTACATGGGCGACGATATTCCCGACTACGAGGTGATGCGTGTGGCCGGTCTGCCCGCCTGCCCGGCCGATGCGGCACCCGAAATCAAACAGATTGCCCGCTACGTTTCGCCCTTCTGCGGCGGGATGGGTTGTGGCCGCGACATCATCGAACAGGTGCTGCGCGCCCAAGGCAAATGGATGGCCGACGAAAAGGCGTTCGGCTGGTAAACCTCAGAAAAAACGATTGACTATGTTATCGAATCTCCAGAAATACGAAATACTGCTGGCGAGCAACTCGCCACGTCGCCGCGAGCTCCTGGCCGGGCTCGACATCGAATACCGCGTAACGGCTCTGCCCGAGGTGGACGAGTCGTACCCCGCTACCCTCTCGGGCGAAGAGATTCCGCTCTACATCTCGCAGGAGAAGGCAGCCGCCTATCGCAGCCAGATGAAAGAAAACACGCTGCTCATCACGGCCGATACCATCGTCTGGCTCGACGGCCGGGTCTATGGCAAGCCGCACGACCTGGCCGATGCCAAAGCCATGCTGCGGGCCCTCTCGGGTAAGACGCACACCGTCATCACCGGGGTTACGCTCACCTCGATGCAGAAGCAAATCTCCTTTGCCGTATCGACCGAGGTCGACTTCGCCCCCCTCACCGACGACGAAATAGACTACTACGTAGACCGCTACCGCCCGCTCGACAAGGCTGGCGCCTACGGCGTGCAGGAGTGGATTGGCTACATCGGTGTGACCGGGTTGCACGGCAGCTACTACAACGTAATGGGGCTGCCTATCCAGCGGCTCTACACCGAGTTGAAGAGATTCTAAGAGTTATTCCACAGAAATACCTACAAACGGCTCTCGACTGGACCCCGCATCGAGGTGCGGGGTGACACACACGTCATTCCGCGCCCCGACGCGGAATCCAGAAAATACCCGCAAAAGGCTATACCCTCGACTTCACCTTCTGGACCCCACATCGTGGTGCGGGGGACACGCACGTCATACCGCGCTACGACGCGGTATTCAGGAATAACCGAAAATTACCGGCAAAAGCCTATTCCCTCGACTTCACCTCCCTGGACCCCGCATCACGGTGCGGGGTGACACACACGTCATTCCGCGCCCCGATGCAGAATCCAAAAAATACCCGGGCAGGAATACCGGCAAGAGATACTCACCTCATCCCAAAAAGAGAGGGCGCACAAGTCGTGCGCCCTCTCCATATTCCAAAAGCTGGCCCCCGTATTTCGATGTGGGGCAACTAGCCGCATCATTTATAAGGCGATGCCCAGAACCAAGCCTCGTTCGAGGTGCTGAACGAGTTGTCATAGGGTTCGCCCTCGGGCGCGAGGGTGACGTAGCGCGGCATCACTTTTCCCTCGATACGGGTCTCGTTGTCGAAACCGCTAATATCGGAACATTGCAGATAATAGAGGTTCTTGCTCATGTAGTAGTTCAGGTAGTAATCGGTCGTGCAGTCCACTTGATGATTCCAGTTGGCATCGTCGTTCACCGTGACAAACTGGCCCGTTTTCAACCGGTCGCGCACCTCCGAGAGGCCGAGCAGATTGCCCTCCTCGTCCATCACATAGGCGCCCCAGGTGGGGTCTACCCACACCCACTTGTCGAGGGTGCAGGAGTAGACGGCGTTGATGACGTGGCAGTCGTTGATATAGCTCTTGGGCAGGCAGGTGACATAGCGCGACTTGAAGCCCATGGCCAGATAGCACTCATTGAGCATCTGCGCCATCATGCGGCAGTTGACACCCCGGTCTTCGCGCTTGCAGATTTCGTAGATGGCAATGGCATTCTTCACCTTGGGATTGTATGACGACCCGTCGTGACGGATGGTGTTGTGTACCCACAACAGCAAGTTCTTGATTTTCGAGATTTCGTCGCCCGCACCCGCAATGCTGTCGAGGTTGAAGTAGCGGCGCACCCGCACCAGGTTGCTGTCGTTGGGCGCCATATAGGTAAAGGCCGGCAGCGAGTCGGTAGAGGCGGTGTTGTCATAGCCGGGCGACTTGCGGAGTATGTAGTTGAAATCGCCCACCTCGCGCAACTGGGCCAGGAGCCGCTGAAAACGCTTGTCGCCCCGGATATTGTCCAGGTCGGTATCCTGCTGGGCATGGGCATAGTCGTAGTAACCATGCCGGATAGCCTGCTCGAAGGCATCGACCGCCGCCCGCTTGCGACCTTTAAGCGAATAGCAGCAGGCCAGGTTGTAATAGGAGTCGGAGAAACACCACGAACACTGATCGACCACCGAGTCGGGCAACGACTTGCAACGGTCGAAAAACTGCCGGTAGGTCTTCTCGATCAGATTGTAGTTCTTCCAACTTTTCTGTATCACCGGCTGCACCTGGCTCTCGTAATACACCTGCACGCTATCGGCATTCCATTCTCTCTCGGCAGCCCAACTCCCGAAACAGAGGGGCAAAAGCAACAGCCACAAAAATCGTTTCATAGTCTCGTATGTTTTGTTCGTATATAATGAGACGCAAATATATCGAATTTGTTACAATTAAAAATAAAAAAGGTTCCTATGGTGTCAATGTCGTATATTCTACATTCAATCCCTCTCCCAATATTAAATTCTGTTCCTCTTTGTCTATCTTAAAATAAGAGCACTTCTTTGCCCTCGATGTATCAAGACTTTCATTTTTAGGTATTTGTAAGATTTTATATAATCGACATATCTTATTTTCTCTATTATATAGATTTACCAAATTCTTACATAAGGTACAATTGGGTATCCCAAACTTTTGAAAGGCTATATACTTAGCTTTGTCATATATTCCAAATGACACACTGGTATGAATACATACCTCAAATAATGAGTTTGCAGATTTCACTAAACACCTACAATCACAAGAATCTTGAAAACATCTCATTTTTCCAGACTCATACAAAATAAATCTAACAAACTCTATGTTATTACTTATGAGGTTATTGCTATAATCTTGATTTTTAAATCCATAAAAAGATATATCCAGTATATTTTTGCCACTATTGTAACAACCCGACTCTATAATTCCATAATCAGCCAACTGCAAAACATCACGTTCTGATGTTAGTTTTATCTCAATAATCTTATTACCACTATGCAATTTTTCAGAATCGCTTTCATGGGTTACACAAAATTCCAAATAAATCGGAGGCGTTTGAGGATTTTTCGAAGAAAAAATTTTCAAATCTGAACGCCTATTTATACCATCATATGCTATTTCTTGCTCACAAGAGTCATAATACTGCTTTATATCAAACTCACGTTCTTGATCACTATAACAATTTCTGTCTTTAAGGAATTTACATGTATCACTATCTGGGCAAAATGACCTATATTTGAATTTTATCCAAAATTCAGACTTAGAAAGAAAGGCTTCTCGCACTTTTTCCTTGGCAAGAATATGAAGCATAGACTCAAATGCATGCTTACATTCCGTTCCTTTGTAATGAGCAAAATGATGTACCCGCTTTAATCCTTGATTTTTTGCTATTAAAGGAGCTTTACAGGCAGGACAAAAGCATCCACATTCATTTCCAGGAAGCACATCATCAACACTAACGATTTTCCCCTCACTATCAATAGCATACGTAAGACGATTGTCCGGTGAATTTTGGAATAAACTTTTATTATCCATATCTCCTACTCCCCGAACACATCTTTCAATTTTTCTCCAATAGCCTCAATAGCAATATCTTGATCTTGAGATATAGATAATCCTATACCACTACTTTTCAAAACAGCTATACTCTGATTTGTCTCAAAATCGTAAAAAGTAATCGTTATATATGTATGTCCACCGTCCCATTTTTCTGTTAAAACATGAATATTGGGGGTAAGCACAGACATTCCTTGGGAGATTTTTAACCAAGCTTCATGGTTAGAAATAACCGTTAGGTTGGTTGTTGCTATTTCATTTTCAACGGCCATGATGATATCATCAAGTTCTCTATCACCTGTCGATTCTGTTCCAAATACAACATATGTATATTTCGACATATCAACACCATGAGAGATTACAGCTTTACTTGTCGAACAAGCTTGCATTACAATCGCAATAGCAAGCAACACTAAAAATTTGAGAGTCTTCATATACAAGAGCTTTATGCAGATTCCACCTCTTACTTTTTCCAAAAATACAAATACTTTATAAAAATACAACTATAATTCTCAATTTATATTTGCCTCTCTCAAAAAAAGCATCGCTCGGGACAGCCTCCGCTACCCCGAACGATGCAGATATCCACTTATGTACACAATCTATCTATTCCGGTTACGCCACCTGGCGTAGAGATTTCGGCACACCTCGGCCAACTTGGGGGCAAAGATGCCTCCCAGCAGAGCCGGAATGACGATATACAATATGATAAATTCCCAAGACATAGCTTAATAGATTAGATGATACACCTTGTTCCTGTTCTCAAACAACTGCCCGGTCGTTATCGTTTCACACCTTTGACGACAATCACCTCGCGATTGCCCAACACCCGGAAGAAGTAAGTTCCCGGGGCCCAGCCCGAAGCGTCGACTGTCACTTGCCGCTCTACGTCGCTCAACTCGCGGCTATACCATTCGCGACCCTTCTCGTCGACTACCATCAACCGGCGGGAATCTTCGGGCAACTGCACCGTTACCTCCTGGTCGAAAACCGAGGGACAGAGCGTGGCCGGAGCTTGAGCTACAGCCTCGACGGCGCTCACGCCATTCACGCTTTGCGTCACCTTGATGTCGTAGGTCGATATGCTGTCGTTGATGGTAAGGGTAGCCACCCGCTCGTCGATGCCGTCGGGCAGACGGTCGTACGAGACAAGCAGCGTGTCGAGGGTAAGCCCGTTGGGCTGACCTACCACGCGGCACCAGTCGGCACTGCTCTCGATAGGGGTCTCATAGCCGTAAATCGAGAAGAAGGGGTACTTACTCGTACCGGCCTCTTTGCCTACCACCAGCGGACCGCGGTCGGTCGGGATGGGCGACATCACCGAGTGCACGATCGAGGGCATAATCAGATAAGAGGTGTGGTTGGCCCCGGCGGGGAAATAGGTGCTCACATCGACCCACTGGTCATCTTTATACATATAGGCCGTGTTGCCGTGGTCGCGGAAATCGGCCATGGCAAACGACACGTCTACACTGTCGTTCTTCTCGGGGATACCATCGACCACGATAAAGAACTCGTCGTCGATGACCTTGGGGTTGAACTCAAAGGCAGTGCCTACCATCGTACTGCCCGAAGGGGTATCGAGCTCGAACACACGCCACCAGGTGGAGTCGAGTTTCTTGCCCGGCAGACCGTTTTCGCTGGTATAGAGGTGCACGCCCACGTCGGCAATCTGGTCGGTGAGGCTCGTAGCCGAAGCGGTAACAAAATAGACATAGGCCCCAAATACCAAAATGGGACGCGAGGGTTTGGAGAACTTCTCGGCGTAGGCCGTAATGCCTATGGTGTTGGTACCGGGGAAGGTACCCCAGTCTTCCATGTCGAAGGTGGTCGGCTGGTCGCCCGGCTCGAAGTTGGTAATGAGTCCGCTGTACTCGACCGATACATCGGTGGCATCTTCCGACTCACCGTGCTCGTTGGCCACCTGCAGATTCACCGATTGCTGGTGCAGGAAGTTATAGGCCACCACGGGATTCTCTTCGTTCGAGGTTACCTGGGCATACGACTCGGGGCTCACACCGCCGAAGGTCCACTGCCACGAAGTGGGATACCCCGTCGAGTTGTCGTGATACTGCACACCCACCAGCGGGGCCACCATGGGCAGACGCGTCTCGCTGTACCGGAAGGTGGCAGGCGGCAGAATGTGAGCTACAGGAGCCACACCAGTCACCTTGACAAAGGCGGTGCGGGTCTTGGTATCGCTGCCGTCGGCATTGCTCACCGTCAAGGTCACGTCATACACGCCGTCGCGGGTATAGTATACCCGGGGATTCTGCTCGGTCGAGGTCTCCGGCGTGCCACCGGGGAACGACCACTGCCAGGCCGTGGGGTCGCCGGTCGACATGTCGGCAAAGGCAATCTCCTCGCCGGTAGCCACCTCTACCTGGTCAACGGCTTCTACACCCGTTATCTGCAACCCGTCGATGGTGAAATCGCCCACATAGCCGCCCACGTTCATATCGTCGTCAGAGCCTGCGGTGTAGGTGAAGCGTATCTGCACCTGTTGGCCGGCATACTTCTCGAGCGATACGGCAAACTCGTGCCAGCGCCAGGGTTTCTCGCCGTTCTCGTCGCCACTGTTCCACAGCAGTTCCGAGGTGGCAAAGGCATCGGTCGATACCGAGATATGCAAGCGGCAATAGTTATCCATATTCTGGCTGAAGCCCACATAACCCTTCAGCATGGCGTTGGCCGGCACATCGAGTTGCGGACTGGTAGCCGTGGCAATGCCTCGTTTAAATATTTGATCCGGGCCCTTGATAAAGAGCGACTGCGTGTCGTCGGGGTCGATGGCCGAGAAGGCCTTGTCGCCGGTCGTGCTTTTCAACTCCCAGACAATGTCTTCGGCATCGGTCAGAGTCCAGCCCTCTGCTCCGTCGTCAAAGTCTTCTTCCCACACGGTCACGGCGCTACCTGTACTCTGGCAACTGAAGTCGGCCGTCACACTGGCCGAGGTCGAACGGAACAGCTGTTTCTTCATCGATTGTTTCCCGGCAAACGAAATGTGCGGTGCCTCTTCGGTCGGGGCTACCCGATCGTGCACCCGTTCGTTGGCCCATTGCTGCGCTCCCACCGGGCAAACGGCCCAGAGCGCAGTAGTCAAGATCAGGTTTACAATAACGCTTTTCATACACTTACACGATTAAAAAATTATTGGATGAATTTGATTCGTTGCAAAATCTCCCACCCGCTATCCAGCAGGCCGTATGGCATAATATGTAGATGAAGTTTTTTCATAGCTATTCTATATATTTCTAATATCGGCAGGACTACAAAACTCAAAGGTAGTAAAAATTTACAATTTGAAAATATTATTGACAATAATTTTTTAATTAGAAAATAAAATAGGATTACACTCTAAAAAATATAATAGATTTTACATCTTATTCTGGCAATTTGTTCTCTGCCCTGCAACTCGCTCCATAAGCTCCTGCACTCCATACTCTACCCGCTTGCACCGGGTGCATACATTTACTACCTTTGTCGCTCGAAAATATCGCCCACTGTGAACCTCTATATCTTCAACCCCGAGAACGACCTGGCCCTGGCCTTCGGCGGCATCAACTACACGCCGCCCCCTGCCGCCCAACGCATCGCGCGCGAGCTGGCCCTGCTGCCGCTGTGGTATGCCCGCGAGGGGGAGGAGACGACGATATGCTCTGCCGAGCCGGCGCCCGACGACTTCCGCCGCAGCCTCGAGCCGCTGGGGCTCGCGGTCTCGACCGTCGCGTTCAAGCAAATCGGCGAACTGCCCTTCGACCGCATCGAGGTGTGGGGGTGGAACCTCGCCCTGGCTCACCGCCTGCATCAGGCCGGCGTGGACAATCGGCTGCTCCCCTCGCCCGAACAGTGCAACCACTTGCGCCGCCTGGCCCATCGCCGCCTGGCTACCGAGGCGGGCCGATACCTCGCCTCGCACATCGACTACCCCATGCCCCCGCTGCCGGTCGAGCTGCATACACCCGACGAGGTGCAGGCCTTTACCGAGCAGAGCGACCGCAAGGTACTCAAGGCGCCCTGGTCGGGCAGCGGACGCGGCCTCTACTGGAACCTCTACGGCTACGATACCTCGCTGGCACAATGGAGCAACGGCGTGTTGCAAAAGCAGGGAGTACTGATGGGCGAACCCTTTTACGAGAAAGAGCGTGACTGGGCCATGGAGTTTTACAGCGACGGCACCCGCGTGACCTTTGCCGGATACTCGTCGTTCCTTACCGACAACCACGGAGCTTATAAGGAGAACCGGCTCACCACCGATCACCGCCTGCACAAGGAGCTCAGTGCGGCCGTCGGCACCCACGTCGTCACGGCCGTGCGCGAGGCCCTTGCCAGCTTCTTCACCGAACGCATTGCCCCGGTCTATACCGGCTACCTCGGGGTCGACATGATGACCTACCTCGCCCCCGACGGCACAACCCGACTGCACCCCTTCGTCGAAATAAACCTGCGCATGAACATGGGCGTGGTGGCCCGCCGCATCGCCGACCGCTTCGTGGCTCCGGGCTGCGAGGGGCACTACCGCATCGACTATTTCCCCCGGCCCGGCACCCTCTATCGCGACCACCTGGAGCGCCTCCACCAACACCCCGCCCGGATTGTCGACGGCCGCTTCGCCGGCGGATACTTTGCCCTTACCCCGGTTCTACCCGACAGCCAATACCGCGCCTGCATCGAATTTGATGCCCGATGAATAATACCCGCAAAACTACCGGCAAAAAGGATTTTACCCAGCTACACATCTCTGGACCCCGCATCACAGTGCGGGGTGACACCCTCGTCATACCGCGCCACGACGCGGTATCCAGGAATACCCACAAAACTACCGACGATAGACAATCTACCGGGCTACACATCACGAGACCCAGCTACGCAAGTCAGAGGAGTAAATAATTGTATATAAACTGATTACATATCGAGGAAAGGGTTCGAACAGGTACAAAAAAAAAATTGATTGTCTCACGACAACCAATCTTTGTTAACCTTAATCTTAATCTAATACTATGAAAAACACAGTGCAAATATAGGCACTTTCTGTTATACAACATAATTTTCAAGCATATTTCATACCGATTTAATATTATTTAAGTATCGACAAACCAACCAACGATGCGGCAAACCATTTTTACTCCTTGCAGTAAGAGGCAAACGTCAGGCGGTTTGCACGGTGTGACGATATGTCGTATCTTTGCAGCCATGAAAGAATCACAGTCACTCATCGAAAAGGCGTGCCGCAACCTGAACATCGATTCGCTGAACGGCATGCAGAAACAAATGCTCGAGACGGCGCAACGCCCCAACGACATCATCCTGCTATCGCCCACCGGGTCGGGAAAGACGCTGGCCTTCCTGCTGCCGGTGCTGCTGCGCATCGACCCACGGGCTGCCGGTGTGCAGGCGCTGGTGCTGGTACCGTCGCGCGAACTGGCGCTACAAATCGAGAGCGTGCTGCGCAAAATTGCCGCAGGTATCAAAATCGTATGTTGCTACGGCGGTCACTCGGTGCGCGAGGAGAGCAAGTCGCTCGAGGTGGCTCCGGCCCTCGTGGTGGGGACTCCGGGCCGCATTGCCGACCACCTGCGCCGCGGACGCCTGTCGCTCGACACCCTCGATACGCTGGTACTCGACGAGTTTGACAAATGCCTCGCCCTGGGTTTCCACGACGAGATGAAAGAGATTATCGCTCCGCTCGAGGGAGTGAAGAAAAAGATTCTCACCTCGGCTACCGACAGCGAATCGCTACCGGCATTCACCGCCCTGCGCCGCCCGGTGAAGCTCGACTTTCTGGGCTCGAAACGGAGCGAGGAGAGCACGAACGAGCGGCTGACACTCTACCGCATCGACTCGCCCGTGAAGGACAAACTCGACACCCTGCTGCTCCTGCTACGCAACCTGAAGCCGGGGCTTACGCTCGTCTTCTGCAACCAGCGCGAGAGCGTGGAGCGGGTGCAGCAATTCCTCACCGACCGGGGTATCATTGCCGAATCGTTTCACGGCGGCATGGAGCAGGCCGACCGCGAACGGGCCCTCTGTAAATTCCGCAACCACAGCAGCTACATCTGCATCTCGACCGACCTGGCCGCCCGCGGCCTCGACATCCCCGAGGTGAAATATATCATCCATTATCACCTGCCTGTCGACCTCGAGAGCTTCACCCACCGCAACGGCCGCACCGCCCGCATGCACGCCGAGGGCGAGGCCTTCCTGATTGTGGGCCCCACCGAGCAACTGCCCGAGTATGCCAATCAAGCGACCGACTTCAGGCTGGACCCCAAGGCCAACTGGCTGCAAACGCCGCCGATGGCCACCCTGCACTTTGCCGCCGGTAAAAAGGAGAAGATTAGCAAGGGCGACATCGTGGGATTCCTTACCCAGAAGGGCGGACTGACGGCCGACGAGATAGGACTCATCGAGGTAAAAGACCATTACAGCTACGCCGCCGTGGCGCGCAACAAGGCACACGAAACGCTGCGCCGCCTTCGCGACGAAAAGATAAAAGGCAAAAAGGTAAAGATTTCGTTCAGCTACTGATTGGCTCCGAGCCTCTCTGCCCCCACTCCCCGATAAGGAGTCCAGTCGAGTACAAGCAAAAGGGAATGTATTTTGCAGATATTTACCCCAGCCAGTATTCTTGGATTCCGCGTCGCAGCGCGGTATGACGTGCGTGTCACCCCGCACTCCGATGCGGGGTCCGGCAAAGTGCCTCTTGAGGGTATTCTCCTTTGCACGTATTCCTGAATACCGCGTCGCAGCGCGGTATGACGTGCGTGTCACCCCGCACCCCGATGCGGGGTCCAGAGACAATCTTCAGCAATAAGTCTTGCAGGTATTTCCCCTTTATTTACCGGCCTCGACCATCTGCTCGAAAGCCTTCCACAACTTGTCGTCGGGTACGGGAGCCGTCACGCTGATGAGCTGTTTCGACACGGGATGGACAAACTCGACATGGCGGGCATGGAGCGAGATGCCGCCGTCGGGATTGGAGCGTTCGGCCCCATACTTCAAATCGCCCTTGATAGGCGACCCCATCTTGGCCAGCTGGCAGCGTATCTGGTGGTGACGCCCCGTTTTTAAATTCACCTCGAGCAACGTATAGCGGTCGCTGTGAGCCAACACACGATAGTCGAGCACCGCCCGTTTGGCCCCCGGCCGCTCCCGGTCATAGGCCACCGACTTGTTGCTCTTCTCGTTGCGCACCAGGTAGTGCACCAGTTCGCCGCTCTCCTGCTCGGGGGCCTGCTTCACGATGGCCCAATACTGCTTTTTCACCTCGCCGTTGCGGAACATCTCGTTCAACCGGGCCAGTGCCTTGCTCGTTTTAGCAAAAACCACCACACCGCTCACGGGGCGGTCGAGGCGATGGGTTACCCCCACGAAGACATTACCCGGCTTGTTGTACTTCTCCTTGAGCCAAGCCTTCAGCATCTCGCTCAACGGCGTGTCACCCGTCTTGTCGCCCTGCACGATTTCGGAGCAGGTCTTGTTGACGATAATCACATGATTGTCTTCGTAGAGTACCTCCATAGTTATCCCGATTTGTTTTCGGCACAAAGATAGTGCAAACCGGGCGGACCGGCAAGAAATTGCTTCCGAGAAGCCCGCCCGGAGAGAACGAAACAAAGCTATTACAACATAAAGATTTACAACACGTTGCCATATTCCTCCTAAAAAAAGTTTCGTTTCCAAGCCGTTTTTTGTAACGAAACTCGAAGTTTTTACGTCTATATGAGAAAAGACGATACCGAATGAAACAGACGATCCCGGCCACCCTGCTTGCGGTGGCTCTCTCTACCTTGTGCGCACATGGTGCCACCCCCGAAACTTCGACCCATGCAGACGATTCCATCGCCGTAGTCTATGCCGATACCACCGGCCTGAATGTCGACTCTATCGAAAGTTCGCTCAAGCAGGTCGACCTCGACGAGGTGACTGTCGAGGCTTCGTCGTGGGTGCAGAAGGCCGACCGCAACCTGTTATTTCCCAACGCCCAGCAGATAAAGCAATCGCGCAACGGCTTGCAGTTGCTCCAGAAGTTGCAGATTCCCGGCGTCATCATAAACCCTTCGGACCAAAGCATTGCCCTGGCCGACAAGAGTGAGGTGAGCCTGCGCATCAACGGCCGCCCCGCCGACAACAAGGAGATTCAGGCCCTCTCGCCCGAGCAGATTGTACGCGTCGAGTACATCGACAATCCCGGCGTGCGCTACGGCGAGGTGGGTGCCGTAATCGATTTCATCGTCAAGAACCCCACCTCGGGCGGCAGCTTCATGGGCGACATCAGCCAAAGCGTCAACCGGGGATTCGGCGAATACTGGCTCGCAGCCAAGGTGAACAGCGGCAAGTCTGAGTTCTCCTACTCGGGTTGGTGCTCGCCCCGTTGGAATATAGAGATGCTGCGCGACAATACCGAACACTACGAACTGCCCGACGGCACCCGCTATACCCGCACCGAGGAGAGTCTCGACGGGAACAAATTCGAACAGTGGACCAACGGCCATTCGCTCAACTACAACTACCTCGACCCTCAAAAGCAGATGTTCAACGCCTCGCTCAACTTCTATTATGGTCACCAAGAGAACCTTTACCGAGGGATCCTCACCGACCATTCGCCCGGCGGCACGACCAGCCTCATGCTCGACGACTCGAAAACGCATCGTATCAGGCCCTCGCTTAACCTCTACTATCAATACAACTTCGACAAAGACCAGCTGCTCATGGCCAACGTCGTGGCCAGCTACGAGCGACCCAACAGCCACCGCATCTATACCGAGGATGAACTCATCTATACCGACAACGGCTTTACCACCGGCTCGTCGCTGGTCGACATCGACAACCTCATCAAGAGCCGCACCTACTCGATACTGGGCGAAGTCGACTATGAAAAGAGGTGGAAAAACAGCCGCGTGACGGCCGGTATCCGCCACACGCAGTCGTGGATTACCAACGACTACGTGGCGCAGGGCGTCGACGACCACATGAACCAGGGCAACAGCTACATCTTCGGTGAATACTGGATGCGGCTGGGAAAACATTTCGACTTCTCGGCCGGCGTCGGTTACAGCCTCTACTCCTATGTACCACGCGACCGGGAGTCGCACCTCTACTCCATCTGGCGGCCCCGCATCTCGGCCCGATACACCATCGACGACCACTCGTCGCTGCGGTTCAACTTTGTGCGTATGGGCAGCGTCATCAGCCTCGATATGCTCAGCCCCGTGGTGCAGGATGTCGACGGCATACAGCAATCGACCGGCAACCCCGACGTCAAGCCCTACGCCACCTACAAGTACGACCTGCAATACCAGTACAACCGCAGCATCTTCTATGGCAAACTGGGAGCCTTCTATACCCATGCCCCGGGAGCCATCATGCCCGAAAAAGTGTGGGTGGGCGACAAAATTCTCACCCGCTACAACAACCAGCGAAATGCCAAAGAGCTGCGTTTCTACCTCGATACCCGGGTAACGGCCATCCCCAACTGGCTCACCCTCAGTGTCGGGCCCGCCTGGCACCGCTACTGGATGCGGGGCAACAACTACACCCACGTCTACAACAACTTCTATTGCTACGCCACCTTCGAACTGTCGCACTGGGGATTTTCGCTCGAGGGTATGCTCCAGACCAACTTCAACCGGTTCTGGGGAGAGACGCTCAATGGCGGAGAGAACGTGCACACCCTCAAGCTCACCTACAACTACAAGGACTGGAATTTCGGGGTGATGGTATTCGACCCCTTCGTCAACGACTACAAAGTGAAAAACGAAAACTGGAACCGATATGCCGGATACCAACAGACAATGACCTCGAACATGGTCAAACAGATGGTTGTCGTCAGCGTGAGCTGGAACCTCAACTGGGGCCGCCGATACGAGGCTGGCGAGCAGCGCATCAACAACGCGATAGGCGGCGGTGGTGTCAATGCCGCCGGCAAATAACCCCTGTCCGTCGGGCCGGCCCCTCCCCCCCCCGCGGCCAACAGGTTCCCGGCCTGGCATCCAACAGAAACAAAACGGGGCCGTATCGTTTGCGCGATACAGCCCCGTTCTTTATGCAGGTTTCTGAATTACATGTTCATACCACCGCAGCAGTGGATAACCTGACCCGTTACATACGACGACAGGTCAGATGCGAGGAACGTAGCCACGTTGGCCACATCTTCGGGCGTTCCGCCACGACGCAGAGGAATCTGTTTGGCCCATTCGGCTTTCACCTCGTCGGAGAGAGCGGCCGTCATGTCGGTGATGATGAAGCCCGGAGCGATAGCGTTGGCACGTACACCACGCGAGCCCAGCTCTTTGGCAATCGACTTGGCCAAACCAATCATACCGGCCTTCGATGCCGAGTAGTTGCACTGTCCGGCGTTACCCGATACACCTACCACCGAAGCCATGTTGATGATGCTTCCGCCCTTCTGTTTCATCATGATGGGCGTAACGGCGTGGATGAAGTTGAAAGCCGACTTGAGGTTTACGTTGATAACCATATCCCATTGTTGCTCGGTCATACGCATCATCAGACCGTCGCGAGTGATACCGGCATTGTTTACCAGGATGTCGATACGGCCGAAGTCCTTCACGATTTCGGCAACCACGCTGTGAGCCTCCTCGAAGTTGGCGGCATTCGAAGCATACCCTTTGGCACGTACACCCAGAGCGGCAATCTCTTGCTCGGTAGCTTTTCCGTTCTCGTCGATGGCGAGGTCGGTAAATGCAATATCAGCTCCTTCCGAAGCGAATTTCAGGGCGATAGCTTTTCCTATACCCCGTGCTGCACCAGTAATGACAGCAACTTTTCCTTCCAGTAATTTCATAATTTTCTTGTTTATATGCAGGGCCGCAAGTCGCCTCGCCGCCCTCGGTTAATAAAATTATCGTTTTATCCCGTACAAGATGAAATCCAGGATGTAATCCTTCAGCCGCGACCGCTCGATGCCCGACTCGGCAAAGTTGTCGCGAATGTAGGGCACATCGAGCCCCCGCAACGCATAGTGCAGCACCGAGGCGGTAGCCGTCACATTGGGGATATGAAACACCCCCTGCTCTACCCCTTCGGTGAGGATGCTCCGCAAGAGCGCCTCCTCGCGGATGTCGATGCTGCGCCGGGCCTTCTCCACCTTCCAGATGTCGCGGAAGAACTCGGCCCGCAGCGTACCGTTGCGCACCACCGCCTCCTTGACCGCCTCCAGCCGGGTGTTGATGTAGTGGAGCAACTTCTCCTCGGGCGGCAAGTCGCGGTTGGCAAGCCCCTCGAGCCGAGCATACAGGTGCTCCGACTCGGCCTCGACCACGGCCCAATAGATTTCGTTCTTGTTTTTGAAATAGGTATAGATCGTGCGACGCCCTTTCCCCGACGCTTCGGCTATATCGTTCATCGTCGTAGCTGCCACCCCTTTGCGGGCAAACAACTGGCGAGCCACATCGATAAGCAATTCACGCGTACGAACCATAAACCTGTCTCTTTTTTCAGTTGCACAATCGTGCAAAACGTGTGCGAAATTACATATTTTTATTATTAAAAACCAAAGTATGCACTTCGTTTTTCAAACCGCACGAAGTGCTAAAAACTTTAACATAACAATAACAATCTGACACACAATATTTTAATTCAAAATCATCGAATCAGACAAAAAAAATATATCCAAACATTTGCTTTTTCAATTATTCTCCGTACCTTTGCACTCACAAACACCGCGGGGTGGAGCAGTGGTAGCTCGTTGGGCTCATAACCCAAAGGTCGTCGGTTCGAGTCCGGCTCCCGCAACCAAGACAAAGGGTCGCAACAGCGACCCTTTTTTCGTATCTACCCCTCCCCCTTCTCTTATGTCGGCCTCCCGAAAATATTCAGAGGATACAAAATTATTCCGTAATTCTGCAAAAGGAATATACCTGCTTGAAATTAAGATGGTTAGAGAATTTACTTCGTTTTTGGGTAATGGGTTGGCAACCGTTCAATTTACTGTGGTCTGCATCGCTTTGCTTGTTCGGGTAACTCTTACGGATGCAAATATAGTGAAATATAGCAGGCAAAAAAATAAAGCCATTTCCTTTTTGCCTGCTTACATTGTTTTTATCAAAACTGGAGACAATAATGTTGTTGCCAAAATCAGCAGCCACAGATTGCCGGTCAATGGATTATATGCTGCTAAAAGTTCCGAAGCAGTATTGCCTCCCGCCAGTCCTACTCCAAATTCAAAAGCGATAGTTAGAACGCCCCAGCATATTCCTATCAGCCAGCAATCTTTGAAAGTAAGGGCTTTTATAATCCGAGGCAACAGCAACCATGTTATCAGAAAAATACATACGCTTAATATAATCCCGCTAACAGGTAATGCCCATTTCTCTCCGAGAATCTTCGTCAATACATATTCCCTCAATCCTCCATTGAGAATTGCTACAGGAATAAAGCATAGCCAAACTATGAGCGATTTCAGAATGTTCATACTATCTTTCCACTATATGTTCTATTGACAGAAGGTGCTTGCATAGTGAGTTTCATAAATAATTTCGTATATCCATTCTTTTTCTTTGTCTTCTTAAAACCGGTGAAGCCTAATTTTGTATAACAGTTTACGGCGGGACGATTTTCTTCTATTACATCCAGAATATATTCTTTATATCCTGCTTGCCGCATACTTTCTTTCAGTAAATTAGATGCAACTCCACTCCGTCTGATAGATTTGCGTGTTGCAACAAATTCAATAAATCCGGTCGTCATAGGATAGGGCAGAGGCATCTCAAATTCTTTCTTCAGGACAAGTTTGGCAATAGTTCCCATAATCAAACCAAAACATTTCCTATATGATAACCAATCTGTATAAACAGCTCTGCCTGTGCAATCCGAAATACCTGCAACACCGACTATATTGTCGTTATATAATGCAACATAAAATCTTTCCGAACGGATACCTGATTCAAGCGCCTTTGCTACAATATTCATATCCTTACGGAAAAAAGAAAAATCACGTTCAAAGCCTTCTGCGATACACAAGGCTATTTCACTTCGTTCATCTTCTCGTGCTAATCGGACAGTGATATTCATGTTTTTCCTTATTTAAGCTCTTCCCATTCTTCTTTTGTCATCTTCATAAAATGTTCTGTGCGAATATCCCCAAGCGGAGAAGTCTTGCCCTCTTCCGTATGATGGAAACGGAAACCACACTTCTCCATCACCCGGCGGGATTTCGTGTTACCGTCATAGTAGCCACACCAAATGGCATTTATTCCCAAATCCTCGAAACATCGTTGCATCAGACGGCGCACGGCTTCCGGTATCAATCCTTGTCCCCAATACGGCTTGCCTATCCAATAACCTATCTCCGCCTCATTCTCTTGCATTTCGGCACTATGCAGACCATCCCCGAACATAATACCTATGCTCCCGACCGGTTCACCGGTTTGTTTTAACTCAACAGCGTAGATTTCCGGAGCAGCAAAAACGGTACGGATGATGTTCAAACTGTCTTCCACGGAAGTATGCGGTGGCCATCCAGCAATAGGCCCGATTGCAGGGTCTTGAGCGTATTTATATAAAGCCTCGGCATCGGATTCTTGCCAAGGTCGCAGTATAAGCCGTTCTGTATTTATTTCTTTAATCATTGTTAGATGTTAGAGTGAGAATATTCGCCGTTAATCCAAAAGGTAGCTTCTGTACCGGTGAAATGCAAAAGCACATAATTGGGGTCGCTCGCTCCACCGGGGAAATGATGAATGAACCAGTCTTTCCACATTTCCTTGCGGATAGCATCATCAGTAACCACTTCTACCGTGCCACGCATGGCAACGCCATCCCCATAGTAATCGTAGCAAAGCCCTGCCTTGTTGTTCGCCTTAAAATCATTCACTTTCACGGAATCTGCACAGGTTGCCATCCAAACCTCATGGAACCCTCTTGCTCCTATCTTAGACATCTGCACAGGACGAGGATAACCGTTGGCGTCAATGGAAACTACGGTAACGTTCTCGCATTGGGAAAGCAAATGCGTTGCTTTTTCCGCCAGTGTCCGTTCATCCTTTTCCTTCCACCGTTTCAGGTGTGGAAAGTATTGGAGCATTTGTTCTTTTGCTTGTATGGGAGTCAGCTTACATTCAGCCTGCACATTCCATTGGTCAAAGAATTGCAGGCAGAACTCTATCATTTGAGTCATTGTAAACTCTTGAGTAAACTCACCATTTTTGTAGCAATAGACGCAATAATCTTCACGACGGCTTCCATCGGCATTTGTCCCTCTGTTCTCATCTGTCAAGGGCATACCGCAACTTTGGCAAAACTGTTGTTCCATATATGTTTTCTATTCAATGCCTGTCAGTCCCTTTACAGGCGGTTATAAAATGCGAAAGCGTGGAACTGCAATGCTACCACGTCTAAGTTGGAGGTCGTAGGAAACCTTTAGTACAGATATGATAATAGCAGCCCACGCTATGGCGTGAGAACCACTATGCCATCTCTTGTACTAAGTCCGAAATTTCCTACGTTTCCAACTTACAAGATAAGCATACCGCTTCTTCTTTTTTTCTCGTATGCCGTGGAAAGAGTTGCCTCAATCCGATTACAAAGATAGTTTTTTTTTTGTGATAATCCCCTATCTTCTAATGTTTTTATTTGCTTTTGGAGTGGATTTTAGAGTACGTTCTATATTTTCAGCCCTTTGTCCTGCCTTGCAGAAGCAATCCCTAACCCATCTCTCCATTCATTCGCTTTCTGTCTGAACCATTGCACAAGCGGAATGTCATTTACGCATATGTGATAATGTCCTTTCCTGTTCTTGTCCTCCTCAAATGAGAAAGCCGCACTCTCGTCATGGAACTTTCGGTTGAACTCGGGAGAATAGAAATCACCTTTCAGCCTAACTTTCTTCAACTTGCACAACTCTTGTACTACTCTTTCAGAGAACTTCAAGGTATTTCGGCAGAAGTCAATCAGTGGTAACAGCTTTTCCACATAAGGGAAATACCGCTGTATCTTGTCTATATACTCGTTGAACTTGGTGCGTTCTTCCTTATGTTCCTGTTCCATTGTTTCAATATGCTGTACCAACATTTCGTTCTGCCTTTCAAGTGCGGATATGCGTTGCTGCAATTCTTCCCTTTCCGCTTTCAACTTATTGCTGCCCAAAAGAGAACCGACCTTTGCCACAAGTGCCGCTTTTGCCTCGGTCTTGGCGGCTTCCAGCTTCTCTGACTTGATTTCCTTCCGTACTTCGTCAAGCTGCCGTTCCGCCTGTTGCCGCTCGGTCTGCAACTGCCGCACGTTGGCTTCAAGCACTACCGTCTGCCGGGAAAACGTCTGTTGCCGCGCATGTCGGCCATCCGTATCTGGATGAACAAAGAGAATACAAACGACCCGAAGGATTCGGTTATCCCGAATGACAACGACGACAACAATTGATTTAAAACAATTTAAACTCCTATTTATCAATCTATTACAACAGGCATTCCCATAATTCCATCGAAAAATTTCATACAGTAAGAAAAATAGCTTATTTTTGTTTTTAATATTATTTACGACAATTATGAAAATGCCTAAAAATCGCGCCATATATATAGGAGTGGTGGCTTTGGTGTGGGCCTTTGCCTACTTCTACATCTTCAATGCCAAAATCGACGTCAACGGCGACAACTGCCGCTACTACACCTATGCGACGGCTCTGGCCACGGGTCAAGGGTATACCGACATCTCGGCTCCTACGCCCCACCCCACCAACGCATTTCCGCCGGGATACCCGCTGCTGATGATGCCGCTGCGCTTCTTCACCGACAGTGTAGTGGCCCAAAAGGTGCTCAACGGGTTGTTCCTGCTGGGGGGTGCGCTGCTGCTCTTCTTCCTGATGATCAAACGCAAGTTGCCCGACAGTCTGGCCCTGGTGGGGGCCTGTGCCGCTATCCTGAGCGACCGGGTGCTCCACTTCTCGACCATGATGATGAGCGAGATGTCGTGCTTCTTTGTCTCGGCGGCGGCCATCTATCTGCTGACGCTGATGAAGGAGGAGAAACCTTTTTATAAAGATTGGGCCTTCTACGGCATGCTGGTGATGGTGCTGCTCTGCTACCACATACGTACCCAGGGAGTTGCCCTGTTTGCCGCCGTGGTGCTCTTCTTCCTCTGCTCCAAAAAGTGGAAGGAGGCAGCGGGTACGGTGGCGGGATTCGTTGTGGGCTGCCTGCCGTGGGTGTTGCGCAACAAGGCGCTGGGCCTGGGACAGAGCCGCTATTTCGAGTCCATTGCTCAGGTGAACCCGTGGCGACCCGAAGACGGTTCGCTCGACCTGGGAGGTATCGTCGGCCGCTTCTTCGACACGCTGGCCATGCTGGTATCCAAGGCATTGCCCAACTCGGTGATTCCCTACTTCAAGGTCGACTACACGCCCGAGGTCTCGGCCGGATTCCTGCTGTGGGTTGCCGCCATCGTGCTCGTGGCCCTCATCGTGCGCGGCTTCTGGTCGTTCGGTAAATACCGCTGGGTGCTCATCGGCTATACGGTCTTCACCTTCGGCCTCATCTCCATCTTCAGCACCCCCAGCGAAAACCGTTACCTCACCTCCATTATCCCCTTCCTGAACATGGGTCTGCTCGTGGGGCTCTACGAGGTTGTCGTCTGGGCTCTGCGCCGCATGGGCTCGAAACTGGCCTTCTCGCCGTGGATTCTCGCCCTGCTGCTGCTCACGAGCGTGGGCAACATCAAGGAGCTACATGCCATGAACCGGATGCCTTTCCCGCCGGCCTATCAGAACTTTTTCAGAATGGGAGCCGTACTGAAGGAGCATGTATCGCCCGAGACGGTGGTAGCCTCGCGCAAGGGCGAACTGCTCTACATGTTCTCGGGAACACGGGTTACCGGCTACGCCTTCTCGCAGGACGACCGGGCCGTGATACAAAAGATGCTCGACGACGGGGTGGAGTATGTCATCCTCGACCAACTGGGATACAGCTCGACCTACCGTTACCTCTACCCGGCTATTCAGAAGAACGACGACCTCTTTTTCGTCGCCTCTCACATACCCAACCCCGACACCTATCTGTTGAAGTTCGACCGAGAGGCGGCCCGTAAGAAACTGTCACAAACCAACCCCTAAATCATGAGTGCAACCGACAAGAAATCCAAACAGGCAGTCATTGCCGGAGCCGGTCCTGCGGGACTTACCGGCGCATACGAACTGCTGAAACATACCGATATTCACCCCGTCGTATTCGAGGAGTCGAACGAAATCGGGGGTATCTCGCGCACCGTGCGCTACCACGGCAACCGCATGGACATCGGGGGGCATCGCTTCTTCTCCAAGAGCCAGCGGGTGACCGACTGGTGGAACGAGATTATGCCCCTGCAGGGCTCGCCCTCGCTCGACGACCGGCTGCTGCACACCACCGACAAACCTTTCGCCCCCGGCGGTCCCGACCCCGAGACGACCGACCGCGTGATGCTGGTGCGCAACCGCATCTCGCGCATCTTCTACCTGCACAAGTTTTTCGACTATCCCATCTCGCTCAAGCTGCAAACCTTCACCAACATGGGGCTGGTGCGTACCATCGAAGCGGGCTGCGGATACCTGTGGTCGGTATTCTTCAAAAAGCCCGAGACCTCGCTCGAGAATTTCTATATCAACCGTTTCGGCAAACCGCTCTACCGCATGTTTTTCGAAGACTACACCGAAAAGGTGTGGGGCGTTCACCCCTCGAAACTTGGGGCCGACTGGGGTGCCCAGCGGGTAAAGGGGCTGTCGGTATTTGCCATTCTCAAGGACATGCTCAAGAAGAGTTTCTCCAAGAAAGAGAATATCAAAGAGGTGGAGACCTCGCTCATCGAGCAGTTTGTCTACCCCAAACTGGGACCGGGCCAACTGTGGGAGACGGTGGCCGACGAGGTGCGCCGGCACGGGGGTGAGGTGATTACCGAAACCCCGGTGAAAGAGATTCATATCGCCGACAACCGCGTGACCCACGTGACCGTCGAGGATGCCCGGGGCCGTCGCGACGTGCCCTGCGACTACCTGCTCTCATCGCTTCCCCTCAAAGACCTCGTCCGGTCGATTCGCGGCATCGAGGTGCCCGACGAGGTGAAACGTATCGCCGAGGGGCTGCCCTACCGCGACTTCATCACCGTGGGGCTGCTGATGAAAAAACTCGCCATCGACAACCAGACCAAAATCAAGACCTTTGCCAACCGCATACCCGATACCTGGATCTACATACAGGAGCGCGACGTGCGCATTGGCCGCCTGCAGGTCTTCAACAACTGGTCGCCCTACCTGGTCAAGGACTACGAGAACACCGTGTGGATAGGGCTCGAATACTTCTGTACCGAAGGCGATGCCTTCTGGCAGATGAGCGACAAGGAGTTTATCGACATGGCGGTGGGCGAACTGGCCAAAATTGGCATCATCGACCCGGCCGACGTGCTCGACTCGGTACGTATCAAGGTGAAAAAGGCCTACCCCTCCTACTTCGGCAGCTACTACGAACTGGACCGGGTGAAGGCGTTCCTCGACGGCATCGAAAACCTGTGGTGCATCGGCCGTAACGGACAGCACCGCTACAACAACATGGACCACTCGATGATGACCGCCATGGTAGCCGTCGACCACATTGCCGCCGGTAACCCCGACAAGAGTGCCGTGTGGTCGGTCAACACCGAAGAAGAATATCACGAAAGCAAATGAAAGTAACCGACCTGTTCCACAAGCTCTTCTACGGCTCTACCGACAAGCTGCTCGTTCAGTTCGTGCGCTACTTCTTTGTCGGCGGGTTTGCCTTTGTCGTCGACTTCGGGCTGCTCTATATCCTCACCGAGTATGCCGGGCTGCACTACCTGCTCTCGGCCACCCTCTCGTTCATTGCGGGTCTGCTGGTCAACTACATCATCAGTTGCCTGTGGGTATTCAACGGCTCGAAATTCAAGAACCGGCTGGTCGAGTTTCTCTTCTTCGCCGCCATCGGCGTGGTGGGGCTGGCTCTCAACGACACCCTCATCTGGCTCTTTACCGACTGCATCGGCACCCACTACATGTTCTCCAAAATCGTAGCCGCCGCCATGGTCTACCTGTGGAACTTCTTCGCCCGCAAATATCTGGTATTTCGGTAACACACGTCATTCCGCGCCACGACACGAAGAGGCAATCATACCGCGCTACGACGCGGTATCCAGAAAATACCCGAGCAGGAGTACCCGCAACAGTTTACAACGCCTTCCCCTCACTGGACCCCGCATCGTTGTGCGGGGTGACATGTACGTCATACCGCGCTACGACGCGGTATCCAGAAAGACCCGGGCAGGAGTACCCGCAACAGTTTACAACGCTTTTTCCCCCTCACTGGACCCCGCATCGGTGTGCGGGGTGACACGCTCACGTCATACCGCGCCACGACGCGGTATCCAGAAATACCCGGGCAGGAGTACCCGCAACAGTTTACAACGCCTTCCCCTTCACTGGACCCCGCATCGTTGTGCGGGGTGACACGTACGTCATACCGCGCTACGACGCGGTATCCAGGAATACCCGGGCAGGAGCACCCGCAACAGTTTACAACGCCTTCCCCTCACTGGACCCCGCATCGTTGTGTGGGGTGACAGAACGGCAGAGTGACCCGAAAACAAAACAGGGGAGCCGCCCCAACGGGCAGCACCCCTGCAACAGTCGATTCAATACGTTTTTTACTTGTTAATCAGGAACCAGGCATCGGTAAACTGCGGATAGCGAGCCTGCAAAGCCTCACGAGCCTGAACGGCTGCCGGACGATTGTCGAACGAGCAAGCTACCACACGATACCAACCGGCGGCATTCTGTGCCAACACAGCGGGATAACCATCTGCGCGCAGACGCTCGCAAAGGCTCTGTGCATTGAGACGTTGACGGAAACTGCCCACGATTACATTGTACTCTTTGAGCAGAGCATCGTTGCCGTCGACGGCGCTGATGCGCTCGCTCTGCTCGCGCACGGGTGCGGAATAAGAGGGAGTAGTCGTAGTGGTTGTCGAGGGAGTCGTTACCACGGTCTCGGCCGGTGCGGGTGCAGCCTCTTCGATTTTCTTCTCCTGGGCCTTTTCATAGGCAGCCCGATAGGCGCTTTGGCTCGACTTACACGAAGCCATACCGCCAATCAACAAAAGGGACAAAGCCCAAATCCAATTCTTTCTCATAGGACTTTATAAGTTGTTTTAAAGATTTGTTCTATTTTTTCGATTTTACTTCACGCTGCGAAGATAATGCAAAAGTAACAAATAAACCACATTGACTGTCTCAATCTTACCTGTTAAAAAAGATATTTTCCCTCACTTCCGCCCGGCAACGCAAAGGCTCCATCACAGCATGCCCTTGGTCGAGGGCAGCCGGTCGTCGGTGGGGTCTCGCCGGATGGCCATCTTCAATGCCCGGGCAAAGGCCTTGAAGATGCCTTCGATCTTGTGATGCTCGTTCACCCCCTCGGCCTCGATGTGCAGATTCATGCGGGCGGCATCGCTGAACGATTTGAAAAAGTGGAGGAACATCTCGGTGGGCATGTCGCCTATCTTCTCGCGATGGAAATCGGCCTTCCACACCAGCCACGGACGCCCGCCCAGGTCGAGGGCCACGCGGCACAAGGCGTCGTCCATGGGCAGCGAAAAACCATAGCGGGCAATCCCCCGCTTGTCGCCCAACGCCCGGGCAAAGGCGTCGCCCAGCACGATGGCCGTATCTTCGATGGTGTGGTGCTCGTCGACCTGCAAATCGCCCCGGGTGTGTACCGTGAGGTCGACCCCGGCATGGCGACCCAACTGGTCGAGCATGTGGTCGAAGAATCCGAGGCCGGTGTGAATATCGGTGCGGCCCGTCCCGTCGAGGTTGAGCTCGACCCGCACCTCGGTCTCGGCCGTACGGCGTTCGAGCGACACCCGTCGGGTAGCGGCACACACCACTTGAGCCACCTGCCACCAGTCGTCGGTCACCGCCTCGCACACCCCGGCCAGACCGGCTGCCTCGACCTCGGCCACGCCCCGTTCGGACGGAGCGTAATAGATGGCCCGGCAACCCAGGTTGGCCGCCAGTTGCACATCGGTCAGACGGTCGCCAATGACGTAGGAGTGGGCCAGGTCATATTCGCCCGTGGTATAGCGGGTGAGCATGGCCGTGCCCGGTTTGCGGGTGGGGCGGTTCTCCTCGGGCAGCGAGGTGTCGATACAGATCCGGTCGAAACGGATACCCTCGTTGGCCAGGGCCTGCACGATTTTCTGCTGCGCCGGCCAGAAGGTCTCGGCCGGGAACGAAGGGGTACCCATACCGTCCTGATTGGTCACCATCACCCACTCGAAATCAAGACGGGCCGCCACATAGGCCAGGCTCTGGAACACCCGGGGACAGAACTCCAGCTTCTCCAGCGAATCGATTTGAAAGTCGACAGGCGGCTCGACTACCAGCGTGCCGTCGCGATCGATAAAAAGCACTCGTTTCATAGACTCATTCTTTTAGGATAACGGCTTAGTGCCTGAAACAACAAATTCATCTCGTCGGCCGTGCCGATGGTGATGCGCAGACAATCGTCGCACAATCGCACCGACGAGCGGTTGCGCACCACGATGCCCTCGTCGAGCAGCCAACGGTACACGGCCGTGGCCTCGTCGACCCGCACCAGCACAAAGTTGGCATCGCTGGGATAGACCCGCTGCACCAGAGGCAACTCGGCCAACCGCCCGACAAAGCGGTCGCGCACCGCCAGCGTATCGGCCACCCAGCGGCTCACCTCGTCGGCCCGGTCGAGCATGTCGAGGGCATAGCGCTGCACCGGCGCGCTGATGTTGTAGGGATACTTCACCCGGTTGAAATAGTCGATAATCGCCGGCGCGGCAAAGGCCATGCCCAACCGCACCCCGGCACTGCCCCACGCCTTCGAGAGGGTTTGCAGCACCACCAGATTGGGAAACTCGGCCAACCGGCCGAGCCACGAAGGGCGCGACGAGAAGTCGATATACGCCTCGTCGACCACCACGATACCCTCGAAACCGGTCAGGAGCCTTTCAATCTCCTCTTCGGGGAAGGCATTGCCCGTGGGGTTGTTGGGCGAACAGACGAAGAGCAGCCGGCTGTCGGCATCGGCCGCAGCCAGAAGGGCCTCGACCGGGAGCGAAAAATCGGCATTCAAGGGCACTTCGCGATAGGCCACGTCGTTAATGTCGGCACACACCCGATACATGCCGTAGGTGGGAGCTATCGACAAGGCATTGTGCCTGCCCGGCGTGCAGAAGATGCGGTAGAGCAGGTCGATGGCCTCGTCGCTCCCCACCCCGAGGAAAATCTGCTGAGGCGTTACGCCGCGTTGCCGGGCCAGGCGCTGCTTCACGGCCCACTGCAAGGGGTCGGGATAGCGGTTGTAGGGAGTGTTGAAAGGGCTTTCGTTGGCATCGAGCCACACCGAAGCCTCGCCCGAAAATTCGTTTCGGGCCGACGAGTAGGGCTGCAACCGACGGATGTTGGGGCGCACCCACTGCTCTATGGATTTACTCGAGGTTGTCATGGTCATTCGCTTTATTCAGGTTTTGCAAACGTATGGTCACCGCCCGACGGTGAGCCTCCAGCTCTTCGGCGGCAGCCATGGTCTCGATGACGGGGCCGAGATTCTTCAGCCCCTCGGGCGAGATGTGTTGAAAGGTTATCTTGCGGGTGAAGCTGTCGAGATTGACCCCGCTGTAAGCCCGGGCATATCCGCTCGTGGGCAGCGTGTGGTTGGTACCCGAGGCGTAATCGCCCGCACTCTCGGGAGAGTAATAGCCCAGAAATACCGAGCCGGTATTGACCACACCCGCGGCCCACGCCTCGGCATCGGCCCGGTGCACAATCAGGTGCTCGGGGGCATAGGCATTGACCAGGTCGAGCTGCTCCCGGTCGTCGTCGAGCAACACAATCGAGCTGTGGGCAAGCGACTTGGCTATCCATTCGTACCGGGGAAGCCGGGAAGCCTGGCGCTCGATTTCGTCCGGCAAACGGTCGGCCAGGTCGCGACACGACGTCACCAGTACCGACTGGCTGTCGGCCCCGTGCTCGGCCTGCGACAGAAAATCGGCCGCCACGAAACGGAGGTCGGCCCCGGCATCGGCCACCACCATCACCTCCGACGGTCCGGCCGGCATGTCGATAGCCACGCCTTGCATCTGCACCTGTTGCTTGGCCGCCATCACATAGCGGTTGCCCGGCCCGAAAATCTTGCTCACCGCAGGCACGCTGGCCGTACCGAAAGCCAGGGCCCCGATGGCCTGCACACCCCCCAGTTTGAAAATGCGGTCTACCCCCGTAGCACGAGCGGCATAGAGGATAGCCGGGGCAACGCGTCCATCGCGTCCCGGCGGCGTACACATCACCACCTCGCGGCAACCGGCCAACCGGGCGGGAATGGCCAGCATCAGCACCGTCGAGAAGAGGGGCGCCGTACCCCCCGGCACATAGATGCCCACCCGTTCGATGCCTTCGGCCTTCTGCCAGCACCATACCCCGGGTGTAGTCTCGACCTTGTGCACGGCCACGGCCTGCGAGGCGTGAAACTTCGTAATGTTGTCGATAGCCTGCCCGATGGCCGCTTTCAACTCGGGCGACACGGCGGCCGACGCCGCCTCGATTTCATCGGGAGTTACCTGAAAACCGGCTAACTCCACCCCGTCGAACCGGCGCTCGTAACGCCGCAACGCTTCGTCGCCTTCGACCCGCACCGCCTCCAACACCTCGGCCACGGTACGCGACAAGTCGGCCAGGTCAATCTTCGGCCGGGCCACAATCTCCGCCCACTGCTCGCGGGGCGGGTTGTCATATATCTTTACTGCCATACTACAAAATCATCTTTTCAATATCGAGCACCACGATACCTTCGGCACCGGCGCCCTTCAAACGGTTGATTATCTCCCAAAAGCGCTTCTCGTCGAGTACCGTATGCACCGAGCACCAAGCCGGATCGGCCAAAGGCATGACCGTGGGGCTCTTGATGCCCGGCAACACGGCAAGCACGTCGGCCAGCCGCGTTTGCGGCACATTCATCAGGATATACTTCTTGCCATCGGCCGCCTGCACCGACTCGAAACGGAAGAGGAGCTCGTCGAGAATCTCCTGTTTTTCGTCCGACAGCGAATCGGTACCGATAAGCACCGCCTCCGACTCGACCACCTGCTCTACCTCCTTCAGCCGGTTGCTCACCAGCGTACTGCCCGAGCTCACTATATCGAAAATAGCATCGGCCAGGCGAATGCCGGGGGCAATCTCGACCGACCCGGCTATCACGTGAATATCGGCCTCGATGCCGTTGCGGTGCAGAAAATCGGAGAGGATACCGGGATACGAGGTGGCTATCTTGCGCCCCGAAAACCAACCGAGGCCCGGGTAGTCCACGTCCTGCGGGATAGCCAGCGAAAGGCGGCATCGTCCAAAGCCCAACTTCTTGAGCACCCCTACGGGACAGCGTTTCTCCAACACCTCGTTCAAACCCACGATACCTACATCGGCTACCCCCGAGGCGACCGACTCGGGTATATCGTCGTCTCGCAAAAACAACACCTCGACCGGGAAGTTCCGCGCCGAGACCAACAGGGTTCGCTTTCCGCCCGGCAACTTGATGCCGGCCTCTTCCAACAGGGCCATCGACTCTTCATAGAGGCGCCCCTTCGACTGAATGGCAATTCGCAACATGCTTCAACTCTTTTTTAAAAGAAAAAAGGCTTACCGCAACTACGGTAAGCCTATATAAATATTCTCCATGCCATTTCTACATGCACGACTCACCGTACCCCTCTGCGAGGAATATGCAAATGATGGTGATGATGCAACGATAGAAACAACATAATGCTCAATTATAATTCACGACAAATATAGCGCTTTAAAAACAAAATGCAAATTATTTTCCAACTTTTTATTCAAATTGTAAATTTATATTCGAATATCTGCAATATTTGCCACTACACAAAGAGAGAGACCACCCAATAGATGCCGGCGGCCAGCAGGGCGCTCACCGGGATGGTGAGAATCCAGGCCACCCACAGGTCCTTGGTCACACCCCAACGCACGGCCGAGAGCCGCTTGGTGGCACCCACGCCGATGATGGCACCCGTGATGGTATGGGTCGTGCTCACCGGAATCTTCAGGAACTCGGTCAGGTAGAGGGTAAAGGCTCCGGCCGTTTCGGCTACCACCCCTTCGAGCGGGGTCACCTTGGTAATCTTGGTACCCATGGTCTTGACAATCTTCCAACCGCCCGACATGGTACCCAGCGAGATGGCCGTGAAGCACGAGAAGGCTACCCAGTTGGGCAGGTCGGCTATGCTGTCGATACCCGCACCCAGCCCCAGCGAGTGAGCCGCAATGAGGGCGGCGGCGATAATACCCATCACCTTCTGCGAGTCGTTCAGGCCGTGGCCTATGCTGAACATGGCCGACGAGACCAGCTGCAACCGCTTGAACCACACCTCGGCCTTGTGCGGATTGGCCCGGCGGCAAATATGCAACACCAGTATCGTGAAGCCGAAAGCTACCACCATACCGATAAAGGGAGCCAGAAAGATGAAGGCAGCTATCTTGAGAATGATGTTGAGCTGTATGGCCCCGAAGCCGCTGGCCATGATGGCCGCCCCGGCAAAGCCGCCGATAAGGGTATGCGACGACGAGGAGGGGATGCCTTTCCACCAGGTGAAGAGGTTCCAGATGATGGCGGCAATGACACCCGACAGAATGATAGGCAGGGTGATAAACTCCTCGACTACCGTCTTGGACACGGTGTTGGCAATACCGAATCCGCCGATGATGTACTTGGCTATGAAGAAGGCAACAAAGTTGAAGAAGGCCGCCCACAACACCGCCTGAAAGGGGGTGAGCACCTTGGTCGATACGATGGTCGCTATCGAGTTGGCGGCATCGTGAAAGCCGTTGATAAAGTCGAACAACAGCGCCAGAACTATGATAATAATCAGCAACTCCATGGCACCCGGTCGTTAGGCATATTTCACAATCAACGTCCGCAACACCTTGCCCACATGCTCGGCCGAGTCGGTAGTCTTCTCGAGTATCTGCATGATCTCTTTCACCTTGATCAGTTCGATGCAATCTTTCTCCTCCTCGAACAACCGTTTGATGAAGAGTTCATACACATCGTCGGCCTGGTTCTCGATGTCGTGCAACCGGGAGCAGTACTCGCGCAACCGGGTGGGGTTCTTGCGGAAACGCTCGAGCTCGTCCATCGCCTTGCAGATGCAATCGGCCTCCTGCTGTACCAGCAGGCTCAACTCCTTGCCGGTTGCCCCAATGGCATGCGGATTGTAAATCGAGATACGTTTGGCGCAACTGTTTATGCCGTCGATTACATCGTCCATGTGCGAAGCCAACGCCTGTATGTCCTCCCGGTCGAAGGGGGTAATGAAGGTGGTACCCAGTTCGTCGAAGATACGATGCGCCAGGCGGTCGCCCTCACGCTCCAGGTCTTTGATACGTTTGTAGTAGGCATCGCGCTCGTCGGATTTGTCGTGGTCCATACTCTCCACCAGTACGGCCGACGAGGCAACCAGCACCTCGGACAACTGTTTCAACAAAGGGAAAAACTTGGGTTCTTTGGGGGTGAATCGGCTAAAAAAGGAATTTTTCATCGTCGTATTGTATAGATATTTAACACTGTCTATGTTCAAGAGAGCATCGGTCGATACCCTTCGAGACAAAGCGAGGGCGAAAACTCGCTGTATGATTGTCAGCTACAAAGATAGCTGGTCGAAGATAGACAGGATATTACATTTGTTTTAAATTTTTACACTACCTAATTTTTTTTTCTCCGGCTCGCTTTATCGGAAAGATTGTCTTACTTTTGTTCCACATCTGTACACAACCGACCGATGAGCGACACGATAGTCATACAAACGACCGACGACGGGGTGCCTACCCTCTACCTGCCCGGGCTGGACGAGCACTACCACTCGACCAAAGGGGCCCTGACCGAGGCGCGCCACGTCTACATCGACATGGCTCTGCGGGCCCGGGACAAACGCAATATCGACCTGCTCGAGGTGGGATTCGGCACCGGCCTGAATGCCTGGCTCACCCTGCTCGAGGCCCAGGAGCGAGGATTGCACATCCGCTACACCGCATTTGAGCTCTATCCGCTCGACCCCGAGGTTGCCGACCGACTCGACTATCCCGCCCGCATCGCCCCGCAACAGAGCCCGGCCTTTGCCCGGCTGCACCGCTGCGAGTGGGACCGCCCGGTCGAAATTGCTCCGAACTTCACCCTGCTCAAACGTCACGCCGACCTCACCCGCACCCCGGTCGATGGGCTCTACGACGTGGTCTACTTCGACGCCTTCGCCCCCGAGAAACAGCCCGAGATGTGGAGCGAGTCGATATTCCGCACCCTCTACGACCATCTGGCTCCCGGCGGCATACTCACCACCTACTGCGCCAAGGGCGAAATCAGGCGACGGTTGCAGTCCATCGGCTTCACCGTCGAGCGACTGCCGGGCCCACCCCACGGCAAGCGGGAGATATTGCGAGCCAGCAAACCTAACGGACCTACTCATAAATAGCCTCGGCCACCGAGACACTCAACTCATCTCCTACTCCCACCCGTTGCAACAGGATATGATAGCTCTCGTCGGTCTCATCGAACGAGGTGACCGTGAGTCCCACCCGGGTAAACTGCTCGACCTGCTCGGCTACGGGGAGTAGCTTGCGCGAAAAGACCTGCGAGACGAGTCGCTCGTGTATCTGGTTGAGATGTCGACGCCCTTGCGCATGAGCAATGAGCAGACGCCCGCCGCAACGCAGATTGTCGGTTACCAACCGGGCTATCGTGTCGACCGGATAACGAAAATGTGGAAAAACCGAATAGAGCAGAATGGCATCGAAGCGACCGGCCAACCGGTCACGCTCCACATCGGCCTGAATAAAATGTACACCTTCGCCGGCATAGCGCAACGAAGCCTCATGCAACATCTTGGCCGAACTGTCTACGGCCACAATCGGCACATAGGAGCCTACCCGTTCACGAATATAGGGTATCATCACACCTGTACCCGTACCTACATCGAGCACCGTCTCGCCCTGCGAAAGCCTCAAGAGCGACAGCAACGACGCTATTTTTGCGGCATCGGGGCGACTGGTGCGGTCCCACACGCCGGCCATCTCGTCGAAGAAATTCATATTGCCTCCTTTCTCTCGAGACACGAGCCAAGGTAGTCGCACCACGCGTCGAGCCCCGTTCCTCGAGTGGCCGATGTTTCAAAAAACCGAATATCTGCGTTGATTTTCAAGGCATTCTCTTTCAGCCGGTCTATACGACTATCGACATAGGGCAACAAATCGATCTTGTTGATTACACAGATGTCGGCCCCAGCAAACATATAGGGATACTTCAGCGGCTTGTCGTCGCCCTCGGTTACACTCAGCAAGACAACCCGCAGATGCTCACCCAAATCGAACATGGCGGGGCAGACCAGATTACCTACATTCTCGATAAAGAGCAGCGAGTCGGAGACTTGCAGCTCGTCGAACGCCTCGGCCACCATGCGGGCATCGAGGTGACAACCGTTGTGGGTATTGATTTGGACGGCGGGAACACCCAATCGACGGATACGGCCGGCATCGTTGTCGGTATGTTGGTCGCCCTCGATAACAGCCACTCGCCGGAATCCCCGCTCGTCCAGACGGACGAGGGTCTGTTCCAGCAATGCGGTCTTGCCCGATCCCGGCGAACTGACCAGATTGATGGCCACACACCCCATCGAACTCCAGCGAGCCCGATTTTGCCGGGCCACCCGATTGTTGTCACTCAATATATCCTGCTCTACGGCAATATCGACCGCCGTGTCGTGCCCATGAGGCAACCCCCGACGGTGCATCTCTTCGTGGCTCATCTCCCGATGGCCACAACCACAAGTGGTACACATAGTTTTATTGTTTTGTTTTTAAGGTTTATCTTCATCAGACTCGACCGTCAACGACGTGAGGCGAAACTCTTGCCCGGCCTCCAACCGGGTATCGTAGCCACCGCATTGCGGACAAGGCGCATAGAGCGATGCGGGAGCGAAAACAGCACCGCAAGCCCGGCATCGCGAACGGGGCGACACCCGGGTGAGTGCCACCCGGGCACCGGCATAGTCACTGCGATCGAGTACCATCTGCAGGGCATAGGCAAAAGCCTCACTATCGACCCCCGACAGCTCGCCCACCGTCACCTCGACGGTTCGTAGCGTACCGCCGCCATGCCGGCACAACTCGCTACCGACCAACTCGACCACACTGCAAGCCAACGACAATTCGTGCATAACGTCACCCTCTTCAATCGGTTTTCAAAATCGCACTCCGCTCCAGCCACGCCGCAGCGACAGCCATCTGCCCCACGGCAATACCGGCATCGTTGCATGGCACGAGAGCCGGCAAATAGGGCTGCAACCCTACTTGACGCAACAGGGCCATCAGCCGATTGGTCAAGAGCCTGTTTTGTAAAACACCTCCCGAGAGAACCACCCGCGACAGTTTCTGCCGGGCAGCCTGCCGGGCCACCTCGGCACACCACATGGCGGCGTAGGTGTTGTGAAAGGCCATGGCTATCTCACCCCGGGATACGCCGTTACGCAGGTCGTTCACCATAGCCACCACCAGCCACGAGATATCGAGAGGATTATTATGGTCGAAGGGATAGACCTTCGTCACCGACTCGTCGGCCAACTGCTCCAGCTTCTGCGGAGCCTCGGCCTGATAGCGGTTGTAATCGGCTACCCCCAGAAGCGAAGCCACGGCATCGAAGAGCCGGCCCGCACCCGAACTCAGCGGGGTGTTGATACGGCGGGCTATCAGGCGACTTATCAGTTTGATACGGTCGGCTCCTACCCGTTCCACGAAATCGGGAGGCAAAGGCATCGCCTCGCCGTAGAGCGAATAGAGCAGCGACACGGCCATGCGCCACGGTTCACGGGCAGCCACATCGCCTCCCGGCATAGGCAAATAGGGCTGATGCGAAAGACGGCGGTATCGGGTACGCGAGCAGCGCAACAGCTCCCCGCCCCAAATCGTACAGTCGTCGCCATAACCCGTGCCGTCGAGACACAAGGCCAACACCTCGCCCTCGAGGTCATACTCGACCATCACGGCCACGGCATGAGCGTGGTGGTGTTGTACCCGATAGAGGGGTATATGCTGCTCGGCGGCATACCGTTCGCCCCACATCGTAGCCGCATAGTCGGGGTGCAGGTCGCACACCACACAGTGGGGTGTGAAACGAAACAGCGTGGCAAAATGCGAAAACGACTCTTCGAAAAAGGCAAGATTCTCGCGACAAGACAACTCGCCAATGTACTGCCCCAGCAGAATATCGTCGTGTTTGCCCACGGCAAAACTCGAAACCTGCTCGGCCCCCACGGCCAGAATGCCTTCGGTGGGTTGCAGGTTGTGCAACGGTTCGGGCGTATACCCCCGGGCCCGACGCACGGGACGGCACAAGCCGTCATACTCGCACACCACCGAATCGTCTATCCGGTTGTAAATCTCGCGATTGTACGACACCACCAGTTCTACTTGCGAGTCGAACTGGTCATGAGCCTCACCATCGGCAATGACAATAGGATTTCCGCTCAGGTTGGCACTGGTAACAACCATACGCCGCAACCGGGGGGCCGCCTCGAACAGGTCGTAATGAATGGCCATATAGGGCAAAAGTGCTCCCAATGAGCGATACCCCTCGTTGAGCCAGGAGGCATGGTGAGCCCGTTCGTGCGACACGACGATGGGACGGCGCCACGAAGTCAGGGCCCGACGCTCCTCGTCGGTGAGGGCCAGGTCGTCGGTGGCGGTAGCCTCGTCGCGATACATCACGGCCAACGGTTTGGCGTACCTCCCCTTCAACTTGCGCAGGCGGGCCACCGCCTGCGCATTGTCGGCATCGCACAACAAGTTGTACCCGCCCATGCTCTTCAGGGCAACCAGTCCACCGCCCGACAGGGTCGATGCCACACGCTCTACCAGACGACGGTAGTCGCGCTCCAGCTCTCCGCTCGAGTCGCGCAGCGTATACACGGGGCCACAACGATTGCAGGCAATAGGCTGGGCGTGAAACCGGCGGTCGCTCACATCGGCATATTCGCGGCGACAGGTGTCGCACAGTTCGAAGTCGCTCATGGTGGTCACCCCACGGTCGTAGGGCAGAGCCTTGATGATAGTAAAGCGGGGTCCGCAGTGAGTACAGTTGATAAAGGGGTAATCGATACGGTGGGGCTGTCGACGACGGTCTTGCAAACACTCGGGACAGATGGCTATATCGGGGCTAATGCGGGTAATCTCGTTGCCGTCGCTGCGACTGGGAGCAATCTCGAAGCAATCGTACGTCGTAGTAGCCGGAAGAGTCTCGACATCGATTCGCTCGATGGTAGCGACTGCCGGAGCCGCTTCGGGCAACGCCCTCACGAAACAATCTTTCTGCTCCTCGGTCGCCTGCAATACAACGAGTACACCGTCGTTGCTGTTATCTACATAGCCGTGTAAACCCATTTCGGTAGCCAGGCGATAGACGCAGGGGCGGAATCCCACACCCTGTACAAGCCCCCTGACATGTATGTGATACTGATTCATCTGCAAATGTTTTTTTCAGACTCCTCCTTAAACAATCGAGGCCGGTAAGTTGTTCATGGGGCATACTCGAAAAAACGAACGAACATGTGTCTGGCTATTCCCGGGAAGATTGTCGCCATCGACAACTCACCCACCCTGCGTATGGCAACCGTCGATTTCGGCGGCGTGTACAAAGAGATTTGCATTCAATATACCGACGTCTCGACAGGCGACTACATCCTGGCCCACGCCGGTATGGCCATTGCCCGGCTCGACCGGGAGGAGGCCGAAGCCACCTTGGCCGACTTCGAAACACTGGCCCGTCACCTGAACCCCGAGAGCCATGTGGTATGACAGCCCCTTCCGGGATCCCCGCAACCTCACTGCCCTGCTTCGGGCCATCCGGCAGGAGGCCGTACAGCCGATCCGCATCATGGAGGTGTGCGGCGGACAGACCTATGCCCTGTCGCGCTACCGCATCGAAGAGCTGTTGCCCGATACCGTACGGATGATTCACGGCCCGGGCTGCCCCGTATGTGTCACCCCGGCCGAGACTGTAGCTCAGGCGCTGGCCATAGCCCGCATGCCCGACACGATACTCTGCACCTTCGGCGACATGATGCGTGTGCCCGATACCGAGGGCATCAGCCTGCAACATCTGCGTACCGAAGGGCACGACATCCGCATCGTCTACTCACCGCTCGACGCTCTGAAGATTGCCCGCGAGAACCGGCACCGACAAGTGGTATTTCTGGCTGTCGGCTTCGAGACCACTACCCCGCTCTACACCCTGCTGCTGAGTGAAACCATCGCCGACAGACGTGATAACCTCTCGCTGCTCACTTCGCTCTTCACCCTGCCCGCTGCAATCGAACAGCTGGCCCGCGATCCCGAATGCCGTATCGACGCCCTGCTCGCGGCCGGACACGTCTGCTCGATTACCGGCCTCGAAGAGTACCGGCAACTGGCCCGGCAGACGGGACGTCCCATCGTCGTTACCGGCTTCGAACCGGCCGATCTGCTCTACGGCATCTACCGGGCCGTACAACTCCGGGCCCGGAGAGAGACCCGGGTCGTCAACGCCTACCCTCGGGCTGTCGCCCCTCAGGGCAACGTGCGTGCCCGCCGCGAGACAACCCGCTATTTTACCCCTTGCGATGCCCGTTGGCGAGGGTTGGGAACCATTGCCGGCAGCGGGTTGAAACTGCGCCCAGCCTATGAACAATATGAGGCACGAAACCGTTTTCACTGTGCGATACAAAACTCTGCCGACACCTCGCCCTGCCGGGCCGGAGAAATCATGAAGGGACAGATTTCGCCCTGCGAATGTCCGCTCTTCGGTCGAGGCTGCACCCCCGACTCCCCGCTGGGCCCCTCGATGGTATCGAGCGAAGGTGCCTGCGCCGCATTTTACCGCTACCGAACCGCTTAAAAAAAAGAAGAATATGAATATACCCGATTGCCCTCTACCCACGCAGCCCAACGACTGCATTACCCTGGCTCACGGCGGGGGCGGACGCATGACCGGCCGGCTCATCGAGACCCTCTTCTATCCGGCCTTTGCCAACCGCTGGCTCGAGCAGGCTCACGACGGAGCCACCCTCACCATCGCCTCACCTCGCATAGCGTTCACCACCGACTCGTTTGTGGTGTCGCCCCTCTTTTTCCCCGGAGGTAACATTGGCGACCTGGCCGTAAACGGCACGGTAAACGACCTGCTCTGCTGTGGAGCGACGCCGCTCTACCTCTCGGCCGCCTTCATCCTGGAAGAGGGATTGCCCCTCGACACTCTGCGGAAAGTCGTGGAAGCCATGCACCAGGCTGCCTTACGAGCCGGAGTGTCGATTGTCACCGGCGACACCAAAGTGGTGGAGCATGGCAAATGCGACGGACTCTACATCAACACCTCGGGCATAGGCGTCGTACCCGGCAATATCGAAATAGGCCTTCACCGAGTGAAGAAAGACGATGCCATAATCGTGACCGGCCCGATAGGCAATCACGGGGTGTCGATTCTCTCCACGCGCGAAAATCTGGGATTCGAGACGACCATCGAGAGCGACACGGCCGCCCTCACCCACATCGTGTCGAACCTGCTGGCCGGAGTCCCCGACGTGCACATGCTGCGCGACCCCACCCGGGGAGGCCTGTCGAGCACCCTCAACGAGATAGCCGAGGGGGCCGGCGTAACCATCACCCTCGACGAAGAGGCTCTGCCCATTGCCCCGTCGGTACGGGCGGCCTGCGACCTGCTGGGGCTCGATCCCCTTTATGTGGCCAACGAAGGCATTCTGCTCGTATTCCTGCCCGACGAGTATAGCGAACAGGCCCTGCGCCTCATCCACAACGACCCGCACGGGAAGGAGGCCCGCCTCATCGGCCACGTGACCGACGACCGTCGGCCCGAAGTACTACTGCAACTTGCCCTGGGGCAAACCCGGGTTCTCGATATGCTGAGCGGTGAGCAACTGCCGCGCATTTGCTGAAACGACCAAACACCTATCTGTCATGGGAAAAGAAAAAACATTCTACCAAGAGCTGAAGGCGAAGGGTTATACCCGCCGCCAGTTTCTCAAATTCTGCGGCATCATGGGAGCCATGCTGGGACTGCAGCAAAGCGGTCTGGCCCAGGTGGTCGATGCCCTGCAGTCCAAGCCCCGCAAACCGGTACTCTGGTTTCACTTTCAGGAGTGCACCTGCTGCAGCGAGTCGTTTCTGCGCTCGTCGCATCCGCTCGTGGGGCAAATTCTGCTCGAGATGATTTCGCTCGACTACTCCGACACCCTCATGGCGGCCAGCGGCTTCCAGGCCGAAGCCGTGCGCGACCGCTCCATGAAAGCCAACTGGGGCAAATACATTATGATTGTCGAAGGTTCCATACCCTTGGGCAATCCCGGCTACTGCACCATTGCCGGCCGTTCGGCCAAAGAGATTTTCGACGAGGCCGCCCAAGGAGCGAGCGCCATCATCGCCTGGGGCAACTGTGCCTCGTCGGGCTGCGTGCAGGGTGCCTATCCCAATCCCACCGATACGAAACCCGTGCATAAAATCATATCGGGCAAACCGGTCATCAACGTGCAGGGCTGTCCGCCCATCGCCGATGTCATGGCCGGGGTCATCACCTACATCCTCACCTTCGACCGACTGCCCGAACTCGATGCCATGGGGCGACCCGTCACCTTCTACGGACGCCGCATACACGACACCTGTTACCGCCGGCCGGCCTTCGATGCCGGACTCTTTGTCGAAGCCTTCGACGACGAGAATGCCAAGAAGGGGTATTGCCTCTACAAGATGGGGTGCAAGGGCCCCAACACCTTCAACTCGTGTGCCGTCATCAAATGGAACGAGGGGGTAAGCTATCCCATCCAGTCGGGACACGGCTGCATCGGTTGTGCCGAACCCGGATTCTGGGATGCCGAACCCCTGTATCACCACCTGCCCGATGTCAACGGATTCGGCATCGAAGCCACAGCCGACCAGATAGGACTGGGGCTCACCGCCGTAGCTGCGGCCGGTGTGGCGGCTCATGCCGTTGTAACCAATATACAGAAACGTAAACTCATTAAAAACCAGATGGACAACGACGAACCCAACCGCGAGGCTTTCGCCGCCGACGAACGGCAAATCGAGCAACAGGAGAGAACTCTCGAACGGAAGGCGCACCACCTGGAACAGGAGAAAGACTAACCGCTAAAAACACCGAACCATGACCAAACGAATTGTTGTAGATCCCATCACCCGAATCGAAGGCCACCTGCGCATCGAGGCCGACATCGAAGGGGGCGTCATCACCGACGCCTTCAGCTCGGGCACCATGATACGCGGCATCGAGATTATTGTCAAAGACCGCGACCCCCGCGACGTGTGGGCCTATGTAGGGCGCGTGTGCGGCGTATGCACCTCGATACACTCGCTCTGTTCGGTACGAGCGGTCGAGAATGCCCTCGGCATCGTCGTGCCCCCCAATGCCGAGCAGGTGCGCAACCTCATGCAGTCGGCCGTAACCATACAGGACCATGTGACCCACTTCTACCAGTTACAGGCTCTCGACTGGGTCGATGTGATGTCGGCCTTGAAAGCCGATCCCCGCAAAGCGGCCGAGGTGGCCCAAAGCCTCTCGCCCTGGCCCAAGAACTCGATAGGTTACTTTGTCGAGATACAGGAACGCATCGAGCGGTTCATCGAGACAAGCCGCTTCAGCATCTTCTCCAACGGCTACTGGGGACACCCCGCCTACAAACTGCCGCCCGAGGTCAACCTCGTGGCTCTGGCTCACTATCTCGAGGCTCTCGACGTGCAAAAGGAGATGGTGAAGATACAGACTATCTTCGGCGGAAAGAACCCGCACCCCAACTTCCTGGTGGGAGGTATGGCCTGTGCCATCAACATCAACGACCCCAACGCCCTCAACATGGAGCGGCTCAACTACGTAGCCCAGATTATCGAACGCACTCAGACCTTCGTGCAACAGGTATACCTGCCCGACGTGCTGGCCATCCTCTCCTACTATCCCGAGTGGACCCGCATCGGTGGAGGCCTGCACAACTACATCGCCTACGGCGACTACCCCATGGGGCACTACGGCGAATTGTCGACCTACAAGAGCCCCCGAGGTATCGTCGTCGACCGTGACCTGTCGCGGGTTGTCGAGTTCGACCCTTGGGCCATGGACGGTCTGCTCGAGTTTGTGAACAACTCGTGGTACTCCTATTCGCAGGGCAAGGAGGTGGGCCTGCACCCCTCGGTAGGCGAAACGCATCTCGACTACACCGGAGCCACCCCCCCCTACCAGTACCTCGATCGCGACCAGCCTTACAGCTGGATAAAAACCCCCCGCTACAAAGGCATGCCCATGGAGACAGGTCCCCTGGCCCGCAACATCGTGGCACACGCCTGCGGCGACGAAACCTACCGAGCCATCACCACCCGATGTCTCGACCAGCTGGGAGTCGGCTACGAAGCCATGTACTCCACCGCAGGTCGCACCCTGGCCCGAGCCATCGAAGCCAGTCTGCTGGCCGACTGGCAAACCGACTTCTACACTGCCCTGCTGCAAAATATCAAGAACGGCGACTACCGCATGTTCAACGGGGTCAAGTGGGAACCCCGCACCTGGCCCGAGACGGCACAGGGCGTAGGCCTCACCGAGGCTCCCCGCGGCTCGCTGGCCCACTATGTAAACATCAAGGATGGCAAAGTGTCGAACTACCAGATGATTGTGCCCACCACCTGGAACGCTTCGCCCCGCGATACTCGCGGCCAACGGTCGGCCTTCGAGGCTTCGCTCATCGGCACCCCGGTCGCCGACCCGCAAACTCCGCTCGAAATCATACGCACCATACACTCGTTCGACCCTTGTATGGCCTGCGCCGTACATCTCTACGACGAGCGGGGCGAACACATACACCGCTGTGAACTGATATAACGATAACCTCAAAAAAAAGAAACTGTTATGATAAGCCGTCGAAAATCCTTACGCGAGATATACGTCTGGGAGTTACCCGTGCGTATCTTCCACTGGGCCAATGCAGTCGCCATTGTCGTACTGTGTGTGACCGGTTACCTCATAGGCAATCCACCGGCCATCCAGCACGCCACGCCCCCCGAGGCCAACTACTGGTTTGGCTGGGTACGGTTTATCCATTTCGTAGCCGCCTTTGTCTTTATCCTCAACTTTCTCGTACGCCTCTACTGGGCCTTTGCCGGCAACTCGTTTGCACGCTGGAACAACTACCTGCCCCTCACCCGAAAGCAGTGGCGGGGCATACGCGACACGACCAAGGTCGACGTGCTGCTACTCTCGCCCAAACCCCTCTACGACATCGGACACAACAGCCTGGCCGCCTTTACCTACTTCGGGGTATTCGTGCTGTTTATCATCCAGACTGTCACCGGTCTGGCCATGTTCTGCGTATCGACCAACAACGTGATGGAGCCCTTCTTCTCGTGGATACTCCAACTATGCGGCGGATTCTTCGTCGTGCGGCAGATTCACCACCTGGCCATGTGGGCCTTTATCCTCTTCTCCATAGCACACATCTATCTGGTCTTCTACCACGACTACATCGAGCGCAACGGCATCGCCTCGTCGATTATCGGCGGGTGGAAGTTCATCCGGGAAGATTTGGCCGAGGAGTATGAAACCGAGCAAAACCAGCAACAACAGATACACCGACAAAAAGAAGAGATAAGCCATGAAACGAAACGAAAATAGGCCCCGCCAAACGGCCCCCGACAGCGAACCTATCCTCGTGCTGGGGATAGGAAACCTCGTGCTCAACGACGAGGGGATAGGCATACACATCGTACATACCCTCAGCCAAATGGAGATGCCTCGCGGCGTCGATGTCCTCGACGGGGGGACCGGGGGACTGGCCCTGCTGGAGACGTTGCAAAGCTATCCTCGCATCATTCTCGTAGATGCAGCCCTCGACAACCGTCCGGTCGGGACCATACGAAGACTCTCTCCCCGATATTCCCGCGACTACCCGCCCCTGCTGAGCGCCCACGAAATAGGACTGAAAGAGATGATCGACGCCATGCTGCTCCTGGGTGAGGCTCCGCAAATCGAACTGCTGGCCGTGAGCGTGCGCAACTGCCATAGTCTGGGCATGCACCTCTCGCCCGAAATCAGGAGAGCCATTCCCCAGATTCTGCAACTGGTCCTCGAGATTATCAAAGACCTGCGTCACGGCCGCTATTCGATTACGCTAGGATAATGCGTAATCGCACTCGCCCGCACCCGCAAGACAACGACTCTCACTCCGGTACGCCGCGCTTTTTTCGGTTCAAAAATTGGGTCCATTTGTATCGTCGTGACAAAAAAATTGTGTAATTTGGCTCCCCGAAATCCAATAAAACACATTCATCACTTATGAAAACCAAACACACCCTTCTGCTCGCCTTGTGCCTGCTCCTGTCGGCAGCACTTCAGGCTCAAAACGACACCGTAAAGATACTGGCCATCGGCAACAGCTTTGCCGATGACGGCATCGAGTACCTCGACGAGGTAGCCCGCTCGGCCGGGAAACATATCATCGTGGCCAACACCTACATAGGCGGATGCTCCATCGAGCGCCACCTCGACAACGCCCGCCACGACCGCCCCGCCTATCGCTACCGCAAAAATGTCGACGGTCAATACTCCGAAGAACGTGGCACAACCCTACTCGAAGCCCTAAAAGACGAGGAGTGGGACTACATCGTATTCCAGCAGGTGAGCTCCCTGGCCGGGCAGTACAGCACCTACTTCCCCGACCTGGCCGAACTCATGGACTACGTTCGTGCCCATGCGACCAACCCCCACGTACAATATGCCCTGCAGCAGACCTGGGCCTACGCCAAGAACTCGACACACCCGGGATTCTTCCGCTATGGTAAGAACCAGCAGGCCATGTACGACGACGTGGTATTCTCCTACGACCAGGTGGCCAAGCGTCAGCACATAACCATCGTTATCCCCACCGGCACCGCCATACAGAATGCCCGCAGCAGCAGCCTGGGCGACACCCTCTGCCGCGACGGCTACCACCTGAATCTGAAGTATGGCCGCTACACGGCTGCCTGTGCCTGGTTCGAGACCTTCTTCGGCGAATCGTCGATTGGCATCGCCTATCGCCCCGACGGAGTTACCGAGCAACAGGCCGCCATTGCCCAGCACGCCGCCCACGCCGCCATACTCTGCCCCACAGCCGTCACCGACATGTCGAACTATTAACCCCCTACCCGTACAACCATGAAAACAACCGATATACGGATGGCCTTCCTGCTGGCTCTGCTGCTCGTTCTCCCGCTGCAGGGCCAGGCCCAAGAAGTGCACAAAGCGAACCCCGGTAAACCTCATGCCACCGCACTCTACCCCAAAGCCCCGAACACAATCCGGCTCGTCAGCTACAACGTGGGGGCATTCACCAAATACACCTCGGGCAGCTACGCCTCGATAGCCCGGATGATGCTGGAGCTCGATGCCGACGCCGTGGCCTTGCAAGAGCTCGACAGCTGCACCTCCCGCACGGGCGGCATCTTCCAGATAGACCGTCTGGCCCGCCTCATGAAGTGGCACTATGCCTATGCCCCCGCCATGCCCTACCGGGGTGGATCGTACGGCATCGGGGTGGTGTGCCGCAACCGCATCGGCCACCACTACACCATCGCCTTGCCGCCGGGCGGCGAACCTCGCACCGTGGCGGTAGTCGAACTCGACGACTGCATTGTAGCCTCTACCCACCTCGACCTGCAGGCCGAGACCCAGGTGCGTGAAGCCGAATACATCAACCGAATCTTTACCGAACGATACGGCGAGAGCAACAAGCCGGTATTCCTGCTGGGCGACCTGAACGCACAGCCCGACTCACCGACCCTGCAGACCCTCAAGCAGCACTGGACTGTGCTCTCGGTCGAAGGCAATACTTACTCGTCGCGCGAGCCGAAGATGTGCATCGACTACGTATTGCAACTGAACAACGGCGTGCCCTGCCGGGTGACCGACTCGCAAATCGCCACCCGATTCCACTCGGGCGACGTCACCCAGGCATCGGACCACCTGCCCCTCTATGTCGATGTAGAGCTACTCCCCGCCGAGTAGCCCGGCATCGAGGAGTGCGGCCGCTCCGGGCCATTTCGTCCGCTTAAGGGGCCATTTCATACACTCCACACCGCGGTTGATACATTCGCGGCCGATTCGTTTGTCTCGAAAAGATTTCTTCTTTACATTTGTTCCCGACGAAAGAGAGATGTCTGACTACCTCATCATATCGACTTCGACCGATCTGGTGCGCATCGCACAAGACCGCATCATCTATATCTCGTCGGACGGGAACTACTCTACCTTGATTCTGGCCGACGGGGAGGCCCGATTAGTGACCTACCAGTTGGGGCAAATCGAGAAACTCATCGCCGAACAACTGGGCAGTTCGTCGGGTAAAGCCTTCATCAGAATAGGTAAACAATTGATTATCAACCGCAGATATATCTACTACATCAACCTGCCCAAACAGCAGTTAATCTTGTCGGACAACAGCTCGAACAAATATACGGTGACGCCCTCGCGCGAGGCGCTCAAACAGTTGAAAGAACTCGTTGAATCGGAAAGGGAATAAAAGATGACAGACTTCAAAGACAATATCAGAGACGACGAAATACGGATTATCGGTGACTCGGGAGCCACGGCCCCCAACGGTCCCCAAAACGACAGCCGATGGTTGCGCTGGGTGATTGCCATCGTTATCCTCATCGGGGTGGTCATTGCGCTGCTTCTGCTGCTCTCGCCCGGGAATGAGGCACCCGAGACCGACGAAGAGAACATCTCCTACTTCGAGCAGCAACCCTCCACGACCACGGTGCCCGAGCCCCGGGTGGTCGACCGGCTGGGCTCCTGCCCCGACACCCTTGCCACGCCCTACACCCAGACAATCGACACCACCATCAACGACATCCCGCTGCGCATCCATATCCCCCACGGGGCCATCCCCTCGCTGCAGGTAGGAGCACTGAACGAACGGGATTCGTCGATTATCTTCGTAGCCCAGGCTGCCGACATCCGTCGCGACAACCGTAAAATCGTGGGCGCCTTCGTGCTCAAGGGCGAACCCTTGGCCTGGGGCAAAGCCAAAATCGGCTACTGTGCCATCATACACGACACCATCACCGTAGGCGTGGCCGAAAACTCCCCGCTCTTCGAGCGAGCCACCGAGACCGGCGGCTACTTCTTCCGCCAATATCCGCTCGTCGACAACGGCAAACTGGTCGACAACGAACCCAAAAACAAATCGATACGCCGCTCGCTGTGCGACCGCAACGGCGAAATCATGGTCGTCGAGACCCTCTCGAACGAGTCGTTCCACGACTTCGCCCAAGCCCTCGAGGACCTCGGCGTCACCCACGCCATCTACCTGGTAGGCAGCCTCTCCTACGGCTGGAGCACCGATGCCCAAGGGCAGCGCCACACCTTCGGCCGCAAGTCGTACCGCATGCCCGCCAACACCAGCTACATCCTCTGGCGCAAACGCTAATCCGCACCACCCCGCACCCCTTGTATCAAATGCCAGGCGAAGGTCCATTTCATACACCCCCGCCGCCATTTCATACACTCCCCTTTCACCGACTTTTCCATCGGTCATCTTTTTATCATCTTTGTGTCACGACGACAGGATTCGGCCCGGCATAAAGCGCCACCCCGTTTGCGCTTTTGCCCCCCTTCGCTATTCCGGTAAATAAAAATCGGCCGGGGGTAGATAGAAAACACCCACCTCACGCCTCTATATCAACAAACGACTGAGAAAACAGGCCCGACCTGCCCACCCCGGTCACAACCGGCACGGCACACAGGCTAAACAAAAGAGGGGACCGAGCGACAACTCACGCTACGTCTATTCATAAAAAAGAGTCCAGAGGGGACCTCGACTCGAACTCGAGGATGTTACACTTATCCTACCTGTTTACGCCCCCCATTCTACCGGGGGCCCTCGTTCGAGTCAACAGCGGGGTGCGCACTCCACACGGGGTCGCACCCCCGCTTTATCGGTACGGGAATAAAACAAGATAGCCATCAGCCGATTCCCCTTTTGCTACTCCCTCGACGGGCCTATATGCCCTCTTGGGAGGGCACCAAAGAGGAGACTCAAATGAGCCGCAAAAATCGGCAGTACAGGCATCCACCCTGTCGTTTTTCATCGCAACCACTGTGATTGCGGTCTTCTGCATCGGGAGCGGCAAACTGGGCCGTATGCGCATGGCCTTCAAAAAAGAGAATCCGTGGTGGATGTGGCTGGGCGGTATATGCGGTGCCATCGCCGTGTTTGGCAATTCATGGCTGATACCACAGATTGGAGCAGGCGCATTTTTCATGGCCCTGCTGCTCGGGCAGATGCTACTTAGCCTTCTGATGGAAAAATACGGTTGGATGGGATCGGTACAGAAACAGATTTCGTACCTCCAGCTTGCCGGCGTGGCACTCATGATAGCAGGCGTGGCCATCATAAGAATATAAGAACAAACCCGATAACCACATTTTTAGTGTTGACTTGATTTGCAAAACAACGAGACTGCATCTTGACAACAAGACACCCCCGTAACCGGCGCAGGTTCCGGCATCGGGCGAGAGACGTCTGTGCCGTTTCCAACTACACGACCAGGAGAAAAGTTTGTTCACCCGACGATAAACACTTAAATTTACACCGTCATGCTAAAAGAGTCGCAAGTTTATAACTACTGGAACATCGTATACAGCTGCTTCGTGCCGCACGAAATGCTGTCGGAATACCGCATGCCCGTCCACGTCCTCATCTACGTCTACTCGGGCGAGATGATGGTCGACGACAACGGACACACCCTGAAGGTAGGCAAAGGAAACTACGTCTTCATCAAGCGGAACCACCAGGTAAAACTGCTGAAACACACCGCCGGCGGCACACCCTACAAAGCCATCAGCATCCGTTTCGAGCGCAATTTCCTGCGCAACTTCTTCAGCACGTTAGACAAGACGACCCTATCTAAAGAGGTGAAACGATTCCGCGAATCGGCCCTCCTGCTGCCCCAGACTCCAGCCCTGCAAAGCCTGTTCCTGTCGCTCCTCCCCTACACCGATGCCAACCTCAAACCAAAGGACGAAATCATCCGCTTGAAGATGCAAGAGGCCCTCTATTGCCTGCTCGATACGGACGATCGCTTCTACCCCACGTTGTTCGACTTCAACGAATCGTGGAAGATCGACCTGCTCTCTTTCATGGAGGTGAATTTCACACAAGACATGACACTCGACGAGTTCGCCACCTACACCGGGCGTAGCCTCGCCACCTTCAAGCGCGACTTCGCCAAAGTGAGCGACCTCTCGCCCGAGAAATGGCTCATCCGCAAACGCCTCGAAAAAGCCTACGAGCTGTTAGCCCAAGGCGACACCAAACCCTCCGATGTATACGTAGCGGTAGGTTTCAAGAACCGCTCGCACTTCTTCAGTGCATTCAAGCGTCAGTTCGGGGTACCCCCGGGAGAGGTCAAGGCAGTCCGTCCTTGAATGCTATAGACAAACCGGTCACCACAATACTTTACTCGACCAGTTCCAAAAGAATATGTATCATTCTCTTTTCGAACTGGTCTTGCCATTCTGCCGTTTTTTTGCGTGCCTGGGGAAAACAAAAAATCCCGATTTCGCTTGGAAATCAGGATTTTACTGTCTTTTGCTTTTCTTCAAAGTGGTGCCACCAGGAATCGAACCGGGGACACAAGGATTTTCAGTCCTTTGCTCTACCATCTGAGCTATGGCACCTTTATTTTTGCGTGTGCAAAGGTAATGGATTTGTTTGAATCTACCAAATTTATCGTTTACTTTTCTATCGAAAAGCATAGCCATGAAGTGGTGACAGGGAGTCACAAACGAGCCGACTCCTTGTTTATCAGACTCATAAATATATCGGGAGAAGAGTGCAAGTTTTTAATCTCGCCTCTTCTCCCGGGTATATTTTACAGCGGCCGGTATGGCTTACTCTTCCTCTTCGGCGAGCGAATTCCAACCTTGAGCCCGCAGGGTTATCTCGACATCGTCGCGGGTAATCATGCAACAGCCCAAGTCGGGTTTGGTGATGTGGCCTATCACCCGAATGCCGGGGATGGCGGCGACGGTGTCGTGCTTCTCGAGGGGTACGGTGAAGAGCAATTCGTAGTCTTCGCCTCCGTTGAGGGCGGCGGTGACGAGGTTCATGTTGAACTCGGTGGCCATGGTGGCCGTCTGGTAGTCGATGGGGATGCGGTCTTCGTAGATGCGGCACCCGACATGGCTCTGCGAACAGATGTGGAGCAGCTCGGAGGAGAGGCCGTCGGAGACGTCCATCATGGCGGTGGGCACGATTCCGGCCTTGTCGAGCTCTTCGATAATGTCTTTGCGGGCCTCGGGTTTCAACTGGCGTTCGAGCAGGTATTCGTGACCTTCGAATGCGGGTTTGAAATCGGTCTCGCCGGCAAAGACGCGCTTCTCGCGCTCGAGCAGTTGCAGCCCCATGTAGGCGGCACCCAGGTCGCCGCTCACACAGATAAGGTCGTTCTCGCGGGCGCCGTTGCGATAGACAATCTTATCGGGGTCGCCCTCGCCGATGCAGGTGATGCTGATGGTGAGTCCGGTCATCGAGGCCGAGGTGTCGCCGCCCACCAGATCGACTCCGTAGATGTCGCAGGCGAGTTGTATGCCGGCGTAGAGCTCCTCGAGATTCTCGACCGAGAAGCGTTTCGACACGCCCAGCGAGACGGTTATCTGCCGCGGGGTCCCGTTCATGGCGTAGATGTCGGAGAAGTTGACTACGGCCGATTTGTACCCCAGGTGTTTCAGGGGCACGTAGGTGAGGTCGAAGTGAACCCCCTCGAGCAGCAGGTCGGTGGTGACCAGCACGCGCTTTCCCGCATAGTCGAGCACGGCGGCATCGTCGCCCACCCCTTTCAGCGACGAGGCGTTTTTGAGTTGTATCTGCTTCGTCAGGTGGTCAATCAGTCCAAACTCGCCCAACGTAGCTATTTCGGTTCGTTTTTCTTCCATAGGTATAGCCGGCAAAGCCCACGACGCTCATGGGCTTTGCTCTGTTTTTATCGGTTGATACTTAAAATTGTTCTACCAGTTCCTTCATGATGAAGGTCATTTTGGGCTGAGCGGCAGCGGCGGCCTTCTGCACCTCCTCGTGCGAGCACTTCTCCACAATGCCCTCGACGCCCAGGTCGGTGATGACCGACACGGCAAATACCTCGATACCGGCATGACGGGCCACGATTACCTCGGGCACGGTGCTCATGCCCACGGCATCGCCACCGATGATGCGGAAGTAGCGATACTCGGCCGGCGTCTCGAACGTAGGTCCTTGCGTGCCCACATAGACACCCTGCTGTACCTTGATGTCGTTCTTCTCGGCAATTTCGAGGGCCTTGGCAATAAGCCGATGCGAATAGGCCTCGCTCATGTCGGGGAAACGCACGCCCAGCTCGTTGTAGTTACGGCCGTGCAGCGGATGCTCGGGGAAGAGGTTGATGTGGTCGCGGATAATCATGATGTCGCCGATGGCAAAGTCGGGGTTCATGCCTCCGGCCGCGTTGGAGACAAAGAGGTGTTCGATGCCCAACTCTTTCATCACCCGCACGGGGAAAGTCACCTGCTTCATGTCATATCCCTCATAGAAATGGAAACGGCCTTGCATAGCCATCACATCTTTTTTACCGAGCTTCCCGAAGATAAGTTTTCCCTGATGCCCCTCGACGGTCGACACCGGGAAGTTGGGGATTTCGGTATAGGGTATCTCGGTTTTATCGGTAATGTGGTTTACCAACTCGCCCAACCCGGTACCCAATATGATAGCGGTCTTAGGCAGTACCTGCACCTTCGAGGCAATGTAGGCAGCTGTTTCTTTAATCTTTTCAATCATCGCAGTAACTATTTTAATAAATAACCAAGATTGCAAATATAGTGAAAGGCGAGAGCAGTGGCAAATAGAAAACATAGTTTTCAACTTTTGACTATGCCGAGCCGACTCTCCTATTCTACTTGTACAAATATAAACAAAGCAAACAAGAAAAGTATGATTGTCTCGGAATTTTTACGGACACAGAGCGCATTACCCTTCGGCAGACGCATTGGCTCGACAAAGTCCTATTCTATTTTTTTCTTAAATTTTCGATAAATAGTCGTTCGATCGAGGCTTTTTGCTTACCTTTGAAATAGAAGTTAATACCATCAATATGAAACGCATCTTACTCTGTCTCGTTACCCTGTTGTGTGGGCATCTCCTCTTTGCCGCAGGCTCCACCGGGAACCTGACCGACCACACCTTCATGTCGGGAGGCGTCGACCGCAGTTACAAACTCTATCTTCCGGCCCATCTGGCTCCCGGAGCTCCGCTGGTCTTCGTGCTTCACGGCTACGGCGGCAGTGCCGACCCCGAACGGTTCGGCATGGACTCTATCGCCGACAAGTACGGGTTTGCCGTGTGCTACCCGCAAGGGGCTCGCGACAAGCGGGGAAAAACGTGCTGGAACGTAGGGTACCCCTTTCAGGACGACATGACCATCGACGATGTGGCATTCGTCTGCGAACTGGCACAACACCTGCAACAAACCTATCGACTGAGTGCCCGCAACACCTTCTGTACAGGCTATTCCAACGGTGGCGAAATGTGCTATCTGCTGGCCTACAAGGCCCCTCAGGTATTCAAGGCAGTGGCTCCCATTGCGGGACTCACACTCGAATGGATGTACCGCGAGCTGGCTGCCGACACTCCTGTCCCCCTGCTCGAAATTCACGGGACGAAAGACAAGACCTCGATGTGGAACGGCGACCCCGAGAACCGAGGAGGTTGGGGCGAATACATTGCCGTACCTCTGGCCGTGAGCTACTGGGCTACCCAAAATCGATGCACCCACGAGGAGACCGACACGATAGCCTCACTCAATCCCGAGTCGGGCCACTCGATTATCCGCCACCGATATGTCGGCGGAACCGACAACCACGAGGTGTGGCTCTATGAAATCATGGGCGGCACCCACTCGTGGGGCGAGAAAGACCTGGTCACGGGCGAACACATCTGGCAATTCTTCAGCCGCTTTGTCGAACCCGAAAAAACGGCAGTACCCCAGCCGGCAACACGCTAACGACTATTCAATTATCATTCTTAAATAAAATTCATCATGTTCACAAAAATCAAATGCTTATTTGTGCTTTTAGCAATCATTGCCATCTCGGCAAGTGGAAAAGAGAAATACCCTCCTTTGCGGGTGGGCTGTTCCATCGGTTTCAACGCAGTCGACTACAACCGTCTCAAAACCATGAAAGAGGCCGGCATCGACTGTATAGAGATATCGTTGGGTGCCGGAATTTTTACCAATAAGGAGAAAAGCGACGAAGAGATTACGGCCCGCATGAAGAGCGCCCGACAGGCTGCCGACTCGGCCGGTATCGAAATCTGGTCGATACACATGCCCTTCGGCAAAGAGATTGACCTCTCGCAAAGCGACGAAACAATCAGACAGAGTACCGTAGCCCTGCAACGGCGTATTCTGCGGTTCTGCAAGATACTGCAACCCCGGGTTATCCTCTTTCACCCCAGCTGGTATTTGGGACTCAACGAACGCCCCAAACGCATCGCCCAACTCTTGCGCTCGGTCAACGAACTTAACCCCTTGGTCAAAGAAGCCGGCGCCATCATGGTCATCGAGAATATGCTCGGTCACGAATTGCTTCGCAACGAGAAATACGAACGTCCGTTGTGCCGTACGGTCGAAGAGGTAGAGCTGATTATGAAACAGATGCCCAGCGACGTCTATTCGGCTATCGACATGAACCACATCGACAACCCCGAACGGCTCATCGAAGCCATGGGCAACCGGGTGAAGACTCTACATGTCTCTGACGGAAACGGCCGTGCCGAGTGCCACTACATGCCCAACCCGTGCAGCGGCAAAGGCGACAACGACTGGAACCAGATACAGCAAGAGCTGTACAACGCCGATTACACAGGCCCCTTCATGTATGAGGTCAACTCCAAAGAGTATAGCGAACCGCGGGAACTCTACGAATGTTATCAGAATCTCTACCGTACTTTTATCGAATCTATTCCACAAAAACAATAAACACACACGTATGAAAGACTTGAACGAAATCTTGTCGCATTTTGCCTTGACGGGCAAAGTGGTCGAGATAAAACCACTGGGAGCGGGTCTCATCAACGACTCGTACAAGGTGACCACCACACCGCCCGAGGCACCCGACTATGTGCTGCAACGCATCAATCACACGATTTTCACCAACGTGGATATGCTCCAGAACAACTTCTACCAGGTGACGACCCACATCCGGCACAAACTCGAGGCCCGGGGCGAAACCGACATCGACCGCAAGGTGCTCACCCTCATCCCCACGAAAGACCATAAGCTCTACTACTTCGACGGCGAGAGCTACTGGCGGGTGCTCATCTTTATCCACAACGCCAAGAGCTACGAGGCTGTCACGCCCGAATACTCCTACTATGCGGGGCAGGCCTTCGGCGATTTCCAAGCCATGCTCTCCGACATCCCGGTAGAGTTGGGCGAGACGATTCCCGACTTCCACAACATGGAGTTCCGCCTGAAACAGTTGCGCGAAGCCGTGGCCGCCGACCCCGTGGGACGAGTGGCCGAGGTGCAACCGCTGCTCGACGAAATCGAGAAACGGGCCGACGCCATGTGTCTGGCCGAACGGCTGCACCGCGAGGGTAAGCTACCCAAGCGCATCTGCCACTGCGACACGAAGGTAAACAACATGATGTTCGACGAGAACGGCCGGGTGCTGTGCGTGATCGACCTCGACACGGTGATGCCCAGCTACATCTTCTCCGACTTCGGCGACTTCATGCGCACCGCCGCCAACACCGGCGAGGAGGACGACAAGAATCTGGACCACGTCAACTTCAACATGGAGATTTTCAAGGCCTTCACCAAGGGTTATCTGGAGACGGCACGCGTATTCCTGACCGACGTCGAAATCGACAACCTGCCCTACGCCGCCACCCTCTTCCCCTACATGCAGGCCGTGCGGTTCCTCGCCGACTACATCAACGGCGATACCTACTACAAAATCAAGTATCCCGACCACAACCTGGTGCGCACCCGCGCGCAGTTCAAGCTGCTGCAAAGCGCCGAGGCTGCCGTGCCGGCCATGAAAGCCTATATCGACGAGTGCCTGGGGAGGTGATTCCCCACCGCCGTCCTGCGGTCGTGAACCGTTGTAGCGGATTATGAGTTTCTAAACATACGGGGTCGTATCGGGAACATCGGTTTTCCATGCGGCCCCGCATTCTCATCCACCCGACAAAAAGATTATTTCAGATGTTTAAAGATACCGTGATGACGGAAGAGAAGAGAAAATCAATCAAAGGGCTGATCTATGCCGTAGTATCGTCGGCCACATTCGGGCTTGTACCCCTCTTTGCCATACCAGCCTTGAAGGCCGGGGTGTCGGTCAACTCGGTAGTATTCTACCGGTTTGCCATATCGGCCCTGCTGGTAGGGCTCGTGCTGCTGGCCCGACGCGAGAGCTTCCGTATCGCGAAGCGGCAACTGCCGGTCATTGCCGGCTTTGCCCTGCTCTACGCCGCCACCTCGTTCCTGCTCACACAGTCGTACCTCTACATACCCAGCGGACTGGCCACCACACTGCACTTTCTCTACCCGGTACTAGTGACGATATTGATGGTCGTCCTTTTCAAGGAGCGGCTCTCGGTGCCCGTTGCCGTGGCCACGCTGCTGGCCCTGGGCGGCATCTACCTGCTGAGCGGGAGCAACGGCAGTGAGGTGAACCCTACGGGCATGGCCCTGGCGCTGACTACCGTACTCACCTACGCCTCGTATATCGTGGGGCTCAACCGCTCGAGCATCGGCCGTATCGACAGCCTGAAGCTCACCTTCTACATCCTCTCGACCGGGAGTCTCTTTTTCCTCGTCAACCTGCTGGTGCGAGGCGAAGGGCTGGCTCCCATCCCGTCGTGGAAGAGCGGCATCGACCTCTTCATGCTGGCGTTGGTGCCCACACTCATCTCCAACCTCACCCTCATCCTGGCCGTCAAACATATAGGCTCTACTACCACCGCCGTGCTGGGCTGCATGGAGCCGCTCACCGCCGTGGTCATGGGCATCCTCTTCCTGGGCGAGAGTTGCAGCCGTGTGCAGGCCTGGGGTATCGGCATCATACTCGTGGCCGTCACCACGGTTATCGTGGCCCGCAATCCCGAAGAGCTGAAAAAGGTGTGGCAACGGGCCCCGCGATGGTTCCGCAAAGGGTCGTCACGCATGAGGCGATGAATGCAAATGCGACGTGGGGGCACGGCTGCCGCGACTCTCGGCAATCTCTACCGCGTAAACCCCGACACAGATGAGCACCATGGCCAGAATCTGGGTCCAACTGAAACGGTCCTGTCCCGTGAGAAACGAGACAATCGAAGCCACCATGAGAATGAGATAGCCGTAGATGGCGACCACCGTCGTCTTCAGATACCGCAGCCCGACGGGCACCAGCAGATAGCTCAGCACCGTGGGGAATATCAGCACAAACAGCAACGCCGCCAGTGGCCACAGGTGGAGCGGCGACTCGAACAACGGGGCATCACAGCCGGTAAAGGCCATCACAATCAAGCTCGACACAGCCGCCCCCGAAAAGGTGTAGCGCATGAGGGTATAGGTACCCGTGCGCTTCAGAAACTGGTTGCTCAACACCAGATAGATGGCATAGATGACCGAGCTCATCAGGCAGAAGAGATTGCCGGTCAACGCATCGGAGGCGAGGTCGTCGCTCTTCTGGGTGAGGATGCAGAGCATGGCGCCCCCCAACCCCACCAGAATACCCACCACCTTGAGCAGCGTGATGCGCTCGTGCATGAAGAGCACCGATATGACGAAGACCCAGATGGGCTGCATCGAGGTAAAGATGGCGGCCGAGACCGGGGTAGTCTTGCTCAGCCCCATCAGATAGGAAAACATGTAGCCATAGATGCCCACGGCTCCCAGCAGGAAGAGTATCCACTTGTCGCGGGTCGAGGCCTTTTCGGGCCGGGCAAAAAAGCCGAGAATCCAGAAAGCCACGGCGGCAAACACGCACCGGAAGGTAGCCCCGGTAAGCGGGGCAAGCCACAGGGGCAACAGGTAGTGCAGGGCGTTCACGTTCAAGCCGCCGAAGACCTTCGACACCACCATGGCCCAGTTGGCCATCGCTACTTTACTACGCATCATCTTCATGGCTGTATGGGATTAACGGGAGCATCGTCGAACAGGAACGAGTGCCGTTTCCAATAGGCCCACACCACCGCCAGCAGCGTGATACCCAGGTTGAGTTCAAAGGCAAACCGCTGGGTGCGAATGTGGAAGAGCGACTGGAGGGCATCGATAATCACCGGGCAAAGCAGTATGGCCAGGTAGTTCATGGCCATGACCAGCGCCAGGGCAAAGGTTGCCCGCGAGGCATCGGCCACCCGGGTAGTCTGGTCGTAAATGACGGGTTGCATTACCCCATAGCCCAACCCGATGAATACCGCCCCGACGGCCAATACCCACTCGCTGGACGACAGCAGAACAAGCAACAGCCCTATGGCAATGCTGACCAGACTCGTAAACTTGGTGAGCGACCCCAGAAACGACAACACGGGATTGAGGAAGAAGCCGGGCAACATGATGGCCAGAAAGAAGAGCGAGATGATAAAGCCCGACGCCCCCGTATCGAAATGGTACTCTTTCATCAGGAAGGGCAGGTTGAAGCTGACGATAATCACCAGATAGGTGATGAGTCCATAGAAGGCCATCAGCCCCACGAGCCGCCCCGTGTCGATGCGTCCGGTCGAGCTCTGGGCCACCGGCCGGGCCGAAGTCGAATCGCCCTTGAGCGAGAAGGAGAGCAGCAGCGAAAGCACGGGAGCCAGATAGACGACAAAGGGCAAGTGCCAGTTCACCTCGGCCAGATAGCCGGTGAGCATCGTGGCCAATACCAGCGTGACGTTGGTGATGGCCGAGCTCAACCCGAACTGCTGCGTGCGGTATCGCCCCGTGAAATGGCGCGAGATGAGGCCTGTCGAGAGCGGCACGATGATGCCCGCCCCGATACCCAGCAGGGCACTCACGGCAATCAACTGCCACATCTGCCCCGAGAAGAGGTAGAGCACCCCGCTCAAGGCAAAGACCACCAGCCCCACCTGCAACAGCAGCACGTTGTTCACCCGCTCGGTGAGTTTGCCCGAGAGCAGGATGAAGGGTATCGTCAGCAACGAAGGCAACGAGGTGAGCAACTGTATGTCAAACTCGGACGCGTGGGGAAAGATGGTGGACAACTGCCCCAGAATGGGCGAAACCGCCAGCCCCGGCAAAGCGCTCAAGGCCGATATGGACCATATCCCCAACAGTGTAATGAGCGGAATCGTACCCCGCCCGGTTTCAATTTTCATAGTCTTGCAGTTTTCGGCCGGCATCCCTGCCGACCCGTTTACAGGGTGAGAACAATCTACACCCCCGAAAGTTTATCGCCCCCTTTTTTAACAAGTGCCAAATTGTGCAGGAATTGCCCCCGCGCACTAAACATTCACCCGGTCGGGACTGTTGTCTCATGCAGAAGCCGTCCTCCCCCGGGAGTGCCGGATTCGCAGATTTCATTCATTAAAAACTTTATACAATGAGAGATTTTAGTTTAAGAGAAGGAGATGCCAAAACGAGCATCTTCGGGTCCGACGAAATGTTGAAACCTTCACCCGTAGAGCGCATACCCGATGCACCTACCACCCCCGAAATCGCCTACCAGATGGTCAAGGACGAGACCTTTGCCCAGACTCAACCCCGCCTCAACCTGGCCACCTTCGTCACCACCTACATGGACAAGTATGCCACCAAGCTGATGAACGAGGCCATCAACATCAACTACATCGACGAGACGGAGTATCCCCGCATTGCCGTGATGAACGCCAAGTGCATCAACATCATGGCCAACCTGTGGAACTCGCCCGAGGAGGCCAAATGGAAAAGCGGCGCCGTGGCCATAGGTTCGTCCGAGGCTTGTATGCTGGGCGGTGTGGCCGCCTGGTTGCGCTGGCGCAAGAAACGTCAGGCCCAGGGCAAACCCACCGACAAGCCCAACTTTGTCATCTCATCGGCCTACCAGATTGTGTGGGAGAAGTTTGCCCAACTGTGGCAAATCGAGATGCGCGAGGTTCCGCTCACGCTCGACAAGCCTACCCTCGACCCGGAAGAGGCCCTCAAGATGTGCGACGAGAATACCATCTGCATCGTGCCCATCGAGGGGGTTACCTGGACGGGGCTGAACGACGACGTGGAGCGGCTCGACCACCTGCTCGACGCCTATAACAAAAAGACCGGCTACGACATTCCCATACACGTCGACGCCGCCTCGGGCGGATTCATCCTGCCCTTCCTCGAACCGCACAAGAAGTGGGACTTCCGCCTGAAGTGGGTACTCTCCATCAGTACCTCGGGCCACAAGTTCGGCCTGGTCTATCCCGGTCTGGGGTGGGTCGTATGGCGCGACAAGAAGTATCTACCCGACGACATGTCGTTCAGCGTCAACTACCTGGGTGCCGACATCACGCAAGTAGGGCTCAACTTCTCGCGTCCCGCCGCACAGATTCTGGGCCAGTACTACCAGTTCATCCGGTTGGGATTCCAGGGCTACAAGGCCATCCAGTACAACAGCATGCAGATTACCCAATACCTGCACGACGAGATTGGCAAGATGAAACCCTTTGTCAATTACAGCGACCGGGTAGAGAACCCGCTCTTCATCTGGTACATGCACCCCGACTATGCCAAGAATGCCAAGTGGACCCTGTATGACCTGCAAGACCGTCTGCGCCAAAGCGGCTGGATGGTACCCGCCTACTCGCTGCCCAAGAGCGTAGAGAGCTACGTGGTCATGCGTATCGTCGTGCGCCAGGGCTTCAGCCGCGACATGGCCGACATGTTGCTCAAAGACATCTGCGACGCCGTGGCCGACCTCGAGAAACTCGAGTATCCTACCCCCACCCGCATCGCCCAGGAGAAAAATATCGAGGTCGAAAGCACCATGTTCACCCACACGGGCTATCGCCGCAAATCCAAAAAGTAACGGTTATGAAAAAGGTTATTTCGATTGCTCAAATCGAGCAAACCCTGCACGAGGCCCACAACCTCTACCGCAACAACCACGACGGCAAGAATGCCGACTACATTCCCTATCTGGCCGGCATCGACAGCCAGCTGTTCGGCATAAGCGTGTGCCTCACCAACGGGCACCTCATCGAGGTGGGCGACACCCAGTACCGGTTCGGCATCGAATCGGTCTCGAAGGTACACACCGCCATTCTGGTGCTGCGCCAGTACGGAGCCGACAAACTGCTCTCGATGATCGGGGCCGATGCCACGGGGTTGCCCTTCAACTCGATTGTGGCCATCCTGCTCGAGAACGACCACCCCTCTACCCCGCTGGTCAACGCCGGTGCCATATCGGCGTGCAGCATGGTGCAGCCGACCGGCAACGCCCAGGCCAAGTGGGAGGCCATCGTCGAGAACATCACTCAACTCTCGGGCAGTGCTCCCGTCCTGATCGACGAGCTCTACAAGTCGGAGTCGGACACCAACTTCAACAACCGCTCCATCGCCTGGCTGTTGAAAAACTACAGTCGCATCTACGACGACCCCGACCTGTCGCTCGACCTCTACACCCGCCAATGCTCGCTGGGCATCACCGCCCAACAGCTGGCCATCTGCGGAGCCACCATCGCCAACAAGGGGGTCAACCCCAAGACGAGCCAACAGGTGTTCGAGGCTTCACTGGCCTCCAAGATTACCTCGCTCATCTCGACCGTAGGTTTCTACGAGCACACGGGCGACTGGCTCTACACGTCGGGGCTGCCGGCCAAGTCGGGCGTGGGCGGCGGCATCCTGGGCGTACTGCCGGGCGTGATGGGCATCTCGGCCTTTGCCCCGCCTATCGACGACGCCGGCAACTCGGTCAAGGCCCAACTGGCCATTCGCTACATCATGAACAAGCTGGGCCTTTCGGTATTCAGCGGCGACTCGGTGATTGTCTCGGCCTGACCGGCAATCGCCTTCCTACAAGACAAGAGAGCCGGGTGCGATGGCACCCGGCTCTCTTGCTGTATCCGGCCAAAGGATTACGCATCGCCCTTGCGCCGGGTCGCCTGCTGGGCCCAGTTGGTCACATAGACGGTGAAGATGGGAAACATCATCATGCCCAGAGCCGCCAGCACGACCGACAGAATCTTGCCGGTAGCCGTGACCGCATAGATATTCGACCCTACGGTAGTCACATCCATAAAGGCCCACCAAAGGGCATCGGTATAGTGTACGACCAGCGGATTGACATCATGCTCGATGACAAAGAAGAGCAGACTCGAGAAGTAGACCGTAGCCAACAGCATGGTGAGGTACGACACCAACAGACTCGACGCCCGGTTGCGGGTGAACCACCCCACCACGATGGCCAGTGCGTAGCCGCTACGCACCAGCGGGATGAACCGCAGGAAGTAGCCGGCCTGGGGCGAGAAGTCGACGTGCATGTAGGTGATGATGTTGAGATAGGGTATCGACACGAGGAAGAAGATGAAATGGCTCTTCAGATACCGCCACTTGTGGGGCGAGAGCACCAGCTCGAGCAGGAAGTCGAACATGAAGAAGGTGCACACCCACAACTGCACGGTCATGTAGTTGCCTTGGTTGAGAAACGAGAGGTTGCGAAACGTATCGACCGAAATGGTAATGATGAGAAACACCGACAGCACCAGAATAGCGATGTGCAGGGCGCCATAGACTTTCGATTCATACCGTCGCCACCCCGACGGAGAAGTTTGTTTTTCCATTTTTTCTTTCTTTATAATTTCATGCCGGTAAAACAACAACCGCCCGATGTTTGTTTATCTGCATGAATGTGGCTGCTCCACCACGACAAACTTAATTCAAAACGTATATGGCAAACATCGGTAAATCTGTCAAACTGGGCGTATTTACGCTCGCTATCATGAATGTAACGGCGGTCGTCTCGCTGCGCGGACTGCCGGCCGAGGCCGAATATGGCGTAAGCTCGGCCTTCTATTATCTATTTGCCGCACTGGTATTCCTCATTCCCACGGCTCTGGTAGCCGCCGAACTGGCCGCCATGTTCCAGGACAAGCAGGGCGGTGTGTTCCGCTGGGTGGGCGAAGCCTTCGGCAAGAAGGCCGGCTTCCTGGCCATCTGGCTGCAATGGATCGAGAGTACTATCTGGTATCCTACGGTACTGACCTTCGGCGCCGTGGCCATCGCCTTCATCGGCATGGACCACACGGGCGACATGCTGCTGGCCTCGAACCGTTTCTACACCCTGGCGGTGGTGCTGTTCATCTACTGGCTGGCCACCTTCATCTCGCTGAAGGGTCTCGACTGGGTAGGCAAGGTGGCCAAGGTGGGCGGTCTGGTGGGTACCATCATCCCGGCCGCACTGCTGGTGGTTCTAGCCATCGTCTATCTGGTCATGGGCGGCAAGTCGCAGATGGACTTCTCAGGTAGCTTCCTGCCCGACTTCTCCAACTTCGACAACCTGGTGCTGGCCGCCAGCATCTTCCTCTTCTACGCCGGTATGGAGATGGGCGGTATCCACGTGAAAGACATCAACAACCCCTCGAAAAACTACCCCAAGGCGGTATTCATCGGCTCAGCCATCACGGTGCTCATCTTCGTGCTGGGCACCTTTGCACTGGGTATCATCATCCCGCAAAAAGACATCAACCTCACCCAGAGTCTGCTGGTCGGATTCGACAACTATTTCAACTTCATCAAGGCCTCGTGGCTCTCGCCGGTCATTGCCATAGCACTCGCCTTCGGGGTGCTGGCCGGTGTGCTCACCTGGGTGGCCGGCCCCTCGAAAGGTATCTTCGCCGTGGGTCGTGCCGGGTATCTGCCCCCCTTCTTCCAGAAGACCAACAAGATAGGCGTGCAGAAAAATATCCTCTACCTGCAAGGTGCCGCCGTCACGCTGCTGAGTCTGCTCTTCGTCGTGATGCCTTCGGTGCAGAGTTTCTACCAAATCATGTCGCAACTCACGGTGGTGCTCTACCTCATCATGTACATGCTCATTTTCTCGGCTGCCATCTACCTGCGGTACAACATGAAGAAGAGCAACCGCCCGTTCCGCATCGGCAGCAAAGGCAACGGCATGATGTGGTTCATCGGCGGCCTGGGATTCCTGGGCTCCCTGCTGGCCTTCGTGCTCAGCTTCATACCCCCCAGCCAGATTTCGGTAGGCAGCAACGCCGTGTGGTTCTCGGTGCTCATTATCGGTACCCTCGTCGTGGTGATTGCCCCCTTCATCATCTACGCGTCGCGTAAACCCAGCTGGACCAACAAGGAGAGCCAGTTCGAACCCTTCCACTGGGAGGAGACCGCTGCCCCGACCACAACTCACCCCCAAAACTCGCAACCCACAGGGGCTACTCCGTCGGCATCCGGTCGAGGGGCTACCGCTTCAGCCCAACCGACTCCGGCATCACAACCTCATTCGAAACCGACCGCACCGACAACCGACCCGAATACCGGGACGAAAGGCTCTACTCCGCCTCAACCGTAAACGGTCTCGCTACCACCTCATACGAAAAAGCCGGCGCCCTCTTTTCGAAGACGTCGGCTTTTCACGTGTTCAATTATCTTTATGCCATCACTCGGCCGGCTTGACATTCCACACAAAGAGAGCCAGCACGAACGAGAGGATGGAAGCTCCTATCCAGAAAATCGATACGGGCAGGAAATCGTAAGTGACCACATCGCCCGATACCGTTTTGAAGTTCTCGATGAGCGTACCCGAAATGACATCCTGCAGACCGGCGGCTATGTAGCTGGCCATGCCCACTACACCCAAGGCTGCCCCCGTAGCGTTGCGAGGAACGATGTCGACCGCCATCAGTCCGCCCAGGAAGCAGATGAGCACCCCGATAGCCACCCCGAAGAGCACCATGCTGATGACATTCAGCACCAGACTGTCGCCGCCCAGCAGGAAGAGGGAGAGCGCTATGGTGTTGAGCACCCCGAAGATAAAGGCCGGCATGTTGCGCTTGCCCTTGAAAAACTTGTCGGAGAACCACCCCGAAAGCACCGTGCCGAAGATACCCAACAGGGCATTGATGCCGATAACCGTCGTGGCCAGTTCGAGCGAATAGCCCTTCTCCATCTCGAGGAAACGCACGCCCCAACTGTTCACCGCATAGCGGCTCACATACATGAAGGCACTGGCCAGGGCCAGAATCCACACGTAGGGATTGCGCAAAACGCCTTTCTGCGCCTTGTCGGTCGACTCCTTGGGCGGATTGCCCACATGGGGCAACCCCTTGCTCTCGGGGCTGTCGTGCAGGAAGAAGATGATGATAAGCACTCCTATCGCCCCCGCTATGAACGAGCCCATGAAACCAGCCTGCCAGCCCAGCCAGCCGACTACCGACCCGACAAAGATGAAGGAGAAGAACTCACCCAGATTGTGGCTTGCACTGAAGAAACCGTAGTAGGTTCCCCGCTCCTTGGGCGAAAACCAGCGCGACAGGGCTATGATGGCAGGGCCCGCACCCATCGACTGCGACCAGCCGTTGAGGGCCCACATGATGAAAAAGCAGACAAAGAAGGCCATCGACGACAACCCGATGAGACCTTTGGCCATACCCAACACTCCCACGATGAGGTTGGCAATGGACGAGACGATGAGCCCCGTAGCCATAAACCGCTTGATATTGGAGTGGTCGGCCATGAAACTATTCACAAACTTACCGATGGCATAGGCAAACAGCAACGCCGAGCCCACGATGCCCAGCTGTTGGTCGTTGAGCATACCGCTCTCGACTATGGGGGTCTTCACCACATTCAGCCCGGTGCGGCATACGTAATACAGACTGTACCCCAGGGTCCCCGCAAAAAAACTTTGCAATCTCAATTTCTTCGTCAACCTGGCTGCCTCTTCATCGGTAAGCGATGCCGGCCGCTCGGCCGGGGGCAAGGCCCGATAAAAGTCGACGACTTTTCCCAGCATTTTTTTCAACATTTCTCTAGCGCTTTAATTAAAATAAATAATGTGTGTCTTTCGTTACTTTTCGTTTTCATTTCGTTTTATATGCAAATATAAAAAATATACCTGACAATCGGGCTATCTTTCTCCTCGAAATATACTCATCGGATACAATTCTCCAAGCCTCAGGTATAAGCAACCTTTTTCTCCATGCAGCGATTGCAGAGTGCTACGACACAAACCGATAACAAAAAACCTTCTTTTTCCTTTGTTCTTCGCCCGGTTTGATTTATCTTTGAAGTGGTGACCCTGACAAGCAAAACAGACTGCCCCAAACAGCAAAACCATGAATGTACATCTCCTCCTTACTATTCTGGTTATCGTGCTTTGTGCCGGTTCGTGCGTGGCCCAATCGTGGTACACGGGTGAGGAGCCGCTGCGCCGGGCTGTAATTCAAAAAGATGTTTTATCGGATTGTAACCGCAATGCCGACGGCGATGTGGTGAACGTAGTATCTACCGGCATTGTTCCGGGCGAAGGAATGCGTCCGTCCATCACGGTCGAGCTGGCCAATCGCCACAACCGAACGGGCAGAAAGTATGCAGTCTATCGGGTCGACGACTCCGGGAAGAGCCGGCGGGCTGGTTCGGTGAAGAGACCGGTGTGGGGCGTGGTATGGGGATACCGCAATAACCAAAACTACCACGCCGTACTGATGCGGGCCGGAAACGACGACTTCTACGGCTACCAGCTGCCCGAACTGCAATTTACCATCCTGACCGTAGCCGATGGCGACACCTTGGTTCACTCCCATTGGCAGCGAATCGCCTCATCGGCCATCCGCCCCGAGACCGACTACAACCGGCTGCACATTGTCCCTACCCAGGGAGGATACGAAATCTTGCTGGGCGACGAGCGCGAATGCCGCATCGGCTTTTGCCGCGACGACCGCCTCTTTGGCGACCGGGCGGGTATCTACGTGGGGCGCGGAGCCTGTGTTGAGCTGAAGTCGTGGACGGTCACACCGTGCGAATATCCCGAACGACAGGTTGTCTGGGAACCCGAAGCCCTGAACGAGTACCTGCGCCACAGCACCGACCCCACCGAAGGGGTCTATGAATTCCTGCAAGCCTCCTCGTCAAGCCTCAACACCCGACTGGGCGGCAACTACCGGTTGGCCCTGGTGGCCAACGGGGCCAACTACCTGCTCGTCTACGAGAGCGGAGCCCAGCGTTTCAACGACCAATGGCAAACGGGCATGGTGAAGGCGGTACTGCGACCGACGGGACTCGCCAACCTCTTCGACGTCACCTGGTTCGATGCCGAACACAAACCGCTCAAAGAGGGGGTAAAGGCCATGATAGGCGACAACGGGGTACTTACCCTCCACTTCAGCCGCGAGGGAGTAATCATCGAATGTAACCGGGCCTTCGGTCCCAAAGAGCAGGCTCGGGACGCCCGGCAATCCGACGGGAACTACCCCACCCCCGGCTCGTCTGTCATTCCCTAATCCCTGCCCCTCACGCAACGGAGTCTCCCGTATCGGCCGCGCAGAGAGAGAGTCTGCGGTCACATCCTCCCCCCCTGTTTCCCTGCAAACGCAAACAACAAGGGCGGCCCCGCTGTCGGAACCGCCCTGTGCAGTATGGTTGAACTTGTATTCGTCTCGATTAGTACGAGCGGGCAAAGAGCACGCGGCGAGCCGACGGCTTGCCGGTAACCATGCAGACGCCCGGCGTGGTATCGCCATCGAACGGGATACAGCGAATCGTCGCCTTGGTCTCCTCCTTGATGCGCTCCTCGGTCTCGGTCGTGCCGTCCCAGTGAGCCAGGATAAAGCCGCCCTCCTCGATCTTCTCTTTGAACTCGTCGTAGCTGTCGACCGTAATGGTGTGCTCCTGACGGAACTTGAGAGCCTTCTGGAAGATATTGGCCTGTATCTCGTCGAGCAGACCTTTTACAACCTGCTCGATGTTGTCGACGGGCAACGTCTCTTTTTCGAGCGTATCGCGGCGCATCACCTCTACGGTGTCGTTCTCGAGGTCGCGGGCTCCCATGACCAGACGCACGGGCACACCCTTCAGCTCATAGTCGGCAAACTTGAAGCCCGGGCGTTTATTGTCGGCGTTGTCGTATTTGACCGAGATACCCATGGCGCGCAACTTGCCGGCGATTTCGTCGGCCTTCACGTCGATGGCGTGCAGTTGCTCGGCATTCTTGTAGATGGGGATAATCACCACCTGGATGGGAGCCAGTTTCGGCGGCAACACCAGACCGTTGTCGTCGCTGTGGGTCATGATAAGGGCACCCATCAGACGGGTAGATACGCCCCACGAGGTAGCCCACACATATTCGAGCTCGTTGTTCTTGTTGATGAACTGCACGTCGAATGCCTTGGCGAAGTTCTGCCCCAGGAAGTGCGACGTACCCGACTGCAGGGCCTTGCCGTCCTGCATCATGGCCTCGATGGTATAGGTATCGAGGGCACCGGCAAAACGCTCGTTGGCCGATTTCACACCCTTGATTACCGGCACGGCCATGAAGTTCTCGGCAAAGTCGGCATAAACCTCGAGCATGCGACGAGCCTCGGCCTCGGCCTCCTCGCGGGTAGCGTGGGCGGTGTGCCCCTCTTGCCACAAAAACTCGGCCGTACGCAGGAAGAGGCGGGTACGCATCTCCCAGCGAAACACGTTGGCCCACTGGTTGCACAGGATGGGCAGGTCGCGATAGGAGTGAATCCAGTTTTTATAGGTGTTCCAGATAATGGTCTCGGAGGTAGGACGGATGATGAGCTCCTCCTCGAGTTTGGCGGCGGGGTCTACCACTACGCCCGTGCCGTCGGGGTTGGTTTTCAAGCGGTAGTGAGTCACTACGGCGCACTCTTTGGCAAAGCCCTCTACGTGCTCGGCCTCGCGGCTCAGGAACGATTTCGGAATCAACAACGGGAAGTAGGCATTCACGTGGCCCGTCGCCTTGAACATGTCGTCGAGCTGGCGTTGCATCTTCTCCCAAATTGCATATCCATAGGGCTTGATTACCATACAGCCCCGCACGGCCGACTGTTCTGCCAAGTCGGCCTTTACCACCAAGTCGTTGTACCATTGCGAATAGTTATCGGCACGCTTGGTCAATTCTTTCAACTCTTTTGCCATTATTTTATGCTGTTTGTTTATTGACACGAAAAAACTCTCCCCTGCCCCAAGCAAAGGATTTGCCCCAATAGAGAAAGGCGGGTACAAAATCAAACAGAAACAACCGTTTTCTGCGTTTGACCATGCCCGGCCACATTCTATTTTGCAGTGTGCAAAGATAGTGAAAGGTGAGCGGAGAGTCAAAAGAAAAACGGAGTTTTTCAGTTTTGACTATCCCGAACCGTATCCTATCTTATCCGAAGATGGCAGAAAGGTGAGCGAAGAGTCAAAAGAAAAACGGAGTTTTTCAGTTTTTGACTATCCCGAACCGTATCCTGTCTTATCCGAAGATACAAGAAAGATGAGAGCAAAAACAAATGAAACCCAGAGTTCCAAATGGAATTGCCCCGACCGAGAACTTGTTTTACAACCGAAAGGTTACCGCTTGTCGAGCTGACCGCGGCGAGCCATATCGATCATCTTCTCGCCCGGTATCAGATAGATTTCGAGCCGCCGGTTCTTGGCCCGCCCCTCCATGGTACGATTCGAAGCGATAGGCGAAAAGGCACCGGCCTCATACGTCACCACAAAGTCGGTATTGCCCCCGTTGCGGGCAAACCAGTCGCGCACGGCCTGTACCCGGGAGCGGGTCAGGTCGAGGCTGTAAGCCTCCGAGCCGGTATCGTCGCTGTGCATGACCAGCATCACATGGTAGTAATCGGGTATGCGCAGGTCGGCCAGGAAGGGACGCAGAAAGATGTCGGCCTTCTCGCTCAGCACCGTATCGTTGGGCAGGAAGAGGTTCGAAGCGGCTATGGTAGCCTTGATTACCTCGTAGTTGCGCACCAGCTTCAGGTCGGTGAGACGGGCCTTCTGCAAGCGGCGCATCTCACGCGACTGGGCGGTGCGTATCTTGCGGGCCTCCTTGTCGAGCTCGGGTATCGAGATATTCTCGTCGAGGGTCAACTGCGTGAGGTCGATATGCTCGGTCGGGGCCACTTCGCCTTTCGACTTGTCCGACGAGAACCACGACGACACCGTGTTGGCCGCCTTCTGAAAGACATTCTGCGAGGCCGCCTCGACGGGGAGCAACGCGGCTACACCCAGCAATATGATAAATCCTGTTTTCCTGTTCATCACTCGCCTCCTCAGAAAACACCCAGCGACTCTTCGTAATCCAACTCACCCCGTACCAGGAACGGCATATCCTCGTCGTCGATTTTCACGCCGTCCTTGTGGGCACACTTGCGGGCAAAGTCGATGATGTCGTCTTCGTCGAGCTCCACCTCGTCGCCGGCATCCTCGTTGAAGAGCCCCTTCTGCTCGTAATAGTCGTACACGACATCGGTAACGTAGACAATGTCGTCGTAGCTATACTTCTCTTTCAATTCCTGGGGCAATACATTCTTTATATACTCTACAGCCTTGTCTTCGTCGTAGGCAAATATATCTTCGTTTTGGCTCATTTTTTCTATGTTTTTTGGGGTTATTTGATTGGGTAAAAGTACAAATCATTAACGGCTTTTGCAAATAGACAGAAAAAAAATAAGTTTTTTTGTTGCAGATTCAAAAAGTTTATCTACATTTGCAGTGTACTATTAAACTAATACACCAAAACAGTAAAACAATTTTATCCCAAAATACTATGTTACAGATTGAAAATCTTGAATTTAGTTATCACAAAAAGAAGGCCCCCATCTTCAACGGCATAAGCCTGACGATACAACCGGGTTCGGTTTACGGGCTGCTGGGTAAAAACGGAATCGGTAAATCGACCCTGCTCTATATGATGTGCGGCCTGATGTTTCCCCACAAGGGACGCATCACGCTCGACGGTGTGGAGGTGCGCCACCGCCGCCCCGAAACGCTCGAGAAGATTTTCCTCGTACCCGAGGAGTTCGACCTTCCCCCTATCTCGGTCGATGCCTACGTGCGCCGCAACAGCGTCTTCTATCCCCGCTTCGACCGCGAGCAGTTCGACCGGTATCTGGCCGACTTCGAACTGGAGAATGTCAAGAACCTGTCCAAGACCTCGATGGGACAGAAAAAGAAATACCTGGTGAGCTTTGCCCTGGCCACCAACACCCCGCTGCTGCTCATGGACGAGCCTACCAACGGCATGGACATCCCCTCGAAGAGCCAGTTCCGCAAGGTCATCGCTTCGGGCATGAACGAGCAGAAGAGCATCGTCATCTCGACCCACCAGGTGCGCGACCTCGAAAACATGATCGACCGCATCGACATTCTCGAGGGCGGCCGCCTGCTGCTCGACAGCGACACGGCCGACATCACCTCGCACCTGCGATTTATCAAGGGAGCCGGCGAGGCCGACATCGAAGGGGCCCTTTACTCGGTCTCGACCATTGCCGGATACAGCGCCATCCTGCCCAACCCCACGGGCGAGGAGACGCCGCTCGACATCGAGATGCTCTTCAACTACGCCATCGAAAAACCGGCGGAAATCGAACGTATATTTGCCAACCCTGTAAAATAAGACGACCATGAACGAATATGACATAACCCCCAACGCCCAAGAGGCAGCCGCCTCGGTAGCCACACGCCCGACGGCCTCCAACTTCTTCAGTCTGAAACGCTTCGGACGCTACTGCTCCAAGCAGATACACGAGTGGAAACGGGGACTGTTGCTCCAGTTCTTTTCGCTGGCAGGCATCTACACCCTCTTGATGTTCCTCTTCCACTCGACCGACGAAGAGGGACTGATTCCCTCCATCGCTTCGACAGGCATACAGATAATTATCTGGCTCGGCTTCTTTGTCTATATCGCCAAGAGTGCTTCGAGCCTGGCCGATCAGATAGGCCGCCGCTCCAAACGGGTGCTCTACCTGGTGGTTCCCGCCTCGACCGCCGAGAAGTATATCGCCCACCTGCTGTGGACCATCGTGCTCTACCCCATTCTCTTCTTCGCAGCCATCCTGGTGGCCCAGTATGTCTCGGAGACAGCCTCGTCGATGATACGCGGCGAAGCCTTCAACCCGGGCACACCGCTGCAAGGCTTGCTCACCTTCTGGAACAACAACATGTACAGCACCTCGTTCCTGGTGAACTACACGATCAATATTATCGTTACCTTCACGCTGGGAGCTACGCTGTGGCAGAAAAACAGTTTTCTCAAGACCATTGCCGCCTGCTTCCTGCTGGGCATCATCGTCATCATCTTCTACACCACCCTGCTGGGTAAGGAAGAGCTGGAGTCGATGTTCACCTACCTGGTCGTAGGCAACTACTTCGACAGCTTCAACAACAACGACTTCGTGTGGATACTCAACGGCATCAGCGCCGTAGAATATCTGCTGTTCGGATACATCGGATACATGCGCATGAAAGAACTCGAAATAAACGAAACCAAACGATAAGTATGCAATTCAAAGAGAACCAAACCATCTACCTGCAAATCGCCGAACGCATCAGCGACGAGATACTGCTGGGCCACTATGCCATTGGGGCCCGCATACCCTCGGTGCGCGAATACGCGGCCCTCGTGGAGGTAAACGCCAACACGGTGATGCGTTCCTATGAATTTTTGCAGACCCAGGGTATCATCTTCAACAAGCGGGGAATCGGCTTCTTCGTCTCGCCCGACGCCAAACACAAAATCACGGAATACCGGCGAAACGAATTCCTCAAGACCGAACTGCCACGCTTCTTCATGCAGCTCTATACCCTGCACATCCCCATGGACGAGATTGACTCCATGTACCGGGAATTTATCGAAAACCTCACGTCAAACCCCTCAAACCAAGCATCATGAAACGCTCGACCATAGTCCTGTTAATTGTTCTGGCCGTGATGATATTCGCCCCCATCATCGCCATCAAAGTCATCAGCAACCTCTCGCCCGAAACGAAATTGAAGAGTCTGAAAGAGTTGCTGGATTATAATGAAAATTACAACGCCCCCGTGCGTTACCTCGTTATCGACGATACCGACAACGACTCGGTATATTCCTGCATCTTCATCTCGACCCGCGACAAGAAAGATTCCCGGCAGGGTATCGTCTTCGCCAACGGCGAAAACTACACGGGCGACACCCTGCATATCACCGACCAGTGGCTGGAACAGCCGGCGGCCGATGACTCCAACGACTCGATACCTCAGTCGTGGTTTGGCAAACAGACTCTCGACTACGACCACAACACCCGACTCATCGTCGAGAACCACAACCCCAACGTCACGCTCTATTTCTCGGAGGGCAACTTCGATAAACTCATCGTCCAATCGCAAGGCGACGTGGTCGTGCGGGAATCGAACGTGGGTATGCTCGTCATGCAGGACAGCATAGGCCACAGTGGAACCACCTGCCAGCAATGCAATATCGGCACACTATTTGCATACCTCAACAATACATGTTCGTTGAGCCTCTCGAACAACAACATAGGCACCGCCTTCCTCCCCAAGGCGCTCAATACCCTGGCGCTCGAGGGCAACAACATCGGGGTGACCGGATCTACCGATCTCATAGAGTTCAACCTGTCGAAGTCGATTGGTAACGACAGTATCGACACCGTGAGTTTCGGCATCGGCGTGAAATACTCCTCCGACGACAAAGCCGACAAAAAAGAGAAAAAATAAGAACAGACCAACCAATTCATCACGCACTTTAATTGACTAATAACAGATGAAACGAGTTTTCAAATTGGGTATTCTGCTGGGAATGTTATTCTCGGTATTCACTATGGCCCACGCCGCTGCGGCCGATTGCAAGATAAGCGGCACCGTGACCGACTCGATCAGTGGCGAAGCCATCCCCTTCGTAACCGTGGGGGTGGAAAACAGCGACGGCAAGGTATTGACCCGCGTGGCCTCTGACGTGGACGGAAACTTCACCGCTACGGCTGCCGCCGGCAACCGCTATACGCTGGTCATCTCGTCGGTAGGCTATGCGACCAACCGCGTAGAGGTGTCGATAGAACCGGGCGAGCGCACCAAAAATCTGGGCAACCTCACCCTCACCGAGGGAACAGAACTCTCGGAGGTGACCGTCGTGGCCCAACGCCCCCTCATCAAGAGCGACATCGACAAGATAACCTATGACATGGAGGCCGATCCCGAGGCCACGAGCAACAATGCTCTCGACATGCTGCGCAAGGTGCCCATGATTACCGTCGATGCCGAGGAGAACATCCGCCTCAACGGACAGAGCAACTACAAGGTGCTGCTCAACGGCAAGAGCTCGGCCATCATGTCGGGCGACAACCTCAAGGAGGTGCTCAAGAGCATGCCGGCCAGCTCGATCAAGAATATCGAAGTCATCACCAACCCCTCGTCGAAATACGAGGCCGAGGGCGTGGGCGGTATCATCAATATCGTCACCGTGACCCGTCGCGACACCAACGGTGTAGTGGGCAGCGTGGGGGCCAACGCCGACAACCGAGGCGGATTCGGCGGCAACATCTACCTCTCCTCGCAGATTGGCAAGTTCGCCTTCTCGGGCCGCTACTCGGGCAGCCGCTACACCAACGGCCACGGAGGTCACTCGAAGACCTTCTCCGAGACCTACGGCAGCGACGAGTTCAACCACTCGGCCGTTTACGGCAAGTCGCGATTCGAAGGGCTCGGCCACAACCTCTCGATCGAGGCCAGCTACGAAATCGACACCCTCAACCTCATCAGCTTCTCAGCCTTCGGCTGGCTGGGCAACAACAAGTCCAACTCCAATCTCGACTACACCTCCTACAACCGAGCCAACGACATCAGCAGCCAATACCAGTCGCTCACCCACTCGAGCAGCGACTATGGCTCGATATCGGGAACGCTCGACTACCAGCGCTCGTTTGCCAAGAAAGACCGCACACTCACGGCTTCGTACCAGTTTGAATACAACCCCAACAACTCGGACTACACGACCGAGAGCAACGGTCTCATCAACTGGAACAGCTACATCGAACGCAGCAAGAACAAGGCTCACGGTACCGAACAGACCGTGCAGATCGACTACTTCGACCCCCTCACCGAGATGCACCAGATCGAAGCCGGTGCCAAATACATCATGCGCTGCAACGTGAGCGACGGCAACCGCACCCAAAGCCTGTGGGACGAGCCTACCGATACCTGGAACGACGTGCTGCTGCCGGTCAACGACCTCGACTACACGCAGCATATCCTGGGCCTCTATGCCGGCTATGTGCTGAAGATAAAGAAGTGGAGCGGCAAGGTAGGTGCCCGGCTCGAATCGACCTGGAACGACGGCCGCACCACCAACCACAACACCGAGGGAGGTACACAAGAGACTCGATTCGACAACGACTTCTTCAACGTGGTGCCCTATGTGACCCTCTCGTGGCAACCGCGCGAGATGCAGACCTTCAAGCTCTCCTACACGCAGCGGCTCAGCCGCCCGGGCATCTGGCAACTCAACCCCTTCAAGGATACCTCCTCGCCCATGCAGGTGAGCTATGGTAACCCCAACCTCGACTCCGAGATTTCGCACACCTTCTCGCTGGGATATACCCTCTTTACCGCCACGGGCATGAGCCTGGCCACCGAGCTGAACGGCCGCATACAGAACAACGGTATCGAGCAGACCATCTTCATGGACGAAAACGGTATAGCCAACATTACCTACGACAACATAGGCCGGGCCCGCGAGTGCAAACTGAACGTCTTCTTCTCGGGCAACGTACTGCCCACGCTCAACCTCTATACCAACCTCTCGGGCGGATATGGCGACTACAGCTCGACCCGGGCCGGTTACTCCAACAAGGGGTGGGACTACAACGGTTTTCTGGGTGCCCGCTGGAATGCCTGGAAAGACGGTGCCATCAGTGCCAACGTGGGTTACTACTCGGGATTCCGCATGCTGGTGGGAACCACGGCACCCTTTGCCTTCTGCGGCTTCAGTGTGAGCCAGTCGTTCTTCAACAAGCGGTTGCAGATAAACCTCTCGGCCAGCGACCCCTTCTCGAAAGAGCGCAAGTTTGTCATGCACATCAAGAACGACGATTACCGCATCGACAACTACAACTACAACCCCTGCCAGTATGTGCGGCTGGGTATAACCTACTCGTTCGGCCAGATGAAAAACTCGGTGAAGAAGGCCCGCCGCAGTATCAACAACGACGACCTCAAGAGCAGCAGCGGTGCCGGTAGCGGCGCAGCCGGCGGCATGGGAGGCTCGGGTAGCGGCACGGGCATGTAACGAACGACATGCGACGTATTAACTTCCTGATTTAAATAAACGAAAAAGGCCCGTATCTCTGCGAAGAGGTGCGGGTCTATCTTTTTTACCGGTGCGTATGGGCGAGAGGAGAGGAAATACCGTCGGGCCTTACGGGCGAAAGCGCGGGACCTGCCTGTCACAAAATCTGCTTTTTGCAGGCTCTCAACTTGTTCTTGATGCGGAATATCTGGACCTTCACCGTACCCACCGGCATATTCAGGCGCCGGGCAATCTCGTCGTAATGGTATCCTTGCAGATAGAGGGAGAAGAGTTCGCGGCTCTTGGCCGGCAACAAATTCATAATCTGCTGAATATCGGTATCCGATACGGCACATTCGGCATTGATTGCCTCCTCCATGTCGTCGGCAGCGTCCAGTTGGAAATCGGCTATCATGGCCTGCTGGCGGGAAGAAAGACGGCGGCAATTCAGGAAGAGATTGAACATGATGGTGCACAGCCAGCTCTTGATATTCCCCGAATCCCGGTACATTTCTTTATTCACCAAGGCTTTCAGAGCGGTCTCCTGCCACAGGTCTTTTGCCTCGTCGTCGTTGTGGGTCAGACTCTTGGCAAAGCCCAACAGAGCACCTTGCAGTTTTACCACATGCTGCTCAAAATCTTCTTGAATCATTATTTGTACTTGAAATTAAATAAAAGAATAGGGTGGTAAAGGTAGGCTATTATTTCCACAGCAAAAAATAAAAAGGCATTTATTTTCAGACAATAAGAAATTATTCCTATTTAGGAGCCTTTTTATACAGCACGACCGCGATTACCGTATAGATGATGTTGGGAATCCACATGGCCAGCATGGGCGAAGTGGCTCCCGATACGGCAAAGGTCGAGGTCACGGTCGAGAAGAGAATGTAGGAGAAGCTCAACAGCAGCCCGATACCGATGTTGATACCCATCCCCCCCTTCACCTTGCGCGACGAGAGCGACATGCCTATGGCCGTGAGGATAAAGGCGGCAGCCGCCATGGCGAAGCGCCGTTCATATTCGATTTCGAAATTCTTGATGTTGGCAACCCCCCGCTCCTTCTGGCGGATAATGTAGCGGCGCAGCTCGGGGGTGGTCATCATCTCGCTGTCGTTCTGCGAGATAAGGAAGTCGGAGGGCTCGATGGGCACAATCGTATCGAGCGAAGTACCGCGCACCAGCTCCTCGCGCATGCCGTTGAAGTTGCGAATCAGGTAGTTGTTGACCCGCCAGTGGTAGGCCGAATCGTAGTTGACCGTCTGGGCCGTGAGGCGCGACTTGAGCACCTTGTCGTCGAACTTCTCGAGCGAAAATCGGTAGCCGGTCTTGTTGCTGTTGTCGTAGCGGGCGATATAGGCGATGACACCGGGCTCGACCTGCAACTGGATGTTGCTGGCATAGTCGACCCGTTTGTTCTTCACATAGGTATTCATGTACTCGATGCGGGTCACGTTGGCCGGCGGTATCACATAACAGCTCAAATAGAGGTTCAGCGCCGCAATGATGGCCGCCGAAATCATATAGGGCACAAAGAGCCGCTTGAAACTGATGCCGCTCGAGAGCATGGCGATAATCTCGGAGTTGTCGGCCAGCTTCGAGGTAAAGAAGATGACGGCAATGAAGGTAAAGAGCGGGCTGAAGAGGTTGGCAAAATAGGGCAGAAAGTTGAAGAAATAGTCGAATATCGTAGCCGACAACGGCGCCTTGAGAAACGAATCGAGCTTCTCGTTGATGTCGAACATGATGGTGATAGCCAGAATAAGGGCTATCGCAAAGAAGTACGTTCCCAGAAACTTCTTGATGATATAGATGTCTATTTTCTTCAGTACCTTCATCATGCGACGTTTTACAACCGTGTAGTCACCCGGCGCACCATCTCGTCCTTCCACGGCTTGAATGTGCCGGCCAGAATCTGGCGACGGGCCTCCTGGGTGAGCCATACATAAAATGCCAGGTTATGTATCGAGGCAATCTGCATGGCCAGAATCTCTTCGCTGATGAAGAGGTGGCGCAGATAGGCCTTGCTGTAACAGGTATCGACAAACGAGGTACCCTCGGGGTCGATGGGCGAAAAGTCGTCGGCCCACTTCTTGTTGCGCATGTTCATAATGCCGTTGCGGGTGAAGAGCATGCCGTTGCGGCCGTTGCGCGTGGGCATCACGCAGTCGAACATGTCGACCCCGCGCTCGATACCCTCCAGAATATTGGCCGGCGTGCCCACCCCCATCAGATAGCGGGGCTTGTCTTGGGGCAGAATATCGTTCACCACCTCGATCATCTCGTACATCTTTTCGGTAGGTTCGCCCACGGCCAGACCGCCGATAGCGTTGCCGTCGGCCCCCAGGTCGGCCACATGCTTGGCCGCCTCGGTACGCAGGTCGCGGTAGACGCACCCCTGCACAATGGGGAAGAATGTCTGCCGATAGCCATAGAGCCCCTCGGTCTCGCAGAAGTGTTTCCACCCCCGGTCGAGCCAGCGGCGGGTAAGGGCCAGCGACTTCTTGGCGTAGTCGTAGTCGGCATCGCCCGGCGTACACTCGTCGAGCGCCATCATGATGTCCGACCCGATGATGCGCTGCGTGTCCACCACATTCTCGGGCGTGAAGAGGTGTTTCGACCCGTCGATGTGCGAGCGGAAGTGAGCCCCCTCTTCGGTGAGCTTGCGGCGGTCCGAGAGCGAGAATACCTGAAAGCCCCCGCTGTCGGTAAGAATCGGGCGCTCCCACCCGTTGAACTTGTGCAGTCCGCCGGCCTTGTGCAAGATGTCGAGGCCCGGCCGCAAGTACAGGTGGTAGGTATTGCCCAGGATAATCTGGGCCTTGATGTCGTCGCGCAACTCGCGCTGATGCACGGCCTTGACCGACGCCACCGTGCCCACGGGCATGAAGATAGGCGTCAGTATCGTACCGTGGTCGGTCGTGATGACGCCCGCCCGCGCGCTGCTACGCTCATCGGTATGTATCAGCTCAAAATCCATCGTCTGTCGTTCAAGTTTGAAAATAAGGGGAGACACCGCACTGCCCCGACCCGCACCTCGGTGCAGCCGCCGGAAGCCCCGGGCTCAGATTTTTCCTGGGCAAAGATAGTGCAAGCCGCGGGTAAAATCAAATTTATTTGTGTTTTGCCAGAAGCATCAAGCATTTATATAGATGTGGAAGAGATCAGGGGCTCTGCTGTTTCGGGGTCATGGCCCGACTTTTTCTAAATATTTTTATAATATTATTAACGGTTAATTTTCGGGAGAATCGCCAAAAGGTTACCAAATTGCGGGTATCTTTGCAAATGGTATGGTGAAACCACGAACGACAAGAGATATGCGACTATGGTTGTGCGGCCTGTTTCTGACGGCCGTCGGTACCGTGTGCGCACAATCCACCCCGCCCCCCATGCGACCGGGCAACGGCTCGGAGCTGGAAATCAAAGGGGGCGAACAGTCGTGGCCCCGCACCGAGCAGATGCCTACCTCTACCCCCAACGACCACTTTATCCAACGTCGGCTGGACGACCATCTCGAGAAGGCTTCGATTCAGATGATGAGACCCTCGACCCTCTTCCCCGAAAACCCCTCGGAGTTCATGCTCAACGTCATCCTGCTGCACGCCGTGAAGGACAGCATCGCCAGTCTGCACGACGAAACGATTGCCCGCATGGTCGACCATTTTCTGGTGCGCAACCTGCTGCGTCCCCTCTCGGACGACCGGCCCGGCCCGGTCAACAACTTCACAATGGGGGCACCCAACACCATGCCATTCGGTGCAAGTATAGCTTATGTGGGGATTATCGACCCCGTGGAGCTCTATCGCGAATGGAAACGCAAGAAGCGGGCCCTGCGCACCAAGATGGTGCTGATGACCCTCTTCGGCGACGACAACCGGCTGCTCACCAAGCAGGAGACCGACTCTATCAAACAGAACCTCGAGAAGAAACGGAATGCCCCGGTGAGCCGCATCGCCAACCCGGTGCTCATCTCTACCCTGCTGGCCAACGATACCATCGTGGCCCCGTCGAAACCGAAATTTACGGCTCCGCTCTGGGGCAAGGAGCGCCCCCAATTCAAACTCGAATTGCCCGCCACGACCAACGATTCGAGCGCCCGGCGGCCGGAGCTTCCCGCCATCGCAACCGATACCCTCGCCCTGCCCGACTCGACGTCTACCGACCGCCCCGATTCCCTTTCGGTCCAACCTCGGAAATAACTCCGCCTTTACCCGTTTCCACCCCATAATCACCCGCCTGCCTTCGAACTTTCGAGGGCCGTGCGTGTTGTACGTGTGAAGTGACGACATTTTGTCAGAAACAGAACATGCTACAAATGACCCCGTTACCCTACGCCCCCACGGACGGACGGATAAACGAGGACATTTTGTCATATTAACCGACTGATTTTCAGACAACATTTCATCCTTTTGGGTTTGGCACTTCTTTTGACTATACAAGGGCGTAAACACAACCAAGAAATTAGAAAGGAGAACATCATATGAACTTTGACAATTTTACAATCAAATCGCAAGAGGCCGTGCAAAAGGCCGTGCAGATTGCCCGCGACCACAACGAGCAGTCGATCGAGCCGGTGCACCTGCTGAAAGGGATTTTGCAAGTGGGCGAGAGCCTTACTTCGTACCTCTTCCAGAAGCTGGGTGTCAACGCCGGTTTGCTGAACAGCCAGCTCGATCGTGAGATAGAATCGTTGCCAAAGGTAAGCGGGGGCGAACCCTACTTGAGCCGCGAGGCTAACGACGCTCTTCAAAAAGCCATCGACTACTCTCAGAAACTGGGCGACCAGTTTGTGGCTCTGGAAGCCATGCTGATGGGTCTGTTCCTGACCAAAAGTTCGGCTTCGTCGTTCCTGAAGGATGCCGGCGTTACCGAGAAGGAGTTGGGAGCTGCTATCGATGAGCTGCGGAAAGGGAAGAAAGTAACCGAGGCTTCGGCCGAGGACACCTATAATGCGCTGAGCAAATATGCCATCAACTTGACCGAGCGTGCCCGCAGCGGCAAACTCGACCCGGTTATCGGGCGTGACGACGAGATACGTCGGGTGCTGCAGATCTTGAGCCGGCGTACCAAAAACAACCCTATCCTGATAGGTGAACCGGGTACCGGTAAAACGGCTATCGCCGAGGGGTTGGCTCACCGTATCGTACGTGGCGATGTGCCCGAGAACCTGAAGAGCAAACAGATCTTCTCGCTCGACATGGGTGCCCTTATCGCCGGCGCCAAATACAAAGGTGAGTTTGAGGAACGACTCAAATCGGTAGTCAACGAGGTAATCCAGAGCGAGGGCGAAATCATCCTCTTCATCGATGAGATTCACACCCTGGTAGGTGCCGGCAAGAGCGACGGTGCCATGGATGCCGCCAACATCTTGAAACCTGCCCTGGCCCGTGGCGAACTGAGGGCCATCGGTGCCACTACCCTCGACGAGTATCAGAAATACTTCGAGAAGGATAAGGCTCTGGAGCGTCGGTTCCAGATCGTTATGGTCGACGAGCCCGACGAGATGAGCAGTATATCGATTCTGCGTGGTTTGAAGGAACGGTATGAAAACCACCACAAGGTGCGGATTAAAGATGATGCCATCATCGCTGCCGTACAGTTGTCGGAGCGGTACATCACCGACCGGTTCTTGCCCGATAAGGCCATCGACCTGATGGATGAGGCTGCCGCCAAACTGCGTATCGAGGTCGACTCGGTGCCCGAGGCCCTCGATGAAATCACGCGGCGTATCAAACAGCTCGAAATCGAGCGCGAGGCCATCAAGCGTGAAAACGATACCGAGAAGCTGCAACAGCTGGCCAAGGAGATTGCCGACCTGAAAGAGGAGGAGACCAAGTTCCGCGCCAAATGGCAATCGGAGAAAGAGCTTGTCAACCGCATACAGCAGAACAAGATCGACATCGAGAACCTGCGTTTCGAAGCCGATAAGGCCGAACGCGAAGGCGATTACGGCAAGGTGGCCGAAATACGGTATGCCAAAATCAAAGCCAAAGAGGACGACATACACGCTACCCAGCAACGCTTGCACGAGTTGCAGGGCGACAAGGCCATGATCAAGGAGGAGGTCGATGCCGAAGATATTGCCGACGTCGTATCGCGGTGGACCGGTATCCCCGTGAACAAGATGATGCAGAGCGAAAAAGACAAACTGCTCCACCTCGAAGAGGAGTTGCACAAACGGGTAGTGGGTCAGGACGAAGCCATCACCGCCATTGCCGACGCCGTGCGTCGGAGCCGTGCCGGCCTGAACGATCCCCGCAAACCTATCGGTTCGTTCATCTTCCTGGGCACGACGGGTGTAGGTAAAACCGAGCTGGCCAAGGCCTTGGCCGAGTATCTGTTCGACGACGAGAACATGATGACGCGTATCGATATGAGTGAATATCAAGAGAAGTTCAGCGCTACGCGACTCATCGGTTCGCCTCCCGGATACGTGGGCTACGAAGAGGGCGGTCAGTTGACCGAGGCTATCCGCCGGAAGCCCTATTCTGTAGTGCTGTTCGATGAAATCGAGAAGGCTCACCCCGACATCTTCAACATCCTGTTGCAGGTACTCGACGATGGCCGTCTGACCGATAACAAGGGGCGGTTGGTCAACTTCAAGAACACGATTATCATCATGACCTCCAACATGGGTTCGTCGCTGATTCGTGAGAACTTCGAGAAGATGACCGATGCCAACCGGGCCGATGTAATCGAAAAGACCAAGGAGCAGGTTCTGGAGATGTTGAAACAGACCATACGTCCCGAGTTCCTCAACCGTATCGACGAGACCATCATGTTCACGCCGCTTACGAAGAACGAAATCGAACAGATTGTATCGCTGCAAATCGACAACATCAAGAAAATGCTCGAGAAGAACGGTGTTACGCTCGAAATCACGCCCAAGGCCTTGAGCCTCATCGCTACCGAGGGCTACGACCCCGAGTTCGGTGCACGTCCTGTAAAACGGGTTATCCACCGGCTCATCCTCAACCAGCTGTCGAAAGACCTGCTGGCTCAGAAAGTGGATCGGTCGAAACCTATTGTGGTCGATGCCGAAAACGATCAAATCGTATTCCGCAACTGATGCGGGTGTGAAATAAACCATACGGAGCCGTGCTGCCTGAGGCGACACGGCTCCTTTTTTTATATTCTTTCCCTCCCTCGAAGCCCGAGCTCCCGCCAGGGAGTGAACCGGGCAAAAACAGAGAGGCTACGTTCCCGTGAGGAAGCATAGCCTCTCATTTTTTTTTCAGCCTACCTAAAAAACCTATAAATCATGTATGAAGTGGTTGTTTACTTTGCTGCGGCATCAGGAGCCGGGGGATTGATGGCCGGAGCATCGGAGGCCGGACTCATCGGGCAACGCCCCTGACGCATCTGCTTGCCGTCGAAGCGTTTGTTCATGGGACGAGCGTTCCGGTCGAAACGGACATCGGGACGACGTTCGAGACGTTTTATTTTCTGCTCCAGATACTGGATATACTGGTCTTTGGTCAATACCGATTTCAACGTAGAGTCGCGGCGAGCCTTGGCAGCCTTCATCGACTCGCGATTGTTCTTTTGGAACTCCTTGCTTTTCTCGCGAAGCGCTTTCACCTCGGCATCGAAGGTCTCATCGGCCTCTTTCAACTGTTTCACCTGCTTGTCGCTCAGGTTCAAGTTTTTCACCATCTGTTCGCAGGGAAACTCACATTTTTCCCGGGGCTGTTTTTTATTTTGATTTCCGGCAAAAGCACTCATGGTCAAAGCCAATACCAACGCTACCGATACAACTGTTCTTTTCATAATCGTTTTCCTTTCGTTAAATGGTTAAGTAATTCATCTATTGGTCTGCTAATTCGAATTGCGTTTCTGCTTATATGACTACGGTTTGCCCCAAAAGTTTAATCCGTCCCGGATGTTTATTCTTAAATTTAAGACTTTTAACAAAAAAGGAGGCAAACCCTTCGGTGGGTCTACCTCCATTTATAGGTTTATAATCAATAATTTATACTATTTCTTACGGATTAGTTCGGTGAGTTTCAACGTCTGGAAAGTCATGTGAGCCACACTGCTTTCGTAGAGAATCCCCACCGTCTCGGGGTCGATCATCGTCAGGCAGGTATAGCCCCAGCTATCCTCCTCGTCGAGCATAATCTGGTTCTCGGGGAGCCAGGTCACCCCACCGTCGAGGCTGGCCTTGACAGTGATATGGTTGCGCCCCTTCGTCGTGTTGGGGTTGGAGAAGAGCAGAATATCGCGCCCCAGCACATTGTCCTGGGCCTCGACCCGAATGAGGCTGGCCATGCACACCGGCTCGGGCAACGCCTTGCGCGACGATTCATGTTCGGTCCAGGTACGCCCCAGGTCGCGGGTGATAGCCACGGCCCGACTGCCGCCCCGGTTGTCGCGCATGTTGAGCATGAGCACCCCCTCCTCAATCTCGACTACCTGCGCCTCGGTGGTGTTGGTGCGGGCCAGGTTGTGGATATGCCAGCTCTTGCCCGCATCCCGGCTGTACATGATGCCGGCATTGGGTACGTCGGTCGAGTCGATAAACTGGATGGGGAATACCAGCGTGCCGTCGTGCATGGTGATGCCCCGCCCAGGCCCTTGCAGCAGGAATCGCCACGAGGGGTCTTTCACCTGCGAGGTGATATTGATGGGTTCCGACCAGGTTTTGCCGTCGTCGGTACTCTTGGTGAGCACGAGTTGTGCCGTGTGGTCCAAGTCCATGCCCCGCTGCGAACTCCACCAGGCCCGCTGGTTGCCCATGCCGTGTGTCCAGGCGGCGGCAATCCACACCGTGTTGTTCTTTGTATCGACCAGAATCGAGGGGTCGCCCACCCCGTTCTGTGCGGCAGGCAATCCGCCATACTCGCCAAACGAGAGCGGCAGGCGCATGGGTTCCCACGTCTTACCGCCGTCGGTGCTGCGGCTCAACCCCACGTCGATATGCTCCTGCAAGTCGACACTGCTGTTGTAGCGCACGTCGTAGACACCGAGCAGCGTACCCTCGTTGGTCGTCACCAGCCCGGGAATGCGGAAAGCCGCAGCCCCGTCGTTACCGGCATGACGCACCCCGATACCCATGCGATGCACGATACCGTCGGGCGAAACCCTATGGCACAAGGCTTTCTTACCGTCGAGCGATACCGAGGCCAGCTCGGCACCGACCTTCGCCGAGAGCGAGGTGCCCGGCTTCATCTGCAGGCTCACCCAAAAGAAGTTGACACCCGGGTACAATTCGTAGTCGGCCTGGAGCACCACCCGTTTGTCGGGACGGGTCACCTCGGCACACTTGACCGAATAGGAGGGATAGGCCGAGAGGGTCTTCCCGGCACTGAAACTCGATATGTAGCCTACCGGCGCAAACCGATTCTTCCCCTCGTCCTGCCGAGCCTCGACACCGCCGTAGTAGAGCTTCACCGCAGCCACCGAAGCCCGGTCGGCACAGCGTGAAAAATCGAGTACCACCTGGTCGAGCACGCGGCTCTCCCGGGCGGGAATACGCAGATAGAACATCACATTGTCCTGCCGCTCGAGCAGCACAGGCACCTGGGCCTCCTTGACAAAGACCGTGTCGGCTGCCGGGGCTATCGAAGCCAACCCCGCCAGACACAAAAGAAGAATAAATTTACGCATGATACATTTCATTAAATTGTCGGGGGTAAAGATAACAGTTTTTTACGAATCGCTCCAAGAAACATTCAATTTTTACCCCCGCTTTTACGCCTCCGACAAAACGGGGTGACGGGTGTATCTTTCGGCCACTTTCCTTTGGAAATACGGGCCGAAAGGAGTATATTTGTATCAACGGAACGAAGCGAATATGTTACAACCTTTGGCAGAACGACTCAGGCCCAAGACCTTGGACGAATACATCGGGCAGGAACACCTGGTAGGCCCCGGTGCCGTCTTGCGCCGCATGATCGACTCGGGCAAGATCTCGTCGTTCATCCTGTGGGGTCCCCCGGGTGTAGGCAAAACCACCCTGGCCCACATCATCTCGCAACAGTTACAGGCCCCGTTTTTCACCCTCAGCGCCGTACAGTCGGGCGTAAAGGAGGTGCGCGAGGTGCTCGACCGCTGCAAGGCCAACATCTTCTCGAAAGTGCGCCCCATCCTCTTCATCGACGAGATACACCGGTTCAGCAAATCGCAGCAGGACTCGCTGCTGGGAGCCGTCGAGTACGGCACGGTGACCCTCATCGGAGCCACCACCGAAAACCCTTCGTTCGAAGTCATCCGCCCGCTGCTCTCGCGCTGCCAGGTCTATGTGCTCAAGCCGCTCGAGGTGAAACACCTGCAACAGCTGCTCGACCGCGCCATCCACTGCGATACCTATTTAAAGACTCGCGAGTTTGAGGTGCGCGAGACCGACGCCCTCTTCCGCTACTCGGGAGGCGATGCCCGCAAGCTGCTGAACATCATCGACCTCATCTCGCAGGCCGTAGGCGAAGACGAAAAGATTGTCATCGACGATGCCATCGTCACCGAGCGGCTGCAACAAAACCCGGCCGCCTACGACAAAAACGGCGAGATGCACTACGACATCATATCGGCCTTTATCAAATCGATACGGGGCAGCGACCCCGACGGCGCCATCTACTGGCTGGCCCGCATGGTCGAGGGAGGTGAAGACCCGGCATTCATTGCCCGACGGCTCGTCATCTCAGCGTCGGAAGACATCGGTCTGGCCAACCCCAACGCCCTGCTGCTGGCCAACGCCTGCTTCGATGCCGTGCAGAACATCGGGTGGCCCGAGAGCCGCATCATCATGGCCGAGACCACCATCTACCTGGCCAGTTCGCCCAAAAGCAACTCGGCCTACATGGCCATCAACCAGGCTCTGGAGACCGTGCGCGAAACGGGTAACCTGCCGGTACCTCTGCACCTGCGCAACGCTCCCACCCAGCTGATGAAGGAGCTCGACTATGGCAAGAACTACAAATATGCCCACGACTATCCCGGCCACTTCGTCGACCAGCAATACCTGCCCGACGCCCTCAAAAACCACGGGTGGTGGAAACCGCAGAACAATCCGGCCGAGAACAAGCTGAAAGAGCACCTGAACGAACTATGGAAAGGTCGATATAAATAAGATGTCAGGAATGCCAACTCAAGTTAGCAAATAGACACAAAATCGCCTTTTATAACGACAAAAAAGATATAAATTAAACAAAAACATAGAGAAAAAGAAGTACCTTTGCAATCTATCAATACCAAATTTATACCAACCACTAAACAAATATCGTTATGAAGAAGCACAATTTCTATGCAGGACCCTCTATCCTGAGCGAGTACACCATCAAAAACACGGCCGACGCCGTCCTCAACTTTGCCGGTACAGGCCTGTCGCTGATGGAGATTTCGCACCGCAGCAAGGAGTTTACAGCCGTTATCGAAGAGGCTCAAGCGCTGGTTAAAGAGTTGCTCGAGGTCCCCGACGGATACTCCGTACTGTTTCTGGGCGGCGGCGCGAGCCTGCAATTCTGCATGGTTCCCTATAACCTGCTGAACAAAAAAGCGGCCTACCTCGAGACCGGTACCTGGGCCGTCAACGCCATCAAAGAAGCCCGACTCTTCGGCGAAGTAGACGTAGTAGCTTCTTCGAAAGACGCCAACTTCTCATACATCCCCAAAGGCTACACCGTACCCGACGACGTGGACTACTTCCACTTCACCTCGAACAACACCATCTACGGTACCGAAATGCGTTTCGACCCCGATGTGAAAGTACCTCTGGTAGCCGACATGTCGTCCGACATCTTCTCGCGTCCCATCGACGTATCGAAATACGACGTCATCTACGCCGGTGCCCAGAAGAACCTGGCTCCTGCCGGTGTGACCATCGTCATCGTCAAAGAGTCGGCCCTGGGTCATGTAGAGCGTGCCATCCCCACCATGCTCGACTACCGCACCCACGTGAAGAAGGGTTCGATGTTCAACACCCCGCCGTGTCTGCCCATCTACGCTGCCCTGCAAACCCTGAAATACTACAAGGAGTTGGGCGGTATCAAAGAGATGGAGCGCCGCGACCTCGAAAAAGCCGCTATCCTCTACGATGCCATTGACTCGAGCAAGATGTTCGTAGGCACCGCCGCTCACGAAGACCGCTCGATCATGAACGTATGCTTCGTAATGAAAGAGGAGTACAAGGAACTCGAAAGCGCCTTCATCGAATTTGCCGGCACCAAAGGCATCGTAGGCATTAAGGGTCACCGCTCGGTAGGCGGCTTCAGAGCTTCGATCTACAACGCCATGCCCAAGTCGAGCGTCGAAGTGCTCATCGAGGCCATGAAGGAATTTGAAAAGAACCACTAATCCATAGGAGTATATCGACATGAAAGTATTGGTTGCCACAGAAAAACCGTTTGCCGCCGTAGCCGTGAACGGTATTAAAGAGGTGCTCGATGCCGCCGGTATCGAAATGGCTCTCTTGGAGAAATACACCGCCAAAGCCGATCTGTTGAAAGCTGTCGCCGATGCCGACGGCTTGATTGTACGCAGCGACATCGTCGACGCCGAAGTACTCGACGCCGCCAAGAATCTGAAAATCGTCGTTCGCGCCGGTGCCGGATACGACAACATCGACCTGAACGCCGCCACCGCCAAGGGCGTGTGTGTAATGAACACCCCGGGCCAGAACTCCAACGCCGTGGCCGAGCTGGTATTCGGCATGACCATCCTGATGATTCGTAACCACTTCAACGGAACCTCGGGTACCGAACTCAAAGGCAAAAAGCTGGGTATCCACGCCTATGGCCAAGTGGGCCGCAATGTAGCCCGCATCGCCAAAGGATTCGGCATGGAGCTCTACGCCTTCGACCCCTACTGCCCCAACGAGGTGATGGAGAAAGACGGCGTGAAACCCGTGGCTTCGGTCGAGGAGCTCTACCGCACCTGCCAGTTCGTATCGCTGCACATCCCGGCTACAGCCGAGACCAAACAGTCAATCAACCACGCCCTGATGTCGCTCATGCCCAAAGGTGCCGTGCTCATCAACACCGCCCGCAAGGAGGTGATTCACGAAGAGGATTTGGCCCGCGTGCTCGAGGAGCGTCCCGACTTCCGCTATGTAGCCGACGTGGCTCCGTCGACAGCCGCCGCACTGACCGAGAAATTCGGCGACCGGGTATTCTTCACCCCCAAGAAGATGGGTGCCCAGACGGCCGAGGCCAACATCAACGCCGGTATCGCCGCCGCCCGTCAATCGGTAGGATTCCTCAAAGAGGGTATCGACAAATTCAGAGTCAACAAATAAACTCTCCCACGAGTTACCGTATCGAATAGAGAGCCCCTCCCGCCACACGCGGGAGGGGCTCTTGCTTTTGTCGCAATACCCGATTAAGAGAGACAGGCCTCACAAGCACGACCCGCGCAACACCCCTCCAACGACAATCGGTCGCCCTATACAATCACAAAAAAAAGAGCAGAGCCCCTTGACTGGAGCCCCGCTCTTCCTGTATCTATACGATTCTGTTTATCAATCGTTGGTCAGTGCACGCCAAACGATGGCCGAAATGGCTGCCCCGAAGAAGGGTGCCACGATGAAGAGCCACAGTTGCGAGAGAGCCACGCCACCCTCGAAGAGAGCCGGGGCGATACTGCGGGCCGGATTGACCGAAGTTCCCGTGATGGGAATACAAACGATGTGAATGAGTACCAGTGCCAGACCAATGGCCAGACCGGCAAAATTGCCGGCACCCCGTTTCTCGTCGGTCGCACCCAGCACGACCAGCACGAAGATAAAGGTAAAGACCGTCTCGGCAATGAAGGCTTGCAACATTTCACCCTCGCCAAAGCTGTTGGCTCCCGTCATGGTTACTCCCGACGAGCCGCCCGTCGACACCAGTGCATAGATGATGGCCGAACCGATAATGGCTCCGATAACCTGGAAAATCATATACATGGCGGCATCCTTCCCGCTCATGCGTTTCGACAGCCACACGCCCAACGTGATGGCCGGATTGATGTGGCAGCCCGAAATACCGCCGATGGTATAGGCCATGGCTACTACCGAAAGGCCGAAGGCCATAGCCACGCCCAATGTTCCTACACCTGCACCGCAAACACCGGCTATGTTACCGGCAAAGACGGCGCTTCCGCAACCCATCAATACGAGTACCATGGTACCCAACATTTCTGCCAAATACTTTTTCATAATTTCAATGTTTTTCCGGTACAATTTTGCACCTTGGTTAGTAATTAGTTGATTCAGCGATTAAGATTCTCTATACAAAGAAAAAAAATAAATTCTAATTTGCATATAGATTCGCACTTTTTTTCTTACTTTTGAGGCCCTTTTTTAAACAAAAGGATTGATTTTTAGGTTTGAATTTATATCATATCGGGTTAATTTAATTGGATTATGAAGATAACAGAAATCGCAGAAGGAATACACTATGTAGGAGTCAACGACCGCAGTAAACACAAGTTCGAGAACCTTTGGCCGCTCCCTTACGGAGTTTCCTACAACGCCTATCTGATTACCGACGAAAAGAATGTTCTGGTCGATACGGCCGATGCCGCCTATACCGACCGTCTGCTGGACCACATCGCCGAAATTATCGGAGACCGCACAATCGACTATCTGGTCATCAACCACATGGAGCCCGACCACTCGGCCTCGATCCAGTTTATCCGCCAGAAATATCCCCACATGACTATCGTGGGCAACGCCAAAACCCTCGAAATGGTGAAGGGTTACTACGGCATCGACGACAACACGCTGTGTGTGAAGAACGGCGATACCCTCACCGTGGGCAAACACTCGCTCACCTTCTACCTCACGCCCATGGTACACTGGCCTGAGACCATGATGACCTATTGCAACGAAACCCAAACGCTCTTCTCGGGCGACGCCTTCGGCTGCTTCGGGACTCTCGACGGCGGCATCAAGGACACCCAACTGAATACCGCCAAATATTGGGACGAGATGGTGCGCTACTACTCCAACATCGTGGGCAAATACGGCTCGGCCGTACAAACAGCCTTGAAGAAGTTGGCCTGCCTCCAAATCAAAACCATCTGCTCGACTCACGGTCCCGTGTGGGAAAACGAGGTGAATAGGGTTATCGACATCTACGACCGTCTGAGCCGCTACGAGGCCGAGCCGGGTGTAGTGATTGCCTATGGCAGCATGTATGGCCACACCGAACAGATGGCCGAGGTGATTGCCCGCGAACTGGCCGAAAACGGCGTCAAGAACATCGTGATGCACCACGTATCGCACGACGACCCCTCGTTCATTCTCCAAAGCATATTCCGCTACCAGGGTCTCATCATCGGCAGCCCTACCTACTCCAATCGTCTCTACCCCGAGGTCGAGATGCTCACCAGCATGATTGCCACCCGCGACATCAAAAACCGGGTATTCGGCTACTTCGGCTCCTTCTCGTGGGCCGGTGCCGCCGTGAAGCATCTGGCCGCCTTCGGCGAGTCGATGAAGTGGGAGACTCTGCCTTGCTGCGTGGAGATGAAACAGGGTCTCACCCCCGAAATCAAAGAGCTCTGCCGGGCTCTGGGGCGCGAAATGGCCGCTCGCATCAACAAAGCCTGACACACTACTGCTCGACGCTCCGGCATCGGGCCGACATACCCCTAACAAGAAACCCTCGAGAACCGTTATTGCGGTACTCTCGAGGGTTTCTCGTTTTATCAAAAGGGGGGGGGGAGAAAAAAGAAGTGTGTGATTGTCGGAGAAAATGTGTGATTCTTCTCCTCCCCGACCAACAACAACGAGGGCGGTCCCTTTGCCAAGAGCCGCCCCCGCCGCTTTATCTTACAGCCTTACCGGCCTTTAATCTTTCTTCTTGAACAACCGCTTGTACCACGGCAACATCTCGCGCGACTGGTTGGCGTAACCATATCCGTAACCATATCGGCCACCGCCATACTGCCGGTAAGAGTAGGCTTTCGACTTCATGTTCACATCGTTCAAGATGAGATAGGTAGGCACGGCGATGCGTTTGGAGCGAATCCAGCCGTTCAGCATTTCGATAGCCGCCTTGTTGGTATAGTTGGCACGAGCCACATACACCACGATATCGACGGCACGCGTCAGCAGGAAGGTATCGGAAACCATGCCCAGCGGTGCCGTGTCGAGTATCACATAATCGTAGTGGGCACGGGCATAGTCAATCATCTGGTCGAAACGCTTGCTCATCAACAGCTCGTTGGGGTTGGGCGGTATGGGACCGGCCATGAGCACGTCGAGATTGGGGTCGACACCCGAGGGGTGAATGAGCGAAGCCAGGTCGGTATTAACGCCCGACAGATAGGTGGTAACCCCCTCGCGATTGGGAATGTGGAATTTCTCGGAGAGGCGGGGCCGGCGAATATCCACCCCCATGAGCAGCACCCGTTTGCCGGTGAGGGCAAAGCTCAGGGCCATGTTCGAAGCGATAAAGGTCTTACCTTCGTGCATAACCGACGAGGTGACGGCCAGCACCTTCTTGTCGGAACTGGTGAGTACAAACTGCAAGTTGTTGCGCACCAAGCGGAAGAGCTCGGCAATGGGCTCCACACTCTTCTTCTCGACCACGAAGAACTTGCCCTCGGGCTTGCGCGAAATCTCGGCCAGAATGGGTATGGAGGTAAGGCGCTCGAGAGTCTTCTTGTCTTTCAATACGGGGTAGAAGACCATGCGCAGGTAGATGACAAAGCCCGGTATCAGCAAGCCCAACAGGACGGCCGCGCACAGAATCAGCACCTTCTTGGGCGATACCGGCTCGTTGGTCGAGTCGGGGTCGTCGATGATGCGGGCTACCGGCACCACCATGCTCTTGGCCAGGGAGTTCTCCTCACGTTTCTCCAGCAGGAAGATATAGAGGTTCTCCTTGATACGTTGCTGACGAATGATGTCGGAGAGCTCCCGCTCGTAAACCGGCACATTCTTAATCTTGTCTTCGAGGCGTCTGTCCTGTTTCGAAATATCCCGTTTCTTGATTTCGACCCCCTTGCGGATACTCTCGATGCCCTTGAGCAACAGAGCCCGCTGGGTTTTGACACTGCGAGTCAGTTCGGCCACTACGGGGTTCGACTCCGACGAGGAGAGCAACAGCCGTTCGCGCTGCTGCAGGCTCTTGTTGTATTCGTTTATCAATGCGGCAAAATCTTCGTTGTCGATACCCAGCACGGGGATAGGCATATACTCGTTTTCGGGGACGGCCAGGAACTCTTCGACATAGTCGACCAGACTCTTTTGCAACTCCAACTCGGCCAGTTGACCATCGGCATAGCCGGTCTGCTCGAGGTAGAGCTGGGCCTCGGTCGAAATGTCTATCAGGTTGTTGTGGCTGCGATAAGCCTCGACTTGCGCCTCGACAACGGCCAGCTCTTCCGAGATGGACGAAAGGCGCGAATCGATAAACTCCTGAGTCTTCTCATTTCCCATATTTTTCAGGTTGGCTGCGTCGATGTTGTAGAAGTCGACCAGCGTACTGACAAAGTCCTTACCCTCCTGAACGACCGGGGTGCGGTAAATCACGGTGAGGATGGTTGCATCTTTCGAGGCAAAGGCTACCGTCAGGTTCAAGGTAATCGCCTTGCTCACGCTTCGCGGGTTGGAGAGGGTCATCGACAGCGTCTTCTCCAGCACGGGAATCGTATCGCCCGTGTAGCGCAACTGCACCGTACCGCCGGCAAACGGCAGCTCATAGGGCAACCCGTCGATAACCTGGTCGCAAAGCATCACCTTATCACCATCGAGGGTGTGAGTCTTGGCTTCGAGGTGAAACTTACCCCCATGCAACGGTTTGAGCTCGACCTGAAGCGGCGACTGTATTGCTCGCAGGTCAATCGAATCGAGCGCAAACTCGACCGGCGAATTGCCATAAAGCGGCGTGGTGCGCATGAACGATTTCCACGCATACGACTTGTACAACCCCAGCGCTTCGACTACGGCCGTTATCTGATTTTTCGAGCGGAATACCTCGATTTCGTTGTCGATATTGTTTTTGTAGGGCGACAAACCCAGACTCTCCAACAGCACGTTGCCGTTGTCGCTCTTGTTGTCTTGAATATAGACGGCCGAGGTCACCTCGTAGAGCGGGGTCTGCCTGAAGCAGTAGAAGAGCGCTACCGCAGCCAGCACCACCACACAGGCGACAAACCATTTCCAGTGCGCAAGGCACTCCAGCAGAAAACCCGTGACGTCGAACGACTCCTCCGAGTTTTTCTCCTCTGTATTCTTTTGCTTATCTTCTTCCATAGTTGTTATTTCGAAATACTCCAGGCCGTAATAATCAAGTTAGCAATCGTCAGCAAAATAGATGTGGCACTGAATATGAGCGTAGTCGTAGGCGGTACCACTACGGCCGAATTGGCTTTCGACTTGTTGGGCTCCACATACAGCACATCGTTTTGTTGCAAATAGAAATAGGGCGAAGAGATCAGATTTTTGTCATTCAGATTGATACGGGCAATAGACTTGGTTCCGTCGGCATTGACTCTCACCAGCAGCACATTGTCGCGCCGGCCGGTAATGGCCAGGTCGCCGGCCAGAGCTATCGCATCGAGAATGCTCACCCGCTCGTTTTCGATGGTAAACATGCCCGGACGGTTTACATCGCCCAACACCGAGATGTTGAAGTTTTGTATCCACACCGACACCTGGGGCAACTCGCTCAGATACTTGGGATAGAGCATCTCTTGAATCATCAGTTCCAGCTCGCTCTTGGTCTTGCCGGCTACGTGGATGCGACCGATTACCGGGAACTCAATATCGCCGTTCTGGTCGACCAGATAATACTCCACAGCCTTCGACGTATTGCCTCGTACATAAGCCTCGCCCTGGTTCAACCGCTTGTTGAACGGGATTACCACCTCGTGGTTCTTGGCCATCACCGAAATGTCGAGAATATCGCCCGGCGCCAAAATAGGCGACGGTTGCGGCGTAGCGGCATTCAGTACCTCGGACGGAATATTTTCCACATCAATCATATAGGGTACATTCTTCGAGGAAGAGCACGACGTGATTCCCCAAACAAGAAGTGCAATAAACACCCGATACAAAAACTTCATCTTCTCCTTTTAATTTAAGTAAAGGTCTATTATAACCAATTTGCAAAAATAGCACTTTTTATACGGCCTGCAACATTTTTTACAAGAAAAACCTATTTCCAATCGGCCTCAAAAGGAGACAGCAAAAGCCCGCCCTCTCGCAACTATCGCAAACAACGAGAGAACGGGCTTCGCTAAAAAAAGCTATCGTACTGGCTTAGAAATTATAACGTATCATGGTGTTGATGCGGTTGGCCTGACCATCCTCGCGATTGAGGTTGGAACGTCGGCCATAGAGATACTCGATGCCTATGCTGCAATCACTCGTGAGGTTGTAGAAGGCATTGCCCACGATATACTGGGCATAGCGATACGAGTCGGGCGAGAGTGCCCCCTGCTTGCTGTACACCCGGCTCTGGCTGTACGAGGCCGAGATGAAGAACTTGGGCGAGAAGGCATATTGCAAACCGGCCACATAGCCCAGGGTTTCGGGGGCATAGAGTTTGCCCTGCGTATCGGGGTCGGGAATCAGGTCGAAGCCCTCATCGTTCAATCCGTTCAGATACTCACCGTAGCCATAGCCATAGACTCCCTGGTAGTAGAGCGAGAGTTTGCGGGTAATGTGGGTGACGCCCGAGAGCTGTACCGCCCACCCCAGCACCGAGCGGTTGCGCTGGGCCACCAGGTCGCGGTAAGAGAGGCCGCGCAACAGACCCGAGGCCCGTATGTGGTCGTGACCGCCGTTCCAGCCATACTGGATATAGAAGGGTATATCGGGCATGCGCTGGTTGATGGCGGCGTTGTAGTCGCCGTCGAGCGTGCAGGTGACCGACGGAGCCTCGGCCGCCAGGGCCATCTGCCAGTGTTTGCCCATATTGAACGTGTAACGCATCATCACGTTGCGCACGCTGGTCATGCCGGTAGGCCCCTCATAGTCGATGGTAGGAGGCGCCGCAGCAGCATCGACAAAGGTGCTCCATGTCTGACCTATCAGGAAACCACGAGCCTGCACATAGGCCTGGTCGAGCCGGAAGCCGTAGTTTTGTCCCGCCCGGAAGTCACCGTCGATAAAGACCGTATACTTGCCCAACACCGAGTTGTCGCCCACCAACTTGAAGAAGAGGTGCGACGTGGTGGCATCCATCTGGAACTGGTTGCGTTCGGCCGGATTGCCGGGCACGGGAATATCGTAGGTGAGGAAGTCGCGATTGGGCACGGCTCCGTCGAAGTCATATGACGCGGTCACCTTCACATAACCACCCACACCGAAAGCCACCTTGCCCTTGCGGTCGACAAAGAGGAACCGGGGGGCACGCGGGTCTTGGAAGTGGAGTTGGCGCGTGTCGTAAAACATGCCTATCAGCTCACTGTTGGCTGCATTTCCACCCCACAGGAAGACGATACGATCCGAAACTTCGGAGGGCACTTGACGACCTCTCTGCTCGACCGCCTCGGTCGCCTGCGTGTCGGCAGCATCGGCAGCATATACCGGAGCCCCCACGAGGCACAGGGCGCAGGCACAAGAAAAGAACAATTTTTTCATATACACTCAGGATTTATAAGTTTTATTTTCAATTAAAACAACAGGCGGGTCAAATTGTTGAAGCAATCGTAAAAATAAGTAACTTTGCCCCCGACGAAAAGAGACTATACCCATGGATACAATCTTGTTAGCACTCACTCCCGAATTCGAGATGTTGAGAGATGAATTGGGATACGACGAGTATGAAGATTTCGATGCCTATGACATCATGTTTCAACAGGGATACGACCGCCAGCTCATCGAGGTAGCCGACGGCGAGACCTTCGAGGTTCCCGAGGGTTATCGAGCCACCCTCGAGGGCGACGACCCCGACAACGAATTCTATCTGCTCGAAGACGAAGCAGACCTGCTCGAGAAGGAGAATTTCATCGCCGACTCACTGCCGAGCGGCAACTACCGATACGATGCAGCCGAAGATGCCTTCTGGAAAACCGACATGGATTCGGACGACTCGTTTCTATAAACCCAACTTACCGTTATGGACACCGCATCTGTCGAAATCCACCCACTCGCCCCGTTTCTGCCGCCGCAGGCTCGCATCCTGATGCTGGGCAGTTTCCCGCCACCCCGCAAACGCTGGTCGATGGAGTTTTTCTACCCCAACTATACCAACGACATGTGGCGCATCTTCGGCCTTATCTTCTTCGACGACAAGGACCACTTTGTCGACACGGCCCACAAGTGCTTCCGCCGCGAGGCCATCGAATCGTTTCTGCGCGAACAGGGCATCGCCATCAGCGACACCGTGGCCGTGGCCCGCAGACTGAACGGCAACGCCTCGGACCTCACGCTCGAGGTGGTCGAGCCGCTTGACCTGGCCCGTCTGCTCGACCAGATACCCCGCTGCCACACCATCGTCACCACCGGACAGAAGGCCACCGATACCCTCTGTGCCATCACCGGAGCCACTCCGCCCCCGATAGGTAGCTACAACCAAATCGTCTACCACGACCGAACACTCAGAATCTACCGCATGCCCTCCTCCTCGCGAGCCTATCCCAAACCCTTGCCCGAGAAGGCGGCCATCTATCGCACCATCTTTCAAGCCCCGGCAATAGAGTAATATTACCATATTACATTTATGTTACATTTTTACAAACATTTTCATTTCTAAGCAGAATTATATTACTTTTGCAGTCTCAAAAATTTTAATTCTATACACTCTTTTTATATGGAATCGTTATCTTTCATACAGTGGTGTCTCGATAATATCAATTATTGGACCATCACTTTCCTTATGGTGATCGAGAGTTCGTTTATCCCCTTCCCCTCCGAAGTCGTGATTATACCCGCCGCCTACAAAGCTGCCTATGGCGAACTGAATATGTATCTGGTTATCCTCTTCGGTACCCTCGGTGCCGATATAGGTGCCATCATAAACTACTACCTGGCCCTCTGGATAGGCCGTCCGCTCGTCTACAAGTTTGCCAACAGCCGCGTGGGCCACATGTGCCTGCTCGACCAAGGCAAGGTAGAGACGGCCGAACGCTACTTCGACAAGCACGGCAGCATATCGACCCTTATCGGCCGACTCATCCCGGCCGTGCGTCAGCTCATCTCCATACCCGCCGGTCTGGCCCGCATGAAGTTCTCGAAGTTTATCCTCTTCACCACGCTGGGTGCCATGTGCTGGAACATCGTGCTGGCCGCCATCGGATACGGATTCCACGCCGTCATTCCCGAGGATGAGCTCATCCTGAAGGTACAGACCTACAGCCACGAGATACTCTACATACTCATCGCCATCTGTGTATTCATCGTGGGCTTCCTCATCTACAAAGGCACGAAAAAGACCAAATAAAAAAGATACTTTTGCCATCCGGTACAAAAGCCGTAGACTGGCGGGACAACACCCGTAGCTGCGGCTTTTGTCGTACCTCTCCGACACGGCAACAAAATTTAGAAGACAGGAGTCGGCCCGGCATAGCCAAATACTGAAAACTGCGTTTTCGGTTTGTCACTGCCTTCGCCTTTCACTATCTTTTCAGAAGAAAAGAGGCGGTTCGGCCAAGCAAATAATGCAAGCATCTTTGCTTGTCGCTCACCTTTCGCTATCTTTGTAGCAAACACACAAAAACCATCGCCATGATCGAAACCGAACTTTGCGCCTTCTCCCTCGAAGCCTGCCGGGCGGCAGCCCGCGCCGGCGTGACACGGGTAGAACTGTGCGCCTCGCCCTACGAAGGGGGCACCACCCCCTCGGCGGCCCTCATACGAAGGGCCCGCCAGATACCCCACCTGCAACTGAGTGTGATGATTCGTCCCCGCGGGGGCGACTTCTTCTATACCGACGACGAGTTCGACCTGATGCTCGACGAGATAGATTTCGTGCGCGAATGCGGCGCCGACTGTGCCGTGGCGGGTATCCTCACCCCCGACGGCCGTGTGGACGAAGCCCGCACCGCCCGACTCGTAGAGCGTTGCGGCTCGATGCAGTTTACCTTCCACCGGGCCTTCGACATGGTGCGAGACACCTCCGAGGCCCTCGAAGCTCTCGTGCGCGCCGGCTGCTACCGGGTACTCACCTCGGGCGGACGCAACACCGTCAGCGAGGGTATCGACACCCTGCGCTCGCTGGTACGTCAGGCCGACGGCCGCATAGCCATCATGGCCGGCAGCGGCGTGAGTCCGTCGAACGTGCGGACTCTGGCTCAAGCGGGAGTCGACGCCGTGCACTTCAGTGCCCGCTGCCTCATCGAGAGCCGCATGACCTACCGCAACCCCACCGTCTCGATGGGGGGTGTGGAGGGTATCCCCGAATATGCTTCGGTGGGCGCCGACGAACGCAAGATACGCGAAATTCTCAATCAATTAACTCAATAAAAACCATCCGATATGAAAAAAACTCATGCCCTCCTGCTGCTGTGCGCCGGGTTGGCCTGCACGGTTGCAGGCTGTACCTCGTCGGGAATCTCGGCCGACAGTCAGCGACAACTCGAAACCGTGCTCGACGATTCGCCCCGAGCCGACAGCCTGCGCACTCTACTCAAGGAGACACCCCGCGACGAACAGGAAGCCATGGCCTATCTGCTGGCCTGGATGCCTCAAGGCGACCGCGACACCATGGACCTGGCACTGCTGCGCGAAAACGTGACCTACGCCTGCCGCGCCCGTGCCGAATTTCCCTGGACCAAGGCGCTGCCCGACTCGATTTTCCTCAACGAAGTGTTGCCCTACGCCTCGGTCGACGAGGTGCGCGATGCCTGGCGGAAAGATTTCTACGAGCGCTTTGCCCCTCGGGTGAAAGACTGTAAAGATATGCGTGCGGCCTTCGACACCATCAACCGCATCATTCCGCAAGTAGTGGGAGTTGAATATAATACCCTGCGCGAAAAGACCAACCAGAGCCCGTCGGAATCGATGCGCCAGGGCATGGCCTCGTGTACGGGGCTCTCCATCCTGCTGGTCGATGCCTTGCGCTCGGTAGGTATCCCGGCCCGCTTCGTGGGCACGGCTGCCTGGCACGACAACCGGGGCAACCACAGCTGGACCGAGGTATGGCTCGACGGGGCCTGGTACTCGACCGAATACTACTACCCCCCTGCCCTCGACGGCGCCTGGTTCATGGCCGATGCCGGACAGTCGACTCCGGGCGACCGCATCCATGCCATCTATGCCGTATCGTTCCGCCCCACGGGCGACTGGTTCCCGATGGTCTGGAATCAGGAGTCGCGCGACGTGCATGCTGTCGACGTGTCGCAACGCTATATCGACCTCTACGGCCAGCAGACCCAAACCATTGCCCGGGAGAATACCCACACCGTGGTGACCTTCGTCATGTACAAGGACAAACAGCATAGCACCCAATCGGAAGACCGGGTCGAGGCCAACGTCGATGTCTTCTGCAACGGCGTGCAACTGGGTGGCGGCCGCACCGCCGGTCCCTTGCAGGACATGAACGATGCCCTCAAGTTCCTGTTGAAGAAGGACCAGACCTACACCTTTGTCTATGAAAACGCCCGGGGCGAACGCGCTACCGTCGAGGCAACCGTCGGAGCCGACCCCGTGACCGTCACAGCCTATATGGAATAACGATACCATCCGCATAAAGAGAAGCCCTCGCCTGCCAACCGATGTGCAAGCGAGGGCTTCTGCTTTATCCTCTTTCAAGTTCTCTTTTTCGTTACAACTGTTTCAGCCGGGCTATGGTATCGAGCGGAGCCTCGGAGTGGAACACGAAGCTGCCGGCCACCAACGCATCGGCACCGGCCTCGGCCAACTGCCGCCCCGTCTCGAGGTTCACGCCGCCGTCTATTTCGATGAGGGCGTGCGAATTGCGCCGGGCAATCATCGCCTTCAGGTCGCGCACCTTGTCGAGAATGCGGGGGATAAACTTCTGCCCGCCGAAACCGGGATTGACCGACATGAGCAGCACCACGTCGACATCCTCGATAATATCCTCGAGCAGCGACACCGGCGTGTGCGGGTTCAGCGAAACCCCCGCCTTCATGCCCGCCGCATGAATCTGTTGCACCACCCGGTGCAGATGCGTGCAAGCCTCGTAGTGCACCGTCATGATGGCGCCCCCTATCTGCTTGACCTCGGCGATAAACTTCTGCGGCTCGACAATCATCAAATGCACGTCGAGCGGCTTTTTGCACCGACGGTTCACAAACTCCAGTACAGGAAACCCGAACGAGATGTTCGGCACAAATACGCCATCCATCACGTCGATATGCAGCCAATCGGCCGCACTCTCGTTAATCATGTCTATCTCGCTGTTCAGATTTCCGAAATCGGCCGACAGCAACGACGGAGAAATTATTACGCTCATATCACTATCTTGTTTATACAAAAGTACAAAAAGAAATGCAGACGAAAAGAAGATAACAATAATTTTCTTTCGTCTGCATAATAGATTATTATCGTTTCTATTCAAATGTCGTCAATACAAAATCGACCATATTGAATCGTACTTTGTCAAAAAGCATCAACGATCTGAGCCCTAAATTACATTGATAAGAATACAATACACCGTCTGTATTCTTTTCCAACAAAACAACCATTTCAGGTACAGACACTTGACTATTTCCCAATTCGAGTGCTATGTTTTGCATTCGATAACACTCCGATATGTGCACACCTCCAATTCCTGCACCTCTGACAGTATCCAATTTACAATGAGTAGTGATGTATTCTTTGTTATTCGCAAAGAATCTTTCGTCTAACGAACCATATGAAGCATCACCGGTATCAATATTCATCAACATTTTATTACCGTGTACGATACCCTTGCCCAATAAATTCATACTGGATGAAAAACACATGTTTGGAGACACTTGGCTTCGTTTGGGAGCGGCTGATGGAACTGTAATTTTATGATTGACAAAATCAAGGGTTAGGTCTTTGAGTTGTAACATCAGTTCGCTACCGACCACAATATCGAAACAGTCAATATATTGGTCTGCCTCTTCGTTATGAGTTGTTATGTTTATGACATAAAAAGGAACATCCGTAACAATCATATCTCCAATTTTCAATTCCTTGGCTATTGCGTAGTTCCCATTTTGTATGCCTACTCCCCCAACAGTACTTGATGCTTCGAGTGGAATTAAATTATATTTAAGGGCCAATGATTCGGTAATAATATTTACTCCTGCGCCTGTGTCAAAAGTAATATCGGCTTCAACGCCATTTATATAACTGTCTCTTAGATGCATCAATACCGAATTGTTCTTTTCCGGACCAACCGGTACAATCTCAAACGGAATAGTCCCTGCCGAATTTTCAAATGTGATTTTATATGGATTGTATTTAGATAGGGCTTCGTATTGATCGATAAATTGCTGAATCCCTGCAATGGTTGTACTATCAAGATACGAGCGTATTGAACCAAGAGTTGAAGATAACATGTTTGCAGCAGCCTCATTATCTCCAGTCCTGCTTAAGTCCATGGCAAACATCATGGACGAACTGAGCATATTACCCAAATCAAGATTGTCTGACTGAGTGTTGAATAATTCCGTAAAGGCAGGAATAGAAACATCTGGACGATTCAACCTATTTCCAATAAGGCAACGAGAAAATATTTCAAAAAAATCGCTGATTGAATCTCTGGGCTCTGTTTGATATAAAGAGTCCAATGCAAACCAGTCTGAATTATTCATTGCATCAGCTATTTTTTCATCTGAACTTTGACTGTATCCAAATGAAAATGAACCTAAACATATCCCTAATGTAAGAATGAGTTTCTTCATAATCTGTTGTATTATTGTTTATCATTACTATCGTAATCCTCAATCCAATGACAAAAATAGTGAAAGTCGAAGGTAGAAAAACAAACTTGCTTGATTTTTATACTGAGACGCATCCTATCTTCGTGTAACAAAGATAATGTGAAAGGTGAGGGCAGGGACAAACGGAAACGCAGTTTTCGATATTTGGCTATGCCGAACCGACTCCTATTCTACACCCCTCCTCCTCGACCCCGCGTCGCAGCGCGGGGTGACACCCCGTCATACCACACCCCGATGCGGTATCCAGAAATACCCATACGACGAAACAAAAATTTGTCTATCCCGAGCCGACTCCATCTCCACTTATATTCTCATATCAAATACAGCTACCCCATGAATCACAATAAATAATATTTAGATACAATATTTTAGGGTAATTTATTTAGTGATTTCCAAAAAAGCACTTTATCTTTGTTAGTGTCAATACGTGCAGAGTTCTGCCTCACAAGGCAGTAGTCGCTGACGTACCAGGCCGCACAATCCCATAACATGCCTTGTGCGGACACTTGACCAACGACAGAAGTCTTACTAATATATAAAAACACATGAGAAAAAGATTTACTCTCCTTGCCTCGATAGCCATGGGTATTCTGGCCGGACAGGCTGCCGCTCCCGACTGGGGAGTGGCCGATACCTTGGAACACTACGAAATAGGCCCCGGCATCCAATACATCAAGATACGGTACGAATCGGTACCCCTCACGCTGTGGGCTACCACCATCGACATGACCAACCCCTACAATGCCATCGAGCAGGTGCAGTCGAACAACGCCGTGCCCGACCTCTCGCGCGAACTGGTGCAAGACATGTCGAAACGGCTCACCCGGCCGGGACATAAGGTGTGTGCCGCCTTCAACCACGACTTCTTCAGCTATGATGCCGGCATCTGCATCGGGCTCAACGCCAGCAACGGCCTCATCTCCTGGTCGTCGGGCAGCGGTCGCTCTACCTTTGCTATCACACAAGACAAAACGGCCTCGGTATTCTTCCCCGTGCCTCAGTGCTCGGCCTCGCTGCCTACCGGCGAGTCGGTAGCCATCGACCAGTTCAACTGGGGTATCGGCTACACCAACGGCGACTGCGTGCTCTTTACCAACCTCAACGCCCTCACGCTCGATGCCGAGGGGCGGTATATCAAGCTGCGCCCGCTCGGCGACTGGATTATCAACGGTGAGCCTACCGCGTGCGAGGTGCTCGAGGTATCGGACTCGCCGCTGCAAACCTCCGAGAGCGATTTCGTGCTCTTCCTGCGCAACACGAAACGCGATGCCCTGCCCGGTGTGGCTGTCGGCAGCGAAATCACTATCTCGCAGAAACTGATACCCGGCAAGTTCGGCACCCCGCCCGAGAATATCCTGCAGGCCTTCCACGGCTACCCCAGCATCGCCTTCGAGGGGAAACTGCACGAGGGCGAATACAACGATTTTGAAAACGGCCGCGAATACGAGCTCTCGTGCCGCACCATGGCCGGCATGTCGCAAGACGGGAAGACGGTCTACTTCGTAGCCACCGAACTCTCGGAGAACAGCGTGGGTATCAACTGCATCGACATAGCCAACTGGATGCTGGCCCACGGCGCCTGGAACGTGGTCAACTTCGACAGCGGAGGCTCCACGGCCATCGTGGTGAACCACACCATGCTCAACCTGCCGGGGCGCGGCTCGCTGCGTCCGGTCATGGACGGCGTGCTGGTGGTATCGAATGCCCCCGAAGACAGCGTGGTGGCCCACTACACCTTCTCGAAAAGTCAGTTGAACGTACCCATTATCTCGCTGGCACCGCTCACCCTCATGGCTCAGAACCAATACAAGGATATTGTCGAGCGTAACGTCGAAGGTTTCACCTTCCGCTGCGAACCGGCCGAGCTGGGTTGGGTCGACGACGAGGCCGTATTCCATGCCGGCGAAACGGTGATGGCGGGTAAAATCATTGCCGAAAAGGACGGTATCTCGGCCGAGCTGCCGGTATCGACCCGACCGGTCGAAGGCATTCATATCGCTGTCGACGAAGTGCTCATCGACAGTGTGCGCCCCTACCGCATCAACCTCGAGGGGAGCATCAACGGCCAGGTATATACGCTCGACCCGGCAGCTTTCACCTGGAGCTCGACCAACCCCTCGTGCTGCCGCATCGACGAGGGGGTAATCAAAGGCTTGGCCAACGGTGAGACTACCCTCACCGGCACCCTCGGTGACCTCACGGTAAATCTGCACGTAACGGTAGAGGTGACCCCGGCTACACTCGTACACGAAGACTTTGCCGACCTCACCGACTACCCCCTCGCCTCGACCGTAGCCAACACCCTCACCCTCACGCACGAGGGGCTGCCGGCCGGATGGAGCGACGGAGCCGTGCTGCGGTTCGACCAGAAGGCGGGGCGCAACCCCTATGTCGAACTGGGCAAGAGCTACCGGCTGTACAGTCTGCCCGACTCCATTTCGCTGCAAATCAACCTCTCGGACGAGGCGCTGGCCGCCATCAAACACATCCGTTTCGACTTCACCCACCAAGGGGGTAAAAACTACTGGCAACCCGAGTATGTGCCCTCTCACACCGGCGACCAGACTATCACGTGGGCCTTTGCCCAAGAGGGTGGCGAATATCCCATCGAGGACTTCCCCCTCACGCTACAGGCCATCCGCCTGGTGCTCAACGCCGGCAGCCGGTCCGAGGTAGCCATACCCCTGCGAGACCTGCGGGCCTACTACCCCGTGAAGGAGAACTCGGCCGTAACGACCCCCGTTGCCGAGAGCCGCTTTGCCTGGATCTCGACCGAGGGCTCGCCCGTGCTGCACTACCGCCTGTCGCGCACCGGTGCGGCCGACATCGCGCTGTGGACCCTCGACGGACGGCAACTCACCGCCTACACCACCACCCGCGAACTGCCGGGCACCTACACCTACCCCCTGCCCGACCGCTTCCTCACGCCCGGGATATACCTCGTGACAATTCGGGCCAACGGCCAGACTCAAAGTTTGAAATTCAGGGTAAAATAAGATAAGGTTATTATAACAGCGGGGGAGAGCGGTGTGCGACCACTCTCCCCCGTTTTATGTTATCATTCGAGCTTATTCAACCTCACTCTTCGCTTTGCCGCAACCGATAATAAAACTTGTGATGCTCGAAGCAGACCTCGAGCAACCCGAAGCGGACAAAGCGAGCTATATGCTCCACGGCCGACCGATACGAAAGCCGGGCCAACCGGCTGTATTTGCTCACCGTTATCTCGCCATGCTCGGCCAGATAGTCGAGCAACATCTGCTCGCGCTCGGTATACTCCACAAGCGACCCGCGCTTGCTGTTCTTCTGCCGCCACACCGCCAGGTGCACGGCCGTAGCCAGTATGTTCTCGTCGGCAATGCGCACATAGGCCATGTATTTGCCGGGAGCCACCTGGGCCTGTATCGGTTTCTCCGGAGCCTTGGGTATCTCGGCAATGAGCACCGTCTTGCCGTCGACCGTATAGGTGTGCATGACAATATCGACCTGCGGCTGGCAGTAGAGCCGGGCCGCCGCCTCGATCATGTAAATCTCCTCTTCGGAGCGCACCCCGGCAATGCGGCCGTTGTCCTTCACCCCGATGAGCAACCGGCCGCCGTCGGTATTGGCAAAGGCCGACAGCGAGCGGGCTATCTTGCGGGCATCGGAGATTTCGAACTTGAAATCCTGCTGCTGGTGCTCTCCCTCGTCGATGAGCTGTTGCAGATAGACTTTGTCGGATACCGGCTTCATATCTGCCCCTCCTTCATCAATCTACGCAGGCGGTAGCGGAACCGCAGCCAAAAGAGGAAGCCGGCCGAGAACAATCCTGCCGGAAAGGCGACCCACACCCCCACGACTCCACCGTCGAGCGTGAAACCACACAGGTATCCTACCGGCAAGGCTATCACGAAATAGGCCACGAAGGCAATCCACATCATGGGCTTCACGTCGGCCGTACCCCGCAGGGCGTTGGCAAAGGTAATCTGCAAGGCATCGCCAAACTGGTAGACGATGAGCGAATAGATGAGCACCACCACAAGAGCCATCACCGCGGGGTCTTCGGTGAAACTGTATACGATAGGCACCCGAGCCAGGTAGAAGAAGAGACTGGCTGCCACGGCCAGCACCAGAATGATGCCCAGCCCGGCATGTACGGCCCGGCGCAGGTTGGGGAAATCGCGCTGTCCCATAAAGTGGCTCACCCGCACCGCCAGGGCAGCACCCATACCATAATAAATCATAAAGCCCAGCGTACTGACCGAAATCATAATCTGGTGAGCCGCCAATGGCACACTGCCCAGCCAACCCACCATGATGGCGCTCAGCGAGAAGGCAGCCGTCTCCATACCCATCTGCAAGGCCAGCGGCCACCCCAGGGCATTGAGTTGCACGAAGTCGTTGCGGTTGAAGCGCGAATGGCGCATCGCCTCCCGATAGGCCCGGTAGCGAGGCATCCACCACACCATCCCCACAAAGACCAGCAGCATGACTACCCGCGACACCAGCGTACTCACGCCGGCACCGAACAGCCCCCATTCGGGGCAACCGAAGCTACCGTAGATGAGCAGATAGTTCCCTATGATATTGAGAGCATTGCCCCCCAGCAAAATCCACATGGGCGTGCGTGTATCGGTGAGCCCCTCGGAGAACTGCCGGAAGCTGTTGAAGAGCATCACGAAAATGAGCGAGATGAGCTGCAAGACAAAATAGGGCCGTATGTAAGGCAACAACTCCACCGGCTGTCCCAGCCGATCAACAAAACAGTAGACCACATACATGATAACCGTGAGCAGCACCGCCACTGCCGTGTGAGCCACGAGGGCATTGCGGAAAACCCGCCCGATGCCCTGCACGTTGCCGGTCCCCTGCAACATCCCGATCAGAGGGGTAAGTCCGTATGAAAAACCCGTCGCAAAAATAATAGCCAGATTAAATACATTGTTGACAAAGGCAGCAGCCGCAAGCTCCTCGGTACTGTGGTGCCCGATCATCACCGTATCGGCCAGTCCCAATATAATCATACCCAACTGCCCCACGACAATGGGGAGTCCCAGTTTCAGCAACGAAACGACCTGTTGCTTATAAGGCAATAGTGGAATCGCATTCATAAATACCATTTCAAAAACAGCGTGCAAAGATAGTGAAAGGTGAGAGGAGAATAAAATATCGAAACATCGTTTCAGATATTTTTTATCCCGAACCGTATCCTATCTTCTATAAAGATAGTGAAAGGTGAGCGACAAGCAAAGATGCTTGCATGATTTGCTTGGCCGAGCCGCATCCTGTCTTCGTGTAACAAAGATAGTGAAAGGTGAGAGGAGAATAAAATATCGAAACATCGTTTCAGATATTTTTTATCCCGAACCGTATCCTATCTTCTATAAAGATAGTGAAAGGCGAGCGACAAGCAAAGATGCTTGCATGATTTGCTTGGCCGAGCCGCATCCTGTCTTATCTAAAGATAGTAAAAGTCGAAAGCAGAAAAACAAGCTCGCTTGATTTTTATGCCGAGCCACATCCTGTCCTGCTATCCATGCGGCGTCTCGAGAAGAGCGGCATCCTGCCCCACCCCACCGAGAGACAAAGAGAGAGGGGTTGCACTCACGCGAGACAACCTCTCTCTTCTGATAAACTTTTATGTCAAGCCTCTCGATTAGAAGAGCTTGGCAGGATATTCACCGGCATCGACCAGTGCCTGAATCTTGTCGACAACCGACTGACGGTCGGCGGCATAAGTCACACCAAACCACTTCGACGGCGTGTCGAGTACCGTAACCGTAGCCTTACCCGATTGGATGAGGTCGTTGACTACCAGCGGGATAAAGAACTCGGCCTTGATATTGCCGGCATTCTCCTGGAGGAATTTAACGAAATACTCTTCGGAGTATTTGAAATAGTCGGGCGTGAAGCCCCACATGTTCATCGACACAGGCGTATTGTCATCGATAGCCGTCCAGCTGTCGTCGTCCTCCTTGTACATGACCCGGCCGTCGCGACGCTCGATTTGCGTACGCTCAACCACCGAAGTCAAGTGTTTGGCGGCATTGGTCTCGCAGATACCGCGAGCCACGGTACCGCTCTCCGACAAGGTGTTGCCTACCCGGTAACCCACCATGCAATAGTCGTTTTGCTTACCCTCCTGATTCTTCAGATAGTCGGCCAGGATGGCAAAGCTCTCGCGGCCGTAGAAGTCGTCGGCATTGATGACGGCAAACGGCTCTTTAATCACATCCTTGCCCATGAGCACGGCGTGGTTGGTACCCCACGGTTTGGTGCGGCCTTCGGGGCAGGTAAAGCCCTCGGGCAGGTCGTTGATCGACTGGAACACCAGTTCGCACGGGATATGTCCTTCGTATTTGGAAAGAATCTTCTCTCTGAAATCTTGTTCGAAATCTTTACGGATGACGAAAACTACTTTACCGAATCCCCCACGCAAAGCGTCGAATATCGAATAATCCATAATCGTTTCACCATTGGGGCCCAGTCCGTCGAGTTGCTTCAAGCCCCCATACCGGCTACCCATACCGGCGGCCAATACAAAAAGAGTTGGTTTCATAACAGTTTCTTGTTTTTTAGTTTTCCATGAGTTGCAAATGTAATTATTTTTTATGATAATGCACCCATGCGCTCCCGACTTTTCACCTCCGGCTCTGAGGAAGGTCTCGTTAATCGGCTCGAAAACAGAAGAAACACAATGCTAACAAACCGATTTTGTTCACGGCAACTATGTTAAAAATGAAACGATAGCACAAAAAAATTCTATTTTTGCTTTCCGTTTTCAAAAAAAACATCTTTATTTGCAACGAATAATAATTATTGAATCACTCTAAAATAAGATTGCCTATCGACAAAACATTACGCTGGAATAAAAAAAAGAGAGGTAGTAATGAACGATTTATTCGACCGCACCGACGAAGAATTGGTTGCGCTGTATGCCGAAGGTAATAATGGAGCTTTTGATGTATTGCTCAAGCGTCATCAGGCCCGTACTTTCAACTATATTTTCTACATTGTCAAAGACAAAGAGTTGGCCAACGACATCTTTCAGGAGACCTTTGTCAAGGCCATTATGACCATCAAGCAGGGACGCTACACCGAGAACGGCAAGTTCCCGGCCTGGATTTCGCGTATCGCCCACAATCTCATCATCGACTTCTTCCGCCAGGAGAAGGCCGACAACTACGTCGTATCGGACAACGAAACCATGGACATCTTCAACCGCAAGGAGCTGAGCGAGGGTACGGTCGAAGACGCCATCGTACACAACCAAATCGAGGCCGACATACGCAAACTCATCAAAGCTCTGCCCCACTCGCAGCGCGAGGTTCTCATCATGCGCTACTACAAAAACATGAGCTTCAAAGAGATTGCCGACCTCACCCAGGTAAGCATCAACACCGCACTGGGGCGGATGCGTTATGCCATACTCAACCTGCGGAAAATGGCCGAAGAGAACAACATTGTTCTCACTCTGTAATAAAAAAGAGCACCTCACAGATAATAAATCACAGGCCGACGACGTTTACCATATACAAACATCAACACTTCGGCCTATGAAAAAAACCTCTACTCCCAAAGACACCCTGACAGTGAGAAGCTCAAAGACGCAACAACAGCCGTCGGCCTCGACAATCGACTTTATCAGGCAATTTGCCAGAGCCTACTCGTTCGAGCCGCAACTTCCGACCTCATTGGGCGGATTCGTGAATAACTGATACAAAGGGGGATTCCTGCCAACAGGGACTCCCCCTTTGAGTATCGGCCCCACCCCCTTCTCTCTCCGTCTGAATCGGTCCTGCTCCAGACAGACAATCAATCACCCCTCCTTTATCTTCTTCACATTTCTTTGTGCAACAACTTTTTTTTAAAAAAATTAGGTTGCCTATTTCCGTTTTTATTCTATAAATATTATATTAGCACGCCGATTTTCCTTATGGAATGCACGATTTATGACCTTAAAAATCTAAGTATCATTGAAAAAAAACACAAAATAGACGAATTGCAAACCTTTGATATGCTTTTCAAGAGAGGTATAGATTTTGATATAATTCAAAGTTAATGACACCGATTACTCAAGAAGAAAACGATTTCAACCACATTTTTAGAAGCTCTAAAAATGGGTTCATTCAATTTGCATACTCCTATCTCGGGAATATGCAAGATGCCGAAGATGTAGTCATGGAGTCATACATTCAATACTGGGAAAACAAAGACAAAGAGACCTTCAAGTCGACCAACATAAAAGGATATATCTTTACCATCATCCGCAACCGGTGTATCGACGTACTCGAAGAGCGCAAAAACCTGCTGCAAAAGAACGACGAACTGCACCGCCATCTCATCGGCGAAATCGAAATCAACATCTCCTCGCTCAAAGGGTGCGACCCCTCCGAGCTCTTCACCAGCGAAATCGAAGAGATTGTAAACGACACCATCAAAACCCTGCCCAACCGTACCCGCGAAATCTTCTACGAACGGTACCTCGAACAGAAACCCTACAAAACCATCGCCGAGAACTTCGGCATATCGGTCAAAGGTGTGGAATTTCACATCTCAAAAAGTCTGAACATGCTGCGCAAAAACCTGAAAGACTATCTGTAACCGACAACAGCCTCCGTATTTCCAACGAAAGAGAAGCAGAGCCTCACCCCAGACATCCACGACCCGCCTTAACTCCCCCCTTATAAAAAAATCTTATTTTATAACTAGGGATACAAAGATTTATAAGGTTTATATAATGTATGAAAAAAGAAACATTATATAGATATTTTGGGAATTGCGCCACCGAAGAAGAGCGCAATGAGGTCGTGACATGGGCACAGGCCTCGCCCGAAAACCTGAAGGAATTTTGCCGGGAACGCAACATATACAATGCCGTTTTATTATCGACCGACGCCATACAGCACACCCAGTACGACTTCCGCCGCCACTACCGCATACAGCTTCTGCGCATTGCCGCAGTAGTCATTCTGCTGCTTTCGGTAGCCTTCGGAGCCTTCTACTTCACGCTGAGCGACCGTATCGTTCCCCTCTACTCACTCACGGTTCCCGCCGGTAACAGCAACACCCTGCTCTTGCCCGACGGTACCAAAGTATGGCTCAATGCCGAATCGACCATCAAATACCCCTCGTCGTTCATGGGGCTGCAACGCAACATCGAAATCGAGGGCGAAGCCTACCTCGAAGTTGCCCACAACCGATGGAGACCCTTTATCGTCAACACCCCCAACGGAAAGATAAAGGTGCTGGGTACCAAATTCTACGTCACTTCAACCACCGAAGAGAAAGACTTCATGGTATCGCTCATCGAAGGCTCGGTAAAAATCTCGTCGGGCGACAAGAGCGCAACCCTCAAACCGGGCTACCGCGCCCAATTCAAGGATGGTGAATTCAAACAGTCGGTCATCCGCTCGCTCGAGTCGGAACTGTGGAAAGACGGTATCTACTATTTCAAAAACCAATCGTTCGCCGAGCTCATGGATGGTTTTGAAAAGTGCTTCGGCGTAAAAATCAGTATCGACCGAGAGATACAGAGCAACGAGCGCTATACCGGTAAATTCTATCGCTACAACGGTGTACAACATGCCTTACACGCCCTGCAACACGACTTCGATTTCGATTTCAAATGGAACAACGAACATAATACCATTTACATAACTGCAAAACACAAATAACATCTCCATGCCTATGAACATATAACACACCTATTACCCTGAAACACCCAAAACATTTTTTATTCACAATCCTTGTTGAATACCCATAAACACACATATGTATAGAAAAAGTTTAAAAGCACTTATCATGGCTTTTGCTCTGGCTTACGCATTCGAAGCCAGCGCCGATGCGTATTCTCGCATCTCCCTATCCGAAGTGAATACTCCGGTAGAAGACGTTCTGAAAAAGATCGAAAAAGAAGCGAAGTGTCTGTTTGTCTTCAATACACAAGTGGATACCCAGCGTAAAGTAAACCTAAACGTCAAGAATAAAACCGTCAGCGAAGTTCTCGACATCATGTTCAAAGGGACCGACGTATCCTATTCGATACAAAACCCCAACATCATGCTTTCGAAAAGAGCTGTCGCTCAAGAGCAGGGCAAAGGCAACAAGGGTGCTGCCACTGCCGCTCAAGCCACCAACGGCTCGAGAATCGTAACCGGTAACGTGACCGACGCCTCGGGCGAAACCCTCATCGGCCTCACCGTAAAAGTAGCCGGTACCAGCGTAGCCACCGCCACCGACATCGACGGCAACTACTCGATCAAGGTTCCGGCCGGGAGCAACGAACTGGAGTTCTCCTACATCGGTTACCAAACCGTGAAACAGCCCATCAACGGGAAAGATAAAATCGACATCGTCATGCGCGACAACACCAAGCTGCTCGACGAGGTAGTGGTTACCGCCATGGGTATCGCCCGTAAGGAAGAGACACTTTCCTACTCGACCCAAACCGTAGGCGGCGACGAGCTGACCCGCGCCAAAGAGGCCAACCTCATCAACTCGCTGCAAGGCAAGAGCGCCGGTCTGGTCATCACGCCCAACTCGGGTGGTGCCGGTGGTGCCTCGAAAATCCTGTTGCGTGGTAACGCCTCGATGCTGGGTAACAACTCACCCCTTATCGTTATCGACGGTGTGCCCATGCAGAACAGCGTAAACGGTCAGATGGACATGGACGGCGGCGGTGCCACGATGATGGCCGACGGTTCGAAAGAGAGCAGCGACGCCCTTTCGCAACTCAACCCCGACGACATCGAGTCAATCACCGTGCTGAAGGGTGCCAACTCGGCCGCCCTGTACGGTAGCGCCGCTTCGAACGGTGTACTGATGATTACTACCAAGAAAGGAAAAGAGGGTCAGTTGCGTATCGATGTATCGAGCAGCACCACCTTCGAGACTCCGCTCAAGTTGCCCCAGATACAAAGCGTATACGGTGCACAGATGTCGGGTTCGGTAGAAAACGGATTTTCGATGGGATCATACAGTTGGGGCCAACGCATGAACTCCCTCGGCAACGAATATTACGACACAGCCAACTCGCCCTATCACCTTACCCGCAACTCATACGATATCAGCGACTTCTACCGCACGGGTACCAACTTCAACAACTCCATCTCGTTGAGCGGTGGTACGAAAGTGGCCCAGACCTATTTCTCTTACGGAAATACGACGGCCAACGGTATCGTCGAGACCAACAAGTTCGAGCGTCACAACATCGCCCTGCGTCAGAGCTTCTCCTTCTTCAAGGACAAACTCAAGATTGACATCTCGGCCAACTACATCAACCAGAAGACCAAAAACCGCCCCACCGGTGGTACCTTTTTCAACCCCATCTATCAACTTTACACCTCGCCGCGTAACCTCGACATGAATTGGTATCGCAAGAACTACTACGACACCAACGCGACTTGGGAATCCAACCCATACAGCTATATTGTATCGCAAGTAGGTAGCAATGGAATGCCCATATCTGTAATAGAAAATGGTAGAACCGTTACACTCTCCGACTCGAATTACGGCAAACAAGTATGGTTTACCGACGCCATCAACCTGAACAACCCCTGGTGGTTGCTCAACCGCATGACCAGCGAAGAGGTAATCAACCGTACCTTCGGCAGCATCACGGCCAACTGGCAGATTATCCCCGACCTCAACCTGCAGGCTCGTATCAAATACGACTACAACGAGCGCAACGACGAATCTCGCCAATATGCCTCGACTTGGGGTAATGCCGAAATGATCGACCGCGGCCGCCTCATCCTCGACCACACCAAATCGAGCGACTTCTACGGCGACTTCATGTTGAGCTACAACAAGCAGATTCAAGACTTCACGATCGGTGTAAACGCCGGCGGTAGTATGATGAACTCGTCGTACGACCAATGGATGATTACCCCTATCGCCAAATCGGGTGCTCCCTATACCGAGGACCACTCGTGTAACCAGTTCGTGCTCTCCGACATCTACATCAACAGCAGCGACAACTACGGAGGTCTTACGACCAAAAACTGGGAACGCGCCATCTTCGCTACTGCTCAGGTAACCTGGCAAGACAAGGTAACCGTCGAGGGTAGCTACCGCGACGACTGGTACCGCGCCTTCACGCAGTTCAAAGACATGGACCCCCACTTCGCCTACTATTCGGCAGGAGCTTCGGCCCAGATGAACAAACTGCTCTCTTTGCCCGACCAAATCAACGAACTGAAGCTCCGCGCCTCTTACTCTGAGGTAGGTAACTCGATTCCCAACAACTTGTTCCTGGCTTCGGCCTCGCGCAACCCGGCTACCGGTGCCTACATCAGTAGCGCCATCATCAACTTCAAGGATCCCAAACCCGAAACGACTCAATCGTTCGAGGCCGGTTTCGATGTAAGCCTGCTCGACCGCTCCATCTCGTTGCAAGCTACCTACTACAACGCCATCATGAAAAACCAGTTCATGAAATACGAAGGTGCCGCCGGTAAAGAGATCTATATTAACGGTGGTAAAGTGCGCAACCAAGGTGTCGAGTTGACCGCATCGTATATCTTTGCTCCCAACAACGACTTCAGTTGGATTACCACTTTCAACTACGCCTACAACGACAACAAGATCCTCACCGTAGCCCGCAAGCAAAACGGTCAGAAATATATCCACGAAGTTGACATGGGTAACCTCAGCGGTCTGAAAATCAAATTCGAAGAAGGAGGCTCATATGGCGATCTCTATGCTGTGGACTTCATGCGAGACGAAATCACAGGTGAAATCGTAGTTGATCCAGATACAGGAGCACCCTTCAAACTCAATGGTCAAGCCAATGAATATCTGGGGAACATGAATGCCAAGCACACTTTGGGATGGTCCAATACGTTCAATTACAAAGATTTATCATTCTACTTCCTCATCGACGGTAAAGTAGGGGGTAAAGTCATCTCTTTCACCGAGGCTTATCTCGACCAATTCGGTACCTCGCAACGCACAGCCGAAGCCCGCGACCTTGCCATAGCCAACAACCTCTACTGGACCTCGGAAGATGGGACCATAACCAAACCCGCTATGTATATCCCGGGTACCAACACCTTGGTACCGGTCGACCAATATTACCAAACCATCGGAGGTGGTTCGCCAGTAGGTCGTAATTATGTATACGATGCCACCAACTTCCGTCTGCGCGAGATTTCGTTGGCCTATACCTTCCGCAATCTCTTCGGCCCAAGCAAGAACCTCACGGTTTCGGCTAACGCCCGTAACCTCTTCTTCCTCTACATCAACGCTCCCATCGATCCCGATACATCGTTGAGTACGCAAAACGCTCTGGGTAATGTCGATATCTTCAGCATGCCCACGACCCGTTCATTCGGTATCTCTCTTAAAGCATCATTCTAACGAAAAGTAGCATTATGAAAAAGACAATATATTCTTCCGTATTTGCATTGGCCGCTGCTGTGACTCTGGTAGGCTGCGGCGACCCCCTGCTTGACGACCTGAACTCCAACATCGAAGTCGGGTCAGGCGACCTCTCCATAGCCGAGACTTACGAACAAGCTGCCGGTATGTTCCTGACAGCACAACAAAAGATGCACGACATAGGAGCCCAGAACGGAGCACACATCTACCAAGTGCAGTTCAATATCCACATCGATAATTATTCAGGTTATTTAGCCGGAACTCAGAACTTCAGTGGTAACCTACCCTCGACCTATCGCTACTTCGCCCAATACTGCGACGGCCCCAAAGCCAGTTTCTTTCTGGTAGCACAGGCCGCCCTGCCCGTGATGCGGTCGGCTAACCAGCTCAACCTGAAAGAGCTCGGCGCCATGTGTAACATCATGTACTGCTTCTCGGCCCTCGAGTTGTCCGACGTGTATGGCCCCTTCCCCTGGACCGACTACAAGAACGACGTTCAGGAACCGCCCGTTACCTACGAGCCTATGGACCAGATCTACGACTCGCTCTTTGTCAACCTCAAAGATGCCGGCGAAATCTTGAAAAACTTCAACAACACGCCTAAAGCTCACCAGGATACCATCAACGACATTCTGGCTCAATACGACAAAATCTGCGGTAGCGTAGATACCTGGCGCCAGTTCTCCAACTCGATTCGTCTGCGTATGGCCATGCGCATGAGCAACGTCAATCCCGACCGGGCCAAAACAGAAGCTGAAGCTGCCATCAACGACGGCCTCATCGAAAAGAGCATCGAGTACAACACTATGGTCAACCACGGTACCAACCACCCGCTGGCCTTCATCTCGATTCTGTGGGACGATACCCGCATGAACGCCTCGCTCGAGAACATCATGAAGCGGCTTAAAGTTCCCTTTATGGACAAGCTATTCGACAAGAACAGCGGTGATATCCGCAACGAAGACGGAGAAGTCACAATGACTGCCAATTCGGCCATCGTGGGTGTCCCCGCCGGAGTCCAGCTTACCCCGCGCGACGACAACAACCAATACACTAAATACTCGGGAGTATCGAGTGCATTTGCCAACTTCCCGCTGGCCATCTTCAAACTCTCGGAGCGTTACTTCCTCCAAGCCGAAGCCGCCTTGCGTTGGGGCATCGGAGGTTCTATCAATACCAACTATCTGAGAGGTATAGCTGCCATGTTCGACGAATACAGCATTGCCCAAACCGATCCCGAGTTTATTGCATATTGGAACCAAGAATCGGCCGACACCACAATCGATTATGTCGATCCGCATAACGAGCGTAACAACAAAAAAGGTCTGCTCACCGTGGGTGTAAAAATCAACAACAGCGATGATAACAAGACGAAACTCGAGAAGATTATCACCCAGAAGTGGCTGGCACAGTTCCCCATGGGCCTCGAGGCTTGGAACGACCTGCGCCGTACAGGTTATCCCCGTATCTTCCCGGTTAAAGATATCGGTGATGGTTCGCTGGGGAAAGGCCGTATGGTTCGCCGTATACCTTGGAACATGACCGACGCCGCAGCAGCCCAGGATGTAAACACCTCGGGTATCGAGGCTCTGGGAGGTAGCAACTTGATGCGTACTACCCTGTGGTGGGATGTTGTAGATCCTGCCGGATTGGGCGACAACCGCCGTTGGGAAACCGAAGCTGCCGGTCAGTAATCCCGTATAACAGAAGAGGCTGCTCCACACAAATGGAGCAGCCCTCTTCCTCCCTCTTATCATACATCAAGAATTTTTTGAGATCTTATTATTCACTAAAAAACAAAACAAAAAACATGAAAGCACCGAAACTACTTCTGTCCGTACTGGCTTGTGCCGCCGCAGTGGGTAGCTATGCCCAAAACGTGCCGACACACGACTCTTACGTGATGCCTTTCGATGATGGAAAATCCAAACCGTTCTCTGAATACTTCAGAGAGTGGGAACCCGGGGCTCCCCTCTCGGAAGACGAGAACTTCTACATCTCGCGTGTTCCCCTGAAACAACGCTTCGAGAACCCGGCCACACAGGTAGATCCTACCATGACTACCGATCGTAAATTCTGTATGTGGACCCCGATGGGTATCTCCGATACCTACTGGCAATCACTGCCCCGCTATGTATTTGACGGCGATAACTTCAGCATGTGGTCGTATGTAGACTCGCAAGGCGGCTGGTCGCTCCCCTGGGTACGTGTACCGGGCGCATACAGCGACGTGACTCACCGCAACGGTGTAGCCAACAGTGGCGGTCTCGTATTCTTCGACTCGTGGGGCGGTGACAACACCGAGTCCAACAACAGCGTAAATATGCTGGTTGAAAAAGAGGGAGGCCAATTCAAATGGGTTGAGAAATTCGTGAAATTCCTGCGCTACTACGGTCTTGACGGTGTAGGTATCAACCCCGAGGGTACCGTGCCCCAGGCTTCGGCCCTGCAAGATTTCTTCTCGCAATGCCGCGAGTATGCCGAGTCGATTGGCTGGCAGTTCCACGTATACTGGTATGGAACCAACACCAACGACGGTTATATGAACCTCGACTCGGATTTCAACAAATCCAAATCGGACTGGTTGTGGAAAAACGGCAAACAGGTTGTCGATATGTACATGCTCAACTACAACTGGAGTGGTACATTAGCCAGCTCGGCCAATTATGCCGAAGGTCTTGGAGCCGATCCCTATACCGTATATGCCGGATATGATATCCAGGGCAAATGGCTTAGCCATGGTAACTGGTGGGACATTAAGAACGCCAAGGCATCTATTGCCTTCTGGGGTAACCACACCACCAACATGATTTACCAGAACTCGTCGGAGTACGGTTCGGGCGACGAAGCCGTACAAAACACCTATCTGGTAAAACAAGAACAAGTTTTCTCGGGAGGTAACCGCAACCCGGCCAACCGCCCGGCTATCAACAGCAACGTAACCAGCTCGAGCGATGCCGGCATGAAACTGTTCCACGGTATCGCCGAGTTCCTGCCGGCCCGAAGCGTGCTGCAAGAGTTGCCGTTCGTTACCCGCTTCTGCCTGGGTAATGGTAAGACCTTCCGCAATGAGGGTAAGGTGACTTTCGACCACAAATGGTTCAACGTAGGTGTACAGGACTACCAGCCCACCTGGCGCTGGTGGATTACCGACGACAACAAGAATGTACCCAACGATCCCATCGACTGTGGCTTCACCTTCGACGACGCTTGGTTTGCCGGTTCTGCCATGCAAATCACAGGTGCTACAACGGTATCGAACGTACGCTTGTTCAAGACCAACTTCGACATATCGGAGAGTGACGACGTATCGATGGTCATCAAACTGAACAGCGGTAACGACACACACATGAAACTCTTCTGGTCGTTCGTTGGTAGCGAGGATCAACTCCACTACTACGACATCACGGGTGCCAAAGAGGGCGAGTGGACCAAAATCTCGGCCAAAGCTTCTGAGATGGGCATGAACGGCAAGGTGGCCCTCATCGGTCTCAAGTTCGAAAACACCCCTGCCAACTACGAAATCCTCATCGGCGAGATGTCTATCATCCCCGCCAAAACGTTTGCTCCGGTACAACCCACCATCACAACGGCCGAAAGCAATATCCTGAAAAAACGTACCTACAACTCGCTTGACTTCAAGTTCAGCTGGGACTGCGCATCGACCAAAAACGACAACGATCCCTCTATCCCCGTCTATAACGAAGATGTAGATACCTGGTATTTCGAAGTATATGTACAGGCCAAGGGCGAAGATCCTATCCTCTGCGGTACTACCTCGTCGTGGGCACACTATGTAGTGGGTGCTCCCGTATCGGCCAATACCGAAGTGTCCGATTACCGCGTGGGTGTTTGCGCCGTAGCGCCCGACGGTGTAACCAAGAGCGCCATCACCTGGACCAACTACATGACTACTGGCTTGACGCTGATCGATGGTATCGTATGCAACAAATCGGTGATCAAAGCCGGCGAAGAGTTCACCCTCTCGCTCATCGACCCCAATCAGGAAGAGCCTTTCTCGTGGGAAATCTATAACGCCACTACCGGCGGAACTGCAGTAGCTACTCAAGACGGCGGCCGTTCGTTCACAACCTCTCTCAACGAAGAGGGTTACTACGATGTAAAACTGACCAAGTTCGACTTAAGCGAGCTCAACTACCGTGGCTATGTACAAATCTCGCCCGAGAGCACAGGTGCAATCCCATCGATCGAAGATTTCACGGCTTCGAAGACCAACGTAACCAACGCCGACGAAGAAGTCACGCTGAGTTACACCGGTAACAAAGGCGAAGGTACCGTATCGCGCGGTCTTCGTATCGACGACCCCTATATCTTCCGTATCCCCGCTGAATTCTTGCCGATGAATCAGAACCAATACACCATCGCTTTGTGGATCAAACCCGAGAAATTCACCTTCGCAAAGTATGGTATGGGCCTCATTGGACAAAGAGACCTGAATATTAGTTGGCCGGATAACAACTGGGGGGCTATTTGGGTAGATGTTTGGCCCGGAATAGCAAATGCCAACAATGAAAAGGATCTTCCGGCCAATACGGTTTCATTCTCCATGTGGGGAGATGCCGGACGTGGATACCAAGATCTTAAATATCCTGTGAACGGAGCCACAAACCCGCACGAGAATCCTAACTTGGCTTGCTGTACCGACGGCCGTTTCGCCGGAACAACGACCGAATCGTATAGTCTCTCAGAAAACCAATGGTCTCATATCGTGATTTCTTACGACGGTGCCAAACAACGCATCTACTTCAACGGTAAGAAAACGGGCGAAAACGAAAGGCCCAAATTAACATATCGTCAAGTAAACAATGGGTCCAAAACTGTTACAGAAGCTCCTATTTATATCGGTGGTTCTCGTGTGTACTTTGCCGGATTTATCGGAGAAATCGACGATGTACAAGTTTGGCACAAAGCCTTGAGCGACAACGAAGTAATTGATGCCATGAAGGGTTACGACGGTCGTGAAATCCCCAGCGACCTGAAAGGTTACTGGACATTCGAAAGTGACGACTACAACGAAGCCGACAAGACCTTCGAAAACAAAGGTACACTTTCGACCGATGCCAAAGCTGCTTACGTTGAAATCAGAGGTTCGGGTGGTGAAAACACTTCGAAAAACGAAGAGAACCTCATGCCCGCCAATATCAACGTAGAGGGTAACCCCGCCATGTCGGGTACTATGCCCATCACGACCACCTCGACCTTCTCGATTCCCGATGCCGAGGTAGTGAACAACGGCGACAACGCTACGGCCACCTTCAGCAAAGACGGCAAATACAGCGTAACGCTCACACTGACCAACGGCTGGGGGTCTGCTACGATGACCAAAGACGAGTACATCGTAGTAGTTCTCGAAGGATCGGGCGTTGAGGACAACCTGGTGAACAACCTCACCGTATATCCCAACCCCTTCATCGACAACGTGAACCTGCAATTTGCAGCCGATGGCAACTATGTAATCGACGTATATGACGCACAGGGTCGCCTGGTAACAACCCGCAAACACGAGGCTATGGCCGGCGAAATCTGCACGCTTACGATCAACGGCGGTAAAGGTGTTTACTACGTTGCTGTTTCGAAAGACAACAAACGTATCAGAACACTCAAAGTAGTAGCCGAGTAATTATTGGCAATTCAACTCCACCGCACACGCTCCGTCGTGTACGGTGGAGTTTATTACATAAATTTCATTCATACACTTATTCTTAATAGCTTTTTTATTTATGAAAAAACTTTACATTCTGATGCTTACGGCTCTGCTGGGCGGAGCCTTGGCAAACGCTCAAAGCCCTCTCGAAGGGTACAACGCTCCTACCTATACAGGCGGAATAGGTAATGTAGGAAATATCATGACATTCAGTACTTCGGGTGCCTTGGAAGACCTGAACAGCATCTCTATTCCTAAAGAACCCAGCGGCAAAATTGCTCAAGAGTTGTTGGTTGCTCCGGGTAGCAAAGTAGATCTCACCATCAATATCGACACGTGGTGGGGACAATTCGTTACCTTCTGCGATGCCAACGAAACGAAAGAGATGACCCGCCTTATCCTCTGCGGTAACTCGGGAAACGGTGGATTTGAGAATCATACTACCGGTGTAACGGTATATGTTGAAGATGGAGCTACCAAAGTCTCGGAGGGTACGCTTCCCTCGTTCACGGTTCCTGCTTCGGCCGAAGAGGGTACCGTCTATCTGCTACGTATGATGTTCATCGGTGGAACCGACAACGTCACCACCTATGACGGGACCTACGCCGAGGGTACTTACTACGACGTGAAGATAACCGTAAAATCGAATATCCAGAGATATGCCATCAACTTTACCACCCCCGAGAACGGAACGCTCTCAATCAAGAACGGCGAAACTGCCCTTACTTCGGGTACTGAAGTTGCCGAGGGTACCGTACTGACCATCACCGCTACCCCCAACAGCGGTTATGAACTGGTATCGGTAAAGAATAATGGCGAGGTTTATCCCAACTCGACCTATACGGTCAATGCTGCTGCCAACTTCACCGCCGAGTTCAAACAACTGGCCACCACGGGCGACGCCATGTTGATGTCGGCTCCCGGTTACGGAAGCGAAGAGGCTCAACTGCGATTCAGCGATACGGCTCTGGGCTCTCACAATACCGATCAAAATCAAGTATCGAGCGATCAACGGTCGCACAACTACACCTTCTCGGCCTGGGTTTCGCCCATGGGCTACAACGGTGTATTCATGGGTCACGTACAAAACAGCATTACCTGGAAAGTCGAAGGCTCTTACGGTATAGGTGTACAAGACGGTAAACTGGCCGTATGGTATCGTATCTGGGATGGCAACTCGACGGCTTGTGCCGGTGCTACGGCCCCTGCCGTATCGGAAACAACTACGCTCTATCCCGGCGAATTTGCCTTCATTACCTTGGCAACCAGCAACAACGGCAATACATTCACCGTCTACAAAAACGGTGAGGTAGCCCTCACGCAAGAGGTAGGTCAAGGTGGTCTGGCCCTGCTCTACGATGCTTGCGACTTTGCTCTTGGCGACTCGAAATACAACCAGATGGCCTCGAAAGTAGAAGAGGTTCAGCTCTGGAACCGCACGCTTACCCCCGAGGAGATCAAAGCCTCGATGTACGGCTTCAACGAAATCCCCGAGGGTCTGGTAGCTTACTATCGCCCCGAATCGGCCACAAGCACTACGGTCGAGAATCTGGCCGGCGATGTCGATGCCTACTATCGTCAGAACGGAACACTCTCGAACAAGAGCTTCCCCATGGCTTCGGCTATCCAAATGACCAACGGTCGTGAAACGGTGAACGTAACCTACAACACCCCGGCCGAAGAGAATGCCGCTTATGAGCTGCAACGCTACAACGTAGCTCTGGCTCAATCGCCTGCTGCCGTGAAAACATACAGCAACCTCTATGCTGTAAACCAAGGAAACACCTACGAAATCAACTCGATTACGGTAAACGGTGAAGCTCTCGCCAACGTAACCGACCCCATTCAAGTAGGAACCGAAGATGTAACTGTCGATGTTACCTTCTCTTTGGCTTCGGCCATCGACGAGGTAGCCGCCGAGACCATCTACTTCAACAGCAACGTGCTCTACATGCCCCAAGGTGCAACAGCCGTAGTTTACAACCTGCTGGGTAGTGCCGTAGCCGAAAGTGCCGAACCGGCCACCGATCTCTCGAACCTGCCCGCCGGTATTTACCTGGCCAAGGTTTCGATAAATGGCAATCACACGATTGTTCGTTTCAAAAAATAATTTACCTTTGCAGTGCGCCCCGTACCCGGCTCTTACGAGTGCGGGGCGTTTTTCAAAAACAGAACGGACTTCATGGAATCGCGGGACTGAGAATCTTCCATTTCACTATCCTCAAAACCATGAGAAACAAGAATACAAGACAATTGAAACTTTCAATGCAAGTAACTATCATACGTCATAGAAAAACCGATACTTTTACTCTTTTGTAGCAATGAAAAACATATTTATCCTGCTTACCTTATTCATCTCGAGCTCCATTTTTTGCAGTCAAGCACAATCTTATACCATATACCCTACCCCGCAAAAGGTCGTAGAAGGTGAAAACTCCATAGAACTCTCCAGCCTCATCAACGTAATTTGCGAAAGCAGCATCGGCGATGTGAGCCGAAACCGCATGGAAGAGGTTCTGGAAAAAGCAGGATACACCATCACTTACGCCGACGAGGCCTCGCAAACCGCAACCAACCTCTACCTCGGTGTGAGCGGCTCCGACGGAGCTGCCGCACAATATGCCTCCGAACATAGCCTGCCTCTCACCGTATTCGATGCGGGCAGCAACAAATTCGACCCCTACCTGTTGCAAATCAACAGCAACTCACCCCATGGCGACATCGTCGTTCTGGGCAATAGCGAAGGTTCGGAATACTACGCCTTCGCCACGCTCGAACAGATATTCGAGCAAGCCGGCGGGAACTCAATCCGTCAAATTACTTTCGAAGACTATTCACACACACAATATCGCGGTATCGTAGAGGGTTTCTACGGACACCCCTACTCGGTCGAAAACCGACTCAGCCTCTTTGAATTCTGCAAACGATTCAAACTGAACGTATTTGTATACGGTCCCAAATCAGACCCCTACCACCTGGGCAACTGGCGCGACAACTACCCCACCTCGCTCACCGAGCAACAACGCTTTTTCGGCATGATTACCCAGGACGACCTCCGCACCATCACCCAGGCCGCCAAAGCCTGCCACGTCAATTTCATCTGGGCGGCTCACCCCGGCCTGCAAAACGGCATCAACTTCAACTACAAAGACCAGATGGACCAAGGCATCGATGCCCTGATGACCAAATTTGAGCATCTTTACAACCTCGGCGTACGGGGATTCGGCGTATTTATCGACGACATGAACTATACCCCCAGCGGCAGCATGCAGGCCTACCTGGCCGACGAGACCCAGAAGCGGTTGCGCGAACGCTTCGTCACCGACGACCCCGATGACGAAATCGCTCCCCTCTTCTTCGTACCTACCGCCTATGCCCTCAACTACGGAGGCTCCTATACCCTCAACGACCTGAAGAGTGTCGACAGCGAGGTGGTCATCGCCTTTACCGGATACGACTGCTTCTCCAACATCCGGGCCTCGGCCATCAACGACATGGCCGGCCGCGTGGGCCGCAACCCCGTGATGTGGTGGAACAACCCTGTGAACGACGACCACGACGAACGCATCTACATGCGCGAGATGACTACCCACTGGACCATCGAGAACTCGGGGGCCATCAATACCCTCAACGGACTTATACTCAACCCCATGAGCCAGGCCCAGGCCTCGAAGGTAGCTCTCTTCGGCGCCGCCGATTACAGCTGGAACCCCAACACCTTCGACGTGCACCAGAACTGGGAAGATGTCTTTGCCCGCATGGCTCGCCCGGGCGATAGTCAAACGGCCGAAGCCCTCAAATGCTTTGCCCGCTTCTCCGACGCCCTGGTCGAGGACGACGAGATGATTGCCCTCTACGACGGTTTCAAATCGCACTTCGGGGGCTCGACCTTCCCGGCCGAAGCTGCCCAACTGCGCACCGAGCTGGGGAACCTCAACCAGGCCTGCAACTACATCGAGACCCTGAAAGATAACGAATATCGCGACTACCGTCTGATCTACGAAGACCTGCGCTGCTGGAATGCCAAGCTCAAAACCTTGAGTGCGATTGCTCTCACCGCCCTCGACATACTCGAAAACGACGGCTCCATGTCGCGGGCCGAAGGTTGGGAGAAATACCTCTCGCTGCAACAGCTCTACAACGGCATGAGCAACGACTCGACCTACCTCATCAGCGCACTCGAAGGGTATGGCACATCGACCTACGAGGTACACTACGAAGTGACCCCGGGCGACAGCTACCTGCGGCCGTTTGTCGAATACCTGGTCGGGAAAGCCGGCAACAACGTGCCGGGAACATGGCCCGAAAAGGATACCATTCAAATCATCTCCAACCTCGAGAGTTGGGAAGGGGTGAACCTCACGACCGAGTCTACCTCGTTCGAGTTGAGCGGACTCGACGCCCTCACCCTCGACCCGAATGAATATATCGGTATCTACTTCGGCAACCTCGAGAAAATCGACGTGGCCGCCACCGAGCTCACGCCCGGCATCGAGGTAGAGGTATCGGTCAACGGCAAACAGTGGAGCGCAGTACAACTGCCCGTCAGCGAACAGACCGTAGCCTACATACGACTCAAGAATACCGGCGACGAGAGCTTGACCGTCGGCTCCGACCGGCTGAGCGGCTCGTGCCTGTTCACCCCGGTAAGCACCACCCCCACGGTATCGACCAACATACCGCAATACGAATATTACGACCTCGACCGCGTTATCGACGGTAACCCCGACTCCTTCTTCTGGAGCAGCGAAGCCCAGGCCGAAGGGCAATACATCATGCTCACCTACCCCAACTCGCAACCGCAATACGAGATTACGGTCACCTTTACCGCCAACGACCAACCCTCGGGAACGGTCGCCATCGAAATATCGGACGACAATACCCAGTGGACTCCCATAGCCGAATTTACCGCCGAGCAGCTCGACGATACCTATTCGTTCACCTGCAACGCCAACGGAGAGTCGGCCCGCTATGTGCGGTTCGTCATCCGCAGCTACTCCGGCGGCTATTGGCTGCAAGTAGCCGAGTTCAAGAGCGAGATGGCCGCCAAAGAGACCCAAACCGCCGACCAGGACGGCAAGCAGATTGCCACCCTCTCAGACCGCGACCTTACGACCAGCTATCGCCCCACCGCAGCCGGATACATCGAGCACCGCTTCATCGAAAACCTCAACATCGAGACAATCGAGATTTTCCACAACACGACGTTCGACAACCGGTATGAGCTCCCCACCATCTACGTCAACAACGGTACCGAATGGATAGAGACGGGGCAACTCAGCTCGCTCTGCACCATCATCGACACCCACGAAATGGAACTGGTTACAGCCATCAAAATCGAGTGGAACGAAGAGAACATTCCCACTCTGTACGAGATACTGCCCTGTGGTACCCCCTATGTAGAGAAGCCCGGCACCGCTACCGCCATCGAGCAACCCGCCAGTGCAGGCACACGCCTCTATACCCGCGACAACCGTCTGCATGTAGAGTCCGATGCTACCATCACCAGCCTTACGCTGTACGACTTGAGCGGCCGTATCGTAGCCCGCTTCGCTCCTCAGGCAAGCACATTCGAGACGATGCTCGACACCACCATGCCCCGGGTACTCATTGCTCGAGTAAGCGACGGCAATCAAAACATCTCGACTTATAAAATAATATGGTAATCCAATCAGTTAATATATAAAGGAGAAAAACAAGAAAGAATATAAACATCTATAAATAAACAACATGAAACAAACAATGCTTTGGCTGGGATTGGGATTGCTCCTCTTTTCGAGCTGTACCAATTCATCGGAAACCCAGTTACAATATTCCGATTTTGTGAATCCGTTCATCGGGACGGGTGGTCACGGACACACGTTTCCCGGTGCAGTGGTTCCTCACGGAATGATACAACCGAGTCCCGATACCCGCATTTACGAGTGGGATGCCTGCTCGGGATACCACTACTCCGACAGCACAATCAACGGTTTTTCCCACACTCACCTGAGCGGTACCGGGTGCGGTGACTACGGCGACATTCTGCTGATGCCGACCGTAGGCAAACAAGACTACCGATACCTGGGTGCCGAGAGTCAGCAAACGGCCTACGCCTCGCCCTTCTCGCACAGCCGCGAAACGGCCACCCCGGGCTACTACTCGGTCATGCTCGACCGCTACCAAGTCAAAGCCGAACTGACGGCCACCGAACGGGCCGCCATGCACCGCTATCACTTCCCCGATAGCCAGCAGGCCGGTTTTATCGTAGACCTCGACTACAGCCTGCAAGGGCAGCAGAATCTCGATATGAAACTCAATACCCTGAGCGATACCGAAATCGTGGGTTGGAAACGCACCAAAGGGTGGGCCGACAACCAGTCGATCGGATTCTACATGAAGTTTTCGAAACCCTTCACCTGCCAGATTGTCGACACGGTAATCGACATCATGCGCAACGGCAAACCGTATAAACTGGAGCAGAAGAAAGCCCTGCTTCAATTTGCCACGACCCAAGACGAAGAGGTGCTCGTGAAGGTAGGTATCTCGGCTGTCGACATCGACGGGGCCCGTCGCAACGTCGAGACCGAAATCCCCCACTGGGACTTCGACAGCATTGCCATACAGGCCAAAGAGAAGTGGAACGACTACCTGGGTACCATCGAGGTCGAGACCGACAACGAGACCCAGAAGCGCATCTTCTATACCGCCCTCTACCACACGGCCATACACCCCAGCCTCTTCTCCGATGCCGACGGTCGCTACCGCGGACTCGACCAGATGATACACCAGACCAAACCGGGGAAAGAAATCTACACCGTATACTCGTTGTGGGATACCTTCAGAGCATTGCACCCCCTGCTCACTATCACTCAACCCGAGTTGAACGACAAGCTGATCATGTCGCTCATGGAGAAATATCACGAGGGAGGTATCCTGCCCATGTGGGAGCTGGCCGGCAACTACACCGCCACCATGATCGGCTACCACGCCGTACCGGTCATTGTCGATGCCTACATGAAAGGATTCAACAAAATCGACGGCCACGAACTGCTCGAGGCCTGCATCAGAAGCTCGGTATACGACACGACCGGTATCATTGCCCCCAGCCGCATGGTCAACGGCCTGGTACCCATCTCGAAATATTATAAAAACAAAATTGGTTATATCCCTTACGATAAGGAAAACGAATCGGTAGCCAAAGGTCTTGAATATGCCTACAACGACTGGTGCATCTCCCAACTGGCCGAAGCCATAGGCGACACGACCACCTACGAAAAATACAAGGGTCTCAGCCAAGCCTATGCCAACTATTACGATGCCCAGACCAAATTCATGCGGGGCAAAGACCTCGACGGCAAATGGCACTCGCCCTTCCACCCCCGTTCGTCGGACCACCGCAACGACGACTATTGCGAGGGTACCGCCTGGCAGTGGACCTGGTTCGTACCCCACGATATAGACGGCCTCATAACCCTGATGGGCGGTCAGGAGCAATTCATCGACCGGCTCGACTCGCTCTTCCTGGCCGACTCGAAACTCGAGGGTGACCTCGTGTCGTCCGACATCTCGGGCCTCATAGGCCAGTATGCCCACGGCAACGAACCCAGCCACCACATCGCCCACCTCTACAACTATGTGAACCAGTCGTGGAAGACGCAACAGCTCATCGACACCATCCTCTACAACCAATACTTCGACGACCCCAACGGTCTCTCGGGTAACGAGGATTGCGGACAGATGTCGGCCTGGTACGTACTCAACGCCATGGGCTTCTACCAAGTATGCCCCGGCTCGCCCATCTACTCGGTAGGCCGCCCCATCTTCGACAAGGTCACCATCAACCTGTCGAACGGCAAGAAGTTCGAAATCGTAGCCAACAACAACTCGCGTACCAACAAGTACATACAAAGCATACGTCTCGACAACATCCTGCTCGAGTCGCCCTTCTTCATGCACAGCGACATCATGAAGGGCGGACGCATTGTCGTCGACATGGGCAACACCCCGGTAAAGCAATAAATCCTTAAGCAATAATCATCCATAATACACAATCCAGTATGAAAAGATTCAATCGTTATCTCGCACTCGTGGCAGCAGTCCTGGCCTTGATCTCCTGCCAGAGCGAAGAAAACAGTTACGACCTGATTCCCTACCCCAACCACATCGAACAGATACCGGGGCGATTCTCCTTTGACAAAGGGACACAGATATTTGTCTCGCCCGAATGCGGCGACGAGGTAACCGGCGTACTGCAACAATTTGCCGACCAGTTCCAAAAGACCAGCGGCATGGAGTTGAAGTTTGCCGATGAAGAACGCAACAACGCCATCGTGGTGAAGGCAAACCCCGATTTGGCCGACGAAGCTTACCGCCTGAACATCGGTAAGAGCAAAATCGAAATTGCCGCAGCTACCCCCAACGGCGTACGCTTTGCCTTGCAGACCGTCAAACAACTGCTCCCGGCAGCTGTCTACGGCGATACGCTGGCAACAGGTGCCAACTGGTCGGTTCCCTGCGCCGCCATCGACGACGCACCGCGATTCGGATACCGCGGCCTGCACTTAGACGTAGCCCGCCACTTCTTCTCGACCGACGAGGTGAAACGCATTCTCAACGTCATGGCCGTGCACAAGCTCAACACGTTGCACTGGCACCTCACCGACGACCAGGGCTGGCGCATCGAAATCAAGAAGTACCCCCGTCTGACCGAAGTGGGCAGCATGCGCAGCAAAACGATGATTGCCAAAGAGTGGGACAACTACGACAACACCCCCTATGGCGGATTCTATACGCAAGACGAACTGCGCGACATCGTGAAGTATGCCGCCGACCTGGGTATCACCATCATCCCCGAAATCGACCTGCCCGGCCACATGATGGCCGCCCTGGCCTCCTACCCCGAGTTGGGTTGTACCGGTGGCCCGTATGAGGTTTCGGGACAGTGGGGCATCCGCGACGATGTGCTCTGCGCCGGTAAGGACAAGACTTTCGAATTTATCGACAACGTACTGCTCGAGGTGATGGATATTTTCCCCTCGAAATACATTCATATCGGTGGTGACGAGTGCCCCAAAGTGCGTTGGGAGAAGTGCCCCGCCTGCCAGGCCCGCATCAAGCAACTGGGTCTCAAAGACGATGAGCACGGCACGGCCGAACACTACCTGCAAGGCTACGTAACCGAGCGTGTCGAGAAGTTCCTCAGCGACCACGGCCGTGAGATGATCGGTTGGGACGAGATTATGGAGGGCGGACTCTCGACCCATGCCACCATCATGTCGTGGCGCGGTGTAAGCAACGGCATCGAAGCTGCCAAACAAGGACACGACGTGATTATGACCCCCACCAACCCTCTCTACTTCGACTACTACCAGTCGCGCGACACCCAAAGCGAGCCGCTCGCCATCGGCGGATACAACCCGGTAGACCTGGTCTACAAGTTCAACCCCGTGTCCGAGGAGTTGACCGAAGAGGAGGCCCGGCACATTCTGGGTACACAAGCCAACGTCTGGACCGAATACATGCCCACCAACGAACAGCTCGAATACATGATTCTCCCCCGTCTCGCCGCCTTGAGCGAAGTACAGTGGGACCAACTGGAGAATAAGGACTACGACCGATTCCTCAACCACATCGGCCACATCCTGGAAATCTACAACGCCATGGGACTCAACTACGCCAAACACCTCTTCGAGGTAGAGGGCGAGTACACCGTAAACGACAGCAAAAACTGCATCGAGGCTACGCTGCGCACGCAGGGCGATGCCCCCATCTACTACACCCTCGACGGCTCCGAGCCCACCACGGCCAGCACCCTCTACACGGGCCCGATCGAAATCAGCACAGACAGCGACACCTGCACCTTGAAGGCTATCGTCGTGCGCGATCAGGTGAAGACCCGCACCCTGGTGCGCCCCTTCTCGTTCAACAAAGCGACCGGGCACCTGGCTGAACTCAAAGATGCTCCCAACCCGAAATACACGTTTGGTGGAGCTTCGGTACTGACCGACGGTATCCGCGGCGATTTCAACTACAGCAACAGCTGCTGGCTGGGCTTTATCGACACCCCGCTCGATGCCACCATCGACCTGGGCGACACCCAGTCGGTAAGCAGCGTGCAGATAGGTTCGCTCGTACAATACTCCGAGTATATCTTCCCCCCGACGAAAATCACGGTCTATGCCGCCGACGGCGATAACCCCATGACCGAGATAGGCAAGCTCGACATACCCGTGGCACCCAAACAAGATGCCGACGGTGTGCGCCAATACACCTGCGAATTCCCCTCGGTACCGGCCTCCAAGATACGGGTCGTAGTCGAGACCACCAGCCAGATTCCCGCCTGGCACGGCGCCCATGGCGAAAAGGGTTGGCTCTTTGTCGACGAAATTTCCATCAACTAATCACCCTGTACACACATGACCAAACGCAATCTATTCCATAGCGCACTGTTTGCCCTCCTCCTGCTGGTGGGGGCAAGCAGTTGCAGCCAACAACCCAAAGAGCTCGACATCATCCCCATGCCCCGGTCGGTCGAGTATCACCGGGGAACATTCACCCTCTCGCCCGAGACGAAGTTCTACGCGTCGCTCTCGCCCGAGAGCAAACAGGCCCTGGCCCGCTACCTCGAGGGTACGGCTCTCGGTCAAGTTGCATTTGCCGACGAGGCCACCGGTAACGACGGCATCGAGTTGACCCTCTGCGACACGGCCACCGTGCCCGAAGCCGAGGGCTACCGCCTCGAAATCGGCAAGAAGGGGATACACCTCTCGGCCAGTACCGAGACGGGTATCTTCTACGGCATACAGACCCTGCTCCAGTTGCTGAACAACGGCGACGGCAAGAGCCTCCCCGCCGTGACCATAGCCGACTCACCCCGATTCCCCTACCGGGGCATGCACCTCGACGTGTCGCGCCACTTCTACAACAAGGAGTTTGTGAAGAAGCAGCTCGATGCCATGGCCTACTTCAAGATGAACCGCCTCCACTGGCACCTCACCGACGGTGCCGGCTGGCGTATCGAAATCAAGAAATACCCCCGCCTCACCTCGTTTGCCGCCTGGCGTCCCTTTGAGAAGCTGAACGACTGGTGGACCGGCGGCCGCACCTTCTGCGACCAGGACGACCCGCGCGCCGTGGGCGGATATTACACGCAAGACGACATCCGCGAAGTGGTAGCCTATGCCGCCGAGCGCCACATCACCGTCATCCCCGAAATCGAGATGCCGGGCCACTCCGAAGAGGTGCTGGCCACCTATCCCGAGCTCTCCTGCTCGGGCAAACCCTATGTCGATGCCGACTACTGCATCGGCAACGAGAAGACTTTCGAGTTCCTCGAGAACGTGCTGCTCGAGGTGATGGACCTCTTCCCCTCGGAGTATATCCACATCGGGGGCGACGAGGCTTCGAAAAACGGCTGGCGCAACTGCCCCCGCTGCAAGAAGCGGATGGCCGACGAGCACCTGGCTTCGGTCGAGGAGCTGCAGAGCTACATGATACACCGCATCGAGCGGTTCCTCAACGACCACGGCCGTAAGCTCATCGGCTGGGACGAGATTATCGAGGGCGGACTCACCCCCACCGCTACCGTCATGTCGTGGCGTGGCGAAGAGGGAGCCATCCATGCCGTCAAGGCCGGCAACGCCGCCATCATGACCCCCGGCAAATATTGCTACCTCGATGCCTATCAGGATGCCCCCAACACCCAACCGCTGGCTATCGGCGGATACCTCACCCTCGAGAAGGCCTATTCGTTCGAGCCTGTCCCCGACTCGCTCTCGACCGAGGAGGCTGCCCTCATCAAGGGCGTGCAAGGCAACGTGTGGACCGAGTACATGCCCACCCCCGAGCACACCGAATACATGATATACCCCCGCATTCTGGCTCTGGCCGAGGTGGGCTGGACACCGGCCGAACTGAAAGACTGGTCCAGCTTCCACACCCGTGCCCTCCACGCCGTGAACCACCTGCGCAGCCGGGGATACAACCCCTTCCCCCTCGACAAGGAGGTGGGCGATAAACCCGAGTCGCTGCAACCCGTAGAGCACCTGGCCCTGCACAAGAGCGTGACCTATGCCACCCCGTACAGCAAGCAATATGCCGCACAGGGCGACCAGACGCTCGTCGATGGCGTACGGGGCGGCTGGATGTACAACGACGACCGTTGGCAGGGATTCCTCAACAGCGACCTCGACGTGACCATCGACCTGGGCAGCGAGACTGCCATTCAGGAGGTGAGTGCCGAATTCCTGCAACTGAAGGGCCCGTATGTATGGCTGCCCAAGCAGGTGACCATCTCGGCCTCGACCGACGGCAAGGAGTATAAGCCTCTGGCAACTGTCGACAACGACATCTCGCCCGACATCGACACCCTCCAGTTCAAGACCTTCGGCTGGAAAGGCAACACCCAGGCCCGTTACGTGCGGTATCAGGCACAGTCGAACGGCATTGCCGGCGGCTGGCTCTTCACCGACGAAATCATTATCCGATAAACGACTATACGCAAAAAGCTATCTATAAACAAGAAAAAATGGAGAAGAAAAGCAAAGGAAAATCGACCAATCCCATCGCATGGGTTCCCACAGTCTATTTCGCCATGGGACTGCCGTTCATCGCGGTCAATCTCGTATCGACGTTCATGTTCAAAGACTTAGGAATATCCGATACACAAATCGCGTTCTGGACCTCAATCATCATGTTGCCGTGGACTTTGAAGTTTCTTTGGAGCCCGTTTCTGGAGATGTACCGCACCAAGAAGTTCTTCGTCGTGGTCACCCAGTTGCTGAGCGGACTCCTCTTCGGCGTGATAGCCTTCTCGCTGAAGTTCGATTATTTCTTTGCCATCAGCATCTCGACGATGGCCGTCATCGCCCTGAGCGGTGCCACGCACGACATCGCCTGCGACGGCGTGTACATGGCCGAGCTCTCGCCCGAAGACCAGGCCAAATACATCGGGGTGCAGGGTGCCTTCTACAACATTGCCAAGCTGGTGGCCAACGGCGGACTGGTAGCCGTGGCCGGCATGCTGGCCGAGCACTTCGGGGCTGTCGAAGGGGCTTCGATACAGGAAAACATGCCTGCCTATAAGGAGGCGTGGATGATTATCTTCATCATCATCTCGGCGCTGCTGCTGGTGCTGGGCCTCTACCACTCGCGCATGTTGCCCTGCACACAAGTACCATCGACCCAAAAACGGTCGAGTGCCGAGGTTCTGCACGAGCTGTGGGAGGTCATCAAAAACTTCTTCACCAAGAAACACATCATCTACTACATCTGCTTCATCATCCTCTACCGCTTTGCCGAAGGCTTCATCATGAAGATAGCCCCGCTCTTCCTGCGCTCGTCGCGCGACATCGGCGGACTGGGACTTACACTCACCCAAATCGGTACGCTCAACGGAGTGTTCGGGTCGGCCGCCTTCGTGCTGGGCTCGCTGCTGGCCGGTATCTACGTGTCGCGCCGGGGGTTGAAAAAGACGCTCTTCACACTCTGCTGCGTCTTCAACTTCCCCTTTGTAGCCTACACGCTGCTGGCGGTGTTCCAGCCCGAGAACCTCTACGTGATCGGCGCCGGCATCATCACCGAGTATTTCGGCTACGGCTTCGGTTTCGTGGGCCTCACCCTCTTTATGATGCAGCAGATTGCTCCGGGCAAACACCAGATGTCGCACTACGCCTTTGCCTCGGGCATCATGAATCTGGGCGTGATGCTGCCGGGTATGATGAGTGGTTTCTTCAGCGACTGGCTGGGCTACGAGAAGTTCTTCATCTACGTCCTGCTGGCCACCATCCCGTCGTTGCTGATCACCTATTTCATCCCCTTCACCTACGACGATTCGAAAAAACAGCAAGAGAAATAGCACCGCCTCATGGCCGTGTCAAATAAAATGCCGATATTTATCGACCAAAGAATTTATCAAAATCAAAAACAAAAAGAAGTCAATATGAGCAACAAAATGGCTATGCCTTGGGAAGACCGTCCGGCAGGATGCTCGGAGGTTATGTGGCGTTATTCGCAAAATCCGGTAATCGATCGTTACCATATCCCCACCTCGAACAGTATTTTCAACAGTGCCGTAGTGCCTTTCGGCGACGGCTTTGCCGGGGTATTCCGCTGCGACAACCGGGCCGTACAGATGAACATCTTCGCCGGATTCAGCAAAGACGGTATCCACTGGGACATCGAGCACGAGCCCATCCAATTCAAACCGGGCAACACCGATATGATTGAGTCGGAATACAAATACGACCCGCGCGTGACCTGGATCGAAGACCGCTACTGGATTACCTGGTGCAACGGCTACTACGGCCCCACCATCGGCGTAGGCTACACCTTCGACTTCAAGGAGTTCTTCCAGTGCGAAAACGCCCTGCTGCCCTTCAACCGCAACGGCGTGCTCTTCCCCCAGAAGATCAACGGCAAGTATGCCCTGCTGAGCCGCCCCAGCGACAGCGGCCACACCCCCTTCGGCGATATCTACATCAGCTATAGCCCCGACATGAAATACTGGGGCGAACACCGTCACGTGCTCTCGCCCACTCCCTTCCCCGAGAGTGCCTGGCAATGCACCAAGGTAGGTGCCGGCCCCATCCCCATCCTCACCGACGAGGGATGGTTGCTCTTCTACCACGGTGTCATCACCACCTGCAACGGATTCCGCTACTCGATGGGTGCCGCCATCCTCGACAAGGACGACCCCTCGAAACTGCTCTACCGCACGCGTCCCTACCTGCTCGCCCCCGCCGCTCCCTACGAGCTGCAAGGCGATGTGCCCAACGTCGTATTCCCCTGCGCAGCCCTCACCGACGGCGACCGCGTAGCCGTGTACTACGGTGCGGCCGATACGGTGGTAGGTCTGGCCTTCGGATACATTTCGGAAATCCTCGAGTTTACCAAAAACAACTCTGTATTATGAACATACGCAATCTCATCATTGCGGGTATCTTAACGGCAGTCTCTTCCGTCCCGGCAGGGGCAGGCGAGCCTGTCGCTTATATAAACCCCTTTATCGGTACCACCAACTTCGGTACCACCAACCCCGGGGCCCTCTGTCCCAACGGGCTGATGTCGGTCACCCCCTTCAACGTCATGGGGTCCGACCTCAACGTCTACGACAAGGATGCCCGCTGGTGGTCTACCCCCTACGAGTATCACAACCGCTTCTTCACCGGATTCTCGCACGTGAACCTCAGCGGTGTGGGCTGCCCCGACCTGGGCTCCCTGCTGCTCATGCCCACCAGCGGCGAGCTGTGTGTCGACTACAAGCAGTACGGCAGTGAATACACCCAGGAGGAGGCGCACCCCGGCTACTATGCCAACCGCCTCACCCGCTACGGCATCGACACCGAGGTGAGCGCCACGATGCGCAGCTCGATTGCCCGCTTCACCTACCCCGGCGGCGAGAGCCACGTGCTCCTGAACCTGGGCGAAGGGCTCACCAACGAGAGCGGCGCCACCGTGCGCAAGGTGAGCGACACCGAGTACGAAGGCTGCAAGCTGCTGGGCGGCTTCTGCTACTACAACCGCCAGGGAGTATTCCCCATCTACTTCGTGATTCGGGTCGACAAGAAGCCCCTGCAGTCGGGCTACTGGAAGAAACAGCGCCCCATGACCGGCGTAGAGGCCGAGTGGGACCCCGATAACGGCAAATACAAAATCTACTCGCGCTACACCAAGGAGATGTCGGGCGACGACATTGGTCTATTCTTCACCTACAACACCCAGCCGGGCGAGCAGATACAGGTGCAGATAGGCGTATCGTTCGTGAGCACGGCCAACGCCCGCGAGAACCTCGACCGGGAACAACAGGGATTCCGGTTCGACCAGGTGGCCCACGACGCCCGCCGGCAGTGGAACGACATACTCTCGAGCGTCGAGGTCGAGGGGGGCACCGACGAACAGAAGACCATCTTCTACACCGCCCTCTATCACATGCTCATCCACCCCAACATCCTGCAGGATGTCAACGGGCAATACCCCGCCATGGAGAGCCAGCAGATACTCACCACCCCGCACAACCGCTACACGGTATTCTCGCTGTGGGATACCTTCCGCAACGTGCACCCCTTCTTCACCCTCGTCTATCCGCAGATGCAGCTCGATATGGCACAGACCCTCATCGACATGTACAACGAGTGCGGCTGGCTGCCCCGCTGGGAGCTCTACGGCAACGAGACCCTCACCATGTCGGGCGACCCGGCCACCATCATGCTGGCCGATACCTGGCTGCGCGGCCTGAAGGGATTCGACGCCGAAACGGCCTACCGGGCCATGGTGAAATCGGCCACCGCCCCGAGCAGCGAGAATATCCTGCGCACCGACAACGACGACTACCTGGCCCTGGGCTATGTGCCCCTGCGCGAACAGTTCGACAACTCGGTATCGCACGCCCTCGAATACTATCTGGCCGACTTTGCCCTATCGCGCTTTGCCGCCGACCTGGGCCACAAGGAGGATGCCAAGCTCTTTGCCGACCGCTCGCTGGGCTACAAACGCTACTACTGCAAGGAATATGGCACGCTGCGTCCCATCTTGCCCGACGGCAAGTTCTACTCCCCCTTCGACCCCATGCAGGGTATCAACTTCGAGCCTTCACCCGGGTTCCACGAGGGTAACGCCTGGAACTACACGTTCTATATTCCGCACGACATCGACGGGCTGAAACGAATCATGGGAGGCGAAAAGAAATTTGCCGACAAGCTGCGCAAGGTCTTCGACGAAAACCTCTATGACCCCGCCAACGAACCCGACATCACCTACCCCTACCTCTTCGCACAAGTCAAGGGACAAGAGTGGCGCACCGACTCGCTGGTGAACGTGCTCTTGAAAAAGCACTTCAAGAACCAGCCCGACGGTATCCCCGGCAACGACGACACCGGTACCATGTCGGCCTGGGCCGTATTCAGCATGATGGGCCTCTACCCCGACTGTCCGGGCATCCCCCGCTACACCCTCACGGCCCCCACGTTCGACCGCATCACCCTGCACCTCGACCCGCGCTACTACAAGCACGACACGCTGGTCATCGAGTGTGAGCGCCCCTCGGCCGAGGCCATCTATGTCGACCACATCGAGGTCAACGGCAAGCGCCTCAAAGGCCGCTTCATCTCGCACGACGATTTGGTCAACGCCGGCACCATCCGGTTTGTCCTTACCGAGAAGAAATAGAGCAATTCAATCTTTCTTCATAATACGAAACGGGACCGACTTCCTGCCCAGGAATCGGCCCCGTTTTTATTTAAAAATATCTTAATAAAATTCTTCAAAGATAAAACTTAATATTGCTTGTTTATATAGTTAAGTCTCACTATATTTGAATACAGAATAAATCTAATTTCAAATGTACGGCGAAACTACATTATATTCAATTGGACATGGACATAAAACTCGGGAAGAATTTATTACCGAATTAAAATGTTTCAATATAAAATATCTCATTGATGTAAGAACTAATCCTTATTCTAAATGGGCTCCCCATTTTAATCAAGGTACTATTGAAACATGGTTAATGCCAGACATCATATATATATATATGGGGGATTCTCTCGGAGGAAAACCTCAAAATGAATTATGCTATGACATTGATGGCTTTTTCGATTATAAAAAAATGGCACAAGATCCTCTGTTTCAAAAAGGGTTAAATCGACTTGTAATAGCTAATAATAAAAAAATATGTGCTGCAATTATGTGTACTGAAACAGACCCGTCTCAATGTCACCGAACTAAATTGATAGGAAGAGAACTATTTTTTAGCCACAACATAAACATGTATCACATTATAGACATGAATAAATATATTACACAGGTTTCTATTATGACAATGTTAACTAATGGAGAATGGACACCAAATGGCAATCTTTTCGAAATTTGTGAACCACCATATTTTAAATCTTGCAAATCTTATAAAGACAAAAATCAATACATTGAAGATGGATACATTTAAAATATATACAATTGGTGTTTATCAAACAACAGAACAAAGCTTTTTCGGGAAATTAGTTCAAAATAATATTAGTTTATTTTGCGATATTCGTCAGCGCAGAGGAATTCGGGGTGCACAATATAAATATGTAAATAGTAACTATCTACAATCTAAATTATCAGAATTAAAAATTCCCTATATTTATATTAAAGAGTTAGCACCAACAAAAGAAATTCGACAAAAACAAAAAGATGCTGATAAACTTAACAATGAGACAAAAAAACAACGTACGATATTAGGCGAAGTATTCATAAATGAATATTGCGAACAGATATTAAACAAATTTAATATGGAAACCTTTATAAATGAATTACAAAAAAAAGGAATAAAAAATGTCCTATTTTTTTGTGTCGAAGAACAAGCCAAGGCCTGTCATCGTTCATTAGTTGCAAAAAGATTATCAAAAGAATTTGGAGGTATAGAAATAATAAATTTATAATTAATTATGTCTACAATTCTAATAGTATCGAAAACACGAATGAAAAATGGAGTCTGTGTAGGAGGCATTGATGAAGACTCTTATGAATTAATACGCATTCATGACGAAAATGGAGGCAATCTGCCACTAGATGCCCCTTATGAAATAGGTGATAGATGGGAAATGGAAGTTGAACAAGCTTGGAATGCTCGTCCAAAGCCTCATACAGAAGACAGACAAGTAAGACCAATCCGTAAAATAAATAGACTATTTGGGAGCATTGCTCTCTTTATTAAAAATAATCTTTCTGGAAATAGAATTGTAAAAGGTCCTATCAATTTAATTTTTGAAGGATGTTTAAAATTCTATGGGACGAAGAATTTTATAAGCCATGATAATGTACCATCTTTTAGCACCCAATTTTGGATTGCAGATAAAGATCTAATTCATAGTGAACAATGGGAAAAACATTACTATATTTATAATAATAACATCCGAATTAAATATGTCGGCTATGAAAAGCCAGTTAATAAAATTTCAGCAGGTACATTAATTAGATTATCACTCGCAAATTGGTGGGATGATGGAAGTGGAGAAGAGAGATGTTATTTGCAACTCTCAGGATGGTATTATTCCTTTATAATAGATTAAAACGAAATTTTAATTTGCATCAATAATTAAATTTCTACCATCGTAAAAAATCAATTCATTCTACGAATCACAATAGAAACTACCAAAGGTGATTGCCATAGTAGCTCTTAGATTTTATAAAAGTATTAAAAAGAGAGATTGCGCCGTGGGAAAAGCGCAACCTCTCTCTGTATATTTACCTATCCTCTCTTACTCCCACTCGATTGTCGAAGGCGGTTTGGAGCTGATGTCGTAGACTACGCGGTTCACGCCGCGCACCTTGTTGATGATGTCGTTCGACACCTTGGCCAGGAACTCGTAGGGCAGACGGGCCCAGTCGGCCGTCATGCCGTCGGTCGAGAGCACGGCACGCAAGGCTACGGCACGCTCGTAGGTGCGCTCGTCGCCCATCACGCCTACCGACTGTACCGGCAACAGTATCACACCGGCCTGCCAAACCTTGTCGTAGAGGTCGTTGTCGATAAGGCCCTGGATGAAGATGTGGTCGGCATCTTGCAGAATGCGCACCTTCTCGGGAGTGATGTCGCCCAGGATGCGCACACCCAGACCGGGACCGGGGAAGGGGTGACGCCCGATGAGCTTGTTGCTGATGCCCAGCTCGCGGCCCACGCGACGAACTTCGTCCTTGAAGAGCAGGCGCAGGGGCTCTACCAGCTTCAGGTTCATCTTCTCGGGCAGACCGCCCACGTTGTGGTGCGACTTGATGGTCATGCCGGTAATCGAGAGCGACTCGATCACGTCGGGATAGATGGTACCTTGAGCCAGCCACTTGATGTCGGTGAGCTTGCGAGCCTCGCGGTCAAAGATGTCGATGAAGCCCTTGCCGATAATCTTGCGCTTCTTCTCGGGGTCGGTTACCCCTTTGAGCTGTTCGTAGAAATACTCCTTGGCATCGATGCCCAGCACGTTGAGGCCCATATCCTTGTAGTTGGCCAGCACGCTCTCGAACTCGTTCTTGCGCAACAACCCGTTATCGACAAAGATACAGGTGAGGCGGCTGCCGATAGCCTTGTTGAGCAGTACGGCGGCTACGGTCGAATCGACACCGCCCGAGAGGGCCAGCACCACCTTGTCGTTGCCCAGCTTCTCTTGCAACTGGGCCACCGTGTGTTCGATGAACGAGGCGGGAGTCCAGTCCATGTTGCAGTGGCAGATGTCGCGCACGAAGTTGGTGAGCAACAGGGTACCGTCTTCGCTGTGGTATACCTCGGGGTGGAACTGTACGCCCCAGGTCTGCTCGCCCTCGATGTGGAAGGCGGCGGTCTTCACCTCGTGGGTGCTGGCCACGAGTTTGAACGACGGGGGGATGACCGTGATGGAGTCGCCGTGCGACATCCACACCGTAGAGTTCTCGCGCATGCCGTGCATGAGGGGGTCGCTGTCGTCGTGCCAGGCCAGATTGGCGCGCCCGTATTCGCGGGTATCGGCCGACTCGACCTTACCGCCCGAGGTGTGGGCCAGGAACTGCGCTCCGTAGCAGACGCCGAGCACGGGATAGACACCGCGGATACGGCTCAAATCCACAAAGAGTGCCTGAGGGTCGTTCACCGAATAGGGACTTCCCGAGAGAATCACACCCTTGATGCCCTCGTCGCCATAGGGGAACTTGTTGTAGGGCAAGATTTCGCAGTAGGTATTCAGCTCCCGCAAGCGGCGGGCGATAAGCTGAGTGTACTGGGATCCGAAATCGAGAATAATAATCTTTTCCTGCATAATCGTAGGTCTTTATGTGTGTTGTATATGGTTGTTCATAATCTTTTCGCGTGTCAGTTGCTTGATGTTGTCGGGCTCGCCGGCCAGCCAGATGACGTCGTGAGCCTCGAAACGGATTTGACCGTCGGGCTGGTGGAAGGTACCGTCGGCCCGCTCGATGCCCACAATGAGGCAGTTGTTCTGGTTGCGGATGTTGAGCGACGAACTGGTCTGCCCGATCAGGGGCGAATCGTCGGGCACCACCACATGGGTGAAGGTCACCTCCTTGGCTTCGCTCTCGTCGTCGGTCGAGGCACTGCCCTCGACTACGGCGAGCAACGACTGTATCTGGTCGTCGGTACCGATTACCCCGATGGTGTCGCCGGGGAAGATGCGGGTCTCGCCCTTGGGTATGTTGATGCGTTTCGTTCCGCGCTGGATACTCACCACGTTCACGCCATACTCCTTGCGCAGGTTCGAGTCCATGAGCCGACGGCCGGCAAAAGGACAATCGGCATTCACGTCCATATAGGCCAGGTGCATGTCGCTCACCAAGCTGGTGTTGCGGCCGGTCTTGCGCAACTCGCGCTCGTTGAGATTGTCCATAAAGATGGTCTCGATGCGCATGAACTGCTTCTGAATACGCTTCGACAGCAAGATGAGCACCACGATAAAGATACCCAACCCCAACAGTACCCCGGTGCGTTGCGAGTGTACGCTCGAGAGGTAATAGATGACGAAGAAGAGAGCCAGCAGGATGCGGAAGACAATCATCAGCGTGAGCGGTACCCGGTTGGCCCGTCCCTCGCCCAGTTTTCGGATAAGGCTCATGTTTACCTCTTTCACCATGAGAGCCCACAGGAAGGGCGACATCGCTACCAGTGTCACCACAGCGGCAATAGCCCGTCCCCAGTCGGGCAGAATATCGAGCATGAGAGGCATGAACCACGATTTCGAAATAAGTATAATAGCCACAATGATGGCCGAGTAGAGCACGACCCGCCACAGGTATTGGGTAAGCGCCTCTTTCCACACCGCCTTGTGAGGCTTGATTTCGGTTCGGCTCTGGCTGTACCGGTCGATGGCCGTAAGCCATTTTTCGGGCAGATGACGCTCTACCCACCCATAGGCCGGGTCGGCCAAGCGTATGCAGTAGGGGGTGAGGAAGGTGGTGATGACCGAGACGGCTACCACAATGGGGTAAAGAAACTTGTCAATCACATTCAACGACATACCCAGCGAGGCGATGATAAAGGCAAACTCGCCGATTTGCGAGAAGCTGAAACCCGACTGCATCGCGATTTTGAGCGACTGGCCCGAGGCCAGCATACCCACCGTGCCGAAGAATACCTGCCCCACGATAACCACCAGCGACAGCAGGCAGATGGGCAGGGCATATTGGCTCAAGGCATCGGGACTCACAAGCATGCCCACCGACACGAAAAAGATGGCGCCGAAGAGGTCTTTGACCGGGCCCACCACCTTGCCGATGCGCTCGGCCTCGTTGGTCCCCGCCAGAATCGAGCCCATGACGAAGGCACCCAGTGCCGACGAAAAGCCCACGTAGGTAGCCAGCACCACCATACCCAGGCAGAGGCCCATCGAGACAACCAGCAGCGTCTCGTCGTTCAGGAACCGGCAGGCCTTCTTCAGGAAGAGCGGCAGCACGGCAACCCCCACCACAAACCAGATGATGAGGAAGAATACCAGCTTGGCAATGCTCTCGATCAGTTCGGCACCCTCAAAAGAGTTTTTCACCGCAATCGACGAGAGAATCACCATCATCACCACGGCAAACAAGTCCTCGACGATGAGCACACCGAATACCAAATTGGCAAAGGCTTTCTTCCGAAGGTTCAAATCGGTGAAAGCCTTGATGATAATCGTCGTGGACGACATGGAGAGCATGGCGCCCAGAAATACACTGTCGAGATAGGTAAAGTGCAGCAACCGCCCGGCTCCGTAGCCCACGAGCATCATGCCCGCCACCACGACCAACGCCGTAATTACGGCCGACGAACCCACCTGGAACAACTTCTTGAAACTAAACTCCAACCCCAGCGAAAACAAGAGTACGATAATACCCAGTTCGGCCCACAGGTTAATGTCGGCCTCATCGACAATCGTCGGGAAAAAACCGAAATTGGGCCCCACCAGAAAACCAGCGACAATATAACCCAGAACAACGGGCTGCTTCAGTTTCTTAAACAGCAAGGTCACTACCCCGGCGACAATCAAGATGAGAGCCAAATCGGTAATGAGTGAATCCAATCCTCCCATAATCAAATTTCGTTTTGAAGAGAAATATATTCGGTTCGATAGAGATTACGCATGCGGGCAAAGAGCGAGACAAAATCGGTCGTCGAACGAGCCAGCACGACAAACTTCAGGTCGGTCTTCTGCCCCCCGTAGTCATACTCGACCAGCACGTTGTGCAGGGCCACGTTGTATTGCCCCAGCAACTGTTTATAGCGTTCCAGATCTTCCACAATCTCGCCGGCACGCAGGTGGATGATGCGCCCCTCCCAATCGAGTTTGGCATGCCGCTCGTACTGCTCGAGGCTCACCAGCGTAAACAGGATAAGCACCGTAGAGATGACGGCAACCCAGTAGAGCCCTACCCCCACGGCCAGACCCAGAGCGGCCACCATCCAGATGCCCGCGGCGGTAGTCAATCCCCGCACCGAACCCTTGGTCTGGATTATGGCACCGGCACCCAGGAAACCCACACCCGTAATCACCTGCGCAGCCACCCGGCCGGGGTCGCCGTTTTTCAAACCCAAATAGACTTGTGGAATATAAATCGACACAATCATCGCCAGCGTCGCCCCCATCGAAATCAGGGCAAAGGTGCGGGCTCCGGCCACCTGGCCCTTGCGCTTCCGCTCAAAACCGACGATACCACCCAGCAACAGACTCAGCGCCAGCTTGAATACGGCCGAGGTGGCTGTCACCTCTGTGTCTGAAATCGTTGCCAGAAAATCTTCGAAGATATTCATATCTTACTTTTTAGCTGTACAAAGATAGAAAAAGGTGAGAGCAGAGGCAAACGAAAATACAATTTTTCATTTGTCTCACCCTCGCCTTTTACTATTTTTGTATCATTCAAAAAAAACTCATGATTAAACCTCTCACCTCACTGCGTTTCGTGTTTGCCTTCCTGGTATTCATGAGCCATAAAAACCTCTTCCCACACGAGGCTCCGGGATTTTTGTGGCACATCTTCCGAGAGGGATATGCCGGAGTGAGTTTCTTTTTCATGTTGAGCGGTTTCATTCTGGCTTATACCTACCAACAGCGACTCATAAGTGGCACGGTGACCGTACGCTCGTTCTATGTAGCACGGATAGCTCGCATCTACCCGCTGCACCTACTGGCTCTGCTGGTATCGCTCTTCCTCTTGCGCTTCTTTACCCACCCATCGGCAAGCGATTTTGGAGAACTGGCACTCAACATTCTGCTGCTGCAAAGTTTCATTCCGGGACAAGAGTTTCTGTTCAACTCGGTGAGTTGGAGCCTCTCCGACGAAGCCTTCTTCTACGCCCTTTTTCCCGTAATTATTTTCTCAACCTTCCGTAACCGACGGAGGGAAGCCCAGACCATGTGGGTAGGGTTGGGGCTGGCCATCGTGCTTTCGGCCTATCTGTTACGAAACAATCTATGGGAACATTGGACGCTCTACATCAATCCCCTTTTCCGCATCTTCGACTTTGTGCTGGGCATTGCACTCTACAACCTCTGCCACCGATGGGAATCGTACCTTCCGCTACAAGGTCGCTATACCCAACTCGAATGGCTAGCCCTGCTCCTAATTATCGTGGCCTACTGCACGGCCTTCTTTATCCCGGTATCCTTTCGCCGCAGCGTGTGGTACTGGTTGCCCATGGGATTGCTCATTGCCTCCTTCTACTTTCACCGCGGAGCCTTGTCGCGACTGCTCTCCCACCCCGTATGTGTCAAACTGGGAGAAATCAGTTTCGCCTTCTATCTGTTTCACTACCTGGTGATACAATGCGTAAAAATCGGGCTGCGACATCTGCATCTCGAGGTCTCGCTCACTATCGAATTTTTCATTGCCCTTGCTGTGAGCATCGCCACGGCTTATATCGCACATCAGTATATCGAGCAACCTCTGAACCGACTGATTCGCAAACGCTTCTCATCCTAAAACAAACAAAAGAGGCGACAACCCCGTGGGTCATCGCCTCTCGTTTACCTCGATATATGTCGTTTACTTTTACTGTACACCCGAAGTGGTTACTTCCGACGAAATCTTCTTTACCAAACCTTGCAGTACGGCACCGGGACCTACCTCGATGAAGGTATCGGCACCGGCAGCAATCATGTTTTGAACCGATTGCGTCCAACGTACGGGAGCGGTCAACTGAGCGATCAGGTTCTTCTTGATCTCATCGGGGTCGGTCTGCGGTTGAGCGTTCACGTTTTGATAAACGGGGCACTTGGGCGTGTGGAAGTTGGTGTGAGCGATAGCGTCGGCCAATTCGGCACGAGCGGGCTCCATCAGCGGCGAGTGGAAAGCACCGCCCACTTTCAGCGGGAGGGCACGTTTGGCGCCGGCGGCTTTCATCAGTTCGCAAGCCTTGTTGATACCTTCAATGCTACCCGAAATCACAATCTGTCCCGGGCAGTTGTAGTTGGCGGCTACACAAACTTCGCCTTCGGCGGCTACCGATGCGCAGATTTCTTCTACTTTCGCATCCGGCAGGGCAATGATGGCAGCCATCGTAGAGGGATGAGCTTCGCAAGCCTTCTGCATGGCCTGAGCACGAGCCGAAACCAGACGTACACCGTCTTCAAACGAGAGAGCACCGGCAGCTACCAGAGCCGAGAACTCACCCAGCGAGTGACCGGCAACCATGTCGGGGTCGAAGGCATCGCCCATCGTCTTGGCCAGAATGACCGAGTGCAGGAAGATGGCCGGCTGAGTAACCTTGGTTTGGCGCAGGTCCTCGTCGGTACCGTTAAACATCAGGTCGGTGATATTGAAACCCAATATCTCGTTGGCCTTATCAAACATCTCTTTGGCTACGGGGTTGTTCTCGTAGAGGTCTTTACCCATGCCTACGAATTGGGCCCCTTGTCCGGGAAATACAAATGCTTTCATTTCTATTGTTTTTAATTACGGAAATTTTTCCTTATTCCAAAATCGTTGCAAAGTTAAATCAATTTATCAGGATGAGCAAACTTTTACATATCAATATCATTTTTAACCGGGAGAATAATCGTAAACAGACATCCTACCCACCTCCATGCAAAAGAATTACGTCGCGCCTAACCCCGACAACAGCCATGTGCCGGGAGACAGATTGTACCACCAACGAAATCTACCTCTGCAACCGAACCTATTCGTGAGCCGATGTGTTAATCAATTTTGATATGGATTTGTTGTATTATACAAATATTCTTTCTTATTTTGTTCCGTAAACACTAAACTGGTATACAAAAATGAATACACTCTCTGCGATACTGTTACTTTTTGGGAACTTGGGAACAACCGAGGTAATCATTATTTTTATTGTGATTCTGCTCCTGTTCGGCGGTAAAAAGATACCCGAACTGATGCACGGTCTGGGCAAAGGCGTTCGCAGTTTCAAAAAGGGCATGAACGAAATCGAAGACGAAATAAACTCCACTCCCGCCCCCGACAGCAAAGAGAAGACCAAAGAACTGCCCAAGGAGGGAAACAAATAAATACGACGGCTTTGCTACTACCCGTCGGGCACATCGGTAAAAATCGAACTTTGTCGCCGTGCGGTTCTCACACTGCAGGCCGAACTGTTGTATTTGTATGAGCAACGAACTGAAAGAGATGAGTTTTTGGGAACACGTCGAAGACCTGCGTAAGGTTATCTTGCGTTCGGTCGGAGCTATCGTCGTGCTGGCCATCGTCTTCTTTGCACTCATGCCCTATATCTTCGACAGCATTATTCTGGCTCCCTGCCACTCCGACTTCATTCTGTACCGGTGGCTCTGCGCACTCAACCAGCACACGGCCATCCTGCCCGACTTTTGCAACGACCAGTTCGAGGTCAAACTCATCAACATACAACTGGCTTCGCAGTTCTTCATCCACATGAGCACCTCCATGTGGCTTGCCCTGCTGGTGGCTTTTCCTTACATCATCTATGAACTGTGGACTTTCATCAGTCCCGGACTCTATGCGGGCGAGAAACGTCACGCCCGGGGTGCCTTCCTGGCCGGGAACATCATGTTTTTCATCGGTATTGCCGTCGGCTATTTTCTGGTATTCCCCCTCACCCTGAGGTTCCTGGCCGAGTATCAGGTGAGCGAAATGGTGCCCAACCAGATTTCGCTCGACTCTTACATGAACAACTTCCTTACGCTCAACTTCGTCATGGGGTTGGTCTTCGAGTTGCCGCTCCTCTGCTGGCTGCTCTCGAACATGGGACTCATCTCGCGGCAATTCTTCAAGACTTACCGCCGCCACGCCATCGTCATTCTGCTCATTCTGGCCGCCTTTATCACCCCCTCGAGCGATCCCTTTACCCTTTCGGTCGTATTCATCCCGCTCTATGCTCTCTACGAAATCAGTGCCTGGGTGGTGAAACCCACCCCCAAAGAGGAGGAAGAGGAGGATGACAACGAGAACTCTCCCGCTTAAAACCAATCTCTGAAAGCTGGCACACGGGCCTTGCTGATGATGACCTTCTCGGTCGTAGGGGGTGTGAGTTGCAGCACCATGCGCCCGCCAAACCAGAGGCTCACGCCGGTAACGGCCTTGTGGGCAATGATGTATTGCCGGTTGGCCCTGAAAAAGTGGCGGGGGTTGAGCTGTTCGGCCAACTCGTCGAGAGTTTGCTGAAAGTCGAACGTCTCGCCCGACTGCATCACGGCCTTGACCGAACCGCCATCGATATAGAAATAGCTGATTTGCTCCACGCTCACGGGCACGAAGCGGTCGCCCTTGACGGGGACCAGGAAGTGGGTTTTGTAACTCTCCTCCCGCTTCAAGGCCCGCATCACCGCCTGCAGGTCGGCAGCCGGTTGCGGGGTGCCGCCCAGCATCTTCAGTTTGTCGATGGCCTTCTGCAGGTCGCCGCTGCCGATGGGTTTCAACAGATAGGCGATGCTGTTCACCCGGAAAGCCTGCAAGGCATACTCGTCGTAGGCGGTGGTAAAGATGATGGGACAGGTGATGTCGATATGCTCGAAGGTACCGAAAGCCGACCCGTCGGCCAGGTGTATATCCATGAATACCAGCTCGGGCATGGGATGAGCGGCAAACCACTCCAGCGCACCGGTCACACTGTCGGTCTCGCCTACGATGTCAAACTCGGCATCGACCTCTTTCATGGCCGCCTTCAGGTTGCGCAGGGCCGCTTTTTCGTCTTCTATAATCAAGGTCTTCATATCAACGGCAAAGTTACTTTAAAGTTTTTCTCGCTCTCCTCGATGGTGATGTCGCGCCCGAAAAGCAAGCGGTAGCGCTTGGAGAGGTTGGCCAGCCCGATGCAGGTACTGCTGCTGTCGGTCAGTTTGGGTTGCAGGCGGTTGCTCACACACAGTCCGTCGCCCTCGGCACCGATGCGTATGGTGAGCGGGTTGCGGTTGCTGATTTCGTTGTGTTTCACCGCATTCTCGACCAGCATCTGCACCGCCATCAGCGGCACTTGCCGCTGCATCAAGGCCTGCGGGATGTCGATGTCGAAGTGCAGGTTATCCTCATAGCGCATCTGCAGCAGATAGATGTACGACTGCACGAAGTCCATCTCCTCCCGCAGGGTGACGGTGTGCGTCTGGTTGTCGTGCAGCGTGTAGCGCATCACCCGCGAGAGCTCCTGCAGATAGTTCTGCGCCTTGTCGGGCGACTCCCGAATGAGCGAATAGAGCGTGTTGAGCGAGTTGAAGAGCATGTGCGGGTTGAGCTGGCTCTTCAAGGCCTCGTACTGGTTGACGAGATTTTCGGTGCGCAACTGTTCGTTCTCGAGCAACATGCGCTGGCTGCGTCGACTCTGGTGGTCCAAATAACTGGTGCCCGTAACGATACAGGCAATGAGTATGTCGCGCAACGGATGCAGGTAGTGATGCAACATGGCCGTGATGGCCGGGACTCCGAAATGTTCATGGGCATAAACAAAACCTTTGCCCAACAGATTACAGGCTACCAGCGTAACGACAAAGGTCACCGCCACCCGCCGCCAGCTCAACTCGGCCGCCGGCTTGTTGAGCCTCATCATCCCGATATTCAGGAAGAACAGCAGCACGGTAGAGAGATAGGTAAACAGTATCTCATAACTGACGTTGGCCCAATGTACATCGGGGAAGAGGCGGCTGCCCGCCTCGGGCTCGGAGAGCGCAATCAGCTCGGGCAGGTGCATGAGGAATGCCACCAGAATGGAGATGGCATTCATCATCAGGAGGAATCGCTTATGGATGTGAAACAACTTCATGCCCCAAAGTTATCATTTTTTATCCGTAATCGTGGCAGCCACATACATTCCCGGTCTGAAATTGGAGTAGGGTTGCAAAATGCGGGCATAGACCTTGATGGAACGATTGACGTTGTCGACCATCTGGTCTACCGAAACGAGCTCGGCCGAGAAGGTGGTATCGGGCATGCCGTTGACCTTGAAGGTGAAGCGGGTTCCCGGCTGCAGTTTGTTCAGGTCTTTTTCGTAGGCCGTCAACTGCAGCATGGGGTTGTTCTTGTCGATAACATCGCAAACAGGCTCACCTGCAGCAAAATACTTGCCGGCGTTGATGTCCATGTTGGTCACATAGCCGTTGCGCGGAGAGCGTACCTCCAGATAGGTGCGTATGCCTTTCCGGTTCAGCGACGCCGTGTCGGTACCCAGCAGGGCAAGTTGTGCGGCGGCCGCTTCCATGCGGCTCTTCATCGACAGGTAGTCGGCCTTGCTCTGTTGCAGACGCTTGAGCGAAGCCGATTCGCCCGATACCAGACGTTGCTGACGCTCATACTCCTTCTTGAGATATTCGGCCTGAGCGGCGGCATCGAGATAGGATTGCTGGAGCTCGATATAGGCCGGATTGGCCAGCGTAAGAATCACCTCGCCCTTGCTCACATACTTGCCGGGCAAGACCCGAATATCCTGCACCGAACCGCCCATGCTCAGCGTGACGGTGACGTGATTTTGCGGCGGCATCACGATAATGCCGTTGAACGACGGCGGATTGGAGACGTTGGTGGCTCCGCTCACGCCATCGACCTTAGGGGTCTGGGCACTGTCGCCCGAGGCTTGTGCCACGGTGTCGGCCGGAGCAGCCGACCCGGCCGACGGAGTCGACGAATTTGAACACGATACGGCCAGCAAGGCAAGGGCCACGTAAATCATTCGTTGTTTCATCAGGTTCATTCTGTTATTCATTGTTCTTTGAGTTTTTGAGGTTGGGTAATTAAAGGGGGTGAACCGGCGGCTCACTCGGTATAGAGTTCGAGCTCGAGCACGGTGATGTTGTAGGCATATACCGTTTCGATGTAGCCCCGGCGTATTTCGCGGGCGGCATTCAAGCTCTGGATAAATTCGCTAATGTCGGTTTCGTTCTCCTGGAATTTCTTGACGGCACTGTTTTGCAGGGCCTCGGCCTCCTTGACGGCAGCCTGCTGGTAGTAGAGCAGACGCTCGCGCTGGCGTACCAACTGGTTCTGCAGTTCGCTCACCCGGTTGGAGAGCTGGCGGCGATTGTCCTCGGCCTGCCAGTTGGCAATCTGCAGGTTGATGCGGGCCTGCTTGGCCCGGCTTTGCTGCGGAAAGAAGAGTATGGGGAACGATACGCCCACCATCCACGAGTTCAGGCCCGAGAGGGGGGCTATCTTCTGGCGCACATAACCAACCGAAATTTCGGGGAAGAAGCGGCTGCGCTCGATTTTCAGCATATCCCGCTTCTCCTGTACCTGGGCACTGAAGTAGTCGAGATGACGCGACGAGAGCGACAGGCCGTCGGTCTGTATCTGCATCACGGCCAGCGAGGTATCGGCCGGCAACAGGGCCTCGTCGCTGTAACAGGTCCAGGCAAACCGGCGCTCGGCCAGGTTCAACTCTTCCGAAGCCTCCATCCAACGGGTGTGCAGGTCGGTGGCCAGGGCCGTAATCATGTTGCGCTCGGCCAGGTCGATGTCGCCCTGCTGGTAGCGTTGCTCGCCGCTGTTCCGCAACTGCTCGGCCAGCTCCTTCTGCCCCCGATAGAGGGCGTCGACGTGGTAGGCATACTGGTAGTAGGCCCATGCCCGTTTCACCTCGGCCGTAATCTCTTTCTTCACCATGTCGCGGTAGCTCTCGCCCTTGCTTATCTGCGCGTTGGCCAGGGCATTTTTATAGAAGGGGGTGAGCAGCGAGCCGAGCGACTGCTCGATCGACAGTTCGTTGTCCTTGCTGCTCTCGCCGTTCAGTTGCCCCCAGGAGTAGCTGAACGAGGTGCTGCCACCGTCCCAGGCCTCGCCCTTTGTGACGCGGGCCAGGGAGATTTCCGACTCGGCCATCTTCAACCGCGGGTTGTTGCTCTGGGCCATCTCGATGGCCTGCTCCATCGTCACGGTCTGCTGGGCCTGTGCGGCAGGCACGAAGGCTATCAGCAAAGCCAGACCCAAAGCAGCCTTACGGAGAGAGCGGCGACTCTTCCGGCGCAGCCGTTTGGCGGCCAGGATGCTCACGATACGGTAAAATGCGGGGATAATGATGAGCGTCAGGGCGGTCGAAACAATCAAGCCACCAATCACTACCGTGGCCAACGGGCGCTGTACCTCGGCACCGGCCGACTTGGCTATGGCCATCGGCACGAAGCCCAGCGAAGCTACCAGACCGGTAAGGAATACCGGGCGCAACAGGTGCGGGCAGCCCTCGGCAATGATGCGGCTGGTCGTCAAGGGATACCGGGTACGCTTGCGTATGTCGTTGAAGTGGTTAATCATGAGGATACCGTTCAGCACCGCCACACCGAAGAGGGCAATGAACCCGACACCGGCCGAGATGCTGAAGGGGAGGCCGCGCAGCCACAGGGCCACGATACCGCCGATGAGCGAGAGGGGCACGGTAGAGAATACGACCAGCGAATAGGTGATGCTGTGGAAGGCAAAGAAGAGCAACAGCAAGATGAGCATCAGGGCGATGGGGATAACCACCGTGAGGGTGCTGATGGCATTTTGCAGGTTCTCGAACTGGCCGCCATACTCGAAGTAGTAGCCGGGCTTGAGTTTCACGTTCTTGTCGAGCGACTCTCTGATCTGGTTCACCACCTGCTGAATATCGGCATCGCGCACATTCACACCGATAACCACGCGTCGCTTGGTGGCGTCGCGGTTGATTTGCAGGGGGCCGTTTTCCAGCTCGATGCTGGCCACCTCGCTGACGGGGAGCTGTATGTTGTCTTTCGTGCGGACAAAGAGCTTGTCGATGTTCAGGTCGCTCACCTTGTTCTTATCCAGGCGAACCACGAGGTCGAAGCGGCGCTCGTTCTCAAAGACAACCCCGGCCGTCTCGCCCGCATAGGCGGTGCGGATAACGGTATTCAGCTCTTCGATGTCGATGCCGTAGCGGGCAATCTTGGCCCGGTCGAAGTGAATGAGCAACTGGGGCAGACCCATGGCCTGCTCTACCTGCACGTCGGCCGCACCCGGCACCTGCTCGACATAGCGGGCCGCCTCGCGCGCCTTGCTGTACAGCTCGGCCATATCCTCGCCGTAGAGCTTGATGGCAATATCGGCCTTGGCACCGGTCATCAGCTCGTTGAACCGCAGCTGAATAGGCTGGCTGAAGTTGAACTCGGCACCGTCGATCGAGTCGAGGCACTGCTTCATCTTCTCCACCATCTCGGCCCGGCTCGAGGCCGACGTCCATTCGCTGAAAGGTTTCATCACAATCATCACGTCGGCATCCTCAACGGCCATCGGGTCGGTAGGCACCTCGGCCGTACCTATTTTGGCCACTACGTGCTTGATTTCGGGGAAGCGCTCCTTGAGCCGTTTCTCGGCCTCGAGCGAAACCTCGATACTCCGGCTCAGCGAGCTACCGGCCGGGAGGGTCATCTGCATGGCGAAATCGCCCTCGTCGAGCGTCGGGATAAACTCGGCACCCAACCGGGTGAAGAGCAGCAACGACAGCACCAAAGCCACGAAGGCAGCGGCCACCGTGCCCCACACATGGGCCTGGCTGAAGCGGAGCGTGCGTCGATAGAGGCGGTTCAACCAGTCGAAGAAGCGGTCGGCAAAGGTCCGCTTCACGGTCATCGTCCGTTTCAGGCAGAGCGACGCCATCATGGGTACATAGGTAAGCGACAGGATAAGGGCGCCGATAATACAGAAGACGAGCGTCTTGGCCATCGGCGTAAAGTATTTGCCCTCGATGCCGCTCAAGGTAAGTATGGGGAAGAATACAATCAGGATAATGAGCACGGCAAAGGTAGCACTGCGGGCTACACGGCCGGCCCCCTTCTCGACCTCGTCGTTCATCTCTTCACGCGACAGCGTGCGACCGCGCAACTGCCGCCCGTAGAGGTGGGCCAGGATACCCTCCAGAATGACGATGGACCCATCGACCACAATACCGAAGTCGATGGCACCGAGGCTCATCAGGTTGGCCGAGACGTTGAAGATGCGCATCAGGATAAAGGCAAAGAGCATGGCCAGCGGGATAACCGATGCGACAATCAACCCGGCCCGTACATTGCCCAGGAAGATAATCAGCACCAGAAATACGATGATGGCACCCTCGACCAGGTTGCGAATCACGGTCGAAATATTCCGGTTCACCAGCTCCGAGCGGTTCAAGTAGGGCTCGACCGACACTCCCTCAGGCAACATCTGCTGCACCTTGGCCACCCGTTTCTCCAGCTCCTTGGTTACCACGTTGGCATTGGCACCCTTGAGCATCATGGCGATACCGCCCACACACTCGCCCTCGCCATCCTTGGTCATGGCACCGAAGCGTTTGGGAGCGCCGAACTGTACACGGCCTATATCGCCGATGTGTATGGGGATACCGCCCCGGTTGGTCACCACAATCTGCTCCACGTCGTGCAGGTCTTTGATCATACCCTCGGAGCGTATGTAGTAGGCGCGGTTTATCTTTTCGATATAGCTGCCGCCCGTATTCTGGTTGTTCCGGCTCAAAGCCTCGAACACCTCGCCAATCGTGATGTTGAGCGAATAGAGAGCGTCGGGGTCGACAGCCACCTCGTACTGCTTCAGATAGCCGCCGAAGCTGTTGATTTCGACAATGCCGGGGATACCCGAAAGCTGACGTTTCACAATCCAGTCCTGGATGGTGCGCAGCTCCATGGCATCGTAGCGGTCTTCATAGCCCGGCGCCACCTTGAGCACATACTGGTATATCTCGCCCAGACCGGTGGTGATAGGCATCAGCTCGGGAGTTCCCAGTTCCGGCGGGATTTCGCCCGATACCATCTGAATCTGTTCGTTGACCAACTGGCGGGCATCCAGCGTGGGCACATCCTCCTTGAAAACCACCGTCACAAGCGACAGCCCGAAACGCGATACCGAGCGTATCTCCTCGACATTCATCACGTTGCTCATGGCTATCTCGATGGGGAAAGTAATGAGCTGTTCCACCTCTTGCGGGGCCAGCGTGGGCGACACGGTGACAATCTGCACCTGGTTGTTGGTGATGTCGGGCACGGCATCGATGGGCAACGTCAGCATGGAGTATATGCCGCCCGCCAGAAGCAACAGGGTGGTCAGGGCCACAAACAGCTTCCTTCGGATTGAAAAGTGTACGATCTTTGAAAACATATGTGATAGATACTAAATTTATAATCGTTACAAAGTTACTGCCTCCCTCCTATTTCTCCGACTACTTGCCGGTGAACCGACCAAAATGGGGGTTGAAACGGAAAATCGGCCGGGTGATTTTCCCGCGCCCCGACTTCTCCGGCCCGTAATCGCCGCCCTCTCCCCTTCCCGACCGACAAAACCCAACGGATGCCACAAGGGGCCGCATCGCCTGTTGGCGATACAGCCCCTTGACGGGATGCAACATGTAACCCGTGTTATGCCGGGTGATGGGTATTAGAACCGAAATACAATCCTATACCAGTATTGCGCTATTTCCCTCATCCGGGAAATTTATCAATCAGACGGTTAAGCCGGCCGATGAGTTCGTGGCCGAGGGTGGTTTTCTCCTCGATGTGGCGGCAGACCATCTGGACGAAGGGGTCACTCTCGAACTGGCCCCGCACCTGCTCGAAGTCGCCGTCGCGCTGGCTGACCGAACCGTCGACACCGAAGCCGATGCGCGAAACCATAGAGAACTCCTTGCGGGCATCGTCGTAAAGCAGACGGTCGAGCTCGACCACCGACTCGTTCCACTGCCGCACGATGGTAACAATGTCCTGCGGGGTGAACCGGTCGACACTCTTCCCATACCAGCGGCTCATCTGCGAGCACACCCAGGTCCACTCCATGTCGTAGTAGCGGCTGTGCAGGTCGCGGAAGTCGGCTTCGGCCTGCTCGAGGGTGTAACGGTTGTCACCAACGATGCGGTCGATTTCGGCCTCGACGGCCTGTTTGGGCAGGATAAGTCCCGCCAGATCCACCCACTCGCCCAAGCCCAGCGGGTCGGTAGGTTGCAGCCTGCGGTGCAGGTCGGCGATGTCGGCGAAGGGAGCCCCCTCGAGACGCTTGATGATGGAGTTGCCCATGAACTTGTGCACGGCCAGCGTGTAGAGGTGTATCCCCTTCTCGAGCGAACCGTGCCGGATGGTGGTACTCTGGAACGAGTAGCTCTCGGAGGTTTCGCCCGAGGTCTGCTTGAGCCCCTGCAGGGTGTCGATGCCTTGCAGCATCTTCTGGATGGTATAGGGGCTGAGCAGGTTGAAGTTGATGCAGTCGAGCTTGTCGGGGTCGGTGCGGCGGTCGCGCTTGGGCCACTTCTGGGCATCGCGAATGGTGCCCACGCTCTTGAGGTTAGCCCCCGGCACGAGGTAGGAGTGCTTGCCGTGCTCGATCAGGTAGGAGAAGGGCATGCCCGAGGTATCGGGGTGGTTGACGTGCCGCCCCATGATGAGCGAGAAGGCCCCTATCCTGGCGGGCCACAGCATGTAGGAGTCGCTGGTGGTCTTCGACCCGCGCTCGACCACACCCTGGTGGATGGGCCCCAGTTTGTACATGTGGTTACTCTGGTTCGACCCGCTGCCGGCGTTCAGGAACGAGAACATGCCGGCAATGAGCAGACTCGACTTGTGCATGGTCACCGTGTAGGGGCCGGCAAAGATGGCGCAGGCCTCGCCGTTCTCGCCCTGGCAGTTGCTGAAGAAGAGCGAGTCGTGGGCCGAGAAGAGGTGCGAAAGGTGGCAGGCTTGCCCCACGAAGCAGCGCGACAGCACCGCGCCGTCGCTCACACAGGCGCCCGAACTGATGATGAAGTCTTGTGCGGTGACGTTGGCCCCGATGGTTACGGGGGCCTCGGGGCAACTGTTGATGGTGCCGTTGTCGAGACGCGAGGCGCCGTCGATGCGACAGGCATCGCCGATGCAGAGATTGCGTATCGTCCCCGTGTTGACGATATGCACACCGCGGCCTATGGTGCCGCAGTCGCTCGTCACGGTGGCGGTATAGTCGGCCACCAGCTGCCGGAGCCGCCCGATGAGGTCGGGCCGGTGGCGATACATGGCCATGAGGTAGGCCATCTGTGCCGAGAGCCGGTTGTAGATGGGAACCTCGCGGCCGCCCGTCTCGTTGAGTACCGACACCTCGGTGCCGTTGCCGAAGGAGCTCTCTCCCTCGGTCAGCAGCAGGTTCACGTTCTGGATGTAGCAGTCGTCGCCTATGCGATAGTTGGCGATGTAGTTGGCCACCCCCTCGATGAAGGTGTTGTTGCCCACCGTGCAGTTGTGCAGGGCGACGTGGTGCAGCCCGGCACGTCGGGTAAGTCCGCCCGGCAAGGCGAAGTTTTTTTCAAATACCCCCAGCCTTACCTGCCCCGAGAAACGGACATGAGTAACGGTTTCGGGCACGAAGCCTTCGGCTACAAGCACCTGGCTCCAGTCGTCGGCCACGCAACCCTGGGCTGTGAGCCGGCTGATTTCTGAGTCATTGAGTTTACGATAATTCGTCATACTGGCAAAGATTAAGAGGCCGGAGGAGGTAGCCCGGTGAATTATTCAGGCAGAGAGGCGCCCCGGTCAGGAGGCGCCTTCGTCGTCGTTGTTGTCGGTGGCAATCTCGTCGTAGTGCTGGAAGAGGAAGTCGTTGTAGGGGAAACGCGTGGTGTGAATCTCCTTCACACGCTGGTAGAGCAGCGACTTCAGCTCGTCGATGTTGGTCTTGTTGCGGGCCGAGATGAAGATGCAGTTGTCGTGCATCTTGGCCATCCAGGTCTCTTTCAGCTCGTCGAGCGAGATGTTTTCGCGGGTGCGCGGAGTGAGGTCGTCGGCCGCCTTCTCGACGTAGGAGAAGGCATCGATTTTGTTGAATACCAGAATCATGGGCTTGTCGGCCGAGTCGCACACCTCTTGCAGGGTCTTGTTCACCACCTCGATCTGCTCCTCGAAAGCCGGGTGCGAAATGTCCACGACGTGGAGCAGCAGGTCGGCCTCGCGAACCTCGTCGAGGGTCGACTTGAACGAGTCGACCAGGTGGGTGGGCAGTTTGCGAATGAACCCTACGGTATCGGAGAGGAGGAAAGGCAGATTGTCGACAATCACCTTGCGCACCGTGGTGTCGAGGGTGGCAAAGAGCTTGTTCTCGGCAAAGACCTCGCTCTTGGCCAGCAGGTTCATCAGGGTCGACTTGCCCACGTTGGTATAGCCCACCAGCGCCACGCGCACCAGTTTGCCGCGGTTTTTGCGCTGGATGCTCTTCTGGCGGTCGATGCTTTTCAGCTCCTCTTTCAGGTGCGAAATCTTGTCGAGGATGATACGACGGTCGGTCTCGATCTGGGTCTCACCGGGACCACGCATACCGATACCACCCCGCTGCCGCTCGAGGTGCGTCCACAAGCGGGTAAGCCGCGGCAGCAGATACTGGTATTGCGCCAGCTCGACCTGCCGTTTGGCGTTGGCCGTCTGGGCCCGTTTGGCAAAGATGTCGAGAATGAGGCTGGTGCGGTCGAGAATCTTCACTTGCAGCTCCTTCTCGATGTTCTGCACCTGCTTGGCCGAGAGGTCGTCGTCGAAGATGACCATGCCTATCTCGTTCTCGTCGATGTAATTCTTGATTTCGGCCAACTTGCCCGCACCGACGAATGTGCGGGAGTTGGGGGTGTCGAGCCGTTGCAGAAACTTCTTCACGGGCTGGGCACCGGCAGTTTCGGCCAGGAAGGCCAGTTCGTCGAGGTATTCGTTAGCTTTCGCCTCGTTCTGGGTGTTGGTAATCAACCCCACCAGAACGGTGCGTTCGGTTTCTTCTTGGGTTAAGATAAATTCTTTCATGCGTTATGCTCCAAAGACCTGCCATGCACATAATGCTTTTCGCCGGGTCTTTGTTTAGTTGTTAAACAGTTTTTCAATCGTGACAATCTGGTAATCGTAAAAGTCGCGGGTGGCAGCATCGGTGGTGACGGCCCGTTTCTGCTTGTAGAGCGTGAGTACCTTTTTGAGGGCTCCGCTCATGTAGGGTGCCATTTCGGCTACCGACATCGAGGGTCCCAGCGTGAAGCGGGTGAACGACTGCTCTTCGGCCTGGTGTGCCAACACGTGGCTGCAGGGGAAGGGAATCCCCTCGAGGTCAACATCGTCGGTCAGGGTCCCCAAATTCACCTTCACCGGAGTTCCCTGCAAATCGGAGTACTGGATGAGCAGCTCGATGGTCTCGCTTTGCAGGTCGCGCTCCACGTCGTTGAGCTTGCGACCCTGGTAGGTGGCCTTGAAGACCTCGGCAATCACGTCGTTGAGATAGCTCTCGACGGTGTAGTTTTTCACCGGGTCGATGGCTCCACCCTCACGGATGCGGAAGAGGGTAGCCGGTTTGATGAGGCTGGCCGGGAGGGTGCGGTGTATCGAGCTGGCGTAGTTGACGTTGGCTCCGATGCGCTGCAGCAGGTCGGCCGGGGTGAGCCAGTCGCGATAGGTACGGGCCTGGTTGAGCACCCATTTCAGGGCCTTCCGCTGGGTAGCCTTGTCGAGGTAGACATAGGGCAGCGTATCGTCGCCCTGGCGCACCTCGGTATAGAGCACACCACCGATGTAGGGCACCACGTGGCGCAGGTGGCGGTTGTACTGTTGCACGAGTGCCGAGTATTCGTCGCGTATTGTACGGTAGTCTTTCCCCTCGTCGAAGAGCCATTTCTCGAAATTCTTCACGATAATCTTGAGGTTCGATATGGCCATCTCGCCTGCCTTGAAGTGGTCGTTGCTCAGGTCTTCGGTCTGGTCGGTGGGGTCGTAGGTATCGGGGTACTGCTGGGCTCCGAAGGTGTACATGGGGTCGGCCTTCTTCTCGGCTATCCAGCGGTCGAGCGTGGCCACCTCGTCTTGCGGAGTGGCGGCACCGTCAATCAGTCGGTAACCCCAGTTGATGGCGTAGATGTCGTAGACTCCCAGGATGGGCGGGGTGAGCCGCACGCCGCGCTCATAGTCGCCGGGCTGGGCCACGAAGTTGTTGCGGGCATAGTCCATGATACTGGGCGTAGTACCATACTTTTGAGTAAACGAGGGGCTGCGCAGCGAGTCGATGGTGAAGGCGTAGCTGGCTCCCATGTTGTGCATGAGGCCCAGCGTGTGACCAATCTCGTGCGAGGCGACGTAGCGCAGCGATTCGCGCATGACGTCGTTGTCGAAGGTCTCCTGTCTCACCCGCGGGTCTACGGCTCCCGTCTGGGCAAACCGCCAGTTGTGTACCAGCGAGATGACGTTGTGATACCAGATGACATCGGCCGTGAGGATTTCGCCGCTGCGGGGGTCGACATAGCTCGGGCCCATGGCGTTGGCAATATCGGTGACGGCATATTTCACACAGCTGTACCGCATGTCGTCGGGGTCGAAGTCGGGGTCGTTCTTGGGATAGTCGCGGGCCACGATGGCATTCTTGAAACCGGCAGCCTCGAAGGCGGTGTTCCAGTCCTCCACACCTTGCTTCACGATGTCGCGCCACTTCTCGGGGAAGGCACTGTCGACGTAGAAGACAATCGGCTGCTTGGGCTCAACCAGCTCGCCTCTGAAGTAGGCTTCGCGATCCTCGTCCTTCGGTTCGAGCCTCCAGCGGTGGATGTATTGCGTGCGGTCTATGCGGTCCTTGTCGCTCGTGTAGATGTTTTTGGTACTCGAAAAGAAACCCACCCGACGGTCGTAGATACGGGGACGCATGGGTTGCTCGGGCAGAAGTACCAGCGAGCGGTGCATGGTCACGGTGCAGATGTTGTCGCCGGTGAAGCTGAGCACCGAGCGAATCTCGCAGTTCTGCGGGAAACTCTTGGCTCCCAGAATGTAGGAGTTGGCCGAGGTGTAGGTGCCCGTCTTTATCTTGGAAGAGGGATTGCTGGGCATGGGGCTGATAATCTTCTCGTTGGTCTTGAAGAAGTCGCTCATGTCCACCACCACGTCCTTGCCGTTCTTGGCCTCGATTTTGAAGGCCTTGATGATGGGGTCGCCAAAGTTCTTGTCGAACGAAGCAGCAATGGGGTCGTCCTTGTCGATGATGTTGCTATGCTGCACCAGGTGCATGAAGAGCGTCTGCTCGTTCTTGCTGAAGCGAATCATAAAGGGGTCGGTGGTCATCTCGCCGGCCACGAAGAGCTTGGGGTCGGTGGTAGCGGCCACCCGGCTCGAGAGCAGGAAGATGCGGTTCATCAGCGAGTCGGGCACCTCGACCAGCAGTTTGTTTTCGGTGGTCAGATGCAGGGTGAACATGCCCTTCTGCGTCTTGGCTCCCTTGACGAGCTTGTCGTATTTCGACTCTTTGGCGGTCGTATCGGCCACCTGTTCTTTCTTGTTCTCTTTTTTACTTTTCCGTTTGGCGTAGCAATCTGCGGGGGTCACTCCGGCAACGAGGAGGGCCGCAAGCGTCGCCCATACCAGTTTCTTCATATCTCTGTTTTTTGTGTATGCTTCTCTATTGAAGTGCAAAAATAGAGCAAACCGACTGCAGAAACAAGTGACAAGGCGTAAAAAAACTGAATGAGCGTGCAACCTATCCCGCTATTTTAGTGGCCATTCGTTCTTCTTTTAGGGCTTCATACCCCGATGTTCACCTCATCCTCCACAGGCCCAGCCTCGTGTCGCAAAAGGGAAAAACACCGCAGACGGTATCTCCCGCATACCGTGCCGCAGCACGATACGACAGAGACGCCGCATCGGCAGTTGAATGACAAGAAAAACTCGGAAAGGCCCAAAAACCAGGCTTTAACGCAGATAGTCGTCGAGCGGAATGTTGTACTTTTTCAGGATGGTCTCGGGGTTGTACGACAACTTGGCCTCGCGCAGACCCGGATCGCCGGCATCGTCCTCACGGTTGATGTACTGCACCTCGGGGTGAGCCTCGACCATCTGTGCCGAGTAGAACAGATTGATGGCTTCGTAGGCACCCACCACCTCCTTACGGGCTTTCTCGATATGCACGACCAGGGTATCGCCCACCACTTCGCCCACCGAGAAGGCGGCAATCTCGCCCCCCACGCGCAGCACACCCCCTTCGAACGGCAATCGGTCATACTCGCGCAGCACTTGAGCCACCATGCTCTCTTCGTAGGCAAACAGCTCGCTGTCTTTGTGATAGGCCTGCATGTAGCGGTCGAAGAAGGCAATCACTTCGGGCAGGTTCTGCGGCGTGATGGCTTCGTATTGGAAATCGGGATAGGTGCTCTTGAACTTGTTCACCCGGTTGCGCTTCTTGTTGAAGCGGTGCCCCACGAGGGTAGCCAGGTCGGTAGCCCGGTAGAGGTAGTCGCCCCAGTCGGGCAGCTCGGTGATGGGGCAACCATAGAGTTCGGCAATGGCCTGCGCCGCCGGTTCAGGCACGGCCGAGAGGATAAACGGCAACCCGTGCTGGCGGCAGTAAGCCCCCAGCAGCAGCAATGAATCTTTCAAATCGAGACTCCCCACCGGCACGGCAAAAGCGGTGTTTTGCAGATGGTCTTCCTCGCCCCCCTTGATAAAGAGGGTATCGCGGCAGATGGCATACTCGTAACCAAAATAACCGACCCACATATAGATGCCGCCAATCGAGAAGTCGCAAGTGCGGTAGCTTTGTCGGGTCAGGTAAGGTGCTATCTCGTGCAGCGAGTCGAGAGTAATCGGTTTGAATACCAGGTGGCAATCGGTCGTTGCCGGTTGTGTAGATTCGGGGGTGATGCCCGGTCGGGTTGTCTCCATGAGGCTGTTTCTTTACTTAAATGGCTCAGGTTAAGAACGATTCGGTAAAATCGAAAATCGTCTGAGCGACTTCGTTATCGGTCGTTTGTACTATTTTCTCGGTGCAAAAATAGATAAATTTTATTAGTGACATATTTATAAACAATCTATTTTACCCGTTGGTTCCGAAAATTTAAAACTAATAGACATTCTTTTTCATAAAAGACACAATATTCTTGTTCAACATCTCAAATTGATATATAAATATTTGTATTATTAGAAAAATGATATATATTTGCAGAAATTTTGCACTAATTGAATTTGAACTTTAACCTGAAAAAACCAAATGTCACTCATCATTCCTCAACGCTATAAACTCAAACTTCTGCCCGAAACTACCGAGATGGCCATCAAGATGTTGAAAGATGCTTTTCAAGAGCGACTTTCCAAAGCCCTGAACCTGCGCCGGGTCACGGCCCCGCTGTTTGTACTCTCGGGCACGGGGTTGAACGACGACCTCAACGGCAACGAGCGTGCCGTGTCGTTCCCCATCGCCGCCATGGAGGGACGTCGGGCCGAGGTGGTGCACTCGCTTGCCAAATGGAAGCGGGTGAAACTGGGAGCCTACGACATCGCCCCGGGATTCGGACTCTATACCGACATGAATGCCATTCGCACCCACGAAGAGCTCGACAACCTGCACTCGCTCTACGTCGACCAGTGGGACTGGGAGAAGACCATCACCCGCGAAGACCGCAACCTCGAATACCTCAAGGAAACAGTGCGCACCATCTACCGCGTAATCAAGGAGTGCGAGGCCCTCATCTACGAAGAGTTCCCCCACATCACCCCCACCCTACCCGACGAGATAACCTTTATCCACACCGAGGAGCTGCTGCAACAGTATCCGCACCTCACCCCCAAGGAGCGCGAGGCAGCTGCGGCCCGACGTTACGGGGCAGTGTTCCTCATCGGCATCGGGCAACAACTCAGCGACGGCACCCGACACGACGGCCGCGCCCCCGACTACGACGACTGGACCACCCCCAACAGCGACGGCTACCTGGGGCTGAACGGCGATATTATCCTGTGGAACACCGTGCTGGAAATACCCTTCGAACTTTCGTCGATGGGAATACGGGTCGACAAGGAGGCGCTGCTCCGCCAGCTCGACATCTGTGGTTGCCCCGAGCGGGCACAACTCAATTTCCACCGGGCCCTGCTCCACGACGAACTGCCTCTCTCGATAGGCGGCGGTATCGGGCAATCGCGCTTCTCGATGTTTCTGCTCCAGAAAGCCCACATCGGCGAGGTACAGGCCAGCATCTGGCCCGAAGAGCAGATAGCCGAGTGCGCCCGGCACAACATTCATCTGTTGTAATCACTCCCGTGCTTTCGATTGATAATGAGATTTTTCCATACAACCGTACGACCCCCCGGCCACAGAAGCAAAAAAATAATTCGATTTTTTTTGGAACGAAGAGTTGCAGAATTGAAAAAAGCGTTCTATCTTTGCACTCGCAAAACGAAACTGGTGCGGTAGTTCAGCTGGTTAGAATACATGCCTGTCACGCATGGGGTCGCGGGTTCGAGTCCCGTCCGCACCGCAATAAACATTGGAAATCAATGTTTTACAAATTAAGCACCCGATTTTACACCCAAGAATGTAAAGTTGGGTGTTTTCGTATTATTTATGATTATAAAGGGAGAGTATAAAAGTTTTTTGTCGATGCGTTCATAGGATTTATGTGCCTGATGTTTGCCGGGGGTATTGCTTATGCCATTTATCACGCCTTGTTCATTGCTGTTGTCCAGCAGAATATCGCTTCGGAAATTCTCGGGCGCACGTTTTCTTTGATATTTAGTCTGAGCACGCTCTCTTCCTTGTTGGGGATATTGGTATCGGGATATTTGGCTGAAAACATGAGTATTGCAACCTTGTTTGTAATCTGTGGGACGCTCATTGGAGCGGTCGGAGTAGCCGCGTGTTTCATCTCTTCGATAAAATCTCTGCAATAACATATTTATCACAAAGACATCGTTTATTATGACAAAAAAAGAACACATTACGATTTCAGACTTATTCCAAATATTGGATTTATTGGAAAGTACAGGCGTGAAGTATTGGCTCGATGGAGGATGGGGCGTAGATGCCCTGCATGGAGGGCAAACCAGAATCCATAGAGATGTGGATATTGATTTTGACAGCCGTTATACCGACAAATTGATTGCCTTTCTTCAGGAAAATGGTTTCGTCATAGAAACGGACTGGCTTCCTGCGAGGATGGAATTATACAGCGTCGAATTAGGGTATATAGACATACACCCGTTTATATTGAATGAGGATGGTACATCCAGACAAGCGGATTTGCAAGGTGGTTGGTATGAATTTCAGTCGGACTATTTTGGTGAAACTACTTTGGATGGCAGGGTTATTCCATGTATTTCATTGAAAGGGCAAAAGATATTCCATTCGGGATATGAATTGCGGGATAAGGATATTCATGACTTATCTATTCTTGATGCTATTTCAAAATCATAATTAAAAGCTGGAGGATCAATTCCCCCAGCTTTTTCAGCCCTCGTTACATCATAACTTGAATCCTCTACTTTTTCTTGGCTCTTCTGTTTTTCGTAAACCTTGCCGAAGTTTCTCCCATTGTTCTTTGAACCATTCGCCAATCGGTTGCCTGTTTATGGTCAGTACCAGTTTACTGTCATTGGTCGGATTCTTTTCCACTTTGAAAATATCATTCCTGATGTCAAACTTCCGTCTGTGCTCTTCGGAATAAATCCTGCCATTGCACCTGATAGCCTCTTTCTTCGTCAGAAGGCTCTCTATCATTTCTTTGGTGAAGCCGATGGCAGTGCATAGCTTTTCCATTCTCAACATTTCTTTGAGCATCGGGAACCATTTGAACGCCTTTTCAAGAATAGCATTCAGTCGTGATATTTCCTTGTCTTTGGCTTCAAGCTCCAGATTGTGTATTCCTTGCAGATTACGTATCTGCCTGCTGTAAAAGAAGTGCCTCTTTGTGGATTAACAAGCCGTAATTGGGAGTTCTCTACATCGTATGTCATACCGCGCTACGACACGGCGGTTTGGTCATTCCGCACCGTGATGCGGAATCCAGAGAATACTGTCTGCGGCATTTCCCCGTTTGCAGCCCGGGGTTGGACCCCGCATCGAGTGCGGGGTGACATACTGCAGACATACCGCACTACGCGAGGACGGTTCTGTCATTCCACACCACGGATGTGGTATCCAGGAATATCCGGGCGGGACGGTCTACAAAAGGAATATTCTCGGGAAAGAGATTTATCGGCTCCCACTGTCCAACATTTTCTGAAAAAAGGCCGAGACTTGTCGCTCGATGCGGGTCATCGTGCGTTCGACCTGCCGGTCGTTCCACGAGCCGGAGCGGCGGGCCTCGTCGAGCAGGGTGCGACTTTGGGCATAGACCACCTTCTCGAGGCCGAGCAGTTGTTGGGTCATGCCGCTACCGTCGGGGCGGAAGAGGCGTGCCATGTGCAGGTAGTGCGACCCGCTGCCGCGCTCGATGGGGAAGGCTTCGCGCTTCAACGCATTGGCCCACTCGCACAAGGGGGCACGCAATGTGTCGCCGCTGGCCTGCAACAAAGCGGGCACGCCGCTGTTGCAGCCGAGCCACACCGGCAGCACCACCGAGCAGGGGGGATAGCCCAACACGGTCCACATTGTCGTAAACGCCGGCGACTCGCCGGGCTTTACCCCCTCGACCACCAGTGAGGCCGAGGTGCTGCGCCGGGGAATGAAATCTTGATCGACCGCCCAGTTGTCGCCCGAGAAATCGCGCCCCAGCAACGTATGATAGAACGAACGGGAGCAGACTCCGGTGAGCCACTCGGGGGTAATGGCCTTTTGTGCCGCCACGGGGGCGAAAAGTCGGGCGGCATTGTCGTAGCGGATATAGCCGAACCCCTCGTCGGGGCGGCCCGACATCGAATAGTTGGTGCGCAGCAGATAGCCATCGGGAGCGTCGGCCACGTCGTAGCGGGTCACCTCGTAGTTGTTCACCTCGAAATAGGCGGCTCCCCCCTCGGCATCGATGGCCCCGAAATTGGCCTCCACCCCGATGGGCCGGGGCCACTCGTCGAGCAGGCGGGCGAAGTCGTCGACCGTGCGGCACACGGCCAAGGCCCGCTTCATCACCACCCCTTCGCGGTCGGCCAGCGACGAGGTGTCGTTCTTGAGGTTATACGAGGCGGTGTTCATCACGGCAAACCCTACGCTGTTGTAGCCGGTCCACACCTCGCGGGCCAACGTGTCGGTGCCGTTGACCACCCCCACGAAAGAGAATTGGCCCTTGACGGCATCGAAGCGCACGATGCGGTTGTTGAGGTCGGAAGCATCGCGATGCTTCCACAACAGCGGACGTCCGTCGGGGGTCACCCGCCCCGAAACGACTGCCGAGGTACAGGCCCAGGCCGACATCCCGGCCACCACACACAAGATAAACAGGAGAAACAACCGTCTACACATGGCTTTGATTTTTTACAAACATAGGGAAAATTCTTCATTTTTTCCGTAAGTTTGCAAAGAACAAATACCGAAAGATTATGTCACAATATATTTTCGAACTGGAGATGCAGGTGCGCGACTACGAGTGCGACATGGAAGGCATCGTCAACAACGCCAACTACCAGCACTATCTCGAGCACACCCGCCACGAGTTTCTGGCGGCTGCGGGCATCTCGTTCGTCGAGATGCGCGAGCGGGGCATCGACCCGGTGGTAAACCGCATCGAAATCAACTACAAGATGCCGCTGCGCAGCCGCGACCACTTCGTGAGCAAACTCTACATGCGCCGCGAGGGCATCAAGTTTGTCTTCTACCAGGATATTTACAAGGTGTCGGGCGAACTGTGCATCAAGGCGGTGGTCGAGACGGTGTGCACCACACAGGGACGCATCACCCGCGGCGAGGAGTTTGTACCCTACTTCGAACGATTCCTGCAACAAGAGTAACCGACCAACCAATCATTCCCCCTCATCATGGAACAAGAGCTTCTCTACCGCATCGCGCTCTCGCGCATCAAGGGCATGAACAAGTCGCTGGCCCAGCACATCCACGAGACGGTCGACAGCCTGGCTCTGTTCTTCGAACTGCCCGAGGCCCAACTGCAACAGATGACGGGCATCACGGGACGAATACTCCACGACGATGCCCGCCGCACAGCCCTGCAGGCAGCCCGACAGGAGATGGAGTTTATCGAGAAGGGGAACATCACCCCGCTCTACTTTACCGACCCCGCCTATCCGCACCGGCTCGTCGACTGCATAGATGCGCCGCCGCTGCTCTACTACCGGGGTACGGCCGACCTGAATGCCGCCAAGGTGGTGAGCGTGGTGGGTACCCGCCGAGCCACCGACTACGGGCGCAGCTTCTGCGAGGCGATGATTCGCGACCTGGCAGCCCGTTTTCCCCACCTCATCATCGTGAGCGGACTGGCCTACGGCATAGACATCTGTGCTCACCGCGCGGCCCTGAAGCAGGGGCTCGACACGGTAGCCGTGCTGGCTCACGGGCTCGACCACATCTACCCCTCGAGCCACCGCAACACGGCGGCCGAGATGGTTGCCCACGGCGGACTGCTCACCGAGTATCCCGGCTACCACGCCATGCATCCGGCCTTTTTCGTGGCCCGTAACCGCATTGTGGCGGGATTGGCCGACGCCGTAGTCATTGTCGAGTCGCGCGAAAAGGGTGGTGCCCTCATCACCGCCGGCATTGCCGAGAGCTATCACCGCGACGTCTTTGCCTTGCCCGGCGACATTCACCGCGAGAGTTCGGCCGGCTGCAACCACCTGATCCGCCGCAACCGGGCGGCCCTCATCACCTCGGCCGACGACCTCGTCGAAGCCATGTGCTGGCAGGTACCCCGACGCGAGGCGGTGCAACGCTCGCTCTTTCCCGACCTTACCGACGAAGAGCAACCGATTGTCGACTACCTGAAGGCCCGGGGCGAGGGGCAGATAAACCGCATGACCGTCGAGCTGAACCAACCGCTGTCGCAACTGCTGTCGGTGCTGGTCGAGCTGGAGTTCAAAGGGGTGGTCAAGGCATTGCCGGGCGGAGTCTACAAACTGTAAACCTCATCGCACGCACAAAAAAAGCGGGAGAAAAGGGGCTCAGCCAGCCCGATTTCCTCCCACCGGTGGTATCTTCGATTTTATCTATCGCTACAAATAGGGTTGCGTGTCGTTGTCGCAATGGGTATCCCCGTCGCAACAGTCGCAATGGCCGTCGCAATGCTCCTCCTTAACCTCAAGTTCGAAGGTGGCATGGTCGATACCCAGCTCGTGCAGAGCCTGTTTCAAGCGATGTTTCACTTCGTGCATGCGCATGATGTCCGACACCACCACATGAGCCGTGAGCGCCGTTTGCGTGGTGCTGATGGCCCAGATGTGCAGATGGTGCACGTTGATGACGTCGGGGTCGGACGAGAGCACCTGCTCGACCCGCTCGACATCGATACCTTCGGGCACGCCGTCGAGCGCCAGGCGCAGGCTCTCCTGCAGCAGATGCCAGGTGGAGTAGAGAATCACCAGACCCACCACAATACCGATAATGGGGTCGATGATATTCCAACCCGTGTATTTAATCACTACACCCGAAATCAACACACCCACCGACACCAGCGTATCGGCCGCCATGTGCAGGTAGGCCCCCTTGACGTTCAGGTCTTTCGACTTGTCGGCAAAGAAGAGGTAGGCCGTAAAGGCGTTGACCACGATACCGATTGCAGCCACCCAGGCAATGGCACTACCGTCGAGCGGCGCCGGATTACGCAGCTTGTCGATACTCTCGTAGAGAATCACCGCCACCGCCACGAACAAGATAGCCGCATTGAGCAGCGATACCAGCACGGTACTCTTCTTGTAACCATAGGTATACTGCAACGAGGGTTTCGCCAGCGAAAGACGCAAGGCGAAAAGGGCCAGGACGAGGCTCACCACGTCGCTCAGGTTGTGACCGGCGTCGGAGAGCAGAGCCAGCGAATCGTAGTAGAAACCGGCTCCCGCCTCGGCCACGACGAAGAGCACATTCAGCACGATACCGATGATAAACGACCGGTTGAGCTTCTGCAAATCGGGGGCCGGGTGATGGTGGTGATGATGTTCCATAGCGACGGAATATCTGGGTTAGAAAGGCTTGAATCCCATAATTTCACGCACCTCGCGCAAGGTCTTCGAGGCGGTTGCGCGAGCCTTCTCGGCACCCATCTTCACGACACGGGCCAGATAAGCCTCGTCGTTCTGGATTTCGAGGAAGCGCTCCCGAATCGGCAACGTCACCTTGAGAATATCCTCGGCCAGTTGCTTCTTCAAGTCGCCGTAACGGATTTCGCAGGTATTGTATTTCTCTTCGAAGTAGGCAACCGTATCGGGCGAAGAGACGATTTTGAGCAACGTGAAGAGGTTCTCGACCGCCTCTACCTTGGGCGAATTGGGTACTTTGGGGCCCTCGTCGGTCACGGCACGCATGATTTTCTTGCGCAGAGTCTTCTCGTCATCAATCAGATAGACGCAGTTGCCCTCCGACTTACCCATCTTGCCCGAGCCGTCGAGACCAGGCACCTTGATAGGCTCGCAGCCGAAGTTGAAATTCTGCGGCTCGGCAAAATATTCGACCCCGTAGGTCGAGTTGAACCGACGGGCAAAACGGCGCGTCAACTCCAGGTGTTGTTCCTGATCCTTGCCTACCGGTACATAGTTACCGTGTTGAATGAGAATATCGACCGCCATCAGCGTAGGGTATGTGAGCAATCCGGCATTCACCCGCTTGTTGGTGTTGTTGCCGATAATCTCGTGCTCCACATCCTCATCGCTATCGGACTTGATGCCCAGTTGCTTGCGGGCCTTGTCCTTGAACGAAGCCGTACGCATCAGTTCACCGATACCCACGTGCATATTCATCAGCAGATACATCTCCGGTATCTCGGGCACATCGCTCTGTACAAACAGAGTCGATTTTTCGGGGTCGAGCCCCGCAGCCAGATATTCGCAAAGGATGTCGCGCACGTTCTCATGCAGCGTCTTGGGATCGGGATGCGTAGTGAGAGCATGCCAGTCGGCTATAAAGAAATAACTGTTGTACTTGTTCTCTTCCTGCATTTTCACAAAATTGCGCAGGGCACCATAATAATTTCCCAAATGTAAATTTCCCGTGGAGCGTATTCCACTAACTACAACTTCTTTCATTTCTCGTACAAATATATATCCTTATCATTATATTCGTTAGATGCCTCTCCGAGGCGGCTGCAGACTTATCGCCCGGGCGTTTGATTCGCTCCGAGGTCCAGCCCGTACGGGGCCCGGCAACACACTCCCGCAAAGGTACAAAAATAGCGGTAAGATGGTTTATCGCCCGAGTAAAAAATCACAACTATCCGCACAAACTACCGAGTCCCTGTTTGACAGAGGGGAACACAACCAGCGGAGCGGCAGAATCCGGAATGGCTGTGTGCGAAAACAAAGCCCGGTTCAACTCCTCTCCGTGGAGTGTAACCGGGCTCGTATATTCAATTTCGCTCAACTCTTTTTTTTGACGCTCTCAATCCAGGTCTTCCACCTCGTCGATAGGAAGCTGGCGACGGAATATCTCGCGGAAAGAGATCAACGTCTCGGTGCGCGACAGCCCGATGGGTTGCAGCTTGGTGTGGATAATCTCGAGCAGGTGCTGGTTGTTCCGGGCAAACAGTTTGATAAACATGTCGTACTGTCCGGTCGTGAAATGGCACTCGACCACCTCGGGAATTTTGTGCAACTCCTCCACCACGTGCTCGAAGTCGCCCGGATTCTTCAGGTAGAACCCCATATAGGCACACGTTTCAAACCCGATCTTGTTTGAGTCTATAATGTATTCCGATCCTTTGAGGATTCCCAGGTTGGTCAATTTTTGTACCCGCTGATGAATGGCGGCTCCCGAAACATTACACTCCCGTGCCACTTCGAGGAAAGGAATGCGTGCATTCGCTGCAATGAGTTTCAAAATTTTATAGTCCAATTCGTCTAACTGATGATGTCCCATGGTTCTTTTTTTCGATTTTTTACAACTGTTTTATTATTTTGAGAACAAAGATAGTAATAAATTTACAGGTTTCGATTATCTATCCTGTTAATTTTGCAGGAAGTATTCCGTATTAAAGATTTTTGACCGATACATCGGCTCCAAAAAAGTTACAATTTGAAACTATTTCTCCAATTTTCATTTACCAAACAGCCTCTACAAGGGATTATTAAGTGGCAAAAAATACAGACTGTTTTCTATTTCGTTACATACACCGATTATCCCATTTACACGCCTGTCGAGACGGGTTCGAGAAACTTTATAGTTCTATTTTTTTAAAGATTCCTTTAAATCTATTATATTTGTATCCACTTATAACCCCAACCTACTATGATACGAATCTCACCAGTCCGTGCCGATAACGATTCGGCTCTCGACTTTATCGAGCATATTTATACCGAGTCTTTCCCTCCAGACGAGCGGAGAGACTTCGACGAGGTCGTGCGTCTGTTGCGAGAGAACGACGATTTTGCCATTGCGCTGCTGTCTGACGAGGAGCATCCCATCGGATTCATCTCCTATTGGTCCTGGAGCGACTTTACCTATATGGAGCACTTCGCCATCGACAGCCGATGCCGGGGTGCCGGCTATGGTGCCGCAGCCATGACTGCTCTGCTGGAACAGCTCGGGAAACCCGCCGTGCTCGAAGTCGAGAAACCCGAAGATGACCTGAGTCGACGACGTATCGCATTCTACCAGCGGTTGGGCTTCGTTCTCTCCACGAGACCCTATACCCAGCCCCCCTACTCGCCCGACCGTCATTCGCTGGAACTTTACCTCATGTCGTATGGAGCAATCGACCTCGACCACGTTTTCGACGCGGTAGTGACCCGCATTCACAGCCGAGTCTACGGCGTAGAGTGAAGCCGGAACCGCCTGCAACCTACAAACCGTAGCTGACCGACTGATTGGCAAAATGTTAAAAGCCGAATTTAACATATTAAATAGCAACGAAAAGAAGGAATCTTAATGATATTATACTATTTTTGTACAAAAATGTGCCGTGAGGCAAAAGACTTTATTATGAAGAAACATTCATTTTTGAAATATTGTGCATGTATACTGCTCACACTCATAGCCGTATCGTGCTCGACCGGAAACAAAGAACAAAAGATTGTCACTGTAACCATACAACCTCAGAAGTACTTTGCCGAGAAGATCGCAGGCGATCGTTTCGACATCAACTGCATCGTACCTCCGGGCAGCAATCCCGAGGCTTACGACCCTTCGCCTTCGCACCTCGTGCATCTGGGCAAGAGCATTGCCTACTTCAAAATCGGGCACATCGGATTTGAACTGGCCTGGATGGACAAGTTGGAACAGAACAATCCGCACATGAAAATCTTCGACAACTCCGAGGGTATCAACATTCTCTCGGGCACTCACGAGCACAGCGACAACGACAGTGACAATCACCATCACCACTTCGATGCCGACCCTCATACCTGGAGCTCGCCCAAGAATGCTCGTATCATCGCCAAAAACATGTACGACGCCTTTGTGAGCCTCGACCCCAGCGGAGAGAAGGTATACCGCCAGAACTACGAAGCCCTGCTGGCCGAGATAAACCAGGTCGACTCGGTGATGACCCGCAAACTGACACCCGTAAGCGGAACCATGTTTGCCATCTATCACCCCTCGCTCAGCTACCTGGCCAAAGACTACAATCTGCACCAGCTCAGCCTCGAATACAATGGCAAGGAGCCCTCGGCTTTCTATCTGAAAAAAGCAATCGACGTGGCTAAAGAGAATCACGTGAAGGTAATCTTCATCCAACAGGAATTCGACGCCAAACAGGCCGAATCGTTTGCTCAAGAGATTGGTGCGAAAGTGGTTTCCATCAACCCGCTCAGCTATAACTGGAGTGAAGAACTTTTAAACATCACCAATGCCATTGCTGGAGAATAAAATCATAGCCATCGAGAACCTGTGGCTCTCGTATGGCGACAAGAGTGTGCTCGAAGACATCAACCTCGACATCTTCCGAGGCGACTTCCTGCTGGTTTCGGGACCGAACGGCGGTGGCAAGACCTCGTTGCTGCGCACCATACTGGGTTTGCAGAAACCTACACAGGGAGCTATCTACTTCTTCGAAGGAGGCCGACAGGTCCCCTCGCTCGACATCGGGTATCTGCCCCAGAAAAACAGCATCGACAGCCGGTTTCCCATCACCGTAGAAGAGGTTGTAGCCTCGGGGCTGATGGGCAAGAATGCCAAACGCCCCAAGTCGGTCGAGCGGCGCGAAATAGACCACATGCTCGACCTCATGGGGATAACGGCCCTGCGCGAGAAAACCATCGGTGTACTCTCGGGTGGACAGTTGCAACGCACCTTGTTTGGCCGGGCACTCATCTCGCACCCCGAGATGCTGATTCTCGACGAACCCTCGTCGTATATCGACCGCCAGTTCGAAGTGCGCATGGTCGAAATTCTGCGTGAACTCTCGAGCCGGGGTACCACCATCATGATGGTTTCGCACGAAATCGAACCCTTCATCACCCTGTCGAACCGCAACCTCTATATCGACCACACGCTGGGCGACCGATAGTGGAGTCACAAAATCTGAAACTTAACACCCAACGAGAGGCGCAATATGTCCCAAAAAGAGATGTAGCGGTTGGTTACGGCACTGGTTACATACATATCGCATGTACTGAACTCGTAATAAAACGAAACCGAGCGATGAAACTTGCGGCGGGATTCAGGAATACGCAGAGTCCACCGCTGTCCCAACCCCAAATTCATTCGTACACGGGTCGAGAACCAATAGTAACCATTGGGATACTTGTCGAGCTGACTCACCCAGTAATCCCGGTCCATAATCACATTGACGAAAAAGCTGCACGACAACGGCTCGAAGGTAAAAGGCGAGTTGCCCAACTGCACTTTCCACGGATAATAATTCTGTTTGAGCGTGAGAGAGACACGTGCATGGTCGTCGCTGAACTTGGGTATCAGCCCCAGTATGAAATCGGTCTCCCAGTGATCGCGCCCATAATTCCAGCCCGTACCCACCGAAACGGCCCCCATCAGGCCTCCAGTCTGCAACTTGACATACCGAGGCACCAGACGATTCCATCCCGACCGATACTGTTCTACCCGATAATCGTATGCAGGTAGCTCGGTCGGAGTCTCACCATGAGCCGACATCCATACGCACAGAAGCGACAAAGTCACCATCAATCGGTTAAAAATAGACCGGTTCATAACTGTATCCCTCCGCGTTTATCGTAAACATCAGGTAGAAACGCTTCCCGATACAGGGCGTTTCGTAGTAGATTATACCGTCGCCAAACTTATCGGCTTCGGCAAACGTATGCCCATGCCCGTACAGGCCGCACAGAATCCCGGGCGACAACTTCACATAAAGATGAAAGACATCGGCTACATTATTATTGAACTGCTCGTCGCCCGGCGCCACGTGCATGGCATAAATCGTGCGACGATATGCCGGATTATCATCCTTGAGCTGGGCCTTGATAAAGGAGAAATCGGGTATCGGGTTGGAATAATCGAACTCCAGGGCGTTGGTGTTGAGGCAGATAAATTTCACATCGCCGGCCATAAAGGAGAAATTCTCCTCCCCGAAGACCCTACGATACACCTGCACTCCGTTGCCCAACACGTCGTGATTGCCCAACAGCACCACATAGGGAACCTTCAGTTCATTGAGTATGTCGCGCTGCCACAGAAACTCCTCAGTAACCCCGAAGTCGGAGACATCGCCACCATGCAGCACAAAGTCGACATCGTCGCGACTGTTGAGATGCGCGACAAAAGCCTCGGTCTCGTCGTACCATCGCTGAGTATCGCTGATAAACGCAAACCTGAAACTGCTCTTTCCGTCCAGAGCCTTCTCGATACGGGCCACATTGCGGGCATTGATGCCGGTGTCGCCCGTTACCCGGGCATCGTACGGACTGCTCTCCAACAAGTTACACGACGTAATCGTCAGCAGCAGAAGCAACCAGACTACATTCCGGCATCTATTCTTCGGTAAATACACTATCCTCATACGGGCCAAAGGTATATCTTTTTACGCCACCGGCAAGAGCCGGCTTCTAAATAGGACAAGATTGCCGAACTATCAACCAACCCACCTCCAATAGCATGCAACAACTCGGGCTGTTGCTGCCGGGCATAAAAAAAGGGAGCGACCCGTGTATGGAGTCGCTCCCTTTATGCTATAATGTTCAGCTCGTTATCAGTTGGAGAAGTCGGTTACGTTCTTGCGGTTGGCAAACACACGGTCGAATTCCTCTTTGGAACCTACGATGAGCTTGTCGAACTCGCGTTGACCGGTACCGGCCGGGATGAGGTGACCGCAGATGACGTTCTCCTTCATACCCTCGAGCGTATCGACCTTGCCGTTGATGGCAGCCTCGTTGAGCACCTTGGTCGTCTCCTGGAACGAAGCGGCCGACATGAAGCTCGACGTTTGCAGAGCGGCACGGGTGATACCTTGCAGAATCTGCTCGGAGGTTGCGGGGATAGCATCGCGCACCTGGATGAGCTTGAGGTCTTTGCGTTTCAGCGCCGAGTTTTCGTCGCGCAGCTTGCGGGCCGTTACAATCTGACCGGCCTTGAGCGTTTGCGAGTCGCCCGGATCGGTAACCACTTTCTTGCCCCAAATACGGTCGTTCTCGTCCATGAAATCGCGTTTGTCGACAATCTGCTGTTCGAGGAAGCGGGTATCTCCCGGGTCGAGAATCTGTACCTTGCGCATCATCTGGCGAACGATTACCTCGAAGTGCTTGTCGTTGATCTTCACACCCTGCATGCGGTATACGTCCTGAACCTCGTTCACGATATATTCCTGTACAGCCGTGGGGCCTTTGATGGCCAGGATGTCGGAGGGCGTAACGGCACCATCGGAGAGGGGCGTACCGGCACGTACATAGTCGTTCTCCTGAACCAGAATCTGCTTCGACAGCGGTACCAGATATTTCTTCGTCTCGCCGGTCTTCGATACCACCGAGATTTCACGGTTACCACGTTTCACTTTACCGAAGATAACCTCGCCGTCGATTTCCGAAACGACAGCAGGGTTGGACGGGTTACGGGCCTCGAACAACTCGGTTACACGAGGCAGACCACCCGTGATATCACCGGCCTTACCTACGGCACGCGGTATCTTCACGAATACCTCACCGGTCTTAATCGTATCGCCATCCTCGATCATCAGGTGAGCACCCACAGGCAGAGCGTAAGTTTTGATTACCTGTCCGTTCTCATCGAGAATCTGAGCCGACGGTACACGGGTACGGTCTTTCGACTCGATGATAATCTTCTCTTTCAAACCCGACTGTTCGTCCGATTCTACACGATAGGTAACACCATCTTCAACGGCTTCGAATTTGACTTTACCGCCAACCTCCGAAACGATAACGGCGTTGAAGGGGTCCCATTCGCAAATCATGTCGCCCTTCTTCACGGTATCGCCGTTGTTGAAGTACAACTTCGAACCGTAAGGAATGTTGGCCGTCATCAGCACCATCTTGGTGTGCGGATCGATAATACGCATTTCGGCCAGACGACCTACGACAATCTGTACCTTCGTGCCGCTATCCGATACGCTCTCTACGGTACGAAGCTCTTCGATTTCGAGGATACCGTCGTAACGCGAGTTCACGCTCGATACGGCAGCGATGTTCGAGGCGATACCACCGACGTGGAATGTACGCAGTGTCAGCTGTGTACCCGGCTCGCCGATAGACTGTGCAGCAATCACACCCACAGCCTCGCCTTTCTGAACCATGCGGTTGTTGGCCAGGTTGCGGCCGTAGCACTTGGCGCAGACGCCTTTCTTCGATTCGCAGGTGAGCACCGAACGAATCTCGACTTGCTCGATAGGCGACTCTTCTATCTTCTGGGCAATAGCCTCGGTTATCTCTTCGCCGGCGTGAACCAGAATCTCGTTGGTGAGGGGGTTCACTACATCGTGAACCGATACACGGCCCAGGATTCTTTCGCCCAGCGAGGCTACTACCTCTTCGTTGTTCTTGATTTCGGTGCAAACCAATCCGCGCAGGGTTCCGCAGTCCTCCTCGTGAATAATCACATCGTGGGCTACGTCGACCAGACGACGGGTCAGGTAACCGGCGTCGGCTGTTTTCAAGGCGGTATCGGCAAGACCCTTACGAGCACCGTGCGTAGAGATGAAGTACTCCAGCACCGACAGACCCTCCTTGAAGTTGGCCAAGATAGGGTTCTCGATGATTTGACCACCCTCGGCACCCGACTTCTGCGGCTTGGCCATCAGACCACGCATACCGGAGAGCTGACGAATCTGGTCCTTAGAACCACGGGCTCCCGAGTCGAGCATCATGAATACCGAGTTGAATCCCTGGTTGTCGGCCGAAAGCTGTTTCATCAGGATGTCGGACAGACGCGAGTTGACGTGTGTCCACGTATCGATAATCTGGTTGTAACGCTCGTTGTAGGTAATGAAACCCATGTTGTAGTTGTTCATAATCTGCTCAACCTCGGCATTACCTTCGGCTACCAAAGTCTCCTTTTCAGGCGGAACGAGCACGTCGCCCAGGTTGAACGACAGACCGCCCTTGAAGGCCATGTAGTAACCCAGATTCTTGATGTCGTCAAGGAACTGTGCCGAACGGGTCACACCGCAAACCTTGATTACCTTACCGATGATGTCGCGCAACGACTTCTTCGAAAGAATCTCGTTTACATAGCCGATTTCCTGAGGTACGTATTGGTTCACCAGTACACGGCCTACCGAAGTATTCTCGACCATGTGCTCGATGATGTTGCCGTCTTTGTCGACATCTTTCACCACTACCGATACGGGAGCGTGCAACGAAACCTTACCTTCGTTGTAGGCAATCTCGGCCTCTTCGGGGCCATAGAACTTCAGCCCCTCGCCCAGCGAACCGGGACGCAGTTTGGTAATGTAGTACAGACCCAGAACCATGTCTTGCGAAGGCACGGTGATAGGTGCACCGTTGGCCGGGTTGAGAATGTTGTGCGCACCCAACATGAGCAGTTGAGCCTCAAGGATAGCCTCGTTGCCCAGAGGCAAGTGCACGGCCATCTGGTCACCATCGAAGTCGGCGTTGAATGCCGTACATGCCAGCGGGTGCAGTTGGATAGCCTTACCCTCGATCATCTTGGGTTGGAAAGCCTGGATACCCAGACGGTGCAACGTCGGGGCACGGTTCAGCAGCACGGGGTGTCCCTTCATCACGTGTTCGAGGATATCCCATACGACGGGCTCCTTGCGGTCCACGATCTTCTTGGCCGATTTCACGGTCTTGACGATACCGCGCTCGATGAGCTTGCGGATGATAAAGGGTTTATAAAGTTCGGCCGCCATGTTTTTGGGCAGACCGCATTCGTGCATCTTCAATTCAGGACCTACGACGATAACCGAACGGGCCGAGTAGTCGACACGTTTACCGAGCAGGTTCTGACGGAAACGACCCTGTTTACCCTTCAAACTGTCGGAGAGCGATTTCAACGGACGGTTGGCCTCGGTCTTGACGGCGCTCGACTTGCGCGAGTTGTCGAGCAGCGAGTCGACAGCCTCTTGCAACATACGTTTTTCGTTGCGCAGAATCACCTCGGGGGCCTTGATTTCCATCAATCGTTTCAGACGGTTGTTGCGGATGATAACCCGGCGATAGAGGTCGTTGAGGTCGCTGGTGGCAAAACGTCCACCATCGAGGGGAACCAACGGACGCAGTTCGGGGGGAATCACGGGGATTACCTTCAAGATCATCCACTCGGGACGGTTGCGGCCCTTCGAAGCACGGAACGACTCAACGACCTGCAGGCGTTTCAAAGCCTCGGTCTTGCGTTGTTGAGAGCCGTCGGTGCTGGCGCGGTGACGCAGCTCGTAAGAGAGTTCGTCGAGGTCGAGACGGCACAGCAGGTCGTAGATGGCCTCGGCACCCATCTTGGCGATGAACTTGTTGGGGTCGGTATCTTCGAGCATCTGGTTTTCGCGGGGGAGCGAATCCATGATGTTCAGATACTCCTCTTCAGAAAGGAGGTCGTAAGTGGCCAGGTCGGTTTGAGGACCCGGTTGTATAACGATGTAACGCTCGTAGTAGATAACGGCGTCGAGTTTTTTGCTGGGCAATCCCAGCAGATACCCAATCTTGTTGGGCAGCGAACGGAAATACCAGATGTGGGCCACAGGCACAACCAACTGGATGTGACCCATACGTTCGCGGCGCACCTTCTTCTCGGTCACCTCGACACCGCATCGGTCGCAGACAATACCCTTGTAACGGATGCGTTTGTATTTTCCGCAGTGGCACTCATAGTCCTTTACCGGACCGAAGATGCGCTCGCAGAACAGACCGTCGCGCTCGGGTTTGTAGGTACGGTAGTTGATGGTTTCGGGTTTCAGCACCTCGCCGCTCGAGTTCTCCAAAATCTCCTCGGGCGAAGCCAAACCAATCGAAATCTTCGAAAAGTTACTCTTTATTTTGTTATCTTTTCTAAAAGCCATAAATGTTTAATGTATAAAGAGTTATTGGCCCGGCCGCCGCACAGGGCGACGGCCCGACCGTTTGGATTTTATTTTATTCTAAGTTGACACTAAGACCGAGGCCTCGCAATTCGTGCAAGAGCACATTCAGCGACTCGGGGATACCGGGCGTAGGCATGGGCTCGCCTTTGACGATAGCCTCGTAGGCTTTCGAACGTCCTACCACATCGTCCGACTTGATGGTCAAGATCTCTTGCAGCACGTGAGCGGCACCGAAGGCTTCGAGTGCCCAAACCTCCATCTCACCGAAACGCTGACCACCGAACTGTGCCTTACCACCCAACGGCTGTTGCGTAATGAGTGAGTACGGACCGATGGAACGGGCGTGCATCTTGTCTTCGACCATGTGGCCCAGTTTCAGCATGTAAATGACACCTACCGTAGCCGGTTGGTCGAAGCGTTCGCCGGTACCACCGTCGTAGAGGTAGGTCTTACCGTAGCGAGGCAGACCGGCCTTGTCGGTCCAGGCGTTGAGGTCGTCGAGGCTGGCACCGTCGAAGATAGGCGTAGCGAATTTCTCGCCCAGCTCGGCACCGGCCCAACCCAGAACGGTTTCGAAAATCTGTCCCAAGTTCATACGCGAAGGCACACCCAGCGGGTTCAGCACGATGTCGACGGGAGTACCGTCGGCCAGGAACGGCATATCTTCCTGACGCACGATACGCGACACGATACCTTTGTTACCGTGACGACCGGCCATCTTGTCGCCCACGCTGATCTTACGTTTCTTGGCGATGTATACCTTGGCCATTTGCACGATACCCGAGGGGAGCTCGTCGCCGATCGAGATGTCGAATTTCTTACGACGCAATTCGGCATCGTACTCCTTGTACTTCTTCAGGTAGTTGATGATGGTGGCACGAATCAAGTCGTTCTTGGCGGCATCGGTCGTCCACTTGCTCACCTGTACCGAGGTGTAGTCGATTTTGCTGAGAACAGCCTGGGTAAACTTGGTGCCCTTGGGCACGATGTCGGTACCCATAAAGTCTTTCACACCCTGCGAAACCTTGCCTTGTGTGAGCACGAGCAGCTTGTCGATAAGTATCGACTTCAAGCCGTTCATCTTCTCTTCATACTCTTCGTCGAGTTTGGGCAAGATGGCTTTGTCGCTGAGTTTCGATTTTTTCTTCTTGATGGCGCGCGAGAAGAGGTTGGTACCGATAACGACACCTTTCAGCGAGGGGGTAGCTTTCAACGAAGCATCCTTCACGTCGCCGGCCTTGTCGCCGAAGATGGCACGCAACAGTTTCTCTTCGGGCGAAGGATCGGACTCTCCCTTGGGCGTAATCTTACCGATCATAATATCGCCGGGGTTCACCTGGGCACCTACCCGGATAATACCACGCTCGTCGAGATCTTTGGTAGCATCCTCGCTCACGTTGGGAATATCGGAAGTAAGTTCTTCCATACCGCGCTTGGTCTCACGTACCTCGAGCGAATACTCGTCGACGTGAACCGAGGTGAGGATGTCTTCGCGAACCATACGTTCGTTCAGCACGATGGCATCCTCGTAGTTGTAACCCTTCCAAGGCATGAAGGCCACCTTGAGGTTGCGGCCCAGAGCCAACTCACCGTTTTCGGTCGAATAACCCTCGGTGAGAATATCGCCGGCTTTCACACGGTCGCCTTTGTGGCAGATAGGACGCAGGTCGATCGTGGTGCTCTGGTTGGTCTTGCGGAATTTGGGTAACTTGTATTCTTTAACGGCATCTTCGAAACTTACAAACTCTTCGTCTTCGGTGCGGTCGTAACGGATGCGGATAACCGTAGCATCGACAAACTCGACTACACCTTCGCCTTCGGCCATAATCTGAGTACGCGAGTCGCGTATCAACTGGCCCTCGATGCCGGTTCCTACGATAGGAGCCTCGGAGCGCAACAGAGGTACGGCCTGGCGCATCATGTTCGATCCCATCAACGCACGGTTGGCATCGTCGTGCTCGAGGAAGGGGATGAGCGATGCGGCAATCGAAGCAATCTGCGTAGGCGACACATCCATCAGGTTCACCTGGTCGGGCGATACAATGGGGAAGTCGGCACCCAAACGAGCTTTTACCCGATTGCGGATAAAGGTACCGTCGTCGTTCAACGGGGCATTACCCTGGGCAATAATCTGACCCTCTTCCACTTCGGCAGTCAGGTATACGACACCTTCGGGCGACAAATCTACCTTGCCGTCTTTCACCTTGCGATACGGAGTCTCGATGAAGCCCAAATCGTTGATTTTGGCATATACGCACAACGACGAAATCAGACCGATGTTAGGACCCTCAGGCGTCTCGATAGGACACAGACGGCCATAGTGGGTATAGTGCACGTCGCGCACCTCGAAACCGGCACGCTCACGCGACAGACCGCCGGGGCCCAGGGCCGACATACGGCGCTTGTGGGTAATCTCGGCCAACGGGTTGGTCTGGTCCATGAACTGCGACAGGGCGTTGGTACCGAAGAAGGTATTGATTACCGACGAAATCGTCTTGGCGTTGATCAGGTCGATGGGGGTGAATACCTCGTTGTCGCGCACATTCATACGCTCGCGGATGGTACGGGCCATACGGGCCAACCCGACACCGAACTGGTTGTATAATTGCTCTCCCACAGTACGCACACGACGGTTGCTCAAGTGGTCGATATCGTCGACATCGGTCTTCGAGTTGATAAGCTCGATAAGGTATTTGATGATCTCGATAATATCCTCTTTGGTGAGCACCTTCACGTCGGGCGAGGTGGAGAGGTTTAATTTCTTGTTTATTCTGTAACGTCCTACTTCGCCCAGGTCGTAACGCTTTTCCGAGAAGAAGAGGTTGGTTATCACCTCACGAGCGCTGGCTTCGTCGGCCGGCTCGGCGTTACGCAACTGACGATAGATATAGAGCACGGCTTCCTTCTCCGAGTTACTGGAGTCTTTCTGGAGGGTGTTGAAGATAATCGAGTAGTCCGAGGTATTCCCGCCTTCCTTGTGGAGAAGGATGTTTTGAACCCCCGACTCGAGAATGTCGGCGATGTGCGACTCTTCCAGGACGGTTTCACGAGGAATCACGATTTCGGTACGTTCGATAGAAACAACCTCGCCCGTATCCTCGTCGACAAAGTCTTCGACCCACGACTTCACCACGTTACCGGCCAAGCGGCGACCGATGGCTTTTTTCAGGTTGGTCTTGGAGACTTTGAGGTCTTCTGCCAGACCGAAGATTTCGAGAATGTCCTTATCGGTCTCGAAGCCGATGGCACGCAGCAGCGTGGTCACGGGCAATTTTTTCTTCCGGTCGATATAGGCATACATCACGTTGTTGATGTCGGTGGCAAACTCAATCCACGATCCTCTGAACGGAATGATACGAGCCGAATAAAGTTTGGTACCGTTGGCATGCGTACTTTGTCCGAAGAAGACACCCGGAGAACGGTGTAACTGCGATACCACTACCCGCTCGGCACCGTTGATGACAAAGGTACCCTTAGCCGTCATGTAAGGGATGGGGCCCAAATAAACGTCTTGTATTACCGTAGCGAAATCCTCGTGATCGGGGTCGGTGCAGTATAGTTTCAGTTTAGCCTTTAAAGGTACGCTGTATGTCAACCCTCTCTCGAGACACTCTTCGATGGTGTATCTGGGCGGGTCGATATAATAGTCCAGGAATTCGAGGACAAAGTTGTTGCGCGTATCAGCAATGGGAAAGTTCTCGGCAAAGACCTTGAAAAGACCTTCGTTTTTTCTCTTTTCAGGCGGAGTGTCGAGTTGCAAAAAGTCTTGAAACGACTTCAACTGAACTTCAAGGAAATCCGGATAAGGAAGCGGATTTTTGATTGAAGCGAAATTTACGCGTGGTTTACCTATTGTAGAAGACATTTATAGAATGGATTAAGTGAACTTAATTAAAAATATATACACAAAAAGGTTAAGAATCACCGACTAAGATGATTCTTAACCAACCTATCTGATTACCAGATATATTATTTAAGTTCAACTTCTGCTCCAGCGTCTTCGAGTTGTTTTTTCAGAGCTTCAGCATCAGCTTTAGCAAGACCTTCTTTTACGTTGTTGGGAGCACCGTCTACGAGGTCTTTAGCTTCTTTCAAGCCAAGTCCGGTGAGTTCTTTCACCAATTTAACGATAGCCAGTTTGTTTGCACCCGGAGCTTTCAGAACAACATCGAACGATGTTTTTTCTTCAGCAGCAGCTCCGCCGGCAGCGGGAGCAGCAGCAACAGCAACAGCTGCAGCAGCAGGTTCAATACCATATTCGTCTTTCAAAATTTGAGCAAGTTCGTTTACTTCCTTTACGGTCAAGTTAACTAATTGTTCTGCAAAAGCTTTCAAATCTGCCATTTTTGTATGAATTAAATGTTATTATTCGTAATAATGTTTGTGTATAAAAAGTTATCTTTCTGATAGAGTCTGCAATACTCCATGAATAGTCGAACCGCCTGACTGAAGAGCCGATACCACATTCTTGGCAGGAGACTGCAAGAGGGCGATAACGTCAGCAATAAGTTCGTTTTTGCTCTTGATGGCAACCAGCGTATCCAACTGATCGGCGCCGATATAGAAACTTTCTTCTACATAGGCGGCTTTCAATACGAGGTCTTCAGAGGTTTTTCTGAACTCCTTGATCAGTTTGGCCGGAGCGTTACCCACATTCGAGAAGAACATCGTTGTAGAACCCTTCAAAGCGCCATACAGAGGCGAGTAGTCGGCATCGAGACCTTCGAGAGCCTTGTGCAGCAGGGCGTTCTTTACAACCAACATTTTGATACCTTCCTTGAAACAAGCGCGACGCAGATTGCTCGTTTTCTCGGCGTTCAACGTAGCGGTTTCGGCGAGGTAGAAGCAGCTATACTCCTTTACAGTATCTGCTATTTGTGCAATAATAGTGCCTTTATCTTCCTTTCTCATAATTCCATGTTTTAGTTCTCGTCAACTGATTTGGGATCAATCTTGATACCCGGGCTCATTGTACTCGAAAGATAAATACTCTTGATATAAGCACCCTTAGCAGCAGTCGGTTTCAGTTTGATCAGGGTCGAAACAAACTCACGAGCGTTGTCGCGAATCTGGTCGGCAGCAAACGAAATCTTACCTATGGAGGCATGTACTATACCATTCTTGTCGACTTTGAAGTCGATCTTACCTTGTTTTACTTCTTTTACAGCTTTAGCCACATCGGTAGTTACCGTACCGCTCTTGGGGTTAGGCATCAGACCACGAGGGCCGAGGATACGTCCCAGAGCACCGATTTTACCCATGATAGCAGGCATCGTAATGATTACGTCGATATCGGTCCAACCGCCTTTGATTTTCTCGATATACTCGTCCAATCCTACGTAGTCGGCACCAGCCTCTTTGGCTGCAGTCTCGGCATCGGGCGTACAGAGCACCAATACACGCACTTGCTTACCGGTTCCGTGAGGCAACGAAACGACGCCACGTACCATTTGATTGGCTTTACGAGGGTCAACACCCAAGCGTACATCAATATCAAGCGATGCGTCGAATTTGGTAAAGGTTACATCCTTCACCAACTGAGATGCCTCGCTGAGTGAGTAGGCCTTCCCTGCTTCAATCTTTGCTAAAGCTAACTTTTGATTTTTTGTCAGTTTACCCATTTCAATTGAAGTTTATTAGTTATTTACCGGGAATTCCCCTTTTACGGTGATACCCATACTTCTAGCTGTACCAGCAACCATGCGCATGGCCGATTCTACGGTAAAACAGTTCAAGTCAACCATTTTGTCCTCGGCGATTGCTTTTACCTGATCCCAAGTGATCTCACCCACTTTCTTACGATTGGGCTCGGCCGAACCACCTTTTACTTTGGCAGCTTCCAGTACCTGGATGGCAACGGGAGGCGTCTTTACAACAAAGTCGAACGACTTGTCGCTGTAATAGGTGATGACAACCGGCAAAATCTTACCGGCCTTGTCTTGGGTACGGGCATTGAATTGCTTGCAAAACTCCATGATGTTGATACCCTTGGAACCCAGAGCAGGTCCTACGGGAGGAGAGGGGTTTGCTGCACCACCTTTAATCTGTAATTTGATTTGTCCAGCAATTTCTTTAGCCATTGTTTTTAATTTTGATATTATTAAAATACCGAGGATTCATACAAGCGCGTAACCTCTTGTATTACTCCCGCTCTACTTGCGAATTTTCCAGTTCCAACGGAGTCTTGCGACCAAAGATCTTCACCATCACCTTCAGCTTCTTCTTCTCGTTGTTCACCTCTTCGATAATTCCGCTAAAGCCGTTGAAGGGGCCATAGTTTACTTTTACCGTTTCGCCTACGTGATATACAACGGCGGGCTCGTCGCCCACCTCTTGCATTTCGTCTACTGCCCCCAACATACGATTAACTTCCGAAGGCCGCAGGGGCTCCGGTTGATTGGATTTTCCACCCAGGAAATCGATGACGTTGGTGGTGTTGCGCAGGTGGTGAATAACCTCGCCTACTAAGATGGCTTCCACAAAAACATAACCCGAGTAAAGGTTTTTCTCCTTTACCACTTTTTTGCCGTTACGTACGGTGTAGACTTTTTCGGTAGGTATCAAGACCTGAAATACGTAATTGCCAAGATCAGTATTCTTGATTTCGGCATCAAGAACTTCTTTGACCTTGCTCTCTTTTCCGCTAATGGCACGCAGAACGTACCAGCCTTTTTTTTCTTCAGACATTGATTTACCTCCCTAATTAAAAACCTCCGTAAATAAGGTGCATGATTTTGTCAATACATTGATCCATTGCAAATATCACTATAGCGATAATAAGGGAAGCGAACATAACCACTACAGCGCTATTTGCCAACTCCGATTTGGTCGGCCAAGATACTTTATGAACCAGTTCATTGTAAGAATCCTGGATATCGGCAAGTATTTTCAATTTCTTCATTGTTTCATTCAGTTTTGCACGGGTCGAGAGACTCGAACTCCCGACACCTGGTTTTGGAGACCAGTGCTCTACCAACTGAGCTAGACCCGTATAAAATCAGCCCCGCAATGAGGGCTGATTTTTGTAATTTTATCTAAGCTAATTCGCTATGCGATTAGTCCAAGATTTCGGTGATTTGACCCGAACCTACCGTACGGCCACCTTCACGGATTGCGAAACGCAGACCTTTGTCGCAAGCAACCGGAGTGATGAGTTTCACGTTGATAGTTACGTGGTCACCAGGCATTACCATTTCTACACCTTCGGGGAGAGTGATTTCGCCCGTTACGTCAAGCGTACGGATGTAGAATTGAGGACGATAGTGGTTGTGGAACGGAGTGTGACGACCACCTTCTTCTTTCTTCAAGATATAAACTTGAGCCTTGAATTCCGAGTGGGGTTTTACTTGTCCCGGGTGGCAGATTACCATACCACGTTTGATTTCGTTCTTGTCGATACCACGGAGCAACAGACCTACGTTATCACCAGCTTCACCTTCGTCGAGGATCTTGCGGAACATCTCAACACCGGTTACAACCGATTTCTTGTCGGCGCCCAGACCCAGGATCTGTACCTCGTCGCCAACTTTTACGCGACCGGCCTCGATACGACCCGTAGCAACAGTACCACGACCAGTAATCGAGAATACGTCCTCAACAGGCATCAAGAAGGGTTTATCAACATCACGCGGAGGCAGAGGAATCCAAGTATCTACGGCATCCATCAACTCCATGATTTTCTCTTCCCATTTGGGTTCGCCATTCAAGGCACCGAGGGCAGAACCACGGATGATAGGCGTGTTGTCACCATCATATTCATAGGCGTTGAGCAACTCTCTCATCTCCATTTCAACGAGTTCGAGCATCTCTTCGTCGTCTACCATATCACATTTGTTCAGGAATACAACGATACGAGGAACGTTCACCTGACGAGCCAACAGGATGTGCTCACGAGTTTGGGGCATAGGACCGTCGGTAGCTGCAACCACGATAATTGCACCATCCATCTGAGCAGCACCGGTTACCATGTTCTTTACATAGTCGGCGTGACCCGGGCAGTCAACGTGTGCATAGTGGCGGTTTGCAGTTTCATATTCTACGTGCGAAGTATTAATCGTAATACCACGCTCTTTTTCCTCAGGTGCGTTATCGATCGAGTCGAACGAGCGCATTTCAGAAAGACCTTTCTTTGCAAGTACCATCGTAATGGCGGCGGTCAAGGTCGTTTTACCGTGGTCTACGTGACCAATAGTACCAATGTTTACGTGGGGTTTGGTACGTTGAAACTGTTCTTTTGCCATAGTTTTGTATTTTTTATAAAATTGATTAGCGTTCTAAAAACTTGGAGCCGATGACGGGATTTGAACCCGTGACCTCTTCCTTACCAAGGAAGTGCTCTACCCCTGAGCTACATTGGCAATATTTCTTTTCGAGTGAAAGATCGACTTCAACACCTGTGGGAGATTCGACCCGGAGAACCGACGGCTTTTCATCGTACCGTTTTCGCCTCTTTCTTGTGGGCAAAGATGGATTCGAACCACCGAAGGCGTAAGCCAGCAGATTTACAGTCTGCCCCATTTGGCCACTCTGGTATTTGCCCCTTTCAGTCTTTTCGTTTTTCATCGAGAGCCGCCGCCCTCTCATCTCACTCCGCTCTTCGTTCGGGACAATTTTGCACCCGCTCTTCACAGCTCATATCGGTGAGAAACGGGTGCAAATTTAGGCATAATTTTTAAACTACAAAAATATCGGAGCTTTTTTTTTATTTTTCCCTCATCTTTTCTTTCAACTTCACGAGTTGCTTAATGAGAGCTTCGATAGCAACATCGACCGCTTCTTCAAAAGAATCAGCCACTTTGCTCGAAAATACCGACTCGTTGCGAGGCACAAATACTTTTATGCCCGCTTCTTTATTTTGCGCAGTCTCGGGCTTTACCACCTTCAATGAAACTTCTACGGCAATGATGCCATCGTAATATTGTTCGAGTTTGGAAACTTTTTTCTGAATGAATTTTTCCAACTTCTCCGATGCGTCGAAATGAATAGCTTGAATACGGATTTCCATATTACCTCCTTTTTTTATGGCTTTCTTTGGGGGAAAGCCTGGTTATAACTTTGTTTCAGTTCTTCAAACGTGATATGTGTATATACTTCGGTTGAAGCTAATGAATGGTGCCCGAGCAGTTCCTTGACACTGTTGAGCCCGGCTCCGTTGTTGAGCATGACCGAGGCAAAGGTATGACGCAGTACGTGCGGACTTCGCTTCTCGAGGGTGCACACCTGCGACAAGGCTTGTTTCACCACCCGATAGACCAGTTGCGGATAGAGGGGCTCTCCGCTCTTCCTTATAAAGAAGTATTCGGCATCGCCCAACCCGGCTTCGCTACGCATCCGACGGTAGTCGGCTATCAGTTCGGCCAACTCGGCTCCGTAAGGGACCAACCGCTGCTTGTTGCGTTTACCGGTCACTTTTATCTCTCCTTCGCGCACATCCTCGTCTTTCAAGCCTATCAGCTCGGCCCGACGGATGCCGGTATTATAGAACATCTCGATAATCAACTTGTTGCGCACGCCTTCCAGGTCATCGCCATACGACACGTCGTCGAGCAACTCGTCCATGGTATCGCGCCGCAAATAGACCGGCAATTTCTTCCTCACCTTGGGTACCCGTACATCGTTTACCGGACTGCCCGCCACAACCGACTGACTTACCAGATAACGATAGAACGCCCGAAGCGAGGAGACCTTGCGCGAGATACTGCGAGCCGTAAGCCCATCCTCAGACAACGAGGCTATCCACTCCCTCACCTGCTCGGGGGTAACCTGTTGCAGCTCACACCCGGGCTCGAGGGTTTCAAGGAACGCTTTAAACTGAAACAAATCGTTTTTATATGACAATACGGTATGAGTAGAAAGATTCTTCTCATACCGGATATATCTTAAAAACGATTCGACCAGCATAACTCGTAGCTTTTACTTACGCTACGAATATAAGGGAAATTATTGAAAAATCCAATACCTGCCGGCAATAAAAAAATTACTCTTCGTCCTGGTGGAGCTTCTGGATGTAGATAGCCCGCATCATCTTTTTACGGTTCGTTACCGACGGTTTTTCAAATGCCTGACGGTTACGCAATTCTTTTATTACACCTGTTTTTTCAAATTTCCGTTTGAATTTCTTCAAAGCCTTTTCGATGTTTTCGCCTTCTTTTACTGGAACTATAATCATAATTATTTAGATATTAGTTTATTTATTTCCTTTTGAACAATTGCGGTGCAAAATTATAGATTGTTTTGTGATTAGCAAAACTTTCGACCCCTAAAATACACCTTATCCATAAAATTTATAGAAAGGGGCGCCGCCAGACATTCATCTTCGTTCCAATATTTTCACACGCTTTTATCTTCGTATTTTCTCAAATATGACTACCTTTACAGGCAAATGATTTTTTTTCTTTCGGGCAACGATAATACCGGCAAGGGCTCGATACAACGATTTCCGCTCAGGCCGATGCCGGGAATTACCGCTCGGATAGGGACAAGACACACATATAAAAAAGAGATATTATGAGCAAATCGACATTACCCCGACTGAAAGCCCTGCGCGAAGAGATGGGCAAAGCCGGTATTACCGCGTTTATCATACCGGGGACCGATCCGCACCAAAGCGAGTATTATGCCAGTCACTGGGCTGCACGCACCTGGATTTCAGGATTTAACGGATCGGCCGGAACCGCTGTCGTAACCACCAATCAGGCCGGACTGTGGACCGACTCTCGCTACTTCCTGCAAGCAGCGCAACAACTCGAGGGCTCGGGTTTCGAGCTCTTCAAAGAGGGGTTACCCGATACGCCCACCATCGAACAATGGCTCTTGAAGACTCTGCCGCAAGGGGCTACCGTAGCTATCGACGGTACGCTGTTCGGGGCTTCGCAAGCCGCCAAGATGAAGCAGAACTTCGAGAGTCACGGACTTCACTTCGTCTCCGACTTCACCCCCTTCGACACCATCTGGGAGGGACGCCCCTCGATTCCCAAAAACGAGGTCTTCATCCACGAGGAGAAATATAGCGGCGAATCGGTAGCCGACAAGATGACCCGCATCATGGAGCAGGTACACCAGGCCGGAGCCGAAGCCTTGCTGCTGGCTGCCCTCGACGAGATTGCCTGGGCCTTCAACATCCGCGGCAACGACGTGAAGTGCAACCCCGTGGTAGTGTGCTATGCCTATATCGACGACGACCGTCGTATCCTCTTCATCGACCAGGACAAGATTGGCGACACCGTATGCCAATACTTGAAAAAGAATGCCGTCGAAATCATGCCCTACGACAGCATCTTCGACTTCGTGGGCTCTCTGCCGGTCGAGAAAAAGGTATTCGTCGACACCAACAAAATCAACTATACCTTATTAAATAAACTCAACGCCACCTCCGTGTCGGGACAATCGCCCATTGCCCTGCTCAAGAGCATCAAGAACGAGACTCAACTGGCCGGCACCCGCGAGGCCATGATTCGCGACGGTGTAGCTCTGGTTCGCTTCTTCCGCTGGCTCGAACAGAATATCGACAGCGGCAAAGTGACCGAGATTACCGTAGCCGAAAAACTGCGTGAGTTCCGCTCGCAACAGAACCTCTACGTGGGCGAGAGCTTCGCCACCATCGCCGGCTTCAACGAGCACGGCGCCATCGTCCACTACACGGCTACCCCCGAGAGCAACGCCACCATTACCCGCCGCGGATTCCTGCTCATCGACTCGGGTGCCCAATACCTCGACGGCACGACCGACATCACCCGCACCATCTCGCTGGGCAACCTTTCGCCGCGGCAGAAACGCGACTTCACGCTGGTAATGAAGGGGCACATCGCACTGGCCTCTTGCCACTTCCCGCAAGGCACCCGGGGCTCGCAGCTCGATGCTCTGGCCCGTCACTTCCTGTGGGACGACCACCTCAACTACCTGCACGGCACAGGCCACGGCGTGGGCCACTTCCTCAACGTGCACGAGGGACCGCAAAACATCCGCCTCGAAGAGAACCCCACCCCGCTCATGCCGGGCATGATTACCTCGAACGAACCGGGTCTCTACCGCACGGGCGAGTATGGCATCCGTTGCGAGAACCTCATTCTCACCGTTCCCGACTACCAGAACGAGTTCGGCATGTTCTACCGCTTCGAGACCCTCACTCTCTTCCCCTTCGACACCGAGGCGCTCGACCTCTCGATTATGACCGAGAAGGAGATCGAATGGCTCAACAACTACCACGAAATGGTATACGACCGCCTCAGCCCCATGCTCAACGAGGAGGAACAGCAATGGTTGCACCGCAAGACAACATCTATCTAACGGATACAAACTAAAAAAATAGATTCGATATGGCACTTATAAAATCTGTGCGGGGCTTTACCCCCAAGGTCGGCAAGAACTGCTTCCTGGCCGACAATGCCGTACTCATAGGCGATACCGTCATCGGTGACGAATGCAGCATCTGGTTCGGAGCCGTGTTGCGGGGCGATGTCAACTCGATACGCATCGGCAACCGGGTGAACATTCAAGACGGTGCGGTACTGCATACCCTCTACGAAAAATCGACAATCGAGATTGGCGACGACGTGTCGATAGGCCACAACGTGACCATACACGGAGCCACCATACACAACGGAGCCCTCATAGGCATGGGCTCGGTCGTGCTCGACCATGCCGTAGTGGGCGAAGGCGCCATCGTGGCTGCCGGTGCAGTAGTGCTGAGCAAGACGGTTATCAAACCGGGCGAACTCTGGGGCGGGACTCCGGCCAAATTCATCAAGATGGTCGATCCCGAACAGTCGAAGGAAATCAACCAGAAGATTGCCAAAAACTACCTGATGTACTCGACCTGGTACGAAGAGGAGTAACCCCTACCCTTCAACCCATACACCGAGGGGCTGCCTTTGCGGGCAGCCCCTCGGTGCGTTTAACCCGGGAGCAGGCGGGGCATAACCTCTGGTTATAGATTATAACTACAAAGAAATCATAACTTTTGAAATAAAAACCTACCTTTGCAGCGCGAAACCGGAAAACCACCCGACGGGTAAATGTGTTTTCCCCGGGAAACGGCCCGGTCTGTTTCGCCGCTCAAGTCAATAATACAAAACAAAACACTCTAATATTCAACTGTTATGATCAGCGAAAAACAAGGAAACGTACTTCATGGTATTCTATTGATTGTACTCTTCTCGTTTTCGGCTTTCTACATCGCCGAGATCCAGTTTATAAAAAATCTCTCGCTCAGTCCGCTCATCGTGGGTATCGTATTGGGCATGCTCTACGCCAACAGCTTGCGCAACCGGCTGCCCGAGACCTGGGTGCCGGGTATCAAATTCTGTTCGAAACAGATTCTGCGCGCCGGTATCGTACTCTACGGTTTCCGCCTGACGCTGACCGATGTGGCCGCCGTAGGTCTCCCGGCCATTCTGGTAGACAGCATCATCGTTTGCGGCACCATCTTCCTGGGCATCTTCCTGGGCAAGCTGCTGAAGATAGACAAAGACACCGCCCTGATTACCTCTACCGGCAGTGCCATCTGTGGTGCAGCTGCCGTACTCGGTGCCGAGCCGGTTATCAAGTGCGAAGGCCATAAGACCGCCATCGCCGTGTCTACCGTAGTCATTTTCGGAACCATTGCCATGTTCCTCTACCCCATCATGTACCGCTCAGGACTGCTCTCCAGTCTGTCCGATACCCAGGTAGCCATCTACACGGGAAGTACCCTGCACGAAGTGGCCCACGTTGCCGGTGCAGGCAATGCGATGGACCCCACCGATACGCTGGGCATTGCCGGTACAGCCACCATCACCAAGATGATTCGTGTCATGCTCCTGGCCCCCGTATTGGTCATCATGAGCTTCGCCCTTGCCGGACGTAAAAAAGTATCAGCCGACGGCACAGTGGCCAAGAGCAAGATTACCATTCCCTGGTTTGCTTTCGGATTCATCGGCATCATCTGCCTGAATTCCTTGCTCCAGTACCTCTTCGATGCCCCGACCGTAAAAGACATTCCCCTGAACGGAGCCATCGAATACCTCGATACTTTCATGCTGACCATGGCCATGACGGCACTGGGCGCCGAGACCAGCATTGACAAGTTCAAACAGGCAGGAGCCAAACCTTTCATTTTGGCCTTCGGGCTCTTCATCTGGCTGGTGGGCGGTGGTTACCTGCTGGTTAAATGGCTGGTCTAAGCAAGCCACTTTCTTCTCAAGGAAAAGGAGATCTCAAGATAAAAAAAACAATCCCCCTTGCCGGAAGCATGTAGCTCACAGGCAAGGGGGATTGTCGTATAGGTTCGTTTCGCAGCACAAGGGGGCTCAAGGGCCGCCCTTCTCCACATCGGAAACCGGCACGGCCTCATGGCCATCAGCCCCGACGGCGTTTCTCGTCGGGACGACTCTTGGAGGTTGTGCCCCGGCCCCGTGTATGGTCGGCCGAAGCACTACGCCCGGCAGCATCTTTCTTGTCGACACGCTCGGCCCGAGGTTTGGCCGGTTGTGCTCTGCGACGGCCCGACTCGTGAGCGGCATGACGGGTGCGACGCCCGCCTTGCGAATCGCTCTCGCGCCCCTCTGCAGCCCGATTGCGCGCCGGACGGTGGGTCGACCGCTCCTCGGCAGCCTCGGCCCCGAACGAGCTGTTGCGGCGCGACGAAGCCCCGTAACGGCGCAACTTGTACTCGCGCTGTTCCATGGGGATGTAGTGCAGCGGTTCGCCGTCGATTTTCACCTTGTCGCCCTCTTCGACCCGGCTGCCCAGTGTGGCCAGATGGCCGTTGATGGTGACCCGTTCGTCGGTAATGAGTTTGTCGGCCTCCCGGCGGGAGCAGAAGCCCGAGTCGCTGATGTATTTGTTGAGCCGGATACCCGGCAGAGTCTCTTTCTTTGCCATAGTCATAAATATTTTTCAGTTATCCCAATACAATGTGTTCGGCCCCTACCGGCTCGTGAAGGAAGAGCGTAGCCGCCTCGGAGAATTTGCCGGTTGCCTCGGTGGTGAGGTAGCGGCAGTGGCCACCCTTCGAGCAACGGGTTTCGATCTCGGGGTGACGGTGCAGATAGTCGGCCAACCGGTCGGTTACCAGCGGCCCCTGTACCACCACCGATACCGACGGGGGGAGGTATCTCCTGATCTTATCGAGTAACAGCGGATAGTGGGTGCACCCCAGCACCACCGTATCGATGGCGGGTGACTGGGCCAGCAGTTCGTCGATGTACTTCTTCACGAAGTAATCGGCACCGGGACCCTGCGCCTCGTTGTTCTCGACCAGCGGAACCCACATGGGGCAAGCCTGTCCGTAGACCTCGTAACCGGGGTACATCTTCTTGATTTCCATCTCGTACGACCGCGACTGTATGGTACCCGGCGTAGCCAACACACCTATGTGGCCGGTGCGGGTAAGCTCGGCCAGCGCCTCGACGGTGGGGCGTATCACCCCCAGCACCCGACGATCGGGAGCAATGCGAGGCAAATCGTTCTGCTGAATGCTGCGCAGCGCCTTGGCCGAAGCCGTATTGCAGGCCAGTATCACCAGCGAACACCCCTGATCGAAGAGGTGCAGCACCGCCTGCTTGGTAAACTCATAGACAATCTCGAACGAACGTGTACCGTATGGCGCCCGGGCGTTATCGCCCAGATATAGGTAGTCGTACTGGGGCAATCCCCGACGCACCTGCTCGAGTATGGTGAGGCCGCCGTAACCCGAGTCGAAGACCCCGATGGGGCCCATCATCGTATGCTCTTTGTTTACATTCATCTCTGTTCCCGTATATATGGAAAAAGGATGATAAGTTACATTATCACCCTTTTATACAGTCCCTCGACGAGGGAATAATTATTTCAAGCCCAATTTGGCTTTTACCAACGGAGTTACATCTTCGCTGGGTGCACCCTGATAGATGACAATAGGATAGGCCAAGTCGAAGATATAGGTGTATTTGCCTTCGGCACCTACCGACTTGATGGCGTCCATCAGTTTCTGTTGGATAGGAGCGAAGAGGGCCTCCTGTTGTTTCTGGATATCTTGAGCGGCCATTTCGCGGAAGCTCTCGATACGCGATTGAGAATCCTGAACCTCTTGCATGCGACGGGCACGGATTGTCTCGGGAATCGTGTCGCCCAAAGCCATATACTCTTTATATTTCTTGGTAAACTCTTCCTGAATCTTCATGAATTCATCCTCATACTTCTTGTTAATATCTTGAAGAGTCTTCTCGGCAGTTGCTTTCTCGGGCATCAGCATGAAAATCTCCTGAGAATTTACGGTACCGAATTTAAGGGCCTGTTGCGCTTGTGCCATGAAGCTCAGCGAGCAGAAGCACACAGCAGCAAAAAGAAGTTTTTTGATCATACTATATTTTTGTTTTTATTGTTAGTTACGAATAACAGTGCAAAAGTACGCAATTATTTTGAATATCCTAACTTTGCGAGCACTTCATTACTAATATCTATCTTGGGTGAAGCAAAAATGATATTGGGCGACGAAGCTCGGTCGATAACCATCGAGTAGCCTTTCTCCTCCGAAATTTTCTTGATGGCATTGTAAATGTCGTCCTGGATAGGTTTCATCAGACTCTCGCGTTTTTTGAACAGTTCGCCTTCGGGGCCGAAGTATTTCCGACGCAACTCTACCACCTCGGTCTCCTTGTCGCGAATCTCCTCTTCGCGTTTCACCTTCATGTCTTCGGTCAGGAACACCAGGTCCGACTGGTAGTTCTGATACATGGTCTTGGCCTCGGCCGCCTTGTCGTCGCACTCTTTTTGCCAGCGTTGCGACACCTGGTTCAACTGCTCGTTGGCCATCTCGTACGAAGGTATGTTCTTGAGAATATACTCCATATCAATCAACGCATATTTCTGGGCTACCGACGAAGCGGCAAAGGCTATCGCCGCGATCGCCAAAAGAACTATTCTTTTCATATCACATTTCAGGGTTTTAGTTATACATTTCTACGTTCTCGGGGAGAGACCGAACCAATCACCACAGTCTCCGAAAAATAAAGATAGCGCGATTCTATTAAACCGCGCTATCCTTTTAGAGCATTTAACACAAAATACATCTGTTTTTTCACAAATTAAAATTCCTGACCCAGGATGAAGTGGAAGTGGCCTCCACCGCGTTCGCCCTGTACCTTGTCGAAACCGTAGGCCCAGTCGATACCCATCAGACCAATCATCGGCAGGAAGATGCGCACACCCACACCGGCCGAACGTTTCAGCGAGAAGGGGTTGAAATTCTCGAGCTGGGTCCAGGCATTACCGCCCTCGACAAAGGCCAAACCGTAGATGGTCGATGAGGGTTGCAACAGGAACGGGAAGTGCAACTCCATCGAGAAGCGGGTATAGGCACGACCGTCATAATAAGGCGTGAGCGAGTTGTTGTCATAACCTCTCAAACCGATGGTCTCGGTAGCATAGGTATAGGAACCGGTCATACCGTCACCTCCCACACAGAAGGTCTCGAAGGGGGTCTGTTTGTATTTGTTGTACGAGCCCAGCAAACCGAAGTCGGCACGGCCCATGAGCACCAGCGTATATTTCTCCGAGTTGTTCAGCGGCGTATAGACGCGGCTCTTGAACTTGATCTTGTAATACTCGATCCAGCGGTAGAGTTTCTCGCGGTCGGCTCGCGACGAGCTTTCGTAGAGGCTCTTGTAGTCGGTCTTGGAGAAGAGCGAATAGGGCGGCGTGAACTGTGCCGAGAGGGTGAACTGCGAACCGCGGCGGGTGTAGATGGGGTTGTCGATAGAGCTACGACCCAGAGTCAGACCCAGCGTGAAGCTGTGCGACGTACCGTTCTGCATGTAATAGAGGTACTCCCAGTTCTTGAGGATATAGGCCTGGTAACCGAGCTCGGCCATGAAGGTGAAGTAGTCGTCGGGCCACTCCAACCGTTTACCGAAGCCGAACGATACACCCACCATCTGCAACGACTTGTTGGGGTCGAGTGCGTTCTCGTAGGCACTCTGGTAGTAGTCGTTGTAATAGTTGTTGTAGTAGCCGCCGTAACTTCCATAATAACCGCCATACAACGCATTGTTGTAGATGCTGTTGTAGGCATTGCTCAGGAACGAGCTCTCGATACCGGTCTGGCGGCTGTAATAGGCCGAGAACTGGAACGAGTTAGGACGCTTGCCACCGAACCAGGGGTCGTAGAACGAGATGCTGTACTGCTGATAGTAGCGGGCATTGGTCTGCGCACTGATGGTGAAAGTCTGTCCGTCGCCCTGCGGGATAATACCCTTGAACGATTTGGGGTTCAACAGGTTCTTGATGGAGAAGTTGGTGAATTTGAGACTGAGTTTACCAATTACACCCGTCTGGCCCCAACCGGCCGAGAATTCAATCTGGTCGTTGGCCTTCGACTCGAGGTTGTAGATAAGGTCTACCGTACCGTTCTCTTCGTTGGGCTCGGGTTTGATGTCCATGGTCTCGGGGTCGAAGTGACCGGTCTGGGCAATCTCACGGGCCGAACGCATGAGGTCCGACTTGCTGAAGAGTTCGCCCGGCTTGGTACGCAGCTCACGACGGATAACGTGCTCGTACAGACGGTCGTTACCGTTGATGACCACCTTGTTGATGCGGGCCTGCGGACCCTCGAAGAGGCGAATCTCCAGATCGATGGAGTCGTTCTGTACATTCCCCTCGATGGGCACCAGCTGGAAGAAGAGGTAACCGCGGTCCATGTAGAGGTTGGCCACGGCATCTTCGTCCTCCATGGTCCGCTTGTTGAGCATCTTCTGGTTATAGACATCGCCCGGCTTCATGCCCAGCACGGCCGAGAGGTAGTCCGAGGGATAGATGGTGTTGCCCACCCAGTCGATGTTGCGGATGTAGTATTTGTCGCCCTCGTCGATGGTGAGGTAGACGTCGACGGTCTTGTCGTTGTAGCGTACCACGCTGTCGCTCACGATGGTTGCATCGCGGTAGCCCAGCTCGTTGTACTTCTCGATAATGAGGTTCTTGTCGTTTTTGTAGTTCTCCTCGACAAATTTCTTGGTACGGAAGAGGTGGAGCAGGTTGCCCTTCTCGTTGGTCTTCTTCATAGCCCACTTGATCTTCCGGTCCGAGAGAGCCTGGTTGCCCTCGATGTATATCTTGTGAACTTTGATTTTCTCTTTCTTGTCGATGTAGATGTCGACGATTACCTCGTTTTCGTGGGTGAGGTCATCGGTCTGCCGGATGTTTACCTCGGCATTCTTGAAGCCCTTCTCCTCGAAATGTTTCTTGATGATGGAAGTGGCACGGTCGACAATGTTGGGGGTAATCTGGTTACCCTTCACCAGCCCCAGACGCATCTCCAGATCTTCGCGCTCGCTCTTCTTGAGGCCGTGGTAGTTGATTTGCGAGATACGCGGCTGTTGCTTGAGCTGAATTTCGATCCACGCCTTGTCGCCATAGGTCTTGGTCAACTTGATGACCACGTCGGAGAAGAGGCCCTGCCGCCAGAATTTCTTGGCAGCATCGGTAATGGCGTTACCGGGAATCTCGATTACCTGTCCCACCTCGAGCCCCGAGTAACCGATGAGCACATAGTCCTCGTAGTTGGGTGCACCGGTCACGGTAATACCGGCAATTTCGTATTTCTGCGGAATAGCCGAGTAGACAACTTTGGGGTTGTATATCGTGTCGAGCTTCTCTTCATTCTGTGCGGTTGCCGCCCATGAACACAAAGACAATGTCAAAAAGACGGCCAGATACCTTAAAGGCATATTATACTGTATTTTCAAGTTCAAATTCTTCATTTATAGTTGTTCACTCGTTTTGCCGAACCGACGTTCACGCGACTGGTACTCGACAATGGCCTGGTAGAGGCTCTCGCCGGTAAAGTCGGGCCAATACTCCTCGGTAAAATAGAACTCGGCATAGGACAACTGCCACAGCAGGAAGTTACTGAGGCGTATCTCGCCGCCGGTGCGGATGAGCAAATCGGGGTTGGGCATGTCGGCCGTGGTCATGTAGCGATCGAGGGTTGTCTCGGTGATGTCGTCGACAGCCAGACGACCGGCCTCGACCTCCCGGGCAATGCAGCGGGCGGCACGGGCAATCTCCCACCGCGACGAGTAGCTGAGAGCCAGATTCAAGACGATGCGTTTCCCGCCCGAGGTGTCGCTGATACACTTCAACAGACGGGCTTTGACGTCGGCCGGCAGACGGTCTATGTCGCCGATGACCGACAGGCGCACCCCCTTCTCGATCATGCCGGGGGTCTCGCGTTCGATACCGAAGACCACCAGAGCCATCAGGGCGTCGACCTCGGCTTGCGGCCGGTTCCAGTTCTCGGTCGAGAAGGCATATAGCGTAAGGTACTGTACCCCCACCTCGGCGGCGGCATCGGTAATTTCGTGGACTACGTCGAGTCCCTTGCGATGGCCCTCCGAGCGATCCAGTCCCCGTTCCTTGGCCCAACGGCCGTTGCCGTCCATGATAATGGCGATGTGCTTAGGCACACGAGTACGATTTATCTGCTCTGCGTATGTCATGTTTTTCAACGATTATCGTTGTTACAAATTCCTTTCTTGCGGCCAAATTCATACGTGATCGAAAACAACGTCGTTGAAAACCAATCGGTATTCTTCAGCACGCTACTCTTTATATTATAGGGGTCGCTCAATGACTTGCCGTCGAAGCTGTCGCCCAACGTCTTGTGCATGGCAAACTCCAAACTTATGTTCCATCGCGGGGCTATCTTGTATTTCACCCCCACGCCCAACGAGCCGTCGACACTCACGTAACCACTCTCGACGGTCGAGTATCCTACACCGGCCCCCGCCAGCAAATAGGGCGACAGGCGCTTGGTACCCAGATAGGAGTAACCCATTCCGTAGTTGAAAAAGTTGAACTCTATCTGTCCGCCCAACCGGTATTGCCAACTCTCGAACGAATAGTCGCTCCCGTTGGGAAACCGGTTGTCGAAGTCGCGGGTATCGCCCGAAAACTGCATGGCCGAAAAATCGGTCTTGACAGCCCACCGGTAGTTGAGCAAAAAGCGGAAGACCCCGCTCACCGCCACTCCCGGCCGGTGCCACGGCGACACTTGGTTCGCATCGCCCATATAACAGCTTATGCCTCCGGCCAGACCCGCATCGAAGCGGTAGTCTTGTGCCGACACGGCGGCCGTGCAACTGATCAACATCACTAATATCGGAATTATTCTTTTCATGTGCGCGCCATTTTTACATGCCTACATACATAAAACGGAATAATCCGATGAAAAGTATATGTCCCGTTCACTCTCCCCCATCGCTATCAAGGTATAGGCGGATACCGCAGGCGTCCTATCGCGCCCCGCCATATCTGGTTGTAGACGGTACCCGAGTTGTTTTCTCCACCAAAGATATAGATGTAGGGAATCTTGTAATCGTCGTTGGCTCGCGTGGTGGCCATACCGGCTACCTGACGCACGGGCATGAATCGCCACAGCGGCGATGCCTTCTGTGAAGCGCTGAAGTCAGAGCCGATGACCAGCACCGAGGCAAAGGCCCGCGGATTGATATAGGAGGGCATGGCCAGCGATTCGGGGGCTGCTGTCCACGTATTGCCGTTGTTGACCGACACATATACCGAGTCGGCCACCCCTTCGGCTTCGCGGCCGCCGATGACAATCCACGAGGTGTATTGGGTCGTAATCCAATATTCGTTGGTCGTAAAGGTGAAATAGGGGAAGAGCAACGCTCCCTCGCAGGGTTTTATCGACCCGGCGAGCTGTGCCCAAGCCTCACCGTCGTAACCCCAGGTGGCTCCCGTCAGGCGGTTGTTGGCCGTGCGGCCGCCAATCATAATCGACTGGGGGGTATTCAGGTCGTACTCCGACACGAAGGTAACCATCTGGCTGCTGCCCGTAACGGGGAAGTTTTCGGGTACGGGATAGGGGGTGAAACCCTCGGGACGCGGATAGCAGTCGTGTTTGTAGACGCCATTGTCCAGGACGACACCCAGCACGCGCGATTTCCACGAGCCTACCAGCGAGTAGAAACTTTGGCCTGTTGCGGTCCAGTTCGCACCATCTTCCGAGCGATAGAGCTCGCCGCTCTGGTCCAGCATATAGAGGGCGTCGTCGGTCGCCTGAACCGACTGCACTTTGGGTGTAAAGGCAGTCACCGTCTGCGAAGTCCACTCGCCGGCATAGGGATTGTCGGTCATATATACGGTACAAGTCGAATTGGACTCGATAAACGAATAGGCTTTCCCCTTAAAGTAGACCGCCTTCTGCGTCGTCACGGCAACACCTTCGCCACACGGCAGCGGCTTCACCCCGAAGGGGGCGTTCCAGTAGAGCGAGTCGGGGTCCATCTGATGCACGTTGACCTTCAGCGAATACCACTTCTCGGTCACCCCGTTCTGAGCGGTTACCACCAGCGACACCTTCGATGTAAAGTCAATCGAGTCGGTAGGCGAAGCCAGATAGTCGATGGTATCGTTTTTGGTGGCATCGCCGCGGTCCATGATGATTTTTGCCTGTGCCACGTTGTCGAACGAAATGTTGGCAATCAAGGCCGATACGTCGGTACCCACCGGCAGGGAGTCGGCATTGAAAATCTGCCCACCGTTCAGGTCGATGGTGAAGAATACGGTATCGAGATTGGCCAACACCGAGTCGTTGGCTGCCAAAGAGAAGCTGGTAACCCGCACACTCTCCGAGATGGTATAGGTTATCTCCTCGTCATCGGTAGAGTTGCACGAAATGCCAGATAAAAACAGAGCGGCTATACACAGAAAAAAGTATATTTTTTGCGTCTTCATCAACTGATATGCGTTACAAGTTTGCAGTTACAATCGGCAAATTTAGCAACATTTTTTTCTTTGCATACTACAAACTCCGATAATTATAATTATTTATGGATAAGCCTCTACTTGTCGCTTAGGCTTTTCCGAGTTCAAAATGGCGAAAGGTGAACGTATGGGCAAACACTTCGAATTTGTTATGCCCAACCGCATCCGGTTTCCGTGAAACAAAAATAGCAAAAACAGCAAGGCCGCACGCACAATTTTAGACAAACCGCACGATTCGCCGGGTGAACGGTTGCTTTTTACCTATTTTCGTACCACTCGATTCGGGCCCGGCCGCACCACTCTGTCTGTTGCGGTAGCCGACCCATCGACGGGGCGGCCACACCCTGCTCCAGCACGAGGGGGCCGGTCTCAACACGGGCCTCGTCCCAGTGGCCCGCGTCGATAAACGACTGTAACAGAGCAGCACCACCCTCGACTACGAGATGCTGCAGGCGACGACGATATAGCTCGTCGAGCAGGGCCGGTATCAATGCCTCGCCAAAGGGCAGGTGCACCACCTCGACCGACGGCGGCAGCACCGGGTAGTCGGTCTCCGGGCCGGTCACCACGAGCGTAGGCAGGCCGTCGGTAAAGAGTTGCCGGTCGGCCGGCACGCGGGCATGCTCGTCGAGCACGATGCGCAGGGGCGAACGTCCGGGCCAGAGGCGCGTCGTGAGCGAAGGGTTGTCGGATATGGCCGTGCGGGTTCCCACCAGAATAGCGTCGGACTCGGCCCGCAGGCGGTGCACCCACACGGACGAGACATCGTCCGAGATACGGGCCGCCGGTTCACCCGGCTCACGCACCCGGTCGATGAACCCGTCGCTGCTCTGCGCCCACTTGAGGGTGACGAAGGGGCGATGGCGGGTCTGAAAGGTCATAAAGGTACGGTTCAACGCCAGACACTCGGCCTCGAGCACGCCGGTAACCACCTCGACGCCCGCCTCGCGCAGCCGGGCAACACCTCGTCCCGACACGGCCGGGAAGGGGTCGAGACACCCCACGACCACCCGCGGAATGCGTTTGGCCACAATCAGTTCGGCACAGGGCGGTGTCTTCCCGTAATGCGAGCAGGGCTCGAGCGATACATACAGGGTCGACTGGGGCAACAGCGACTCGTAGGCCACCGAGGCGATGGCGTTCACCTCGGCATGAGGCTTGCCGAAACAGCGGTGATACCCCTCGCCGATGATGCGCCCCTCGTGCACCACCACCGCCCCCACCATGGGGTTGGGAGCCACATGGCCGCGCCCCAGCGAAGCCAGTTGCAGGCACCGGCGCATGAAAGCAGAATCTACATCTCTATCCATATCTTGAACTTTTTTATTTACCTTTGCCACACACCGAGACAGCGACACCCCGGCACGGCAGCCATCGGCAGCAGGTTTTACGGGTCTGTATCGCCTCGGTTCCTAACAACTGTCAACATGCAACCGAGTATCGACCTCCTGCGCCACACCCTCCAGGGCATCTATCCGCCCGGCGAAATCAACGGCTTCATCCGGCTGATTTTCGAGGCACTGTGCGACTATACCCCTACCGATATACTGCTCCGCAAAGATACGATTTTATCTGAGGATATGCACCGAAAAATCGAGGAGATAGCCAGTCGGCTCGCCCGGCAGGAGCCTATCCAGTACATTCTGGGCTATGCATGGTTTTGCGACCGCCGCTTCTACATCGCCCCCGGCGCGCTCATTCCCCGCCCCGAGACCGAAGAGCTGGTGCGCCTCATCATCGACGAGAACCGCAGCCGCCCGCTGCGCATCGCCGACCTGGGTACGGGCAGCGGCTGCATTGCCGTCACCCTGGCTCGGGAGCTGCCCCAATGCCGGGTCGAGGCGTGGGAACTCTCGCCCGAGGCCCTGGCGATTGCCCGCCGCAACGCCGAGCTCCAGCAGGTGACGGTCGACTTCTACCAGCGCGACATCCTCCACTACGACCTCTCGCAACTCACGCCCGGTTCGCTCGACCTCATCGTGAGCAACCCGCCCTACATCTGCCGGAGCGAAAGCCGGGCCATGAGCGAAAACGTGCTGGGCTACGAACCGCACGAAGCCCTCTTCGTCCCCGACGAGACCCCGTTGCTCTTCTACGACAAGATAGCCCGCGACGGTCTCACCCTGCTCTCGCCCGGCGGCCGCCTCTACTTCGAAATCAACGAGGCTCAGGGCCCCGCCTGCGCCTGCATGCTGGAGCGCCAGGGCTACGAACAGATACGCATCATACACGACCTCTACGACAAAGACCGGTTTGCATCGGCCATAAAACCTCACGCTCATGGCTAAAATACTGACACCCCCCGAAGCCCTGCACCGGGCCGCCGCCCTCTGCTCATCGGCCGAACACTGCACGGCCGACATTCGTGAAAAACTGGCCCGATGGGGCGTGACCGAAGCCGACAGCCGCACCATCATCGACCGGCTCGTGCAAGAGCGGTTTATCGACGAGCAACGTTACGCCGTGGCCTTCGTCAAAGACAAATTCCGCTTCTCGGGATGGGGCCGCATCAAGATGCGCTACGCCCTGCAGCAGAAACGCATCGACGGCAGCGACATAGACCACGCCCTCGCCACCCTCGACGAGGAGCAGTACAACGACCGTCTGCTCGAACTGCTGCAAGCCAAATCGCGCTCGATTCGCGACGACGACCCCGAAGCCCGACGGGCCAAACTCTTCCGCTTCGCCACCTCCCGGGGATTCGAATCAGCACTTATTTTCAACGCATTAAAACAGGTCGTGCCATGAAACGGCTCCATCCGCTCGACGACCTGCTCGACCTCTTCTTTCCGCGCCTCTGCCCCGTCTGCCTGCGGGCCATGAACCGCGACGAGCGGGGGCTCTGTACCGGCTGCCTGCACCGCCTGCCCCGCACCGGCTACCACCTCGACCCACTCAGCCCCATGGCCCAGCTCTTTCTGGGCAAGATTCCCATCGAGCGATGCGCCGCCTTCTTCCACTTCACCACCCCGGGCGACGTGAGGCAACTGATACACCACATCAAATACCACGGCGGCAAACGGTGCGGCCTCGTACTGGGCGAAATCTTTGCCCGCGAGTTACAGCCGCACCGGTTCTTCGACGGCATCGACACACTGGTACCCGTGCCCCTGCATCCCGCCAAACTGCGCCGCCGGGGCTACAACCAGAGCGAATGGATAGCCCGCGGCGTGGCACACGCCACCGGCATAGAACTCTGCACCCGTTGGCTGCAGCACACCCGCGACTCCCACTCGCAAACCCGCAAGGGCATCTACGACCGCTGGCTCGACACCCACTCGGCCTACGACGCCCGGCTGGCTCCCGACCTGACCGGCCGCCACATCCTGCTCGTCGACGACGTGGTGACCACCGGCGCCACCCTCTTGGCCTGCGCCCAAGCACTCCACGCCCACGGCGAGCCTCGCATCAGTTGCCTCACCCTGGCTGCCGCGCAGTAAATATTTTCATATTTTTAGATTCCATTCGGCCGTTTATCTGCTATTTTTCTTACCTTTGTCTTTCGATTATCCTAAATATTATTCGTCATGAAAACGGTAGAACGATTACTGGCCGAGAAACTCTTAAAAATCAGAGCCATCAAACTGCAACCCGAGAATCCTTTCGTATGGGCATCGGGCTGGAATTCACCCATATACACCGATAACCGCCGTACCCTCTCCTACCCCGAGGTGAGAAGTTTCATCAAGGTAGAACTTTGCCGGGTTATTATGGAAAACTTCGGCTCGGCCGATGCCATTGCCGGCGTAGCCACAGGCGCCATTGCCCAAGGTGCACTGGTAGCCGACACACTGGGGTTACCCTATGTATATGTGCGCTCGGCACCGAAAGACCACGGACTCGAGAACCTCATCGAGGGTAACCTGGTTCCCGGACAAAAGGTAGTCGTTATCGAAGACCTCATCTCGACCGGCGGCAGCAGTCTGAAAGCAGTCGAAGCCATCCGCAACGCCGGCTGCGAAGTCATCGGTATGGTAGCCATCTTCACCTACGGCTTCCCCGTTGCCACGCGCAAGTTCAAGGCCGCTCAGGTAGAACTGATTACGTTGAGCAACTACAACGCCATGCTCGAGACGGCTCTCGAGACCAACTATATCAAACCCGAAGACCTCGAGACTCTGCAAGAGTGGCGCAAAGACCCCTCGAGCTGGCAAGGTCCCAACAACACGCCCGCCGTATGACCAGCAGTTTCGAAAGTAAAACGGTGCGGATTGCCCACGCCGTAGAGAAGGTGTATGCCCTGCTCTCCGACCTCTCGAACCTCGACCGCTTCCAAAGCGTGTTGAACGCTCCCGAAAACCAGAACAAACTCAAGATTACGGGATACGACAGCGACAGCCTCTCGATCGAGGTGAGCCCCATCGGCTCGGTCACCTTCCGCATCGTAAACCGGGAGCCCAACAAGACCATCAAGTTCGAGGCCGAAAACTCGCCGCTGCCCCTCAACCTGTGGATACAGTTCGTACCCACCGGCGAGTGCGAGACCGCTTCGCGCGTCACCGTCAAGGCCGACCTCAACCCCTTCATCAAGCCCATGGTGTCGAAACCCTTGCAAGAGGGGGTCGACAAAATGGCCGACATGCTGGTGGTGCTCCCCTACGAGCAATAATCAGGAGGTAGTCTGCCCGCAATCTATTTGTAGAATCTTAAAAACGTAACTCGAATGGCACAGAAACTTTGGGAAAAATCGGTACAGGTCAATCACGACGTAGAGCGATTCACCGTAGGCCGGGACCGGGAAATGGACCTCTATCTGGCCCCCTACGACATTCTGGGCTCGCTGGCTCACATCAACATGTTGCAATCCATCGGGCTCCTCTCGGCCGACGAGCTGGAGAAGCTGACCGCCGAGTTACGACACATCTACGCCGAAACCCAGTCGGGGCAATTCACCATCGAAGAGGGGGTCGAGGATGTGCACTCGCAGGTCGAGCTGATGCTCACCCGCCGGTTGGGCGACATGGGCAAGAAGATACACAGCGGACGCTCGCGCAACGACCAGGTGCTGGTCGACCTCAAGCTCTTCACCCGGGCCCGGCTGCAACATACCGTCGAGGGGGTAGAGACGCTGTTCAATACGCTCATCGACCAAAGCGAACGGTACAAACAGGTACTCATGCCGGGCTACACCCACCTGCAGGTGGCCATGCCCTCGTCGTTCGGCCTCTGGTTTGCGGCATACGCCGAGAGCCTGGTCGACGACCTCATCGTCATGCAAGCCGCCTACCGGGTGTGCAACCGCAACCCGCTGGGGTCGGCTGCCGGATATGGTTCGTCGTTCCCCCTCGACCGCACCCGCACCACCGACCTGCTGGGATTCGAGTCGATGGACTACAACGTGGTGTATGCCCAGATGGGACGCGGCAAGACCGAGCGCATCGTCGCCTCGGCCATCGCCTCGATAGCGGCGACGCTGGCCAAACTGGCCTTCGACGCCTGCCTCTACAACTCGCAAAACTTCGCCTTCATCAAGTTGCCCGACGCCTTTACCACCGGCTCGAGCATCATGCCCCACAAGAAGAACCCCGACGTATTCGAACTGACCCGGGCCAAATGCAACAAGCTGCAGGCCCTTCCCTACCAGATTACACTCATAGCCAACAACTTGCCTTCGGGCTACTTCCGCGACCTGCAAATCATCAAGGAGTTGTTCCTCCCCGCCTTCGACGAACTGGACGACTGCCTGCACATGGTCAACCAGATGATGTCGCAAATCGAGGTCAACACCCACATCGTCGACGACCCGCGCTACAACCTCATGTTCAGCGTCGAGGAGGTGAACCGCCGCGTACAGGCCGGTGTCCCCTTTCGCGATGCCTACAAGCAGGTGGGGCTCGAGATCGAGGCCGGGCACTTCACCCCCGACAAGCACATCGTCCACACCCACGAAGGCAGCATGGGCAACTTGTGCAACGACCGCATCACCGCCCTCATGCAGCAGACGGTCGCCAGTTTCGACTTCGCTCGCGCCCAGGAGGCCGAAGCCCGGCTTCTCGGTCGCCAAAACTCATAGGCCTATGGATTACCAACCGCAACCCGACCGCTACACCAACGGCATGATTTATCGCCGTTGCGGAAACAGCGGCATACAACTGCCCGTCATCTCGCTCGGATTCTGGCACAACTTCGGTCACATCGACTCGTATGCCACCCAACTCGAGATGGTCAAATATGCCTTCGATCACGGCATTTGCCACTTCGACCTGGCCAACAACTACGGACCGCCCGCCGGCAGTGCCGAGGAGAATTTCGGCCGCATGATGAAACAGTGCTTCGCCGCCCACCGCGACGAGATGTTCATCACCTCGAAAGCCGGTCACGACATGTGGCCCGGCCCCTACGGCGGCAACAGCTCGCGCAAGAACCTCATGGCCAGCATCGACCAAAGTCTGCAACGCATGGGGCTCGACTACGTCGACCTCTTCTACAGCCACCGCTACGACGGGGTTACCCCCATCGACGAGACCATGCAGGCCCTCGTCGACATCGTGCGCCAGGGCAAAGCGCTCTACATCGGGCTCTCGAAATACCCCATCGACAAGCTGCTCTATGCCCTCAACTACCTGCACTCCGCCGGTGTACCCTGCCTGGCCTACCAGGACCGCTACAACATGTTCGACCGCCACGTCGAGGAGCACCACCTGCAACTCTGCGCCTCCAAAGGTATAGGCGTCGTAGCCTTCTCGCCGCTGGCCCAAGGCATACTCACCGGCAAATACCTGCACGGCATCCCGGCCGACTCGCGTGCCGCCCGCCCCGAAGGGTATCTGAAGACAACCGATATCACCCCCGAAAAGATAGCTCGCGTGGCCCGGCTGAAAGCGATAGCCGACCAGCGGGGACAAACCCTCTCGCAACTGGCCCTCGCCTGGGTATTGCGCCAAAGCGAAGTGAGCACCGTAATCGTGGGCGCCCGCAACCTCGACCAGCTGAAAGACAACCTGCACGCCACCACGGCCCTGTCGCTCACGGACACCGAAACCGAAATGATAGAGGAGATACTGAAATGAAACGATTGCAACACCTACTCCTGCTCCTGCTCGCCTTGGCCGCCGTTGCCTGCGACGGAGGCGACCGCGACCGCATACCCGCCGCAGCCGTGCGGGTCGAGTTTGCCAGCCAGGCCATGTGGGACCAGTATGGCGTAAGTGGCAGTTTCATACACCGCCGCTTTATCCTCAGCCAGAAACTCCCCGCCGGATTTCCCTACAACCTCTCCTCGGCTACCGGCTACGGAGGACTCATGCTCGTGACCAACGAGCACGCCATCCCCTTCGTCTACGACCTCTGCTGCCCTGTCGAGATAAACCCCAACATCCGCATCGAGTTCGACGAAGACAACTTCTGCCTGCGTTGCCCCAAATGTGGCTCTACCTACGACATCTCGACCGGTGGCCCCATGACCGGCGCCGCCAAAGACGGTCGCTACTTCTTGCAAAGCTACCAGATAGCTCCCTACGGTACCGCCGGCGGGCAGCTCATCTTCCGCTAACCTGCACACCCGGTATAGTGCGCCCGGACTTCGCTTGTGAGGCCGGGTCACCTCACCACACGGGTAATGTCCGACGGGAACAGATTTTCGAGTCGTAATTTTGCAGAACCAAAAAAGCATTTTATCTTTGCAATCGCATTTGCGAAAATAGCTCAGTTGGTAGAGCACAACCTTGCCAAGGTTGGGGTCGCGGGTTCGAGTCCCGTTTTTCGCTCCAAGGCTGCCCGAATGGTGGAATGGTAGACACGAAGGACTTAAAATCCTTTGGCCATTGCGGCTGTGGGGGTTCAAGTCCCCCTTCGGGTACTGTATAGAGCTGTTAATCATTTGATTTTCAGCTCTATTTATTTTTTCAGGTAGCCACAGGGGTGTAACAAAACAAAAGGGTGCTCCCTCCTACACCCGATGCAGAAGGCAGCCACGCAGTCCAAAAATAGATTGCACAAACATCAAAAGGGAAGAAGCTACTACCCGACTATCCCCTACTTCACATTCTTGAAAGCACGCAGAATCATATCCACGGCTCCATCGATGCCGGTACGTTCGGTATTGATTACCAAGTCGTAGCCGGCAATATCGGTCCACTGTTTGCCGGTGTAGTGCCAGTAGTGATTGGCCCGACCGGTATTCACCCGCTCGATTTTACGGGCAGCCTCTTCGGGCGAAATATGGAGTTTGTCGACCAGCTGCTTCACGGCAAAGTCTCGGCCCGAGGTGATGAAGACACGCAGCACGTGCGGGTCGTCGCGGAGAATCCAGTTGCCCAACCGGCCGATGATGACACACTCGCCCTTATGAGCCAGTTCACGGATGGTACGGCTCTGGTTCACATAGATGGCATCGTCCTTCGAGGGGTTCATCGAGGCGGGTATACCGCTATCGGCAAATATCAACTCCCACAGGCGGCTGGTGGGGAGATTCTGCTCGGTCTGGGCCACAAAGTCGGTCGAGTAGCCCATCTCCCGGGCCGTCTGGTCTATAATCTGCCGGTTGTAACAGGGGCAGCCCAACCAGTGGGCAACAGCCTCGCCCACGGCATTGCCCCCACTGCCATACATGCGGGCGATGGTGATGATGCGGTTGCCGCTCCACTCGTCGGCAGCCACAATCGCAGCAGCCTGCCGTTCGGCCTTGGGGATAAAGATGCGGTCGAGCCACCCGATGTGCGGGGCGAATACCCGAACCATAAAGCCCACGTAAAACATCGAGACGAGTGTACCTACACCAACCATCTCCCAGCTCCAGAGACCGAAGAAGATGAACATGAATATCGTACCGATGAGCACCAGCGAAGTATCGGAACAGATCTTCACCTTGCCGAAATCCTTTTTCAGAAACTTCGATATGGCCAGCGGCAGCCCCTCACCGGCCAGCATCAGCGAGTCGCAACGCACCTCGCACGCAATGCCGAATGCCAACACGGCACCACCGATGAGCAGCTCGATGAATCGCAAGGGATAACCTATCATGGGGTTGATGTCGAAGGGGATTTGCAGGAAACCGGTCAACCACATCGTGAGGTCGGTATAGAATCCGAACAGGAAAGAGACCAGAATCTGGGTATACTGCCGGGCCTCGAAATTACGGCGCAGCAACAGAATCTGAATGGTGATGAAAAACACGTGCATGCAGATGGTGAGCTGCCCCATCGTCAGGTTCACTCCCGGGACCAACGACAAGATATAGGGGGGAGCCGATATAGGCGACGAGCCCAGGTTGGCCCGTATAGACAAGGAGGTACCGAAAGCGATTACAAAAAGAATAACTACAAAACTGGCATAGCGCCGCAGCCACTCCGCCTTACTCCTCTTCCCGTTCATAATTGGTAATATTTCAAAACAACTGCGAAATTACGCAAAAACCGGCTTAACCGGCTGGCTCTTACCCGGTCTTTAAACTTATTTATACTTGCGGCGAAGGGCCGAGATCCTGCTCGAAATGATATTTTTTACAAATAACCTAAATCTTTACCCTCAAATAGCTATCTTTGTAAAAGAGAGGATGTGGTTCGGCATAGTCAACCCAATGGAACCGGTGAATTTTCACTTGTGTCTGCACCCCCTCTCACTACTGTTATTGCAAAGCCTTATTCAATATGAATACCACGACAGAACCCGGATATGTATATATTTTGACCAATCCCAGTTTTCGTGAAGACTGGGTCAAAATCGGGAAGAGTGCCCGCCCGGTCGATATTCGCTCCAAAGAACTGGATAATACCGCCGTGCCATTGCCTTTCGAGATTTATGCGACCATCAAGACCGTAAAATTCAACGAGGTCGAAAAGCTCGTACACAAAACCATAGACCGATTAACCGACCTACGGATTCGCCAAAACAGAGAGTTTTTCAATGTGCCGCCACAAGTTGCTTTAGACATATTCAAGGACATAGCCCAAACCATCGACGACGCTGTCATCACAGAGTATCGCGACAACAGGCCCATTCAAGAACCGGGTAACGACTGCCCCCCAACCAACAACAAGAGAGTAGTCAAGCGCGAACGCTTCCGGTTCAGTCTGGTCGGTATTCCTATTGGCGAATATATTACATTCATTCCCACGGGTATACAGGTAAAAGTAGCCAGCGACAACTCCATCGAATACGATGGCCGCATCTATAAACTCTCGCCCTTTGTAGGGACTTTCATGCCCGAAGACAAGCGCAATACGTCGGGCACCTATCAAGGGGCCAAATATTTCACCTATAAGGGAAAGGTTCTCGAAGAGCTGAGGAGAGAGATTGAACAAGACGACGAAGAGTTGGAGGTACAGTCCGAGCCTGCCACAGAGTAATTCAATATCGACATTTCAATTACGCACACAGCCCGCCAAAAAGCGGGCTGTGTTTTTATCTGAATCATTCAAGCGTCATTACCGTTCGGCTTGTTCACTCTCTTCCATCCGCTCGTGCGAGAGGTTGATGGCAAAGAGCCGGCCTACGACCGGCACGCGGAAGAGCTTGACACGATGCGTAATGCGCGCATACCGGGTGAAGAGTATCACGATGAGGAACAGGATACCCAGCAACACGGCATAGCCGAACACCTGCTTGATCGAGACCAGCGTAGCCTGCCGCTGCAACTCGCCGAAGTAGGCCGAGAAAGGTACCTGGTCCGTGAGCGGGTTCACGGCATCGAGCGAGCCGCCCAGGGTGTAGTAGTTCGACTGCATCGCCATCTTGAAGACCCGGGCCACCAGCGCCGAAGCGATGGGGCCACCTATCCCCTCGCGCACGAAACCCACGGCACAAAGGGCCTGAAAGAAGTGCCGGAAGGGCACAATCTGCGACAGATAGGTAGTCAGGGTCACATAAATCATCACATTGCCCGCATTCTTCAGGAAGAGCGGCAGGTAGAGCCGCTCGATATTCATGTCGGGCGAAATCAAGAAGTACATCACCAACTGATAGGCCACCATCAGCACAAACCCGATGAAGGTCACCGTCTTGTAACTCATCTGCCAGCGGGCCAGGAGCAGTAGCGACAGGAGTGCCCCGGCTACGACACCCAGCAGACCGGGTACATTGAGCGAGATGGCATTGAGCGAATCGTAGTGGAGGATGCCTCCCGTAAAAGCTCCTTGCAGCACCGTCGAGGTGGCCGACAGGCAGTTGAGGGCGAAGAAGAGGAGCACCACCGTGCCGAAGTGCCAGTACTTGAAGGTCTCGGGCTCGATATAGGGGTGACGTATGTGCCACATGCGCTGCAGACTCAGGAAGAGAAACAGAGCCGCACACACCAGTGCCAGCCGTATGTAGGGCGAGTCGAACCAGTCGTAATAGTCGCCGTAGTTAAAGGCAAATGCGATGAGCAGCAGCACCACGCTCCAGAGCACGGCACCCAGCCAGTCGATGCCGAAGAGCGGCAGCGGCGGACGCAGATAGAACTTGCGCAGCAGCCACTGCGATAGGACAATCACCACCAGCAACAGCCCTACGGCCAGGTAGTGCATGTAGTGCCAGCTGTAAAAGTAGGTGAGGTAGGTGGTGACCAGCCCCGAGAATTGTATGCAGCCAAATACCGTGAGGTAGATAACCGGGAAGAATACGGCAAAGTTACGCGTGGGGGTGATGCGCAACTGTATCGACGAGAAGCACTTGAAGGTTCCCCACATGCGCAACACTCCCGTGAAGAAACAGGTTATCGCCAGTACCATCAGGTTGTCGGTGCTCATCGTGATGATATTGCCCACGATAAGCCCCACGGCCACGATGGGCAGAATGGTGCGTGTCGGCAACCTGAATTTCAGCCGGAACAGGACGGGGAAAATCATCGTAATGCCGATAAACGAGGCATAACCGGCCATGAGTATATCTTCCTGCATCAGCGTCGTGGCCCCCATCATCTCGCTCACCGACGAGAGGTAGATACCCCCCGAGCACTGGAACACCAGAATGCAAAAGAGAAACGACACTACCCGCGCCCACATGGGCACCCACTCCTTGAAGGCGGGCACCCGGCGCATCAAGTCATCGAGCGGAGTCATGGTCGCGATACTTTACCTCACACTCTACGTTCAATCAATCCGGCCCGCAGCTTGTCCATATCCTCGGGCGAGTTCTCCTCCGAAAAGACGATACGCACCGGGATACGCTGCTCGACCTTCACGAAGTTGCCGGCCGAGTTGTCTTGCGGTACCAGCGAATACTGGGCACCCGTAGCTTTCGAGATGGACTGCACCCGACCTTTATAGACCACCCCGGGAATGGCATCGATGGTCATGTCGACCGGCATCCCCTTGGCAATGTGGGCCGTCTGGGTCTCCTTGTAGTTGGCAACGACCCACTTCTCGGCCTCGTCGACAATCGACACCAGTGTCTGCCCCGGCTGAATGAGCTGCCCCTCCTGAATGGTCTTGCGCGAAGTCACCCCGTCGCAGGGAGCCAGCACCACCGTGTACGACAAGTTCAGGTTGGCCAGGTCGAGAGCCGCCTCGGCCACAGCCACGGCAGCCTCGTTCTGGTCGAGGCGTTGCGCCTGTTCATCCTTCACCAGCGAGGCCGAACGTCTCTGCCGCACCAGCATCTCATACTTGGCCTTCAAGGCCTCGTAATTGGTCTTCATCCCGTCGTATTGCTGTTGCGTCACAGCCTCTTCGGAAAGCAGCTTCTTGTAACGCTCGTAGTCTTTCTCGGCATTCTTCAGCAGCACCTCTACCTCCTCGATACCGGCATCCGACACGGCCAGGTTGTTGTGGGCCGTCGATACGGCCGTACCCATGGCGCTGCGGCCGGCCAGCGCATTCTGGTAGTCGGCCTCGGCCTGAGCCACCCGCAGGCGGAACTCGGCATCCTCGATGAGCAACAGCGTGTCGCCCTTGTGCACCGGCTCATACTCCTCGAAATAAATCTTCTTGATAAAGCCCTGCAACCGGCTGTTTACCGGTACGATGTGCTGACGTACCTGCGCATTGTCGGTATACTCGACCCGTCCCAGATGGACAAATCGCGAGCATACCCATACAAAACCAATCACCAGCAAGGCGATGGCCACGACGTTGAATACTATTTTGCGTGATTTCTTATTCATAGCTGTAAACGATTTATAATGTACCTGTTAAATAAAGAAGTTTGTAATAATTGAAAGCGATGTCGATTTGCGCATTGGCCAGCTGTACCTCGGCCGAGAGTTTGGAGTTGCTCGCATCGAGCATATCGGTGATGAGCGCAAGCTCGTTTTTGTAGCGGTTGGCGATGACGGTGTAGTTCTGGCCGGCCAGCTCTACGTTCTTCTTGCGGGTAACCAGCTGTTCATAGGCCTCGATATAGCGCACATAGGCCGCCTGCACGACCAGTCCGGTCTGTTCGCTCGCGTCGTCATATCGCTCCTGTGTGCGGCGTATGGTCAGCTTGCTGCGGCTGGCCGCCTTGTTGGTCTTGTAGAGCGAAGCCAGATTGTAACTTATCCCTACGCCTACATACCAGTAGTTGAAATTCTTGTTGATGGGAGGAACCTCGATGGTGATAGGGCCGTCGAAATGGTTGCCGGCCATGAGGGCAATCTTGGGCAGGCGGTCGGACTTCACGATTTTATCCTGATGCTTGTTCATCTGCACGGCCAGAGCCAACTGCTTCAGTTCGGGCGAGTTTTCCATCGCCTCGTTTTGCCAGTAGGCCGCATCGCCCATGGGCAGCGTGCGCGACAGCAGGGTGGTGTCGGGCTCGATCCATACCGACTCGTCGAGCCCCAGGTTGGTAACCAGGTTGCGGTTGAGGATACCCAGCGTGTTCTTGATTTGCACGACGGTAAACTCGAGGTCCGAGAGCAGCAGCTCGTAGCGGGTGATGTCGTTTTTCAACGCCAGACCCTCGCCCTGCTTGGCCCGTATATCCTTGAGCAACTGTTTGGTCTGCTCGATATTCTGCTCATAAACCTTGATCAGATTGAGCTGCTTGAAGAGGTCGAAGTAGTAACCCGCCAGCAGGAAACGCACCTTGTTGCGGTCTTTGGCCCAGTCGAGCCGGGCATTCTGCTCTTGCAACTGTGCTATGGCGATACCGTTCGAAACGGCTCCACCCGAATAGATGATTTGCGAAACCTCCAGTGCAAAGTTGTTTCCCAAGTGAGGCATCGGAGCCCGTTCCACCTGCGTGAAATCACGCTCCATCAGGGTTCCATCGCCCAAGTAACTAAAAGAAAGCGAGACATCTATGTCGGGTAAGCGGTCGTTTTTGGCGACTCTCACCGCCTCGTTAGCCTCATCGATTGCCGTAAACGAGGGGCGCAGTGTCTTGCTGTTGCGATCGGCCAGGTCGAAAATCTCGTCCAGCGTAAACACCCGACGGACCGGCTCCTGAGCACATGCACCACCTGCACATAACGATGCACACAGCACCGCTATGGACAAGTAGAATTTGTTCATTCGTAAAAAAAATTATGAATTAAAAATGTAGGATTAACTAGGGACTGTCGTAAAAAGAATAAAACTTTATAACGAATTGATTGCCAATGTAATATAAAATTTGTATCTTAGCTAAAGATAAAAAGAATACCTCCAATTGCCCTAGAA
>NZ_NFJR01000039.1 GCF_002159975.1 Barnesiella sp. An22 | reverse complement strand
AACCAGCCCTTCCCGGAGACTTCCTGCTCCGGTAAAAAGTAATGTGGTCATCTTTTTCTATAATAAAACAAAGAGACCGCCCAAAATCTCTTTTGGGTCGGCCTCTTGTCTTTATTTCCAGATTCTATATTCAGTCTCTATTTGACCGAAGCGAATGCCCTTATCGGGGCAAAACCTTTATCTGTAGTTTCTGGTAGGCACGGTCGGCTTTGGCACGAGCCTCCTCTACGGTATCGGCGATAGCCAGAATCACACCCAGACGGCGGTGACCCACCACTTCGGGTTTACCGAAGATACGTATCTGCACACCCTCTTCGGCGAGTACCTGGTCGAGATTGCCGAATACCACCTTGTCGGTATCGCCTTCGACCACAATGGCACGCGAGGCCGAGGGACCGTAGAAGCGAATGCCGGGAACGGGCAGGCCCAACACGGCGCGAGCATGCAGGGCAAACTGCGAGAGGTCTTGCGAAATCATCGTCACCATACCGGTGTCGTGCGGACGAGGTGAAACCTCGCTGAAGAGCACGTCGTCGCCCTTGATAAACAACTCGACCCCGAAGATGCCGTAACCGCCCAGAGCGTCGGTAATCTTGCGGGCAATCTCCTGAGCGCGCTCCAAGGCCTTCGGCGACATGGCTTGCGGCTGCCACGACTCTCGATAGTCGCCATCGACCTGTATGTGACCGACGGGTTTGAGGAAGGTAGTCCCGGCCGAGTGGCGCACGGTGAGCTGGGTAATCTCGTAGTCGAACTTCACGAAACCTTCGACAATCACCCGACCGGCTCCGGCACGGCCACCCTCCTGGGCATAGTGCCAGGCGTGGTCTATATCATCGGCGGTACGTACGACACTCTGTCCGTGACCCGACGAGCTCATAATGGGCTTCACCACGCAAGGCATGCCTATCTCTTTCACGGCAGCTTCGAACTCCTCGCGGGTCGAGGCAAACCGATAGGGCGAGGTGGGCAAACCCAGTTGCTCGGCGGCCAGACGGCGTATGCCTTCACGGTTCATCGTCAGGTAAGCGGCCGTAGCCGTAGGGGTAACCGAGTAGCCCTCTTTCTCGAGAGCCACCAACGTATCGGTAGCAATAGCCTCTACCTCGGGAATAATGTAATCGGGGCGTTCCTCCTCAATCACTTCGCGCAGTTTCTTACCGTCGAGCATCGACAGCACGTGGCTGCGATGAGCTATCTGCATGGCCGGAGCATTGGCATATTTATCCAACGCAACCACCTCTACACCATAGCGTTGCAACTCGATTGCAACCTCTTTTCCTAACTCTCCGCTACCGCAGAGCAATGCTTTTTTACCGACAGGGGTCAGTACCGTTCCAATTTCTACCATAATCTATTATGCTGTTGTATGTTTTTCTTGTACAAAGATAGTGAAAGGTGAGCGCAGAGACAAAGGAAAACCACGGGTTTTCAAGGTTTGGCTATACCGAGCCGCCCCCTATCTTCTTCAAAGATAGCGAAAGGTGAGAGTAGTGACAAACCGAAAACACAGTTTTCGAGGTTTGGCTATACCGAGCCGCTCCCTATCTTCTTCAAAGATAGTGAAAGGTGAGCGCTGAGGCAAATGAAAACCACGGGTTTTCATTTGGGCTCGGGTCGAACCCGGTCTACCCCTCTGCACTATCCATAAAAAATGCCGGCCTCTCCCTGATGAAGGATGAGGTCGGCCTCGGCCGGAAGAACCGGCAACGGCTATTTCTTGGCGTGGGAACCGTCGCAAAACGGCTGGTTGGCCGACTTGCCGCAACGGCACATGAAGGCTCGCTGCTTTACGACCATACTGCCATCGGAAAACTGGATGCGCACATGCCCGCCAATACGCAGCGGGCCACACTCGATTACTCTCACGACCACCTCGGGTTTTATCGGTACAAGGGCTTCTTTCATAGCTGTTCGTTTTTTAGTTTCTTGCTTACTAAACAGCCGATGACGCCCTTTTGTTTATTCTACCGCCCCGGTCAACAACAAGAGGCCGACCCAAAAGAGATTTTGGGCGGTCTCTTTGTTTTATTATAGAAAAAGATGACCACATTACTTTTTACCGGAGCAGGAAGTCTCCGGGAAGGGCTGGTT